>NZ_JOAP01000015.1 GCF_000720475.1 Streptomyces aureocirculatus
GCCGCGCCCGCCGCGCCCGCCGCGCCCGCCGCGCCCGCCGCGCCCGCCGCGCCCGCCGCGCCTGCGGCGTCCTCGGGAGCCGCTGTGCCGGGGGTGCCCGAGGGGTCCGCCGTGCCGGGGGTGCCCGAGGGGTCCGCCGTGCCGGGGGTGCCCGAGGAGTCCGCTGTGCCGGGAGCCCCCGAGGGGTCCGCTGTGCCGGGAGCCCCCGAGGGGTCCGACGCGTCGGGGGCCGGGAGCAGTCTCTCCAACCCCTGCGTGAACGCCTCGTGCGCCTGGTCCAGCTCGTCGTGCGCCTCAAGGGACTCCGCCACGATCACCCACGGCGCCGCGTCCGCGGGTGCCGTGCCGCGGACGCCCTCGATGATCGCCCTCGCCTCGGCCTCGTGGCCGTACTCCCACAGGTTCGCCGCCTTGAGCGCCCGGATCAGCGTCGGGTTCTCCGCCGGGTGCGGGGCGGAGGGGGAGAGGAGGTTGTCGTAGAGCGTCGTCGCGCGGGCGCGCGCGTCGGCCAGCTCCAGGTGGGCCGCGGCCTGTAGCAGCAGTTGCTCCGCGTCCTCCGGGTAGAGGCCCGCGGTGCGCTCCAGGCGCTCCGCTTCGGCGATGTGGTCGACGTGGTCGACGTGGTCGGCAGGCGTGTCGGGGCGCATGAGTGACACCGTACTGCCGTTCCCCGGGTGGGGTGTATGGGGTGGGGCGGTACGTCGACCGGTGCGATGACGTGAGCCCGGGGCGCGGGCCGGGCGCGGGCCCGTTCCGTCCCACGGGTCTGGTGACTTGTGCCCGCTCCCCTTATCTTGCGGCTCCCTGGAGCGTGGACCTCCCCGGGGCGCGGACCGTCCCGCTGGCCGCTGCCGTGCGGTACGCGCCGGGCACGGGCACCGGGGTACGGCGGACAAGAGGTGACGCAGTGGTAGGTGACGGCGGTCGGACGGCGACGGCTCGCGTCGTCGTGCAGCGTGGCCCCGGCCGCCGGGGGCGCAGTCCGAGAGGTCCGCGGCCCCGGCGGGGGCCTCTCGCCCGCGCCCTCTGGTACTCCGGCGAAGCCGTCCTCACCCTCGGCCTCGTCCTGCTCCTCCTCGTCGTCCATCAACTCTGGTGGACCAACCGCCAGGCCAGCGCCGCCGCCGAGAACAAGGTCGAGTCCCTGGAGGAGGAGTGGGCGGGGGGCGGGGGCCCGGGCCCAGATCCCGGTGGCCCCGGCCCCGCCGGCGAAGCCACCGGCAGCTCAGACGGCTCCTCCGGCAGCTCAGACGGCTCCCCCGACGGCTCCTCCGACGGCTCCGACCGCCCCGGCAGCTCCGACGGCTCCGGACGCTCCGGCCAAGCCCCCGGCGCACCCGCCCCCCAACGCGCCCCCACGCACGCCTCTGACAACCACGCCTACGCAGTACTCCGCATCCCCCGCCTCGACCTCCGCGTCCCCGTCGCCGAAGGCGTCGGCAAGGGCGGGGTGCTCGACAAGGGGTACGTCGGGCACTACCCGCGCACCGCCGCACCGGGGCGGCTCGGGAACTTCGCGCTCGCCGGGCACCGGAACACGCACGGCGAGCCGTTCCGGCACATCGACCAACTGCGCGCCGGGGACCGGATGACCGTCGGGACGCGGGACGCCGTCTACACGTACGCCGTCCGCGAGACCCTCGCGCGGACCACCCCGCGCGACGGCGGCGTCATCGCGCCGGTGCCGCGCAGCGCGGTGCGGGCGGGGCGCGGGTTCGACGAGCCCGGGTACTACATCACGCTCACCACCTGCACCCCGGAGTACACCTCCCGGTACCGGTTGGTGGTGTGGGGGCAGCTCACTTCCGTGCGGCCCCGCTGAGCATCCGGGAGCCGGTTAGGCTGCTGACCCGTGATCATGCGCCGCCCCCGACGCCGCCCCCTGCGCCGCCCTCATCTGCTCTGGCTCCTCGTGCCCTTCCTGCTGTACGTGGGCGCGTTGCCCTTCGTCAATCGCGTACGGCCGCTGATCCTCGGGCTGCCGTTGCTGTTCGCGTGGCTGCTCCTGGCCACGCTGCTCACACCGGTCGCCGTATGGCTCGCGTACCGCGGGGACAAAAGGAAGCGGGCCTCGTGAACGCCGCCGTCGCCACCAGCATCTTCGGCCTCTTCATGGTCGCGACCGTCGGCCTCGGGCTGCTCGCCGTGCGCGGGCGGAGCGGGCGCGGCGACCGCGGCGGCGGGCTCGCCGAGTGGTCCGTGGGCGGGCGGTCGCTCGGGACCGTGTTCATCTGGGTCCTCATGGCGGGCGAGGGGTACACCAGCTTCAGCTATCTGGGCGCCGCGGGCTGGGGGTACAACTACGGCGCGCCCGTCCTGTACGTCGTCGCCTACATGTCGTGCGGATACGCCGTCGGGTACGTCGTCGGCCCGATGCTCTGGTCGTACGCGCGACAGCACGGCCTCGTGTCCATCACGGACATGGTGGCCCACCGCTACGGACGGCCCTGGCTCGGCGCCGCCCTCGCGCTCCTGGTGACCGTATTCCTGCTGCCCTACATCCAGTTGCAGATCACGGGCATGGGCGTGGTCGTCTCGACGATCTCGTACGGCGCCATCAGCCTCAACTGGGCCTATTTCATCGGCTTCGCCGTCACCACGGGGTTCGTGGTCGTGAGCGGCCTGCGCGGCAGCGCCTGGGTGTCGGTCCTCAAGGACGTCCTGGTCATCGCCACGCTCGCATTCCTCATGATCTACGTACCGCTGCACTACTTCGACGGGTACGGGGACTTCCTCGACCGGGTCGTACGGGAGAAGGGGGAGTGGCTGACGCTGCCGGGGAGCGGTGACAGCCCGTACGGGCAGGCCTGGTTCGCCACGACGACGATCCTGAACGCCCTCACCGTCGTCATCTTCCCGACCACCGTCGCGGGCTATCTGGGCGCCCGCAACGCCGACGCCCTGCGCCGCAACGCGGTCCTGCTGCCCGCCTACAACGTGCTGCTCTTCGTCCCGATGCTCCTTGGCATGGCGGCCCTGTTCGTGGTGCCGGGGCTGACCGGCGCCGGGTCGAACCTGGCGCTCTTCCGACTGGTCGTGGACTCGCTGCCGGCCTGGTTGGTGGGGTTCGTGGGGGTCGCGGCGGCGCTCTCCTCGATCGTTCCGATGGCGGTGTTCATGCTGGTCATCGGGACGATGTGGGGTCGCAGCGTGCTGTCCCTGCTGCCGGGGTGGCACGCCCCGGCGCGCCAGAAGCTCGCGTCGCAGGCGGTGGTGGTGCTTGCGGGCTGCATCGCCCTCGTGATGACGTACACCGTCCCCAACACCCTGGTGCGGCTCTCGCTCATCTCGTACGAGGGAATGGCGCAGCTCGTACCGATGCTCCTGATCGGCCTGGTCTGGCGGCGGCTGAGCCTGGCGGGCGCGGTGAGCGGGCTCGTGGTGGGGGTGGCGATCGTGTGCGGGCTCGTCTTCACCGAGCACGATCCGGTGTTCGGCGTGAACGCCGGAATCCTCGCGCTCGCCGCCAATCTGGCGGTGGCCCTCGCCGTCTCGTACGCCGGTCCCGCCGACCGGGACGCACGGGCGGACGACGAGGTGCTCGCCAAGGACCCGGGCGGCGACACCGGCGTCGTCGATGCCGCGCACACGGCGGATCCTGTATAAACGGCGGTAGTACATCTGGTGGTAGTACATCCGGCGGTAGTACATCCGTACGGAGCGCAGAACGGCGGGGGGTGACGACGTGGGCGGGAATCCGGTCAGGAACGTGCTGCGTGCGTGGGCCGCCGCCCTGCGCCCCGCACTCCTGATGCTGTTCCTCCTGGTGGAGACCGTCCTCGCCGACGCTGGCAGCCTCTCCGCCGCCGTCGCCCTCGCCGCGACCGCCGCCGCGGGCTCCGCCCTCGCCCTGTGCTCGCTGCTCGCCGCGCGCTGTGCGCCCGCCGTGCCCCGCACCAGGGTGCGCACGGCCATCCGCGACCGTGAGCAACGCACCGCGTTCCTGCCGCAGCGCGATCCCGACGCCCGCGGGCGCACCCGTCCCCGAGCACCCGGCCGTCCCCTCCTGACGGCCGCGTAGGGACTTCCGGAAGCCTCCTCTCCAGCAGACCCCCGCGCGGGTCGTCATGCCGACACACCCCCATGCCCCAGCGGCATTCCGGCACGACGAGACCCCCGGAGGGCTCACCCATGTCCGTCTTCGCCAGCCTGGTCGCCGACCTCGCGGACCTGCTCGAACCGTTCTTCCACGCCGGGGCGATGGCCGCCGCCATCGTCCTGGTCACCGCCTGCGTACGTCTGCTCGTCCACCCCCTGTCCCGCGCCGCCGCCCGCGGCCAGAAGGCCCGCGCCAAGCTTTCCCCGCAGATCGCCGCGCTGCGCGCCAAGCACGCCAAGAACCCGGAGAAGTTCCAGCGGGCGCTCCTGGAACTGCACCGAAAGGAGCAGGTGTCGCCGCTGGCGGGATGCCTTCCGGGACTCGTTCAGCTCCCCGCCTTCTTCCTGCTCTACCACCTGTTCTCCAGCTCGGACATCGGCGGGAAGGCCAACGAGCTGCTCGACCACAAGCTGTTCACGGCGCCCCTCGGCGGGCGCTGGGCGGACGCGCTCGGCGACGGCGGCCTCCTCGGCGCCCCGGGCCTCCTCTACCTCGCGCTCTTCGCCCTCGTCACCGCCGTCGCGACCTTCAACTACCGGCGTACGAAGCGACAGCTCGCCGCGAACCCGCCGGCCGCGCCCGGCGGCGAACAGGCCCCCGGCGCGGGCGCCATGACCGCCATGACGAGGGTCATGCCGTTCCTGTCCTTCATGACCCTGTTCACCGTGGCCGTGGTGCCGCTCGCCGCCGCGCTGTACGTGGTGACCAGCACGACCTGGAGCGCGGTCGAGCGGGCCTACCTCTACCGCGACATGCCGACGGGCTCGGGGGCGATGGGGGCCGCGGCCGTGCTGTGACGGACCCTGCGACGAGCCGGTGCTCGGGGCTTGTGACGGTCCAGTACGTGAACGGGGTCTTGCGGAGCGGACGGCGGGCTTGGAGGATCGACCAACCTCAGCTCCGATGGCCGCACCCATCGGCCGGGCCAAGCTCGACCAAGGGAGTCACACCATGAAGCTGCTGCGAGTCGGTACGGCGGGCGCCGAGCGCCCGGCCCTGCTCGACGCCGGGGGCACCCTGCGCGACCTGTCCGGCACGGTCGCGGACATCGACGGGGCGCTGCTCGCCGACGACGCCGCGCTCGACCGTGTCCGCGCCGCCGCGGGCGAGGGCGCCCTGCCCGCGCTCGACCCGGCCGGGCTGCGGATCGGGCCGCCGGTCGCGCAGGTCGGCAAGGTCGTGTGCATCGGCCTGAACTACCACGACCACGCCGCCGAGACCGGTGCCGAGCCGCCCGCCGAGCCCGTCGTCTTCTTCAAGGCGGCGGACACCGTCGTCGGCCCGAACGACACCGTCCTGGTGCCGCGCGGCTCGGTGAAGACCGACTGGGAGGTGGAGCTCGCCGTCGTCATCGGGCGCACCGCGCGCTATCTGGAGTCGGCCGAGCAGGCGCTCGCGCACGTCGCGGGGTACGCGGTCGCGCACGACGTGTCCGAGCGGGAGTTCCAGATCGAGCGCGGCGGCACCTGGGACAAGGGCAAGAACTGCGAGACCTTCAACCCGCTCGGCCCCTGGCTGGTCACGGCCGACGAGGTACCGGACCCACAGGCGCTCGGCCTGCGGCTGTGGGTCAACGGCGAGCTGAAGCAGGACGGGACGACGGCCCAGCAGATCTTCCCGGTCGCGGAAGTGGTCCGGTACGTCAGCCAGTTCATGACGCTGTACCCGGGCGATGTGATCAACACCGGCACCCCGGCCGGGGTCGCGCTCGGGCAGTTGGAGCCGAAGCCGTTCCTGCGCGCCGGGGATGTGGTGGAGCTGGAGATCGACGGCCTCGGACGCCAGCGGCAGGAGCTGAAGGGGGCCTGACGGGGGAAACCATGAGCGTGTCTCCCATGAGTTTTGTCTGAATTACGCATATTTCCGTGTATGCGAAGAAAACGATCAGCGTATGTGGCGGCGGCCGTCACCGTCGCGGCCGCCGCCGTGGTCGGCGGCCTGGCCGGGCAGGGAGTCGCCGACCCCCTGCCCGGCGGCCTCGGCCCCTGCAAGGGCGCGGCCTGCCCCGAAACGTACCCGGAGGCGAACAACGGCCCCGTGACGGGCCGGGACGAGAACATCAACATCTTCGTCGGCGAGACCATGCGCGTGCGCGAGGCCGCCGCGGAGGCCGAGGGCAAGGTCGTCGTGCTCGGCGACTTCGACATGAACAAACGCGCCGGGGTCTCGCAGGTCTACAACGTGGGTGTGGCGGGCGTGGGCTCCCGGGTGCCGCCGCCCAACGGCTCGGACTTCCTGACGGCGGGCGGGGACCTGACGGTCGCGCCCGGTCAGCGCCTGCTCGCGGAGGAGGGCTCCGTCAACGGCGTCGTCCGGTACGGGGGCGCGCTGAGCGGCCGGGTGATCCCGGCACCCGTCCAGGACCCGGACGCGGGCGACCGGTACGCCTCACTCCCCGGCCGGCTCACGGCTGCCAGCCACTGCTACGCGTACGACGGCGACGAGCCCCGCGAGGTCACGGGCTCCGCGGTCAACAACGGCTACGAGACCGTCTTCACCGGCGACGGCACGTCCGACCTCCAGGTCTTCAACGTCGACTTCGACCTGGTCAGCAGGAGCGGCGGCGACCAGGGCATCACGTTCAGGAACATTCCCGCCGGTGCCACCGTGCTCGTCAACCTCATGGGGTCCGAACGCACGATCCGCACCTACAGCGGAGCCCTGCCGGACGGCCTGCGTGAACGGCTGCTGTGGAACGTGCCGGACGCGAGTTCGATGAACTTCGCGGGCAGCGGGCAGTTCCAGGGCAGCGTGCTCGTGGGATCGCCGGGCAGCGCGACCACGGTGACGCTGCCGGGGATGAACGGGCGCTTCTTCACGGTGGGCTCGATGACCCACACCTCGCGGACCGATGGCGGCGGGGGCCAGGAGATCCACGCGTACCCGTTCAACGGCGACCTGCCGTCGTGCACGTCGCCGTCGCCGGATCCGTCGGACAGTGACGACCCGGATCCGGACCCGAGCCCGGATCCGTCGGACAGTGACGACCCGGATCCGGACCCGGACCCGGACCCGTCGGACAGTGACGACCCGGACCCGGACCCGGACCCGAGCCCGGATCCGTCGGACAGTGACGACCCGGACCCGGACCCGGACCCCAGTGACGACCCGGACCCGGACCCGAGCCCGGACCCGTCGGACAGTGACGATCCGGACCCGGACCCCGACCCAGACCCGTCGGACAGCGATGACCCGGGCCCGGACCCCGACCCCTCGGACAGCGACTGGCCGGGCCCGGACCCCGACCCCTCGGACAGCGACGACCCCCGGCCCACCCCGGAGCCGTCCAAGTCATCGGCACACCCGCATCCGCATCCCCACCCGCACCCGCATCCCCACCCGTCGAAGAGCCACCACGAGATGGCCCACACCGGCACATCGTCGGGTGAGCTCGCCCTGGTGGGGGCGATCGCCGCGGCGCTGGTCGGTACCGGCGTCGGGTTCGTGGTGATGGTGCGCCGCCGCGCCCAGGACCAGGCGGACTGAGGCAAGCCCGGACAGGACCGGGTGAGACCGGGTGGGCCGGGCCGCGGCCCGGCCCACCCGGACCCGGAAGGCGTCAGGACGCGGTGAAGCGCTCCAGCGCGGCCACCACCAGGGCGTGGTCCTCGACCTGGGGGAGGCCCGAGACGACCACCGTGCCGATGACGCCCACGCCCTCGACCGCGATCGGGAACGCGCCGCCGTGCGCCGCGTACCGGTCGGGGTCGAGGCGTGAGGACTCCTCGAACGTCGAACCCTTGGCCCGGAACCTGCTGCCCACCAGGTACGAGGAGCAGCCGTACCGCTCGACGACGCGGCGCTTGCGGTCGATCCAGGCGTCGTTGTCGGGGGTCGATCCCGGCAGCGCGGCGTGGAAGAGCTGCTGCCCGCCGCGCCGGATGTCCACGGCGACCGGCGCCTGACGCGCACGCGCCATGTCCACCAGGAGGCAGCCGAGCGCCCACGCGTCGTCGTAGGTGAAGCGGGTCAGCGTCAGGCGCCGCTCCTGCTCCTCCAGCTCGGCCACGGAGGGGGCGGCCGCCGATGTGGAGGCCGACGCGGTGGAGGCTGATCCCGTGGGGGAGGGGGCGGCGGGGGCGTCCGACGACGCCCGGTAGATCGGTCCGGCGCTCACAGCGTCACCGCCACACCCTCGCGCGCCGAGCGGCGCGCGGCCTCCAGGACGTCGAGCGCCGCCGCGGCCTCGTGCGCGGTGACCGGGTTGTCGCCCTCGCCGCGCAGGGCGGCGGCCACGGCGGCGTAGTACGCGGGATAGTCGCCCGGCAGGGTGGGTTCGGGGCGGCCGCCACCGGTGAGCGGGGACTCGCCGGCGCCGACGCGGCCCCACATCGACTCGGGCTCCACGCCCCACGGGTCCTTGGCCTCGGGGGCCCCGGGGGCCGTGGGCCGCTTGCCGTCGCGCAGGGCGGCCTCCTGTGGGTCGAGGCCGTACTTCACATAGCCCGCCGACGAGCCGAGGACACGGAACCGGGGGCCGAGCTGCGCGGTCGTCGCGCTGACGTACAGGTGCGAGCGGACGCCGCCGGCGTGGGTGATCGCGACGAACGTGTCGTCGTTGGCCTCGGCGCCCGCCCGGCGGACGTCCGTCTCGGCGTACACGCGGACCGCGGGGCCGAAGAGGACCAGGGCCTGGTCGACCACGTGGCTGCCCAGGTCGTACAGCAGGCCGCCGATCTCCTCGGGGTCGCCGGACTCGCGCCAGCCGCCCTTGGGCTGCGGGCGCCAGCGCTCGAAGCGGGACTCGAAGCGCCATACGTCGCCGAGCTCGCCGTCACCGACGATCTTGCGCAGCGTACGGAAGTCGTTGTCCCAGCGGCGGTTCTGGAAGACCGACAGGAGCAGTCCGCGCTCGTCCGCGAGGGCGGCGAGCTCGCGGGCCTCGGCGGCGGTGCCCGCGAGGGGCTTGTCCACGACGACCGGCAGGCCCGCCTTCAGCGCGGCCGTCGCGAGCGCCACGTGCGTCTTGTTCGGGGATGCCACGACGATCAAGTCGAGCTCGTCCGCGCGGCCCCAGAGTTCGTCGGCGTCCGCCACGCAGCGCAGCCCCGCACCGAACTCGGTCCTGGCCCGCGCCTGCCGCTCGGGGTTCGAGGTGACGACCGTGTCCAGGGCGAGGCCCTCGGTCGCGGCGATCAGGGGGGCGTGGAAGACGGAGCCCGCGAGGCCGTAGCCGATCAGGCCCACGCGGAGGTCGTTCTTGCCTTCGGTCATGTCGCCTTCAGTCATGCCCTCCACTTTGGCAACGGTGTTGCCAAAGTGCAAGCGGTGCTGACAATGGGGGTGTGAACAGCGAGGTCACCGGACACACAGAGACCGCCACCACCGGCGCCACGCCCGCCATGGGTGGCGGGGCGAATCTTCGGGCGCTGCGCGGGCACAACGCGGCGCTCGTGCTCGATCTGCTGCGCCGGGCCGCGGTCGGCGGTGCCGAAGGGGTCAGCCGCCTCGAACTCGCGGCGCGTACGGGGCTCACCCCGCAGGCCGTCAGCAAGATTGTCGCGCGCCTTCGCGGGGACGGCCTGGTGGCCGACGCCGGGCGGCGCGCGTCCACCGGCGGCAAACCGGCGACCGCGCTGCGGCTCGTACCCGGCGCCGGGTACGCGGTCGGGCTGCACCTGGACCGCGACGCGCTGACCGCCGTGCTCGCCGACCTCACCGGCGCGGTGGTGGCGGAGCGGCGGGCGCCCCTCGATTTCGGGGCGGGCGCGGATGCCGTAGTGACGGCCGCGGTGGGTGAGGTGAGGGCGTTGACCGGGACCGCCGGGTCGGACGCGTCCCCCAGGTCGGACAGGCCCACCGGTACGGACGGAACCCCCCTCGGGGCGGCGCCCCCCGCCGTCCTTGGCGTAGGAGTAGCCCTGCCAGGGCCGCTCGACCACGAGGCCGGGGTCCTGCACCGGGTCACCGGGTTCCCGGAGTGGGACGGCTATCCGCTGCGGGACGCGCTCGCCGCGCGGCTCGGGCTGCCGGTGGCCGTGGACAAGGACACCAACGCCGCCGCGCTCGGGCTCGCCCTCGGCGGGGCCGCGGAGTCGTTCGCGTATCTGCACCTGGGGACCGGCCTCGGCGCGGGCCTGGTCCTCGGCGGCGGCCTCTACCGGGGGGCCCGCACGGGGGCCGGGGAGTTCGGGCACCAGGTCCTGCAACTGGACGGGCCGCCGTGCGGGTGCGGTGACCGCGGGTGCGTGGAGGCCCTGTGCCTGGCGGCGGTCGCGGGCGGCGACCTCGACGAGGCCGCCCGGGTCCTCGGCACCGCCGCGGGGAACCTCGTCGCGCTGCTCGACATCGACCTCGTACTGCTCGGCGGCCGCACCGTATTCGCCGCCGAGGACCTCTTCGTACGGGGAGTCGGCGCCGTCGTCGCCGGTCGCACCCGGCGCGAGGGCTCCCGTACGCCCGTCGGGGTACGCGGTGCTCCTGGCGGCGACCGGGGGGTCGCGGAGGGCGCGGCGCAACTGGTGCTGGCCCCGCTCTTCGGCCGGGCGCGTCCCGCCCTGCCTGCCCATTCCCGCCAATCGGACTTGACGACGAATCGGACTTGACGACGAATCGGCTGTTAGGGGGGAATCGGCCAGCCGAACGGGTCCCCGGGTGCGGTGAGCCCTGTGCCGGGCGGCGGGAGCGTGGCAGGGTCTGGGCCACGCCCCGTTGCTCCTGGCCGTGTGCCGGATCACTCAACGGGCCTTATTCCGCCGTCAGTTCGGCCGTTCCGGAGGCTTCGTGCGTCCGGTCGCCAGCAAGGGCCCTCCATGCGACTTCGCAGTTCTCTCGCGGCAGGCGTCGCCGTCGCCGCCGTCACCCTCGCGCCCGCCGTGGCCGGGGTGGCGGCGGCCGCCGGCGACCAGCCGGGGGAGAGCGGCGCGGCCACCGTCCTGCGGCCCACCTGCGCCACCGCCGCCGGGGACGACTTCCCGATCGCGACCCGCGTCACCGGCGGACCCGCCACCTACGAACCCGGCGGCGGCTTCCGGAGCTGGTCGGTGGAGCTGACCAACACCACGGACGACACCTGCGGGAACGTCCACCCGGTCATCGTCCTCGTGGACCGCGGCAAGGCGCTGCGGCCCCGGCAGATCCAGTTGGAGTTCGACGACGGGTCGCGTCGGCGTCCGGTGCGGTTCGTGCGGACCGACCGGGACGAGAACGTCGGGGTGCTCGGCGGCGCGGTCGGGGCGACCGACGCCCCAGGCGCCGCCGACGCCCCGGGTGCCGCCGACGCCCCAGCCGACACGCCCGGCACCCCTGGTGACCACAGTGTCCCCGGCGTCAACAGTGCCCGCGGCGGCAACAGCGCCCCCGACAACGGGTTCCCCGGCTTCACCATCGGCCCCGGGCACACCGTCACCGTCCACATCCGCCTCGCCTTCACCTCCGACGCCGCGCCCGACCGGGTCGTGGCGAGCGCCGCCGTGGTGCGGCGGCACACGGAGCACGACGGCCACGCCGACGACTCCGACTGGGTGGGGACGTCCAACGACTACGCGTTCGACATCGTCGAGGCGGCCGGGCCCCCCGCCCAGGGCCCCGGCGAACTCGCGAAGACCGGCCCGGGCCACCTGCCCGGGCTCGGGGCCGCCGCCGTCCTCCTCGGTGGTGTGGCCCTAGTGGTGGGATCTCGGCGCCTTCGGGCCAGAAGGCGCTGATCAGCCGGTTCCGCCGCCCCCGAAGGCCGTGCCCGTGCCGCCCCAGCCGAAGCAAGTCCGGCGGCACGGGCCCGGCCTTCCGGCTGCCACCCGCACACCCCGGCCCACGCTGCCCGCACATCCCGGCCCGCGCCGTCAGCCGTCCCCGGCCCGCGCTGCCCGCACACCCCGGCCCGCGCCGTCAGCCGTCCCCGGCCCGCGCTGCCCGCCGCCCCCGGCCCACACCCTCAGCCGCCCCCGACCCGCACCCTCAGCCGCCCCCGACCCGCACCCTCAGCCACCCCCGACCCCCGCCCCGCGACATGCGAACATCTGCCCGTGGACAACCCCGACCGCCCCAACGCCGCCCCGCCCGAGCACCTGCGCGACCAGGCCCCGGGAGCGCCGATCCGCTCCGGCATCCCCGAGCACGGGCGCATCCCGAAGTACTACGCCGTCAAGGCCCGCATCGCGGGGCTGATCGATGAGTTGGGCGACGGGCAGAGCCTGCCCACCGAACGCGACCTCGCCGAGCGCTACGAGGTCGCGC
This sequence comes from Streptomyces aureocirculatus, assembly GCF_000720475.1. Classification (GTDB taxonomy): domain Bacteria; phylum Actinomycetota; class Actinomycetes; order Streptomycetales; family Streptomycetaceae; genus Streptomyces; species Streptomyces aureocirculatus. Next base: position 12,275 of record NZ_JOAP01000015.1, read on the forward strand.
GGGAGACCGTCCGGCAGGCGCTGCGCGAGCTGTTGCTCGAAGGGCGGCTGCGCCGGCAGGGCCGCGGAACCGTGGTCGCCGGGCCCAAGCTGGAGCAGCCCCTGTCCCTGGCCAGCTACACCGAGGGCGTCCGCAGGCAGGGCCGCACCCCGGGCCGCAATCTGATCTCCCTGGACCGCTTCCCGTGCCCGGCCGCGCTCGCCGCCGACATAGGGACACCGCCCGGTGAACCCGTGTGGCACATGGAACGCGTACTGCTCGCCGACGACGAGCGCGTGGGCCTGGAGTCCACCTACGTCGCCGTGGCCCGCGTGCCGCGCCTGGACCGGGACTTCGAGCCGGACTCGTCCTTCTACGCCTATCTGCGTGACCGTCTCGGCATCCCCTTCGGCGACGCCGACGAACGCATCGAGACGGTGCTCGCGACGCCCCGCGAGGCCCTGCTCGTCGGGACGCCGCCCGCGCTGCCCATGCTCCTGATCCACCGCCTCTCACGGGACACCGAGGGGCGGCCCCTGGAGCGCGTGCGCACCCTCTACCGCGGCGACCGGTTCTCCTTCACCACGCACCTCGCCGGCGAGAACTGAACCCTCTTCCCGTTCCTCCGACGGCCCCTCATGATTAAGGAATGGTAACGGGTCTAGTCCAAGCTTGACGGTCCGTTCACCGTCCCGTTGCCGACCGGGCCCCACGGGGTCACCCGTCGAAAGGAGCGTTGCCGTCGTGAGAGTCATCGTCGTAGGAGCCGGCGTGGTGGGAACCATGCACGCCTGGCACGCAGTGGAGCGCGGCCACGAGGTCGTACAGATCGAGCGCGAGAGCGAGGCCCGCGGGGCGTCGCTGCGCAACTTCGGGCAGATATGGGTCAGCGGCCGGGCGGGCGGCGAGGAGCTGGACACCGCGCTGCGGGCCCGCGAGCTGTGGGAGGAGATCGGCGCCCGCGTGCCGGGGCTCGGCTTCCGCGCCAACGGCTCGCTGACCCTCGTACGCAACGAGCGCGAGCGGGCCGTGGCCGAGGCCGCCCTCGCCCGCACGGACGCCGCCGCCCGCGGCTACAGGCTGCTCGAAGCGGCGGAGGCCCGCGGCCTCAACCCGGCGCTGCGGGGCGAGTTCACCGCCGCCCTGTGGTGCGAGCGGGACGCCGCGGTCGAGCCGCGCACCGCACAGCGGCACCTGCGCGAAGAGCTCCTGAAGTCGCCGCGCTACACGTTCCTGCCGGGCCGCGAGGTCCGCGAGGCGGTCGGTCCTGGCGCGGTGCGTGACGACCACGGCGACGTGCACACTGGCGACGCCGTCGTGCTGTGCACCGGGGCCTGGCTCGGCGGGCTCGTCCGCGAGCTGGCCCCCGAGCTGCCCGTGCGCCGCGTACGCCTGCAGATGATGCAGACCGCCCCGCTCGGCGAACCGCTCACCACGTCCGTCGCCGACGCCGACAGCTTCCGCTACTACCCGGCGTACAGGTCACCCGCTCTCGACGCGCTCAACGCCGGGCAGGCGCAGGAACCGACCGCCGCCGCCCACAAGATGCAACTGCTCATGGTGCAGCGTGCCGACGGCGGACTGACCATCGGCGACACCCACGAGTACGAGCACCCCTTCGCCTTCGACACCCTCGAAGACCCCTACGACCACCTCACCGCGGTCGTCGAGGGCTTCCTGGGGCGGCCGCTGCCGAAGATCAGGCGGCGCTGGGCGGGGGTGTACGCGCAGTGCGTCGACACCACCCGGGTCGTCCACCGCGAGCAGGTGCGCGACGGGATCTGGCTGGTCACAGGGCCCGGTGGGCGCGGCATGACGTGCTCGCCCGCGATCGCCGAGAAGACCGCCGACGAGCTGGGATGGTGAGGGAATTGACCGAGAACGCGAACAGGACCGAGAACGCGAACAGGACCGGGAGCGCGAACAGGAACGTGCGACTCGTGGTGCTCGACATGGCGGGGACCACCGTCGCCGACGGCGGCCTTGTCGAGCAGGCCTTCGCCGCCGCCGCACGCGAACTCGGCGTCGAGGAGGGCTCCGCCGACCACGCCGCGAAGCTGGACTACGTCCGCGCCACCATGGGCGAGTCGAAGATCTCCGTCTTCCGGCACCTGTTCGGCGACGAGGCGCGGGCGCGGCAGGCGAACGTGGCTTTCGAGAAGGCGTACGGGGAGCTGGTGGACGGCGGCCGCATCGCGCCCGTCCCCGGCGCGCGGGAAGCCATCGGGGAACTCGTCGCGGACGGTCTGACCGTCGTCCTGAGCACCGGCTTCGCCCGCGTCACCCAGGACGCCATCCTGGACGCACTCGGCTGGCGCGACCTCGTCGCCCTCACCCTGTGCCCCGCCGACGCGGGGGGCCGCGGACGGCCCTGCCCCGACATGGTCCTCGCCGCGTTCCTGCGCACCGGCGCCGCCGACTCCGTGGCCGAGATCGCCGTGGCCGGTGACACCGCGTACGACATGCTGAGCGGGGTGCGCGCCGGGGCCGGGGTCGTCGCCGGTGTCCTCACCGGCGCCCACGACGCCGCGGCCCTCGTGGACGCCGGGGCCACCCACGTCCTCGGCTCGGTGGCCGAACTGCCCGCGCTCCTGCGGGGCTCCGGGCGATGAGCAGCGGCATACGCACGATGGACAGCGGTATTCGCTTCGACTCGGTGTCGGTCGCGTACGGCAAGAGTGTCGTCCTCGACTCCCTCGATCTGACCGTCGAGCCCGGCGAGGTCATGGCGCTGCTCGGGCCCTCCGGGTCAGGGAAGACCACCGCGCTGCGGGCCGTCGCCGGGTTCGTGCGGCCCGTCTCCGGGCGGGTGTTCATCGGCGGCCGCGACGTCACCGCGCTGCCGCCGCACCGGCGCGGCATCGGCATGGTCGTCCAGCAGTACGCGCTGTTCCCGCACCTGCGGGTCGAGGAGAACGTCGCCTTCGGTCTGAAGGCGCGGAAGACGGCCAGGGCCGACATTCCCGGCCGGGTCGCCGACGCCCTGGAGATGACGGGCATGGCCGCCTACGCCAAGCGGTATCCGCGCGAGCTGTCCGGCGGGCAGCAGCAGCGCGTCGCCATCGCGCGGGCCCTGGCCATCCGGCCCGGTGTGCTGCTGCTCGACGAGCCGCTGTCCGCGCTCGACGCGCAGCTCCGGTCCGGGATGCTGGCCGAACTCGCGCGACTGCACCGGGAGTTGCCCGATGTGTCGATTCTGTACGTCACCCATGACCAGGTGGAGGCGCTCACCCTCGCCGACCGGATCGCCGTGATGGACCGGGCGCGGTTGCGGGACTGCGGGACTCCGCAGGAGCTGTACCGTGCGCCCCGGACGGCGTTCACGGCGTCGTTCGTGGGCAACGCCAACCTCCTGCCGGTCTCGGTGGGGGTCGGGTCTGTTTCCCTGGGCGGGGCCGAAGTGAAGGTCGACACCTCGGGAGTGGCCGCAGGGGTGAGCGCCACCCTGTGCGTGCGGCCGCACCTCGTCGGGCTCGGGCCCGGGCCCAACTCCCTGAGCGGGACGGTCACCGAGGTGCAGTGGCGTGGTGCCACACACCGGGTGCTCGCCTCGGTGGCGGGGCACTCCGTGAAGGCGGACGTCCGGGAGCTGCGGGAGCCGCCCGCTCTGGGCAGTGCCGTTACGTTGCACTTCGCACCGGAGGACGCGGTGCTGCTCGCCGCAGGGGTGAGCGATGAGTAGGTCTGCTGAGCGCCTGAGTGACGGTGACCCGGTGGTGTCGGCTGCGGTTGAGGGTCGGGAACCCGCCCTGCGGGACGATTGCCCACAGCGCACACGACAAGTCCCGGCGTTCGTGTGGGCGTTGCCGCCCCTCGCCCTGCTCGGGCTCGTGTTCCTCTACCCCCTCGCCCTCGTCGTGCGGCAGTCCGTGCGGCCCGACACGGGCGGAACCTCACTGGAGCCGTACGCCGACGTCTTCGCCTCCGCCTCGTTCCGGGAGGCACTCGGGACGACGGTGTGGCTGGCGGTCGGGGCGACCGTGGGATGTCTGGTGCTCGGATTCGCGCTCGCGCTGGTCATCGCGTTCGTGCCGTTCCCCGGCGGGAAGGCCGTCGCCCGGTTCATCGACGTGTTCCTGTCCTTCCCGTCGTTCCTGATCACCCTCGCGCTGCTGTTCATCTACGGCACCAAGGGCATGGCCAACGGGCTGTGGACGGACGCCACGGGGACAGCCGGTGACGGGCCCTTCCAGTTCCTGACCACGCCGTGGGGGGTGCTGATCGCCGAGATCACGTACTTCACGCCGTTCGTGATGCGGCCGCTGCTCGCCGCGTTCTCCCAGATCGACACGGCCCAACTGGAGGTGGCCTCCTCGCTGGGGGCGCGGCCCCTGCGGGTCGTACGGAAGGTGATCCTGCCCGAGGCGCTGCCCGCGCTCGCCGCCGGCGGCAGCCTCGTCCTGGTGATGTGCCTGAACGAGTTCGGGATCGTCCTGTTCACCGGGGCCAAGGACGTCACGACCCTGCCGATGCTCGTCTACAGCAAGGCGATGCTCGAATCCGACTACCCGGCGGCCTGCGTCGTCGCCGTCGTCAACATCGCGATCTCCGTGGGCCTCTACGGCCTCTACCGGGTGGTGAGCCGCCGTGCTGGTGCATAGCCGCAAAGGCAAGTGGGCGACCTGGACGGTCTTCTTCGTCCTGTTCCTGCCGCTGTTCGCGCTGCCGCTGCTCGTGATCGTCGCGGCGTCGTTCGCCGGGCACTGGTCGGGCGCGTTCCCCTCCGACCTCACCGCCGAGCACTACTCCGCCGCCACCCGCGGCGAATCCCTCCAGGCCCTCACCACCAGCCTGCTCACCGCGCTCGGCGCCAGCCTGATCGCGCTGGCCGCGGGCACCTGGGCCGCCCTAGCCGCCGCCGCTCTGAAGCGGCGCGGGGAGGGCACCTCACGGCTCTCGCGGGGGTGCGGGCGGATCCTGGACGCGCTGTTCATCATGCCCGTCGCCGTGCCGTCGGTGGTGGTGGGCCTCGCGGTCCTCGTGGCCTTCAGCAAGCCACCGGTGATCCTCAACGGCACGTCCACGATCGTCGTCCTGGCGCACGCCATTCTTGTCACGGCGTTCGCCTACCAGTCGGTCTCCGCCGCCATCCTGCGTCTCGACCCGGCGTACGAGCAGGCCGCGGCGTCCCTCGGCGCCCGGCCCGCGTACGTCCTGTGGCGGGTGAAGCTGCCGCTCCTGCTGCCTTCCCTGACCGCCGCCGCCGGGCTCTGCTTCGCCCTGTCCATGGGCGAGCTGAGCGCCACCATGATGCTCTACCCGCCGGACTGGACCCCGCTGCCCGTACGGATCTACGCGGCCACCGACCGCGGAGCCACCTTCACCGGCGCCGCCCTCGCGGTGGTCCTCATGGGCGCGACCCTGCTCGTCCTCTTCGCGGTGTCCCGCATCCGCACCCGCGCCTCCTACCGCTGACCGTCCCCGTCCCCCGTCCCTCATCGCCCGTATCCCGTACATCGCCGCAAGGAGTACGACACGTCATGCGCACCGTCATCCCTGTCCGCACGCTCGCCGCCCTCGGCGGCTGCGCCCTCCTGACCACGGCCCTCACCGCCTGCGGCGGCGACTCCGCCGCATCCGACGCCAAGGTCGTCACCATCTACAGTGCCGACGGCCTCAAGGGCGAGAACGGCGACGGCTGGTACGACAAGGTCTTCGAGGACTTCGAGAAGAAGACCGGCATCAAGGTCAAGTACGTCGAGGGCGGCTCCGGCGAGATGGTGCAGCGCGCCGTCCGCGAGAAGTCCAACACCCAGGCCGACGTCATCATCACGCTCCCGCCGTTCATCCAGCAGGCCGACGAGAAGGGCCTGCTCAAGGCGTACCAACCCGAGGGGTCCCAGCACGTCGACGGCGCGGACAAGGCCCCCGACGGCAAGTGGACCTCCGTCGTCAACAACTACTTCGGGTTCATCTACAACAAGAAGGAGCTGGGCGGCTCCAAGGCGCCCAGGACCTGGGACGAGCTGACGGACGGCGCGTACAAGAACAAGCTCCAGTACTCCACGCCCGGTGTCGCGGGCGACGGCACCGCCGTCCTCATCAAGGCGATGCACGACTTCGGCGGCAAGGAACCCGCCATGAAGTACCTGGAGAGGCTCCAGTCCAACAACGTCGGCCCGTCCGCGTCCACCGGCAAGCTCGCCCCCAAGGTCGACAAGGGCGAACTGCTCGTCGCCAACGGCGACGTGCAGATGAACTACGCGCAGTCCAAGGACATGCCGAACCTCGGCATCTGGTTCCCGGCGAAGCAGGGCAAGAAGCCCACCACCTTCGCGCTGCCCTACGCCGCGGGCCTGGTGAACAAGGCACCGCACGACGCCAACGCCAGGAAGTTCCTCGACTTCCTGCTCAGCCGGCAGGCGCAGCAGCAGGTCAGCGAGGTCGGCGGGGGCTTCGCCGCACGCAAGGACATCAAGGCCACCGACGCCAACGCCATCGCCCTCGACAAGATCATGGACGGCGTCGAGATCTTCGAACCGGACTGGGCCGACATCTCCGAGAACCTCACCTCGTACGTCGAGGACTGGAAGTCGGCCACCGGTAGCTGATCGAACGGGGTGGAGATCACCGCTTCATGATTACTCTGGGGGCGTCGGCACAGCGTCGTCCCGGCGCCCCCCAGCTTCAGTTCGCGCAGACCGCAGGAGTGCACCCCATGGCAGAGCGCAAGCCCATCGAATCGTGGCTCACCGACATGGACGGCGTACTCATCCACGAGGGCATTCCGATCCCCGGCGCCGACGCGTTCATCAAGAAGCTGCGCGAGTCCGGCAAGCCGTTCCTGGTCCTGACGAACAACTCCATCTACACCGCCCGTGACCTCCAGGCCCGGCTGACCCGCATGGGCCTCGAAGTCCCCGTCGCCAACATCTGGACCTCGGCGCTCGCCACCGCCAAGTTCCTCGACGACCAGCGCCCTGGCGGCACCGCGTACGTCATCGGCGAGGCGGGTCTGACCACCGCGCTGCACGACATCGGTTACGTCCTGACCGACCACGCGCCGGACTACGTGGTCCTCGGCGAGACCCGCACCTACAGCTTCGAGGCCATGACCAAGGCCGTGCGGCTCATCAACGCCGGCGCCCGCTTCATCTGCACCAACCCCGACGAGACCGGGCCCTCCGCCGAGGGCCCGCTGCCCGCCACCGGGGCCGTCGCCGCCCTGATCACCAAGGCCACCGGCAAGCAGCCGTACTTCGCGGGCAAGCCGAATCCGCTGATGATGCGGACGGGGCTGAACGCGATCGGGGCGCACTCGGAGACCAGTGCGATGATCGGTGACCGTATGGACACGGATGTCCTCGCCGGACTGGAAGCCGGGATGGAGACCTTCCTCGTCCTCACCGGGCTCACCACCCGCGCCGACATCGACCGCCACCCGTTCCGCCCCTCCAACGTGGTCGACTCCATCGCGGACCTCGTCGACCGCGTCTGACGGCCCCGTAAGGGGCGCGGGGAACCGCGCGCTCAGCGCGCGACGAGCCGCAGACGCGTCTGCTGCGTAACTGTGCAGACGCGGCTGCGGCTTTTTCGTGGCTGGTCGCGCAGTTCCCCGCGCCCCTCACGGGGCGCCCCCTGGCCAGGATGCGGAATGCGCTGCGGGGCGTGAACCTGGAGCCAGGAGGTTCACGATGTGCATACGTTTGCTCGCCGTGCGTAGCGCGGGAGCCATGGCCCTGGCGGCGACGCTCGCCGCGGCTCCCACTCCCGCACGGGCCCACGACCAGGACCAGGTCAAGGCCAGGGTCACACCGGCGAGCGCAGCCCCGGGCGGCCGGGTGGAGGTGCGGGTCACGGGCTGCGCGGGCAGCACCGGCACGGCCGGTTCCGGAGCCTTCGCCAAGGAGGCGGAGCTGACCGGACAGGGCGGCAAGGCCCTGACAGGGACCACCCGCATCCGTGAGGGCGTAACGGGCACGTACGAGATCACCGTCACCTGTGACGGCCACCCGCACCAGGGCGTAGGCGCCGTGCAGGTGACCACGTCCCGGCCGACCCCCACCGCACCGGTGCGCGCGGGCGGCGGCGGCGCCGCCCCGCTGACGCCGACGGCGGCCGTCGCGGACGAGGCGGGACCCGGCACCCGGCACGCGGTCGTCGGCCTGGTGCTCGCGGGTGTCGCGGCCGTCGCCGTGGCCCTGCGCAGCGTCCGCAGGCGACGCCCGGAGTGACGCCGTGACCAGCCCGGATCCAGGGACCACCCCGCGCCCGCGAAGTCCCGGCGGCGCCGGCCGCCTCGTCATGGGGGTCGTCTGGGCCCTGCTGCTCGTCGGCATGTGGCTGTGGGGCGGCGACATCACCGACGTACGCGGCGGCCTGTCGGGCCCGACCACCGGCGACGTCGCCGCGGTGGGACGCCCCGGCGGTGTCGAGCTGCCGCCACCGCGCGCGCCCCTCGCCGCCGCACGCCCGCAGCGCATCGACGTCCCCACGCTCGGCGTACGGGCGCCCGTCGTCGCACGGGGCCTGGACACCGACGGGTCCATCGCCCCGCCCGCGTACACCGCGGCGGGCACCGTCGGCTGGTACGGCGGCGGGGTACGGCCCGGTGCCGCGGGCACATCGCTGTTCGTCGGGCATGTGGACACCGAGCGCGAGCCCGCCGTCTTCTACCACCTCAGCACCCTGCGCCCCGGCGCGAAGGTGCGTGTGACCAGGGACGACGGCTCGGTCGCCGAGTTCACGGTGGATGACGTCCAAGTCCTCGGGCGGGACGACTTCAGCGCGAAGGCTGCGTACGGCCCCCGGGAGCGCGGCCGGGCCGAACTCCGCCTGATCACCTGCGGCGGAGCCTTCGACCGGGTGAGCCGCACCTACTCGGCGAACGTCGTCGTCTCCGCCTACCTCACCGGCGCGGAGAAGTCCTGGCCGCCCCTGGCCTAGCGGGTCTCCGACTGGGGCTGCTCCGGCTGCCGGGGCCGGGCGGGGGCGCCGCCGAGCAGGGCCGTGTCGTCGAGATTCCCGTCGATCACCATTTTCGCGGCCGCGTCCATGGCGAGGCGGTGCCGGCGTGCGTACCGCCGCAGCGCCTCGAAGGCGACGTCGAGGCGGCTCCGCCAGCGCTCGGCCAGAATCCCTTTGGCCTGCTCGATGCGGACACGGCTGGTCAGCGCGGACTGCAACTGCCGGGAGAGGTCCCGATACCCGGTGTACGCACGGTGGTTGTGCAGCCCGACGGCGGACGCGTCGGCGAGCGCCCGCGCGATCCCCAGGGCGTAGGCGTCCTCGCTCTCGTGCGGGCAGCCCGCGGAGGGCCGCAGGCTCAGCGGGTCCGCGGAGAAGACGTTCAGGACGCCGAGCACCCGCTCCCGTGCGCGCAGCGGCACCGCGAAGGTGATGCCGACGCCCCGCGTGCGGGCCCGCTCGGTGAAGTGGGGCCAGCGGGCGAGCGCGTCGGCGGAGGCGAGGCGGACGGGCGGCACGACGTGGCCGGTGCCGTAGGAGTCCAGGCACGGCCCGCCCCGATGCTGGTTCTCCAGGAGATCGCGGGCCAGTTCGGCTCCCCGGCTGCTGGCGGCGATCCTGACGCTGCTGCCGTTGTCGGTGTACATCACGCCGACGGCGAGGGTGTCGAGGAGTTCGGCGCAGTTCTGGGACACACGGCACAGGTGGCGCTCCGCGTCGAAGTCGTCGGACACCGTGTCCACGGACTCCATCAGAACCGCCGCGAGCCTCAACGCTGAGGTACGGCCGCGCATGGCCCTCCCTGATTCGCCGCAGCCCCCCGCACCCTCTCGCCTACCCCCGTTCGGCAGGCTGTAACAGGTCTTCCACAGGTGCGCCGCCGCGGCGGCACGACCTCGTGGGCCGCACGCGGTTGTGCCAGGATTGGCCACCGGACAGTGCGCCCGAGGGGGAGTGGATGTACCGCAGGAACACAGGTCGCGGACGGGGCCTCGCGTCCCGGGGGGTGACGGCGACGGTGGCGCTCGCGGGGGCCGCACTGCTGCTGTCCGGGTGCTCGTCGTCCGACGACGGGGGCGACAAGGACGGGGCGGGTTCCGGCGGCGGTGTCAGTCAACGCCCCAAGGGTCAGGCCCCGTTCTGGGTGAACCCGGAGGGGAACGCGGCCAAGCAGGTCGCCGCGTACGAGAAGGACGGCAAGAAGGACGAAGCCGCCCAGATCCGCAAGATCGCTGAGCAGCCCGTCGGCGAGTGGATCGGCCCCGAGAAGCCCGAGGAGGAGGCGCGCGGGTACACGGAGGCCGCCGAGAAGGCCGACCGTGACGCGCTGCTCGTCCTCTACAACATCCCGCACCGCGACTGCGGCCAGTTCTCCAAGGGCGGCGCCGCCGACGGCAACGCCTACCGAAGCTGGATCGACGGCGTGGCCAAGGGCATCGGCGAGCGGCACGCCACGGTCGTCCTAGAGCCGGACGCGGTCCTGCACATCGTCGACCAGTGCACGCCCGGGGAGTTCCACGAGGAGCGGTACGACCTCCTCAAGGGTGCCATCGCCAAGCTCAAGTCCCTGAAGAACACCAAGGTCTACCTGGACGCGGGCAACGCGGGCTGGTCGCAGCCCGACTCGCTCTGGGAGCCCCTGAAGCGGTCGGGCGTCGAGCAGGCCGACGGCTTCTCGGTGAACGTCTCCAACTTCCAGACCACCGAGGCCAGCAAGGCGTACGGCAAGACGCTCTCCGCCAAGGTCGGTGGCAAGCCGTTCATCATCGACACCAGCCGCAACGGGAACGGGCCCCACACCGAGGGCAAGGACCCCTGGTGCAACCCTCCCGGGCGGGCCCTCGGGGAAGTCCCCAGCACCCGGACCGGTGACGACCTGGTCGACGCCTACGTCTGGGTCAAGCGCCCCGGTGAGTCCGACGGGACCTGTAGGGGCGGCCCCCAAGCGGGCCAGTGGTGGCCCGAGTACGCCCTCGCCCTCGCCAAGGGCAGCAAGTAGCGCCCCGTCAGGGGCGCGGGGAACTGCGCGACCAGCCACGACAAAGCCGCAGACGCATCTGCTTAGTTACTCGGCAGACGCGTCTGCGGCTTTTCTTGGGCTGAGCGCGCAGTTCCCCGCGCCCCTTACGGGGCCAGGCTCACGGCACGTGGACCCAGCGGGCCTTACTGGGGGTGCCCTCGCCGTCCGTCACAAAGAGCATGTACCAGCCGGATTCCACGAGGCTGGGATTCCCGGGCACCGACACGGTGACCCTGTCCCCGGACTTCTTCATGTCGAGGGCGATCGACGTCTGGTCGATGTCCGTGACGTGGGTGGTCGCCGACGGCCGGATGAGGCGGGCCTTCTTGAGAGACGCCGCGCCCGGCGCCGCGAACGTGCCGGAGCCGCCCCGCTCGATGGTCTTCGGGCCCGCGCCGAGAACGGGCTGGCCGCCGTGGTAGAGGTACGGCGGCGTATAGATCTCCACCCGCTGCTCGAACACGCCCGGCTTGGTGTTGCCCTCGTCGGAGTACAGCGAGTCGGAGCCGAAGAACATCACACGGCCGTCGGGCAGCAGGATCGAGCCCGAGTGGTAGTTGCGGCCCACGTGCGGGTCGGCGACCTGGTCGAAGGTGTTGGACCCCGGGTCGTACAGCCGGGCCTCAAGGACGTCGGAGTCGCTGCGGCCGCGGTAGTCCTCGGAGCCGCCGGACACGAGCACGGAGTCGTCCGGCAGGACCGAGGCCTGCGGATAGCGGGTGCCCTTGTCCAGCTCCGGGCCGTCCCTGAACCTGGGGGCGGCCTCCTTCAGGTCCACGATCCTGGACTTGGTGGAGGACTCCTTGGACTCGCCGACGCCACCGCCGCCGACGACCATGTACCGCTGGTCCTGCGCGGGCGGCAGCTCCACGGTGTTGGAGGTCTCCAGGAGGTCCGGGTCGCTCATGCCCGGGATCTTCTGGAACTTGTTCGTCTCCAGGTCCCAGATGCCCGGGTCACGGCCGACGTCGTCGGGCCCGTACCCGGCGTTGGAACCGGAGTAGAACAGCCTGCCGTCGGCCATCTGGAAGATCGCCGGGTAGGTCGGGAACTGCCGGACGCCCTTGGTGTACGTCCACTTCTTCGTCTCCGGGTCGTACACCTCGTTCTTGCCGGGCACCAACTGGCCGATCTCGTCGAGGCCGGAGAGGCTGAGCACCCTGCCGTCGGTGAGGGTGGTCAGCGTGGGGTACCAGCGGGCCTCGTTCATCGGGTCGACCTTGAGGTACTTCTCGGCGACCGGGTCGAACTCGAAGGTGTCCTTGATGCCCTGGAAATCCTTCTTGTCCAGGGCGAGTTTCTGGGCGATGCCGTAGGTGTTGCGGGAGTCGGCGCCGCCGAGACCCTGGACGCGGTAGTTGTCCTGGGTGCCGGTCTCGTACTTGGCTCCGCTCTGCTGCGCCTCGACGTAGATGCGGCCGAGGCCCGGCTTGTTGCGCAGGAACGCGCCCGTCTCCGGGTCGAAGACCTTCTTCGCGCGCTCGACGACGACCGCGTCCTTGGACACGAACGTCCTGCCGTTCTTCTTGCCGGTGAACTTGGTGCCCGCGGGCAGCGTGATCGGCTTGTCCGGGTTCTCGTTGTGCACGATCATCAGGCCGCCGGCCTTGGTGACGTCGCCCTTGAGTTTCTCGTAACGCTTGGTGCCGCCCGCGATCAGCAGCTTGCCGTCGGCGAGCTGGGTGTGGCCGGTGCAGAACAGGTCGACGGGCGTCGGGACCTTCTTGATGGTGTTCTTGACGGGGTCCCACAGGCGGGTGTCGAACTTCTTGTCGTCGAAGTTCTTCTGGTCGTTGCCCGAGCCGGCCACCAGCAGGATCTTGCCGGTGTGCAGGAGCGACGCGTGGATCGTGTTCTGCCGGTACTCCTCGGGGAAGTCGATCACCTTCCAGTGACCGTTGTCCGCCTTGTACTCCGGCTGGTTGATCTTGTAGTTGTGGTACTTCTCGGAGCCCACGCGCCACAGCCAGGGGCCGTTCATCCCGGCCAGGGCCAGCACCACCACCGTGCCTATCGCGATGCGGCGGGCGCGGCGGCGGCTGGACGGGTCTTTCATTGTTCGTGGCTCCCGAGGGCGATCTGCACGGTGTCGTCATTCGAGGCCCAACTGGGCCGCTGCCGCGGGGCGTGGGGCGCGGGCCGGACGTGCGGCGGGTACTGCTGCGGCACGGGCTGGTGCTGCGGTACGGGCTGCCGCGCGGGCGGCAGGGCGTGGTGCGACTGCGGTACGTGGGTTCCGGAACCCGGCGGCGTGGGCGGTCCCGCGGACTTCTTCCGCTCCTGCCGCATGCCGTACCGCCAGGCGAAGATGGGCGCCGCCGTGACGAGGAGCGCGAACGTGGCCCAGACGATCATCGCCGGGTGCGCGTGGTCGTACACGTACGCCGCCGCGATCGACCCCGCGAAGACCAGGATGAAGAACAGGTGGATGCGGAAGGTGCCGAACAGGGTGTCCGGGCTCGCCGAGTCGCCCTTGGGCGTCACCACGAACGAGGACTTGCGGCGCAGCGCGGCGTCCATCAGGGAGCGCGCGTAGACGGGCGCTGACAGCGCCGACATCACCATGCCCGCGACGCCGCCGGAGCCCTCGGGCTCGTGCGGGGACACGTTGTGGCGGCGGTTCCAGATGTACAGGCCGATCTGGAGCGCGGAGGCGTTGCCGTACAGCATCAGCCAGATGGTCGGGTCGATGTTCACGCCGGACGCGCCGAGGCCGAGGAACAGGGCGCAACTGAGCGCCGCGAGGATCCAGTTCAGCGCGGACATGGGGTAGAAGATGACCATCATCGTGTAGTTGAAGAAGCGGCCGGGAGGCAGCGTGAACGGCGCCTTCCAGAACTGCTTGAGGATGGTCTCGTACGTGCCACGCGACCAGCGCAACTGCTGCGTGAAGAAGTCCGTCCAGGCGCCCGGGCCCTCGCCGACCGCGAGCACGTCCGGGGTGTAGACCGACTTCCACTTCCTGCCCGTCACCGGGTTCCGGTGGCGGTGGATCTCGAAGCCGGTCGCCATGTCCTCGGTGATCGAGTCGTAGAGCCCGCCGATCTGCTTCAGCGCGCTGATGCGTACGGCGTTGGACGTGCCCACGAACATCGGCGAGCCGTAGGCGTTGCCCGCGCGCTGGATCAGGGCGTGGAAGAGGAACTGCTGGGACTCGGCGGCCTTGGTGACGAACGTGTCGTAGTTGCCGTACACCTGTGGGCCGATGACGAAGCCGACGTCCGGGTCGCGGAAGAAGCCGAGCATCCGCTCCAGGTAGTTGGGCATCGGCACGTGGTCGGTGTCCACGGAGGCGAAGTAGTCGTAGTGGTCGCCGTGCGCGTCGAGCCAGGCGTTGTAGTTGCCGTGCTTGGTCTTGGCGCGGTGCGGGCCCTTCGCCCGGTTCCAGTGAGCGACGCCCTTGCGCGAGAAGTGGTGCACGCCGAGGCGCGCGCAGACCGCCTTGACCTCGGGGTCGTCGCCCTCGTCGAGCAGCCACACGTGCAGGAGACCGCGGTGGCGCAATTTGACCGCCGCTTCCAGGGTCTTCGTCACCATGCCGATCGGCTCCTTGCCGGGCACGAACGAGGTGAGGAAGGCGACGCGGGTGCCGTCCTCGGGCACCACGGGGACCGGGTCGCGGGCGACGAGGGTGGCGTGCGCGTTGGACAGGACGTTCATGCAGCGGAAGAACTCGATCAGTCCGATCGAGACGAGCATGACGATGTCGAGCGCGGGCAGATAATCGTTCGCGACGTAGTCGCGCTCCGTCCAGTGCTCGGGCTGGAGCAGCCAGGCCAGCAGGACGAGGGAGAGCAGCGGCGCCGCACCGAGCATCAGCGCCGCACGGATCCGGTGGGGCTCCTGGGAGAGCAGCGAGCGGTACTGGACCTTGTACGGCTGCGTGGGATCCGGCTCGGTGAGGGGGCCCGCGAGCCTGCTGTAGTGCTCGTAGTCGTAGCGGGGCAGCGACTTCTTGATCCGCCTGAAGCCGCCCGTCCGGTGCGAGAGCGCCCGCAACTGGGTCGTCCGAGACGGATCGCTGTGCCGCTCGGCCTCCGGCGTCGACGTCATGAGTCATCCCCCCGCACACGGTCACCCGTATGTCCGTCGGTCCGTCCGCCCGATCGAATCCCCTCGAACTCTCACGGGCGCGTCAGTGGCCTGCCACCGCGCCATAAGACACGAACGGTGACCCTCCGGTTGCAGACTGCCCCCTCGGGCACCCGTTCATGAACGTGGAGCCCCCCGTCCAGACGTTCACACGACCCCTCTTGCGGTCGGTGTCCGAGCCCCCCGCCCGACCCCCGCCGCGTGCCTCATGAGAGCCGGGACAGGCCCGGGCTTCCCGTCAGGGTTCTATGCGCCCATGCGTGATCGCAAGGGCGAAGCAAGTGGTTTACCGGTCATATGTGGGGTGGGGGACGCCTTGCGGGGCGGGAGCGCTCAGGCGGGTGCGGATGTTGCCGAAGTGTTCCCGTATCGCCTGTTCGGCCCGTGGTACGTCCGATGAGCGCACCGCGTCCAGGATCTCCCGGTGCTGGCGGCAGGTGACCTTGGGATCCTGGGGCACGCCCACCAGGTCGGTGCGCACGCGGTGGAAGGCGTCCCAGAACGCTTCGAGCACCTCACCGAGCAGGGGGTTGCCCAGGCAGCGGTAGAGGGTGGCGTGGAAGGCGCGGTCCGTCTCGGCGCGCACGGTGCCGTCCGCTCCCGCCGCCTCCGCGTCCATGCGGTCCACCAGGGCGTCGAGGTCCGCGAGGTCGGAGGGCGGCAGGGAGCCCGCGAGGCGCGCGATCAGGCCGGTCTCGACGGCCTCGCGCAGTTCGAGGAGCTGGAGGAGGCTGTCCTCGCCCCGGTAGTGGCCCGCGACGGTGCGGAAGGTCAGGCCCTCGATCATCGGGGCCATCGACATCGGCCCGACGTAGGTGCCGAAGCCGTGCCGGATCTCGACGATGCCCATCGCCTGCAAGGCCTTCAGTGCCTCACGCACCGAGTTCCTGCTGGCGCCGAGCCGCTCCATCAGTTCCGGCTCGGTGGGCAGCACGGCGCCGGAGGGCAGCCGCTGGTCGATGATGAGCTTCTTGATCCGCTCCTGGAGGTCCCGTGGCATGGCGCAACCGTAGCGGCCGGGCCCGCCGGGACCCAGGGGTGCGGGGGCTCACGCGGTGCCGTGAGCAGGGGGGTGTGGGTGGCGGAGCCCCCACGGCGCGCGGCGGAGCCGCGTAGAAAACACGATGGGCAGAAAACACGATGGCGAGACAGTCCACGCTTTCCGTGGACACGTCTCGCCATCGCTGTCGTGCGCCGCCAGGGACTCGAACCCCGGACCCGCTGATTAAGAGTCAGCTGCTCTAACCAACTGAGCTAGCGGCGCCTGCTGACCTGGAGAACTCTACCGGACGGCGGGGGGTGGTCATGACCATCCGGGGGGCCGCCGTCTTCCGTGGAGCGACCGTGGCGGCGACCTCCGGTCGGCCGTGCCGGGGGTGCCCGAAGGGCCCCGCTCCATCATTCGGACCGTCAACATGCGCTACCCCCCGACAGTTGAGAAGGTGACGGGTGTGCAGATGCGCTCAGAGGCTTTCCCGGGCCCCTTCCCCGATTCCGTCGGAAAGGGTCCGGAGTGTGAGGGGAATCGCATGGAGGCTGCTCCGGAATTCGAGGAACTCGCCCCCGCGAGTGACTGCGGCTGTCCGGGCTGTGTCCACTGGCGGCGGTCCGGGGCGCACTCCCTGCCGCCCCGGCTCGGCGGTCACCCGGCCGCCCGCGGCGCGCGCCGCGCACTGGTCGTCGCGGCCGCCGCAAGCTCCGTGCTCGGCCCCGGGCAGGCCCTGCCCGCGGTGGCGTCGGTGCAGGTGGAAGAGGTGACGCAGGGTTCCGTGCAGCCAGCGGGAGCGGTGCGCACCGGCAGTCCCGGCGCCCCGGCAGGGCTGCCAGGAGCGGACGGTCCCGACACCCCGCAGGGCGGCCCGAGCGCGCTGCACGGAGCGCCAGGAGCCCCCGGCAGGAGTGCCGAGCCCCGTACGACCACCCGCGTGGAGATCATCACGCGGGCCAAGCTGTGGGTCGCGGAAAAGGTGCCGTACAGCATGCGGAAGTTCCGGTCCGACGGATACCGGCAGGACTGTTCGGGCTTTGTCTCGATGGCCTGGGATCTCGGCGGCAATGAATGGACGGGCAGCCTCGACCGGTATGCGACCCGTATCCCCAAGGACGATCTCGAACCTGGTGACATTCTCCTTTTCCACAATCCGGCGAACCCGGAGAGAGGTTCGCACGTGACGATTTTCGGCGGCTGGACCGACTACACCCGCACCTATTACCTCGCCTACGAGCAGGCCCGCCCCCACGCCCGCAGGCAGGCCACGCCGTACGCGTACTGGGACCAGGGCGACAGCTATGTGGCGTACCGCTACAAAGGGCTGCGCCCCTCCGGGCAGTCCGCGTCCGGCGGGGCCGCGTCAGGACCGGCGGCGGCGCGCTACCCCGGGGCGGGCCACTTCGGCCCGGGAGCGGACAACGAGCATGTCACCCGGCTCGGGCAGATGCTTGTCGCCCGCGGCGGCGCCCGCTTCTACCGCGCGGGCCCCGGCCCGGGCCCGCGCTGGAGCGAGGCCGACCGCAGGGCGACGCAGGCGTTCCAGCGGGAGCAGGGCTGGACGGGGGCCGACGCCGACGGCCTGCCGGGGCCGACGACGTGGGCGTACCTGGTGGGCGGCAAGGGCAAGGACATCCCCGGCGGCCGGGCGGCGGCGGGGCGGCCGGGGCCGCAGGCCGCCCCGCCGTTCCCCGGCAAGGCCCACTTCCGGCCCGGGCAGTCCAACGCCCATGTGACCCTGCTCGGCCGCCAGCTCCTGAGCAGGGGCTTCGGCACGTTCTACACCGACGGGCCGGGGCCGCGCTGGGGCGAGGCGGACCGGCGCGCGGTCGAGGCGTTCCAGCGGGCGCAGGGGTGGCGGGGCGGCGCGGCCGACGGGATGCCGGGGCCGGAGACGTGGCGGCGGCTCTTCGCGTGAGGATCGGCTCGGGTCCCGTCGAGCGCCGTGCGCGGGTGCTGCCCGGGGCGGTCGGGGTGCTCGCGGGCGGTGCGGGCGCCGCGGGGTGTGTGCTCGCGCTGGGGTGGGCGGGGGTGCTGCCGGGGCCGGTGGCGCGGCTCGCGGGGCTGCCCGGGCATCCCGGCGCGGGCGCGGACGGGATCTCCGCAGGGCAGTGGCTGGCCCTCACCGGGGCGGGGGCGCTGGCGCTCTTCGGGTTCGGCGGGCTCGCGCGGGGGCGGGTCGGCCGTGCGTGGGTGCTCTCGCTGTTCGGGCGGTACCGGGGGAGCGTGCGGCACACCGGGCTGCTGTGGGTGAACCCCCTGCTCCTGCGGCGCCGGGTCGACGTACGCCTGCGGCACTGGCGCAGCGAGCCGATGGCGGCCGCGGACCGTTCCGGGGTGGCGCTGCGCGTCGTGGTCCTCGTGGTGTGGCGGGTCAAGGACACCGCGCGGGCGACGCTCGCCGTCGAGGACCACGAGAGGTATCTGCGCGAGTGCGTCGAGGCGACCACCGCGCGGGTGCTCTCCGGGCTGCCCGCCGACGCCTTCGACACCGACGGCTGCCATGGCGGCGTGCCGACGCTGCGGGACGCCGAAGCCGTCGGTGCCGCCCTGACGCGGACGCTCGCGGCGCAGACGGAGCCGGTGGGCGTGGAGATCTTCTCCGTACAGTTGGCGCGCGTCGAGTACGCGCCGGAGGTCGCCGCCGCGATGCACCGCGGTTGGGCCGCCGCGCTCGACGCCCGGCACCGTGACGGCGTGCTCACCTCGGTGGTCGACGCCGTCGAGGACATGGTGGCCCGGCTGACCGCGCGCGGCCTGGGCGATTTCGACGACTACGAACGCAAGGCGCTGGTGCGGGACCTGACGGTGGCGTTCTGCGCGGGCGGCCGGGGCGGCGAGGGCGCCTGGGCCGCTCCTGGACCGGGCGCCGGACGGTGAACTAGTCGAGGCCTCGCGTGGGTGCCGCGACAGGATCGTCTCCACGATTGGTCTGGACATGTTCAACTGCGGACAATAATCTGAGACTTGGTCTAGACCGCACGTCCCGTACGGCACACAGTTGTGGCGCCCCCTGCACACCATGCACCACCTGCACGTCTTGCACTACCAGCACTTCCAGCACTTCCCCAAACATCGCCCCAGAGGTACGCAGCAGTCTCGGGAACCGACGGTGCCTCGAAGGGTGACGCACGACCGTAAGCGCGCGCACGGCCCAGGAACACCCCCACGTTCTTCAGGAGCAGAAGCATGCGTAAGAAGATCTCCGCGGCCATGCTCGGGATGGCGACGGTGGGAGCGTTCGTGCTCTCGACCGGCGGCGCCAGCAGCCATGGCTACACCGACCTGCCCGCAAGCCGACAGATCAACTGCGCCAAGGGCGTGGTGCAGGGCTGCGGTTCGATCCAGTACGAACCGCAGAGCGTCGAGGGCCCCAAGGGCTTCCCGGCGGCAGGACCGGCCGACGGAAAGATATGCTCCGCCGACGTCGCGGGCTTCAGCTCGCTGAACGGGGCGAAGGCACCGAACGGCAGCGCCTGGCCCACGACGAAGGTCTCGGGCGGCCAGAACTACAGCTTCCGCTGGCAGTTCACGGCCCGGCACCGCACCACCAACTTCGCGTACTACATCACCAAGCCGGGGTGGAACGAGAGCCAGCCGATCACGCGGGCGTCGCTCGAACCCCAGCCGTTCTTCAACGTCCCCTACGGCGGTCAGCAGCCTCCGGCGACGCTGTCGCACAGCGGCACGATCCCCGGCGGCCGCAGCGGCCACCACGTGATCGTGGCGGTGTGGAACGTCCACGACACGGCGAACGCGTTCTATGCCTGCTCGGACGTCCAGTACTGAGCGCGACGCGCGTTCCACCGAGCCGGTGATCGAGTGAGTGGGAGTCCTGCCACCCCCCACGGGTAGGTTCTGCGCACGCCGTACGCGAGGGCGACGGCGTGCGCAGGGCGTCCCGCGGGTCGCGGGTTGCCCGATATCGGCGGCATCCCGCAGCATCTGAGGCACCGTGGACGCGGCCGCGCGGGCCGCGCTGCTGCGGGACCTGTTGAGCCTGCGCCGGGAACCGCACCTCGGTGTCCTGCTCGACAACACCCCCGAGTACCCGCTGTGGCTGAGCGCCGCGGCACTCGCGGGGGCGGCCGTCGCCGGTGTCAACCCGACGCGGCGCGGCACCGAACTCGCCCACGACATCCTGCACACCGACTGCCAGGTCCTGGTGACCCAACGGGCGCACCCGCCGCTGCTCGCCGGGCTCGACCTGACCCGGCGTACGGATCCTGGTCACCGACACCACCGCGTACGCGGAACTGCTCGCGCCCTACGAGGGCGCGGCGCCAGAGCCGTCCCCCGCGGCCCGCCCCGGCAGCCGCATGCTCCTCTACTTCACCTCGGGGTCGACGGGCGCGCCCGAGGCGGCCCTGTGCAGCCGGTGGCGGCTCGCGGCGGCCGGACGTTCCCTCGTGACGCACTTCGGCGTACGCCGCGACGACGTCCACTACATCTGCGTGCCCATGTTCCACGGCAACGCGGTGATCGCCGACTGCGCGTCCGCGCTCGCCGCGGGCGCCGGGGTGGCGCTGCGGCGCCGCTTCTCCGCGTCCGGATTCCGCACCGGCGTACGGGACTTCGGAGCCACGTACTTCACCTGTGTGGGCCTCGCCGTGCAGTACATCCTCGCCACGCCCGCCCACGCCGACGACCGTGCGCACGCGCTGCGCGTCGACGGCGACGACCTCCGCTGCGCGGGGCCGGTGTGGTGGCGAGTGGGTGGGTGGTTGGTGCGGCGCGGGTTGGTGCGGGGTGACGGGCGGGTGGGTGGGTAACCGCCGCGGAGCGGACGGCGAGGCGATACGCCCGGCAACGGGCGCCGACTACCGTGCCTCCGTGGAACGGACCAGCGTATGGGCAGCCCTGCGGGACCACCGCTACCTGACGGGCCCCGCCCCGTGGCGGGCAGCAGGCTACGTGACGGCAGGCGCCCCCCTGGGCGCCCTACTGCTCGCGTTCCTGGCGACCGCCCTGGTCACAGGCATCACCCTCACAGTAGTGGCCGTAGGCCTCCCCCTCCTCCTGCTCCTCGCCCTGACGGGCCTCCCCGTCGCCGCCCTGGAGCGCAGGCGCCTGCGCCCGGTGGACCCGGCCCCCGCACCGAGCCCCCACCTCGCCCCCGGCACCCCCGGCCTCACCGCCTGGCTCCGGCTGCGCCTGCGCGAACAGGCGACGTGGCGCGAGCTGGCGTACACCGTCCTGATGGCGTTCGTCCTGTGGCCCCTTGACCTGGCGGTGGCCGCCTGCACCCTGGCCCTGCCCGCCCTCCTCGCCATCGCCCCGGCCCACCTCGCGCTCGCGGGCGGCCCGGACTCCGGCGGCGTACGACCCGCCAAGGTGTGGCTTGTCGACAGCTACCCGGCCGCCTGCGGCACCGCGGCACTCGGCCTCGTCCTGCTCCTCGTACTCCTGCACCCGCTCGGCGCGTACGCCGCAGCCCGCGCCGCCCTCGCCCGGCTCCTGCTCGCCCCGCGCGAGACCGAGGCCCGGGCGCGGCTCGCCGAGGTGACCCGCTCACGGGCCCGTCTCGTCACCGCCTTCGAAGCCGAACGCCGCCGGATCGAGCGGGACCTGCACGACGGCGCGCAGCAGCGCCTCGTCGCCCTGAGCATGAGCCTCGGCCTGGCCCGTCTCGACGCCGAACCGGGCGGCCCGCTCGCGCAGCGCCTCGCCGTCGCGCACGGCGAGGCCGACGCCGTCCTCGCCGAGCTGCGCGAACTCATCCGCGGCATCCACCCCCAGGTGCTCGCCGACTACGGCCTGCCCGCGGCCGTCGAGGACGCGGCGGACCGCTCCCCGGTGCCCGTGGACACCGACGCCGAACTGCCGAGGCTGCCCGAACCCGTGGAGTCCGCCGGGTACTTCGCGGTCCGCGAGGCCCTGGCCAACGTCGCCCGGCACAGCGGAGCGACCCGCGCCGCCGTGCACGCCCGGCACACCGGCGACCGCCTCCGGATCACCGTCCGCGACAACGGCACCGGAGGCGCGGACCCGGCGGGCGGCACCGGCCTCACCGGCCTCGCCGACCGGCTCGCCGTCCTCGATGGCACACTGACCGTCACCAGCCCGCCCGGTGGCCCCACCGTCCTGACCTTGGAGATCCCGTGCCTCCCGCGCCCGTCGAGCGGTCCCGCGCCCACCGTGTAGTCCTCGCCGAGGACAGCGTGCTGCTGCGCGAAGGGCTCGTCGGCGTGCTCGGCCGCTTCGGGCACGAGGTGGTCGCGGCGGTCGGTGACGCGCAGGCGCTGCGGGATGCCGTGGCCACGTACGCGCCGGACGTCGTCGTCACCGACGTACGGATGCCGCCCGGCTTCAAGGACGAGGGGCTGCGTGCCGCGATCGCCCTGCGCGAGGAACGCCCCGGCCTGCCGGTGCTCGTGCTCAGCCAGTACGTCCAGCGGTCGTACGCCGCCGAGTTGCTGGACACCGGGGACGGCGGCGGCGTCGGCTACCTCCTGAAGGACCGCGTCGGGCAGGTCGAGCAGTTCGTCGACGCGTTCACCCGGGTCGCGGAGGGCGGCACGGTCGTGGACCCTGAAGTCGTACGCCAACTGCTGCGGCACCGGCGCGATCCCCTCGAACGCCTCACGCCCCGGGAGCGCGAGGTGCTCGCGCTCGTCGCCGAGGGCCGGTCGAACGCCGCCATCGCCGCCGAACTCGTCGTCACGGAGGCGGCGGTGGGCAAACACGTCGGCAACATCCTCGCCAAACTCGACCTGCCGCCCGCCGACGGCACCCACCGCAGGGTCCTCGCCGTCCTCGCCTTCCTCCGGGCATGAGGTCTACGGGCATGAGGTCCACGGGCATAAGGACCTGAGGACGCGAGCGGGTCGGCGTGTACGTCCTCGACTACGATCCCGGCATGAGCGACCCCGCCCAACACCCGGTCCGCACAGGCCCGACCCCGCGCCAGGCCCGGCGGCTGCGCGTCACCGCCGCGGCGGTCCTGATGTCCGTGGCGGCGGTACTGCTCGGCATCCGGCTCGCGAGCCGGTCGTCCGTCCTGGTCGTGGGCGTGTACGGGCTGCTGCTCATCCTCTGCGGCCTTGTCATCGAGCTCAGCAGGCGCGGCCGGACCAGGCTCGGCAGCTACCTCCTGGGCGCGGGACTCACCGCGGCCCTGCTCATGGACGCCGTCGTCCTGTCCTGAGCCCCGCCCGCGCGGGCGGCGTCAGCACCGGCGGTACACGTACCCGCTCTCCCCGGCCGGCCGCACATCGCGGTCGCGAAGCACCACGGACAGCTTCTTGCCCCAGTCGCGGCACGCCGCGTCGTAGCCCTTGTGCTCGTACTCGATGTCGAAGACCTTCCGGTCGTACGCCGACGCGAAGTCCCCGCACTCGTCGTACTGTCCGCACTCCTCGACGACCGCGAAGTCGAACCCGACCCGCTTGTCGAGGAGTTCGGCGGTGTTCTTCTGCGCGATGGCGAGCCCCTTGTCGTGGGCCCTGCGGACGAGGAGCCGCGCGAAGGCCGCCGCGTCGTCGGTGTCGAGGAGGTCGTCGGAGCGGGCATAGGAGTCGAGGTTGTCGGGCTCGACGGCGTCGAAGCCGGAGCGCGCGCAGCCGTCGATCCAGGGGCCGACGACGCCGAGCAGTTCCTTGCGCTTGGCGGCGGTGGAGATGTCGAGCAGCGGCTCGTTCCAGTCCTCGTCGATCACCGGGTCGCCGTCGTCGTCGCGCAGGACCAGGTCGGGGTGCTTGTCGTCCCACCAGGCGGCGGCCTTCTTGCCGGGCTGGGCCTGGAAGGCGTTGACGTAACAGATGTTGTAGCGGCCGGGCGCGGGCTTCGCGGAGCGGTCGCGGGAGACCGCGCGCACGCCGCCGGGGGGTGCGTAGGCGCCGCCCAGTTGGTAGTCGAAGGCCATGGCGGGACGCGGCAGACGCGGGGCGGCGGTGTCCTCGGCGGTGTCGGAGCGCTTGTCGGGCTGCTTGTCGGACTCCGTGCCGGACTCCGTGCCGGACTCCGTGCCGGACGAGCAGCCGGTGAGCACCGCGAGGGCGGTGACGAGCGCGAGGACCGTACGGTGGGTGAGCATCTGGCCGTCCTGTTGTTCCGTGCCTTTTGTGCCGTGGTGCGGCGCCTGCTCCAGTGTGCCCCGCCCGGTACCGTCAGCCCGCCCGCAGGGTCTCCTCGATGGCGGCGAAGGGCGGGTCGTCGGCCAGGTAGAAGTGCCCGCCCGGCCGGGAGAGGAACGTGAACGGGCCGCGGGTCGCCTCCCGCCAGGCGGTGGCCTGCTCGGTGGTGACGCGCACGTCCTCGACACCGGCGAGGGCGGTGACGGGGCAGTCGAGCGGCGCGTCCCGCGGGCCCGCGTACCCCGCGACCATGCGGAAGTCGGCCCGTACGTAGGGAAGCACCAGCTCCAGGAACGCCGGGTTGTCGAGGAGTTCGGCGTCGGTGCCGCCGAGGCGGGACAGCAGCGCGAGGACGGCCTCGTCGTCGATCTCGGCGACCCGCTCCGGGGAGCCCTGCGCGAGGTGCGGGGCACGGGCGGCGGAGGCGAAGAGATGACTCACGGCCGCGCCCCCGGCCTGCCAGACCCTGGCCACCTCGTACGCGACGGCGGCCCCCATGCTGTGCCCGAAGAACATCGTGGGCCGCCCGTCCGGCAGCGGCCGCACCTCCCGCGCGATGTCCCTGGCCAACTGCGTCAGGTCGGTGGCGGGCGGCTCACCGATGCGGTGCGCACGCCCCGGATAGCACACGGAGTGCACCTCGATGTCCGGGAGCGCCTTGCTCCACGGCCGGAAGAAGTAGGGCGAGCCCCCCGCGTGCGGAAAGCACACGAGCCGCGCCGCGGCGAAGGGCCGCCGCTCGACGATCTCCGTCCACTCCATGCTGTCTCTCCCCCCGGAACCGGCACCGCGGCCGGTGTACGAACGCATGTCTGCTCTGTTCGTTCATGATTTCACAGCGGGGTGCCCGCGGGGGAAACGCGAAGGGCGCCCCCGGTGATCGGGAGCGCCCTTCGAAGTCAGCCGCAGGTCGATGACCTGCTCGCTCGTGCGCCGCCAGGGACTCGAACCCCGGACCCGCTGATTAAGAGTCAGCTGCTCTAACCAACTGAGCTAGCGGCGCCTGCTGACGGGAAAATAATACCTGGTCCCGGGGGGTGCTCAAAACCGAACGCCACCCGGCGCTAGATCGCCAGGGAGAGCAGGACCGGTGCCGCCTTCCTGTTCAGGGTCTCCGCGGCCGCGCGCAGGCGGTGGGCGTCCGCGACCGGCAGGGAGAGGGCCAGGGAGCCGACCGTGGCGCCCGCGGTGATCGGGACGGCGGCGCAGACCGTGCCGACGGCGTACTCCTGGAGGTCGAGGACCGGGACCGTGGGGGCCTGGGCGTCGAGGTTGCTCAGCAGGACGCGTTCGTTCGTGATGGTGCGGGAGGTGAGGCGGGCCATCTTGTGGCGGGACAGGTGGTCCCTGCGGGCGTCGAGGTCGAGCTGGCCGAGCAGGCTCTTGCCGACGGCGCTGGCGTGGGCGGAGACCCGGAAGTCCACCCATTCGTTGACCTTCGGCGCCCGCGGGCCGTCCGCGAAGTCCGTGACCCGGATCTCCCCGTCCACATAGCGGCTGACGTAGACCGCGGCGCCCAGGGTGTCCCGCAGGCCGCCGAGGGTGTGCCGCAGCTTCTCCCGCAGCGCCTGGGCGCGGTCGTGGGCGGAGCCGAGGCGGGTGAGCGAGGCGCCCGTGACATACGCGCCGTCGGTGACCTGCTCGACGTACCCCTCGCGGCGCAGCATGCGCAGGAGCGGCGTCAGCTCGGTGGGGTGCATTCCGCTCTGCCGGGCCAGGTCGGCCTCGCCGACGCCCGTGCCGCGGCGGGCGACGATCTCCAGGACCCGCAAGGCGTGCTGCACCGACTGGTGCGCATCGGTCGGTTGGTGCGGCAGCGCCACGGCTTCCCCCCTTGGTTCAGCCTCGGTTCAGTCGGACTCTTCCACGATATCCGTCAAATAGGCCCTGGGTAGGGGGCGTCGGGTGTTTCCTCGGGACGGGTACCGCCCGACGCGCCCCTACGGGTTCAGAGCACCGCCGACAAAAACTCCCTGGTCCGGTCGTGCTCGGGCGCCGTGAAGATCTTCTCCGGCGGCCCGGACTCGATCACCCGGCCCGAGTCGAACATCAGCACCTGGTCGGAGATGTCCCGGGCGAAGTTCATCTCGTGGGTGACGCAGAGCATCGTGATGTCCGTGGTGTGCGCGATGTCCCGCAGCACGTCGAGGACGCCCGCGACCAGCTCCGGGTCGAGCGCGGACGTCACCTCGTCCAGGAGCAGCACCTGCGGCCGCATCGCCAGGGCCCGCGCGATCGCCACCCGCTGCTGCTGGCCGCCGGACAACTGCGTCGGGTAGGCGTCGCAGCGGTCGCCGAGCCCGACGAGGTCGAGCAGGTCGCGGGCCCGCTGCTCCGCCTCGTCCTTGGACAGGCCGAGGACGGTGACCGGCGCCTCCGTGATGTTGCGGAGCACCTTCATGTTCGGGAAGAGGTTGAACTGCTGGAAGACCATCCCGATGTTCTTGCGGACCTCGCGGATGTGCTTCTCGCCGGCCGGGACCAGCTTGCCGTTCCTCTCCTCGTGCGTCAGATACTCGCCGCCGACCTTGATCGTGCCCTCGTCCGGCTTGAGCAGGGTCATCAGGAGGCGCAGGATCGTCGTCTTGCCGGATCCCGACGGGCCGATCAGGGTCACGTGCTTGCCGGAGGCCACCGAGAAGTCCAGCTCGTCCAGGACCGTGTTCGACCCGAAGCGTTTGACGACCTTGTCGAAGCGGATCAGCTCGCTGCCGTCCACGGCCGGGTTCTGCTGTTCTTTGGTGAGGTTCGTGTCAGCGGACAAGACGGCGCTCCAGGGCTCGCAGGAGGAGGGAGGACGGATAGGCGATGAGGATGAAGGCGACGCCGACCACGGTCAGTGCCTCCGTGTACTGGAAGCTCTGCGCGGCCTCCAGGCGCGAGCGCTGAAGCAGTTCGAGGACGCCGATGCTGGCGAGCAGCGGGGTGTCCTTGAGCATCGCGATGACGTAGTTGCCGAGCGCGGGGATCACCCGGCGCACGGCCTGCGGCAGGATCACCGCGGTCCAGGTGCGGGTGTAGGACAGGCTGAGCGCCTTGGCCGCCTCCCACTGCCCGACGGGCACGGCCTCGATGCCCGCGCGGTAGACCTGCGCGGTGTACGTCGAATAGTGCAGGCCGATCGCGATGGTGCCGGTCGTCATCGCGGAGTACTGGATGTCCCACTCGGGGAGCACGAAGTACAGGAAGAAGAGCTGCACGAGCAGCGGTGTGTTGCGGATGAACTCGGTGAGGATCCCGACCGGCCAGCGGACGAACCGGGTCGGCGCCCGGAAGGCCAGGGCCCAGAGCAGTCCGACCGAGAAGGATATGAGTGATCCGAGGGCGAGCACCTGGAGGGTGATGAGCAACCCGTCCCAGAAGTGCGGCATGAAGTCGGAGACGGCGCCCCAGTCCCACTTGTCGGTGCCGTTGTTCATGACCCGCCACCCCCGCCGACGATGACTTTGTTCGATTCCGTGGTCGTCTTCCGGAGGTTGAGCCTGCGCATGACGCCGACGCCGGGTTCGGGCCGCTGCCCGATGCCCGCTTTGGCCCTGCGCTCAAGGACGCGCATGCCGCGCGTGAGGAGGAACGCGATGACGAAGTAGATGACGAGCGTGATCGAGTAGATCTCCGCGCTCTCGGTGGTCGCGAGCCGCACCAGATAGGCGGCGAAGGACACGTCACCGATGCCGAGCAGCGACACCAGGGCGGTGCCCTTGAGTAGTTCGATGAGCAGGTTGGAGAACGGCGGGATCATCTCGGGCACGGCCTGCGGCAGCAGGATGAGCCGCATCCGCTGCCAGGGCGTGAAGCTCAGCGCGACCCCCGCTTCGCGCTGCGCGGGAGCCACCGCGTTCAGGGCGCCGCGGACGACCTCGGCGCCGTAGGCCCCGTACGAGAGACCGAGTGCGAGCACCGCGGCCCACATCGGGACCAGCGCCCAGCCCGCGAGCTGCGGCAGGACGAAGAAGATCCAGAACATCAGGACGAGCGCCGAGGTGCCGCGGAAGATCTCGGTGTAGAACCCGGCGAAGAACCGCACCACACGCAGTCGGTGGGTGCGCGCCATGCCGACGCCGAACGCCACCACGGTCGCGAGGGCCGCGCTGTAGAGGGTGAGCTGGACGGTGATCCAGATGCCGGGGAGTACCCAGTGTTCCCACAGTCCCGCTGTCATTTGCACAGCTCCTCTGCGGTCAGGTCCGTCATCTCGTCCTTGGTGAAGCCGAACCGCTTGAGGACGCGGAAGAGCTCGCCGCTCTTCTTCATCTTGTGGATCTCCACGTTGAAGGCGTCCCGGAGCCCGGTGTCGTTCGGGCGGAACGTGAAGCCGCCGCCGTCGATGTGCTTCTTGCCGCCGACCAGGGGCGCGAAGGCCTCGGTGGCCTCGGCCTTGCGGCTCTTGCGCACCACGCCGCGGGCGGTGAGCGCGGTGCCGCCGAAGACGTCGATGCGGCCCGCCTCGACGGCGTTGAGACCGGCCACCGGATCCTGGAGGATCACGATGTCGCTCTCCTTGTATCCGGCCTCGACGGCGTAGGCGATCTCCGCGTAGCCGGTGCCGGTGCCGAACCTGGCCTTCTTCCTCACCACGTCCGCGTAGGTGTGCAGGCCCTTCGGGTTGCCCTTGCGGACGATGAAGGAGTCCAGCATCTGGTACTCGGGATCGGAGAAGATCACCTGCTGGCAGCGCTCTTTGTTGATGTACATGCCGGCGGACACCACGTCGAACTGCTGTGTCTTGAGCCCGGGAATCAGGGAAGAGAAGTCAGTGGCGACGGGCTGCACCTTGTCGACGCCGAGACGCTTGAAGATGATCCGGGCGAGTTCCACCGCCTCACCGGTGAAGTCGCCCTTGTCGTTGATGTACCCGTACGGTGCCTCGCCCGCGATGCCGAGCCGCACCGTGCCCTGCGACTTCAGCCGGGCCAGTGTGTCGCCCGTGGGCACACGGCTGCACGCCGAGGCGCCGAGTGCGCCGGCCGCGCCGAGGACGGCGGCCGACGCGAGCACGGATCTGCGCCGCACGCCGGGGGCGCGCGGACCACCGCCGTCCGCTGTTCGTCTGCCGCCGTCGTCGGGTTCCGAAGCGCTCTGTGTCTTGTTCGTGGCCTTGTGTGGGTTGCTCGATGGTGGAGCCATGGGCGCGCGGCTACCCGACTCGCAGCGAGGTATGCCGGTGAATTCCGGCCCCTGATGCGATCGTTGCGCACTTGACGCGCGCGGCCGTCAGGGGAGGACCATGGAGCGCATGGCAGACCGATACATCGAAGTCTCCCTCGCCGAGCGGGGCGTTCGGGCCACGGCGAAGCTCCTCGACGACCGGGCCCCGGTCACCTGCGCGGCCGTCTGGGACGCGCTCCCGCTGGGCGGGGACGTGTACCACGCCAAGTACGCCCGCAACGAGATCTACGCCCTGTTCCCGGCCTTCGCCGCCGAGGAGCCGCCGCTTGAGAACCCGACCATCACTCCCATCCCCGGTGATCTCTGCTATTTCACCTTCACCGGGACCGAACTGGGCACCAAGTCCTATGGCTACGACCAGGAACAGCGGGGCACCATCGTCGACCTCGCACTGTTCTACGAGCGCAACAACCTGCTGATCAACGGTGATGTGGGCTGGGTCCCTGGCATCGTCTGGGGGCAGCTCGTCGAGGGCCTCGACGCGATGGCCGAGGCCTGCAACGACCTGTGGCGCACCGGCGCCCTGGGCGAGACCCTGAACTTCCGCCGGGCCTAGGCCCCTCAGCCCCCCCCGGACTGGCCCCCTCAGCCCCCGGACTGGCCCCCTCCGCCCCCGGCCCCGCTCAGGAAGCCACCGCGCGCGGCAGGGGCGCCGGCCGCACACCCGGCACGTCGCCCCCCTCGTACAGCGCCTGCGCCACCCGCAGGACCAGCGCGTCCGCGTGTCGCGCCGCCACGATCTGCACCCCGGCGGGCAGCCCCTCCGCGTCCGCCCCGCAGGGCACACTGGCCGCGGGCTGCTGCGTCAGATTGAAGGGGTATGTGAACGGGGTCCAGCCCGTCCACCGCCGCAGGCCCGACTTCGCGGGCACCTCGGCGCCCGCCTCGAACGCGGTGACCGGCAGCGTCGGCGTCACCAGGACGTCGTACCGCTCGTGGAAGCGCCCCATGCGGCGCCCCAGCTCCGTACGTACGTCCACCGCGGCCAGATAGTCGAGGGCGCTGTAGCGGGCGCCCTGGCCGCACACCTCACGGAACCCCGGGTCGAGGAGCTCCCTGCGGTCGGGCGGCAACTGCTGGGCGACCCGCGCGGCACCGCTGAACCACAGGGTCTGGAAGGCCGCCACCGGGTCGGCGAAGTCGGGGTCCGCCTCCTCCACGTACGCTCCGAGCGCGGCGAGCCGCTGCACCGCGCCGCGCACCGCGGCGGCGACGGCGGGCCGCACCGCGACCTGCCCGCCGAGCGACGGCGAGTAGGCGATCCGCAGCCCCCGCACCCCGCCCGCCGCTCCGTCCCGGAAACTGCCCGCGGCCGGCGGGAGCTGCGACCAGTCCCGCGTGTCCTGAGCCGCGATCACGTCCATCAGCAGGGCGGCGTCGGCCGCGTCCCGCGTCATGGGGCCGACATGGGCGAGGGTGCCGAACGCCGACGTCGGATACAGCGGCACCCTGCCGTACGTCGGCTTGAACCCGAAGATCCCGCAGAACGCCGCCGGGATGCGCACCGAGCCGCCGCCGTCCGTGCCGAGCGACAGCGGCCCCGCCCCGAGCGCGACCGCCGCCGCGCTGCCGCCGCTCGACCCGCCGGCGGTGCGGGTGGCGTCGTACGGATTGCGGGTGATGCCGTGCCGGGGGCTGTCCGTCACGGCCTTCCAGCCGAACTCCGGCGTTGTCGTCTTGCCGACGAACACCGCGCCGTGCTCGCGCAGCCGCGCCACCGACGGCGCGTCCTCGTCCCACGCCCCCTGCTCCGACACGCACCGGGAGCCGCGGAAGGTGGGCGCGCCGCGCTGCAGCAGGATGTCCTTGACGGTGACCGGCACGCCGTCGACGAGGCCCGCGGGTTCCCCGCGCCGCCAGCGCGCCGTGCTCTCCTCGGCCCGGGCGAGGGCGTCCTCGTGGTCGAGGCGTACGAACGCGTTCACGACCAACTGGATGTCCTCGGCCCTGCGCAGTACCGCACGGGTGACGTCGACGGGGCTGAATTCACCCTTGCGGTAGCCGTCGACGAGTTGAACGGCGGTGAGGTCCGTGAGCTCGGTCATGCGTGCTCCTCAGCGAAGCGGGGCGAAGGCGAAGGCGAAGGCGAAAGGGTGCGGCGGAGATCAGTGCCCTGGGACATACCCACGTTTCTTGTCGACCACGTTCGTCAGCGGCCGACCCGCCTCCCACTGGCCGAACAGTGACACGAACTGCGCCCCGAGTTCGTCGCGCCAGCCGACCGTGTCACCGCTCATGTGCGGTGAGACGACCAGCCCCGGGGCACTCCACAGCGGGCTGTCCGCGGGCAGCGGCTCCCGCTCGAAGACATCGAGCGCGGCCCCCGCGATCCACCGCTTCGACAGCGCCGCGGCGAGGTCGTCCTCGACGACGAGCTGACCGCGGCCCACGTTGATGAAGCACGCCGACGGCTGCATGACACCGAACCTGCGCTCGTCGAACATGCCGCGCGTGTCGTCCGTCAGCGGCGCCGCGCACACCACCCAGTCGGCGCGCGCGAGCAGCCGGTCCAGGTCGTCGGGCCCGTACACACCGGTCCGAGGGGTGCGCCCGACGAGGACCGCCGCGACGCCGAGCGCCTTCAGGGTGCGCACGGTGGCACGGCCGATCGGGCCCGACCCCACGACGCACGCCCGCGTGCCCGCCACCCGGCGGCTCTCGCGGTGCCGCCAGGTCCGCTCCCGCTGTAGATCGAGGGTGCGCGGCAGATCCTTGGCGAGGGCGAGCACCAGGGCGGCGACGTACTCGGCGATCGGCTCGTCGAAGATGCCGCGGGCGTTGGTCACCACGGCGTCGGACGCGGCGAGTTCGGGGCACAGCAGATGGTCGACGCCCGCGCTCGCGGTGTGCACCCAGGCAGGGCGCGGCCCCGCGCCGGGCCAGGCGTGCCGGACCGCGTGCGACAGGAAGTCCCACACGAGCAGCACGTCCGCCTCGGGCAGCTTGTCCGCGAGGGTCTCCTCGTCGGCGTGCAGCACCCGGGCGCGGCCGGTCAGCGAGCCGAGGCGGGGCGGGGGCGCGGGGGCGGGGGCGTCGAGGACGAGGACCGTGGGCACGCCGGGGGCCGCGGGGGCGCCGGGGCGTGCGGGGGGCTCGTCGGGCGCCGTACCCGGGGCCCCGGCGCTCCGGGGCGCACTCCCAGACGAAGCCGTGCTTCCGGACGCCCCGGGACCGGGACCGGCGCCGGGAACAGCACCGGAGGCGGCACCGGAGACCGGGCCTTCGGACACGGCGGACATGGCAGAGAAACCGTTTCGCAACGAGAGCCCGCTTCCCTGGGAGAGAGCGTCGGGACGACTGCCGCGACCTCCGGCGGCCGACGTTCTCAGCCGTCTGAGATGTGCGGATTGACCACGCTGGCACCCCAACCTACCTTCGTCAACAGAGACAGTCCCTGCCAGCACCACAGGGGCCGGCACACGGCGTGCTGCCCCCTCGCGCGCACGGTGTGCTCGCCGCACACGCCCCCCGTCCCGACGTCCCGGCGCGTCGCGCCGACCGCATCACTTCCGGCCCTCGGCCGGCCCTGTCACCGCACCGCACGCACGAACTTGGGGCCAGCTCATGGACGTCACTTCCTTCTCCGCACTCCCCACCCTCGGCGGGCCACACCTCCAGCGCGGTGTCGGTGTCGTCGCACCCTTCGACTTCGCCCTAGACCGCGAGTTGTGGCGCTGGGTCCCGGACGAGATCTCCCTGCATCTGACGCGCACCCCGTACGTACCCGTCGAAGTCAGCCTCGACCTGGCACGCCTGGTCAGCGAGCACGAGACCCTGGCGGAAGCGGTGCGGGCGCTGACGGCCGCCGAACCCGAAGTCCTCGCCTACGCCTGCACGTCGGGCAGCTTCGTCGGCGGCCGTGCCGGTGAACGCGCCATGTGCGAGGCCATGTCACGCGAGGGCGCCGTCACCTCGGTGACGACGTCCGGCGCGCTCCTCGACGCCCTGGAGGAACTGGACGCGCGGCGCATCGCCCTCGTCACGCCCTACACCTGGTCGGTGACCCAGTCCCTTGAGGAGTATCTGGCGGAGGCCGGTGTCGCGGTCGTGGGCCGGGCCTGTCTGGGCCTGACCCGGCACATCTGGAAGGTGCCCTACCGGGACGTCGTCGACATGGCCCGGCGCGCGGTGCGCGGCCCCGTCGACGCCCTGTTCATCAGTTGTACGAACCTGCCCACGTACGACGTCATTCCGCAGCTCGAGGCGGAGCTGCGGATGCCGGTGATCTCGGCGAACCAGGTGACGATGTGGTCGGCCCTGCGGAAGCTGGGTACGCGTGCGGTGGGGCCCTACCAAGCACTGATCGACGCGGGCGCACGGCCGGGCACCGCGGAGTTCGGCACCCTCGACGCGCTGCCGGCGCCGGCCTACGAGGGCCCGCCGGCGGCGCCGACAGCGCCTGTGGTGCCGCCCGTCGCCGCCTCGGCGCCGACGGGGGACGGCCTCGCCGACCCGCCCGGCGGGCCGGTGGGACCCGCGGAACCACCGGGGCCCGCGGGACCGACGACAGAAGGAGGCTGGACTTGACCGCACTGGGATTCCTCTACCCGGGCCACTCCGCCGAGGACGACTACCCCCGCATGGAACAGCTCCTCGGTTCCGACATCCGGTTGCAGGTCGTCCACACGGACATCGGCGAGGACGCGCACCGCGTGGACGCGCTCCTGGAGATGGGCTCGGCGGCGCGGCTCGCCACCGGCGTCGAGGAGCTGCGCCGCACCGGTGCCGAAGCCGTGGTGTGGGCCTGCACCAGCGGGAGCTTCGTGTTCGGCTGGGAGGGCGCGCACGATCAGGTCAGGCAACTGGCGCGGACGGCCGGGCTGCCCGCGTCCTCGACGTCGTTCGCGTTCGCCCACGCGGTACGGGAGCTGGGCGCGGCGCGTGTCGCCGTCGCGGCCACCTACCCCGACGACGTCACGGCCCACTTCGTCTCCTTCCTCAAGTCGGCGGGCGTCGAGGTCGTGGCCGCCCGGGGGAGCGGGATCATCACCGCGGCCGAGGTCGGCACCTGGGGCAGGGACGAGGTGGTCGCCCTCGCCCGCGCGGGCGACCACCCGGACGCGGAGGCCGTGCTCCTGCCCGACACCGCGCTGCACACCGCCGCCCACATCCACGACCTGGAGGCCGAACTCGGCAAGCCGGTCCTCACCGCCAACCAGGTCACCGTCTGGGAGGGCCTGCGCCTCGCGACCCGCCGGGTGAACGCCCCCGCGCTCGGGGCCCTCTTCCGCAGGGAGCCGGTGGTACAGGCACCGGCCGGGTAGCCGCCCCCGGCTCGGCAGGGTCGCCGCGCCCCATCCCACCTGCCGAGCCGCCCCGCTCACCTGCGGGGAATAAACGGAGTCCCCCTCCTGTTCCAGTCTGCGTACGCGAGGCGACAGCGGACGGAACTGTTCTGTCCGCGTACGCGACAGCGACGGATCAGACGGAACAGACGGAACAGCAGGAGGACCCCGGTGGCAGTGGAGCAGACCGACCAAGGCGGGACCGGCGGGGCCGACGACACGCAGGGCACCGGCGGGGCGGCCCGGGACGCGGCCGTCCGCGAGGGCATCCGCGCCGAGCGGCTCGGGGACGCGCCCGCGCCGCTGTCCGTGCTCGACCTCGTGACCGTCGGCGCCGGGCGCACCGCCAGTGACGCGCTGCGCACCAGCGTCGACCTCGCCAAGCTGGCCGAGTCCCGCGGATTCCACCGGCACTGGGTGGCCGAACACCACTCCATGCCGGGCGTGGCCTCCTCCTCGCCCGCCGTGATCCTCGCCCACCTCGCCGCCCACACGACCCGTATCCGGCTCGGCTCCGGCGGCGTGATGCTGCCCAACCACGCCCCGCTGGTCGTCGCGGAACAGTTCGGCACCCTGGAGGCGCTCGCCCCGGGCCGCGTCGACCTCGGGCTCGGCCGGGCCCCGGGCACGGACGGCGCCACCGCCGCGGCCCTGCGCCGCACCGACAGCCTGCGCGAGGGCGCCGACGACTTCCCCAAGGA
Source organism: Streptomyces aureocirculatus (assembly GCF_000720475.1). GTDB lineage: Bacteria > Actinomycetota > Actinomycetes > Streptomycetales > Streptomycetaceae > Streptomyces > Streptomyces aureocirculatus. The sequence goes on from NZ_JOAP01000015.1 coordinate 47,491, forward strand.
ACTCGCGGAGCTGACCCGCTTCCTCGACGACGACTTCCCCGACGGCCACCCCTACGCCCGCATCCACGCGGTCCCCGGCCCCGTACAGGCCACGTCCCCGGGCGGCGTGCAGTCCCCGCACCGCCCGCCCGTCTGGCTGCTCGGCTCCTCCGGCTTCAGCGCCCGGCTCGCCGGTGTGCTCGGCCTGCCCTTCGCCTTCGCCCACCACTTCTCCGCGCAGAACACGATCCCGGCCCTCGACCTGTACCGGGAGTCGTTCCGCCCCTCTGCCGTCCTCGACGCCCCGTACGCCCTCATCGGCGTCTCCGCGCTCGCCACCGACGACGAGAAGGAGGCCCGCCGCCAGGTCCTCGCCGCCGCCCTGAACATGGTCCGGCTGCGCACAGGGCGCCCCGGTCTCGTGCCCACCCCGGAGGAGGCGGAGGCGTACGAGTTCAGCGAGATGGAGCGGGACTTCGTCACCAACTGGAACTCCAACGTCGTGCACGGCACCCCCGACCAGGTCCGCACCGGCCTCGACGACCTCGCCAAGCGCACCGGCGCCGACGAGCTGATGCTCACCGCCAACGCGCACAGCGGCGAGGTGCGCCTGCGCAGCTACGAACTCATCGCCGACGCCTACGGTCTGCCCCGCCCGTCCTGATCCGGCCACCGAGGGTGCCGCCCCCGACGGGGGTGGGGGCGGCACCCGCATCCGCAGCCCCCCCGACGAGGGTGGGGGACACCCTTACCCGCATCCCGGAACCTCCCGAACTCTCCCCGCCCGCAAGGGCATTGCCTCGTCGCCGCCGCGTTCGCGCACGCCGCCGAGGAACTCCCCCCGCCCGCAAGGGCCTTGCCGCCCCGACGCCGTCCCCCGCGCCCGTCGGGCATGGACATGGACACCCGGCTGCTGCGCCACTTCACCGCCGTCGCCCATGAGGGCGACCTCGCCCGTGCCGCGCGGCGTCTCTGCCTCCCGCAGCCCGCGCTGACCCGGCAGATCCGGCAGATCCGGCAGTTGGAGACCCGCCTCGGCACGGAGCTGTTCACCCGTACCCCCGCCGGTCTCGCCCTCACCGAAGCGGGCACCGCGCTCGTCGCCGCCGCGCCCGCCGTCCTCGACGCCTGGGGCGCGGCCCGGAGCGCGGCCCGGAGCGCCACCCGCGGTGCGGCCGCCCGTGCCCAGCGTGTCCTGCGCGTCGGCTTCGTGACCGGCGTAGTCGGGCGGCCCGTGGCGTGCGCCCGGGGAGCGCAGGTTCCCCCGGTGGTACGGGACTTCGTCCGGGTCTGTGTGACGACGGGCGACGCCCCGCACCCCGAGGGGTGACGCCTCGCGCCACACCTCGGGCTCCGCGTCGCGGAACGCCGCCGCGCTATGCCTCGCACGAGCCGAGCAGTACGGAGATGCGCTCCGCCGCCACCGGCCGCGAGTACAGCCACCCCTGCCCGGTGTCGCACCCGATCTTGCGCAGCCGCTCCGCCTGCCCGGACGTCTCCACGCACTCGGCGGTGACGGTGAGCCCGAGCCGGTGGGCGAGCTGGACGAGGGCTTCGACGATCACCTCGTCGGCGGGGTTGATGTGGGCGCCGGCCTCCTCGTACGAGCCCTCGTCGTACTGGAAGCCCCGTACGAAGGAGCCGTCGAGCTTCAGGACGGAGACGGGGAGGCGGCTGAGGTAGGCCAGGTTGGAGTACCCGGTGCCGAAGTCGTCGATGGCGATGCGCACCCCCATGTCGCTGAGCGCCTGCAACGCCTGTAGCGGGCGGCCCGCGGAACCCATGACGGCGGACTCGGTCAGTTCGAGCTGGAGCAGCTCGGGTGCGAGGCCGGTCTCGGCCAGGATGTCAGCGACGTCGGCGACCAGATCGGAGTCCCAGACCTGGCGCACGGCGACGTTCACGCTCACGAACAGCGGCTCCCGATCGGGGTGGTCAAGCTGCCAGCGGCGGGCCTGCCGACAGGCCGTACGCAGCACCCAGCGGCCCAACTGGACGATCGAACCGTCTTCTTCAGCAAGTCCGATGAACCGATTCGGCGTCAGCAGGCCGAACTGCGGATGCTGCCACCGCACCAGCGCCTCGACCCCGCTCACCCCGCCGCCCTCCAGACCCACGAGTGGCTGGTAGTCGAGGACGAACTCGTCGCGCTCGACGGCCGGGCGCAGCGAACTGGCCAGCGCCTGACGGGTCATGCGGTGGGCGTTGCGCTCGGGGTCGAACAGCGTCCAGCGCGCCTTGCCGTCGGCCTTCGCCCAGTACAGCGTGGTGTCGGCGGCCTGCATCAGACCGGTGGTCGTGGTGCCGGCGGCGCGCCGCTCGACGACGCCGATGGAGGCGGACACGGAAAGGCGCTGCCCGGACAGGTCGAAGGGTTCCTGGAGCGCGCACAGGGCCGTCTCGGCGAGTTCGGTCAACTGGTCGGTGCCCGTGGAGTCCTCCACGAGCAGCGCGAACTCGTCCCCGCCCAGCCGTGCGACCAGGGGCACCGAGGCCCTGCCGTACCCGGCCTCGTCGGCGAGGGCGGTGAGGCGATCGGCGACGGCGGCGAGCAGCCGGTCGCCGACGCGGTGCCCGAGCGTGTCGTTGACGGCCTTGAAGCCGTCGAGGTCCAGATAGCACAGGCCGATCCGGCCGGTGCTCGTGTCGTCGTACGCGCCCGCTTCCAGGGCGGACGTGAGGCGCTCGAAGAACAGCGCGCGGTTGGGCAGCCGGGTCACCGGGTCGTGCATCTGCAGATGCCGAAGGCGGGCCTGCAGATCGCGGCGTGCGCTGATGTCGGCGGCGGCGAGGAGGACGGTGCCCGCGCCGCGCCGCTCGCTGCCGCCGGGCAGCGGCGAGACGGTGATCTGGGTCCACAGCGAGTGCCCGTCGGGGTGTTTGAGACGGCGGGCACAGCGGAGTTTGGCCTGTCTGCCGCGGAGCACCTCGCGGTACGCGTGCCAGGTGCGGGCGTCGGACGCCAGGTCGACCAGGTCGGCGGCGATCCGTCCGGTGAGGTCGGCGGCGTCCGCGCCGAGCAGGTCGGCCAGCGCGTCGTTGGCACCGACGACCAGGCCCTCGCGGTCGACGACGGCGAGGGCGAGGGGGGCCGCGGCGAAAGCGGCGCGGTAGTCGGCTGTGCCGCGAGAGTCGACTGTGTCCCGACAGTCGATTGTGTCCCGACGGTCGGCCGAGTCGCGGTAGCCGACGGTGTCGCGACGGTCGGCCGAGTCGCAGTAGCCGACTGTGTCGCGATAGTCGGCCGTGTCGCGATGGTCCGCTGTGTACGGGGCGAGGGGGCCGGACGGGCCCAATTGATTACGCTCTGTGACGACAGGCCAGGCGCGGCCGGGTGCTGCGACCGCTGTGGCGGTCGGCCCTTGAGGGGTTCCGTTCACCGCTTGCTCCCGCAGTGCAATCGTTGTCGAGCAGGTCGATGGGGCCCCGCGTCCTGGCGGGTCCGGGGAGACGGTCGCCCGGTTGGCGGGCGGCCGACGGGGCCGGGAAAGTGTGCCGATCATAGAGGCACGCCGTCGGGCCGTTCCAGCCGTGGTGCGCCGGGCGAGGCCCGCCGAAGCCCCCGACAGATCGTTTCTGCTCGGCCCTGTACGGGCTTCTCCGCAGGACGACCGGTTGTGACGTTCGGTGAGCGGTCGGAGTGTCGCATCCTGGCCGGTCCTCACTCGACCGGGTCAGACAAACTGGGCGATCTTCAATAAACCACCACAAGGTGGGTGGGGTGTCCCGCATTCCGCACCCGGAGGTCGACGTGGAGCGTCAGCTCCCCTGGTGGATGCTCACCCGTGAAGGGGAGCGGCGGCGCCTGCGCACGGTGGGGATCCTGGCCACCTGCCTGACCGCTCTCGCCGCCACATCGCTGGTGGCAGGACCGGCGACCGCCCATGGCGAGGCGGGCCCCTGCGCGCTGCGCCGCACGACCGCGCACCACTCCGAGGGCCTGGACACCTGGCACTCCGGCTACCCGCGCCCGTCCCGGGAGCTCGACGCCGTCATGGTCTTCCTGTCCTTCCCGGACTCCCCGCCGCTGACGACGCCGGACGAGCTGACGGCCGACTATTTCCCGGCCACGAGCGAGTTCTTCGAGCGGGCCTCGTACGGGCGGTTCCGGTTGCGTCCCCATCCGCAACCCGAATGGGTGAAGATGCCGGAGCAGTCGTCCGCGTACGCCATAGAGCGGGACTGGGATCCGCGGAACCGGGCCGCCTATCTGCGGGACGCGGTGGCGGCGGCGGATCCGCGGGTGGACTTCTCGGCGTACGACATCGTGTACTTCGTGGCCGATCCGGATGCTCCGGGCGTGGATTCGGACGCCACGAAGGTCGTCAACTTCGACCGTCCGATGCGTGCGGACGGTACGGACATCCGCCGCATCGTCACGCTCTTCGAGCGGCACCCCCCGGACCGCAACGTCCTCGCCCACGAGACGGGCCACGTCTTCGATCTGCCGGACCTCTACCACCGTCCGACGGACGGCGAGGGCGACTGGGACACGCACGTGGGGGACTGGGACGTCATGGGCAGCCAGTTCGGTCTGGCGCCCGATCTGTTCGGCTGGCACAAGTGGAAGCTGGGCTGGCTGCGCCAGCGGCAGGTGGTGTGCGTGGCGGACGGCCCGCAGCGACTGACCCTCGACCCGCTGTCGGCGCCGCCCCGCCGCGACGGCGCGGGCGCCGCGAGGCTGGCGGTGGTCCGTACGGGCCGGGGCAGTGTGGTGGCCGTGGAGGCGCGGGGTGCCGTCGGCAACGACCGTGCCACGTGCAGCGAGGGGCTGCTCGTGTACCGCGTCCGCAGCGAGACGGCGTCGGGCCGGGGCCCCGTGGAGGTGATCGACGCCCACCCCCGGTCGGAGGCGTGCGGCGACGACTCGGTCTACCCGCCGTTGGCGGACGCCCCCGTACGAGCGGGCGAGACGTTCACCGTGCCCGGCACGCATGTCACCCTGAAGGTGGAACCGAGGACCCCGTCGGGCACCTGGACCTTCACCATCACCCCGACGTGACGACGACCCCGACACCGACCCCGACACCCGCATGCGCCGCCGAGACCCATACTTGCCGCCCCCCGCCGAGCCGCCCTCGCGCACCGAGCCACCCCGAGGCCAACGCATGGGACGCCCCTGGCCGACCAAGATGGGGGTGTGGGTGGCGAAGCCCCCACAACGCGCGGCGAAGCCGCGCAAAAACCACGATGGCGAGGCATGTCCACGCATTCTGTGGACATGCCTCGCCATCGCTGTCGTGCGCCGCCAGGGACTCGAACCCCGGACCCGCTGATTAAGAGTCAGCTGCTCTAACCAACTGAGCTAGCGGCGCCTGCTGACGTCGTAGACCTTAGCACCCTGATCGCTGCGGGGAAAAATCGATATACGCACTGCGGACGCGCCCGCGGTGCGGGCGGCGCGGACGCAGGCCCAGAGGACCACTTCGGGTCCGGGGAGCCGGGGCGAGCGGGTGTCGGGGGCGACGAGCCAGCGGGATGCGAGCCGGTCGTCGGGGTCGTGGCGGGAGGTGAGCGGCGGCACGGTGACGGCGTCGCCGGCGCCGTGGCAGAGCAGGGACGGTACGGCGGGGCCCCATTCCTCCCAGCGCAGGAGGGAGGGCAGCCGGTGCGCGGTGCCGGGGGCGGCGAAGAGCAGGACGCGGCCGCGGTGGGCGGCGACGGGTCCGGAGCCGGGGCCTTCGTGCCATAACCGGTCGACCATGCGCCGCCCGAAGACGGCGCCCACGCTGACCACGTCGAAGACGGTGCCGCAGGGCAGGACGGCCGGGGCGGTGGGCCGGGCCCTCCAGTCGGCGAGCAGCCCCTGCGGATACGTTTCTGCGGAGGTGAGCCAGGCGGCGCCCGCGGGGGTGACGTCGCAGGCGTTCGTGGGGGCGGGGTGGGTGCGGGGGAGGCTGCTCATGGGGTCTACATCTACCGGGGGTGAGCGCCTCGTACCACAGAGTTGCGAAAACCCGGGACGGGTGCGGCCGGGGTGCGGTACCTTCCCCCACCGGCATATGCCGGGAGATCCCGTACTCGTACGGTGCCGAGCCCGCCGCCGGGGGTCAGCCGACTCGGCCTGGGGATCGGACCGTTGCCTGGTGACCGGACCCGTGCCTGGAGTCGGACCCGTGCCTGGGGCTCAGACCCGTGCCCGGGGCCCGTGTCTGGGACCCGGCAGGGTCAGCGAGGTCCCGCACCCGCCGCCGGTCCCGCGGAGCCCGCGGCGCCCGGATCGCCCCGCATGAGCTCGCGGCCGAATTCGACCATCTTCTTCGCGTAGTCCTCGGTCCACTGGGCGCGCTCGGCGATGTCGGCCGTGGTGAGCCGGTCGAAGCGGCGCGGGTCGGCGAGCTGGGCGGCGGCGATGGCCTGGAACTCGACGGAGCGGTCGGTCGCCGCGCGGAAGGCGAGGGTCAGCTCGGTGGCCCGGGCGAGCAGCTCGTGCGGGTCGTCGAGCGACTCCAGGTCGAAGAAGTGCTCGGGGTCGGACGCGGCTTCCGCGGGCTCGAAGAGGAGCGGAGCGGGGCGCATGCGCTGGCTGGACCGGGGCCGCGGTGGCTCCGCCATGTCGTTGTCCTTTCGTCGTACGCCGCGTGGCCAACAGCCATTGTCCCCTCCCCACGCAAGCCCGTCGCGCCCGCAGTCCTGTGCCCAGCCCAGGGGCGCGGGGAACGGCGCGAGCGACCACGGACGGGCCGCGGTCGCGTGTGCTCGGTGGCCCGGCAGACGCGTCTGCGGCTTTGGCGGCAGCTACAACCGTCTGCTGAGCCTCCGCGTCCGGCCAGGGCGAGCGGAGCTGAACCGGGGGGCGTACTCGGTCAGTTGCTGCCCGAGCCATTCCGCCGCTTCCTTCGGCTCCTCCCAGGTGCCGCGCACGAGCTTCGCGGGCTTGATCAGCCCTGCACTAAGACGTTCTCGGTGCCCCCTACCGCCCACACGTTCGATCCTCCCGACGCTGTGACAGGCGGGTCGAGGTGGCCCAGTTGAGAGAACAGGAAACTCGGGACAGCAGCCCACATGCGGTAGCCGCGAGGAAGAGAAGGAAGCTGCCTCGTCGCAGGCTGGTCTCGTGACCAACGCATGACCAACCGCAGTCCGAACGCCGGACCGTGTACGGCGCAGGCCGCCACCCCTGGGTCAAGGACGCCAGACGACCCGGTGTTCGGACCAGCGATCCCACGTGGACATCATCGCCTCCCAGCCGTCCGGGAACTTGACCGTCACCCCAAGGCGGACCGGGTCCGTGGACGGGTGGTCGTCGAGGAGGGATTCCACGCCGGCCCGGCACACCACGATGCACGCGTGCCGGTGCCGCGACGCGAGTACGCACAGGCGGCCCGTCTCCAGGTGGAAGGCGGTGGCGTCGGGGCGCCCGGACAGGGGGTGCAGCACGACGGTCACGTCGTACTCCCGGCCCTGGAGGCGGTTGGCGGTGTCGACCGTCACGTCCACGACACCGAGAGCGGCGAGCGCGGCCCGCACAGCGGCGGCCTGGTCGCGGTGCGCGGTCCCCACCGCGATCCGGTCGGCAGTGACCGGAACGGGGTCGGGCGACCGCTCGGACGTCGCCGCCCCACCCCGGTCGAGCAACCGCCGCACCACGAGGGCCACGGCCCGCACCGCCTCCGGGTCCGTGCGCGGAGTGTGCCGGGCGGGCAGCTCCAGGAGGCCCCAGCCGGAGACGGCGGCCTCGTCGATCACCCGGTCGGGGCCCGAGCCGTCGGACGGTACGGCGAAGCTCAGCGCCCGGTCCTCGTGGCCCGTGCCGCTGCGGAAAGGCGTGTAGGGGTAGAACGCGTCGGACACCAGCGGCGCCGCGGACGCCGGAAGACGCCACGAGACGGGGAGGCGGTGCTGCGGCAGCGTCGGGTTGTGCGCGAGCAGCGTCGTCACGGCGCTGGCCGAGGGGTCGTAGGCGAGCCCGGCCCACTGGTCCGCCTCGGCGATCGCGAACGGATCGAGCTGCCCCGGGTCGCCCACGAACAGGGCCCGCTCGAAGAGCCCGGCGACGGCGAGCAGCGCGTCCGACCGCATTTGGTACGCCTCGTCCACGATGGCGTGGCCCCAGGGCTCGACGCCCTTGACGTGCCCCCACTTCGCGGCGGTGGACACGACCACGTCGAGCCCCGCGAGGTCGGCGGCCTTCGCGGACTTGCGCACGTTCGGCAGCGCGTCGAGCGCCTTGTCGTACGGGTCGGCGTCGCTGCTGTGCAGGCGCCCGACCGGCAGCTCCGGGTCCTTCTCGGCGAGGCGCAGGACGAGGTCGTCGACCTGGGCGTTCGTCTGGGCGACGACCATCAGGGGCCGTCCCGCCGCGGCCAGTTCCCGTGCGGCCCGCACCACGAGCGTGGACTTGCCCGCACCCGGCGGGGAGTCCACGACGACACCGCGGTGCGTGCCGTGCAGCGTGTCGTGCAGGATCGCGTCGGTGGCGCGGCCCGCCTCCGCGCCGGGATCGAAAGAGGGCGGGAGGGGCGAGAGGGACGAGGGGGGTGAGGGAGGCGAGGGGGGTGAGGGAGGCGAGGGGGGTGAGGGAGGCGAGGGGGGTGAGGGGGGTGAGGGAGGTGAAGAGGGGCGTGGCGTGGTCACAGGACATCCTCCGCGGTCACGGGGTCCGGGCTCTCGCCGGGGGCGGGCCCGCCGGACGGCGTCGCCGCGGACTGCGGGGGCCCGCCGTGGGTCCAGGGCGTGTCCTCCGGATCGGGCAGCTTGGGACCGCCCCGCTGCTCGTGCTCGAAGAGCGTCCAGCACAGCCGGTCGCCCACTTCCGGCACGGACCCGGCATCGGGTTCCTTGCCGCGCCCCATCTTGTCCAGGACGCGCAAAATCACGAGACTGCCGTCGCCGTCACCGCTGCTCTCAGCGGCTCCGCTGTTCTCAGCGGCCCCGCTGCTCTCGCCGTCCTCGCCCTCGACGGCGTACGTCACGAACTGCGCGCTCTGGGCCTTGCCGTCAAGGGAGCGGTACACCTTCACGCCGGTGTCCAGATGCGGCCGGTCGGCCGTGCGGACGGTGATCAGCGGGCGGGGGCGGGGCGAACGGCCCTCGCTGTACGCCATGACGACGTCCGTCACCTCACCGGCGAAGGCCTCGCCCGCGAGTCTGCGCCCCGCCATCACCAGCGGGTCGTCCAGGGCCTCCTGGGCGTCGAGCCTGGCCTGCTCGCGCTCGCGCGTGGCGAGCTTGCTGGCCGCCGTGACCGCGTCGTCGACCCGGGGCTGCGGGGGCTCGCCTGCGGCGACCCGGTCGCGGTGCCCCGTGAACGACCAGCGGTCGCCGCGCCACCGGTCGACGGCGCTCGGCGCCTCGGGCAGGGCGCACAGCGCGTCGAGGCCGCGCCACACCGCGTCCCAGGTGGGGCGGGTGCGGCTCGCCACCAGGGCGTCGATCTCCCGCTCGGCGGCGGTGAGCGAGGCGAGCAGCGCGTCCGCCTCGACGCCGTCCACCGCGGCGGCCAGGGCGGAGCGCGCCCGGTCGTAACGCTCGATGGCCGGGGCGAGCAGGTCGTTGTCGAACGCCGGGTCCGTGGCGGGCCCGGCCGGCGGGCACAGCAACTGCCCGTCGGCGTCCCGCGCCAGCTCCGCGCGGAGCGCCGCCGCCTCGCCCGACGTGCCGTCGGGCGCCTCGATCCACGCGAGCAGCGCCCCCAGATGCTGCTCCTCCAGGGAAGACTGGCCGGTCGCCCAATGCCGCGACAGCAGGTCGGTCATGGCGAGCAGGAGCGCGGAGCCGGGCACACGGGAGCGCTCGCCGTAGTGCGTCAGCCAGCGCCCGAGCAGCGGCACGCGCGGGGGCGCGGGATATGGCGCGTCGGGGTCCTGCTCCGCCGTCCGCCGGAACCGCATGGAGCGGCCGAGCAGCCGCACGAACTCGACGCCCGCCCGGCTCGGCACGATGAGCTGCGGGGCGTCCGCGCACAGCTCCGTCTCGATCTTGACGCGCTTGCCGGTCTCCGGATCGGTCTCCGTGCGCTCGGCCGCCTCGACGTCGTCCGCGAACGACTCCACGTACGGCAGCAGGATCTCGGCGAGCTGGGCGAGGAACGCGAAGCGCAGGTCGCGGTCGCGGGGCTGGGCGACCGTGAGCAGCCGCGGTGAGGTGCGCTCGGTGCCGATCAGGGCCCCGAGCGGCGCGCCCGCCTCGCCCGCCGTGGTGAGCGGTACGAAGACCAGGGGGCGCTCGGAGAGATGGCGGTGGCGCACGGTGGCCCGCGGGCGCGCACGGCCCGATGCCGCCGCTTCGAGCCTGGCCAGGTCGTCGATCAGGGACAACGGGCACCTCCCGCGAGTGCCTCCGCGCGCAGCGCGCCGGCCCGGCGCAGCGCCGCCACCGCGGGGTCGTCGGGGTCGCCCGCGTCGCCGCGCGCCGCCGCGAGGGTCTCCTCGATGGTGGTGAGGGACCCGAGGTCGGCTCTGAGCGAGCGCCCGAGGGCGGTCAGCTCGCCCCGCGCGCGGGCCTGCTCGCGGCAGTGGAAGGCGAGCTCGCAGGCGGCCAGGCACTCCGGGGCGTAGGTCGCGGGGACCGCGTCGACCGCGGCGGACAACTCGTCGGCGGGGCGGGCCACGTCGAAGGTCAGGCCGGGCGGCAGCGTGGCCGCGATGTCCTCGACGCGGGTCAGCCGGGACAACTGGCGGCGCGTGACCGCGCACTGCTTGCGGACGTCCACGGCGGAGGCGGCCGGCAGGTTCGAGAAGTCCTTGGGGCAGACGAGCAGCGCGTGCCGGCGGACCTCGGGCGCGCGCTCGCCGTCCGCCGCCATCCGCGCGGCGACGTCGTCGAGGGCGAGTACGTACACCGCCGACTGGCGTGCCGCCGCGCCCACCTTCGCCGCGTCGGCCGCGCCGTCGATCATGGGGAAGGACTTGATCTCGACGACCGTCCACGTTCCGTCCGGCGCGACGACCACGGCGTCCGGCTCCAGGAAGGCGGGCGTGCCCGCGACGTCCAGGGCCAGCATCGGGTGGTCGAGGAGCGTCCAGGCACCGGCGGCCGTGGCCTCGCGCAGGGCGATCTCCGTGCGGCCCGCGCGGCCCCGGGGCCCTGCCGCCGAGAGGTCGGGCACCTGTGCCGAGCCGGGCTCCGGCTCGGGGCCGCCGCCCAGGCAGGCGTGGGTCAGGCGCAGCAGCTCGGCACCGCCGTCGGACTTGACCCGTGCCTCGAAGGCATGCCCGCGCATGAAGGCGAACTGCGACTGGCCGAAGCCCGAAGGGGAACCGAGCGACTGCGCGAGCGCCGCCTTCGGCACGCCCGCGCCGTCCAGGACGGCGCGCCGCCGACAGCCCGGGTTCGCCGCGAGCGCCGCCAGGGCGCGGGCGTCCAGGGGCTGCGGCGGTACGTCAGGTCCGCGCAGCTCCGCGAGCCGCTGCCGCAGCGCCGTCCCCGATGCCTGCGGGGTCGGCGGGGCGGCCCGCTGGTCCGGCGCCCTCGCTCCCGCGGGGTCTGCCGCCCGGGTTGCCCGCGGACTTGCCGGCGCCCGGGTCGGCGCCGAGCTTGCGCTGGTGGGGAATTCGCTCACCCGCCGAAGTCTGGCATCCGGCACTGACAATCGAGGACTCCGTGGCGGAAGAGGCCGCCGGGGCGTTCGCGGAACGCTGTCCGGTGGCGGCGGGGCGCGTGCCGACCGCGGCGACGACGATCGGCCGCAGCCGTCCCTTGACCCGCTCGGCGGCCCGTCGCACGGGCTTCACCAGGAGCAGGCCCACACCCATCACGGCCGCACCGGCGACCGCGTCCAGGAAGTAGTGGTTGGCGGTGCCCATGACCACGATGGTGGTGAACAGCGGGTAGATCACGCCGGCCGCCTTCGCCAGCGGCGTGCGGCCGTACCGCCACAGCATCACACCGCACCACAGCGACCAGCCGACGTGCAGGCTCGGCATGGCCGCGTACTGGTTGGTCATGCCGCCGAGGCCGCGCGGCGCGCTGGCCTGACCGCCCCACCAGCCCCAGTCGCTGTACTGCGCCATCGTGTCGACGAAGCCGTACTTGACGTCCAGAAGGCGCGGCGGACAGGTCGGCATGAGCGTGAAGCCGACCAGGCCGATGAGCGTGGAGACCATCAGCCAGGTGCGGGCCGCGGCGTAGTGGACCGCCCTGCTGCGGAACATCCAGATCAGGATCAGCGGTGTGACCAGATAGTGCAGCGAGGCGTACCAGAAGTCGGCGGGGACGCCGAGCGACGCGTGCGCCGTGAAGAGCCGGTTGAGCGGGTGCTCCAGGTTGAGGTGCACCGCCTTCTCGATGCGCAGCAGGGACAGGCCGTGGTCCACCGCGGTCGTGACGTCTCCGCGCGCGAGCAGCCGGCCCGCCGAGTAGGCCCCGTACACCAGCAGGATCAGCGGCAGCTCAGTCCACCAGCGCAGCCGGAGGCGGGACGTTCCGTTCCCGGATATGCCGCCGTCGCCGGCGCCTAGTGCCTTGAATCGCGGCATCCGGTGGGTCCCCCATCTCATTGCGCGCTGTTCCCGCTCGGTTCTCTCGGCGTACGACCGATGGGCCACTTTACGGCCCACGCGAAGGCCGACCAGCCATCCCCTGGTCGTCAAAGACGCAGAGATCGCGGCTCGGGTTGCTCCCTCGCCGTGTGAGTGATGATGGAGGGAACAGACAAGAGAAAGGCTTCTTCTCATGGCACCGCGCATCCTGCTGGCCCGGCATGGACAGACCGAGTGGTCACTGTCCGGAAAGCACACCGGCAGGACCGACATCCCTCTTCTGGAAGAGGGCCGGCGCGGCGCGAAGCTCCTGGGCGAGCGGCTGCACCGGGCGCCCTTCGACGGCCTCCCCGGAGTGGAGGTGCGCACCAGCCCGCTGTCCCGCGCGCGGGAGACGTGCGAGCTCGCCGGCTTCGGCGACAGGGCCGCGGAGTGGGACGTGCTCATGGAGTTCGACTACGGCGCGTACGACGGTCTGACCCCCGCCGACATCCAGGCGCTGCGCCCCGGGTGGTTCATCTGGCGCGACGGCGTGCCGGACGGCGAGACGCTGGCGCAGGTGTCCGCGCGGGCCGACGAGGTCGTCGCCTGGGCGCGCGAGACGGACCGCGACGTGCTGGTCTTCGCCCACGGCCACATCCTGCGTGCCATCGCCGCCCGCTGGCTCGGCTACGACATCGACTTCGCGTCCCGTATCCGCCTCAACCCCACGTCTCTCTCGGTCCTGGGCTGGGCCTACGGAGAGCCCGCTCTGGAGTCCTGGAACGAGACCGGGCACCTGACGGGCTGAGCGCCCGGGACCGCTGTCCGCGCGGGGACCGTGCCTCCCCGGCGGCTCACCCCGCGCGCGGGCGGCGTGCTGCCCCGGTCACACCCGCGCGCGGGCGGCGTGCTGCCTCGGTTCACACCCGCGCGCGGGCGGCGTGCTGCTCCAGGAAGTCCGTCACTCCGGAGGCGAGCCGGTGCGGCAGCAGCAGCCGCGCGGTCGTCGCCAGCATGCACGCGATCCGTGACGACTGGACCTCGTCGAGCAGGGCGAGCACCCGCAGCCCGGCGTCCGCGGCCTCGTCCGGGCGGCCCGCGCGGGCCAGGTCGTCGGCGAGCTCCGCGGTGTACAGCGCGATGTTCCGGGTGAACTCGGGAGTCAGCGCCGCCGCCGTGCCCGCCGCCCGCTGGGCGTGCCGCGACGCGCGGTCCCACTGGCCGAGCGCAGACCAGCACTGCGCCTCCAGGCCCGCCAGTTCCGCGGGCCCGTAGAAGGTCATCCACTCCGGGTCGGTGTCGGCGGGGCCCCGGTCGAACAGCGCGTGTGCGCGGACGAGCGCCTGTCGGCAGCCCGCGTGGTCGCCGAGCCCGGCCCAGCCGCCCGCCTCGCGCAGCGCGAGCAGGGACAGGAACCTGGGCGACGCGAGGTTCCGGGCGATCCGAGCCGCCGCCTGCGCCGCTCGCACCGCCTCCCGGGGCCGCCCCGTGTCCCTGGCCAGGAACGCGGTGTTGCAGAACGCGTGCGCCTCCAGGGCCGGGTCGTTGGCCAACCGGGCCGTGGCGAGGGCCTCCGCGTAGTGCGAGCGGGCGTCGTCGAAGCGGCCCGAGTCGTGCGCGAGCCAACCCACGGAGATCGCGAGTTCGCCCGCGCCGGAGTACAGCCGGTCGGCCACCCTGCGCCCGGCCCGCCGGGTGGTGCCCGCGTCGAGGAGGGCGTACGCGGTGCGCAGCGGATTGGCGGCACGCCGGTAGAGGCCGTCGGCGCCGTGCCGGTCGTCGAGCAGCCGGATCTCACGGACCGCGTCCTCGACCGCGCACACCTCGCTCTCGCCCGCCCTGCGGAACCCGCGCCCCCTGGGCACGCGGGCCGCGGCGACGCCGCCCGCCGGGAGGCCGACGGCCCCCAGGGACGCGGCGGCCACGGTGACCGTGCCGCTGGTCATGAATGCGCGACGCCGCACGTCGCTCTCCTCGTGGTCGCTGGGGTCGCTGGGGTCGCTGGCGCTGGCGCTGGCGCTGGCGCTGTCGCTGTCGTCGGCACCGGTGCCGATGTTGCCGCCCGGGTCGCCGGTGTTCTCGGTGGGCCTGTCGCCCGTGTACCTGGCCCCCGATCCGTCATCCCGGTACGTGGGATCCGCCCCGCGCGCGTCCATGGCGCCGCGCGCCCCCCGACCCCGTACCACCGCGCGCGGTGCGAAGCCCAGGTCCGTCAGTGTCCGGCCGGGGAACATATGCAGGAACACCCGTTCGTAGGCGTAGTTGGGGCAGCGGATCTCGCCCGCCTCCACGCGGCCGACGTACCGCGCGTCGCAGCTCACCCGCTCGCCGATCTCGCGCGCGGCCCGCCGTACCGCGGCCGCGAACTCGCCCGGTGAGCGCTGCCCGCGCAGTTGCCGGAACGTGAGATTCGGTCGCGGAGGCGGAGTTGACGATGCCGACGACGCCATACCGGATCCTCTCGCTGGGGGCCGTGCCGGGGGCGCCGCGCGCCCCTGCCGCGGCGCCGCCCGCCCGTGGGCCGGCGCCGACCGGTCGGCGTGCGTGCTGTGGGCCTGTCCGGCGGGGCATGAACGTACCCAATGGGAATCTGCCGGCACGCGTAGTTTGGCTACAAACGGGATATCTCACCCGTGATCTGCCATGATCTGCCATCCTTTGCGGCGGCGTGGCGCCGTAGCCGTTCGCACCCCCGCGCGTTGAACCATGTGGAGAGGGAGCGATGCGGCTTCCGCCCCGTCGAGGAGGTTCCCTTGTTGGAATTCGGCACGGAGAGCGGCGTATCCGGGGGTGCGCTGACGACGGCACGGCACTGGCCGAGCCAGGATCGCAGTGCGGGGCCCGGCTGCGTCGGGCCGTGGGGCCCGGTCCGCGCCGGGGGCCACGAGGGCCACGGGCACCACGAGGGCCACGGGGACCACGAGGGTCACGAGAACTGCGACCTCGTGACCGTGCCCGCGCGCCAGGGCCTAGAGGCCGTGGACATCCTGCGCCGGGGGGTCGGGGACGAGGGCGTGGGGCCCGTCCTGCACGACGGGGGCTGCGACACCCTTGGCTTTCTTGTACCGGCCGGCACTGCGGATGGTTGGGACCTTCCCGGCAGCGCTTGTACCCAGACCTTCGGTCGTGGCGCTTTTCTCTCGCCGGGGGCGGGGCTGTGTCCGGGGGCGGGGCGGGGTCCGGATCCGGTGCCTTCGCCTCCCGGTGTGGGGGCCGGGTGGCTGGTGCCGCCCGGGGGGTTCGGGGGGCCCGAGCCCGTGACGGATCCCGCTGTGCTTCGGGCCGCCCTCGGGGAGGCTGCGCGGACGATCGAGGCTGCTGACAATTGCCGGTAGGGGGTGGTCGTGGCCGTATCTGGGGCTGCGCCCCTTGCCCCGCTGTCGCCGCTCCGCGGCTCGTCCTCAAACGCCGGACGGGCTGAAATTTGCCCACCCGGCGATAATGGGGTGATGGCGCGGAACAGGCGGGGGCGGCAGGTTCGGGAGGCTCTGGTCGAGGAGGTCGACGGGGGGCTTGCCGAGTTGATGCCGGACCGGGAGCGGGGCGGAGCCTGGACTCTGCTCGTCGACGGTGCCCCGCAGTCCCACGTCGACCTCGACGACCCCACGTACCTCGACTTCGAGTACCAGCGCAGGCTCGGCCACATCGCCGACCTCGTCGCCCCGCCCGGCAGGCCCGTGCACGCCGTGCACCTCGGCGGCGGCGCCCTCACCCTCGCCCGCTACGTCGCCGCGACCCGCCCCCGCTCCACCCAGCAGGTCGTCGAACGCGACACCGCCCTCGTCCAACTCGTACGCCGCGCCCTGCCGCTCGACCCCGCGGCCCGCGTCCGGATACGCAACACCGACGCCAGGGAAGGGCTCGCGAAGGTCCCGGACGGGTGGGCCGACCTCGTGATAGCCGATGTGTTCAGCGGCGCCCGCACCCCCGCCCACCTGACCACCACGGAGTTCCTCACCGACGTCCGCAGGGCCCTCAAGCCCACCGGCTGGTACGCCGCCAACCTCGCCGACGGGCCGCCGCTCGCCTATCTGCGCGGCCAACTCGCCACTGCGGCCGATGTCTTCCCCGAGCTCGCCCTCGTCGCCGACCCCGCGGTCCTGCGCGGCAGACGCTTCGGCAACGCCGTCCTCCTCGCCGCAGGACAGCCGCTGCCCGTCGCCGAACTCACCCGGCGCAGCGCGGGCGACCCGCACCCGGCCCGGGTCGAACACGGGCGCGCCCTCGCCGACTTCAGCGGCGGCGCCACGGCGGTCACGGACGCGCGCGCCGTGGCGTCCCCCGCCCCGCCGCCGTCCGTGTTCCGCTGAGGTCGCCGCGCACACGGGTCCGAGCCGTCAACAGCGGCGGTCAGTAGGTGTTGATGTCGACCCGTGGCGCATGGTCGTGCCAGGTGCAGAACACCGACACCCGATCGGCACCCGACGCGAACTCCACGCGGATCCACCTCGACGCCTTCCACACCCGCATGGACCAGCCCGCCGACGGCGACGCCGACACCAGCGTCGCGGAGGACGCGCCGAGGTCGAGGACGACGCGGCCGCCGTCGGTGGTGTAGCCCTTGACGCCGTCGGACGAACCGGAACCGGGTGAGCGGGGGTGCGCGGGCCCCGAGGATGATCGGCCGCCGGGCTCGTCGCTTCGGGCGTCCGAGTGTTCCGCGGGTGGGTGTTTGCCGTCCTTCTCGCCGTCCGGGGCCTTGGTGGCGGGGGACGAGGACCCGGCAGGACCGCGGTCCTTCGACGGCTTGCCGCCCGGCCCCGGGCCGGGGCGGTGGGTGGACGACGACTGCGGGTCGGTGGCGCGGTCACCGGCCGCGAGCGGCACGGCGCGCGGCGGGTCGTAGGCCGTGCCCGCCATCACCGTGTGCACGCCCCACCACGACAGCGTGACCGCCGCGCCCGTGGCGAGCGACCACGCGACGGCGTGTACGAGACCCCTGCGCATCGCGGGCCATACTGCACCACGGGCCGGGCCGGGAACCAGGAGTCCCGCCTTCCGCTTGGCCCCGGACACGTGCCGGACGCGCCCCGGACACCCCTTTACGCAGGCGCCCTTACCGGACATCGGACCCATGTCCGGGCCAAAAGTCCCGCACGGCGTCCGGATCCCCCGCATGGCGTACGGTGCCGCCCATGGCAAGTGTGCTCGTCGTCGAGGACGACCAGTTCGTGCGCTCGGCCCTCATCCGGCATCTGTCCGACGCCTCCCACACCGTACGGAGCGTCGGCACCGCCCTGGAGGCGCTGCGCGAGGTGGCCCATTTCCGCTTCGACGTCGTCATCCTGGACCTCGGCCTGCCCGACCTCGACGGCGCCGAGGCGCTGAAGATGCTGCGCGGCATCACCGACGTACCCGTGATCATCGCGACCGCGCGGGACGACGAGGGGGAGATCGTCCGCCTCCTCAACGACGGTGCCGACGACTACCTGACCAAGCCGTTCTCCGTCGAGCACCTGTCCGCCCGGATGGCCGCCGTGCTGCGGCGCTCCCGCGGTGGCGCGGGCGGTGAGCAGCCCGCGCGCCAGGTGCTCCGGGTCGGCGGTCTTACCGTCGACCCGCTGCGCCGCCAGGCCGAGCTCGACGGCACCCGGCTCGACCTGACACGGCGCGAGTTCGACCTGCTCGCCTTCCTCGCCGGGCGGCCCGGCGTCGTCGTACCCCGCAAGGAACTGCTCGCCGAGGTCTGGCAGCAGAGCTACGGCGACGACCAGACCATCGACGTCCATCTGTCCTGGCTGCGCAGGAAACTGGGCGAAACCGCTGCCAACCCCTGCTATCTGCACACGCTGCGGGGGGTCGGCGTGAAACTGGAGCCACCGCGGTGACCGGCGCCCCGGCGGCGGGGGCCGCGCCGTGAGGTGGGCGCTGGTGAAGGTGTGCCTCGCCGTCACCACGATGGTCGTGGCCGCCTTCGCCGTCCCGCTCGGCCTCGTCATCCAGGAGATGGCCCGCGACCGTGCCTTCTCCAACGCCGAACGGCACGCCGCGGGAATGGGCCCCACCCTCTCCATCACCACCGACCGCGCCCAGTTGACCCGCGCCGTCGCCACGTCCGAGGCGGGTGGCGACGGGCGGATGGCCGTGCATCTGCCGGCCGTCGGCGGGAAGCCGCCCCTGGAGATCGGCGAACGGCGTGCCGGACCGCACCAGGTGGCGGCCGCCCGGAAGCAGGGGCGGGCCAGGACCGCGAGCGTGCCCGGCGGCTTCGCGCTGCTCCAGCCCTTCGGGCTCGGCTCGGGCGAGATCGCCGTCGTCGAGATCCATGTGCCGGAGAGCGAGGTCAGCAATGGTGTGACCACGGCCTGGGTGATGCTCGCCGGGGTCGGTGTGGCGCTGATCATCGGCTCCGTCGCGGTCGCCGACCGGCTCGGCGTGCGCATGGTCCAGCCCGCTCGGCGGCTCGTGGGCGCCGCGCACGACCTGGGCGAGGGCAAGCTCGGCGCCCGGGTGCCGGAGGACGGGCCCACCGAACTGCGGCTCGCCGCGGTGGCGTTCAACTCCATGGCCGACCAGGTCGTCCAGCTCCTCGCCAACGAACGTGAACTGGCCGCCGACCTCTCCCACCGCCTGCGCACCCCGCTCACGGTGCTCCGCCTCAACGCGGCCTCGCTCGGTGATGGGCCCGCCGCCGAGCACACCCGTACCGCCGTGGAACGCCTCGAACACGAGGTTGACACCATCATCCGCACCGCGCGTGACGCGCGCCCGCAGACTGCGGTCGGTGTCCACACCGGTCCTGGTGCGGGCTGCGACGCCGCCGAAGTGATCCGTGAACGCATGGAGTTCTGGTCGGTGCTCGCCGAGGACGAGGGGCGCGAGGCGCGGGTCGCGGGCGTCGACACGCCGGTGTGGCTGCCGGTGGCGCGGGCCGACCTTGTCGCCGTGCTCGACGCGCTGCTCGGCAATGTGTTCCGGCACACCCGGGAGGGGACCGCGTTCGCCGTGGACGTGCACAGCGGTGAGGACGCGGTGATCGTGCTCGTGTCCGACGCCGGGGGCGGCATCGCCGACCCGGAGGCCGCGCTGGCCCGCGGCAGCTCCGGCCCCGCCGCGGGCGCGACCGGTTCCACCGGCCTCGGCCTCGACATCGTCCGCCGCCTCACCGAGTCCACGGGCGGCGACGTCCGCATCAGCAGGTCGGTCCTCGGCGGTACGGAGGTTCGCCTCTGGATCCCCAGGGATGCGAGGCGCTCTTCATTACGGGGCCGGGGTGTGGCCCGTAAGGGGCGCGGGGAACTGCGCGCTCAGCCACGAATCAGCCGCAGACGCGTCTGCGGCATGTTTTGGGCTGGCCGCGCAGTTCCCCGCGCCCCTGACGGGGCACACACCCCGCCCGCCCGGCGGACCGCACCCCCCTCCGGGGTCGCCAACCTTTGGCGGCCCCGATCGCACCCTTAAGCGAACCTCAAGATCCCACCCCGGGCCCCGGAAGCCCGTTTTGTCGCCGGATCGCGGCGCTAACGTGCACTCGCGGACCACAAGGAGCCCATGTCTCCCCCCACACGCGCCCCGGTCGGCACTTCCCCCCCACCCGGCCGGGGCGCCCTCATATCCCCCGCTCAGCGCTCGCCCTCCTGGTCCGGCGGGGCCAGCTCCCCGCTCGCGGCCACCTTCGCGTACCAGTGGGCGCTCGACTTGGGCGTCCGCACCTGCGTGTCGTAGTCGACGTACACCGCCCCGAACCGTTTGCCGTAGCCGTACGCCCACTCGAAGTTGTCCATCAAGGACCACAGGAAGTAGCCGCGTACGTCCGCGCCGGACAGGAGCGCCTGGTGCACGGCGGTCAGATGGCCGTGCAGATAGCGGACGCGGTCGGGGTCGTGGACCTGGCCTGCCGCGCCGGGCTTGTCGTCGTAGGCCGCGCCGTTCTCGGTCACGAAAAGGGGAACCCCGGGAGCTTGAGCGGTGTACTCAAGGAGAAGGTCAGTCAGGCCGGTGGGGTCCACGGGCCAGCCCATGGCGGTGAGTTCGCCGGGGGCGCGATGGAAGGAGACGTGGTCGGCGCCCGGCCAGGGGGAGTGCTCGGCGGCGCCGTGCCCATCGAGGCGCGGACCGTTCGCGGCGGCGTCGGCGGAGGCCGACACGACAGCGGGGGAGTAGTAGTTGATGCCGATGAAGCCGAGTGGCTGCCGGGTGACGCCCAGGTCGCCGTCGTGCACGAAGGACCAGTCCGTGATCCGGGCGGTGTCCGCCAGCAGATCGTCGTCGTACGTCCCGCGGAGCATCGGCCCGGTGAAGACCCGGTTGGCGAGCGCGTCGATGCGGCGGCGCGCGTCGAGATCCGCGGGCGCGGAGGTCAGGGGGCGCACGGCGCTCGGGTTGAGGCAGACGCCGACCTGGGCGCGGCCGGGAAGGACCGAGCGCAGCGCCCGCGCGCCCAGGCCGTGGGCGAGGTTGAGGTGGTGAGCCGCGCGCAGGGCGGCCGCGGGGTCGGTGCGGCCCGGCGCGTGCACGCCCGAGCCGTAGCCGAGGAACGCGCTGCACCAGGGCTCGTTGAGGGTCGCCCACCACTCCACCCGGTCCCCGAGCGCCCCGGCGACGATCCCGGCGTACTCCTCGAAGCGGAACGCGGTGTCCCGCTCCGGCCAGCCGCCTGCCGGAGAGCCGCTGGGAAAGGCCGACTCGAGCTCCTGCGGCAGGTCCCAGTGGTAGAGCGTGACCATCGGCGTGATGTCGTGCGTGAGCAGCTCGTCGACGAGCGCGCGATAGAAGTCGAGCCCGCGCTGCACGGCGGGCCCGCGCCCGGTGGGCTGCACCCGCGGCCAGGACACGGAGAAGCGGTAGGCGCCGATGCCCAGGTCCGCCATCAGCCGCACATCGTCGCGCCACCGGTGATAGTGGTCGCAGGCCACGTCCCCGGTGTCCCCGCCGAGCACCTTGCCCGGCGTATGACTGAAGGTGTCCCAGATGGACGGCGTCCTGCCGTCCTCGCGCACCGCCCCTTCGATCTGGTACGCGGCGGTCGCGGCTCCCCACAGGAAGGCGGGCGGAAACCGCAGGTTCGCGTCGGTCATGGAAGCGCTCCCAAGGGTTGTACGGAAAGCAAGGGTTGTACGGAAAGGACGGGTCGGCCGACCGCGCGGCGGGGGCGGCCGGTACGGCGTGGGTCAGCCCTTGACGGCGCCCTGCATGATCCCGCCCACGATCTGCTTGCCGAAAAGCACGAAGGCGATGAGCAGCGGCAGCGTGCCGAGCAGCGCGCCCGCCATGATCACGGACTGGTCGGGAATCTGGCCGCGCCCGAGCCCGGCGAGGGCCACCTGCACGGTGGGTTCGCCGCCCTGGGTCAGCGCGATGATGGGCCAGAAGAAGTCGTTCCAGGCCATGACGAAGGTCAGCATGCCGAGGACGGCCATCGCGGGCCTGGCCGCGGGGAAGACGACGTGCCATATCAGCCGGAAGCTGCTGGCACCGTCCACCCGGGCGGCCTCGATCAGCTCGGTCGGCAGCGCCTCGATGAGGTACTGCCGCATGAAGAAGACCCCGAAGGCGCTCACCAGCGTCGGCAGGACCACGGACTGCAACTGATCGGTCCAGCCGAACTCCGCCACCATCATGAACAGCGGTACGACACTCAACTGCGGCGGCACCATCATCGTGCCGATCACAAGCAGCAGGAGCACCCCCCGGAAGCGGAAGCGCAGCTTGGCGAAGGCGAATCCGGCGAGGGTGGAGAAGAGCACGGTGCCCACGGTGATGCTGCCCGCTACCACCAGGGTGTTTATCAGTGCCGTGCCCATGTTGGCGTCGGTCCAGGCGATCTCCAGGTTCTTGAAGAGGTTGCCGCCGAACCAGAAAGGAGGCGGCGTCTGGGCGAGCCGCGTGTTGTTGCGGGACGCGGCGATCGCGGTCCACACGAGCGGGAAGAGGGAGCCGACGGTGAACAGGATCAGCACGGCGTACGTCACCTTGCCGCCCCGCAGTTGGCGCCCGGCGCCGCGTTTCTTCAGGCTTGCCACGTCATCCCCTCACGCGTCTCTGCGGATCCATCGGCTGATCGCCCAGTTGAGCAGGCCGATCAGGACGAGAATGAGGAACATGGTCCAGGCGATCGCCGAGGCCCGCCCCAGGTGTTGGTTGAACCAGCCCTGCTCGTACAGATAGAGCCCGAGCGTCTGGAACTGGTGGTCGGAGCCGCCGGTCGGGCTCGCGCCCTGACTGAACAGGAGCGGCTCGCCGAAGAGCTGGGTCGCACCGATCGTCGACACCACGCAGGTGAACAGGATCGTCGGCCGCAGCGAGGGCACCGTCACATGCCGGAACTGCTGCCAGCGGCTCGCGCCGTCCAGAGCGGCCGACTCGTACAGGTCCTTCGGGATGGCCTGCATGGCGGCGAGGTAGATCAGCGCGTTGTAGCCCGTCCACCGCCAGATCACGATCGCGGAGACGGCGAACTGCGCGGTCCAGTCGCCGTTCTGCCAGTCCACGGCGTCGACGCCGACCAGACCGAGACCCCAGTTGATCATGCCGTGGTCGGTGCGGCTGAACATCAGGACGAAGACGAGCGTCGCCGCGGCCACCGAGGTGGCGTACGGGGTGAGGATCGCGACGCGGAAGAACATCGAGCCGCGGAGGCGGTAGTGGAGGAGGTGGGCCAGACCCAGTGCCATGAGGAGCTGCGGCACGGTCGAGATGACGCCGATGGTGAAGGTGTTGCGCAGCGCGTTCCAGAAGAAGTCGTCCTCCAGGAGCCGCGAGAAGTTGCGCAGGCCCACCCACTCCATGTCGGTGGGTGTCCCGAGCTCCACGCGGTGCAGCGAGGCCCACCCCGTATAGAGCAGCGGGAAGAGACCGAAGGCGAGGAAGAAGAGGAAGAACGGCGCGACGAGGGCGTAGGGACTCCACTTCACGTCCCGGCGGTAGCGGCGGCTGCGGCGGGCGCGGCGGCGTTCGGCGGCCGGGTCGGCGAGTGGTGTCGCCGGTCGCGCGCGGGGGGCCGCGCCCTCCTCCCCCGTGGAGGGCGCGGCGGCACGGGTGTCACTCGGGATGTCGGTCACCGGGTGATCACTGGTCCAGTGCGTTGTCGATCGTCTTCATGGCTTTGTCCCAGGCCTTGTCGGGCGACGTCCCCTTCTGGTCGACGCCGAGCATTCCGGTGTCGGCCAGGTACTGGGAGATGATCCCGTCCTTGGGGCCGATCGGCTGGACCGGCACGCCCTCGGCGGCCTTGGCGAAGATCTGTCCGACGGGGGAGTCACCGAAGTAGGGGTTCTTGGCGTCCTTCACTTCGGGCAGGTCGTAGGCGGCCTCGGCGCTCGGGAAGCTGGCGCGCTTGTCGAACAGCTTGGCCTGCTGCTTCGGGGCGGTCAGCCAGGTGACGAGCTTGGCGGCCTCCTCCTTGTTCTTGCCCGCCTCGGGCACGCTCAGGAAGGAGCCGCCCCAGTTGCCGGGCTTGGGCGCGGCGGCGACGTCCCACTGGTCCTCGCCCTTGTCGCCCGCCTTGTCCTTGATGTAGCCGAGCATCCAGGGCGGGCAGGTCACGGTGGCGAAGGAGCCGTTGGCGAAGGCCTGGTCCCAACTGGGCTGGAACTGCTGGAGCTTGGCGGTGAGCCCCGCCTCGGCGAACTGCGCCCCGAGCTCCCACCCTTCCCGGACCCCCGCGCTGTCCTTGTAGACCAGCTCGCCGTCGGCGTCGTAGAACTTCTCCTTGCCGGAGGCGTGCACGGCGGCCATGACGCCGGTGGCGCCGTCGACGAAGGCGGTGCCCTCGGGTCCCTTCTTCTTGTACTGCTTGCCCGCCTCCAGGTACTTCTTCCAGTCCCCGGCCCAGAGCTTGCCGACCTCCTCGCGGTCCGTCGGCAGTCCGGCCTTCTTGAACAGGTCCTTGCGGTAACAGATGCCGGTCGGTCCGATGTCGGTGCCGAGGCCGACGGTCTTGCCGTCCTTGGTGGTGCCCTGCTGCCACTTCCAGCCCAGGTAGGCGCCCTTGTCCACACCCTGTGTCTTGCCGAGGTCCACCAGTTTGGCCGAGTGGGTGCCGGTCAGTTCGGCGATGTTGCCGACCTCGACGGCCTGGACGTCGGAGAGGCCGCTGCCGCTGCTGAGGTGGGTGAGGAGGGCGGGCCAGTAGTTCTCGTTGCGCTGTACGGAGTTCTGCTTGATGTTGATGTCGGGGTTCAGCTTCTCGTACTCGTCGTAGAGCCCTGCCTCCTGTAGCCCGAAAGCACCGAAGACCCCGACGGTCAGCGTCGTCTTCCCCTTGTCGCCACCGTCGCCGCCGCCCCCCGAGGACCCGCCGGGCTCGTCGGAGTCATCGGCGCAGCCGGCGAGCAGCCCGGTGGCAAGGGCGGCGACGGCCGCGAGGGCCACCGCTCGGCGGGGCGTTCGAGTCCTGTAGCGCATTGCGTCCTCCTGGTGCCCGGACGTGCCGACCGCGGCGGAACTCCGGCCCCGCATGCGGAAAATGCCGGAATTCGGCTGGGACGGGACGTGTGGGTCGTGTAAGAGCCGGGTAGGGGTGGGAGCGCTCCCATGTGTGATGCCTTGAAGGTTCGCGGGTCGTCCCGGGGGTGTCAAGGCACCGGACACCGGGAGTTGCGGGCCGACCGTGCCGCCGCTGGTGGTCGTGGCCCTGCTGTTAGATTCGCGTCGTGGGGAGGCACTGAATGGGGAGTGGTCAGCCCAGGGGGCGCAGCGGGGGACGGCCCACGCTGGAGGAAGTGGCAGTGCGGGCGGGAGTCGGACGCGGCACCGTGTCCCGGGTGATCAACGGATCGCCCCGGGTCAGTGAGCACACGCGCGCGGCCGTCGAGGAGGCGGTGGCGGAGCTCGGCTATGTCCCGAACACGGCGGCCCGCGCGCTGGCCGCCAACCGCACGGACTCCATCGCGGTCGTGGTCCCCGAGCCGGAGTCCCGTTTCTTCTCCGAGCCGTACTTCTCGGACATCATCCACGGCGTCGGCGCGGCGCTCGCGGACACGGACATGCAGCTCCTGCTGACGTTCGCGGGTGGCGACAGGGAGCGTCGAAGCCTCGCGCAGTACTTGTCGGCGCACCGCGTGGACGGTGTCCTGCTGGTCTCCGTCCACGCCGACGACCCTCTCCCCGACCTGCTCGAGCAACTGGAGATCCCGGCCGTGATCAGCGGCCGCCGCTCGGCGGAGGAACGCCTCGCGTCGGTGGACTCCGACAACTTCGGGGGCGCGCGGGCGGCCGTCGGCCACCTGCTCTCGCGGGGCCGCCGCACGATAGCCACGATCACGGGCCGCCTGGACGTGTACGGCGCCCAGCGCCGCCTGGACGGCTACGTCGACGCGCTCACGGAGGCGGGCCACCCGCCGTCCGCGGACCTGACGGCCCACGGCGACTTCACCGAGGACGGCGGCCGCCGCGCGATGGCCGACCTCCTCGCCCGCCGCCCGGACCTGGACGCGGTCTTCGCGGGATCGGACGTCATGGCCGCGGGCGCCCGCCAGGTCCTCCGCGAGGCGGGCCGCCGCATACCGGACGACGTGGCCCTGGTCGGCTTCGACGACTCGGCCATCGCCCGCCACATGGACCCGCCCCTCACCAGTGTCCGCCAGCCCATAGCGGAGATGGGCCGCACGATGACGAACGTCCTCCTGGCCGAGATCGCCGACACCCGCCCGAGCGCGGCGCGGCGCCTTGCGCGGCAGCAGATCGTGCTGCCTACGGAGCTGGTGTGCAGGGAGTCGTCGTGACGTCGTGGTGAGGGGGCGGGTGCCCTGGGGCAGGTGTCCTGGGGCGATGGCCCGGACGCGGCTCCCTGCACGGGATCACCCCGGCGAAGGCGGAGGGTGGCATGGTGCGTACCCGAAGAGCTGCACGATCACAGCTCGTCGCGCCGACGCTTATGCGGCGGGCCGTGGGCGGGCGTGGCATCCCTCCAGGTGCAGGTAGCCGAACAGCATCCCGGCCGTTCCCATGAACAGGTGACCGCAACGTGTCCGGCTCGGCTGTGCGGTGGCAGCCGGAGCAGAACGTTTTGGGTTTCCTGGCCTGGGCCAGTGCGTGGATGTGGTCGTGGCCGAGGGTGCGGGCGGTGATGCGCGGGGCTCCATCGTGCAGAGCGGGCAGGTGGCGGCGTGATCGTGCCAGTCCAGGTATGTCGCGAGTGCCCGTGTCGGCCCTGTTCTCGTATAGCTACGGCCAACGGACATGTAGCGCTGGGTGACGCTCGGGGCTGGACCGGGTGCGAGGTACGGCGGTACGGCGATTAGCGGTAGCAGGGACTCCGCTTCGAGGTCGGCCTATTAGGCGTCTGGCGCCTGATGGCTCGTCATGGGAGTGCCGCAGTAGATAGCGCGACCCCGCCGCACGTCGCCGTCGCTGAACATCCAAAACCTACCAGCGGGTTATTTGCTTCCTGGTGTCCGAGCCGGGATTACAGAGCCTGTCCCGTAGGGGATAGGGCAGTCGGCATCCCCTACGGGCCCCGAGGGGGTTTTCCCCCTTTGCGGCCCGGGGGGTCGCTCCATGTCCCAGCGGAGCAGCCGACGGGCATAATCCATCCATGACTTTACGGCGAACAAGTATTCGGATTGTGGCTGGTGCGGCGGTCCTCGGCAGTGTGTCCGCCCTGGTGGCTCCGGTCTCGGCGGCGGCCGGCTCCCACAGTGAGCGGGTACAAGGCGGGACCGTCGTCTCCGTCGAGCAAGCGGCCGACCTTACAGCGGAGGAAGTGGCCGGGGAACTCCGGGGAAAGATCGACTCGTCCCGGGTCCGCTTTGGCGTGACCGCCTATCGGGTCACCTACCGCACCACTGACAGCGCGGGCGCCCCCACGACCGCGAGCCAGCTCGTCGTCCTGCCCAAGAACGGGGCGCGCCACCTGGCCACCGTCTCCTGGCTGCACGGCACCACCGTCTATCGCAAGGACGTCGCCTCGGAGAATCCGAAGTCGAACGACCGGCTCGTCGCCCTGCTGTTCGCCTCGACCGGGCGGGCCGTTTCGGCGCCCGACTACGTGGGCCTCGGCTCGGGCGAAGGCTTCCACCCGTACGGTGACCCTCTGGCCACCGTCGCGGCCTCGGTGGACGGCCTGCGCGCAGCCCGGACCTTCGCCCACCGGAACGGCCGGGAGTTGAAGCGGAAGGTCCAGGTCAGCGGGTTCTCGCAGGGCGGCCCCGCGACCATGTTGGTAGGCCGGGCGCTTCAGCAGGAGGGCGCCGACCGCTACTTCCGGCTGGGGGCACTCGCCCCGGTCAGCGGCCCCTACAACCTTTCGGCCTTCGAGGCCGCCGCAGCCGACGACAAGATCGCCAAATCCGGCATCTACCTCGCCTACTTCGTCACCGCCTGGAACAAGATGTACGGCCTCTACACGTCACCCGGCGACGTCTTCCGCTCCCCCTACGACAGCAAGGTGGAGGGTCTCTTCGACGGCCATCACACCGCCGGACAGATCTTCAGCGAACTCCCGGCGGCTTCCAAGGACCTGTTCACCGAGGACTTCCTGAACAAGATCCGCAAGCCCGACGGTGTCCTGAAGGACAAACTGCGTCCGATGGACAACACGTGCGACTGGCGGCCGAACGTACCGGTGGAGATCTTCCACGGCCGGGGCGACAAGGACGTCGACATCAGTCACGCGACCTACTGTGCCGACCAGTTGACGAGGAACGGCGCCGCACACCGGCTGACCGACGTCGGCGAATACGACCACAACGAATCGGTGCGGCAAGCCCTGCCCCGAATCGTCAGATTCTTCGACGAGTCGGCGAAGACCAACTGAAGCACGCCACCGGCAACGGCTGGGAGCAGAGGATGTACGCGCGGCGGCGCGTCCGCCCGACCCATGCCTCTGCCGCACGCCCGGCGCCAGTCACGCGGAGGACGCCGCGCTCTGGACCTCGGGCGTGCGCGGGCCGGGCACCGTCGCGGCCCCGGCGGCCAGGTCCAGCTCCAAGCGGCTGTTCATATCCAGCTCGAACCGACCGTAGGGGTTTACGTGCGTCCAGAACAGCGGGGACAACGCCCGCCGGTCCGCGTCGGTGAGGCTGTTGGCCCACTTCGAATCGGCGAGGACCTGCTGCATCAGCAGCGTGTTGACGTGGACCAAGGCAGATTGGAGCAGGTGCAGGGCGAGCATGGACACCTCCTGGGACTCCTTGTCCGCACCTGCGAGGTCGCCATCCTTGCCGTAGAAGAGGTCCTTGTTCGCGCTGTTCCAGTTCTCCACAACCTGCAAGCCCGTGGATCTCCTGCCGCAGCTCGACGTCGGCAAGGTAGTCGCAAACGACGGCCGTCCGTACCGCCCGCCCGAGTTCCTCGGACAAATTCTCGCGGGTGGCGACCGAGGCGAACTCGGCGATGAAGTCCGCGCCCAACTCGGCGTACTTCAAGATGTCCAGTAGGTCGATCATGCCCCAGCGCCGTTCGATCTCCGCCTTGATCGCCACCAGGGACTCGGGTTCCTCCTGCTTGCCACGCGGGGACACCTTGATCCACGACTCGCCGTGCTTCTTGACGATCGACACCCCGCCCGTGGTCCCCTCGGCCAGGGCACGGTCGAAGCGGTCCAGCGACGCCCGCAGCCTGCCCTGGAGCGCGGTGATGAACTCGTCGGCGTCCTGCGGCTGCCCCAGGGCGGCGTAGTGGACGTCCCGGTGGTCCTCGAAGTCGACGGGCAGGTCGTCCTCCGGGTTGCGCCATCGGTTCGCGCCCACTACCCAGATCTCGCGGCGCCGCAGCGCGTCCCGCAGCGACACGAGCACGCACAGCTCATACGGGATGCGCTCGACACGGCCCTTGTCGTCCACGACCGCCGCCCGCCACTGCTCGGGGACCACGCCCTCCAGCGGCACCGTCTCCGCCGGGTCGAAGAACGCGCCCTCCTTCAGCGGCTGCTCCAGGTACCGCTTCAACAAGTCGATCGCGTCCATCACCGGCCGATAGGCGGTGTTGTTGCACTTCAGTTCCAGCACCTTCAGCAGTGGCGCGAGCATCCGCCGCCAGTGCGCCGAGTACGACGAGCGCAGCACCGTACGCACCCGGGCCCTATAGCGGGCCTCGTTCGCGGCAGCCTCCGCCGCCAAGGCCTTGAGCGTCTTCTCCCCGCCGACCACAGGGAAGATCACCCGTCGCACGGTGCCGGAGGGCTCCGACAGCGCCGCCTCCGCGACCCGCAGCAGCGTCGCCTCCTTGCCGCGAACCTTTTTCAGCTCGGCCCCGAGCTCCTTCTCGACCTTCCGCTCCGCACGAGTATTGATCTTGAGCACGAGCTGGATGAACAGGTCCACCAAGGAGTCGGTGAGCTCCGTCTGCCGGACGTGGCACAGCGTGGCCAGCAGGGTCAGCCGCAGAGGCGGCTTCATGCGCTCCAGGTTCGCCGGGTACTCCTTCGACGCGCGTGCCCGCCAGGCGTCTACCAGCTTCTCCGACACGTCGGCGAACAGGTCTGCGGGCAGCTCCAGCCGCCGCACCCGCTCCAGCTTGTTCACCTCGGCCAGCAGGCTCTCCAACCCCGGCGCCCCGGGGCCGGTCTTGAGCTCAGTAAAGTGCGACCGCCCGCCCCCGGCCGTCGCGCCGTCGCCGTCGGCGCCTTCCTCCGGGCCGTCGTCCGCGACCAGGTCCTCCAGCCGCGAGCGAGTCGCCTGGCTGAGCCGGTCCATCGTGCTGCGACAGAACCGCTTCTCGAAGTCCTTCGCCGCCTTGCCCACCAGCCGCCGCACCTGCCCCGGCGCCGGCGGCTCGATGTGGTCGTTGCGGCACCGGGCCACCACTGCGGCCGCGAGCCGGTCGCGCGACAGCTCCGCCGGGCACAGCTCGGTCGCCAGCCACCCGGTCAGCCGGTCCTGGTCCTCCTCGGTGTTCGCCCGGAACCCGTACGCCGCCCGGATCTCGCCCCGGTGCCGCTGGATCGCCTTGCTCTGCCAGTCGTAGTCCGCCCACGCGGCGGCGGGCACCTTGACCTGCTGAGCCACGTACTCCACTGCGGCGGCCGGGACCTCCTTGGCCGACTCCCGGAACCGGGCCTCCACCTCGAAGAACTTCAGCAACAGCGCGAAGCCGAGCCTGGTCGTCCCGGATTTGTTCCGCACTCGCCTCATGTCGTTTCGAGTAGCGTCCAGACCTCGATCAGGTCCTCCGGCTCCCAGTCCTGCCGCACCCGTGCTCCTCTGCCCACCCGAGATCACTCGTTCAGCTCAACGAGACGCCCAGCGAGGGGAAACGACGATCACAGCAGCCACGCAGCGCTACATGTCCGTTGGCCGTAGCTATACGAGAACAGGGCCGTGTCTGGGCGTCGTAGCAGTCGCGGCAGGCGTGGGGCAGCCAGTTGCCGGAGCCGCCCAGGGCGATGCCCTGTCCGGGCCGCAGCGTGCGCGGGCACCACACGCAGGCGTTGCCGGAGTTCTGCTGTACGTCGAGCAGGGCGGCGCCGGGTACGACGAACATCCGCAAGGGGTCGGTCACGTCCCGCATCGGTTGCCTCCCGTGCGGTTCAGGTGGGCCCTGACGGCGGCGCCGCGTGCGGCATTCCACACCCGGCGCAGGCGGGTGCCCTTCGGGCAGTAATCCTCCTGTCGGCAGGGGGCGCAGGCGTTCAGGTGTCCCATGTACGACGCGTAGACCCGCGTCGCCCGTTCGTCGAGCTCCGCAGACGTGGCACTCATGACTCGACCGCCAGCGGTTCGGCCGTCGCGAGGAGCGCGGCGAGGTGGGCGGGGTCGCACAGTTGTCCGGGGTGCTGCGGTGGCACCGCCCAGAAGGTGACCGGGGAGACCTGCGTGTCGACGCGGGGCACGGCCAGGTAGATGTCCTGGCCGAGGCGCTCGGCGGACCCTTCCCAGGGAGCGTCCGGTGCGATGAGTACGTAGTACAGGCCGCTGCCCGTGCGGATGTCGCGGACGACGGGGCCGTGCAGCCAGCCCTCCAGAGCCTTGCCGACAGTCCCACGGTCGTCGCTTCCGACGGCGGCGTGGATGCGCGGGGCCGGGACGCGAAGGGCGTCGAAGCGCACACCGAGCGGCAGCAGCGCGACGCCGTGATTCGCCCACTCAGCATCGGCCTGGCGCGGCACTGGGTGTGCCGTGGCGAACCAATTGCTGATCAGCCTGCTTTTGTGCTGCCCCATCTGCCTGCACCTCCGTAGTACCAGTGATCGTTGCATCACTGAACGTAAGCGCGAAGGTGTGGGTGGAACAGTCACGGCTCATGGCTGTTGCCCTGCGGCCCTCACCGCAACAGGCACGAGACGTGACCCTTAGTCCTGCGGTCCGAAGAACGCCGCCAGATCCCTCTGCTTCGACGTCAGGTGACGCCGCTTGCTCCTGCCCAGCGCCTCGTGGAACGTCTCCTCAGCCA
Organism: Streptomyces aureocirculatus; assembly: GCF_000720475.1. GTDB lineage: Bacteria > Actinomycetota > Actinomycetes > Streptomycetales > Streptomycetaceae > Streptomyces > Streptomyces aureocirculatus. Next base: position 79,146 of record NZ_JOAP01000015.1, read on the forward strand.
TGCGCTGGTGCCGCAACCACTCCGGCGTCTCGGCCCACAGCGACCACAGAATGTCGGTGGCCCCGTCGCCGTCGCGCAGCATGACGTGGGCCTGCGCCACGTCGAGCAGGTGCCGTCGCATGAAGAGCAGCCCCTTCCTGCCCGCGGGCGTCGGCATCCGCTCAGCGAGCCGCAGCACACGGTCCGGCCTCTGCGCCACCAACTGGTTCTCGATGCCCTGGAACGCCACGGTGCGCCAGTCGAAACGCCCCCACGACGACACCGAGACTGCCTGCCCCGCACCGAGCGCGGCCCCTGCGGTGCGCCCGAGGCGCAGTATCTCGCGGGCGGTCTGTGGCTTGTTGTTGCGAGCAGCCGCCGCGCTTCCGTGCACCAGCAGCTTCCCCCATGCTCCGAGAGAGTGCCGGGTGGCACGCGAGATGCGCGGTTCGATGAAGTCCGCCGTGGCGGTGCTCACCTGCTCTGCCTCGTCCAAGCGTCCCTGGCGCATCAGCAGCCAGCCCTGCTGGTACACGGCCGCAGCCGCGCTCTGAGGATCGTTCACCCGGACCGCGTCCTCGATGGCGTCGCGCAGCGCGGTGTGGGCCAGGTCGTAGGCGCGGACCTGCGTCAGGTAGCGGCCGGCCATCTGGAGCGCGTCGGAACGAACCCGCAGCGCCTCGGTGTGCTCCGTTCCGCTGTCATAGTGCCGCACGGCGGCATGCGCCGCGTGCACCAGGCCCGGCAGGAGTTCGGCGACCTCGCCATAGCGGTCCTGGTGGTAGGCGGTACCGATCTCCTGGGCTGTAGCTCGCAGACGGGGGAGGTCCGGTTCAGGGGCCACCGTTTCGGGTGCGGTGACGCGGCCGGAGAAGCTGATGGGCGGTGCGACGGCCTGCCGCAGCAGCAGCAAGTCGATGTTGTCGTCGTCGCCGCGGGTACGGGAATGCGGGCCACCGGACTCGAACAGTGCTGAGGTGCGGACACCCAGCGCCCGCGCGAGCGCGTGATAGTTGTCGAGGCGAGCGGTGCCGCCGCGTTCGAGCTTCCTCACCACTCCCAGGCTCAGATTCGCGCGTTCGGCGAGACGCTCCTGGGTCAGGCCGCGGCGGAGGCGGAGTTCGCGAAGCCGCGCGCCGGGGTCTGGGGGTACGGGGGAACTCGAAGCGGGCATGCGGATGCTCCGTTCTCAAGGTCGTACTGAGAACGGTACGCCCAACGGCCGTTACCTTGTGTAGGGGCGGTTGTGCTGTTGACGCCCGGCTCGGCCAGGTTCGGCACCGCGGCCCCGGGTATCGAGAGGTGGGGGCGGCACACCTCGGAAATGATCAAGGCCCGGTCTGCTTGCGCAGGCCGAGCCTTGATCCTTCAGGGTGAGTGACGGGACTTGAACCCGCGGCCACCTGGACCACAACCAGGTGCTCTACCAACTGAGCTACACCCACCACGGGCCGGTCTTGTCGTTCTTCCGACCGGCCGAGAAAAAGTGTACAGGGTCCGAAGGGGTGCTCGCGCACGCGTTTTCCGGACCCTGTACCGAGGGCGCCCGGGAGGGTCAATCCGCGGGCAGGACGTGCTTGGACGCGATCGACTTGGCGGTGTCCGAGTCGGGGCCCGGCTGCGGGACGAAGATCGCCTCGCGGTAGTAGCGCAGCTCCGCGATGGATTCGCGGATGTCGGCCAGGGCCCGGTGGTTGCCGTTCTTGTCCGGGCTGTTGAAGTACGCCCGCGGGTACCAGCGCCGGGCCAGCTCCTTGATGGAGGAGACGTCCACGATGCGGTAGTGCAGGAAGTCCTCCAGGGTCGGCATGTCCCGCAGCAGGAAGCCGCGGTCCGTGCCGACCGAGTTGCCGCACAGCGGGGCCTTGCGGGGCTCCTTCACATGCTGCCGGATGTAGGTGAGGACCTGCTCCTCGGCGGCTGCCAGCGTGGTGCCGCCGGACAGCTCGTCGAGGAGCCCCGAGGTGGTGTGCATCTGCCGCACCACCTCGGGCATGGTCTCCAGGGCCGCGTCCGGCGGGCGGATCACGATGTCCACACCTTCGCCGAGCACGTTCAGTTCCGAGTCGGTGACCAGTGCGGCCACCTCGATAAGTGCGTCATCCGTCAACGAGAGCCCGGTCATCTCGCAGTCGATCCACACCATGCGATCGTTCATGCGCCCAACCCTACGGCGCGCTCCTCTGGCCGGGCAGGGGAGCGCGGCTCTGCGCGTAGGCCTCGGAGTGCGACCTGCCTGGGTCCATCGGCATGGACGCCGTGGCGCCGAGCGAGCTCGCGGCCGCCGTGCGCCGGGTCTGGGACGGAACGGGACCCGGTGACAGACCGGGATTCCCGCCCGGACCAGGACCGGGGCCTTCCGCCGCGACCATGGACGGCGCGGCAGCCATGGCGGCCGCCGCCGACTCCAGGGCACGCTCGCTCTGCGGCCGGCGCGCCCGGTACGCGGCGCGGTAGGCAGCGGGCGAGGAGCCGAGCTGGCGCCGGAAGTGACCGCGCAGCGCGACGGGCGAGCGGAAGCCGCAGCGCCCGGCGACCTCGTCGACGGAGTAGTCGGAGGTCTCCAGGAGCCGCTGCGCCTGCAGCACCCGCTGGGTGATCAGCCACTGCAGGGGAGCGCTCCCCGTCAGCGAGCGGAAGCGCCGGTCGAACGTGCGGCGGCTCATATAGGCGCGGGCGGCCAGAGTCTCCACGTCGAACTGCGGAGGTGCTCCAGGGCCCAGGCGACGACCTCGGCCAGCGGATCGGCGCCGATCTCCTCCGGGAGCGACCTGTCCAGGTAGCGCTCCTGGCCGCCTGCCCTGCGCGGGGGCACGACGAGCCTGCGGGCGAGCGCGCCCGCCGCCTCGTTGCCGTGGTCGGTGCGCACGATGTGCAGACAGAGATCAATTCCGGCCGCGGTGCCGGCCGACGTCAGCACATCGCCGTCGTCGACGAACAGCTCCCGCGGATCGACGTGCACGGACGGATAGCGCTTGGCGAGCGTCGGCGCGTACATCCAGTGCGTCGTCGCCGGGCGGCCGTCCAGTAAACCGGCCGCGGCCAGGACGAACGCACCGGTGCACAGGCCGACGATGCGTGCGCCCTCCTCGTGCGCGCGGCGCAGCGCGTCCAGTGCCTCAAGGGGCGGCGGCGATGTGATCGAACGCCAGGCCGGCACCACGACGGTGCCCGCCCGCGAGATCGCCTCCAACCCGTGGGGCGCGGTCAGTTCGAGGCCGCCGGTGGTCCGCAGCGGCCCCTCCTCGCCGGCACATACAAGCAGCCGGTAGCGAGGCACTCCCGCGTCCTGTCGGTCAATACCGAACACGGAGAGTGGTATGGAACTCTCGAAGATGGGACCACCGCTGAAGAGCAGCACCGCGACGATTTCCCGGCGGCGCCGCCCGGAGAGTTTCCGCGCCGCGGCTTCCTGCACGGCAGTGGAGTCGTGGCTCATGGCGCTAAGCCCCCCTCGGTGGTCGCGGCTCCCTGTTCTTGACGTGCTTCCTGGGCCTGTCGCTCCTGCACGTTTCCCCTCGGTCCTCCACCAGTCCCCCGCCGTACTACAGTCAAGATCGAATCTACTGCGTCATGTGACGCCGCTGTGACCAGTTCAGCACCCGGCGCATTGTCGACATGGCAACTTGGCGTGAAGCATTCGATCACGAAGCGTCGCACTCGTGGAGCGCCCAGGGAAGTACGCCTCGTGCCAGTGGCCGGTCAACGTAGGGTGCAGAGCCCTTTCGTGCTCCTTTCACCCCTGGTGGGACGTGGGTTGACCCCCCGTTCGGCCACGGAATGCCGACGGCTGGGAAGTTGGCTGAAAACATTCGGAGAAGTGCGTGGGAATCAGTCAGTCCACCGGCGCACCCGATCCCGTCCCGCGGCCGCCCCGATGCGCCCCCGACGCCGGCCGCCGACGCCGATCCCTGCCGCCCGCGGACCGCTGTGCCCGGGCCCGTGCCGCCCCGCGCTCGGACTGCTGAAGCAGCACCCGGCACACCCCGGTCACGGCCGCGAGGCCCAGGGCCGCCCCGCCCGCACCGGCCAGGGAGGTCCCGTACCCCACCAGGACGACGGGAACCAGAACGCACGAGAAAGCGGCCCACCGGACCACGTCGCTCGCCGACTCCTGCGGAGCGGTGGACGGCGGCCGGGCGGGCCGGGGACCGGGAACCCCGGTGCTCCCGGCGCCCCAGCCCTCCTCGGCGCCCCGGCGTGCGCGCGCCCCCTGGCGGGTCTCTTCGCGCGCCCCCTGACGCGCCCCTTCGCGCGCCCTGTCGGGGGCCCGGCGGCGGCCTGTGGCTGGGGCGGCGCTGGACGGTCCTGGCACGGAATGCTCCCTGCGGCGGTGGTGGAGGGACTGCCCGACGGGTCGGTTGCGTCGGTCGGATCGGTGCGGCATCGCGGCGATTCCGGTGCGGCGTTGCGTTGCTCTCAGTAGGCCTCGATTCGCTCTCGGTGCGGCATCGCGTCCATCGCGGATGTCTCCGAAAGAGTGGTTTCCCGGGTTCAACGCGTGGCCGACCCGCCGGTCACTGGCCGGAAGGGACCGCGCGCGCGAACCGGTCGCAAACCGCCTGTACGGGGCAGCCGCCATTGCGATCCCGGCCCCGCTCATGCATGCTCCGGTGAATGCCGCGAGGCCGCACCGAGGCCTCACCCGGGCCCGTAGGGGACCGGGCGGTGCCCGGGACCGCCCCGGGGCAGATCTGGGCAAGGGAGGAGTGCCGCCGTACCCTTGGGGGTAAGGGGTTGGGAAGATGATTACCGGACAAGCGTCCGGTTTCCGCGTCGTCCCAGCCGCGCGGTCCCAGCCGTGTCGTTCCGCATGCGTAACCGCGGCGTCCGACCTGCTCAGCCGCTCCCTACCGTGCACCTACCCGGCACCGCACCCTCGCTCCGCCCACCGCGCACCTGAAAAACGCCGACCCTCCCACAGAGGACTCCTTCGCCGAGACACCGATGGCCGGTCACGAATACTTCGAACCCGCGGACCGCAAACGGCAGGTCGCCGATCCGAGCGCGACCCCCCGAGCGGCGGAACAACCACGTCATTCCTGCGATCCCGCCTTCCGGCACGGTGTCGTCGTCGGCTTCGACGGCTCGACGTCCAGTGAGCGCGCCCTCGCCTACGCGATCGGGATGGCCCATCGCTCCGGCTCCGGTCTGATCATCGTGCATGTCGCCAACCGGTTGCCCACCACCGTCTGGGCGGGCTGCGAGCCCCCGGTCTTCGTCGACGTGCCGGACCACCGCACCGAGGTCCTCGGCCTCGAGCTGGCCTGCGCGGACTATCTGGCGGAGGTCCCCTGGATCCTGGTCGAGCGCGGCGGCGACATCTGCCACGAGCTCGAAGAGGTGGGCCGCGAGTACTCCGCGGACGCCATCGTCGTCGGCTCCACCCACGGCATCGTGGGGCGCATCTTCGGCTCCGTCGCGGGCCGGCTCGCGCGCCGTGCGCAACGCCCCGTCGTCGTCATTCCCTGACGCCGTCCGCACCCGCGCGCCCCGCCGCCTTCCGGGCTTCCCCGACGTCGCCCGTGCCAGGTGGGACAAGGGTTTCGCGGCAGCGGTCCCGGTGCGCCGACGCATAAATCTACTCGTGCGTAGGGGTGGCTCGCGCCCTTGTGAAGGGTACGTATTGGGCGCCGGTCGGTGACGGCTTCCGGCGACGAGAGCGCGGGCCGAGGTAATGGGCGACCCCGGTCCCTCGAAGAGTGATCCCCTGTACGCCTGGTGGCACGTACAGGGGATCACTCATGGGCGGCTGCCGCGGCCCGGGCGGATCTCTACTCCACCGTGACGGACTTCGCCAGGTTGCGCGGCTTGTCGATGTCCCGGCCGAGGGCCAGGGCCGTGTGGTAGGCGAGGAGCTGGAGCGGGATGCCCATCAGGATCGGGTCCAGCTCGTCCTCGTTCTTCGGGACGACGATCGTGTGGTCCGCCTTCTCCTGCTCCCGGTGGGCGACCGCGAGGATCCGGCCACTGCGGGCCTTGATCTCCTCCAGGGCGGCGCGGTTCTTCTCCAGGAGGTCGTCGTCGGGGACGATCGCGACCGTCGGCAGGGCGGGCTCGATCAGGGCGAGCGGGCCGTGCTTCAGCTCGGAGGCGGGGTAGGCCTCGGCGTGGATGTAGGAGACCTCCTTGAGCTTCAGGGAGGCCTCGCGGGCCACCGGATAGCCGCGTACGCGCCCGATGAAGAGCATCGACTTGGCCTCGGCGAACTCCTGCGCGAGCTTCTTGATCTCGTCCTCGCGCGCCAGCATCTCCTCGATCTGCGCGGGCAGTTGGCGCAGCCCCGCGATGATCCGCTTGCCGTCGGAGACCGACAGGTCACGGATGCGGCCCAGGTGCAGGGCGAGAAGGGCGAAGGCGACGGTGGTGTTGGTGAAGCACTTGGTGGAGACGACGCAGACCTCCGGGCCCGCGTGTACGTACACACCCGCGTCCGCCTCACGGGCGATCGCGGAGCCGACGACGTTGACGATGCCGAAGACCCGGGCGCCCTTGCGCTTGAGCTCCTGCACGGCGGCGAGGACGTCGTAGGTCTCGCCGGACTGCGAGACGGCGACGTACAGGGTGTCGGGGTCGACGACCGCGTTGCGGTAGCGGAACTCCGACGCGGGCTCGGCGTCGGCGGGGATGCGGGCCAGCTCCTCGATCATCTGGGCGCCGATCATGCCCGCGTGGTACGAGGTGCCGCAGCCGAGGATCTTGACGCGGCGCACCTTGCGGGCGTCGTGCGCGTCCAGGTTGAGGCCGCCGAGGTGCACGGTGGAGAAGCGGTCGTCGATGCGGCCGCGCAGCACGCGGTCCACGGCCTCGGCCTGCTCGAAGATCTCCTTGTGCATGTACGTGTCGTGGCCGCCCATGTCGTACGACTCGGCCTCCCACTCCACGGTGGTCGGCTCGGCCGAGGTGCGCGAACCCTCGGTCGTGTACGTGCGGTAGTCGTCGGCCTTGATGGTGGCCATCTCGCCGTCGTCGAGGGTGACGACCTGGCGGGTGTGGGAGACCAGGGCGGCGACGTCGGAGGCGACGAACATCTCCTTCTCGCCGATGCCGAGGACGACGGGCGAGCCGTTGCGGGCGACCACGATGCGGTCTTGGAAGTCGGCGTGCAGGACGGCGATGCCGTATGTGCCCTCGATGTGCCGCAGGGCCTCGCGTACCCGGTCCTCCAGCTTCTCGGCCTCGGAGCGGGCGATGAGGTGGGTGAGGACCTCGGTGTCGGTCTCGGAGAGGAACTCGACGCCGTCGGCGATCAGCTTCGCGCGCAGCTCGGAGGCGTTGTCGATGATGCCGTTGTGGACGACGGCGACCTTGCCCGAGGCGTCCAGGTGCGGGTGGGCGTTCTCGTCGGACGGGGCGCCGTGGGTGGCCCAGCGGGTGTGGGCGATGCCGGTGGTGCCCGTGAAGCGCTTGGGTACGCGGGCCTCCAGGTCACGGACGCGGCCCTTGGCCTTGACCATCTTCAGGCCGGTGGCCTTCGGCCCGGTGATCACGACGCCCGCGGAGTCGTAACCGCGGTACTCCAGGCGCTGCAGGCCCTCCAGGAGCAGTGGGGCGACATCACGCTTGCCGATGTATCCGACAATTCCGCACATAAGGGTCCCTTGGGTGAGGTGGGGATGGGTCTAGCCGTAGACGATGCGCCGCAACTGTCTGAGTGTGAGCTCGGGCGGTGCCACGGCGCGGTACCGCAGGTCCGCCGCGATCCGCTCGAAGATCTCCGCGTTCACCAGGCCCTGACCCTGGAGTTCGCGGTGGCGGCGGCGGACATAGCTCTCGGCGGTCTCGTCGAAGTAGGCGAGCACGTCCTGGATCACCCGTAGCGCCTCACCCCGCTGGAGCGGGGTGGAGCGGGTCAGGTGATCGACAAGTTCCTCGTGCACCCGTTGATCCTGGAACACCGAAGGGTCTTACGCAAGAAACCTGCCCGATATCGGGCAGGATCGCTTACATCCGCTTGAGCACCGCCTGCTTGGCCGTGGCGAACTCCTCGTCGGTCAGGACGCCGCTCTGGCGCAGCTCACCCAGCTCGCGCAGGCGGCGCAGGAGCGCGTCGTGGTCGTCCTCGGCGGCGGCGGGGCCGGGCTGCGCGCTCCCCGTGTCCACGGGTCCGGCCGTCATCGCGGGCTCGGGCCTCGCGGCCGGGTGCGGAAGGCGGGCCTGCACCGCCGCCGCGACGAGTGCCATCAGCGGGTCCTTCTTGAAGCCCCACAGCTCGACGGAGTTCGGGTCGTACTTCGGCGGCGCCTTGGTGGGGGAGTTCCGTACCGCGAAGCGCAGATAGCCGTTCTCCAGGCCTATGGCGGGCTGCCACTCCACCGCCGAGACATCGGCCAGGGCGATCGTGCGGGTGCCCGCCGCGGCCTTGGCCTCCTCCGTCTTCCAGTTCCACTCCAGGCGGACGCGCTCCCCGTCGAAGCTCACCGTGGCGTCACCGGCGGCGACCTGGAGCGGCACGGAGGGGCCCGGCAGCAGATAGCCGGCACAGTTGTCGGCGGGGACCTGTTCGAGCAGCAGCGCGTTGCGGACCTCGTCGACCATGTACTCCGCGACGCCGTGACGGTCGGCCTCGACGATGAGCTGGTAAGGGTCGGAGGAGTCCGCGAGCTTGCCGCCCGTCGCCTGGAGCAGGGGGTCCGCGCCGTCCCGCAGCCGCAGCCGCAGACGGCCGCTCTTCTTGCCCTGCTCGAAGGCGATGCCGGTCAACGCCGCGAGCGGCAGGGTGAGTTCGCCGAGGGTCTTGCGCAGCAGGGAGACGCTCTTGTCGTGGCCCGGCACAAGCCGCAGCGTCTCTCCGTCGAAGGTCCAGGTCCCGTCGCGCTGGATGATTTCCGCCATGGGGGGATTCTCGCACCGCGGCTGCGCCAGGTGGTCTACACCTTGACCCGGTCTGGGGTGCGCGGTACGCATGATGACGGTTCGTCCGCGTCACATCCGCGTCGCCCGGTGAAGGGACCCGCTTGTGAGACAGCACCACGGAACGGCCTGTGTCCTCGGTTCACTCCTGCTGATCGCCGCCGCCGGCACGTCGTCGTCGGCGACCACCGCGGGATCCGCCCCCGCCTCCGCCGCCGCTCGGACCGCGCCCGTACCACTCGGCCGGGTCGTACCCGCGCCGCTGGCCGTCGAGCCCGGCGGCCCCGGGTTCGAGATCACCGCCAAGACCCGCATCCGCGTCGGCAGCGGCAACGCCGATGAGCGCCGCGTCGGCGAGTACCTCGCGGGCATCCTGCGCCCCTCGACGGGCTACCGGCTCCCGGTCACCGACCGCGACGGCGGCGACGGCATCATCCGGCTGCGCATCAGCGCCGAGCCCGCGAACAAGGCGCTCGGCGACGAGGGCTACCGCGTCATCTCCACGCGCGGCTCCCTCACCATCACCTCCTGGACGTCCACGGGCCTGTTCCACGGCGTGCAGACGGTGCGCCAGCAACTGCCCGCCGCCGTGGAGAGGAGGACGCCGCAGCGCGGCCCGTGGCGGATCGCGGGCGGCACCATCAGGGACATGCCGCGCTACGCCTACCGCGGTTCGATGCTGGACGTGTCCCGGCACTTCTTCCCCGTCGACCACGTCAAGCGCTACATCGACCAACTGGCGCTGTACAAGATGAACAAGCTGCATCTGCATCTGAGCGACGACCAGGGCTGGCGGATCGCGATCGACTCCTGGCCCCGGCTCGCCACGTACGGCGGGTCCACGCAGGTCGGCGGCGGCCCCGGCGGCTACTACACGAAGGACCAGTACAAGGACATCGTCGCCTACGCGGCGTCCCGCGGACTCCAGGTGATCCCCGAGATCGACACGCCGGGCCACACCAACGCCGCGCTCGCCTCGTACGCGGAGCTGAACTGCGACGGCGTGGCGCCGCCGCTGTACACCGGCACCGAGGTCGGCTTCAGCTCGCTGTGCGTCAACAAGGACATCACGTACGACTTCGTGGACGACGTGGTCAGGGAGCTGGCCGCGCTCACACCCGGCGGGACCGTGCACATCGGCGGTGACGAGGCGCACTCCACGAGCCACGAGGACTTCGTGACGTTCATGGGCAAGGTGCAGCCCCTCGTCACCAAGTACGGCAAGTCCGTGATGGGCTGGCACCAGTTGGCGGGCGCGCACCCGGTGCCGGGCGCCGTCGCGCAGTACTGGGGCTACGACCGCACCGGCCAGGCCGAGCGCGACCAGGTCGTGAACGCGGCGAGGAACGGCACCAAGCTGGTCCTCTCCCCGGCCGACCGCTCCTACCTCGACCACAAGTACGACAAGGACACCAAGCTCGGCCTGTCGTGGGCGGGCTATGTGGAGGTGCAGCGGTCCTACGACTGGGACCCGGGCACGTATCTGAAGGGCGCGCCCGCCGACGCCGTCCTCGGTGTCGAGGCACCGCTGTGGACGGAGACCCTGTCGACGCCCGCGCAGCTCGACTACATGGCGTTCCCGCGGCTTCCCGGCATCGCCGAGCTCGGCTGGTCGCCCGCGGCCGCGCACGACTGGGGCAAGTACCGCACCCGGCTCGCGGAGCAGGCACCGCGCTGGGACGCCCTCGGCATCGGCTACTACAAGTCGCCGCAGGTGCCCTGGCCGTACAGGTAGCAGGCGGGGCGGGGCTCCGGAGGACCGTCTCCGGAGCCCCGCCCGGTCTGTGGTTCGCCCCTAGGCGATCGGGTTCTTCAGCGTCCCGATCAACTGGAGGGCGCCCGCCGGGTCGGCGAGGTCCAGCATCTGCTCGTTGTCGCGCAACTGGAGCCGGTTCAGGCAGGACAGCGCGAACTCCGGGGCGAACATGTCGTACTGGCGGAACTTGTCGGCCAGTTCGGGCATGGAGTGCTGGTAGTCGCGTACGCACTCCGCGACCGTGCGCCAGAAGGCGTCCTCCTCGATCAGCCCCGCCGTGACGAGGTCCGCCGCCAGGAAGCGGAAGAAGCAGTCGAAGACGTCGGTGAAGATCGACAGGAGTTTGCGGTCCTCGGGCACCTCGACGCGGATGCGCTCCACCTCGGGCGGCAGGACCGCCGTCGGGTCCATCACCGCGATCTCCTCGGCGATGTCCTTGAACAGGGCGCGCTGCACCACGCCGTCCTTCAGGACCAGGATCACGTTCTCGCCGTGCGGCATGAACACCAGGTCGTAGGCGTAGAAGCTGTGCAGGAGCGGCGTCAGATAGGCGCGCAGATAACGGCGCAGCCACGCGGTGGGGGCGAGGCCCGAGCGCTCGATCAGGGCGCCCGCGAAGGACGCGCCGTCGCGGTCGGTGTGCAGCAGCGACGCCATGGTGGCGAGCTGCTCGCCCTCGCCGAGGGAGGGCACCGGGCTCTCGCGCCACAGCGCGGCGAGCATTTTCCGGTAGGGCGAGTAGCGGTCGGTGGCGGCCTCGTACTCCAGGTGCCGGTAGCCGACGGCGGCGCGTTCACGGATGATGCCGAGACCGGTGGACTTCAGCACCTCGTCGGAGGCGACGAGGCCCGCGAGCCAGTCGTTGATGGCCGGTGTCGCCTTCATGTACGCCGCCGAGAGACCGCGCATGAAGCCCATGTTGATGACGGAGAGCGCCGTCTTCACATAGTGCTTCGCGGGGTCGGACGCGTTGAAGAACGTCCGGATGGACTGCTGTGCCAGATACTCGTCGTCGCCCTCGCCCAGGCACACCAGGCGCCGGTCGGCGACCTCGGCGGCGAAGGTGACGGACAGCTTGTTCCACCACTGCCAGGGATGGGCGGGGATCAGCAGATAGTCGGCCGGGTCGAGGTCCTGGGCGCGCAGGACGGCGTCGAAGCGGGCCAGGGTCCCGGCGCCCAGCTCGGCGCGGAGGAACGACTCGTACTCAAGCCCCTCGCCCGCGGTGAACGCGGCCCGGTCGCGGCGGGCGGCGAGCCAGATGAGCCGGACGGGGCTCGCGGTCTCGGGGGCGTACGAGAGGTACTCGTGCACGCCGAAGCCGAGCCGTCCGTTGTTCGCGACGAAGCAGGGGTGGCCCTCGGTCATGCCGGTCTCGATCTCCTGGAAACCGGCACGGACCAGCTCGGCGGCGCTGATGTGCGGCTTGGCGAGCTTGAAGCACGTACCGGCGAGGGTGGAGGAGATCTCCTCCAGGTAGACCGGCAGGATCTTGTCGCTCAGACCCAGAGCGCCACGCAGCTCCGTGAAGAACTCCAGGGCGTTCAGCGGCAGTTCGGTGCCGTCCCGGTGCCGGGTGATGGAGGCGGCGTCTACCTGCCAGTGGTCGAGGGCGTACAGGCGCGCGGCGAAGCGGTAGCGGGTCTGCCCGTCGTCGCTGCGTACGACGTACCGGCCCGCCCCGAGGTCCTCAGGACGGAGCAGCCGCTCGTGCGCGAACTCGGCGAGCGCCTTGCGGATCAGGAGCCGGTTGGCCTCGGCCCAGCGCTCCGGGGTCAGATGGTCCACGGCCGCCGCGAGGGGCGCCAGGGGGGTGCGGGTCATGACGATGCTCCAGATACTGCGGTGGGTCGTGCGGCCACGGCGTGGCGCACCACGGCCGCCTCGAACTGCTCGCGGGTGCAGAAGCTGAGCAGGGCCCGCTTCTCCGGTTTGTCGATCTCGCGCTCGGGCACGAAGCCGACGGTTTCGTTGAGGCGGTGCACGGCCGTGTTGGTGACGTCGGGCTCGACGACGACGCGCTGGGTCCGCGGGTCGGCGAACAGGTGCTCCATCACCGTGGTGATGACGGCCCGGGTGAAGCCGTGCACGGGCCGGTCGGTGGGGGCGACGAGGAAGTGCATGCCGACGTCGCCGGGCTCCGGCTCGTACAGGCCGACGAGCTCGATGTACCGGGGGTCGTAGCGCTCCATCAGGAACGCGGGCTCCCCGTCGTGCAGGCCCACGTACGCGTCGTGGTGCTCGCTGGCGGCGATGCCCATGTACTCGCGTTCGATGTCCGGCAGCGTCGCGTCCTGGAGCAGCCAGAAGGCCGACTTGGGGTGGGTGACCCAGGAGTGCACGAGTCCGGCGTCCTCGAAGGGGTCGAGCGGCCGCAGCGCGAGGGTCCCGACCCGGGCGGCGGCGTCGTTCCCGGCCCGGGCCGCGGCTTGGTTCCCGGCCCGTCTCGTCCGGCTCATACGGCGAACTCCTGGAAGGCGATGGACTTCTCGACCGGATAGACCTCGCGGCCCGCGATCTCGCGGATGATGTACGCGTTGCGGTACGGGCCCATGCCCAGGTCGGGGCTGGTCACGGAGTGGGCGTGGACGGCGGCGTTCTGGAGGAAGACGCCGCGCCCGGTGGTGTCGACGGAGTAGTTGCGGGCCACGTCGAAGCGCCCGCGCCCGTCGAAGCGCAGGTGCTCGCGCAGCGGCTCCAGGAAGGCGGGGACGGCGTACCGGTAACCGGTGGCGAGCACGAGCCCCTCGGTCGTCATCTCGAAGTCCTTGTCCTGCTCCTCCTGGCGCAGTCCGAGGGTGTAGACGCCGTTCTCGTACCGGGCCGAGCGCAGGGCGGAACGGGTGAGCAGCCGGGTGGGAACGGGCCCGTCCAGAGTCTTCTGGTACAGCAGATCGAAAATGGCGTCGATCAGCTCCCCGTCGATGCCCTTGAAGAGACTCTTCTGCTCGCTCTCGAGGCGATAACGGGTGTCCTCGGGCAGCGCGTGGAAGTAGTCGATGTACTCCGGAGAAGTCATCTCCAGGGTCAGTTTGGTGTACTCCAGCGGGAAGAACCGCGGGGAGCGGGTGACCCAGTTGAGCCGATAGCCATGGACGTCCATCTCGCTCAGCAGATCCTGATAGATCTCCGCGGCGCTCTGACCGCTCCCGACGATCGTGATGGAGTTCTTCTTCTGCAACTCTTCCTTGTGCTCCAGGTAGCGCGAGTTGTGGAGGAAGTCGCCGCCGAGGCCCTTGCAGGCGTCGGGAATGTGTGGCGGGGTGCCGGTGCCGAGGACGAGGTGGCGGGCATGGAGGACCTCGCCGGAGGCAGTGGTGACGCGATAGACCCGCTGCTCGTCCTCGTACGCCACACTCGTCACCGTCGTACCGAAACGCACGGAGGAGAGTTTCGCGGCGGCCCAGCGGCAGTAGTCGTTGTATTCGCGGCGCAGCGGATAGAAGTTCTCACGGATGTAGAACGAATAGAGCCGTCCGGATTCCTTCAGATAATTCAGGAAGGAGTACGGGGATGTGGGGTCGGCGAGGGTGACCAGATCGGACATGAACGGTGTCTGGAGGTGGGCGCCCTCCAGGAACATGCCCGAGTGCCATTCGAAGTCCGGCTTGGACTCCAGGAAGAGCCCGTTCAGCTCGTCGAGGGGTTCGGTGAGGCAGGCGAGGCCGAGGTTGAAGGGCCCGAGGCCGATGCCGACGAAGTCGTAGGTGACGCCCGCGTTCATGTTCTTAGGCGTCGCCGTCGGCTGCGCGTCGCGGAGGTCAGCTTGCGCGGTCAAGGTTCTCTCCCAGGTACTGCTCGGCGTGGCCGGCGATCAGATCGAGGACGGCGGCGATGTCGTCGGCCGTGGTCTCGGGGTTGAGCAGGGTGAACTTCAGGTACTGGCGGTCGCCCACCTTGGTGCCCGCGACCACGGCGTCACCGGAGGCGAACAGGGCCTTGCGGGCGTACAGGTTGGCGCGGTCGATGGCGGCCGGATCGCAGACCGCCTCCGGTATGCAGCGGAAGACGAGGGTGGAGAGCTGCGGCTGCACCACGACGTCGAAGCGCGGGTCGGCGGCGAGCAGGTCGAAGCCCCGCGCGGCCAGGTCGCAGACCTCGTCGAAGAGGTCACCGACGGCGTCCGCGCCCATCACGCGCAGCGTCATCCACAGTTTCAGGGCGTCGAAGCGGCGGGTCGTCTGCAGGGACTTGTCCACCTGGTTGGGGATACGTTCCCGCACCGCGCGCCGGGGGTTGAGGTACTCGGCGTGGTAGGTGACGTGGCGGAGCGTCACTCCGTCCCTGACGAGCAGCGCCGAGGAGCTGACCGGCTGGAAGAAGGCCTTGTGGTAGTCGACGGTGACGGAGTCGGCGCGCTCGATGCCGTCGAGCAGATGGCGCCGGGTGCGCGAGGCGAGCAGCCCGCAGCCGTAGGCGGCGTCGACGTGCAGCCACGTCCCGTACTGCGCGCAGAGGTCGGCGATCTGCGGCAGCGGGTCGATGGAACCGAAGTCGGTGGTGCCCGCGGTGGCGACGACGGCCATGGGGACGAGGCCTTCGCGGTCCAGACGGGCCAGCTCCCGGGCGAGTGCGACGGTCTGCATGCGCTTGTCGCGGTCGGTGGGGATCACGATGACGGCGTCCTGCCCGAGCCCCAGCATCTTGGCGGCCTTCTGGACGCTGAAGTGGCCGACCTCGGAGGCGAGGACGCGCAGTTGGGCGGGGGAGTCCGTCTTCGCCTCCTCACGGGCGAGCAGCAGCGCCTGGAGGTTGGACTGCGTACCCCCGGAGGTGAAGACACCGTCGGCGGCGGGTCCGAGGCCGATGCGCCCGGCCGTCCAGTCGACGAGGCGGCGCTCGATGAGGGTGCCGCCCGCGGACTGGTCGAAGGTGTCGAGGGAGGAGTTCACGGCGGACAGGACGGCCTCGCCGAGCACGGCCGGGATGACGACCGGGCAGTTGAGGTGGGCGAGGTAGCGGGGGTGGTGGAAGTAGACGGCGTCGCGCAGATACAGCTCGTCGAGCTCGTCGAGGGCGGCGACGGTGTCGTGCAGCGGGGTGTCGAGGTCGACTGCCTCGACGCGGGGGGAGAGGTCGTCGGCGCCGACGCCGGTGAACGGGCGGGAGGTGGTGGCGATTCTGGCCGCCACCCGCTCGACTCCTTCGGTCACGGAGGCGCGGTACCGCTCCGTGGTGGTGTCGTTGAGCAGGTGCGAGCGCATGAACTGTCCTCCAGGTGAGGGGACTTGGTCGCGCCCCCGGGGCAGGGCACAGCAGGGAGGGCCCGGGGGCGCGACTTGGAACTTAGGTTAGCCTAACGTAAGTTCTTTTTTCGTCTCTGCTTGGGGGGTGTGCAGGGCATGCGGGGGTGGGGGTGCGACAACGCCGCCCAACTGCGGGGAGGCAGTCGGGCGGCGCTGGGAAGGTTCTTTCTTGAGCCTGGCCGACGGGGCCGGGAGGGGGTTCGAACTGGTCGGCGGGGAGTCTGAGCCCGTCCGGCGATTGAGGACGAGCAGGCCGAAGGCCGCGACGGGCGGCGCCCAAGGCCTCCGTTCACCACCCCGTTCAGGCCACCATCTTCGCCTTCTCGATGGCCTCCGCCAGGTCCTCCAGGATCGGCGCGCACTTGTCGTACGAGAAGATCGGCTCGGTCACGCGGGGGATGACCTGCTTGGCCTTGACGGCGGGGAGCTTCGCCCAGGTCGGCTTCTGCTCGGCGAGGCCGGCGGGCTGCAGGGCGGAGGTGCGGTTGTCCATCATGATGACGTCGGCCTTGTACTTGTCGACGTTCTCCCAGGACAGGTTCTCGAACCAGCCACCGCTCTCCTTGAGGGTCTTCGCGGGCGGCTCCACGAGGTTCACGCCGAGGGCCTTGAAGTACTCGAGGTCGGCGGAGAGGTTGGACCCGGAGACGTAGAAAATATCCTGGCTGGCGGACCCGACGAGCACCTTGATCTCGGGCCGCGACTTCGCGGCCTTGCGCAGCCGCTCGGCGGCGGCCTCGAAGCGCTTCTTCGCCTTGACCACCTTGTCGGCCTGCACGTCGGCGCCGAGGGACTCGGCGAGGGCGAGCAGGCGCTCCAGGGGCTTGGTCATCTGACGGTCGTAGACCGAGACGCCGACGCTCGGGGCCGGCTTGAGGATCTTGTCCTTGGAGGCCTCGGGGACGTACCAGAGGGTGCCCTTGTCGTCGAACATCGTGGAGATGAGCAGATCGGGCTGGAGGCCGACGTACTTCTCGATGTTGAACTGGTCCCAGGCGTTGCCGAGGACGGTCACCTTGCTGATGTCCATGTCACCGGCCTGGACATCCGGCTTGCCGTCCTTGGTCTTCGTCGGGCCGAAGACGCCCTTGACCTCGATGCCGTAGTCGAACAGAGCGGCGGCGACGCCGGTGAACGCCACGATGTTCTTGGGCGTCGAGCCGGTCTCGGCCGTCTTGCCCCGGTCATCCGTGAACGACCAGGCACCGTCCTTGCCGGTGCCGCCGTCCTCGGCGCCACCCTTGCTTCCCTTGTCCCCCTTGTCGTCCCCGCAGGCTGCGAGAACGGCGGTGAGGCCGAGGGCGCCACCTGCGGCGAGGATGCCGCGGCGCGAGGGCTTGCGGGGGGTGTGGGGCATGGGGGTCTCTGCTTTCGTACGGGGTCCTGGCCGGAAGTGGTGCTTAGGTTAACCTAACCTTCCCTCGGCGCAGGCGACCCCCCTGGCTCATGGGGTGGACGTCGTCCCGCTGTGCTTCGTGAGCGTGCCGCGTCCTCCGTGGTCGGGCACGAGGCCCCCGGTTCGTCGTCGGCGGCCGCCATGGCCCTTCCCTCGCGCGCACGTCTCTGTGCGTACCGCACGCGCCTTTGCCGTGGAAACCCTTATGGAGTGGGGCGTCACCGACCGCCTTGACGACGTACGGCTCTGCGTTTCCGAACTCGCCACCAACGCCTTGCCGCACGGCGTGCCGCCGGGGCGCGAGTTCAGCTTGCGAATCACCATCGACGGCTCCCTGATCCGCGTCGAGGTGCGTGACAGTGGGGGCGGATGTCTGGAGACGGGGCGCGGTGGAGCTGATGACTGCGGCGGCAGAGGGCTTCATATCGTGCAGGCCTTGAGCGATGACTTCGGCGTCACGCCACGCCTGCTTCCCGCCGCCCCCGGCCGGGCTGTGGGGTACCTCAACCTGTGAGCTGTCGCCTGCCGGACGGGCTGGTTCATTCAGCCCGTCCGGCGTTTGAGGACGAGCGCGCAGCGCGATGAAAGGGCGGGTGGGTGGGGAGAGAAAAGGGAGCGGCGCGGCCTCAGCCCGTGAGGCCCAGTTCGCGGGCGATCAGCATGCGCTGCACCTCACTGGTCCCCTCCCCGATCTCCAGGATCTTGGAGTCCCGCCACATCCGCGCCACCGGATACTCGTTCATGAAGCCGTAGCCGCCATGGATCTGCGTGGCCTCGCGCGCGTTGTCGACGGCGATCGTCGAGGAGTGCAGCTTCGCGAGGGCGGCCTCCTTCTTGAAGGGCTCCCCGGCGACCAGGCGTGACGCCGCGTCCCGCCAGGCGAGGCGGGCCGTGTACGCCTTCATCTCCATGTCGGCGATCTTGAACTGGATGGCCTGGTTCGCGCCGATGGGCCGGCCGAAGGCGTGCCGCTCCTTGGCGTACTTCACCGACTCGTCGACGCAGCCCTGCGCGAGGCCCGTGGCGAGCGCCGCGATCGCGATCCGGCCCTCGTCCAGGATGCGGAGGAACTGCGCGTACCCGCGCCCGATCTCGCCGAGCAGGTTCGCCCGTGGCACCCGTACGTCCGCGAACGACAGCTCCCGGGTGTCCGAGGCGTTCCAGCCCACCTTCGAGTACGGCGCCGCGACCGTGAAGCCGGGGGTGCCGGAGGGCACGATGATCGAGGAGATGAGGGGTTTGCCCGCATCCGTGCGGCCCGTCACCGCCGTCACCGTCACCAGGCCCGTGATGTCCGTACCGGAGTTGGTGATGAAGCACTTGGTGCCGTTGATGACCCACTCGTCCGTCGCCTCGTCCAGGCGCGCGGTGGTGCGCGTGCCGCCCGCGTCCGAACCGCCGTCCGGCTCGGTCAGGCCGAACGCGCCGAGCAGCTCGCCCGCGCACAGCTTCGGCAGCCACTCCCGCTTCTGCTCCTCGGTGCCGAAGAGGTGCAGGGGCATGGCGCCGAGCGACACGCCCGCTTCGAGGGTGATGGCTACGGAGGAGTCGACGCGCGCCAGTTCCTCCAGGGCGATGCCGAGCGCGAGATAGTCGCCGCCCATGCCGCCGTACTCCTCGGGGAACGGCAGCCCGAACAGGCCCATGCGGCCCATCTCGCGCACGATCTCGTACGGGAACTCGTGCCGCTCGTAGAGGTCGCCGATCTTCGGGGCGACCACGTCGTGCGCGAACTCCTCGACGGTGCGCCGGAGTTCCTCGTGCTCGGGGGAGAGGTGGTGATCCATGGTTTTCACTGCTCCTGGTGGGAGAGGGCACGCACGGTGCGGGACGGGCTCGGTCGGCCCAGACGGCCGGCCATCCACACGCTGGTGGCGGTGAGACGGCCGAGGTCGACCCCGGTCTCGATGCCGAGGCCGTGAAGCATCCACACGAGGTCTTCGGTGGCGAGGTTGCCGGTGGCGCTCTTGGCGTACGGGCAGCCGCCGAGGCCGCCCGCGGAGGCGTCCACGGTCGTCACCCCGTGCCGCAGCGCGGCCAGAGTGTTGGCAAGCGCCTGGCCGTACGTGTCGTGGAAGTGCACGGCGAGGAGGTGCGTGGGTACGCCCCCGTCGTTCAGGGCGGTCAGGAGTGCCTGTACGTGGCCCGGCGTGGCCACGCCGATGGTGTCGCCGAGGCTCAGTTCGTCGCAGCCCATGTCGAGCAGGGCCTTGCAGACCCGGACCACCTGCGGGACCGGGACCGCGCCCTCCCACGGGTCCCCGAAGCACATCGACAGATAGCCGCGTACGTGCACCAGGTCGTCCGGCGCCTCGGACGCCTTCGCCCGCGCCACCACCGGCTCGAACATCGCGAGCGCCTCGTCCACCGTGCGGTTCAGGTTGGCCTTGGCGAAGGACTCGGTGGCGCTGGCGAAGACGGCGACCCGGCGGGCGCCGAGCGCAAGGGCGCGGTCCAGGCCGCGGGCGTTCGGGACCAGGACGGGCAGATCCACCCCTTCGATGCCCTGGATCCGGGGAAACAGTTGCTCGGCGTCCGCCAACTGCGGCACCCACTCGGGGTGCACGAAGCTCGTCGCCTCGATCGTGGTCAGGCCCGCGTCGGCCAGGCGGTGGATGAACTCCGCCTTGGTCTCGGTCGGGACCGTGGCCTTCTCGTTCTGGAGGCCGTCGCGGGCGCCCACCTCGTGGATGCGGACCCTGGCCGGGAGGCCCTCGGCCGGTACGACCATGGGCAGGGGGCCCGGAACGTTCGTCTGTGCGGCGGTCATGACGTCTCCTCGTCCGCCGGCACCACCACGGCCAGGACCTGGTCCATCGCGACCGTGGAGCCCGGGGTGACGTCCAGTTCCGTGACGGTGCCCGCGTGCGGCGCGGAGATGACGTGCTCCATCTTCATCGCCTCGACGACGAGGAGGCTCTGGCCCGCCGTCACCGTGTCGCCGGGGGCGACCTTGACCACCGTGACGGTGCCGGGCATGGGGGCCGTCAGGGCGTCCGCGCCCGCGTGGGCCGCGCCGGTCAGGGCCGCCTCCACCGGGTCGTGGTCCTGAACGTGCCAGGCGTCGCCGTCCCTGCCGAGCCAGTCGGCCGCGTGGTGGAAGGTGTGGGTGCGGCCGTCGAGGTGGAGGGTGAGGCGCTGCGCGGAGGCTTCCCCGAGCCCGCCCCTTCCCGAAACCAGGGGGCTGTGCCCCCTGGCCCCCCCGAAGTCGGCTTCGACGTCTCCGTCGGCCGTGAGACGTGTCCTGACGGACACAGGTTCGTGGCCCGGCACGCGCAGATGGTGCACGGTCCACGCGGCCTCCCCGCCGAGCCGCCACCCACTGCCCACCGAGAACGGGTCCACCCAGCTTCCGGCCGCCGCCACCGGCCTCGCGCCGACCCGCACCAGCGCGGCAGCCATATACACCTCGACCGGAACATCCGCCTCGACCAGGCCCTCGGCGTCCCGCTCCACCAACCCGGTGTCCAACTCCCCGGCCACCACCGCCGGATGAGCGAGCAGCCGCCGCAGGAACCCGGCGTTCGTCGGCACCCCCAGGGTCACCGTCCCCGCGAGCGCGGCCCGCAGCTTGCGCAGGGCGGTCGCCCGGTCGGGTCCGTACGCGATGACCTTCGACAGCATCGGGTCGTACAGGCTCCCGACCTCCGTGCCCTCGCTGAGCCCGGAGTCGGTGCGCACCCCGTCGCCGGAGGGCTCGTGCAGGGCGAGGACGGTGCCGCCCGAGGGCAGGAACCCACGGGCGGGGTCCTCGGCGCACAGGCGGGCCTCCACCGCGTGGCCGGTGAGACGGACGTCCTCCTGCCCGAAGGGCAGTGCCTCGCCCGCCGCCACCCGGAGCTGCCACTCCACCAGGTCGACTCCGGTGACCAGCTCCGTCACCGGGTGCTCGACCTGGAGGCGGGTGTTCATCTCCATGAAGTAGTACGAGGCCGGGTCGTCGCCGGGCACGATGAACTCGACCGTGCCCGCGCCGACGTACCCGCAGGAGCGCGCGGCCTCCACGGCGGCGGCACCCATCGCGGCGCGCGTCGCCTCGTCGAGCAGGACGCTGGGCGCCTCCTCGATGATCTTCTGGTGGCGGCGCTGGAGGGAGCACTCGCGCTCACCGAGGTGAAGTACGTTGCCGTGGCCGTCGGCGAGGACCTGGATCTCGATGTGCCGGGGGCGGTCCACCCAGCGTTCGACGAGCAGGGTGTCGTCGCCGAAGGAGGCACGGGCCTCGCGCCGGGCGGCGGCGATCTCCTCACCGAGGAGCGCCTCGTCGCGGACCAGGCGCATGCCCTTGCCGCCACCGCCCGCGGACGGCTTGAGGAGGACGGGCGTACCGATCTCGCGGGCCGCGTCGATGAGCTGGGCGTCGGTCAGGCCGCTGCCGGACGAGCCGGGCACCACCGGCACCCCGGCCGCACGTACCGTCTGCTTCGCGCGGATCTTGTCGCCCATCAGGTCGATCGCGGACGCGGGCGGCCCGATGAAGGTGAGGCCCGCGTCGGCGCAGGCCTGCGCGAAGGCGGCGTTCTCGGCGAGGAAGCCATAGCCGGGGTGGACGGCCTGCGCGCCGGCGGAGGCGGCGGCCGCGAGCAGCCGCTCCATGGAGAGGTAGCTCTCGGCGGCGGGGGCGGGCCCGATGCGCACCGCGGTGTCGGCCTCGCGCACGTGCCGGGCGTCGGCGTCGGCGTCGGAGAAGACGGCCACCGAACGGACGCCCAGGGCCCGCAGCGTACGGATGACGCGCACGGCGATCTCACCGCGGTTGGCCACGAGGACTGTCTCGAACATGCTCATTGCGTGTCTGCCCCTCACATCCGGAAGACGCCGAAGCCGCGTTCGCCGAGCGGCGCCCCGGCACACGCGGTCAGCGCGAGGCCGAGGACCTGGCGGGTCTCCAACGGGTCGATGACGCCGTCGTCCCACAGCCGGGCCGTGGCGTAGTAGGCGTTGCCCTGCTCTTCGTACTGCGCGCGGACCGGGGCCTTGAAGGCCTCCTCGTCCTCCTGCGACCACTGTTCGCCGCGGCCTTCGAGCTGGTCGCGCTTGACGGTCGCGAGCACGGACGCGGCCTGCTCGCCGCCCATCACCGAGATCTTGGCGTTGGGCCACATCCACAGGAAGCGCGGCGAGTAAGCCCGGCCGCACATGGAGTAGTTGCCCGCTCCGTACGAGCCGCCCACCACGACGGTCAGCTTCGGTACGCGCGTACAGGCCACGGCCGTGACCATCTTCGCGCCGTGCTTGGCGATGCCCCCGGCCTCGTAGTCACGGCCGACCATGAAGCCGGAGATGTTCTGGAGGAAGACCAGCGGGATGCCGCGCTGGTCGCACAGCTCGATGAAGTGGGCGCCCTTCTGGGCGGACTCCGAGAACAGGATGCCGTTGTTCGCGACGATGCCGACCGGGTGGCCGTGGATGTGCGCGAAGCCCGTGACCAGGGTCTGGCCGTACTCGGACTTGAACTCGGCGAAGCGGGAGCCGTCGACGACGCGGGCGATGACCTCGCGTACGTCGTAGGGCGTACGGGAGTCCACGGGCACGGCGCCGTACAGGCCGAGGGGGTCGACCTTGGGCTCATCGACCGGGCGGACCTCCCAGGGCGCGGCGCCGCGCGCCGGCAGCGTGGAGACGATCGTGCGGACGATGCGCAGGGCGTGCGGGTCGTCCTCCGCGAGGTGGTCGGTGACGCCCGAGACCCGGGAGTGGACCTCGCCGCCGCCAAGCTCCTCCGCCGTGACGACCTCGCCGGTCGCCGCCTTCACCAGGGGCGGGCCGCCGAGGAAGATCGTGCCCTGGTTGCGGACGATCACGGCCTCGTCGCTCATCGCGGGAACGTAGGCGCCGCCCGCCGTGCAGGAGCCGAGGACGGCCGCGATCTGCGGGATACCGGCGCCCGAGAGCCGCGCCTGGTTGTAGAAGATCCGCCCGAAGTGCTCCCGGTCGGGGAACACCTCGTCCTGCATCGGCAGGAAGGCGCCGCCCGAGTCGACCAGGTAGACGCAGGGCAGCCGGTTCTCCAGGGCCACCTCCTGCGCGCGCAGGTGCTTCTTCACCGTCATCGGGTAGTACGTGCCGCCCTTGACCGTGGCGTCATTGGCGACGATCACGCACTCGCGCCCGCTGACCCTGCCGATGCCCGCGATCACCCCGGCCGCCGGGGCGTCACCCCCGTACAGACCGTCGGCCGCGAGGGGCGCGATCTCCAGGAACGGCGAGCCGGGGTCGAGGAGGGCGTCCACGCGGTCGCGCGGCAGCAGCTTGCCGCGCGCCACATGCCGCTGCCGGGCGCGCTCGCCGCCACCGAGGCGGGCCGCGGCGAGCTTGCCGCGCAACTCCTCGACCAGGGCGCGGTGCGCCGCCTCGTTCGACCGCCAGGCGTCCGAGGCGGGATCCGCCGCGCTCGTGAGGACTGGTGCCTGTTGCATCCGCAGGGCTCCCACTGTTAGTGAGCGTTAACGTATGCGTTCAGGTTAACGACCGCTAACGACGCTGTCTAGAATTGTTTCCATGGCCACCAGGACCGACGCCCTCACCCGCCGCGAGCAGATCCTCAAGGAAGCGGCCCGGCTGTTCGCCGAGCGCGGCTTCCACGGTGTCGGCGTCGACGAGATAGGGGCCGCCGTCGGTATCAGCGGCCCCGGCCTCTACCGGCACTTCGCGGGCAAGGACGCGATGCTGGCCGAGCTGCTCGTGGGGATCAGCGAGCAGCTCCTGCGGGGCGGCGAGCGGCGGGCCGCCGAGGCCGCGGGCTCGCCCGGTGCCGCGCTCGACTCGCTCATCGAGGGCCACATCGACTTCGCCCTCGACGACCGCCCCTTGATCACTCTCCACGACCGCGAGCTCGACCGCCTCCGGGACAGCGACCGCAAGCTGGTCCGCTCGCTCCAGCGGCGGTACGTGGAACTGTGGGTGACCGCGGTGCGGGAGGTGTACCCGGCCCTCGCGGAGGCGGAGGCCCGGGCGTCCGTGCACGCGGTGTTCGGCCTCCTGAACTCGACGCCGCACCTGGGCCGCGCGGGCTCGCTCCCGGACCGGGAGGGGATGGCGGGGCTGCTGCGCGGTTTGGCGCACGGCGCCCTGGCGGCGGTGGGACGGGCTCCGGCTCCGCCCGGGGAGGGTTCGATCCCCGCCGGAGGAAGTTCAAGCCCGTCCGGCGATTGAGGACGAGGAAGGCCGAAGGCCACGATCGACGGCGCGCGGCCCACCGGTCACGATTTCCGCCCTGGACGGTCACCGTAACCCACGGGTAACCTCCCCCTGAGCAAGCGCTTAGCAAAGGCGCCCCGGCGAAGAGGGAGAGAAACTCGTGCGGCGTACCGTCTTCAACGAGGACCACGAGGCGTTCCGGGACACCGTCCGGGCCTTCATCGAGGCCGAGGTCGTACCGGTCTACGACGAGTGGTTCGCGGCGGGCCAGGCGCCCAGGGACTTCTACTACAAGCTCGCCGAGCTCGGCGTCTTCGGCATCCGCGTCGACGAGGAGTTCGGCGGCGCGGGCATCGACTCGCACAAGTTCGACGCGGTCATGTACGAGGAGACCGCCCGCGCGGGCGTCTCCTTCGGCGGCTCCGGCGTGCATGTGCTGCTCGGTCTGCCGTACATCGAGATGCTCGCCACCGACGAGCAGAAGAAGCGCTTCCTGCCGAAGTTCGTCTCCGGCGAGGAGATGTGGGCGCTCGCCATGACCGAGCCGGGCACCGGCTCCGACGTCGCGGGCATGAAGACCACCGCCAAGCTCTCCGAGGACGGCACGCACTACGTCCTCAACGGTGCCAAGACCTTCATCACCGGCGGTGTGCACGCCGACCGTGTGATCGTCTGCGCCCGCACCTCCGCGCCGCGTGAGGACGACCGCCGCTTCGGCATCTCGCTGTTCGCCGTGGACACCAAGTCCGAGGGCTACTCCGTCGGCCGCAAGCTCGACAAGCTCGGCCTGAAGGTCTCCGACACCGCCGAACTGGCCTTCGTCGACGTCAAGGTCCCCGTCGAGGACCTGCTCGGCGAGGAGAACAAGGGCTTCGCCTACCTGGGCCACAACCTGGCGTCCGAGCGCTGGGGCATCGCCTTCGGCGCCTACGCGCAGGCCAAGGCGGCCGTCCGGTTCGCCAAGGAGTACGTGCAGGAGCGCACCGTCTTCGGCAAGTCGGTCGCCTCCTTCCAGAACACCAAGTTCGAGCTGGCCGCCTGCCAGGCCGAGGTGGACGCCGCCGAGGCCGTCGCCGACCGCGCCCTGGAGGCCCTGGACGCGGGCGAGCTGACCCCGGCCGAGGCCGCGTCCGCCAAGCTCTTCTGCACCGAGGTCGCCCACCGCGTCATCGACCGCTGCCTCCAGTTGCACGGCGGCTACGGCTTCATGAACGAGTACCCGATCGCGCGTCTGTACGCCGA
Source organism: Streptomyces aureocirculatus (assembly GCF_000720475.1). Lineage (GTDB taxonomy): Bacteria > Actinomycetota > Actinomycetes > Streptomycetales > Streptomycetaceae > Streptomyces > Streptomyces aureocirculatus. Next base: position 104,758 of record NZ_JOAP01000015.1, read on the forward strand.
CAACCGCGTCAACCGCATCTACGGCGGCACCAGCGAGGTCATGAAGATGATCATCGCCAAGTCGATGGGGCTGTGAGCCGAGTCGACGGGCCTGTGAGGGGCCGCGACCGAGACGGCGTCCGGCGAGGCGGCGTCCGGCGATGCGGAGGCCGACGCCCATGAGCAGCGAACTCGATTCCCTGCTCGACCTCCTCGACCTGGAGCGGGTCGAGGAGGACATCTTCCGGGGCCGGAGCCGCTCGGCCCTGGTTCCCCGGGTCTTCGGCGGACAGGTCGCGGCCCAGGCCCTGGTGGCCGCGGGCCGCACCGTCCCCGAGGAGCGCCCCGCCCACTCCCTCCACGCCTATTTCCTGCGCCCCGGCGACCCCGGCGCGCCCATCGTCTACACCGTCGACCGCATCCGTGACGGCCGCTCCTTCACCACGCGCCGTGTCGTCGCCGTACAGCACGGCCAGCCGATCTTCCATCTCTCGGCGTCCTTCCAGACGTACGAGGAAGGCCTGGACCACCAGGACCGGATGCCGTCCGCGCCCGACCCGGAGACGCTGCCCACCGCCGCCGAGGCGCTGCCGCGCGATCTGCCCCCGGACGTCGCCAGGAGGCTGATCGAGTCGCGCGCCGCCGTCGACCTGCGCTACGCCGACGCGCCGCCCTGGGCCACCGCGGGCCGCCCGCGCGAGCCGCACTCCCAGGTCTGGTTCCGCACCAACGGCAAGCTCGGCGACGCGGACGCGGGCTCGCTCCTGCACGTCTGCCTGGCCACGTACGTCTCCGACATGACGCTGCTCGACTCCGTGCTCCTTGCCCACGGGCGCGGGGGCTGGGCCGTGGGGGACGTGGTCGGGGCCTCGCTGGACCACGCCATGTGGTTCCACCGTCCCTTCCGGGCCGACGAGTGGCTCCTGTACGACCAGGAGTCGCCCACCGCGGGCGGCGGCCGGGGCCTCGGGCAGGGGCGGATCTGGACGCGCGACGGACGCCTCGCCGTCACCGTCATCCAGGAGGGCGTCGTCAGGGTGCCGCGGGTCTAGTCGTCAGGGTGCCGCGGGTCCAGCAGGCGCGGGGGCATCCGGCATACTCGCCCAACATGGGTGAAAGCACGGTAGATACCCCCGAAGGCGAGACGGGCGAGACGGGCGAGACGGGCGGCGCGGGCGGCGGCGAAAGTACCTTCACCGTGGTCGTCGCCGCGGTCGCCAACCTCGGGATCGCCGTCGCCAAAGCCGTGGCCGGTGTCGTCAGCGGGTCCAGCGCGATGCTCTCCGAGGCCGCGCACTCCCTGGCCGACACCGTCACGGAGCTGATGCTGCTCGTCTCGCTGAAGAGCGCGGAGCGGCCCGCCGACGAGGAGCATCCGCTCGGCTACGGCGGCGCACGCTACATCTGGGCGCTGCTCGCCTCCGTCGCCACCTTCGTCGGCGGCGGTGTCTTCGCCGTGTACGACGGCGTGCACACCCTCACCCACGGCGAGGAACCCGGCGACCCGCTCATCTCGTACGTCGTCCTCGGCATCGCCTTCCTCCTGGAGGGCTACTCCCTGCGCACCGGATGGAAGCAGGCGCGGGGCGCGGCGGCACGGTTCGACGTACCCGTCAGGCACTATCTCCGGCGCACGCCCGACACCGCCGTGAAGGCCGTCGTCATGGAGGACTCCGCCGCGCTCGCGGGCCTCGTGCTCGCCGCGGGCGGCCTGCTCGGCGGGCAGCTCACCGGCTCCGGCGTCTGGGACGGCGTGGCGTCGCTGTGCATCGGCGTGCTGCTCGTGTACGTCGCGTGGGTCCTCGGGCACGCCAACGCGGAACTGCTCATCGGGCGGCCGCTGCCCGGGCCCGTCCGGGAGAAGGTACGGGCCGAACTCCTCGCGGACCCGCACGTGGTGGACGTACTGGAGCTGACCACGCTGCTCCAGGGGCCGAACGAGGCACTGGTCGCCGCGAAGGTGGACTTCCGGGACGTGTCCACGGCCGCGGAGATCGAGGCCGCCTGCGACCGGGTCACCCGGCGCGTCCAGGCCCGCTTTCCCGCTGTGCGGCGCGTGTATCTGGACCCCACGCCGGGGAGCCGTTGATCGCGGCCTGCGGCCTGGCTCGTCCGCAATCTCCCCCAAGCTCTCAAAGAGCGGGGAGGGGCCCCCTCGACTGGCTTGTCAGCCCGGCGGCGTCGAGCAGGTACGCCGTCAGCGGGTCGTAGAACCGGGGGTTGGTCACGTGGTCGTCGAGGGGGACCGTGACCTGTACGGTGCCCTCCGCCTCGCCGATGAACAGGGCCGGGTCGTTGCAGTCCGCGTACCCGAGGGAGTCGATTCCGCGCTGGCCCGCGCGCCCGGCCCAGCCGTGGTCGGCGACGACGAGGTCGGGCAGCGGGCGCTCCTCGCGGAGCAGGCCGTCCAGGATCGCGTTCATCGGCTCCGGCGAATGGGTGTGCCACAGGGTGGCGCCGCGCTCCAGGACGGCGACGTCGGCGAACTGGAAGACGAAGCCCTCGTCGGCCGTGAGGCCCTCGGGGATGACGACGATCTCGCAGCCCGCGGCGCGCAGCGCGGCAGCCGTCGCGCGGTGCACGTCGAGCAGCCCGCCGGGGTGGCCGGTCGCGAACAGGACGCGCTCCTTGCCCGCGGCGGCCTTGTGCAGCCGGCCCGCCATCCGCTCCAGGGCGTCGACCGTCAGCTCCGGGTCGATGGTGTCCTGGCCCTGCCGGTGCCCCGGGTCGTCGATGACGCCGCAGCGCTCGGCCATCACGGCCAGCACGTCCTGCTCGTCCCGCCAGCGGTCACCGAGTTCCAGACCCAGCCAGTAGTGCCGGTCGCCGTTCGCGAGCTTGCGGTAGTGGGAGAGGTTGTTCTCGCGGGGCGTGGCGACATCGCCGGCGATACGGGTACGGACGAGGTGGTCGACGAGCGCGGCGCGGCTGGGTATCGGCATGCGACCCATTGTGCCGTCGGCAACGGGGGCCGGGCGTGCCGTCCCGCACGGCGGACCTGTGCGGCGACTCACGTTACGGGCGGTACGGCCCCCTCCGGGGTGTCCGCGCGGCCGAGGGCGAACCACAGTTCCATGCGGACGTCCGGGTCGTCGAGGTCCGCGGCGAGGAGCGTCGCGCAGCGGGTGACGCGCTGGCGCACGGTGTTGCGGTGCACGGACAGCGCCGCCGCGGTGCGGTCCCAGCTCCCGTGCAGGGACAGCCAGGTGCGCAGCGTCTCGGTGAGCGGCACGCTGCCGCCGAGGGGTGCGAGCAGCGCCCGCGCGTGCGCGTCGGCCTCCGCGGGCCCCACGAGCCCGGCGAGCCCGCTCTCGCGGTGCCGCACAAGGGCCGCCCGGGTCGCCTCCGCCCGGCGCAGGGCCCGCGCGGCCTGCGCGTCGGCTGCGGGCAGCGACCCCGCGCCGGCGGGCGCGGAGACGCCGAGCGTCCAGCCGTCCTGCGGGGCCGGTGCCTGACCGGCGGGCAACAGCAGCCGCACGAAGCCCGGCTCGGGGTGGACGCCCGGGGTGCCGCCGACCCGGCCCCGGACGCTGGGGTGCGCCCCGTCGGCTTCGCCCTGACTGCCGGTGCGCGGCCCGTTGGCTCGGTCTCGGGTGTCGGGCCCTGCCTGCCCCTCCGCCCGCGCGTGCACGTCGACCAGCGTGCTGCCCAAGGCCGCCGCGAGGGCCGCGGTGTCGGGCGGCACGTCCGCACCGTCGTCGCGCCGCACGCGCGCGTGCACGACCGTCCACCGTTCGGCGCCGAGCAGCGGCACCACGTCCTCGGGCCGCGCGCCGAGCAGCAGCCGCACAAGGGCCGCGGACCGGGCGGACTCGGCGGTGCCCTGGTGCGGGGCGGTCAGCAGCGAGAGGAGTACGGCGGCGACCCCCGCCAGCATGTGGTCGCCGGGCTCCCGCCGCCGCGTGCCGACCCCGAGCGCGAGCCCGTGCGCCCCGGCCAGGGGGTAGGCCGCGAGGTGGACCCCGGCGACCGTGTCGGAGGCGGCGGCGGGGACGGGGCGCGGGGCCTGCGCGGGTGGCGCCGCTTCGGGGCGCCGGGGGGTGTCGGTGCCCTCTGCCGTGGCTCGGCCGCCCACCGCGCCCCTGCCAGGGTTGACCACCCCCACCAGCCGCTCCAGTGCAGCGGTGGCCGCCGGGCCCGGCCCCGTGCCCGCCGCCCGCGTGGGCACGCCGTCCGGCCCGTACAGCGCCGCGTAACCGCCGAGGCGCACCGCCAGTTGGCGCAGCAGGGCCGGGACCGCGTCCGGGCGGGCCGCCGCCGCGGCGAGGCCCTGCTGGGCCTGGGTGACGCGGCGCAGCTCGGCGTGGCGGGCCTCGGCCATGAGTTGCCAGACCGCGCGGGCGATGCCGCTGAACGTGGTGCGCGGCGGCACTTCCAGAAGCGGAAGGCCGTGCCGGTCACAGGCGTCAAGGAGCGCTTGCGGCACCGTGTCGTGCACGGGAGCCACGCCGAAGCCGAGGGCGGCGCCGCCCGCGGCCACGATGCGGGCCGCGTAGGTGTCCAGGTGGGCCTCTGCCCCGGCCGCCGGAACGTGCACCCCTGCGCTGAGCAGCAGCTCGCCGCCGAGGAGATACGGGTACGGGTCGGCCATCTCCGAGGTGTGCACCCAGTGCACGACGGCGCCGGTCGCTGCCGCGTCGGGGCCCGCGATCTGGCGCAGGCCGAGCTCGTCCTGGGCGAGGAGGGCGGCCAGTGGCACCGGCGGGGTGGGGGGCGCCGGGGGCGCGGGGTGCCCGGGGGGCCCGGGGGGCGCGGCGGGGGTCCCGGTCTCGGGGTGCTGGGCCTGGGGGTTCTGGGGCTCGGGGTTCTGGGGCTCGGGGTTCAGCACGATGGACAGTTCCTCCATCCACGGCTCGGTGAATGGAGGAAACGTACACTTCAGCGTCGCTTTCCGGCCACCTAAGGTCGTGCCGATCAGCGCCGCGGGTACGGGCGGATGTCCCCGCGGCAGGTCACCGCCCCACTCCACCCGCACGACACGCCACCGATCGAGCGCGCAAGGAGGCCTGCACCATGGCCGTCGACTACACCGTGATCGTCGTCTATCTGGCCGGCATGCTGGCCATGGGCTGGTGGGGCATGCGCCGCGCCAAGTCGAAGAGCGAGTTCCTCGTCGCCGGCCGCCGCCTCGGGCCCTGGATGTACTCCGGCACCATGGCCGCGATCGTCCTCGGCGGCGCCTCCACCATCGGCGGTGTCGGCCTCGGCTACACCCACGGCCTGTCCGGCGCCTGGATGGTGTTCACCATCGGCCTCGGACTGCTCGCCCTGTCGGTGTTCTTCTCCGCCCGCATCGCGCGCCTGAAGGTGTACACCGTCTCGGAGATGCTCGACCTGCGCTACGGCGGCCGGGCCGGTGTCCTGTCCGGCGTCGTCATGTGGGCCTACACCCTGATGCTCGCCGTCACCTCCACCATCGCGTACGCCACCATCTTCGACGTCCTCTTCGACCTGAACCGCACCCTCGCGATCGTCATCGGCGGCTCCATCGTCGTCGCGTACTCGACCCTCGGCGGCATGTGGTCCATCACGCTGACCGACATGGTGCAGTTCGTCGTCAAGACGGTGGGCGTGCTGCTCCTGCTCCTCCCGATCGCCGTCGTGAAGGCGGGCGGCTTCGGTGAGATGCGGGACAAGCTGCCGGGCGACTACTTCGAGCCGCTGGGCGTCGGCGGCGAGACGATCTTCACCTACGTACTGATCTACACCTTCGGCATGCTCATCGGGCAGGACATCTGGCAGCGCGTGTTCACCGCCCGCAGCGACAAGGTGGCCCGCTGGGGCGGGACCGTCGCCGGTACGTACTGCCTCGTCTACGCCCTCGCCGGTGCCGTCATCGGCACCGCCGCGAAGGTCATGTACCCCAAGCTGCCCAGCGCCGACGCCGCCTTCGCCACCATCGTCAAGGACGAACTGCCCATCGGCGTACGGGGGCTCGTGCTCGCCGCCGCGCTCGCCGCGGTGATGTCCACCTCCTCCGGGGCGCTCATCGCCTGCGCGACCGTCGCCAACAACGACATCTGGGCGCGGGTGCGGGGCGCTGCCGCGCGGCAGGGGGCCCATGAGGAGCCTGAGGAGCCTGAGGAGGTGGACGAAGTGCGGGGCAACCGGCTCTTCATCCTCGTCATGGGTGTCCTCGTCATCGGTGTCTCCATCGTCCTCAACGACGTCGTCGAGGCGCTGACCGTCGCCTACAACCTGCTTGTCGGGGGGCTGCTCGTGCCGATCCTCGGGGGGTTGCTGTGGCGGCGGGGTACTGCCGCCGGAGCGCTCTCCGCCGTCGTCGTCGGCGGGGTCTCCGTCGTCGGCCTGATGTGGCACTACGGCATCCTCGCCAACGAACCCGTCTACTACGGGCTGATCGCATCCCTTGCCGTGTACGTGGCCGTGTCCCTCAGTACCCCGCCCACCGACGCGGTGACGCTGGCCGCTTGGCGGGAGCGTGTCGCCGGGCGCAGCCCGGACCCGAGCGCACCGGAGGCTTCGGTGAACGCTTGAGTTTCCCCCCGGGCCCGTGAGATCCAGCCCCTCCGGCGTTTGAGGAGCGGGGTCCGGGGCGGAGCCCCGGTTTCGGGAAGGGGCGGGACTGGGGCGCCCCCGCGAGGCCCCACAGGCCCCACACTTGTCCCTGTACGACCAGCACCACCGCTTCACCAGGAGGAACCCCAGCATGACCACCGCGCAGAACGAGCCCCGCGGCCCCATCGACTCCTCACGCACCCCCCGCTACGCGGGCCCCGCCACCTACGCCCGCCTCCCCCGCCTCGACGAGGTCGGCACGACGGACATAGCCGTCGTGGGCGTCCCCTTCGACGCGGGCGTGTCGTACCGCCCGGGCGCCCGCTTCGGCGGCAACGCCATCCGCGAGGCCTCCCGCCTCCTGCGCCCGTACAACCCGGCCCAGGACGCGTCCCCGTTCGCGCTCGCGCAGGTCGCGGACGCGGGTGACATCGCCGCGAACCCGTTCAACATCAACGAGGCCGTGGAGACGATCGAGGCGGCGGCGGACGACCTGCTCGCCACCGGCGCCCGCATGATGACGCTGGGCGGCGACCACACCATCGCGCTGCCGCTGCTGCGCTCCATGGCGAAGAAGCACGGCCCGGTCGCGCTCCTGCACTTCGACGCGCACCTGGACACCTGGGACACCTACTTCGGCGCCGAGTACACGCACGGCACCCCGTTCCGGCGGGCGGTGGAGGAGGGCATCCTCGACACCGAGGCCCTCAGCCACGTCGGCACGCGCGGTCCGCTGTACGGCAAGAAGGACCTCACCGACGACGAGAAGATGGGCTTCGGCATCGTCACGTCGGCGGACATCTACCGGCGCGGCGCCGACGAGGTCGCCGACCAGCTCCGCCAGCGCATCGGCGACCGGCCGCTGTACATCTCCATCGACATCGACTGCCTGGACCCGGCACACGCCCCGGGCACCGGCACGCCGGAGGCGGGCGGCATGACCTCCCGCGAGCTCCTGGAGATCCTGCGCGGCCTCGCCTCCTGCAACCTCGTCTCCGCCGACGTCGTGGAGGTCGCCCCCGCCTACGACCACGCCGAGATCACGGCAGTGGCCGCGTCCCACACCGCGTACGAACTGACGACGATCATGTCCCGGCAGATCGCGGAGGCCCGCGCCAAGTGACGCACGACCACGACCTGGAACTGAGGCCCACGGCAGCGCAGACCCAGGCCGCCCTGAACCCGCCCGCGGGCCGCAACGGCGGCGACCTGGTCGTCGAGACCCTGTGCGGGCTCGGCGCTTCCACCGTGTTCGGGCTGCCCGGGCAGCACGCCCTCGGCATGTTCGACGCGCTGCGCCGCTCTCAACTGCGGTACGTCGGCCTTCAGGTGGAGAACAACGCGGGGTTCGCAGCGGACGCGTACGGGCGGATCACGGGGGAGGTCGCGCCGCTGCTCCTGTCGACGGGGCCCGGCGCGCTGATGTCCCTGGCCGCGCTCCAGGAGGCGGCGGCCGCGAGCGCCCCCGTGCTGGCCATCGGCAGTCAGGTGCCCGTCGCCGGGCTCGGCGGCGGCCGCCACGGCTATCTGCACGAACTCCGCGACCAGCGGGCCTCGTTCCGGGACGTGGTCAAGTCCGTCCACACCGTCCGTACGCAGTCGCAGATCCCGTCGGTGATCGCGGCGGCCTGGGAGTCGGCGCTCACCGCCCCGCACGGCCCCGTCTGGGTGGAGATCCCGCAGGACGTGCTCCTCGCGGAGACGTCCCTCCCCGTCGTCACGGCGGTGGACGCGACCCCGCACGACCTCGTGCCGCGCCCCGAGCTGACCGCCGTGGCCGCTGACCTGCTGACGCGGGCCGAGCGTCCGGCGATCATCGCGGGCGGCGGCGTCGTCCGCGCGGACGCCGCGGGCAAGCTGCGCGCGCTCGCCGAGCGCCTGAACGCGCCCGTCGTCACCACCTTCGGCGGCAAGGGCGCCTTCCCCTGGGAGCACCCGCTCTCGCTCCGGTCGTGGCTGGAGGACCGGCACACCACCGACTTCCTTGAGGACGCCGACGTGCTCCTCGTCGTCGGCTCCGGCCTCGGCGAACTCTCCTCCAACTACCACACGTTCAACCCCCGCGGCCGCGTCGTCCAGATCGAGGCCGACCTCGGCAAGCTGGAGTCCAACCACCCGGCGCTCGGCATCCACGCGGACGCCCGCCTCGCCCTGTCGGCGCTCCTGGAGACGGTGGGGGAGCGGCCCGACCCGGCGGCCCCGGAGCGGGTGCGCCAGGTACTCGCCGCCGTCCACAAGCGGATCGACGCGCAGGACCTGACCCTGGAACAGGACGTCCTCGCGTCCGTGCGGGCGGCGCTTCCCGACGACTCCCCGTCCTTCTGGGACATGACGATCCTCGCGTACTGGGCCTGGTCCGCCTTCGACGCGCGGCGCCCCGGCACCATGCACTCCGCACAGGGCGCGGGCGGCCTCGGCTACGGCTTCCCCGCCGCGCTCGGTGCGGCCGCCGCCGACCCCACCCGGCCGGTCCTCGCGGTCTCCGGCGACGGCGGCGCGATGTACTCGCTCGCGGAACTGGCCACCGCCAAGCAGTACGACCTGGACGTGACCTGGCTGATCGTCGACGACGGCGGCTACGGCATCCTGCGCGAATACATGGCGGACGCCTTCGGCGAGGCGACCGGCACGGAGCTGACACGCCCCGACTTCGTGGCCCTCGCCGAGTCCTTCGGCGTACGGGGCGTACGGACGTCCCCGGAGCACCTCCGCGAAGACCTCACCGAGGCCCTGGCCACACCGGGACCGAGCGTGGTCGTGCTGCCCGCGCTCCTGCGGATGTTCGCGCCCACACACCTGGGCTGAACATCTGGACTGACGAAAACCGCACAGCAGTGCAACCACCGTCGGCCCCCGTGAGTCATGTGTTGCGAGTGCGCTGGGGGCGCGCTCGTACCACTTCGAGGGGAATCTCCATGACTCACCGGATATCCGGGCTGCCCACGCGTGCCCGCGTACTGAGCGCCGGTGTGGCCGCCGCCGTGCTCGTGCCGGTCGCCGCGACCGCCGTCGCCACTCCGGCCGCCGCCGCGACCGCCCAGGTCAAGTGCACCTCGTCGGCTCAGCCGACGCTGGCGAAGAAGCTGACCAAGGACATCACCGCCGCCCTGAAGAACCGCAAGGGCACCATCGCCGTCGGGTTCTACGACAAGGCCACGAAGACGAGCTGCACCCTGCGCGGCTCCACGTCGTTCGACTCGGCCAGCGTCGTCAAGGTGACCGTGCTCGCGACGCTGCTGTGGGACGCGAAGAAGACCGACCGGTATCTGACGGACCGCGAGACCAGGCTCGCCACCGCCATGATCACCAAGTCGGACAACGACGCCACCAGCACGCTGTGGCGGCAGCTCGGTGCCACCAAGGTGAAGAAGTTCCTGGCCGCGGCCAAGATGACCAAGACCGTACCGGGCTCCGGCCGCTACTGGGGCCTGACCCGGATCAACGCCACCGACGAGCAGAAGCTCCTCGCCCTGATCACCGGCAAGAACGCCGTGCTGAGCGACAACTCGCGCGCGTACATCCTCAAGCTGATGGGCAAGGTCGTCCGCGACCAGCGTTGGGGAACGCCTGCCGGGGCTCCGTCCGGCACCGACATCCACGTCAAGAACGGGTGGCTGCCGCGGGCCACGCACGGGTGGCGCGTCCACAGCATCGGCGCCTTCAAGGGCCGCGGGCACGACTACACGATCTCCGTGCTCACCCACGGCAACAGCAACATGAACTACGGCGTCGACACCATCCAGCGGGTCTCCAAGGCCATCCACAAGGACCTGACCCCCCTCACCCAGGCCCCCACCCGCTTCGCCCCCACGGACACCCCGAAGGAAGCATCGGTCCCGGCCCCTCCGGCCTGACGTCAGCTACGCCGGGCGGGTATGTCAGCCCGTCCGGCGTTTGAGGACGAGGCCCGGAGGGCCGAAAAGGCGGGGGAGCGGGGCGCAGCCCCATAGTTTTGTTGCGGCGGGATGAAAACCGCACCTCACCGCGTTGGGCCTCTCGGCAGGTCAGGCGAGCGGGAGGCGGACACAGTGACGAGGCAGCCGGAGCAGCCGGAGCAGTTGGGCTGGGGGAAGCGGCTGTGGGGTTACGCCTGGCGTCACCCCACGGACGTCGTGCTCGCGCTCGGCTCGTCCCTCGGCGGCATGGCCGTCATGGCGCTCGTACCGCTGGTCACCAAGGTGATCATCGATGACGTGATCGGCGACCACAGCCGCCCCATGGGGCCGTGGGCCGCCGCCCTCATCGGCGCGGCGGTTCTTGTCTACGTCTTCACCTACATCCGCCGCTACTACGGCGGCCGCCTCGCCCTCGACGTGCAGCACGACCTGCGCACCGAGATGTACGACACGGTCACCCGCCTCGACGGCCGGCGCCAGGACGAGCTGTCCACCGGCCAGGTCGTCGGCCGTGCCACCAGTGACCTCCAGCTCATCCAGGGCCTGCTCTTCATGCTGCCGATGACCATCGGCAACGTCCTGCTGTTCCTGATGTCCCTGGTCATCATGGCGTGGCTGTCGCTGCCCCTGACCGTGGTCGCGCTCGCCGTCGCCCCCGCCCTGCTCCTGATCGCCCGCCGCAGCCGCGCCAAGCTGCACCCCGCCACCTGGTACGCGCAGGCCCAGGCAGCCGCGGTCGCCGGTGTCGTGGACGGCGCCGTCGGCGGCGTACGCGTGGTGAAGGGCTTCGGGCAGGAGGAGCAGGAGACCGGGAAGCTCAGGGAGGTCGGACGGCGGCTCTTCGCGGGGCGCCTGCGCACCGTCCGCCTGAACTCCCGCTACACCCCGGCGCTGCAGTCCGTGCCCATGCTCGGGCAGGTCGCGATGCTCGCCCTCGGCGGCTGGCTCGCGGTGCAGGGCGACATCACGCTCGGCACGTTCGTGGCGTTCTCCACCTATCTCGCCCAGCTCGTCGGTCCCGTACGCATGCTCGCCATGGTCCTCACCGTCGCCCAGCAGGCCCGCGCCGGTGTGGAGCGCGTCCTGGAACTCATCGACACCGAGCCGACCATGACCGACGGCACCAAGGACCTGCCGGACGACGCCCCGGCCACCGTCGAGTTCGATGACGTGTCGTTCGCCTATGACGAGGGCCGGCCCGTTCTCGACGGGCTCAGCTTCGCGATGCGCCCCGGTGAGACCCTCGCCGTCGTCGGCTCGTCCGGCAGCGGCAAGTCCACCGTGTCGCTGCTGCTTCCCCGGTTCTACGACGTGACGCACGGCGCCGTCCTCATCGGCGGCCACGACGTGCGCGAGCTGACCCAGGACTCGCTGCGCGCCGCCATCGGCCTCGTCCCCGAGGACTCCTTCCTCTTCTCCGACACCGTCCGCGCCAACATCGCCTACGGCCACCCCGGCGCCACCGACGAGGACATCGAGCGGGCCGCCCGCGCCGCCCAGGCCGACCGCTTCATCGCCGAGCTGCCCGGCGGCTACGACACCAAGGTCGGCGAGCACGGCCTGACCCTCTCCGGCGGCCAGCGCCAGCGCCTCGCCCTGGCCCGCGCCATCCTCACCGACCCGCGCCTGCTCGTTCTCGACGACGCCACCTCCGCCGTGGACGCCCGCGTCGAGCACGAGATCCACGAGGCGCTGAAGCACGTCATGCGGGACCGTACGACCCTGCTCATCGCGCACCGCCGCTCCACCCTCAACCTCGCCGACCGCATCGCCGTCCTCGAAGACGGCCGCCTCGCCGACATCGGCACCCACGCGGAGCTGGAGCACCGCTCACCTCTCTACCGGCGCCTGCTCACCGACCCCGACGAGCTCGGCGGCGTATCGCCCGGTCACGTGCCGCCCGCCGCGCCCGCCGAAGCCGTCGATGACACCTCGGTGCGCGCCGAGCTCGACGCCGAGTTCGACGCCGAGCGGGGCATCACCCCGCGCCTGTGGGACGGCGACCGCGAACCGAAGGACATGTCCCTCTCCGGGACTCCGGCCACACCCGAGCTGCTCGCCCAGGTCGACGCGCTGCCGCCGGCGACGGACACCCCGGCGATCGACGAGGCGCGGGCCGTCGCCGCCGAGGAGTCCTACGGCCTGCGCAGGCTGCTCCGCGGTTTCGGCGCGCCGCTCCTGGTGAGCCTGCTGCTCGTCGCCGTCGACGCGGGCGTGGGCCTGCTCCTTCCCGTCCTCATCCGGCACGGCATCGACGAGGGCGTCTCCCAGCTCGCGCTCGGTGCCGTGTGGACCGCGTCCGGCCTCGCGCTCGGCGCCGTCGTCGTGCAGTGGGCGGCACAGACCGGCGAGATCCGCATGACGGGGCGCACCGGCGAACGGGTCCTCTACGCGCTGCGCCTGAAGATCTTCGCGCAGCTCCAGCGGCTCGGGCTCGACTACTACGAGCGGGAGCTGACCGGGCGCATCATGACCCGGATGACCACGGACGTGGACGCCCTCTCCACGTTCCTGCAGACCGGTCTGGTCACAGCGTTCGTCTCCGTCGTCACCTTCTTCGGCATCATGGTCGCGCTCGTCGTCATCGACGTACAGCTCGCCCTGGTCGTCTTCGCCACCCTGCCGCTGCTCGTCGTCGGCACGTTCTTCTTCCGCCGCTCCAGCGTGAAGGCGTACGAGCTGGCGCGGGAGCGCGTCTCGGTGGTCAACGCCGACCTCCAGGAGATGGTGTCCGGGCTGCGCATCGTGCAGGCCTTCCGGCGCGAGCGCTCGGGCAGCGAGCAGTTCGCCGCCCGCAGCGCCGACTACCGCGCGGCCCGCATCCGCGGCCAGTGGCTGATCTCGGTGTACTTCCCGTTCGTGCAGTTCCTGTCGTCCGTGGCCGTGGTCGCGGTGCTCGTCGTGGGCGCGCACCGGGTCGACGCGGGCACCCTCACCACCGGCGCCCTGGTCGCCTACCTCCTCTACATCGACCTGTTCTTCGCGCCCGTGCAGCAGCTCTCCCAGGTCTTCGACGGCTACCAGCAGGCGTCCGTGTCGCTCGGCCGCATCCAGGAGCTGCTCCAGGAACCCGCGTCCACCAAGTCCGCGGACGAGCCGCTCGACGTCCTCTCCCTGCGCGGCGAGATCGCCTTCGAGGACGTGGCCTTCGCGTACGGCACCACCGGCACCGCCGACACCGCCGACGGGTCCGGCGCCGCCGACAAAGCCGCCGGGGGCGACGAGACCGCGCTGAGCGGGGTACGCCTGAAGATTCCCGCCGGGCAGACCGTCGCTTTCGTCGGCGAGACCGGCGCGGGCAAGTCCACCCTGGTCAAGCTCGTGGCCCGGTTCTACGACCCGACGTCGGGCCGGGTGACCGTCGACGGCACCGACCTGCGCTCCCTGGACCTCACCTCGTACCGGCACCGGCTCGGGGTCGTACCGCAGGAGGCGTATCTGTTCGCGGGCACCGTCCGGGACGCCATCGCCTACGGCCGCCCCGACGCCACCGACGCGGAGGTCGAGGCGGCGGCGCGGGCCGTCGGCGCGCACGACATGATCGCCACACTGGACGGCGGCTATCTGCACGAGGTCTCCGAGCGCGGCCGCAATCTGTCGGCCGGTCAGCGCCAGCTCATCGCGCTCGCCCGCGCCGAGCTTGTCGACCCCGACATCCTGCTCCTGGACGAGGCCACCGCAGCCCTGGACCTCGCCACCGAGGCCCAGGTCAACCAGGCCACCGACCGCATAGCGGGCAGGCGGACCACGCTGGTCGTCGCCCACCGCCTCACCACCGCGGCCCGCGCGGACCGTGTGATCGTGATGGATCACGGGCAGGTGGCCGAGGACGGCACGCATGAGGAACTGCTCGCGCGCGGCGGCCGGTACGCGGAGCTGTGGCAGACGTTCGTCGGGCAGCCGGTGGGGGCGTAGCCGGGCCCGGCCCGGCCCGGCTGCTCGTCCCGACTGTCCGTCCCGGATGGTGAGACAGGCAAACTGATAGGCCGGGTTCCGCAACCATCGAGTTCCTGGTCGGCGTCCGTACGTCAGTACGCTGGTACGGGGGTGACGGGAGGGGAAGACGTGCACAGTGGTCGGATATGGCGGGGCCTGTCGACGGGCGCCGCCGCACTCGCGGCTGCCGTCCTGTTCGCGCTCGCGGGCCCCGGCGTCGGTGCCGCCCAGGCCGCGGGTCCCTGCCCCGGCCACAAGGTCCGCACCCTGTCCTTCAGCACCGGCAAGGTCGTGCTCTACAAGAAGCGCGGCTACGTCTGCGCCGTCACGTACGCGAAGCGGCCGGGCGGCCGCAAGGTGATGTCGGTCAGCGTGCAGGCGCGCGGCAGCCGCCCCGTACAGGAAAAGGGCCGCTTCACCCGGCTCGCGGGCCCCGTCAAGGTGCACGCGGGACACCGGTGCGTCTGGGTCAAGGGCGCGGTGGGCCGGGTGAAGGTCAGCTCGGGCTGGATCCTGTGCTGACGTCCGGCCGGGACGGCCTCCGCCGCGGTCTTCGCCGCACTCTTTGCCGCGGTCCTCGCTGAGCTGACGTCCGGTCAGCGGACGCGTTCGTCCTCTCAGTGAAATTCCCTGAGTCCCGTATGAGTCCCTTATGTTCTCAATGTGCCCTGGTGTGCGCGCAGTTGCTCGGTTAGGTTCCGGTCAATCGCTGCGCCGACAGGGGAGGATGCATGCGTAAGACCCTCAGATGGGTGCTTTCACTCACGGTGCTCATAGGCACCGTGGGCCTGGCCGAGACCACGGCCACGGCGTCACCCGACGCCGAACGGGGCGCCACCAGCGCCGCCGAGGACGCTGCCGCCAAGGAAGCTGCCGCAAAGGACATCAAGGACCGGCTCCTCGCCGTCAAGGGCATGAGCCTCATCGAGGAGAAGCCGTACGACGGTTACCGCTTCTTCGTCCTCAACTACACCCAGCCGGTCGACCACCGGCACCCCTCCAAGGGCACCTTCAAGCAGCGCATCACCGTGCTGCACAAGGACACCGCCCGGCCCACCGTCTTCTCCACCTCGGGCTACGGCCTGAGCACCAACCCGGGCCGCGCGGAACCCACCCGCATCATCGACGGCAACCAGGTCGCCATGGAGTACCGCTTCTTCACTCCCTCGCGCCCCAAGCCCGCCGACTGGTCCAAGCTCGACATCTGGCAGGCCGCGAGCGACCAGCACCGCATCTTCAAGGCCCTCAAGCCGATCTACGGCAAGAAGTGGCTGTCCACGGGCGCCTCCAAGGGCGGCATGACCGCCACCTACTTCGAGCGCTTCTACCCGCGTGACATGGACGGCGTCGTCGCCTACGTCGCGCCCAACGACGTGAACAACCGCGAGGACTCCGCGTACGACCGGTTCTTCGGACACGTCGGCACCAAGGAGTGCCGCAGCAAGGTCGAGGCGGCACAGCGCGAGGCCCTGGTGCGGCGCGCGCCGATGAAGAAGCTGTACGCCAAGTACGCCGCCGACAACGGCAAGACCTTCAAGATCATTCGTAGCTTCGACAAGGCCTTCGAGGCCGTCGTGCTCGATGTGAACTGGGGCTTCTGGCAGTACCAGGACTCGGCGACCGCCTGTGCGAAGGTGCCCGACGCCAAGACCGTCACCGACCAGGCGCTGTTCGACTGGATCGACGAGGTCGGCGGCTGGAACGGCTACACCGACCAGGGTCTCGAGTACTACGCGCCGTACTACTACCAGGCCGGCACCCAGCTCGGCTCGCCCGACATCACCCAGCCCTGGCTCGCCGACCTGAGCCGGTACGGGTACCAGCCGCCGCGGAACTTCGTGCCGCACGAGATCCCGATGAAGTTCCAGAAGAACGCCATGAAGGACGTCGACCGCTGGGTGCGCCACAACTCCCACCGGATGCTGTTCGTCTACGGCGGGAACGACCCGTGGGGTGCCGAGCCGTTCCGGCCCGCGCGTGGCGCCAAGCACGACTCGTACGTCATGACCGCGCCCGGGGCCAACCACGGCGCCAGCGTGGCCCAGCTCGTCGGGGACGACAAGGCCAGGGCCACCCAGCGGATCCTGGCGTGGGCCGGGGTGCCTGCTGCCCAGGCCGAGGCCGCGAAGCCGCTCGCGCCGTACGACGCGAAGCTCGACCGCAAGGACCGCGACCGCCGCGACTCGCTGCGTCCGTAGTCCCTCGCGGGGCGCCCCGGGCCCGCCCCTTCTCCGAAACCGGGGCACCGCCCCGGACCCCGTATCGGCGCTCCGCGCCTCGTCCTCAAACGCCGGACGGGCTGTTCACACCCCGTCCGGCGGGTACGAGAGGCCGTGTCCGACGGGGTGCAGCACCGTGCCCGGGTCGTCCGGGCTCGGCACGGGCACCGGCAACCGGCCGGTCGGGCGGACCCGTCCGGCGATGACCCGGGCGGCGGCGCGCAGTTCGACGTCCGTCCAGGAGTACGCGGCGAGCGCGGCGGCCACACCGGGCAGCAGGGTCACGTCGTTCGGGGTGCGCACCGAGACGATGACGACGGGCGGGCCGCCCGGGATCGCCGTCAGAGCTGTGACCAGGGAGTGCTGCGGGTCGCCCGGGGTGACGTCGTACGTCGTGACGAGCACGGCGTCGTGGCCGGAGGCCGCTTCGGCTAGGGCCTTCTCGACGGTTCCGGGTGACGGCTCGGTGCCGGTGCCCGACGCCGTGGCGGTGAAGCCGAGTTCGGTGAGGGCGGCGGCGAGCACGGACGTCGGCGGGCCCGTGGTGCCCGACGGCGAGACCGGGTCGGCGCCGAGGACCAGGAGGCGGCCGTGGGTGCCGGGGGACAGCGGCAGCAGATCGCCCTCGTTGCGGAGGAGGGTCGTGGTGCGCTCGGCGATGCGGTCGGCGGCGACCCGGTGCGCCTCGCTGCCGACGGTCGCCGTGACGGCGGCGGCAGTCGTGTACGCCTGCTCGAACAGGCCCAGCTTCTCCTTGAGCCGCAGGATCCGCAGCACGGACTCGTCGATACGGGCCTCGGTCAGCTCGCCCTCGCGGACGGCCCGCAGGATCGCGTCCCGGGCGAGTTCGGGCTGCGGCGGATGCAGCAGTTGGTCGACGCCCGCCTTGAGCGCGAGCACGGCCACCCGGTCGTCGCCGTACTTGGTGCGCACACCCCGCATGGACAGCGAGTCGGTGACGACGACACCGTCGTGACCGAGCTCCTCGCGCAGGATGCCGGTGACGACGGGGTACGAGAGCGTCGCGGGGTCGAGCGCCGGGTCGAGGGCGGGCACCACGATGTGCGCGGTCATCACCACGTCGACGCCGGTCGCGAGCGCGGCACGGAACGGCGGGGCGTCCAGCTCCTCCCACTGCGCACGGGTGTGGTGGATGTACGGCAGCGCGGAGTGGCTGTCCGTCGCGGTGTCGCCGTGGCCGGGGAAGTGCTTGACGGCGGGCGCGACGCCCGCGTCCCGGTAGCCCTCGATCTGCGCGGTCACGCACGCCGACACCGCCTCCGGGCCCGCGCCGAAGGACCGTACGCCGATGACGGGGTTGGCCGGGTTCACGTTGACGTCGGCGGACGGCGCGTAATTCTGGTAGATGCCCAGTGCGCGCAGTTCGGTACCGGCTATGCGGGCCGCCTCGCGGACGTCGTCGGCCGAGCCGCCCGCGCCGAGCGCCATCGCGCCCGGCAGCAGGGTGGCGGGCGCGCCGATGCGGGCCACGACGCCGTGTTCCTGGTCCACGGAGAGCAGCAGCGGGATGCCCGGCGCCCCGTCGGCGGCCGCCCGCTGGACGTCGTTGGAGAGCGCCGCGAGCTGCTGCGGGTCGCGGGTGTTGTGGGCCCAGCCGAAGTAGATCAGCCCGCCGGGCCGGTACTTGGCGACGGCGTCCGCGGCAGTACGCACACCGAGTTCGCGCTCGTTCAGCTCGATGTCGGCCGCGTCGGGCTCGGTGGCGTGGTGGCCGTACACATGCAGGACGAAGAGCTGGCCGACCTTCTCTTCGAGGGTCATACGGGAGAGCAGCTTCTGGAGGTGGTGGTCGTGGGGACCGGGCCCGCCGGTCTCTTCCTGGGCGCTGCGGGAGTCGTGAGGCACCTGCCACGGATATCCCGTGGGGTGCGGCGGGTCAAGGTCCAAGTTCCAGGTTCCGAGGTCCGACGTCTCCGTGCGGGGGCGCCGATACGGGCGAGGGCCGCCACCGGCGCAAGGGAGGGGCGCACCGGTGGCGGCGTGCTGCCGGCCGCGGGCGGCGGAGAGGGTGGTCAGCGTTCGCAGCCAGCAGCGATGCCGACACCGCCGCGCGGAGACTCTCCGGCAGCTTGCCGGTTTGACGACGGGGCGCCCGCCAAGGTTCCCGAAACGGCGCGGATCAAGGGAAGTTGGGGCGTCCCGTACGGCATCGCTAAGCAACGCTTCAGGTAATCATGAAGAAATTCGTGCTGGTGCTGAACACTGGGGTCGCGTGATCCTCGATGCATGCGCCCCTCACACATCTGCCTCGCCGTCCTCGTCGCCGCCGTCTGGGGTGTGAACTTCGTCGTCATCGAGGTCGGCCTCGGCCACTTCCCGCCGCTCCTGTTCTCCGCGCTGCGCTTCCTCGTCGCGGCCCTGCCCGCCGTGTTCTTCGTCGGGCGCCCCAAGGTCGCCTGGAAGTGGCTCGTGGGTGTGGGCCTCGTGCTCGGCGTGGCGAAGTTCGGGCTGCTGTTCATCGGCATGGACGCGGGTATGCCTGCCGGTCTCTCCTCGCTGGTGGTCCAGATCCAGGCGGTCTTCACGGCGCTCATCGCCTTCGTCGCCCTCGGCGAACGCCCGGCGTGGGTGCGGGTGGTGGGCATGGCCGTCGCGCTCGCCGGGATCGGTGTCGCGGCCGTCCACGAGGGCGCGTCGGGACCCCTCACGGCCTTCGGCCTGACGGTCGCGGCCGCCGCCTGCTGGGGCGTGTCCAACGTCCTCACGCGCAAGGCGGCGCCGCCCGACGCCCTGAACTTCATGGTGTGGGTGAGCACCGTCCCGGTCCTGCCGCTGCTCGCCCTCTCGCTGCTCTTCGAAGGCCCCTCGCGCGACCTCGACGCACTGCGCGCCCTTGACTGGCAGGGCGTCGGGATCATCGTCTACGTCGCGTGGATCACGACCGTGTTCGGCTTCGGTGCCTGGGGCTTCCTGCTGCGCCGCCACCCGGCATCGACGGTGGCACCGTTCTCCCTCCTGGTACCGGTCTTCGGCATGTCGTCGGCCGCACTGTTCCTGGACGAGTCGGTGGGGGGCCTCCAGTGGTGCGCGGCGGCGCTCCTGGTGGGCGGGGTGGCGCTGACGTCCCTGCCGGGTACGCGGCAAAAGCCGATCGCCGAGGCCGCGGCGACGGCCACCCCGGTGGCCCCGGCCGCCCCCACGCCCGCCCGCGTACGCTGACGGCGTGACCTCGGCACCCCCGTCCCGCGCATGACCCGACACGCCCCGCGCGCCGCACGCGCCCCGAAGGCACTGCGCCCGGTGGACCTGGCGCGGATGGCGGGCGTCTCCACCCAGCTCGTCCGCGACTACGCCGACGCGGGCATCCTGCCGCCGACCCCGCGGACCGCCACCGGCTACCGGCGTTTCGCCCCGGTGCACGGCCGGGCCCTCCTGACCTACCGCGCCCTCGCCAAGGGGTACGGGCCCGACCGGGCCCGGGCGGTGATGCGGGCGGTGCACGCGGACGACGTACCGGAGGCGCTGACGCTGCTCGACGCCGCGCACGCGGAGCTGCACGCGCGGCGGGAGGCGCTGCGGGCGACGGGTGCGGCCCTTGAGGCCGTGGCGAGCGAGGTCCCCGGCGCCGCGCCCGCACCGCCGCCGCGCGCGCCCCTGACCGTCGGCGAGGTCGCCGCCCGCGTCGGCGTGCGCACCTCGGCCCTGCGTGTCTGGGAGGCGGCGGGGCTGCTCGCCCCGGAGCGGGAGCGGGGGACCGGCTACCGCCTGTACGGCGCCGCGGACGTGCGCGACGCCCGCATGATCACGATGCTCCGGCAGGCGGGGTACCCCCTCCCCGCCATCCGTCCGGTCCTCGAAGGCCTCCGCGAGACGGGCAGCAGTGAGGCGTTGCGCGCGGCCCTGGCCCACCGCCGGGAGGAACTGACGCGCCGGTCGGGCGCGATGCTGGCGGCGTCGAGCCTGCTGCACGGGTACGTGACCGGGGAGCACGCGGATGGTCCGGGCGGTCCGGATGGGCCGGGCGGTCCGGGCGCGCCGGGCGGTCCGGATGGTTCGGGCGGTCCGGGCCGCCCGGGCGGTTCGGACCAGGCGTCGGCGGGCGGCGGCTTCGGCACGCTGCCGTAGAAGGCCCCCGCGGCCGGGCGGGGCCGCGTGTGCGGGACGGGCGTCGGCCGGAGCCCGGTCGTTCAGGCCGACTCCGTCAGGAGGCGCGTCAGCAGCTCGCGTCCCTCGCCGAGGAGTTCCGGCAGCGGCGCCGCCTTTTCGTACCAGCGCTTCTCGTACTCCCAGCACAGCCAGCCGTCCCAGCCCTTGCGGGTGAGCAGCTCCAGGCACTCGGCGAGCGGCAGGACGCCCGTACCGAGGGCGAGCGGGGTGGTGTCGTCGGCGCTCGCGATGTCCTTGACCTGGACGTACCCGAGGAAGGGGGCGAGCGCGGCATAGCTGTCGGCGATCTGCTCGCCGCCGAGCCAGGTGTGCATCACATCCCACAGGGCCCCGGCGTGCCGGTGGCCCACGGGGCCGAGCACGCGGGCGGCGGCCGCGCCGGTGCGGTGCGAGTCGTGGGTCTCCAGGAGGATGCGGACGCCCGCGTCGGCGCCGTACTCCGCTGCGGTGCCGAGCCGCCGGGCGGCGATCTCGTCGGCCTCCGCGAGGCTCTCGGGGTCCCCGAGGCTCTCGGGGTCCGGTTCGGTGCCGTCGTCCGGGGGTCCGCCCGGGAAGACACGGATGTAGGGGGCGCCGAGGTCGCGGGCCAGGGTCAGCAGCTCCCGGATCTCGTCGAGGACGGGCTCGTCGGCGCCTGGCGCCGCGACGCGCGCGTAACCGGCGACGCCGAGCACCTCGACGCCCGCCTCCTTGAACCGGGCCGCCACCTCGGCCCGTTCGGCGGCACCTAGGCCCGGGTGCACCGGCTCTTCGGGGTGTGCGCGCAGCTCGACGCCGTGGTAGCCGTGAGTGCGGGCCAGCTCCAGGACGTCCTGGATCGGCATGCCCGGGACTCCGAGCGTGGAGAAGGCGAGTTTCATGGCCGGACATCTTTCCGCCGTGCGGCGCCGGAAACGTGCCCCGCAGGGGCGCGGGGCTGTTTTGATGTGCGGCTCCGCCGCGTGGGCGCGCTCGGCCCAAGAGCAGCCGCAGACGCGTCTGCCGGGTGACCACGCAGATGCGTCTGCGGCTTTTTCGTGGCTGGTCGCGCAGTTCCCCGCGCCCCTGACGGGGCGCTCAGTGGGAGGAGCCGCGAAAAAGTCCCCAGTGCGGCTTCAATGAAACGATGGAAGCCGATGGAAGCCGATGGACCGGTGCCGTCGCGCCATCGATGGCGCCGGATGACGTGACGGGAGGCCGGGAGTGAAGTTCGTTCTCGAAGTCGATGTGGACGAGACGGCGACGGCAGAGGACTCCGCCCGCGAGCTGGGCCGCATCCTCCGCTACTGGGCGGGCAACCTCCGGTACTACGCCCTCGAACCGGGCACGGGCGAAGCCGTGTACGACTCCGCCTACCGGGAGGTGGGCCGCTGGAGGTTCACGGAGGCCTGACGCCCCCCGGCGCCGGAGGAAGCCCCCCCGGGGGGCGCCTCAGTGACGCCGGGGCGCCCCCGTCGACCCCCGCACCATCAGCTCCCCGTGCACCGTCGCGATCCCCCCGGGCGGCTCCTCCTCGCGGCCCGTGGCTATCCGGCCCGCCCGCGCCCCCGCCTCGTACAGCGGAAGCCGCACGGTGGTCAGTGCCGGTACCGCGTCGATGCTGAACGGCAGGTCGTCGAAGCCCGCCACCGACACATCGCCGGGGATCGAGAGGCCCCGGTCCCGCAGGGCCGCGCAGGCGCCCAGGGCCACCGTGTCGTTGGCGGCGACGACCGCCGTCAACCGCGGTTCGCGGCGCAGGAGTTCGAGGGTCGCGTCGTAGCCGGAGCGGCGGTCGTAGGGGCCGTGCAGGGTCAGCAGGGGGTCGTTCGCGACGCCCGCCGCGGCCAGGGCCTCCTGGTGGCCCTCCAGGCGGTGGCGGGTGGTGGTGCGCTCCGTGGGGCCCGCGATGTAGCCGATGCGGCGGTGGCCGAGGCCGATGAGGTGGTCCGTGAGGCGGCGCCCGCCGCCCCGGTTGTCGAAGGTGAGCGCCACCGCGTCGGGGGCGGCACCGGTCGGCGGCCGGCCGCACAGCACCACCCGCGAGCCCGCGTCGCAGAGCCGCCGCAGCTTCCTGCCGATCGCCGCCGCGTGCGTGGCGTCCTCGATGGCGCCGCCGGTGACCACGACGGCGGCGGCCCGCTGGCGCTGGAGCAGGGTGAGGTAGGTGAGTTCGCGCTCCGGTGAGCCACCGGTGTTGCAGACCACCGCCATCCGCTCGCCGCCCGCGCGGCCGCCGGGCCCGGTGATCTCCGACTGGACCGCGCTCGCCATGATCCCGAAGAACGGGTCGGCGATGTCGTTCACCAGGATGCCCACCAGGTCCGACGTGGCGGCGGCCAGCGAGCTGGCGGGTCCGTTCAGGACGTAGTCCAGATCGTCCACCGCCCGCAGCACGCGCTCACGCGTGGCCGCGGCCACGGGGTAGTTGCCGTTCAGTACGCGGGACACGGTGGCGGGGGACACCTGGGCGCGAGCCGCCACGTCCGCCAGGGTCACGGTCATCTGTTGGCCTCCGGTCTTGTACGAACCTTGTCCGGCAGGCTAGCTTCTCTCCAATAGAAAGCGCTTGCTACGCATGCTGTGCCTGTACGCACATACGCATCGAGTGCCGCACGGAACGCCCCTGGACCCCGCCCCGGGCGACACCGCCCCACCGGCCGCGCGCCCCGCGCCCCGCGCCCCGCGCCTACGGAGGAACTCACGTGACACGCAGATCGGTCCGCATCGCCATGAACGGCGTGACGGGACGCATGGGCCACCGCCAGCACCTGGTCCGTTCGATCCTCGCGCTGCGCGAGGAGGGCGGCCTCGACCTGGGCGACGGCACCCGGCTCTGGCCGGAGCCGGTGCTCGTGGGCCGCAGGGAGCGGGCGCTGCGCGAACTCGCGGGACGCCACGGCGTCGAGCACTTCTCGACCGACCTCGACGCCGTGCTCGCGGATCCTGCGACCGACATCTACTTCGACGCGCAGGTGACATCGGCCCGCGAGGAGGCGATCAAGAAGGCCCTGGCCGCGGGCAAGCACGTGTACACCGAGAAGCCCTCCGCCACCTCCTTCGACGCCGCGCTCGACCTGGCCCGGCGCGCCCGGGACGCGGGCGTGAAGCACGGCGTCGTCCAGGACAAGCTCTTCCTGCCGGGCCTGCGCAAGCTGGCGCGCCTGATCGACGGCGGCTTCTTCGGGCGGATCCTGTCGGTGCGGGGCGAGTTCGGCTACTGGGTCTTCGAAGGCGACTGGCAGCAGGCGCAGCGCCCGTCCTGGAACTACCGGGCACAGGACGGCGGCGGCATCGTCATGGACATGTTCCCGCACTGGGAGTACGTCCTGCACGAGCTGTTCGGCAGGGTGCGCTCCGTACAGGCGCTCGCCGTGACGCATCTGCCGCAGCGCTGGGACGAGCGCGGCAAGCCCTACGAGGCGACGGCGGACGACGCGGCGTACGGCATCTTCGAACTGGAGGGCGGCGTGGTCGCGCAGATCAACTCGTCCTGGGGGGTGCGGGTGCACCGCGACGAGCTGGTGGAGTTCCAGGTCGACGGCACCGAGGGCTCCGCCGTCGCGGGCCTGCGCAACTGCCGCTTCCAGCACCGGGCGGGCACGCCCAGACCGGTCTGGAACCCCGACCTGCCCGTCACGCACTCCTTCCGCGACCAGTGGCAGGAGGTCCCCGACACCCCCGACACCCCCGACGCTGACGGCGCCGACGGGCCCGTCAACGGCTTCAAGGCACAGTGGGAGCTGTTCCTGCGGCACGTGTACGCGGACGCGCCCTACCACTGGGACCTGCTCGCGGGCGCCCGCGGCGTGCAGTTGGCGGAGCTCGGCCTGCGCTCGTCGGCGCAGGGGCGCAGGATCGACGTACCGGAGATCACCCTGTGAACGCACGGAACCCGTACGGGGCGGGGTCCGCCGCGAGCTCCGCCCCGCATGGCGAGGGGCGGGAGAGTCTCGCGAACCCGGCGGTCTCCCTGCCGCGGCCGGTGTCCGCACCGCCGCTGCGCTCGCGCGCCGTCCTCGCCGCCGCGCACGTCGTGGCGGACCCCCGCGCCGACGTGTCCCCGGACGGGCCCGCCGCCGTCGACTGGGACGCGACGCTCGCCTTCCGCAGGCACCTGTGGCGGCATGGCCTGGGCGTCGCCGAGGCGATGGACACCGCCCAGCGCGGCATGGGCCTGGACTGGCCGGGCGCCGCCGAACTGATCCGGCGTTCGGCCGCGGAGGCGCGGGCGGTGGGTGGCCGCATCGCCTGCGGTGTGGGCACCGACCAGCTCACCGCGCCCGCGGCCCGGCTCGCCGACGTGCGCCGCGCCTACGAGGAGCAGCTAGCGCTGGTGGAGGACACCGGTGCGCAGGCGATCCTGATGGCCTCGCGCGCCCTCGCCGCCACGGCCGAAGGACCCGACGACTACCTGACGACGTACGAGGGTCTGCTCCGGCAGACGAGCGCCCCGGTGATCCTGCACTGGCTCGGCCCGATGTTCGACCCGGCACTCGCGGGTTACTGGGGCACGGACGACCTGGACGCGGCCACGGACACCTTCCTGGAGGTCGTCGCCGCCCACCCCGGCAAGGTGGACGGCGTGAAGATCTCGCTCCTGGACGCGGACCGCGAGGTCGACCTGCGCCGCCGCCTGCCGGACGGGGTGCGCTGCTACACCGGCGACGACTTCCACTACCCCGAGCTCGTCGCGGGCGACGACCACGGCTTCAGCGACGCGCTCCTCGGCGTCTTCGACCCGCTGGCGCCCGTGGCCGCGCAGGCGGTGCGCGCCCTGGACGGCGGCGACCCGAAGGCGTTCCGGGACCTGCTCGACCCCACCGTCGAACTGGCCCGTCACCTCTTTCAGCCCCCCACCCGCTACTACAAGACGGGCGTGGTCCTGCTGGCCTGGCTCGCGGGCCACCAGGACCACTTCACGATGGTCGGCGGCCTGCAGTCGGCCCGCTCCCTGCCGCACCTCGTCCGGGCCCACGAACTCGCCGACGCCCTGTCCCTGTTCCCCGACCCGGACCTCGCGGCGTACCGCATGCGCTCGCTCCTGAAGGTCTACGGAGCCACCCCATGACACCACCCACGCCCCGCGCGCCCGCCGACTTCAGCATCAACCAGATGACGGTCAGACAGCTCTCCCTGCCCGACCTGGTCACCGCCTGCGCCGACCTCGGCATCCGCGGGGTGGGGCTGTGGCGCGAGCCCGTCCAGGAGTACGGGGTCGAGGCGGCCGCGAAGCTCGTGCGGGCGGCCGGGCTGCACGTCACCACCCTCTGCCGGGGCGGCTTCCTCACCGCCGTCGACCCCGGCGAACGCGCCCGTGCCCTCGCCGACAACCGGGCCGCCGTCGACGAGGCCGCCGCTCTCGGCACCGACACCCTGATTCTGGTCTGCGGCGGGCTCCCCTCCGGCGACCGCTCCCTGCCCGCCGCCCGGGAACGCGTCGCCGACGCCCTCGCCGACCTCGCCCCCTACGCGGCCGAGCGCGCCGTCCGCCTCGCCGTCGAACCCCTGCACCCCATGTTCGCCGCCGACCGCTGCGTCGTCTCCACCCTCGGTCAGGCCCTCGACCTGGCCGAACGCTTCCCCGCCGAGCAGGTGGGCGTGTGCGTCGACACGTACCACGTCTGGTGGGACGACCTGGCACCCGCCGCCCTCGCCCGCGCCGGGGCCGGGGGGCGGCTGCACGCCTTGCAGCTCGCCGACTGGACGACGCCCCTGCCGCGCGGCGTCCTCACCGGGCGTGGGGCGCTCGGTGACGGTGCCGTCGACTTCCGGGCGTGGCGCGCCCTCGCCCGGTCCGCCGGGTACCGGGGGGCCGTCGAGGTCGAGGTCTTCAACGATGCGTTGTGGGCGGGGGACGGGCGGGAGGTCCTTGCGGACACGGTACGACGCTTCATGGCGCACGCCTGCTGACGGCGCCCCCTCTTTCCCCCCCCCCCCCCCCCCCCCCCCCCCCCCCCCGCCCGTGCCTCATCGCGCTGCGCGCTCGTCCTCAATCGCCGGACGGGCTTTCTTGCCCGCCCGTCCTTCACCGCGCTGACGCGCTTGTCCTCAATCGCCGGACAGGCTTTCTTCCCCGCCCGCCCGCCCTTTCATCGCGCTGCGCACTTGTCCCCAGTCGCCGGACAGGCTCTCTTCCCCGTCCGCCCCTTCATCGCGCTGCGCGCTCGTCCTCAATCGCCGGACGGGCTCAGACTGTCGCCGGACGGTCTGAGGCTGTCGCCGGTGCGGCGAAGGTCTTTCAGCCCGTCCGGTGAAAGTTTTTCAGCCCGTCCGGCGTTTGAGGACGAGCGCGCAGCGCGACCCAGCCCGTCCGGCGTTTGAGGACGAGGCGCGGAGCGCCGACAAAGGGCTGGGGTCCAGGGGGCGCAGCGCCCCTGGTTACGGTGAAGGGGTGGGCCTGGGGCGCCCCGCGAAGGCCGCCCCGCCTACTTCCTGCCCCCGCCCCCCAGAATCTCCCCCAGAAGATCCCCGAGCCCGCCGCCCGCAGGACCACCCCCGGCCCCCGGCGGGGCAGAGGCACCCCCCGGCGACGGGGAGGCTGCCCCCGGCGACGCGGAGGCAGCCCCCGGCGGCTTCGCCCTCTGGGCGCGCTTGGTGAGGACCGTGAGCACCACGGGGATCAGCAGCTCCACGACACGCACGACCGTGGCCGCGGGCAACCCCGTCTTCTTCGCGACCGCACTCGCCACCGGCCGGCTCAGCCTGCTGAGCATCCCCGCCATCACGCCACCCCCGAGCAACCCCCCGAGCCCACCCCCCAACGTGGCCACGCCCTGAAGCGGCGCCTCCTCCGCGAACGCCTGCCGCACCTCGTCGGCCTCCACGGGATCCGCCGTCTCCGCCTTGTCCCGCAGGCTCCCCGAGAGCGTCGAGACCGTCGTGCCCACGACGTCCTGGGCACCCGCCGGGTCCGTGCCGATGACGTCGGCGATCTCCCGCAGCCGGTCGTCGCCCAGCTCGGAGAGTACGTCCTGCTCGAATGAGGTTTGCTCGCTCATGGGTGAAACGCTACGTCCGGGGTGGTTCGTCGGCACGCCGAAATCTTCCGGGGGAACTTGCCGAAGTCGTGCAACCCTTCCCCCACCACGCGGGTCGTACTGGGTGTCAGGAGCTCTGGAGGGGGATCCGGGGGGATCCGAGGAGCACTGGCAAGGGGAGGGAAACCGAGGGGGCCCGGTCGACGGACAGGGTCCCCTCGAAATAACCGCGGCCACGGACGAAACGCACGCCGCGAGCCCGCCCCAACGGCGCGAGCCCGCCCCAACAGCATGAGCACGCCTCGCCACCTCAGCCGCCCCGGCCCCGGCCCCCAGCCCCCTCAGAAAAAGACCCCGCACGTCAGCAACACATTCGCGTACGGAGTCGCCTCCCCGGTACGGACGACGAGCCGCGCCCCCGCCGAGCGCTCCTTCAACTCCTCGTGCGACACAAGCCGCAGCGCCGCACCGGGAAACCGCCGCTCCAACAGCGCCGCCGTCCCCGGACTGGCCTCCCTGACCTCACGCGCCGCCACCGCACCCTCCACCACGAGCTCCGCGAGCAACCCGTCGAGCACCTGCGCGAACGACGGCACCCCGGCGACGAACGCCAGATCCACCACCCCCGGCCCCGCAGGCACCGGCATCCCCGCGTCACACACCAGGACCCGGTCACCGTGCCCCAGCTCAGCGACCGCACCCGCGAGACGGCGATTGAGTATCCCCGCCTTCTTCACCGCGCCCCACCTCCCGCCGCGGGCCCGTCCGCCGCACCGAGCGCCGCCACCTCCTCGCCCGACGGGTACGACACCTGCGCCCCGGCCCGCGTCACCGCGAGCGCCCCCACCTTCGCCGCGTACCGCGCCGCGGTCTCCAGGTCCTCGCCCACGCCCAGACGCCACGCGAGCGCCGCCGTGAACGCGTCCCCGGCGCCCGTCGTGTCCACGGCGTCGACCTTCACTGAAGGGACCCGCGCCGTCCCGTCCGGGCCCGCGACGAGGGCGCCCTCACCGCCGAGGGTCACCACCACCGACCGCGGGCCGAGTTCGAGGAGCCGCCGCGCCCAGTCCTCCGGCTCGTCCGGCACCTCGGCACCCGCCCCGCGCAGGATCACCCGCGCCTCGTGCTCGTTCACCACCAGCGGATCACAGGCCCCGAGCACCTCGCCCGACAGCGGGGCGGGCGGCGACGGGTTCAGGACCAGACGGGTCCCTGCGGGCAGCACCCGCGCCACCTCGGCGACCGTCTCCAGGGGAATCTCCAACTGCACCGACACCACCCGGGCCGCCTCGAAGAGGCTCCCCGCCGCCCGCACGTCCTGCGGCGTCAGCCGCGAGTTGGCGCCCGGCGCCACCACGATGCTGTTGTCGCCCGAAGGGTCCACCGTGATCAGGGCGACCCCGGTCGGCGCGCCGCCCACCAGGACCCCCGCCGTGTCCACGCCGGCCGAGCGCTGCGAGTCGAGCAGCAGCCTGCCGTACGCGTCGTCGCCGACCCGGGCCAGCAGCGCCGTGCGCGCCCCGAGCCGGCCGGCGGCCACCGCCTGGTTCGCGCCCTTGCCGCCCGGATGGACGGCCAGGTCCGAGCCGAGCACCGTCTCACCGGCGCCGGGCCGCCGCTCGACGGCCGTCACCAGGTCGGCGTTGGCCGAGCCCACGACCAGCAGGTCGTAGTCATGCATCGTGGTTCTGCCTTTCCGTTCTTTCCCCGTGGAACTCTTCTTTCCCCGTGGACTCTTTCCCCGTGGGGCGGGACCCCGTGGGGCGGGACCCCGTGGGGCGGGACCCCGTGGGGCGGGACCCCGCGGGGCCCCGAGAGCGTGTGCCCCCGCGCGCGGCCGCGCCGCGCGCGGGGAACCTCACTTGAACCGTGCCACGTTCCGCGCCGTGACCACCTTCACCGGCACCTTCACCACCGCGTCGACCTTCTTGTCGTCCGCCGCGGCGATCGCGTTGCGCACCGCGATCCGGCCGAGCTCGGCGGGCTGCTGCGCCACCGACGCGTACAGCGTGCCCGCCTCGACCGCCTTCAGGCCGTCGGGGGTGCCGTCGAAGCCGACCACCGACACCGACTTGCCCGCCTTGTCACCGAGGGCCTTGACCGCCCCGAGCGCCATCTCGTCGTTCTCCGCGAACACGCCGTCGACGCCCCGGTTGCCCTGGAGCAAGTTGGTCATGACGTCCAGGCCCTTGGTGCGGTCGAAGTCCGCGGGCTGCTTGGCGACGACCTTGATGCCGGGGTACGCCTTGATGCCCTCGGCGAAGCCCTGGCCGCGCTCGCGGCTCGCGGAGGTGCCCGCCGTGCCCTGGAGCACGACGACCTCGCCCTTGCCGCCGAGCTTGTCGGCGAGGGCCTTCGCCGCCTGCTTGCCGCCCGCGACGTTGTCGGAGGCCACCAGGGTGGCCACGTCCGCCTTGTTCACCCCGCGGTCCGCGGCGACCACGGGGATGTCGGCCTTGTTCGCGGCCCGCGCGGCCGGGCCCGCGGCGTCGGAGTCCACCGGGTTGACGATGACCGCCTTCATGCCGCCGCTGGTGAAGTTCTGCAGTTGGTTGGCCTGCTGGGAGGCGTCGTTCTGCGCGTCCGTGACGGTCAGGTCGACGCCCGCCTTCTCGGCCTCCGCCTGCGCGCCCTGCTTCATCTGTACGAAGAAGGGGTTGTTGAGGGTGGACAGGGACAGGCCGATCTTCGTCGACGTACCGGACGAACCCGAGTTGAACACGGACACCGCGGCGATCACGGCGGCGGCGACCACGGCCGCGACCGTGTACTTGAGCGCCTGCGGGCCCTTGCGCCCCGACCCCGACGACGTACCGCCCACGGCTCCGCCGCCCGCACCGGCCTTCCTGCGCAGCGTGTCCAGGAGCACGGCGAGCGCGATCACGACACCGATGACGACCTGCTGCCAGAACGCCGACACGGACAGGAGGTTGAGGCCGTTGCGGAGGACCGCGAGGATCAGCGCGCCGATCAGCGTGCCCGACGCCTTGCCGACGCCGCCCGCGAGGCTCGCGCCGCCGATGACGACCGCCGCGATGGCGTCCAGCTCGTAGCCCTGCGCGGCCTGCGGCTGCGCCGACACGAGCCGGGAGGCCAGGACGATGCCCGCGACGGCCGCGAACAGGCCCGAGAGGGCGTAGATGACGATCTTCTGCCGCTTGACCCGGAGGCCCGAGAGGCGCGCTGCCTCCTCGTTGCCGCCGATCGCGTACATGGAGCGGCCGATGTACGTACGGGACAGGATCACCGCGGTGACCACACCCATGACGACCATCACGATGACCGGCACCGGCAGCCACCCGCCGAGCGTGTCACCGACCCTGGAGACCGAGTCGGGGAACGGGATCGGGCTGCCCTGCGAGATCACCAGGGACAGGCCGCGCCCGATCGACAGCATGGCGAGCGTCGCGATGAACGGCGGCAGTTTGCCGTACGCGACGAGCGCGCCGTTGACCAGGCCGCACGCGATGCCCGTGGCGATCGCGAGGAGCACGGCGAGCCAGACGGGCACGCCCTCCTTCGCCGCCGTCCAGGCGAGGACCGTCGCCGACAGGGCCGCCACGGAACCGACCGACAGGTCGATGCCCGCCGCCACGATGACGAAGGTGACGCCGAACGCGAGGATCGCCGTCACGGCCGCCTGCACCCCGACGTTGAGCAGGTTCTGCGTGGTCAGGAAGTCGCCGGAGAGCAGCGACATCGCGACCACGAGGACCACGAGGGCGCTGAGCGCGCCGTTGTCGAGCAGGATGCGGCGTAGGTCCGGGCCGCTGCCCGCGCCGCCGGTGCCCGTCTTGTCCGGCCGGGTGTCAGTGGTTGCCACGGGAGTCCTCCTTCGCGTCCCCCGCAGGGGTGTTGTCGTTGTCCACGGGGGCGTCGGTCGCCGCGGGCGCCGTCGTCGCGGTCGCCGTCGCGGAACCGGTGCCGACGGCGAGCGCCATCACCGCGTCCTGCGTCGCCTCGGCCGCGTCGAGTTCACCCGCGAGGCGGCCGTGGGCCATGACCAGGACCCGGTCGCTCATGCCGAGCACCTCCGGCAGATCGCTGGAGATCATCAGGACGGCGTGTCCCGCGGCCGTGAGTTCGTTGACGAGCTGGTAGATCTCGACCTTCGCGCCGACGTCGACGCCCCGCGTCGGCTCGTCGAGGATGAGGACCTTGGCCTGGGCGAGCAGCCACTTGCCGATGACGACCTTCTGCTGGTTGCCGCCGGAGAGGGTGCGCACATGCTGGCCGAGCCCGGCCATCCGCACCCCGAGCTGCCCGGCGATCCGCTCGGCCGCGGTCCGCTGCGCGCCCCGGTCCACGAGCCCCGCCCGCGTCGCCGCCCGCAGCGTCACCAGGCCCAGGTTCTCCTCCACGGACGCGTCGAGGACCAGGCCCTGGCCCTTGCGGTCCTCCGGTACGAGGCCGATGCCGGCCCGCATCGCGGCGTACACGTCGTGCCGCGGCAGGGCCCGGCCCGCGACCTCCACCGTGCCCGCGTCATAGGGGTCCGCGCCGAACACGGCCCGCGCCACCTCGGTGCGGCCAGCGCCCACGAGGCCCGCGACGCCGACCACCTCACCGGCGCGCACCTCGAAGCCGACGTCGTGGAAGACACCGTTCCGGGTGAGGCCGCGGACGCGCAGCAACGGCGCGTCCCCGTCGGCCCGTGGCGTCCCGCCGGAGCGTTCGCGCGGGTACTGCTGCTCGATGGAGCGGCCCACCATGAGGCGGACCAGCTCGTCCTCGGGTGCCGACGCGGGCACCCGGCCCACGCTGCGGCCGTCCCGCAGCACGCTGACGCGGTCGCCGAGCGCGGCGATCTCCTCCAGGTGGTGGGTGATGAAGACGACGCCGACACCGTCGGCGCGCAGGCCGCGCACGATGGTGAAGAGTTTCTCCACCTCCTCGGAGGTGAGCACGGCCGTCGGCTCGTCCATGACGAGCACGCGCGCGTGCAGGCTGAGCGCCTTGGCGATCTCCACCATCTGAAGGCGGGCGATGCCGAGGTCGCGGCAGCGGACGCGCGGAGAGACGTCGACGCCCACGCGCGCGAGGAGCTCGGCGGCGTCGGCCTCCATCTGCTTGCGGTCGATGAGGCCGAAGCGGCGCGGCTGCCGGCCCAGGAAGATGTTCTCGGCGACCGTGAGGTCGGGGACGAGGTTGAACTCCTGGTGGATGGTGGCGATCCCGAGCCGCTCGGCGTCCTGCGCGCCGTGGATGCGCACCTGCTCGCCGCCGACGAGGATCCGTCCGGCGTCGGGCTGGTGGGCGCCGGAGAACATCTTGATGAGCGTGCTCTTGCCCGCGCCGTTCTCGCCGAGGAGTACGTGTACCTCGCCGCCGCGCAGATCGAAGTCGACACCGTCCAGGGCGACCACGCCGGGGAAGGCCTTGCGGATGCCCTCGACACGCAGCAGTTCCGGCGCGTCCTGCACGGTGTCGCTCACCGGAGCGGGGCCAGTCATGCGTCACTCCTTCGGGTCGTGTCCGTCGTGAGGTGCTCGCCGCACGAGCCGCGTACGACGAGGCGGGCGGGCAGCGTCACGGACTGCGGGGTGCGGCCCTCGATCAGATCGGTGAGGGCCCGCACGGCGGCACGGCCGAGGTCGTCCGTGGGCTGGGCGATGGCCGTGACGGGCGGATCGGTGTGCACGAACCAGGGAATGTCGTCGAACGCGGCGAGCGCGATGTCGTGCGGGACGCGCAGTCCGCGCGCGCGGATCGCGTCGAGCGCGCCGAGCGCCATCAAGTTGTCGGCGGCGAAGACCACTTCGGGTGGTTCGGACAGGGCGAGGAAGCGCTCGGTGGCGCGCCGGCCGCTCGCGGCCTGGAAGTCGCCCTGGCCGATGTAGGCGTCCGGCAGCGCGAGCCCGTACGCGGCGAGCGCCTCCCGGAACGCGGCCACGCGCTCGCTGCCCGTGGTGGTCGCCGCGGGGCCCGCGATGATGGCGAGCCTGCGGTGGCCGAGCCCGTGCAGATGGGCGACGAGATCGCGTACCGCCGCCCGGCCGTCGGACCGCACCACGGGCACGTCCACGCCCGGGATCCAGCGGTCCACGAAGACCGTCGGGGTGCCCGCGCGCGCCGCGTCCAGGACGAGCGGGGAGCCGCCGTCGGCGGGGGAGACGAGGAGACCGTCGATGCGGCGGTCCAGGAGCGTGCGGATGTGGTGGTCCTGGAGCTCGGGCCGCTCGTCGGCGTTGCCGAAGATGATGCTGTAGCCGAGCGCGCGCGCCTCCTCCTCGACGGAGCGGGCGAGCGCGGTGAAGTAGGGGTTCAGTACGTCGCTGATGACCAGGCCGAGCGTGCGCGTCCGGTCCGTCCTGAGGGACCGGGCGAGCGTGTTGGGCCGGTAGCCGAGCGCGTCCACCGCGGCGAGCACGCGCTCGCGGGCGGCCGGGCTCACGGACGCGTGTGCGTTCAGGACTCGCGAGACCGTCGCGACGGAGACGCCCGCCCGGGCGGCCACATCCTTGATGCCGATGCCTGCCACTGCCGATGCCACCTCCTCGTGGAATCGATTACACGAGGGATTGGAATCGATTACACGGTGATCTGGCAAGCCCCTGCCCGATGGCCGAAACCCGATCGTGATTTTTGCTGGCGTGGGCGCCTTGACCAGGCAGGGTCGGCAGGGCCACTGCGCCCCGCAAGGGCGCGGGGAACTGCGCGCTCAGCGCGCGAAAAGCCGCAGTCGCGTCTGCCGAGTGACCAGGCAGATGCGACTGCGGCTTCGTCGTGGCTGGCAGCGCAGTTCCCCGCGCCCCTTTCGGGGCCCCCGTGCCCCTTGCGGGGCCCCGTGGCGTAGGCGTTGTCAGTGGGCGGGGGTAGCGTCGGGCCATGTCGAGTGCCGCGCAGCGGAGGAGCGCCGACGGCGTCCCCGGACCCCGTACGGCCGTCGTCGAGGGCGTCCTGGAGCGCATCACGTACGCCAACGAGGAGAACGGGTACACGGTCGCGCGCGTGGACACCGGGCGAGGCGGCGGTGACCTGCTGACCGTCGTCGGCTCGCTGCTCGGCGCGCAGGTCGGCGAGTCCCTGCGGATGGAGGGCCGTTGGGGCTCCCACCCACAGTTCGGCAAGCAGTTCACGGTGGAGAACTACACGACGGTCCTGCCCGCCACCATCCAGGGCATCCGGCGCTATCTCGGCTCAGGACTGATCAAGGGCATCGGCCCCGTGATGGCCGACCGCATCACGACGCACTTCGGCGTGGACACCCTCGACGTCATCGAGACCGAACCGAAGCGCCTCATCGAGGTACCGGGACTCGGCCCGAAGCGCACGAAGAAGATCGCCGCCGCCTGGGAGGAGCAGAAGGCCATCAAGGAGGTGATGGTCTTCCTCCAGGGCGTCGGCGTCTCCACGTCCATCGCCGTGCGCATCTACAAGAAGTACGAGGACGCCTCCATCTCCGTGGTCCGGAATCAGCCCTACCGCCTCGCCGCCGACGTCTGGGGCATCGGCTTCCTGACCGCCGACCGCATCGCCAAGGCCGTCGGCATCCCGCACGACAGCCCCGAGCGGGTCAAGGCCGGTCTGCAGTACGCCCTGTCGCAGTCCACCGACCAGGGCAACTGCTTCCTGCCCGAGGAGCGCCTGATCGCCGACGCGGTCAAGCTCCTCCAGGTCGACACGGGCCTCGTCATCGACTGCCTGGCCGAGCTCGCGAAGGACCCGGAGGGCGTGGTCCGCGAGTCCGTGCCGGGGCCCGACGGCGGCGAGGACGTCACGGCCGTCTATCTGATCCCCTTCCACCGCGCCGAACTCTCCCTCGCCGGCCGCCTGCAGCACCTGCTTCGCACCCCCGACGACCGCATGCCCGGCTTCCGGGACGTGGCCTGGGACAAGGCGCTCGGCTGGCTCGCCGGGCGCACCGGGGCGGACCTCGCGCCGGAGCAGCAGGAGGCGGTCAAGCTCGCCCTGACCAGCAAGGTCGCCGTCCTCACCGGGGGGCCCGGCTGCGGCAAGTCCTTCACGGTGCGCTCCGTGGTGGAGCTGGCCCGCGCCAAGAAGGCGAAGGTGCTGCTCGCGGCGCCCACGGGTCGCGCCGCCAAGCGCCTGGCCGAGCTGACGGGAGCCGAGGCCTCGACCGTGCACCGCCTCCTGGAGCTGAAGCCGGGAGGCGACGCTGCGTACGACAAGGACCGGCCGCTCGACGCCGACCTCGTGGTCGTCGACGAGGCCTCCATGCTCGACCTGCTCCTCGCCAACAAGCTGGTGAAGGCGGTGCCGCCGGGCGCCCATCTGCTCTTCGTGGGTGACGTCGACCAGTTGCCGAGCGTCGGCGCGGGCGAGGTCCTGCGGGATCTGCTCAGCGAGGAGAGCCCCGTGCCCGCCGTCCGGCTCACCCGTGTCTTCCGCCAGGCGCAGCAGTCCGGCGTGGTCGCCAACGCCCACCGCATCAACTCCGGGCAGCCCCCGCTCACCCAGGGCCTGAGCGACTTCTTCCTCTTCGTCGAGGACGACACCGAGGAGGCGGGGCGGCTCGCCGTGGACGTCGCGGCCCGCCGGCTGCCCGCGAAGTTCGGGCTCGACCCGCGCCGTGACGTGCAGGTCCTGGCCCCCATGCACCGCGGCCCCGCGGGCGCGGGCCATCTGAACGGCCTGCTCCAGCAGGCCATCACCCCCGGCCGCCCCGACCTGCCCGAGAAGCGCTTCGGCGGGCGGGTCTTCCGCGTCGGCGACAAGGTCACGCAGATCCGCAACAACTACGAGAAGGGCGCGAACGGCGTCTTCAACGGCACGGTGGGCGTGGTGCAGGACCTGGACGCCGACGAGCAGCGGCTGACCGTCCGCACCGACGAGGACGAGGAGGTGGGGTACGACTTCGACGAACTCGACGAACTCGCCCACGCCTATGCGGTGACGATCCACCGCTCCCAGGGAAGCGAGTATCCAGCGGTGGTGATCCCCGTCACCACCGGCGCCTGGATGATGCTCCAGCGGAATCTGCTCTACACCGCCGTGACACGCGCCAAGAAGCTGGTGGTCCTCGTCGGTTCGCGCAAGGCTCTGGGACAAGCGGTCCGCACCGTTTCGGCGGGCCGCCGGTGGACGGCCCTGGACCACCGGCTCGCCGGCCGCGGGACCGGCTGACAGCGGTTGTCAACGTACTGCCACCGGTTGATCGATCAAACGAGTCGGAAAGGTCACAGAGCACTTTCGGAACCGGGATCCAGGGGGCAGGATGAGCAGGTTGGCGGCACTGAGTGCCGCCAATAGGCCCAATGGTCGACCCCGAGTGCACTCTCCAGGGCCAAATGGGGGATGGTAGAGACAGTCAGGGCACCTCGAAGAAGAGGCACAACGTCGGTGAGGGATGACGTGAGCGAGAACGCTAACAAGGCTGTAGTACTCCGGTACGGCGATGGCGACGAGTACACCTACCCGGTGATCGAGTCCACTGTCGGCGACAAGGGCTTCGATATCGGCAAGCTCCGCGCCCAGACCGGTCTGGTGACCCTGGACAGCGGCTATGGCAACACGGCCGCCTACAAATCCGCCATCACCTATCTGGACGGCGAGCAGGGCATCCTGCGCTACCGCGGCTATCCGATCGAGCAGCTCGCGGAGCGCTCCACCTTCACCGAGGTGGCGTACCTGCTGATCAACGGTGAGCTGCCGAAGGTCGACGAGCTCGCCAGCTTCAAGAACGAGATCACCCAGCACACGCTGCTGCACGAGGACGTCAAGCGGTTCTACGACGGCTTCCCGCGCGACGCCCACCCGATGGCGATGCTGTCCTCCGTGGTCAGCGCGCTGTCCACGTTCTACCAGGACAGCCACAACCCGTTCGACGAGAAGCAGCGGCACCTCTCCACGATCCGGCTCCTCGCCAAGCTGCCGACGATCGCGGCGTACGCGTACAAGAAGTCGCAGGGCCACCCGGTCGTCTACCCGCGCAACGACCTCGGCTACGTCGAGAACTTCCTGCGCATGACGTTCTCGGTGCCCGCCGCCGAGTACGACCTGGACCCGGTCGTCGTCTCCGCGCTCGACAAGCTGCTCATCCTGCACGCGGACCACGAGCAGAACTGTTCGACCTCCACGGTGCGTCTGGTCGGCTCCTCGCAGGCCAACATGTTCGCCTCGATCTCGGCGGGCATCTCGGCCCTGTGGGGTCCGCTGCACGGCGGCGCCAACCAGTCGGTCCTGGAGATGCTGGAGGGCATCCAGGCGACCGGTGGCGACGTCGACACCTTCATCCGCAAGGTGAAGAACAAGGAAGACGGCGTGAAGCTCATGGGCTTCGGGCACCGCGTCTACAAGAACTTCGACCCCCGGGCGAAGATCATCAAGGCGGCGGCGCACGATGTCCTCTCGGCGCTCGGCAAGTCCGACGAGCTGCTCGACATCGCGCTGAAGCTGGAGGAGCACGCGCTGGCCGACGACTACTTCGTCGAGCGCAAGCTCTACCCCAACGTGGACTTCTACACCGGTCTGATCTACCGCGCGATGGGCTTCCCGACCGAGATGTTCACGGTCCTTTTCGCCCTCGGCCGGCTGCCGGGCTGGATCGCCCAGTGGCACGAGATGATCAAGGAGCCGGGCTCGCGCATCGGCCGTCCCCGGCAGATCTACACCGGCGAGGTGATCCGGGACTTCGTCCCGGTGGAGTCTCGCTGAGCCTGGGCCCGTAAGGGGCGCGGGGAACTGCGCGACCGGCCACAGCGAAGCCGCAGTCGCGTCTGCTCGGTAACTCGGCAGATGCTTCTGCGGCTTTTCGCGCGCTGAGCGCGCAGTTCCCCGCGCCCCTGGGGGAG
This sequence comes from Streptomyces aureocirculatus, assembly GCF_000720475.1. Lineage (GTDB taxonomy): Bacteria > Actinomycetota > Actinomycetes > Streptomycetales > Streptomycetaceae > Streptomyces > Streptomyces aureocirculatus. Next base: position 143,127 of record NZ_JOAP01000015.1, read on the forward strand.
CGGGGCTGAGGCCCACAGGCAGAGGGCGCAGGCGCCAGTGAAAAACACCCCGCCGTCGATCCCCCCACGGGTCGACGGTCGGGGTGTTTTCCTGTGCCCCGGTGCGGATTCCCCCCACGGGATCCGGCCGGGAGTAGGTGGTGCGGTCTGCCGGGACGCGTACGGGAGGGCCGCTCAAAGCTCCCCGGTGCACGTGCCCCGGCCAACGCATTCCAGGGACATCCCCCAAGATGCCCCCCTGACGCCGAACGGATCCCCCAAGATCCGTCAGGTGTCGCCCTCTTAGACTCGCGAGCCCCCTCGATGGTTACGCTGCAATCGATGTGATCTACGTCTCTTGCATATGCCATCGAACCCGCGCAAGAGGGTTCATATGCGGATATCCCTCCTGACGTGAGAGTCCCGCGAAGACAGTGTGAAGGATCGCGGAGCTATGTGAAAGACCGCAAGCGGAGGCTGTTGGTGACGACGAACACGGAGGAGAAGGCCATGGCCGCTCCGGCGATCATCGGGTTGAGCAGCCCGGCGGCGGCGAGCGGCAGCGCGGCGACGTTGTAGCCGAAGGCCCACCAGAGGTTGCCCTTGATCGTGGCGAGGGTCCTGCGGGCGAGCCGGATCGCGTCGGCGGCCGCCCGCACATCGCCCCGTACGAGCGTCAGATCGCCCGCCTCGATGGCGGCATCGGTGCCCGTGCCCATGGCGAGCCCCAGGTCGGCCGTCGCCAGGGCCGCCGCGTCGTTCACGCCGTCCCCCACCATGGCCACCACCCGGCCCTCGCTCTGTAGCCGACGCACCACGTCGGCCTTGTCCTCGGGCAGCACCTGTGCGTACACGGCGTCCGGGGCGATGCCGACGGCCTCGGCGACCGACCGCGCCACCGCGTGGTTGTCCCCGGTCAGAAGGACCGGTGCGAGGCCAAGGCCACGCAGCCTGCGGACCGCCTCGGGGGCCTCGGCCCTGACGGTGTCGGCCACGGTGAGCAGCCCGCGCGCCATCCCGTCCCAGGCGACGAGGACGGCGGTGCGGCCCGCGGCCTCCGCGCGCTCCCTGGCCGCGGTCAGCTCGTCGAGGCCGGTGACACCCGCGGCGGCGAGGAACCGGGCGTGCCCGGCGAGCAGCGCGTGCCCGTCCACCGTGCCGCGCACCCCGGACCCGGGGACGTTCTCGAAGTCCCGGGGCGCGGGCAGCGCACCCGTTGCGAGGCCGAGGCGCTGGGCCGCGCCCGCCGTGACGGCGCGGGCGACCGGGTGCTCGGAGGCGTGCTCCAGGGCGGCCGCGAGCCGCAGCAGCTCCTTCTCGTCGGTGGTGTCGGCCGCGTACACCTCCTGGAGGGCCATGCGTCCCGTCGTCACCGTGCCGGTCTTGTCGAGGACGACCGTGTCGACGCGGCGGGTGGACTCAAGGACCTCGGGGCCCTTGATGAGGATGCCGAGCTGGGCGCCCCGGCCGGTGCCGACGAGCAGCGCGGTGGGCGTGGCGAGGCCGAGCGCGCAGGGGCAGGCGATGATCAGGACGGCGACGGCGGCCGTGAACGCGGCGGCGGCGCCCGCGCCGTTGCCGAGCCAGAAGCCGAGCGTGGCGACGGCGAGCGCGATGACGACCGGTACGAACACGGCCGCCACGCGGTCGGCGAGCCGCTGCACCTGCGCCTTGCCGCTCTGGGCGTCCTCCACGAGCCGGGCCATGCGGGCCAGTTGGGTGTCGGCGCCGACGCGGGTCGCCTCGACCACCAGGCGCCCGCCCGCGTTCACCGTCGCGCCCGTCACCGCGTCGCCCACCGAGACGTCGGCGGGCACGGACTCGCCGGTCAGCATGGAGACGTCGACGGCGGACGCGCCCTCGACGACGGTGCCGTCGGTGGCGACGGTCTCCCCGGGCCTGACCACGAAGCGGTCCCCCACGGCGAGGCGGCCGACCGGCACCCGGGCCTCGGTGCCGTCAGGCCGCAGTACGGACACCTCCTTGGCGCCCAGTTCGAGCAGCGCCCGCAGCGCCGCGCCCGCCTTCCGCTTGGAACGGGCCTCCAGGAAGCGGCCGAGCAGGATGAAGGTGACGACGCCCGCGGCCACTTCGAGGTAGAGCGCCGACGAGCTGTCGCCGCGCGCGATGGTGAACTCGAAGCCGTGCCGCATGCCCGGCTCGCCCGCCGTGCCGAGGAACAGCGCCCACAGCGACCAGCCGAAGGCGGCGAGGGTACCGAGCGACACCAGCGTGTCCATGGTCGCCGCGCCGTGCCGGGCGTTGCGGAACGCGGCCCGGTGGAAGGGGAGCCCGCCCCACACGACGACCGGCGCGGCAAGGGTCAGGGACAGCCACTGCCAGTACTCGAACTGGAGCGAGGGCACCATCGCGAGGACGACGACGGGCAGCGCGAGGGCCGCCGAGACGAGCAGCCGCTGCAGCAGCCGGTCGGCCTCGGTGAGGTCGGTGGTGACGGGGCGGTCGGCGGTGAGGGGGCGGTCGGCGCCGTCGCCGTCCGCGTCGTGCCCGGTGTCGGGCGGGGGCGGGACGATCTCGTGGGCCGAGTAGCCGAGTCTCTCCACGGTGGCGACGAGTTGGCCGACCTCCACGCCGTCGGGGAAGGCCACCTTCGCCTTCTCCGTGGCGAGGTTGACCGACGCGGTCACGCCCTCCAGGCGGTTCAGCTTCTTCTCGATGCGGGCCGAGCAGGAGGCGCAGGTCATTCCGCCGATGGCGAGTTCGACCTCGGAGGTGTGCGAGGTGTTCATGGGGGCTTTCGGCTCTCCGGGCGGCGTACGGCGAGTGGGCGAAGCGGAGGGGAGAGAGGGGTGCCGGGCCCCGCGGCCGTGGGTGGCGTGCCGCGGGGCCCGGCGGGTGGGGCGGCGGTCAGGCCTTGCCGACCAGTTCGTAGCCGGCCTCGTCGACGGCGGCGCGGACGGCCTCCTCGTCGAGGGGGGTGTCCGACACCACGGTCACCTTGCCCGTGGCGGCCTCGGCCTTGACCGAGCTGACGCCGCCGAGCTCCGAGATCTCGCTGGACACGGCGCCCTCGCAGTGGCCGCACGTCATCCCCGTCACCGCGAACACCGTGGTGACGGAGCCGGGCTGCGAGGTCTGGGCGTTGGCGGTCATGTCGTTCTCCTCAGGGGGTGGTGTGGACGCGGTGGACGTCGGTGTGCCTGTGGGGCTCCGGTAGCTCCAGGGAACCCCGACGTGCTTCACACTATACCCCTAGGGGGTATTTTCCAAGAAGGTGTCGGGTGCCATCAGGGCCGGCCCTGCTCAATCGTTGCGGCGGGTGCGGTTGCCGGGGCGGGCGGCGACCCAGGCGCGGATGGTGTCGGCGTACCAGTAGGGCTTGCCGCTCTCGACGTGGTCGGGGTCGGGCAGCAGTCCGTGCTTGCGGTAGGAGCGCACGGTGTCCGGCTGGACCCGGATGTGCGCCGCGATGTCTTTGTACGACCACAGCCTTCTGTCGGTCATGGGGGGCTCCTCACTGCGTGCGCCCAGGGGCGGCCGGAACGGCCGACGGGGGAGCTGGGTGCAGTACCGGCGATCACCCAGCCTGTGCCCCGTCAACGACGCAGAGTGACCGCGCAGGGGGGTCTGTAGACCGGCTGTGACGCAAGATCCGCATTGGCGGGACATGTGTGACATGAAGGCGGTCTTCGTGACAGAAGTGACGCCGGATCGAGGTGTGAAAGTGGGGCGTGTCCGCGGCGCGCGGCCACGCGAGGTGGTAAAGGGAACGAAGGACCGGGCCCGCTGCGCCGGACCCGGCCCCCGGGTTCCCGCACCCTCCCCGAAGCCCGCCGGCCCGAGACGCGGGGGCTCCTTCGGCGGTGGCCCGGAGGGGTCAGGGTGCCCTCAGCGCCCGGGCGCGGTCTTGGAGAATTCCGCGCTCAGGCCGGGGAGCCAGGGGTGCTCCGGCCGGGGGAGCCAGGGGTGCTCCGGCCGGGGGAGCCGGGCGCGCCCCGCTCCGAGGTGCCCGGGGGCCCCAGGACGAGGCTCGTCTGTTCGCCCGCGAGCCGCGCGGCCGACGGCGGTCCGCTGTGCGCGGGCAGCGGAGCCCCGCTCACCCGCGCGAACTGGCGCGGTGTGCAGCCCGTCATCGCCTTGAACTCGCCGCTGAGGTGCGCCTGGTCGTAGAAGCCGCAGAGAGCCGCGGTCTCCGCCTGGCTGCGCCCCGCGGCAAGGAGTCTGCGGGCGTGCTGCAGGCGCAGGACCCGGCCCGCGGCCTTCGGTCCGATGCCGATCTGCTCCCGGAAGCGGTTCTCCAGTTGCCGCACGCTCCAGTCGACCTCGTCCGCGATCGTGGTCACCGGCGCGGTGCCGCGGGTGCGCACCAGCTCGTTCCAGGCCCGCACGGTCCGCCGCGAACTCGGCGGTCCGGACTCCGCCCAGCGGATCAGGACGTCGTCGAGCAGCCCGAACCGGTCGGACCAGCGGGGGAGCGCGCCGAGCGCCGCCGCGAGGTCGCCGATCCGATCCCAGGGGCCGCGGCAGGGCCTGGCGCCGAGCGCGTCCGGATCCAGGGCGCGCCCGGCCAGTTCGTGCTGCTCGACGCCGAGGAGAGTGAAGGAGGCCCACGGAGTGAGCAGCACCTCGATGCCCGCGAGCCGCCCGTCGTGCTCGCCGAGCACCGGCCGCGTGGTGAGCCCGGAGACCACCGAGACCAGCGACACCGGGGGCCGCCCGGAGCCCGTGAGGCCCCGGATGCGCAGCTCGTGGCCGAAGCCGAGCAGCAGCGTCACCGCGCCGATGGGGACCTCGAGCCTGCGCCGGGGCGCGCCGAGGGCGAGCCGGAAGCCGCGGTAGCTGATCACACCGGGCCGCAGCCGCGGGTGGGGGCGGGCGAGTGCGACTTCCCAGCGCCCGTCGGGGCCGTGCAGGGAGCGCACCGCGGTGCGCGTACGTGCCTCGTGCCGGCGGCCCGCGCTCATTCAGCCTCCCGCTCGTCGTCGGCCCGGCGTGGCGGCCCGCCGTACGACCAGCGTGCCGCATCGCTTCGCTGGATGGGCGGTGTTCATCCTGCGGGCCGGTGGGGACTGGTCGCGCGATTCCCCGCGCCCCTTACGGGGCGAAGCGCTAAGCGCCGCAGGAGCGCAGGTACGACCGTGTGCGGCGGGCGATGGGGAGCGGCTTGTCCGGCTCGCACGGATACATGTCCTGCTCGACGATGGCGAAGAGATCGACGTCAAGGCGCTGCGCGGCATCGAGGACAGGTCCGAGCGCGGGCACCCCCGTGGGCGGCTCGCACATCACGCCGCGCGCGACGGCGGGCCCGAACGGCATGTCCTGCGCGCGGACTTCGGCGAGCACGGCCGGGTCGACCTGCTTGAGATGCAGATAGCCGATGCGCTCGCCGTAGGTCTCGATGAGCTTGACGCTGTCGCCGCCGCAGTAGGCGTAGTGGCCGGTGTCCAGGCAGAGCGAGACCAGGTCGGGGTCCGTCGCGTCGAGGAAGCGGGCGACGTTCTCCTCGGTGTCGATGTGGGTGTCGGCGTGCGGGTGGACGACGACGGTCAGGCCGTACCGCTCGCGCACCTCGCGGCCGAGGCGCTCGGTCTGGGCGGCGAGGTGGCGCCACTGCTCGGCGGTGAGCGCGGCGTCCTCAAGGACCTCGCCGGTCTTGTCGTCGCGCCAGAAGGACGGGATCACGACGAGGTGGCGCGCGCCCGTCGCCCGGGTGAGCGCGGCGATGGCCGACACGTGCTCCCAGGTCCTGTCCCAGACGGCGGGGCCGTGGTGCAGGCCCGTGAAGACCGTGCCCGCGGAGACCTTCAGGCCGCGGCGGCCCGTCTCGTCGGCGAGTTGGGCGGGGTCGGTCGGCAGATAGCCGTACGGTCCGAGCTCGATCCACTCGTATCCGGACGCGGCGACTTCGTCGAGGAAACGGCTCCAGGGGACCTGCTGGGGGTCGTCGGGGAACCACACGCCCCACGAGTCGGGGGCCGAACCGATCCGGATGCGGGACAGCGTCGTCATGTCCGAAAGCCTCGCCGCCCGCCGAGAACAGTGTCAAGGAGTAGTCCGAATGTCAGGACAAAATGTTGACAGGGTTCCTGGCGCGGGATTAGACCTGGGGGTGGCGACAGGCTGCCTCCAGGAAGGGATGTGCAGGGTGACCGATCCGTACACCGATCCGTACGACGTCATCACGATGGGCCGGATCGGGGTGGACCTCTACCCCCTGCAGACCGGGGTGCCGCTCTCGCAGGTCACGACGTTCGGGAAGTTCCTCGGCGGCTCGGCCACGAATGTGGCGGTCGCGGCGGCGCGGCTCGGGCGGCGCGTGGGCGTTGTCACGCGGACGGGACAGGACCCCTTCGGTACGTATCTGCGCGAGCAACTGCGGGAGTTCGGGGTGGACGACCGGTGGGTCACCCCGGTCGCCGGGCTTCCGACGCCCGTGACGTTCTGCGAGGTGTTCCCGCCCGACGACTTCCCGCTGTACTTCTACCGGCAGCCGAAGGCACCCGACCTGGAGATCGCGGCGGCCGATCTCGATCTCGACGCGATCGCCGAGGCCCGGATCTTCTGGATGACGGGGACCGGCCTGTGCGCGGAGCCGAGCCGGACGGCGACGATCGCGGCCCTCGGCGCCCGCTCGGGCGGCCTCACCGTCTTCGACCTCGACTGGCGGCCCATGTTCTGGGCCGAGCCCGACGAGGCGCGGCCGCACTACGCGGCGGCGTTGCGGCACGCGAATGTGGCCGTGGGCAATGTGGACGAGGTGGAGATCGCCACCGGGGTGCGCGAGCCGCGGGAGGCGGCGCATCTGCTCCTGGACGCGGGGGTCGAGCTCGCCGTGGTCAAGCAGGGGCCGAAGGGGGTGCTCGCCATGAACCGCGCGGGCGAGTCCGCCGAGGTGCCGCCGCTGCCCGTGACCGTCCTGAACGGGCTCGGTGCCGGGGACGCGTTCGGCGGGGCGCTGTGCCATGGGCTGCTCGCCGGATGGGAGTTGGAGCGGGTGATCCGGTACGCGAACGCGGCGGGAGCGATCGTCGCCTCCCGCCTTGAGTGCTCGTCCGCGATGCCGTACCCCACCGAGGTGGAGACCGCGCTGGCGGCGGGGGCGGTCCTGTGAGCACCCGAACAACACGACTGCGGCACCCGCTGCCGCAACCGCAACCGCAACCGCTGTGGGCAATCGTGCCGCAGGGCGAGTGGGGTCTCCCCTGCTCGAGCGGAGTCGAGAGCTTGGGGAAGGGTGGGCACAGCCCACAGTTCCGGGTGCCGTTCATCCGGCGTGAGGGCAGCGGACGTACGGAGGCCAAGGCGTGACCCCCGTCGATGTCGGCGAGCTCGTACGCATCCGGGCACGGCACCCGGAGGCCATCGCAGAGGCAGCCGCACGCCGCAAGCGGCGGGACCTCCTCGGCCCTTCGGGCCGGCTGATGATCGTCGCCGCGGACCACCCGGCCCGCGGCGCCCTCGCGGTAGGGCGAAACCCCATGGCCATGGCCGACCGCGCCGACCTCCTGGCACGCCTCTGCGAGGCCCTGTCCCGCCCGGGCGTGGACGGCGTCCTCGCCACCGCCGACATCCTGGACGACCTGCTGCTGCTCGGGGCCCTGGAGGGCAAGGTGGTCATGGGGTCCATGAACCGGGGCGGACTCGCGGGCGCGGCCTTCGAGCTGGACGACCGGTTCACAGGGCACCGCCCCGAGGACATCCAGCGGCTCGGCTTCGACGCGGGCAAGCTGCTCCTGCGCGTCGACTACGACGACCCCGGCTCCCTGACGACCCTGGAGGCCACCGCCAGGGCCGTCGACGAGATGGCGGCCCGCAGGCTGCCGGTGTTCGTCGAACCGTTCCTGTGCCGCAGGACCGCGGCCGGGGTGCTGCGCAACGACCTGGGCGCCGACGCCGTCACCCGCTCCATCGCCATCGCCTCCGGCCTCGGCGGCACCTCCGCGTACACCTGGCTGAAGGTCCCCGTCACCGAGAACCCCGACGACATGGCGCGCGTCATGGAGACCTCGACGCTGCCCGCCGTCCTCCTCGGGGGCGACCTGGCGGGGAACCCCGACGACACCGACACCGCGTACGAGAAGTGGCGCGGCGCCCTGCGACTTCCCACCGTGCAGGGCCTGGTCGCGGGACGGACGCTGCTGTACCCGCCGGACGGCGACGTCGCGGGCGCCGTCGACACCGCGGTCGGCCTGCTGTAGCCGTGACGTACGCACTGTGACGTACACGCCGTGATCTGTGCGATCAGGAGGAGCCCGCATGACGTACGTACCAAAAGGAAGTGCGGCCGACGGCACCTACGCCGTCGCCATCGACCCGAAAAGCGCAGCCTGGACGTATGCGGGGCTGCGCGTCGTGGAGATCCCGGCCGGCGGCACGCACTCCTTCGCCACGGGAGACAGTGAATGGATCGTGCTCCCGCTGACCGGCGGCTGTACGGTGCACGCGGAGGGCGAGATCATCGAACTCCTGGGCCGCGAGAGCGTGTTCAGCGGAGTCACCGACTTCGCTTACGTGCCCCGTGACGCCCACATCCAGATCGCCTCCGGCGTGGGAGGCCGCTTCGCCCTGGCAGGAGCGAAGTGCGAGCGCCGACTCCCCGCCCGCTACGGCCCCGCGCCGGAGGTCCCCGTCGAGGAGCGCGGCAGCGGCGGCTGCGCCCGGCAGGTCCGCAACTTCGCCGCCGCGGACGCCTTCGACTGCGACCGCCTGATCGCCGTCGAAGTGATCACACCCGGCGGCAACTGGTCCTCGTACCCGCCGCACAAGCACGACGAGCACCGGCCGGGCGTGGAGTCGGTCCTCGAAGAGATCTACTACTTCGAGATCGAGGGCGAGCACGGCTTCGGCTACCAGCGGGTCTCCCCCTCGCGCGAGGGCGGCACGGACACGCTCGCGGAGGTGCGCTCCGGTGACGCCGTGCTCGTGCCCGACGGCTGGCACGGGCCGTCCGTCGCACAGCCGGGGCACCCCATGTACTACCTGAATGTGATGGCGGGACCGGGGGACGAACGGGAGTGGAAGATCTGCTTCCACCCCGACCACACGGAGGGTTACCGATGAGCGGCACGAAGGACGCGACGCGGGGCCTGCCCGGCACGGTCAGGCTCACGACGGCCCAGGCCCTGGTGCGCTTCCTGACGCGGCAGTTCACCGAAAGGGACGGCGAGCGGCGCCGCCTCATCGACGCCACCTGGGGCATCTTCGGACACGGCAACGTGGCGGGCCTCGGCCAGGCCCTCGTCGAGTACGGCGGGACGATGCCCTTCCACCAGGGCCGCAACGAACAGGCCATGGTGCACGCGGCGGTCGGGTACGCGCGCCAGTGCGGCCGCCTCTCCACCCAGGCCGTGACCACGTCCATCGGCCCCGGCGCCACCAACCTCGTCACCGGCGCCGCCCTCGCCACCATCAACCACCTGCCGGTCCTGCTCCTGCCCGGCGACACCTTCGCGACCCGCCCCGCCGACCCGGTGCTCCAGCAGCTCGAAGTGCCGTACGCGGGTGATGTGTCCGTGAACGACTGTCTGCGGCCCGTCTCGAAGTACTTCGACCGGATCACCCGCCCCGAGGCGCTGATCCCGGCCGCCCTCCAGGCGATGCGGGTGCTCACCGACCCCGTCGACACCGGCGCGGTGACGCTCGCGCTGCCGCAGGACGTGCAGGCGGAAGCGTACGACTGGCCGGAGGAGTTCTTCGTCGAGCGGGTGTGGACCGTGCGCCGGCAGGCCCCCGACCCCGCCGAACTCGCCGCCGCCGCGAGCCTGGTGCGCGACAGCGACCGGCCCCTGATCATCGCGGGCGGCGGCGTCCACCACAGCGCCGCCGAGCAGGCACTCGCCGAACTCGCCGACGCCACCGGCATCCCCGTCGCCGCCACCCAGGCGGGCAAGGGCTCCCTGCGCCACGACCACCCCGCCGACGTCGGCGGCATCGGCCACACCGGCACCGCGACCGCCGACGAACTGGCCCGCACCGCCGACCTGGTGATCGGCGTCGGCACCCGCTACACCGACTTCACCACGGCGTCAGGCACCCTCTTCGCCGCGCCCGGGGTGCGCTTCGTCAACCTGAACATCGCCGCGTTCGACGCCCACAAGATGGCCGCCGCCACCCTCGTCGCCGACGCGCGCGCCGGGCTCGAAGGGCTGCGGGACATGCTGCGGGGCCATCGCGTCGACACCGCGTACGCGGCCGAGTACACGGACGACAAGGAGCGCTGGGAGCACCGGGTCGACGCGGCGTACGCAGCGGACGAACCGGACGTCCGGCCGACCCAGACGCAGGTGCTCGGCCTGCTCGACGAGATCGTCACCGACGAGGACGTCCTCGTCAACGCGGCCGGATCCCTCCCCGGCGACCTGCACAAACTGTGGCGGGCCCGCTCGCCGGAGCAGTACCACGTGGAGTACGGATACTCCTGCATGGGCTACGAGATCCCGGCCGCGATCGGGGTGTCCCTGGCCGCGCCCGAGCGGCCCGTGTGGGCCCTGGTCGGCGACGGGACGTATCTGATGATGCCCACCGAGATCGTCACGGCCGTGCAGGAGAACATCCCCGTCAAGATCGTGATCCTGCAGAACCACGGCTATGCCTCCATCGGGGGCCTTTCGGAGTCCGTGGGCGGCGAGCGCTTCGGCACCGCCTACCGACACCGGGCCCCCGACGGGGGCTATACCGGAACCCCGCTGCCGGTCGATCTCGCCGCCAACGCGGCCTCCCTCGGACTGCCGGTGACCCGCGCGAAGACCGTCCGTGAGCTGCGCGCCGCGCTGCGCGAGGCACGCGAAGCGGACGGCCCCACATGTGTCTACGTGGAGACGGAAACGGCAGACACAGTGTCGGGCCCGCCCCCGGCACAGGCGTGGTGGGATGTGCCCGTGGCCGAGACCGCGACGCGTACGTCGGCGGTCGAGGCACGTGAGGAGTACGACCGGCACGTCTCAGCCCGGCGCCGCCATCTGTGAAGGGACTTACTCGGCATGACGAGCACGACGAGCACGACGAAGACCGTCGACCACTGGATCGGCGGCAAGAGCGTCGAGGGCACGTCCGGTACGTACGGCCCCGTCACCGACCCGGCGACCGGCGCCGTGACGACCCGGGTGGCCTTCGCGTCCGCGGCCGAGGTGGACACCGCCGTGGCCGCCGCGAAGGCCGCGTTCACGACCTGGGGCCAGTCCTCGCTCGCCCAGCGCACATCGATCCTGTTCAGGTTCCGGGCGCTGCTCGACGCGCACCGCGACGAGATCGCCGAGCTGATCACCGCCGAGCACGGCAAGGTGCACTCCGACGCCCTCGGCGAGGTCGCCCGCGGCCTGGAGGTCGTCGACCTGGCGTGCGGCATCAACGTGCAGCTCAAGGGCGAACTGTCCACGCAGGTCGCCAGCCGCGTGGACGTCTCCTCGATCCGCCAGCCGCTCGGCGTCGTCGCGGGCATCACGCCCTTCAACTTCCCGGCCATGGTGCCGATGTGGATGTTCCCGCTCGCCATCGCGTGCGGCAACACCTTCGTCCTGAAGCCGAGCGAGAAGGACCCGTCGGCGTCGATGCGCGTCGCGGAGCTGCTCACCGAGGCGGGGCTGCCGGACGGCGTCTTCAACGTCGTGCACGGCGACAAGGTGGCCGTGGACCGCCTCCTCGCGCACCCGGACGTGGCCGCCGTGTCCTTCGTCGGATCCACGCCGATCGCCCGGTACATCCACACCACGGCCGCCGCCAACGGCAAGCGCGTGCAGGCACTCGGCGGCGCCAAGAACCACATGCTGGTCCTGCCCGACGCCGACCTGGACGCGGCGGCCGACGCCGCCGTCTCGGCCGCGTACGGCTCGGCGGGCGAGCGCTGCATGGCGATCTCGGCGGTCGTGGCGGTGGGAGCGGTGGGCGACGAGCTGGTCGCCAAGATCAAGGAGCGCGCCGAGAAGATCAAGATCGGCCCCGGCAACGACCCGTCCTCCGAGATGGGGCCGCTCATCACGGCCGCCCACCGCGACAAGGTGGCGTCGTACGTGGCGGGCGCGGCGGCCCAGGGCAGCGAGGTCGTCCTCGACGGCACCAGGTACACCGTCGAGGGCCACCCCGAATGCGCTGACGGCCACTGGATCGGCCTCTCCCTGCTCGACCGGGTGCCGGTGACGGCCGACGCCTACAAGGACGAGATCTTCGGCCCTGTCCTGTGCGTGCTGCGCGTCGACACCTACGAGGAGGGCATCGCCCTCATCAACTCCTCGCCGTTCGGCAACGGCACGGCGATCTTCACGCGCGACGGCGGCGCGGCCCGGCGCTTCCAGTTGGAGGTCGAGGCGGGCATGGTCGGCGTGAACGTCCCGATCCCGGTCCCCGTCGGCTACCACTCCTTCGGTGGCTGGAAGGACTCGCTCTTCGGCGACCACCACATCTACGGCAACGACGGCACGCACTTCTACACCCGTGGCAAGGTCGTCACCACCCGCTGGCCCGACCCCTCCGACGCGCCCGCGGGCGTGGACCTGGGGTTCCCGCGCAACCACTGAGCACCGCGCAGCACAGCACGAAGCCGTCCGGAATCCGGACGGCTTCGTTTCTTTTTCGGGGCCCGCGCTGCGGTTCTCGTGCAGAGGGGATGAAACGGGTGCCGCAGGCCACAGGTCCGTTCGACCTTGTCATCCAAGGTCATTAACTGAATCGATCAGGTGAAATTCACCTATAGCCACGAAGGGCTGGGATTCAACGGCGAGTTGGCTGCTCGCGGGACTGCGGATTCCGTAGGTAATCGGCCATTGACGTCTTGTTGACGCCGAGGTTTCCTGACGGCTCCGCGTCCCCCTCCGGTACGAGCCGATCGGATCCGCCGTATGACCGAAACGCTGCACTCGCCTCCCTCCGCGCCCCTCGCCACGGAGGCGGATCCGGCGCCGGACGGGTCGCCGCGGCAGCTCAAGCGGTCCATCGGCGTCGTCGGCGGCACCCTGCTCACGCTGTCCTGCGTGACCCCCGCGTCCACGCTCTTCGTCGTCGTCCCCGACCTGTTCTCCTCGCTCGGCACCGCCACCGCGTTCACCATCGCCATCGGCGCGCTGCTGTGCGTGGGCGTCGCGTTCTGCTACTCCGAGCTCGGCACCCTGATCCCCAGCGCGGGCGGCGAGTACGCCATGGTGTCGACGATGGCCGGGAGGCTCGCGGGCTGGCTCGTCTTCGTCCTGTCCCTGCTCGTCGTCATGATCGTGCCGCCCGTGATCGCCATGGGCACCGCCGACTACCTCGCACCCGTCGTGCACCTCGACCCGTCCTTCGCGGGTGCGGGCGTCATGCTCCTCGCCACCCTCGCGGGCCTGCTCGACCTGCGTGCCAACGCCTGGATCACCGGGATCTTCCTGGTACTCGAAGTGGTCGCGGCGGGTGTGGTCGCGGTGCTCGGGTTCGCGCACGCCGAGCGCGGTGCGGGCAGCCTCGTCGACCTCACGGTGGCCTCCGGCTCCGCCGCCGGTTCCGGTTCCGGCGGCGGCACCGAGGCCGTCACCGCCATGCTGATCGTCTCCGGGCTCGCCATCGCGCTCTTCGTCACCCAGGGCTTCTCCACGGCCGTCTACCTCTCCGAGGAGATGGAGAACCCGCGGCGCAACGTCGCCCGCACCGTGCTCCTCACCCTCGGCATCTCCGCGGTCGTCCTGCTCGTGCCGGTCGCCGCGATCACCATGGGGGCGCCCGACCTCGCGGCGCTCACCAGCGGCGACATCGGCGGGATGGTCGCCGCGTGGTCCAGTTCCGGCGTCGGCACCTTCATCAGCCTGTGCGTCGCCCTCGCCATCATCAACGCGGGCATCGTCATGGTCATCCAGAACTCCCGGGTCCTGTTCGCCTCCGCCCGCGACAAGGCCTGGCCCGCGCCCGTGAACACCGTCCTGTCCCGGCTCGGCCGCTTCGGCTCGCCCTGGGTCGCCACCCTCCTCGTGGGCCTGCCCGGCGCCTTCCTCTGCTTCGTCGACCTCGACACCCTGTACGGGGTGACCGGAGTGTCAGTGACCGGGATGTATCTGCTGGTCGCCGTCGCCGCGCTGCTCGCCCGGCGGGGGACCCACGGGGCTGCGCCCGCCTGGCGGATGCCGTTGTGGCCCGGGGTGCCGGTGGTGCTCGTCGCCGTGCTCGCGTACGTACTCAGCGAGCAGGAGGGCGAGTACCTCCTGTGGACCGGGGGCATCGTGGCCGTCGCGACCCTGTACTGGGCGTTCTACCTGCGGCCGCGCAAGGGCAGCCGGTGGCTGGTGAGCGTGCCGGGGGAGTAGCCGTCGCGGGGCGCCCCAGGCCCGCCCCTTCTCCGATCCTGGGGCTCCGCCCCAGACCCCGTATCGGCCTTCGGCCTCGTCCTCAAACGCCGGACGGGCTCAAATTCTCGCCGGTGCGGCAGCGTCTTCCGGTGCGGCGAAGTCTTTCAGCCCGTCCGGCGTTTGAGGACGAGGCGCGGAGCGCCGATAAGGGGCTGGGGTCCAGGGGGCGCAGCGCCCCTGGTTCGGGAAGGGGCGGGCCCGGGGCGCACCGCGAGGCCTCACCCCCGCAGCCGCCCCTCCACCCCCGCCCAGTCCTCCGGATCCACCGGCACGGACGCCCCCGAGGCCAGCAGATCCCGGTCCTTGAACCCACTGGAAGTGGAGATACAGACCACGGGCCCCTCGACCTCCCGCCCGCCCCCGGCCACCTGCCGCAACCCCGCGACCCCCGCGGCAGCGGAAAACTCGGCCCACACCCCGCCCCGGGCAAGCTCGGCCCGAGCAGCCACCATCTCCTCGTCGGAGACAAGCAGGGCGGACCCCCCGCTCTCCCGCACCGCGACAACCCCGCGATACCCACCGACGGCACAGTCGATGGCGTACGCGGCCGTGGGCCCGAGGGAAACGTGCGCGGCGGGCACCCCGGCACGCACGGCCGCGGCGAGCGGACCCCCGGCGGCGGGCTCGCAGGCGTACATGCGGGGCACCCGGTCCACGAGGCCGTACCTGGCGAGCTCGGCGAACCCCTTCCACACGCCGAACAGCATCTCTCCGTAGCCGGTCGGCACGAACACCGCGCGCGGGGCGACACCCAGCTCCGCGAAGATCTCATAGGCGATGGTCTTGTAGCCCTCGGGACCGAACCCGTGCCCCGTGTGCGCGGCGGGCGTGAGGTTGCTGACGGGGTGGTATCCGGCGCGCTCGACGATGCGGCGAAGGAGCGGCCACCGCGCCTGCGTGGGGACGGGCAGCACGGTGGCCCCGTAGGCACGCAGGAACGCGTCCACGGCGGGCGGCGCGTCCACGGAGGTGACGACGGCGCAGCGCAGCCCCGCGCGTGCCGCGTACGCCGCCGCCGACGCGCCGTGGTTGCCGGAGGAGGCGACGACGACGCCCGTCGCGCCCGCGCCGACCGCCGCGCTCACGGTGACGCGGTTGAGGCGGTCCTTGTGGCTCCACGTCGGATTGCGGGACTCGTCCTTGATCCACACCCCGTCCTCAAGGGGCAGGAGCGGAGTTCCGCCCTCCGCGAGCCCGGGGGCGTGCAGGGGCGGAAGGAGGGGCGCCCACCGCTCGTGCCCGCGCGGCCGGGACGCGGCGGTCGCGAAGAAGTCGGCGGGCAGCTTGTCGTAGGCGTAGTCGACCTCGACCGGGTACGCGACGGAGTCCGTGCTCGTGACCGGGCAGCCCTCGGTGAGGGGCGGCCACAGCGGGAACCGTACGGCGGGATCGGCGAGCGAGCGCTGGCCGGTGGCCAGCGATGCGGTGGGGGTGGCGGGCGAAGACGTCATGGGTCAAGAGGGTAGGCGCCCCTGACAGTTGGACGGCCGGGGCCGCGCCCTACCGCGTCGGTGGTACACGGCGGCCTCCGCGTACTTCCCCGGGAGACACAGGGGTTCCGACCGGCGGGGGCATTGCTTGTCGGTGGCCACCCGTACCGTTGACGCCATGGATCTACGACGGCCCAGGACCGGTGCCTGGAAGACCGCGCTGCGCGGGCCGCGCCGGCTGTTCGCCGCCGCGGCCGCGGTCGTGGTGCTCGCCGGAGCGGGTACGTGGACGGCGCTCGCGTCGGACGACGCCCCGGACGTGCGCCGCTCGGACCAGCGGCTCGACATGGGCACGTCGGCCGAAGGGCGCGAGGTGCGGATCGACACGTCGTACTTCACGGCGGGCGACCCCGGCGAGAAGCGTCCCGCCGTCCTCATCGGGCACGGCTTCGGCGGCAGCAAGAACGATGTGCGCGAGCAGGCCGAGAAGCTGGCCCGCGCCGGGTACGCGGTCCTGACCTGGTCCGCGCGCGGCTTCGGCGCGTCGACCGGCCGGATCGGCCTGAACGACCCCGAGGGTGAGGTCGCCGACGTCCGCAGGCTCATCGACTGGCTGGCCGAGCGCCCCGAGGTGCAGCTCGACAAGGCGGGCGACCCGCGCGTGGGCCTCACGGGCGCCAGTTACGGCGGCGCGGTCTCGCTGCTCGCCGCCGGGTACGACCGGCGTGTCGACGCCATCGCCCCGCTGATCACGTACTGGGATCTCGCGGACGCGCTGTTCCCGCACGGCGTGTTCAAGAAGCAGTGGGCCGGCATGTTCCTCAGCGCGGGCGGCGGCTGCGACCGGTTCGAGAAGAAGCTGTGCGAGATGTACGAGCGGGTCGCGGTGGCCGGGAAGCCGGACGCGAAGGCACGCGAGCTCCTGTCCGGACGCAGCCCCGCCGCCGTCGGCGACCGCATCAAGGTGCCCGCCCTGATCGTGCAGGGCCAGACGGACTCGCTGTTCACACTCGACCAGGCCGACGCCATGGCCAAGAAGATCCGCGGCAACCACGCCCCGGTCTCCGTGGACTGGATCGCCGGCGGGCACGACGGCGGCGACATGGAGACCGACCGGGTCGCGGGCCGTGTCGGGACCTGGTTCGACCGCTATCTGAAGGACGACAAGGGCGTCGACACCGGCCCCGCCTTCCGCGTCACCCGCACCGGTGGCATCGACTCCACGGACGGCGCCGCCACCCTGCGCGGCGCCACCGGCGACCGCTACCCGGGCCTCGCGAACGGCGTGCGCGAGGTTCCGCTCGCCGGCAGGCCGCAGACCTTCGACAACCCCGCGGGCGCCGCACCGCCCGCCGTGTCCGGGCTGCCCGGCATCGGCGGCGCGGCGGGCGGAGGCGGCGGCCTCTCCCGGCTCTCCTCGCTCGGCATCGGCGTCTCCCTGGACTTCCCCGGCCAGCACGCCGCGTTCGAGTCGAAGCCCGTGCCCGAGGACCTGCGCGTCACCGGCGCGCCGACCGTGCGGGCCCATGTGAAGTCCGACAGCGAGGACACGGTCCTGTTCGGGAAGGTCTACGACGTCGGCCCCGACGGCGAGCAGAAGGTGCTGCCCGCACAGCTCGTCGCCCCGGTGCGCGTCGGCGGCGCCGTGGACGGCATGGACGTCGACCTCAAGCTGCCCGCGGTCGACCACGAGCTGAAGAAGGGCCACCGGCTGCGCCTGGTGCTCGCATCGACCGACCTCGGCTATGCCTCACCGGCCGAACCCGCCGCGTACACGGTGTCGTTGAAGAGCGGCCTGAAGGTGCCGACCGCCCCCGGTGTGGACACCGCGGCGGCGCCGCTGCCCGCCTGGGTGTGGTGGCTGCCGCTCACCGGCGCGGTGCTCGCGGCGGCCCTGCTCGTCCTCGGCCGCAGACGGACCACGGCGCCCGCGCCCGACCCTCAGCTCGCCGAAGTCCCCCTGCAGATCACGGACCTGAGCAAGCGGTACGCGAAGTCCACCGACCGGTACGCGGTCCGCGACCTGTCGTTCCGCGTGGAGAAGGGCCAGGTACTCGGCCTGCTCGGCCCCAACGGCGCGGGCAAGACGACGACCCTGCGGATGCTGATGGGCCTCATCGCCCCGGACGCCGGTGAGATCCGCGTCTTCGGCCGCGCGATCCGGCCGGGCGCGCCCGTCCTGTCGCGGGTCGGCGCGTTCGTCGAGGGCGCCGGATTCCTGCCGCACCTCTCCGGGCGGGAGAACCTGGAGCTGTACTGGAAGGCCACGGGGCGACCGCCCGAGGACGCCCACCTCGACGAGGCACTGGAGATCGCAGGCCTCGGCGACGCGCTCTCCCGCGCGGTGCGCACGTACTCCCAGGGCATGCGCCAGCGCCTCGCCATCGCGCAGGCCATGCTCGGCCTGCCCGACCTGCTCATCCTGGACGAGCCGACCAACGGCCTCGACCCGCCGCAGATCCGCGAGATGCGCGGCGTGATGATCCGGTACGCCGCGGCCGGGCGCACGGTCATCGTCTCCAGCCACCTCCTGTCGGAGGTCGAGCAGACCTGCACGCACCTGGTGGTCATGGACCGCGGCAGGCTCGTGCAGGCGGGCCCCGTCGACGAGATCGTCGGCTCCGGGGACACCCTCCTGGTGGGCCTCGCGGCCGACGTACCCGACCCGCTGGTGGAGAAGGTGGCGGCGCTGCCCGGCGTGGCGTCGGCGGTACGGGCCGAGGGCGGCCTTCTCGTGCGGCTCGCTCCCGCGGACGACGCCGACCAGGCCGGTTCCGCGGCGTCCCGGCTGCTCGTCGAGCTGGTCCGGCTCGACGTCCCCGTCGAGGCCGTCGGACCGCACCGCCGCCTTGAGGACGCGTTCCTGACCCTGATCGGAGGCACCGCATGACGGCGACCGAGAGCACACCGGACGCGCCGCACGTGCCGGACGCGACGGCCACGGGCCCCTCGGGGCCGGGGGATGCGCCCGGTGAGCGGGCCACCGCGCCCGGGTACCGCGCGGGGCGCACCCTGCCCCTGCGCGTCGAGGCGATCCGCCAGCTCAAGCGGCGGCGCACGCTGGTGATGGGCGGCGTGCTCGCGCTGCTGCCGTTGGTGCTGCTCGTCGCGTTCGCCGTGGCGGGTTCGCCCGGCGGGCGCAGCGACGAGGTCACGCTGATGGACACGGCCACCGCGTCGGGCGCGAACTTCGCCGCGACCTGCCTGTTCGTGTCGGCCGGTTTTCTGCTCGTGATCCCCGTCGCCCTGTTCTGCGGGGACACCGTCGCCTCCGAGGCGGGCTGGGCCAGCCTGCGCTATCTGCTCGCCGCACCCGTGCCACGGGCCCGCCTGCTGTGGTCCAAGCTCGCCGTGGCGCTCGGCCTGAGCGCCGCAGCGATGGTGCTCCTGCCGCTGGTCGCGCTCGCGGTCGGCGCCGCCGCGTACGGCTGGGGACCGCTGGAGATCCCCACCGGCGGCACCCTGGACGCGGGTACGGCGGCACGGCGCCTCGCGGTCGTCGTGGCGTACGTCTTCGTGTCCCAACTGGTCACCGCGGGCCTCGCCTTCTGGCTCTCGACCAAGACCGACGCCCCGCTCGGAGCGGTCGGCGGCGCCGTCGGCCTGACCATCGCGGGGAACGTCCTCGACGCGGTCACGGCCCTCGGCGGTTGGCGCGACTTCCTGCCCGCGCACTGGCAGTTCGCGTGGGCGGACGTGTTCCAGCCGACACCCGAGTGGGGCGGCATGATCCAGGGCTCGGCGATCTCGGTCACATACGCGCTGGTGCTGTTCGCGCTCGCGTTCCGGGGGTTCGCACGGAAGGACGTGGTGTCCTAGCGCCTGTCTGACTTCGGGGTGCCTCGGCCGACCCGAGACCCTTCCGCAACGCGGGCGGCCGATCGTCCTCGCCCCCTCGGCCGTCACAGGCACAAGAGCCGACGAGACGAGCTGAGGGGTCGAGCCATGGGACGTATGCGTTTTCCGTGCACGCCTTTCCCGCGTATGCGCTTCTCGCGCACCCGGGAGCGAAGTGCCGGACGCGGAGCGGCCGCCGCCGTCCTGGCGGGCGGGCTGCTGCTCGCCGGGTGCGGCGGCGGCGGGAGCGCGGACGCCGACCGGGCCGACGGCAAGCGCCGCGCCGAAGGCGCCCAGCCCGGGCCCGCGCCCGCCCCCGACCTCCGCGTCCCGGCCCCGGACGGACCGCAGGACCGGCGGGACCGGCCGCAGGACCGGCAGGACGGCAGCAATCGCGACCTCGCCCCCGAACCCGCCCCCGCCGACCTGCTCTCCACCTTCGCCCTGGACGTGGACACCGCCTCCTACGGCTTCGCGCGCCGCACCCTCGGCCAGGGCCGCCTGCCCGACCCGGCGACGGTGCGCCCCGAGGAGTTCGTGAACAGCTTCCGGCAGGACTATCCGAAGCCGGACGGCGACGGTTTCTCCGTGACGGTGGACGGCGCCCGCGCCGGCGCCGACGGCTGGTCCCTGATGCGCGTCGGCCTCGCCACCCGGCCGGACGACGAGCGGCACGCACGCCCGCCCGCCGCCCTCACCTTCGTCGTCGACATCTCCGGCTCCATGGCCGAGCCGGGCCGCCTCGACCTGGTCAGGAAGTCGCTCGGCGTCATGACCGACCAGTTGCGCGACGACGACTCGGTGGCCCTGGTCACCTTCAGCGACCGCGCGGAGACGGTCCTGCCGATGACCCGCATCGACGACGGCCGCGACCGCGTGCACGAGGCCGTCGACCGGCTCAGGCCCACCAGTTCGACGAACGTGGAGGCAGGCATCACCACCGGCTACGACACCGCGTCCCGGGGCCTGCGCGAGGGCGCGACCAACCGTGTCGTGCTCCTCTCGGACGCCCTCGCCAACACCGGTGACACCACCGCCGACGGCATCCTGCGGCGCGTCGAGGAGGCCCGCCGCGCCCACGGCATCACGCTGTTCGGCGTCGGCGTGGGCAGCGACTACGGGGACGCCCTGATGGAGCGGCTCGCCGACCGCGGTGACGGCCACACCACGTACGTCGCGGACGAGGAGGACGCCCGCGAGGTGTTCTGCGAGCGACTGCCCGCGCAGATCGACCTGCGCGCGCGTGACGCCAAGGCGCAGGTGTCCTTCGACGCGGAGACGGTCGAGCGGTTCCGGCTCATCGGGTACGACAACCGGCGCGTCGCCGACGAGGACTTCCGTGACGACCGGGTGGACGGCGGGGAGGTCGGGCCCGGGCACACCGTGACGGCCCTGTACGCGGTACGCACCCGGCCCGGCGCGCGTGGCCCCGTGGCCACGGCGCGCGTCCGCTGGCTCGACCCGGGGAGCCGGGCTCCGCGCGAGGTTTCCGCGGGCGTGTCCGCGGACGACCTCGACCGTCCGCTGGCCGAGGTCGGGCCCCACCTCCAAGTGGCGGCCGTGGCGGCCTACTTCGCGGAGGGGCTTCGCGGTACGGGACTGCTTCCCGGGGCCCCGTCTCCGGCCGAACTGGAGGACTGGGCCGAGGCCCTGGCCTTCGTCACCCGGGACAAGTCCGTGGCCGCCCTGGCAGACGGCATCCGCCGCGCGAACGAGATGGGGGGCGCCCCGTAAGGGCCCCGTAAGGGGCGCGGGGAACTGCGCGCTCAGCCCAGAAGCAATCGGCAGCCGCCTCTGCCGAGGCACCGAGCAGACGCGGCTGCGGCTTTGCCGTGGCTGGTCGCGCAGTTCCCCGCGCCCCTGGCCTTCGTCTCCCGGGACAAGTCTGTGGCCGCCCTGGCAGACGGCATCCGCCGCGCGAACGAGATGGGGGGCGCCCCGTAAGGGCCCCGTCAGGGGCGCGGGGAACTGCGCGCTCAGCTCGGAAACAAGCCGCAGCCGCGTCTGCCGAGACACCGAGCAGACGCGGCTGCGGCTTTGCCGTGGCTGCGCGCGCAGTTCCCCGCGCCCCTTACGGGGCCCCGGCCCCTACGGAGCGCCACACAGTTGGCGCTCCGCCCGCACCGGGTCATTGGGGAACCGGAAGGACGTCCGCTCCGGCGCCCCGGCGACATTGCGGAGGAACCGCCCGGGTGTGAGCGGCGCCCGCGTCGCAGCGCGAAGTTCGGCGAGCGCCCCGCACCGCAGGGCGCGCCGCGCGGCGGCGACCCGCTCAGGACGGAACCCGGCCGGCAAGGCCCCCGCCCCGCGGTCGGCGAAGATCCACTCGTCGGGCAGCCACTTGTCGTGGCCGACGCGGCGTTCGGGGATGCGCTCCGAGTGGGCGGCCAGCGGATAGGCGAGGCCGATCGGGTCGAGGGCGGCGCCGTCGAGGGGGACGACGGTGCCGTTGAGGCCGAGGGTGGCGTAATAGGCGGTCACCGAGGGCGAGTCGCCGCCCACCCGGTTACGGGCGAGGAACAGCGCGGGCGCCCCCTCGCGCCCGGCAGCCCGCACCTCGCGCGCGTACGCCGCGTTCTCCCGGTAGCCGCCGAAGGCGTGGTGCACGGGGTGCGCGGCGGCGTTCTGCCGGACGTACACACCGCGTTCGTCGGCGATGCCGCCGGGCCCGATGAGCCCCTCGTACCCGATCCGCAGCCCAGCCGCGCACACCACGGCCCACACGCCGACCCCGAGGGCGGCCGTCGCCCACGCGCGCGTGGCGGGCACGAGGAACACCGGGAGCAGCAGCAGGAAGAGCCCCGGCAGGAACATCCGCCCGTGCATGAAGTCCCCGCCGACCTTGATGACGTACACCCAGCAGAGCACTCCGGCGACGACGGGCGCGAGCACCGGGGCGAGCGGTACGGAGAGCCGACCGCGGCAGGACGGCAGCAGGGCCGCGGCGATGAACAGGACGGGCAGCCACAGCAGATAGGGCCCGGCGAAGTCGTCCAGGTAGTCGAAGCCACGCGCCCACAGGCTCTGCGAGGCCTCCTTGGTGACGCCGGGCAGCGGCACCAGATGCCCGTAGTAGCCCATGCGGAAGATCTCGTACGCGACGGGCAGCGCCCCCGCCACACCCGCACCTGCCAGCGCGGCGCGCCGCGAGGGGCGCGCGCTCAGCCACTGCGCGCCCAGGAACACGGCGGAGACCAGGGCCAGATCGGGGCGGACGAGCGGGCCGAGGCCGAGGACGAAGGCGGTACCGAGGGAGCGGGGCCGGGCGACGAGCAGCAGCCAGGCACCGCCGATCCAGCAGGTGGCGAGCCCTGTCTCCAGGCCGGAGGTGGCGAAGTCCCAGACGGGCGGCAGGGCGAGGGGGACCAGGGCGCCGAGGGGCAGCAGGACACGGCGGCCGCTCCTCACTGTGCCCCCCTCCGGCTCGCGGCGGCCACGGGGCGGGGCGCCGCCGGGAACGGCGCCGCCGGGAACGGCGCCGCCGGGAACAGCCCCGCCGGGAACAGCCCCGCCGTCGTGCAGGCGAACCGCCCCCCACGCGGCGAGCGCGAACCCGGCCGCGGTGAGCAACAGCCCGCCGTACACGGCCGCGGTCGCGATGTCGGCGCCCGGCAGCCCGGCGAGCACGAGCAGCCACTGCCACAGCGTGCCGGTGGACGACTCGGCGCGCTCGCCCGCGTTGAACACGGGCCCGTTGCCCGCGAGGATCTGCCGGACCGTGCGGACGTAGATGTGCCCGTCGTCGGACATCCAGCGCCGCCGGTACCCGGCGACGAGGATCAGCACCGCGGGCGCGAGGCAGAGCGCCCACCGCAAGGGCGTCCGGACGGCGGCGAACCGGCCGCCCGCACGCACGGCATCCGCCCCCGCGGAAGCGCCGCCGGGGCGGGCAGATCGGACAGGGGTGCGCGTAAATGTCATGCACCGTACTTCGGCGCAGGTCAGCGACGGCTTGAACGAGGACCCGGGCGGCCGTCGTGAGCGGTGCGCGGGAGCGCGGTGCGCGGCAGCCGGGATGCCCGGCGTGCGGCCCGGAGTACTTCTGCCCGAACCATTGAATTTCCCTTACGCGTCGGTAAGTTGACTTCAGAGTAAGGAGTTGTTCGCCGTACCCGTGTCACGTGGACGAACCGGGAGCCGTCATGGGCGTACGCAAGGACCTCAAGCAGGCGCGCCGCCGCACCGACCTGGCGGACCGTGCCAAGGTCGAGACCGTCAGGGACGAGCACGGCGTCGTACGGGAGGCCCGCACCCCCGCCCTCGCCGCTCCGGCCGTCCGCGGCAGCACCGCGGACATCCCGTACACCAACGCGGCCGAGGCCCCCGACGCCGTCGTGCTGCGGCGCAAGGAGGCGGGCCGGTGGCGACCCGTCACGGCAGCCGTCTTCGCCCGCGAGGTCACCGCGACCGCCAAGGGCCTCATCGCGGCGGGCCTCGAACCGGGCGGCCGGGTCGCCCTGATGTCCCGTACGCGCTACGAGTGGGCGGTCCTCGACTTCGCGATATGGGCGGCGGGCGGCCAGAGCGTACCCGTCTACGCGACGTCGTCCGCCGAGCAGATCGAGTGGATCGTGCGGGACTCCGGTGCCCGGCTCCTGATCGCCGAGAGCGCGGAGCACGCGGACACGGCGCGGCGCGCGGTCGCCGGGCTCGATGTGCCCCCCGCCGTGTCGGTCATCGACGACGGCGCGGTCCTGGAACTCGCCGAGCGCGGCCACGGGGTGAGCGACCAGGAGGTCACCGAGCGCCGCTCGGCCCTCGGTCCCGACTCCGTGGCCACCCTCTGCTACACCTCCGGCACCACGGGCAGGCCCAAGGGCTGTGTCCTCACGCACGGCAATCTGCACGCCGAGGCGGCCAACACCGTCGACCTCATGCACCCGGTCTTCAAGGCGATCACCGGGCAGACCGCGTCGACCCTGCTCTTCCTGCCGCTCGCCCACATCCTCGGCCGCAGCATCCAGATCGCCTGCATGCTGGCGCGCATAGAGTTCGGCCACTGCCCGAGCATCAAACCGGACGAGCTCCGCCCCGAACTGCGCTCCTTCAGACCGACGTTCCTCGTGGGCGTGCCGTATCTGTTCGAGCGCATCCACGACACCGGTCGCGCGACCGCCGAGAAGATCGGCCGCGGCGCCTCCTTCGACCGCGCCGACCGGATCGGCGTGGGCTTCGCGGAGGCGTATCTGAACAAGTTCCTGGGGCGGGGCCCCGGCCCGTCCCTCGGCGCCTACGCGGCCTGGGCGCTCTACGAAGTCCTCGTCTACCGCCGCATCCGCAAGGAGGTCGGCGGCCGCCTCCGCTACGCGATCAGCGGCGGCTCCCCGCTCGACAAGCGCCTCAACCTGTTCTTCTACGGCGCCGGGATCGTCGTCTACGAAGGGTACGGACTGACGGAGACCACCGCGGCCGCCACCATCGTGCCGCCGCTGGGGCCGCGCCCCGGCACGGTCGGCGTGCCCGTGCCGGGTACGGCGGTACGCATCGCGGACGACGGCGAGGTGCTCATCAAGGGCGGCATCGTCTTCACCTCGTACTGGAACAACAAGGAGGCCACCGACGCCGTACTGAGCGGTGACTGGTTCGCCACCGGAGATCTCGGGTCCCTGGACGAGGACGGCTACCTCACCATCACAGGGCGCAAGAAGGACATCCTGGTCACCTCGGGCGGCAAGAACGTCTCACCGGCCGTCCTGGAGGACAGGCTGCGCGGCCGGCCGCTCGTCGGCCAGTGCCTCGTCGTCGGCGACAACCGGCCCTACGTCGCGGCGGTCGTCACCCTCGAACCGGAGGCCGCCGCCCACTGGCTGGCCGTCCGTAAGCGCCCCAAGGACACCCCGCTGTCCGCACTGTGCCGTGACCCGGAACTGCTCGCCGATGTCCAGAAGGCCGTGGACTACACGAACCAGGCGGTGTCGCGGGCCGAGTCCATCCGCCGGTTCGTGGTGGTCGAGGGCGAGTTCACGGAGGAGAACGGGCTGCTCACCCCGTCCATGAAGGTCAAGCGCCGGGCGGTGACGGAGGCGTTCGCGGGCGAGATCGAGGAGCTCTACCGGGGCTGAGGGGGGGCCGACCGGCTTTCCGGTCGGGGCGGGCGCGGGCGGCGGCCTTGTGCCGGCCGCGCCCGCCTGCCCCGTCGATCAGCCGGCGGCGGGGACTCCCAGCATGGCGGAAGCCCGCTGGAGCGGGCTCATGCGGGGCGCGGGCGCGGGCACGGGCGCGGCCGTAGGGAGCGCACGGCAGGTGAAGCCGAGCTGAGCCATGGCCCGAAGAACCTCACCCGCGCTGAAATCGCGGCGGTCCTGGCGGGTGACGACCTGGCCGACCTGTTTCACGGGGTAGTGGCGCCGCCCGATGATCACCGAATCTCCGGTGACCGGCTCAGGCTTGACGCCTTTCATCGTTTCCAGGACGTCGCTCTTGGTCAGGTCGAACGGGAAGCGAGCGATGACACAGCGCATGAGACCTCACAGGAAGAAGGGGGACCGGGGGGAGCTGATTCAGTGGGCGAGGGAGGGCTGATTCAGTGGGCGAGGGCGAGGCCGCCGTCGCGGACGTCGCGCAGGCGCGTCCGATCCGTGTACGCGGAGCAGTCACGGACGGCCATGAGCCCGGCCCGGGTGACCAGATCGGTGCGCCTGCCGTCCTCGTCGCAGACGAGCAGGTGCTCGACACGGGCGCCGACCATCACGGACAGGGCGACCTCGACGGTCATGTCGTCCCAGACCCGAGGTCCGGCTTCCTCGACGGCGTCGGCCGATGACCCGCGCACGGGCTCGTCGCTCATCGAGTGGGACTGCATCTGAACCAGCGTCAAAAGGTGCCTCCTGCAGCGGTGGGTCAGCTTTCTGATCACGAAGGTGCTAGGCCGCCGCGTCGACAACGAACCGCTGCGGTGCGGAGGCACGCCGCGCCGCCGAAGCGGGGCGACGACGGCCGCGTGCCGCGCTGCCGCGCTTGGGGCGTTCGACCACCGGCGCGGTGATGACGACCGGAATTCCCGAGGGGGCCTGGGCGCCGGTGATGCGGTGCAGCTCCTGCTCACCGGACCGGACCTGGGTGATCTGCGGGCTGATGCCCGCGTCCGACATGAGGCGGACCATGCCGCGGCGCTGGTTGGGGGTGACCAGCGTGACGACGCTCCCGGACTCACCGGCGCGGGCGGTGCGACCACCGCGGTGGAGGTAGTCCTTGTGGTCGGTCGGCGGGTCGACGTTGACGACGAGGTCGAGGTTGTCGACGTGGATGCCGCGGGCGGCGACGTTCGTGGCGACGAGCACGGTGACGTGCCCGGACTTGAACTGCGTCAGGGTGCGGGTGCGCTGGGGCTGCGACTTCCCGCCGTGCAGCGCCGCGGCGCGCACGCCGCTGTTGAGCAGGTCCTGGGTCAGCCGGTCGACGGCGTGCTTGGTGTCCAGGAACATGATCACGCGGCCCTCGCGGGCGGCGATCTCGGTGGTGGCCGTGTGCTTGTCGGCGCCGTGGACGTGCAGGACGTGGTGCTCCATCGTCGTGACCGCGCCGGCCGAGGGGTCGACCGAGTGGACGACGGGGTCGGTCAGGTAGCGGCGCACCAGGAGGTCGACATTGCGGTCCAGGGTGGCGGAGAACAGCATGCGCTGCCCCTCGGGGCGTACCTGGTCCAGAAGCGCGGTGACCTGGGGCATGAAGCCCATGTCCGCCATCTGGTCGGCCTCGTCAAGGACGGTGATGCTCACCTGGTTCAGGCGGCAGTCACCCCGGTCGATGAGGTCCTTGAGGCGTCCCGGGGTCGCGACGACGATCTCGGCGCCACTACGCAGCGCGTTGACCTGCCTGCCGATCGACATCCCGCCCACGACCGTGGTCAGGCGCAGCCTCACGGAACGGGCGTACGGGGTGAGCGCGTCCGTGACCTGCTGCGCCAGTTCGCGGGTGGGGACGAGGATCAGCCCCAGCGGCTGGCGGGGCTCGGCGCGCTGCCCAGCGGTCCGGGCGAGCAGGGCAAGGCCGAAGGCGAGCGTCTTGCCGGAGCCGGTGCGCCCGCGGCCGAGGACGTCACGGCCCGCGAGGGTGTTCGGCAGCGTCGCTCCCTGGATCGGGAAGGGAACGGCCACGCCCTGCCTGCCGAGCTCGGCAAGGAGCGGTGCCGGCATGTCGAGGTCGGCGAAGTCCTCCACGGAGGGAACAGCCGGGGTGATGGTCTTGGGGAGGGCGAACTCACCCTGCGGAGCGGCGGGCCGACGGCCGTGACCACTGGAACGGCGCGGGGCCGGCGCCCCGAAGCGGCCACCGCTCTTTCCGGCACCGGTGCTGCCACTACGGGCGCGGGCAAATCGGTCGTTCGTACGTGTGCGGTTCATGCGGGAACCTTCCTCGATGCGGCGCATATCAAGGAATTCCGCAGCGATGAGCGACGCAGAGAATTACAAGAATGGACCGGTGCTGAAAAGCGAAAGCGAATCTGGCCGACGGATGATCCATGCGGACACAGGCGCTGAAAAAATGAGGGACGCGAAGCGGGAATAAATCCGGAGCGTCGACTGCGGTGGAGATCGTGCGGGGCACACATGTGGGGTGCACATGCGGGGGTGCGCTGCGAAAGTGCGTCTGGATCCCCGTACGAGCGTCCGCGTGAGGTGTGGCGGCGGATGTTCTCCGCGTCGCCCGCAGGTGGAATCACTGCGGGGAAATGCCTAGAGCTGGGGCCCGCACCCCTAAGGATGCGGGCCCCAGCTCTAAGTGCGCGTAAGCGTCAGGCGGGAACGATGTTCTCGGCCGTCGGGCCCTTCTGGCCCTGCGCGATGTCGAACTTCACCTTCTGGCCTTCGAGCAGCTCGCGGAAGCCCTGGGCGGCGATGTTCGAGTAGTGGGCGAACACGTCAGCGCCGCCACCGTCCTGCTCGATGAAGCCGAAGCCCTTTTCCGCGTTGAACCACTTCACGGTACCAGTAGTCATGTCAATCTCCTTTGGGGCAAAACATCGGAATCCGCACTGTGCGGACACCGTGTCGCCGCGATGATTACCCCGCCCGGAAATGACCGGTCATACAAAAGCGCCCCTACCGCAGTATCCGGCCAGGAGCACTTGAAGTTTTCGGGAACCACAACTGCAACTGAGACGACAGTAGCACGTCATGGCGGCCGGTGGGGGGAAACTGAACTCGCTCTGCTCATTGCGCTGAAAAACCTCTCCGCCCGGCTCGTTAAATTCTCACTTCGCGAACACAGACATAGGTTCGCGGCGCGCGGTGATTGCTCCCGGGTGCCGTGTCAGTCAGTGCTTGTGCCCGGATTCTCCAAGGAGTGCAGACGCTCGGTCAGGCTCTCCGTCAGCGGGCTCCCCATGTCCGCGTGGATGGTGACGACTCTGGTCAGGTCGTCTCGCAGTGTGGAGCGGTCGGCACCGGGGCGTTCGGCGATGGAGACGAGGTCGAGCAGGGCCTCGGCCTCGTAGGCGTGTGCCTCAAGGCGCTTCAGTGTCCGCGCTGCTTCGCGCAGGGTCAGTACGGCTTCGCTGGTTCGGCCCAGATTGTCGAGGGCACGTCCGAGTGCGGCGGTGGCGCGGGCGGCCATGCGGTGGTCGGGTACCGGCAGGGCGAGCAGATCTGTGCGTGCGCGATGAAGGGTGCCGAGGGCCTGGTCGTGGTCGCCGCGCGCGTCCTGGGCACGGCCGAGGAAGAAGGCGGCGATGGCTGCTCCGCGTGGCTCCCCGCCCCGCGTGTTGAGTTCCCTGGAGCGCCGGTACGCCGCTACGGCCCGGTCCAGGTCGAAGCGGTCCCAGTACCGGCCGGAGAACTCAAGGACCGAGGCGTGCAGCACCGGGTCGTCGGCGATCTCCGCGCAGGAGAGGGCCGCCGTCAGCTCCCGCAGTGCCCGATCGTGTTCACCGATGTCCATCAGGGGGCGGGAGAGCAGACTGCGCAGCCGTGCCTCAGCGGCCGGAGACACCGCGGCGGCCGCGTAACGCGCACCCAGTTCCAGGGATTCCTGCCAGTCGCCGAGGTGGCGATGGTGCAGGAACAGGACGGTGAAGCACTCGGCCAGTTGCCAGCCGGGTGTGTGCAGCGAGGGTTCGTCCGCCGCGCGCAGGACGGCCATGATGTTCGCGCGCTCGGCCTCCAGCCAGTCCAGCGGGCGTGGACCGGTCCGCGTGGCGAACGGATCGGGTTGTCCTGCCGTCAAAGTGCGCGGATCGGCGACGCGCAGGCGGTCCGCACGCACCGAGCGGTCCGCGAGCGCCGTGAGGACCAGGTAGTGCGTCAGTACGCGCCCCGTCACCGCGAGCCGGGTGCCGGACTGCTCCTCGGCACCCGCACGGTCGCGTGCGTGGAGACGGACGAGGCCGTGGAACCGGTACCGACGCTCCTCCGTGACCTCCAGCAGGCTCATGTCATCAAGGACGTCGAGGAGTACCTGGGCCGACTCCAGGTCCCGGCCGAGGGCGGCCGCAGCGGTTGCCGCGTCGAAGGTCGGGCCGGGGATCCAGCCGAGGAGCCGGTAGCCGTGGGCCATGTCGGCCGGCAGTTGCCGGTAGGCGGAGTCGAAGACCGCGGACACCGGGGACTCGCCGCCCACGCGGAGTGCGGACAGCCGCCGTCCGTCGTCCGCGAGTTCGGCGGCAAGAGCGTCCAGTGTGAGGCGAGGGTCGTTCACCAGACGGGCCGCGGCGACCTGCAGGGCGACCGGTAGGCCCGAGCACAGGCCGACCACCCGTTGGGCGGCTTCGGGATCACCGGCTACCCGCTCCTGACCGCATCGGTCGGCCAGGAGCAGCAGTGAGGCGGCCTCGGTGAGGGGTTCGAGAGGCAAGGGGCGGGCGCCGTCGAGGGAGAGTTCACCCAGCTTGAACGTGCTCGTCGCGAGTACGGAGCTGCCAGGACCGTTCGGGATCAGGGCCCGTACCTGGGCGGGGGAGGACACGTCGTCGAGTACGAGCAGGACGCGCAGATCCGCGGTCCGGTCACGGAAGAGTGCGGTGCGCTCGCCGAGGGATGGGGGCAGGTGGGCATCAGCCACTCCGAGGGACCGCAGACAGTGGCCGACGGCCTCGGTGACGTCCGCCCCCGGGTCGGTGTGATGGCGCAGCGCCGCGAAGTCCACGTAGAGCCGACCGTCGGGGAAGTACTCGCGTGTCCGGCGTGTGTGCGCCCAGTGGCGGGCCAGTGCCGACTTCCCGACCCCTGGCGGGCCGGCGAGGACGCGGACGTCCACGTGTGAGGGGTCGGTGTCGTGAGCGAGCTGGCTGTTCAGGACGGCCAGCTCGTCCGAGCGGTTGATGAAGTGATGGCGCGGGGCCGGTACTTGTGAGGGCGGCCCTTGGCGTCGGAGGGCTTCGGGCACGTGGTACGAGATCGGGGAGTGGGCGGCGGAGCTCGCCGCTCCCTGCGATCCGGTGCTCCCCGCGGGAGGATCGCCCGCCAGGCCGCTCATTTCGCTTAAGAGATCCACCAGTTCCTGAGCGGTCTCGGAGCCTTGCCGCAAGGAGTGGCGCAGCCGTCTGCGCAACTGATCGGCGGAGTCGCCCACGGCGTGCTCGTTGTCCGACCGCAGTGACGCCGCCAACTGTTCGAAAGCGATGCGAAGTTGCTCGACATCTTCGGTGGCGGCGCCCTGGTCACGGCGTCGGCTGAAAAGGTGGGTGAGGCGGGCGCGCACCTGGGTCCACGCTTCGGTGACGGCGAGTCCGACCACCGTGCTCGTCGCACCCGATGCGGCCAGTGCCGCCACCTCGATCGCCACAGGGCCCCCTCACATACCGGCGGTGCTGCCGAACCAGCCGTACCTCTAGTGCCGATGACCACCGTAGAGGGAGCACGGTCGCGTTGGCAGCAGGTCCAAGGAGAACATCGAGGTCGTGGGCCTCAAGTCGTGACGGCGCGCAGGCGTAGCCGTGTCTCGGGGGCGTTCGCGCCGTCGGCGCGCAGCACCACTTCGATCCCGATCGCAGGAACGTCGGCGCGCAGGCAGGCGTAGACCGCGGAGGCGGCCAGTGCCGCATCGACGGCGCGACCGTCGGCGGAGGACACCTCTACGACGCTCCCATCGCGGAGGTTGGCCATGCACACCCCGGAGTCCAGCGCGTTCGCGGCGAGGACGCTGCCGGGCAGGCGTGCCAGGGCATCTCGTGCCCAGTGCCGTGCGGCGGCGAGGTCCGGGGCCGCAGTGGAGCCGAGCAGGACGGAAGCGCTCTCGGTCAGGCGTCGGTCGCGTTCCTCGGCCGGTTCGACGGCGAGATGCCAGAAGGACCGTTCGGTCTCAGGCTGCTCCCGGGCGACAGAGGTGGGGAAGCGGCTGACGCCGATGGTGAGGTGGCCGCGGGGAGTGGACTCGGTACAGAGACGGGTGCCCACGACCCACGAGGTCACCGGAGCCGCGGGATTCACCGGGGTGGTGAGGGCGAGGGGGCGTGGCGCGTCGCTCGGCGGCAGGGGGAGACCGAGCAGGTCGTAGACGGCCGCACGCAAACGAGCGAGCGCCGCCCCCGGCGTCTCGAAGGCGCGCGCGGCCACGGCCGTGTATTGATCACGACGATCCGCATGGCTCTGTACGAGATCGTCGATCT
The DNA here is from genome assembly GCF_000720475.1 of Streptomyces aureocirculatus. Taxonomy (GTDB): domain Bacteria; phylum Actinomycetota; class Actinomycetes; order Streptomycetales; family Streptomycetaceae; genus Streptomyces; species Streptomyces aureocirculatus. The sequence goes on from NZ_JOAP01000015.1 coordinate 175,178, forward strand.
GAGCCAGGAGCCCGCCGTCGGCATCGAGGCGTGGTGTGAACCGGGCCAGATCCGCGCTCGCGGTGCCCGGTACGGCCTCGCTGCCGTGCGCCGCCAGAGCCACGGGTCTGCCGAGCGCGGCTCCGTAGAGGGTTACGGAGCCGTGGTCACCGATCACCGCGTCGGCGGCGACGAGCGCGGGCCGCCAGTCGTGCACGGGCGGCATGAGCAGCAGACCGGCGTCGAGGGCTGCGGCCTGGAGTGTCCGGATGTGCCATGCTCCGTGGGCCGACCACACGTTGGGATGCAGAATCAGGCCGACCCGGTGGGTGTCCCAGGGCAGTTCGCTCAGGAGCCGGGCGGGCAGCTCAGGGTTCTGGGCGATGAGCGAGGTCGGCCCCCAGGTCGAACTGACCATCACCAGGCGCTGATTGTCCTGAACCTCCAGAGCGCGCCGGTAGCTCTCCCTCCGGTGCTCACTCACGAGCAGTTCGTCGAGGCAGGGGTCACCGACGAGCAGCGTGCGCCCGGCGGACTTCGGGTGCGCGGCGACGAGCTGCCGTTCCTGGTCGGGGTGCGAGACGGCCATCCAGGCCCGTCCTGCTTCGATCAGTTCATCCGGCACGACGCCGGACAGGCGGTCGCGCGGGGCGCGGGAGTCCGGGACGTACTTCTGGAAGCCGACCCCGTGCGGGAGCACCAGGACCGGGCAGTGCCCAGCCGGAAGATCGATGTGCTCACTGGCGCTGACGATCAAGTCGGGTTCGATGTGGGAAAGTTGCTCCCAGGGAATGACCCGGCAGCCTGAGTCGTGCAGTAGATCGATCGAGCCGTCGCTGAAGGCGGACCCAGGGTCGTGCGCGAAGACCACGGTGATCCGGGTATCGCCGCGCAGGAGCGCCGGCAGTACCTCCAGGATGCGGATGGTCGAGGTCAGGGTGCGGGCTGCGACGACGAGCGTGCGCTCGCCGGGGAAGGTTCGCCAGCGATGGGCGTCCTCACCCACGGGGACCCGCAGGAACGGGATGTCAGCGAAGCGCGCGGCCACCCCGGCCCCCCAAACCTCCGGCGCCGGCTACGCGGCTCGCGGCTCGCGGCTCGCGGCTCGCGGCTCGCGGCTCGCGGCTCGCGGCTCGCGGCTCGCGGCTCGCGGCTCGCGGCTCGCGGCGGAACAGGCATTGTAGATCGGTTGGGAGGGCCCATTCATAGCTTCCTTTTGGGGACGGTCGGCTCGGATTGGGGACGTTCGGCTCGGAGGAATGGCTGACCCATACGGCGGAGTTGACAAGGGCTCAAAGGTTTCCGCGGGCTGTGGCCGTGGCGATACAGTCCGGCAGAGACGAGGGAGGGGCCGACGTGCTGGAGACTGTGGCGCTGAGCGCGCTGACTGCTTTTCTCACGGCCGCGTGGAACGGCGCCGCGGGAGAGGTGGGCAAGCAGACGCTCCTGTCGGCCGGGGCGATGGCGAGAAGGACCTTGGGGAGGGAAACGCCGCTGCCGACAGGACCGGAGGGGTGGCAGACCCTGGCGGGGCAGGTTCACGCGCGCCTGCGCCATGATCCCCAGCAGGCGGGCGAGTGGGCGCTCCTCGTACGCAGCTTCTCCGGACAGGCGATGGCTCTGCCGCCGGCGGCCGGACTCCCCCCGGCCTCACGGGACTTCACCGATCGCCAGCAGGTCCTGAAAGAGTTGAAGCGGGAGGGGACGCGCCGGGCCGACGGACGGCCGCGCGTCGCGTTGCTCCATGGGCCGCCGGGGATCGGCACCACCGCGGTGGCCCTGCATCTGGGCGCGACGCTGCACGCCCAGTTCCCCGACGGGCAGTTCTACGTCGACCTGCGGGACACCTCAGGCGGGCACGGCCCGGAGCCCGCCGCTGTGCTGCTGCGTCTGCTGCGGCAGATGGGCGTCCCGCCGCAGCGGATGCCCCCCACCGCGGCGGGCCGCGAACAGCTCTACCGTCAGCTCACCGCGGGTCGCAGGGCTCTGGTGGTGGTCGATCACGCTTCCTCGGCCGCCCAGGTCCGCAGTCTCGTCCCGGCTGCTCCCGATGTCTTTCTGCTGGTGGTCGTCTCCGGCCGACCCTTTGTGCTGGAGGCCGAGCGCGTCGCTGTTCCTCCGCTGAGCGACCGGTACGCGGTGCAGATGGTGAGGAAAGTGGCGGGGAAGGAGGAGGTCGCGCGCGCCAAGGCCCGGATGCCGCACCTGCTCGCGCGGTGCGAGGGAAACGCTTTCGCGCTGAAGGCCGAGGCGCTGCGACTCCGCACCGAGGAGGCCGGTCAGGCCGGTCAGCCCGGTCAGCCCGGTCAGCCCGGTCAGGGCGGTCAGCCTGGTCAGCCCGGTCAGGGCGTTCCGGAGCCAAGTGCGGGAAGGCCGGGGCACGATCCGGTACGCGACGCCGTCCGGACCGCCTGTGACTGCCTCCGGCCGGGGACGGCGCGGCTCATCAGGCTGACGGCGCTGGGCGGCTGGCCCTCCATCGACGCACGCCTGGCTGCCGCGGCCGCGGACACCACGCCCGAAGAGGCGGCCCGGATGCTCGTCGAGGCATCGGAGGCCCAGCTCCTGGACCCGCTGGGGGACGAGCGCTACCGCTTCCGTCCCGAGGTGCGGCGCTGCCTGGCCGACACCGCGGGCCCCGAACACGGCATACCCGAGTGCTCCGCCGCCGTGGAGCGCGCGCTCGACTCCCTGCTCAACCGCGCCCTGCACGCGGCCCATGCCGCACTGCCGCAGAGCTGGCGCACCGAACCCGCGCCGGCGGACGGGGACGTCCACCGTGACGAGGCGCAGGGCGTGGCGGAGCTCGCGGCGGAGGCGGGCAATGTGGTCCGAGCGGTATCCGTGGCCGTGGAGTACCAGCACTTCACTACAGCGCTGCGGCTGGCCCGGGCCCTTTGGCCACTTCAACTGAAAGCCGGTTACTGGGACGAGGTGCTGCCCGCGCTGCGCGTGGCGGCCAGGTGCGCCGACGAACGCAGGCCGCACTCCCGCACGGCGGCCGGGCTCCACTTCCAGCTCGGGCACTGCCTGGGAGAACTCCAGCAGTGGGAGGAAGCCGCGCGTGAGGCGCGCGCTGCCATCGCGTGTGAGCGCGCGGAAGGCCACGTACGCGGCGAGGCTTCGTCCGTCGAGTTGCTGGGCCTCTTGTACCTCTACCAGTGGCGCTACGAGGCCGCCTTCGAGCAGTTCGGCGCGGCTGAGCGCAGCTACCGGCGGATTACTCCGGGACAGGAGGGGGCGCGGGACGTGGCGCGTGCCCTCGCCCTGGTCGATCGCCACCAGGGGCGTGCCCTGCGAGGGATGGGGCGGTTGGCGGAGTCGCAACGCCTGCTGGAGTCGGCGACGGACTTCTTCAAGGAGCAGGGGGAGAGCTACAACCGCGCACGTGCTCTCACGGACCTGGCCGAGACCCTCCTCGACGCGGGAGAGAACGCCGAAGCGCTGACGAAGATCACCGAGGCGGAGGGCCTGCTCACCCCAGCGGCCACTCCGCACCTGCGGTACCTCGCCGGACTCCGGCTGCGCTGCGAGGGCAACGGCTAGCGGGCCGTCACGACCACCGGGTGCACGCCACCGGCGACGCGCACCCGGAGTGTGACGGCGCCTTCGCGCGGAACGCTGCCACCGCCGGCCAGCCACGCGTACAACGCTGAGGCGTACGCCGCCGGGTCGGCGTCCGCCGCCGGGCGCGCGGACAGGTGGAGCAGACCGTGTTTGCGGCTGCGTACGGTGCAGGTGTCCGGGCCGCTCACGTACGCGGCGACCGTGCAGTGCTCGTGCCGCGCCAGGGCCTCGGCCGTCCATACCGCCGGGCCGCCGAGGCGCGGGTCGTTCGCCGACTCGTCCCGCACGATCACGTCGGCCAGCTCCAGGCTGCCCGGGTCCCGGGTCTCCTCGTGCACCGCCAGATGCACGTCACCGTCGGCGTCATAGGGGTGTTCGGTGGCTCGCTCGACCACGATGCCGGTCCCGGTGACGCGCGTGAGTACGCGGAGCGGAGCTGTCCGCCGTGGTGGGTCGTAGGGAGGCAGGGGCAACGGTTCCAGCAGAGCGGGGGCAGCGGGCTCAGGGAGGTCCATCAGGGCATAGAAGTGCTGCCGCAGGAGCGCTGCCGAGGCGCCTGGCGCCGAGGTGACGAACTCCCCGGGATCGGCGGCCGAGCGGTGCTCGGTGAGCAGCCGCTCCACCTGGGGGCGCAGGGCGCCGTACGGATCGAGCAGCGGTGCGTCTCGGACGAACGCGGCGAGCGGCGTTCCGGGGTCCAGCCGGTCCTGCCCTCTGGTCGCCATCAGCACCGGAAGGCCCAGAGCGGACGCGTAGTAGGAGACGGCGCCGAAGTCGCCGACGACGGCATCGGCTGCCAGCAGGGCCTGCCGCCAGGCGTGCGCGGGGTCGATGAGAGTCAGCCCGCTGCGCAGGGCCCGGTCCAGCCAGGCGCGGACTTGGCCGGGGCCGTGCCCGTACCAGATGTTCGGATGCAGCACTGCCGCGAGCCGGTAGTCGTCGGCCGGCAACTCCGCGGTGAGCCGGGGGAGAAGGCCCGGAAGGAGGTCCTGATCGCCACCGCTGCCGAAGAAACCCTCGGGATTCCAGGTGGAGTTGAGTACGACGAGCCGTTGGCCCCGTCGCACGCCGAGGGCCCGCCGGAAGCGGTCGCGGTACGGGCGCGCGGCGAGCATCCGGTCGAAGCAGGGGTCGCCGGCGAGCACGGAGACGTCCACGGCCTCGGGACACGCGCGACGCAACCGGTCCAGTTGTTCCGGATGTGACAGCACGAGACCGTCCATGAACGGTTTGCCGTCCGCCAAGAGCCACTCGGGAGACAACCCGAACGTCGGCTCCCGGCTCCCGGCTCCCGGCTCCCGGCTCCCGGCTCCCGGCTCCCGGCTCCCGGCTCCCGGCTCCCGGCTCCCGGCTCCCGGCTCCCAACTCCATGCGAAATAACGGATAGTTTGCCCGGAATGGAGGAGATCTGTCCGCCGAAGCTCGCAGATACCGCAAGGTCTACGGGTGTCGAAAGCGCTTGATCCCAAGGCAGTACGGGAAGACCCAAGCCGGCGGAGAGCTCCTCGATTCCGTCCTGAAAAGCAGAGGAGCCCGTGGATGTGAGGAGTAGCTGCACGCGGAAGTCGTCATGGAAAAGCGGCAACACGTCCATGAGGCGGCCGGCGGAAGTGACGTTGTGAATCACCAGCAGAACCCGACGGCGAGCTGTGCGGCTGGCCCAGCGTTCCGACTCGAGCCCGACCGGCACGCGTATCGGCAGGGGGTCGGCCCGCACGTGTGCCCCTCCTGAGCGTGTGTGGTGCTATCGCGCGATCACTGTAGCTGTGTCGCGATGCGGTCGAGCCTGCGGAGCGGTCACGCATGGGAACGAAGCGGCGGCGGGATATGTCCGTGCCCACGATCGCGGCCAGGCGAAGGCGCTTGCTCACGGAGCGATGTGCATCCGGACATAAAAGAGCCCCTCACGCGTTTCCGCAGGTGAGAGGCTATGTGCGCCCCCGGCAGGACTCGAACCTGCGGCCAAGCGCTTAGAAGGCGCCTGCTCTATCCACTGAGCTACGGGGGCCGGGTGGCGGCCGGTGGCCTGGAGCCCGGTGTGGCCTGGTCCGTGACCCTGCCGGGGGCCGTGGACCATGGACCGGGGACAAGGATAGGGCTCCTGATGGCTTGTCCCTGGTGCTTCACCTCCGCCGCGCGATGTGGAGGTTCGGTGAAGCGATCCTGATAATCGCAGGCAGGTGCGAATCTCGCATCGCTTTTGGCGTCTGGCGCCCCGGGTGTTGTGCACTCGTTATGCCTGCGCCCCAGTCGTCCCTCCCCTCGCGCGTGGTCCGATCGGCGCGCAGGGGTGCCCATATGCTTCAGAAAGCCGTCAAAATTGGGCATTCTTCGCATGTGGCGACCTTGGACGTACGGCCTCAATTGCTTGACGCGCTCTCCGCCCTGCGTGAGCGTGTCGCCGCCGCACGCTTTCCGCTCCCCCTGCCGGGGGCGCCACGCGCGCGGGCCAACCGGGACGAGCTGCTCGCACAGCTCGACGACTATCTGGTGCCCCGGCTACGGGCCCCCGAAGCGCCATTGCTGGCCGTGGTCGGGGGCTCCACCGGTGCCGGCAAGTCGACGCTCGTGAACTCCCTCGTCGGGCGGCAGGTCAGCGAGGCGGGCGTGCTCCGCCCCACCACTCGTACGCCCGTCCTGGTGTGTCATCCGGAGGATCAGCACTGGTTCTCCGGAGTGCGCGTGCTGCCCCACCTCACGCGCGTATGGGTGACCCGGAAGGACGGTGACGGGCGCGACAGGGCCGCCGCGGCGGCGGGCGGCGACAACGACCGGGCGCTGCGCGTCGAGACCGCCGACACGCTGCCCCGCGGCCTCGCCCTCCTCGACGCCCCCGACGTCGACTCCCTCCTCGCCGACAACCGCGTGCTGGCCGCCGAGCTGATCTGCGCCGCGGACGTGTGGGTCATGGTCACCACGGCCTCCCGGTACGCCGACGCCGTGCCCTGGCACCTGCTGCGCACCGCCAAGGAGCACGACGCCACCCTCGTCACCGTCCTCGACCGCGTCCCGCACCAGGTCGTCGGCGAGGTGTCACGCCAGTACGGCGCCCTGCTCACCAAGGCCGGACTCGGCGAAGTGCCCCGCTTCACCGTCCCCGAACTGCCCGAGTCGGCCGGCGGCGGCGGACTGCTGCCCGCCAGCGCCGTGGAGCCGCTCCGGGTCTGGCTCGCCCACCGCGCACAGGACCCGTCCTCCCGTAGGCAGGTCATCGAACGCACCGCCTACGGAGTGCTCGGTTCGCTGAACGCCCGCATGCCGGAGCTGGCCGGCGCAGTCGCCGCCCAGTACGCCGCCGCCCTGCGGCTCATCTCCGCCGTCGACGACGCCTACGAACGGGAGCACGCGCGCGTACGCGACCGGCTGCGGGCAGGTGCCGTGCTCGCCGGCGACGCCCTGAAACGCTGGCGCGCCTACCCGCTGGACTGCGGCCCCGACGAGCTCCTCGACGCCATCTCCGAGAGCCTGGAAGCGCTGCTCCTGTGTGCGGTCACCGCCGCCGACGAACGCATCGACGACGCCTGGCGGCACGAGCCAGCCGCCCGCGCCCCCGGACTCGCCCGCCGCGAAGGCCGCTACGAAAGGGCCCCTTACGAAGACGCCGAAAGACCCGAACACCGCATCGGCGTGGCCGTGCGGCGCTGGCGGCGCGAACTGGAGGAGCACGCCGAGGACGAGGTGCGCGCCCTCGACCGCGTCGACAAGGGCGCCCTGCCCGACGCCGACGTCGTCGCCGCGCTCCTCGCCACCGCCGTCCTCGGCGGGCGGCGGGCGCGCTCCGCGGGGGAGACCCTGGCCGAGCGCATCGGCGCCCACGGTGCCCTGCGGCTGCGTGACCGCGGCAACCGGCTCCTCGCCGACTACCTGGACAAGGTCCTCGGCGCGGAGCGGGAACGGCGCCTGGCCCCCCTCGACGCCCTCGACGTCAGCCCGGAGCCGCAGGCCGAACTCATCGCCGCGCTGTCCGTACTGCAGAAGGAGAGGTGACCGCGGTGACCGCCGTCACGGGCCACACCGACCACACAGGTCACAGCGATCGCACAGATCACAGCGATCGCACGGGTCACACCGACCTCACGGATCAGGCTGATCGCACGGATGATTCCTCTCGTTCGGATGATTCCTCGTGCGCCGATCGCGCTGGATGCGAGGGGCACGTCGAGGGGCGTCCTGGTGAGGCTGAGGCCGGGGACTCCGCCGGGCCCGCCGCCCATGCCGCCCGTGCCGCCGCGGGCACCACCGGTACTGCCGGACCCGGGGAGCCCGATGAGTCCCGGGAGTCCGGGGAGTCCGGGGGTTCCGGCGACCTCGCCGGCGTCCGCGCGGCGCGCGCCGCCCGCGCCGGGCAGGACGGCGAGAACGGCACCCGCGCGGGGCACGGTGAACGGGCTGCCGAAGTCGTCTGGGACGACGGTCTCATCGCCCGGAGGGTGACGCCCGGCACAGCCGCCGCGGACGCGGACGGGGAGCTGCGGGCGGCCATGAGAGCCAGGGCGGCCCGCGCCCTCGAACCCCCGGCCGGGCCGGTGGCGGCCCTTCCACCGGCCACGGGGCCATCGTCCACGTACACCGCCGACGCGTCGTCCTCGTGCACCGCCGGGTCAGCGCCTTCGTACACCGCCGGGGCAGCGTCCTCGTCCTTGTACGAGGGAACGTCGTCCTCGTACAACGCGGGATCGTCGTCCTCGTACAACGCAGGGACGTCATCCCCGTACGCCGCGGGATCGTCCTCCTCGTACAGCTCCTCCTCGCACAGCGGCGCCGCCACCTCCTCGGCGCACACGACCGTCGCCTACGAAGGCTCCTTGCGCGGCCGTCTGGAGGCCCTGCGTGAGCTCATCGGGCTGTCCCGGGCGCGGCTCGACAGCGCGACGCTCGCGGAGGCCGGACAGGTGCTCGACGAGGCCGCGGCGCGCCGGCGGCTTTCCGACAGGCACACCGTCGTCGCCCTGGCGGGTGCCACCGGCAGCGGCAAGTCGACGCTGTTCAACGCGCTGGCCGGGGTGGCGATCTCGGAGACCGGCGTCCGCAGACCGACGACCGCCGCCCCCATCGGGTGCAGTTGGACGGATGGTGCCGCCCCGCTGCTCGACCGGCTCGGCATCCCCGGGCGGCTGCGCAGACGGCCCCTCCAGGGGCCCGACGCGCAGGCGCTGCAGGGCCTCGTACTGGTCGATCTGCCCGATCACGACTCGGCGGCCGACGGCCACCGCGAGCACGTCGACCGGATCCTCGGGCTCGTGGACGCGGTGATCTGGGTCGTCGACCCCGAGAAGTACGCCGACGCGATGCTGCACGAGCGCTATCTGCGACCCATGGCGGGCCACGCCGAGGTCATGTTCATCGTGCTCAATCAGATGGACCGCCTCCCCGGAGACGCCGCCGACCTGGTCCTCGACGATCTGCGGCGGCTCCTCGACGAGGACGGCATCGCCCTCGGTGAGCACGGCGAACCCGGCGCCACCGTGCTCGCGCTGTCCGCGCTGACCGGTGACGGCGTCGGTGAACTGCGTGAATCGCTCGGCCAGTTCACGCGCGAGCGGGGGGCCGCGGCGCGGCGCGTCGAGGCGGACCTGGACGCCGCGGCGGCCCGCCTGCGGCCCGTGTACGCCTCGGGGGTGGGGTCCGCCTCCGCGCGGGGCGCGATCGGGCTCAGCGAGGAGGCGCGCGACGAGTTCGCCGACCGGCTCGGGGAGGCGGTGGGCGCGGTGGCGGCAGGCCAGGCCGCCGAGCGTGCCTGGCGCAGACACGCGAACAAGGCCTGCTCCGCGCCCTGGCTACGGCTGTGGCGCTGGTACGAGGCGAAGCGCTTCCCCTACCACACCGGCAAGCACGTGGTGCCGCCCCCGGTGGACAAGGAGGCCACGGCACGCGCGCGCGTGGAGCACGCCGTACGCACCGTGGCCGACGCGGCGGCGACCGGACTGCCCACACCCTGGGGACAGGCCGTACGGGAGGCGGCCGCGCGCGGCGCGCAGGGGCTGCCCGAAGCCCTCGACGAGCTGGCCCTGCGGGCGGCACTGCCGGGCGGGCGGCCACCGCGGCCCGGATGGTGGCCGGTCGCGGTCCTGGCGCAGGCCGTGATGACGATGCTTCAGGTCGTCGGCGGGCTGTGGCTGATGGGGCAGATCGTCGGGGTCTCGGAGCCGAACCTGGGCGTCCCGGTGCTCCTGATGGTCCTGGGCATCGTCGGCGGCCCCCTCGTGGAGTGGGCGAGCCGGATGGCGGCACGCGGTCCGGCACGGCGGTACGGCTACGAGGCCGAGCGGCGGCTGCGGGAGGCCGCTGCCGGGTGCGGTCGGGCCCGGGTCCTCGATCCGGTGGCGGCGGAGCTGTTGCGGTACCGGGAGGTGCGGGAGCAGTACGTGCGGGTGGCTCAGCGGGGGTGAGGGTCCCTGGGGGCGGGGAGGCGCGGGGCGCGACGGCGGGAGGGGGGTGCGGGGCGGCGCGTAACGGCGGTGCGGGGTGGCGGCGCGGAGCGGCGGCGCGGATGGGGGAGGGGAAGCGGAAGTGCGCCTTCGGGTGGCGGAGTTGTCCACAACCGGCCGGTAGCACACAGGCCTCAGCGGGCTCGGCACGGCGGGGTGCAATCTGAATCCGCGGTCGCCGAAGCCGTGCGGGACAGGCCCGCACGACCGGGGACGAGGGAGGGGTCGGCATGAACGACACGATGGTGACGGTGGTGGGGAACGTGGCGACGACGCCGGTGTTCCGTGAGCTGCCGTCAGGACCGGTGACGCGCTTCCGCATCGCGGTGACGGCACGGCACTTCGACCGGACACGGAACGCCTGGTCGGACGGGCACACCAACTTCTTCACGGTGTGGGCCAGGCGCGCGCTCGGCGTCAACGCGCAGGGCTCGCTCTCCGTGGGCGAACCGGTGATCGTGCGGGGGCGCTTGCGGGTGCGGGACGAGGAGCGGGGCGGGCAGCACTGGCAGTCCGCGGACATCGACGCCCACGCGATCGGACACGACCTCGCACGAGGTACGTCCGCGTTCCGGCGCGCGGGCAAACCGGCCCACTTCTCCCAGCAGGACCGAAGTGCCGATCCAGAGGCGGCGGATGAGCCGGAGTTCGAACTGCCCCCGCCGCGGAAGACGGGCGGGGAAGGGAAAGCGGACTCGGAAGAGGCCGAGCGGGAGCTGGACGCCGCCCCGGTCGGGTGAAGAGACCGCACAAGTCCGGTGAGGACGCCGCACCGGTGGGGTGAGAGTGGTGTGCGGAGGTCGGTCGAAGATCGAAGCGGAACCATTGATTTGTCGATATACCCAGCTCAGAAGGGGGGTTATCGATAACGATTCCGATTCGGATCGGTTGTCGGGCCGAACTCCTGGGAACCGCGATGCGCTACGTCCTTAGGATGCCGGGCGTGGCTCCGTGTGGCGGTTGAGGCCTGAACGGGGCGATCGGCAGATGAATCTGCTCGGTTGAATCTGCTGGCGGGGCCAGTCCCCCCTCATGTGAATGGGTCCCGCCCGGAGGGGATTTCTGTGTTTTCTGCGTTCTCGGAGCGCCCCGCGGTCAAGGCGCTCGCCAAGTCGTCGCCGCGCCGCGGGGGTGCGGGCCGCCTCGCCGCCGTCGCGGCCGTGTCCGGGCTCGCCCTGGCCGGCCTGACGGTCCCCGCTGCCGCGGCCACGGTGGCGGACACCCCGCAGTACCGGGGCGGGGCGAGTGCGACCCTCATGGACCTCAAGACGCACGGCCAGGCGGTCATACGGGAGGACGGCGGCAGCCGGCGGATACCCGCGGGCCTCTTCGAGATGTCCGTGGACAACGGCGGCACCCTGCAGACGTACTGCGTCGACGTCCACAACCCCACGCAGAAGGACGCGAAGTACCGGGAGACGCCCTGGCGCGGCACGTCCCTGAACGGCAACGCACGCGCGGGCAAGATCCGCTGGATCCTCCAGCACTCCTACCCCCGGGTGAACGACCTCGCGCAGCTCGCACGCAAGGCGGGCGCGAAGTCGCTCACCGCGGAGGCGGCCGCGGCGGGCACGCAGGTGGCGATCTGGCGGTATTCCGACAAGGCCGACGTGCAGGCCGTCGACCCGCGGGCGGAGAAGCTCGCGGACTACCTCCAGCGCAGCGCCCACAACAGTCCCGAACCGAAGGCGTCGCTGACGCTGGAACCGCCGGCCGTCGCCGGGCGCGCGGGCGAGCGCATCGGCCCGGTGACCGTGCGGACCGGCGCGGAGAGCGTGACCGTCACACCGCCCGCGGACTCGGCGAGCGGCGTGCGGGTCGTCGGTAAGGACGGCAAGCCGGTCAAGGCGGCCCGCGACGGCAGTCGGCTCTTCTTCGACGTGCCGAAGGGCAGCCCGGACGGCATGGCCGCCCTTGAGGTGCAGGCGTCGACGACCGTGCCCGTCGGACGGGCCTTCACCTCCGAGACCCGCAGCCAGACACAGATACTCGCGGGGTCCAGCGAGTCGACGGTGTCCGCCGTCGCGACCGCCCACTGGGCGCAGAAGGGTGCGATACCCGCGCTGTCCGCGGAGAAGAACTGCGCCGACCGTGGCGTGGACATCACGGCGAGCAACAAGGGAGACGCCCCGTTCACCTTCCGCCTGATGGGGGCCGAGCACACCATCGAGGCCGGTGCGAAGCGGACGGTGACGATACCGCTGCAGGAAGACCAGGCCTACGACTTCACGATCACGGGACCCGGCGGATTCCAGAAGAGGTTCGCGGGAGTCCTCGACTGCAGGACCGAGGGCAGCGCGGACGACGTCGGCGGCAAGGCACAGCCCGCGTCCGAGCCGAGCCCCGCCTCGGCAGGCGGTACGTCCGGGGGCGGTGACCTTGCCGAGACCGGCGGATCGAACGCGACGCCTCTGATAGCGGGCATCGCGGCCGTCATGGTCGTGGTCGGCGGCGGCGCGGTGTTCTTCCTGCGCAGGAAGAACGACACGACGGGCGCGGCACGAGCGTCCTCGTCCGAGGACTGAGGGGCCCGTCTCCCGAGGGCTGAGGGAACCCCCCTCTCCCGCGGACTGAGAGGAAACCCCGCCCTCTCGGACAGTCAGTGACAGGTTGATAAACAGGGGCATGCTGGCGAGCCAGTGACTCCGCTGACTGCTCAAGCAGGTCGGCGGCCATCGAAGCCGGGCCGTCCCTGGGCCGTGCGAGGCTGCTCGGCAGTGGCTGTCGTCGACAGTCGGTGACAGATCAGCTACCGGGGTGTGCTGGGAACGTCCAGGTCACGACCCCCGGCCAGTACTGGTTTCCTCCGGGAGGTGGCTGTCAGGCAAGATGGGGTGTATCTGCCCACACACTGATTGCCGGACGGTTCCTCTTGGCTGAGTACATCTACACCATGCGCAAGGCGCGCAAGGCGCACGGCGACAAGGTGATCCTGGACGACGTCACCTTGAACTTCCTGCCCGGCGCGAAGATCGGTGTCGTGGGTCCGAACGGCGCCGGTAAGTCCACGGTGCTCAAGATCATGGCGGGTATCGAGCAGCCGTCGAACGGTGACGCGTTCCTTTCGCCCGGCTACACGGTCGGCATGCTCCTGCAGGAGCCGCCGCTCGACGAGTCCAAGACCGTCCTGGAGAACGTGCAGGACGGCGCCGCCGAGATCATGGGCAAGCTCAGGCGGTTCAACGAGGTCGCCGAGCTGATGGCGACGGACTACTCCGACGCCCTCATGGAGGAGATGGGCAAGCTCCAGGAGGACCTCGACCACGCGAACGCGTGGGACCTGGACACCCAGCTCGAGCAGGCCATGGACGCCCTCGGCTGCCCGCCCGGCGACTGGGCCGTCACCAACCTCTCCGGTGGTGAGCGCCGCCGCGTCGCGCTGTGCAAGCTGCTCCTGGAGGCGCCCGACCTGCTGCTGCTCGACGAGCCCACCAACCACCTGGACGCCGAGTCCGTGCAGTGGCTGGAGCAGCACCTCGCGAAGTATCCCGGCACCGTCGTCGCCGTCACCCACGACCGGTACTTCCTGGACAACGTCGCCGAGTGGATCCTCGAGCTGGACCGCGGCCGCGCGCACCCGTACGAGGGCAACTACTCCACGTACCTCGACAAGAAGGCCACCCGCCTCAAGGTCGAGGGCCAGAAGGACGCCAAGCGTGCGAAGCGTCTGAAGGAAGAGCTGGACTGGGTCCGCTCCAACGCCAAGGGACGGCAGGCCAAGTCCAAGGCGCGACTCTCCCGCTACGAGGAGATGGCCGCCGAGGCCGACAAGATGCGGAAGCTGGACTTCGAGGAGATCCAGATCCCGCCGGGCCCGCGCCTCGGCAACATCGTCGTCGAGGTCGAGAACCTCTCCAAGGCCTTCGGCGACAAGGTGCTCATCGACGACCTGTCGTTCACGCTGCCGCGCAACGGCATCGTGGGCGTCATCGGCCCGAACGGCGCCGGCAAGACCACGCTGTTCAAGATGATCCAGGGCCTGGAGACCCCGGACTCCGGGAACATCAAGGTCGGCGACACCGTCAAGATCTCCTACGTCGACCAGAACCGCTCCAACATCGACCCCAAGAAGACGCTCTGGGCGGTCGTGTCGGACGAGCTGGACTACATCAACGTGGGCCAGGTCGAGATGCCGTCGCGCGCGTACGTCTCCGCGTTCGGCTTCAAGGGCCCGGACCAGCAGAAGCCCGCGGGCGTGCTCTCCGGCGGTGAGCGCAACCGGCTGAACCTGGCGCTGACCCTCAAGCAGGGCGGCAACCTGCTGCTCCTCGACGAGCCCACCAACGACCTCGACGTCGAGACCCTGTCGTCGCTGGAGAACGCGCTCCTGGAGTTCCCGGGCTGCGCGGTCGTCGTCTCCCACGACCGGTGGTTCCTGGACCGGGTGGCCACGCACATCCTCGCCTACGAGGGCGACTCCAAGTGGTTCTGGTTCGAGGGCAACTTCGAGTCGTACGAGAAGAACAAGATCGAGCGCCTCGGCGCGGACGCGGCCCGGCCGCACCGCGCCACGTACAAGAAGCTCACCCGGGGCTGACATGGCCCGACACCTCTACAACTGCCCACTGCGGTGGTCGGACATGGACGCCTTCGGGCACGTCAACAACGCCGTCTTCCTGCGGTATCTGGAAGAGGCGCGGATCGACTTCATGTTCCGGCTCTCGACCGAGGACGAAGGGCCCTCGTTCTCCGGCGGGTCCGTCGTGGCGCGGCACGAGATCGACTACCTGCGGCCATTGGTGCACCGGCACGAGCCGGTGACCATCGAGTCATGGGTCACGAAGATCGGTGCCGCCTCGCTGACGGTCTCGTACGAGATAAAGGACCCCGAGCCGGGCGGGCAGGTGTACGTACGGGCCTCGACGGTCGTCGTGCCCTTCGACCTGAAGGCGCAGCGTCCGCGGCGGATCACCGCCGAGGAGCGGGCCGTCCTTGAGGAGTACCGCCCCGAGAACGCCGCCGGAGCCGTGGGCGCCGCGGCGGTCCGGGGCGCGGGCGGTTCGGGGGCGCTCGTCGCATGACCGTGCGACTGCACCTCGCCGATGCCGGGGAAGCGGCGGATCTCGCCGCCTTCCTGGCCCGGCTGATCCATTACGACAAGGCGGCCGCGGTGCGGCTGCAGGCCATGGGGGACACCCTCGCGGTGTTCGGACGGCCGCCGTCGTTCGAGGTGCTCGCCATTCGTACGGCGCGCCTCGCCAAACCGTACGAGCACGGACTCGACAAGTCGCTCGACATCACCGTCTCCGCGGGCGAGTTGCTGGAGCGCGTGGCGGACGCGGACACGTCCGTGGAGACGGCGGGGACCGTCGTCGTGCCCGCCGCCGTCACGGGGCCGCCGTGGGCGGGGGTGCTGCCGCCCCGGGGCGGGTGGCGGCAGGTACCTGGGCTGCCCCCGATGGGGGAGGTGCGGGCCCTGGTGAAGGCGGCTGTCGCCGAATTCCGGGCGCGGGTCGAGGAGTTGGCGCCTGAGCGGCGGGTGCGGAGTGAGCTGGACCGGGTGGGGCGGGAGATCTGGGCCCGGTGTCTGGGCGGGACCGAGGTGCCCGTGCGGGCCGCGCATGCCGCGCAGGCCTTGGGGTTCTTGCGGGGCGACGTCATCGACCTGCTGTCGGCCGGGCACTGGCTGCGGTTGCGTACGCCCTACGGGTCCGTCGCCCTGCGTCGGGCGGGGGTCGGGGCGCTTTCCGTCACGCCCACATAGCGGCGCCGTACGCCGGGGCTGTGCCCACCCGTTCCGCCCTGGGGAACGCCTGCCCACAGCGGGAACGGGTGGGACGGGCTCAGTCGGGGGTGTTCAGCATGGAGGCTGCCGCGTAGGTGAGGTAGCTCCAGAGGGTGTGTTCGTGTTCCTCGGAGAGGTTCAGGGTGTCGACGGCTGTGCGCATGTGCTTGAGCCAGGCGTCGTGGGCCTCCCTGTTGACCGTGAAGGGCGCGTGGCGCATGCGAAGGCGCGGGTGGCCGCGGTTGTCGCTGTAGGTGCGGGGGCCGCCCCAGTACTGCATCAGGAACAGCGCGAGGCGCTCCTCGGCCGGGCCCAGATCCTCCTCCGGGTACATCGGCCGGAGCAGCGGGTCCTCCGCGACTCCCTGGTAGAACACGTGCACCAGGCGCCTGAAGGTCTCCTCGCCGCCGACCTGTTCGTAGAAGGTCTGCTCCTGAAGCGTGCCGCGCGGGATCTCATTCACCCCTCCATGGTCTCAGACACGCCGGACGAGGACGGAAGGCTTAGGACCACTCGCATCGGGCGGCCACGGGCAGCACAGTAGGGGTATGGGTGCGCACGCTCCGCTCGGCAGGGAACCCGACCCCGCGCAGGCCGCCGAGGCGCGGGCCGCACTGGTGCGGGAGATCGAGGCCGGCGGGGCCTGGGACCACGATCCTGCCTGGCGGGAGGCGTTCCAGGCGGTGCCGCGCCACCTCTTCGTGCCGTACTACTACGTGAGCACGACCGGTGCGTACGAACGGCTGTGGGGCGAGGACCCCGATCCGGTACGGCGGGCGCGGTGGCTGCGCGGCGCGTACGCGGACGCGCCGCTCGCGACCCGGGTACGGGACGGCGAGCTGGTCTCCTCCAGCAGCCAGCCCTCGCTGATGGCCAAGATGCTGGTGGAGCTCGCGGTCGGTGACGGGGCCCGGCACGACGTACTGGAGATCGGCGCGGGTACGGGCTACAACGCGGCGCTGCTCGCCCACCGGCTCGGGGACGAGCGCGTCACGACCGTCGACCTCGACCCCGACATCACGGAGTCCGCGCGGCAGCACCTCAGGACCGCCGGGTACCGGCCTGCCGTGGTCACCGGTGACGGCGCCGGGGGCTGCCCGCAGCGGGCGCCCTTCGACCGGATCATCGCGACCTGCTCGCTGGACGCGGTGCCGCGGGCCTGGCTCGCGCAGTGCCGTCCGGGCGCGCGGGTGCTCGCGCCGCTGGCGACGGGGCTCATCGCCCTGCGGG
This sequence comes from Streptomyces aureocirculatus, assembly GCF_000720475.1. Classification (GTDB taxonomy): domain Bacteria; phylum Actinomycetota; class Actinomycetes; order Streptomycetales; family Streptomycetaceae; genus Streptomyces; species Streptomyces aureocirculatus. The sequence goes on from NZ_JOAP01000015.1 coordinate 192,107, forward strand.
TCACGGACGCCGAGCACGCTCAGGGGCGCTTCCTGCACACGCCCGCGTACTTCGTGCCGCTGCGCGGCGGCAGCGGCCGGACCCGGCCGGAGCAGCACATCGGCGGGCTGCCCCGGCGCGCGCTGCAGAACGAGCTGTTCCGGTTCCTGCTCGAACTCACCGCGGGCAGCCTCGATCCGTACGAGGCGCTCGCGCTGTGGCAGCGGGAGCGGCGGCCCGTGCGGGAGCGCTTCGGGGTCACCATCAGCGGAGAGTACGAGTGGGCGTGGCTGGACGACCCCGAAGGGCCGTACGCCTGGCCGCTGTGAGGCGGTCGCCGGGCGTACGGCCCTTCGGGGGCCCCGTAGGGGTCGGTCTCAGTCGCGGCGGACGGTGATCGTCGTCCAGGCGCCCACATGCACCCGGTCACCGTCCTGGAGCGGGACAGGGACGAAGGGCTGGATGGGCTCCTCGCCACCGTTGACCGTGGTTCCGTTGGTCGAGTTCTGGTCGACGACCGCCCAGTTGCCGTCCGGCTGCTGGACCAGGACCGCGTGCTGGTGCGAGACGCCCGGGTCCTCCGGCGGCACCGCCAGGTCGATGTCGGGGGTGTCGCCGGTGGAGTGGCGGCGGCGGCCGATCGTGATCTGGTTGCCGATCATCGGACGCTGCTGCTCCGGGGAGTACGCGGGCAGGTTCAGACCCGCGGCCTCGGGGCCGCTGCGCCGCATCATCGCCATGAAGTACTCACGGTCGGGACCGATGGTCGCCGTCCAGGTACCCGGGCCCTGCGGCTGGGGCGGCGGCTGCGACTGCTGCTGACCGGGGCCAGGGCCGGGGTAGCCCTGCTGGGGCTGCTGGGACTGCTGCGCCGGGCCGCCGGGTCCGCCCTGGCCGGGGCCGCCCTGACCACCGGGGCCGCCCTGGCCGGGGGCCGTGGACGACGGGGGCGAGATCATCCAGTCGTCACCGCCGCCTCCGCCGCCGAAGGGCTGCGCGGACGGGCCGCCGGGTCCGCCCTGGCCGGGCGGGGGCGGGCCCTGCGGCGCGGTGGTCTCCTGCGGGTACGCGGGGGGTGCCGGGGGGCCGCCCTGCTGGTGGAAGGCCTGTGGGGCCCCGGGTGGGTTCGAGCCGGGGCCACCCGGGCCGCCGGGGGTGTTGGGACCGCCGGGGCTGTTGGGGCCGCCGGTGTTGCCGCCGCCGTTGCCGAACGGCGGGATCGGCTCCGCCGGGCGGTTCATCTGTGAGGGGCGGGAGCCCTGGTAGTCGAGGCCTTCCTGGCCGGGGCCGGGTCGGCCGCCTTCGGGAGCGCCGGGGCCGTTCGGGCCACCCGGGGCGCCGGGACCGCCCGGGCCACCGGGGCCGCCGGGGCCGGGAGGGGGCGGGGGAGGGCCCTGGTGGAACGGCTGGCCGCCGGGACCGCCAGGCCCACCGGGGCCGGGGCCGTGTCCGCCGGGGCCGGAGCTGCCGGGACCGCCATGCCCGCCGGGACCGGAGCTGCCGGGGCCGGGGCCACCAGGACCGCCGGGACCAGGTCCACCAAAGCCGGGCCCGCCCGGGCCGCCGGGGCCGGGGCCGTGCCCGCCGGGCCCACCAAAGCCAGGCCCGCCAGGCCCACCGGGGCCCCCAGGGCCACCAGGACCGAATCCACCGGGTCCCCCGGGGCCGCCGGGCCCGCTCGTGGGCAGCGGCGGATTAGGCGCGGCAGGCGTGTACGACGTGGCCGTACCCGTCAGGAAGTTCCACCGGCACTCCTCGCAGAACGGGGCGTTGGACTCGCGGGGCGTGCGGCACTGGGGGCAGAGCTCGGGCTCGCCGCCGCGGTCCGGGACAGCGGACAGATGCGGGCGGCCGGGCTGACCGGGGCCACCGGGGCCTCCGTGCGGGCCAGGCCCACCGTGCTGACCGGGACCACCGTGCTGGCCGGGACTGCCAGGCTGACCCGGGCCGCCGGGAGCACCCAGGCCCCCGTGCTGGCCGGGACCTCCGTGCTGACCGGGACCACCAGGCTGCCCCGGGCCGCCGGGACCACCGGGGCCTCCGTGCTGACCGGGACCACCGGGCTGGCCAGGACCAACGGGACCACCGTGCTGGCCGGGACCACCCGGACCCCCGTGCTGACCAGGGCCCCCGGGCCCACCGGGGCCGCCATACGGACCGGGACCACCCGGCTGACCAGGACCCCCCGGCCCACCGGGGCCACCGTGCTGACCGGGACCGTGCTGGCCGGGACCACCAGGCTGCCCCGGCGCAGGCGGATATCCGTACCCGGCGGGCTGCCCGGGGCCACCGTGCTGACCAGGGCCACCGTGCTGCCCAGGATCACCGTGCTGGGCGGGACCCCCCGGCTGACCGGGACCCCCCGGCTGACCGGGACCCCCCGGCTGACCGGGGCCACCAGGCTGGCCGGGACCACCGTGCTGGCCCCCCGCAGGCGGCGGATACCCGTACCCAGCGGCCGGAGGCGGCGGGGGAGGCGGCGGAGGTACGGCACCGGCCATGCGGTGACCGCAGACCTCGCACCAGTCGTCGGAACCCGACTGGTGTCCGTTCGGGCAGGTCGGCATGTCGGCGCTTCCCCCTCTCCTTCTCCGGCCCGAGGGCCGTAGGCACTGCTTGCGTTGCGTTCCGTTGCTTCCGCGGGCGCGGGCGCGGGACCGGCAGGGCGTACTACTTCTTCACGCGGACCGTCTTCGTCGAGCGCGTTTCGAGCGTCATCTCGTCCGCCTCGGCGACCCGCGCCTTCAATCGAACAGTACCTGTCGCGGCGTCGACCACGTCCACCACCTTGGAAAGGAGCTTGGCGGTGTCCTCGTTGCCGGAGGCGCTCGCGAGCTGAACGGCACGGCCCAGCTTGGCCGTTGCGCCGTCGAAGTCGCCCGATTTGCGGGCGTCGAGACCCTGTTGGATGGCTTGTGCCAGTTCCGCCTGGCCTGTGTAGTGCGCGACCTGCGGATTGATGCAGGTGGAGGACGCCATGTCATCCGTCCAGACCGCCCTGACCAGGCCCTGGGACAGGGTCTGCACGGTGCCGTCCGCGGCCGGTACGACCAGCGAGACCCGGGCCGCGAGCATCTCCTGGCCGAGCTCGGCACCGGGGACGCGGACGCATACGTGGTAGTCACGGGACTCGTCGCCCCAGGACCCCGTGGGGTAGTCGCCCGCACGGGGACCCGCCTCGGTGCGGCGGTCGGTCAACTCCTCGACCGTGGGTGCCACTTGCTTGACGTACATGATCTCCACGCCCATGGGTGTCCACAGCCGCAGGCTGACGTCGGCGACCTCCTTGCCCATGGCCGCCTCCATCATCTGTGTGAAGTCGGCGGCGAGCCCCGCGGGGTCGGCGACGATGTCGGCGCTGCCGAGCAGGGCCGAGGCGATGCCTGTGACCTCTTTCACTTCCCAGTCGGTGCCGACGCCGCGGGCGTCACAGGTGAACCGGCCCGCGCAGGCGTCGAGGGAGGCGCGCAGATCCTCGGGTGACTCGTGTTCGTTGCGGCCGTCGGTGAGCAGGATGCCGTGTCTGATGGCGACGTCGGCGGAGGCGAGGAGCCGGTCGGCCAGGCGCAGCCAGGTGCCGATGGCGGTGCCGCCGCCCGCGCTGAGTTTGCGCAGCGCCTCCTTGGCCTGGGCGCGCGTCTGCGGGCTCGCGACGGCGAGGCGGCCGCCGCCGGGGTAGATCTCCTTGGCGATGTGGGTGCCGCCGATGACGGCGAAGTGGACACCGTCGCGTACGGCGTCGACGGCGGCGGCGGTGGCGTCGCGGGCGCCGCGCATCTTCGTCGGCGGGTAGTCCATGGAGCCCGAACAGTCGACCATGATCGCGACTGCGGCGTCCGGGCCCTGGGCGGCGGAGTACAGGTGGGGCGCGCCGACCGCGGAGCCGACCGTGCCGCCGCCGGTGGAGGTGACCGTGGCGATCGCGTTGACCTCCCGGCCGCCTTCGGGCAGGTACTCGTTCTGGTACACGTCCACAGTGAACTGCGGAACGTTCGACTTGGAGAAAATGGCCATGGACGTTGCTCCCCCCTAGGACTTTCTTCCACAGACCTCGTGAGACCGGACCTGGTGAGACCGGACCTCGTGCCGCCGGACTTCGTGCCGCCGGACCCCGCGCCGCCGGACGTCGTGCCCCCCACCGCCGCCCGCGCTAGGCCGATCCTGCCCCCCGCGGCGCGACCGGGAACGGCAGGACCGCCACTGTTACGTTGTCGTGGCCGCCGCCGTCGAGGGCGTGGCCGACGAGCACCCGGGCGCTGTGCAGTGGGCGCAGGGCGGCGTCGGCGGGCACGGCGCGGGCCATCTCCTCGGCCGCTTCCGCGTAGTTCCACAGGCCGTCGGTGCACACCACCACTACACCCGGACGGTCCGGTTTGAAGGAAGCGGTGTGCGGCTCCAGTTCGTAGGCGTCCGCGCCGAGCCAGCCGGTGATGGCATGGGCCCGCTCGTCGGCGTAGGCCTCGGCCTCGTTCATGAGGCCCGCGGCGACCATCTGGGCGGCCCAGGAGTCATCCTCGGTGAGGCGGACGGTCGGCGCCGTGCGGTCGGCCGGCACCCAGTACGCGCGGCTGTCGCCGACCCAGCCGATGACCAGCAGACCACCGGCGACGACGGCACCGACGAGGGTGCAGGCGGGGGCGTTCTGGTGCGGCTGGTGCTCGCGGGCCCCGTGGGGTTCCTCGGCGAGGGCGTTGACGGCCTCGGAGGCGGCGACGATCGCCTCGTGCATGGCCTGTTGCGGGTGCGTACCGCGCGGCAGGGAGTCCTTGAGCGCGAGGTCGGCGGCGCGGGACGCGGCCATGGAGGCCTCGTCGGGCCTGGTCGCGGAGGAGACGCCGTCGCAGACGATGGCGACGACGGCGGGCGAGCCGTCCGGCAGCGCGGTCGAGGAGATCGTGAAGGCGTCCTCGTTGCGGTGGTGCCTGAGGCCGCGGTCGCTGACGGCCGCCACGGTGTCGAGTTCCTGCTCCATGTGGTCCCGTTCGCGCGGCTGTGCGTGGCCGCAGTTCTCGCAGTAGCCGTCCGGGGCGACGTGCCCGGAGCGGCAGGCGACACAGAGTTTGGTGCCCGCGGGCGGCGTCGGCGTCCCGGCCTCCGTCCTTTCGGCGGGCGGTGCTCCCGGGGCGGCGGGAGCGGGCAGCGGGTAGTCGTCCGGCTCGGCGGGCGCCTCGCCGGGAGCGGCCTGCCCGGCCCGCCCTGGGGACGCGTGCTCCGACGCCCCCGGTACGGCACCCGCGAGGTCACCGCCCGCGGAGTCGGTGCCGGGCAGGTCCGCGGACCGGTGGGTCGGCGCCGGAACATGGGAACTGTCCACCTCGGGCGCCACGGGCCACTCGGCCGGAGCCGGAGCCGGAGCCGGAGCCGGAGCCGGAGCCGGAGCCGGAGCCGGAGCCGGAGCCGGAGCCGGAGCCGGAGCCGGACCCGGACCCGAAACCGGAACCGGAACCGGACCCACGGCAGGAGACGCGGCCGGAGGCTGAGGCGGCGGCGGCGCGGCCGACGCCGGCCCCGGAGGCATCCCGTTGATCGCGAGGGTGGGGCGGTCCACCGGCGGCTCAGGAACCGCGGAGAGGTCGTACCCGCACGCGCCGCAGAACAAGTCGCCCGACTCCAGGGGCTCCTCACAGCTTGGACACGTCGACAAGGCCGCTGGTCGGTGCATCTGCGACATCTTCACACCCACGTCCGAGGGCGGAAACGGTTTGCCCGTTCCACCAGTTCGATCCTTTCCTCGCCACCCTGTGCGAGCCGGGCAAGGGTCCGGTACGACCGTTCGAGACCGAACCTGAGGCCGCGCTCGTCCAGCTCGCTGCCGAGCAGCACGGTCCCCGTATGCCCCGCACCCGGTGCCGACGGCCCGGAGGCACCGCCGGAACGGCTGCCGGAGTGGCTAACGGAGAGTACCCAGTCGAGCGCCGTGCCGAGCACTTCCGTCGACAGGCGCTCTCTGCGCACCGCGTCGAGGCCGAAGCCCGCGAGCGCCTCCACCTGCCCCGCGGCGGCCGTCAGGTCGTCCAGGAACCGGGCCCCGGGCCCGGCCTCCGTGTCGAACCTCATACGCTGCCGCAGCCGCGCCCGCACCGCCGCCACCCGGGCCGCGGTGTAGTGGATCGAGGACTCCGGCACCGACTCCAGGGTGCGTACGGCATCGCTCCGGTCGCCCGCGGCGAGCTGCACCCGGGCGAGTCCGAACGCGGCGCTGACGTAGCTCGGGTCCGTCGCCCACACCAGGCGGTAGTACTCGGCGGCGTTGTCGAGCTGGCCGAGCACCTCCGCGCAGACGCCGAGGGCGAGCTTGGGGGCGGGTTCGCCGGGGAAGGCGTCGTACACCGCGTCGAAGGAGAGCGCGGCGATCTCGTGGTCGCCGGTGGTGAGCGAGGCGACACCCCGGTACCAGATCACCCGCCAGTCGTCGTGGTGGTCTATCTCCAGGGACTCCAGGGTCCGCGCGGCGGCGGCGTGTTCGGTCATGGTGAGGCGGGCGCGCAGCTCGCGCAGGCGCAGCTCGGGGGAGTTGGCGGGCGCGGCCCCGAGCGCGGCGATCAGCTCGCTGCCCGCGGAGTCCACGAGCCCGGCGAGGAAACCGGCGTTGGGGTCGCCCGGATCGACCCGCGGCACGGGCAGGGCGAGGGCAGCCGCCGCGGCGTCCAGCGGACGCACCATGGACGCGGGGGTGACACCCGCCGCCCCGGCCCCAGGCGCCCGCCCGGTCTGCCCGGCACCGGCGGCCCCCACAGCCCCAACGGCCCCAAGAGCCCCAACGGCTCCGGCCCCAACGGCCCCCACACCCCCGGAAGCCCCGAAGCCCGAGCCTTCCCCGCCGCCGCCGAGCAGCGCACCGGCACCGGAGGACGGCCCCCCGGGCGCGGGGAGCCCCAGCGCGTTCACAGCCCCCCGGCCCGGCAGCTCGACGCCGCCCGGCGTACCGGAACCGTCTCGCGTCCCGAGCCCGCGCGCCCCGAAGACCGACACCTCGCCCGCGAGTTCCGCGAACAACTCCGTGTCCGTGACCTTGACTTCGGGGCCGAACAGCGTGGAAAGGGCGGGCCGCGGCCGACCGCTCTGCACCGCGACGACCTCCCGCAGCACACCGGTCAGTTGCTCGGCCATCTCCTGCGCGGAGGAGAAACGGCGGGCCGGGTCGGGGTCCGTGGCGCGCACGAGCAGCCGGTAGAACGACTCGTACGTGCGGAAGACCTCGATGTTGTCGGGGTCGGGCAGGGAGTCCGCGAAGACGTTCGTGTACCCCTGGAAGTCGAAGGTGAGGACGGCCAGGGTGCGGGCGACCGTATAGAGGTCCGACGCCACCGAGGGACCGACCTCGGAGACCTCCGGGGCCTGGTACCCCACCGTGCCGTAGATCGCCGACTCGTCGTCGTCCATCCGCCGGACCGCGCCCATGTCGATGAGCTTGAGCTGGTCCTCGGTCTGGATGGCGTTGTCGACCTTGAAGTCGCAGTACAGCAGGTTGCGGCTGTGCAGATGGCCGAGGGCCTCCAGGGCCTCGATGCCGTACGCGCAGGCCTGCTCCACCGGCAGCGGATCGCGCTTGCCGCTCGCGGTGCGGCGGCCGTTGGCGATCTCCTTGAGGGACTTGCCGCCGACGTACTCCATGACGATGTAGCCGTCCATGGAGCCGGTGCGCTGGTCCAGGTGCTCGACGAAGTTGTAGATGCGGACGATGTTGGCGTGCTCGATCTCGGCGAGGAAGCGCCGCTCGGAGATCGCGGCGGCCATCGCGTCCTGGTCGCCCGTGTCGAGCAGGCCCTTGAGCACCACCCAGCGATCGGACACCGCGCGGTCCACGGCGAGGTACACCCAGCCGAGCCCGCCGTGCGCGAGGCAGCCCACGACCTCGTACTGGCCGTGCACGATGTCACCCGGGTTCAGTTTGGGCACGAACGAGTACGGGTGGCCGCACTTGGTGCAGAAGCCCTCCGTGCGCCCGGGGCGTTCGCCGCGGGCGCGGCCCACGGGCGCCCCGCAGTCGGAGCGCGAGCAGAAGCGCTTCCTCTCGGGCACCTCGGGCTTCTCCTGCACCGCGCCGCGCGGGTCGGGTCGGGGCACCTGCGGTACGGAGACCAGGCCGACGCCGAGCGCGCTGCGGCCGGAGGAGGCCGCCGCCAAGCCGGAGCTGCGCACCGACACCGAGCGCGCCGAGGTACTCCCCGACCTGCCCGACAGGGAGCGCGAGAGCCGCCCCGAGACGGAGCGGCGCGACGACGCGGAGCGCGAGGAACGCGTGCTGCCGCGGGTGCCGACGCTCGCCGAACCACGCGCGCTGCGCCCGCTCCGTCCGCTGCGCCCGCCGACCGTGATGCCCGTCGCCGGGGAGCCCACCATGCCGCTCGCGGACACGACGGGGGCTAGGCCGCACGTGTCGCAGTACAGTTCGCCGCCGCCCACGTCCTCGTACGAACCCGTGCACTGGGGCCGCTGACAGGGCTGCTGTCCGCCGGTCCGCTCACTCATGCTTCCCCCCTCCGGTCGGTGGGCCCGCCCTGCTGCGAAACCCTGGACGCAAGCGCGTCGGCCGCCGCCTGCTGATAGCGCAGGACCGCCTGCTCGGCCACGCGCAGGTCACAGGGCGCGCTCCAGAGCATGCGGCGCGCCGCGTCGTACCGCTCGATCAGGAACGGGTCCTCGGCGAGGCCGTGCCGGGCGACCTTCGCCTTGTACGCGTCGAGGCGGCCGCGCAGTTCGGCGCGCACCGCGAGCGGCGCGGTCACCGCGGTCAGCGACTCGCGGGCGCGCAGGAGTTCGTCCTCGGCCTTCTCCTCCAGGGACTCAAGGAGCGGGGAGAGACGGTGCCACTGGGCGTTCCTGCGGTAGTCGGCGGCCATCGCCAACTGCTCCTGGAGCGCCGTGGGCGGCCCGGAGACCGCGGGCACCTCGGAGGCGGCGATCTTCGCGAGCACCTCGCCGCGCGCGGAGCGTGCCTCGGCGAGCGTGCGGTCCGCGCGGGACAGCAGGTCGCGCAGCCTGCCGAGACGCGCCTCGGCGTCCTGGCGGACCGTGAGCACGGCGTCGATCTCGCGGCGCACGTCCTCCAGGGCGCGGGCCGCGTGGTCGTAGCGGTCGGTGTGCGGGCGGCCGCCGCCGGGGGCCGAACTGCCCTTGGCCGGCTGCCAGAAGGCCAGCGGGTCGCAGATCACCTGCTCGCGCAGGGCCGCCAGCTCGTGCGTGATGTCCTCCAGGTCGTCCCCCGAGGGGTGTTCCCCGGGGCGCACGCCCACCGAGTGCGCGAGCCTGCGGGTGCGCTGGAGTTCGGCGGCGAGCAGGTCGATGCGGGCGGGCAGCGCGGACCACACGGCGTCGGCGGCGACGACCATGTCAAGGGAGTGCGCGTACAGATCGTTCATACGGGCGACGAGCTCTTCGAGGGTGAAGCGCTCGGTGAGCTTCGCGGGGCCCGTGATCGACGGCGCGGCCCCGGACGCCGAGCCGCCCGCGACGGTGACGCTCTGCCCGCGAAGGAGCCGCGTCAGCTCCTGGAGGTCGTCGCGGTTGGGCCAGCGCCTGCGCTCACGGACCTCGCGTGCGGTGCGCAGCGTGCCCGCGTACGCGTCGAAGTACGTCCACAGGAGCGTGATCTGGCGTTCGGCGGCCAGCCAGCGCTCCTGGGTGGTGCCGGTGAGCTTCGCGCCTTCGAGGAGGCGGCGGCCCGCGTGGTCCTGGAGGGCGAGGAGCGACGTCTCGATCGCCTCGTGCTCGGCGTCGAGCCGCACCAGCGCACGGTCCACCTCGTCCCGGTCCATCACAGAGCCGGGGGGTCCCGCGACGCTCATCGATCACCTCTCCGCTCCACTTGTGGTCAGTCCTTGTACTTCGGCTTCGGCGGGCCCGCCGACTTGCCGAGGTCGGCGGCGAGCCACTTGTCGTACGCGGCCCGCCAGCCGTCCTTCTTGTCGTCGCGGAAGTCGTCGAGCACCGCGTTCACCCGGCGCACCAGGTCGTCGGCGTCCTTCTTCATCGCCACGCCGTAGTACTCCGTGGTGAACGGCTTGGCTCCCTTCAGCTCCACGGTCGGGTCCTGGGCGGCCTGACCGGCGGCGAGCGCGCTGTCGGTGACCACCGCGTCCACTTCACCGAGCTGAAGCCTTACCAGGCAGTCGAGTTGATTGGGCACCGTGGTCTTGATGTCGGCACCGAAGCTGTTCTCCTTGAGCGCCGCCTCCGCCGTCGAACCGGCCGCGGAGCAGATCCTCTTGCCCTTCAGGGAATCGTCGTAGCCGGTGATGCCGGACGACTTGGGGGCGAGGACCTGCTGCCCGGTCTCGAAGTACGCGGTGGAGAAGGCGACGTCCTTGATGCGGTCGCAGTTGATCGTCATCGTGCGCACGACCATGTCGACCTGGCCGCTCTGGATCGCGGGAACGCGCTGGTTGGTGGGGATGGCGCGGAACACAACGGCGTCGCGGTCACCGAGCAGCCGCTCCGCGATCTCGTGCGCCAGGTCGATGTCGAAGCCCTCCAGTTCGCCGACGCCCTTGTTCGGGTCGCGGTACCCCCAGCGGTAGCTGTTCTGGTCGACGCCGACGACGAGCTTCTTGACCTTGCGCTGCTTGATCTTCTCCAGCGTCGGTCCGTCCTCGCTGTCGGGCCGCAGGCTGCGCTCGGGGGCCTCACAGTCGTCCGCGCGGGCGGGCGCGGCCTGCGACACCGGCTCGCCGCCGCGCGAACCCGGCACGCCGCTCGGGCCGTTGTCGCCCCGCCACTGCGGCAGGGCGAGCACGAGCGCGGCCGCGAGGAGGCAGGCGAACGCCATCGTGGCCACCCCGCCCCAGCCGCGAAGGACCGCGGCGCCACCCGGTCGGCGCCCCCGGACGCCGTGCCGTCCGCTCTTGTCAGGTCGCGTACGCATGGTCCGCGCGCCCCCTATCACCGGTACTCCGAAAGCCTGCGGCCGATGCCGAGCACGGCGGCGGTCGCGCCGAGCACCGCGAGCACGGCGACGCCCACCGGCAGGCCCGCCATGGCGCCCTTGCCGTCCTTGGCGGCGCGCTGGAACTCGTCCTGTTCGTGCGCGAGCGCGGTGTCGAGGGCCGCGTCCACATTGTCGAAGGACTCGCCGGTCGGCTCGGCGCCGTCGGCGCCTATGACCTTGTCCAGCGCGCCTTCGTAGTCCCCCGAGTCGTCGCTCGCGCGGGCCGACCTGTGGCGGTCCTGCCATTCGGTCACGTTGTTCGCGGCCGCCTTCAGCGGGGCCCTGCCCGCGTCGTCGTCGGCCAGCTCCGCGGCCTCGCCGAGGAGTCCGCTGCCGCCGTCCGCTCCGGCGAGCCGCTTCATCTGCTGCTGGTAGGCCACGTCGAACTTGTCCTTCGTGGCGCTGCCGACGGCGACGGTCTCGGCGCCCCTGCTGACCAGGGTCAGGTTCTCGTTGCCGCGGGCCTTCAGGGAGCTGATGCGGGCGTCGTTGAGCACGTTCAGGGACTTCACTCCGTGGTCGTACGACTCGTTCAGGCCGGAGCGGGCGAAGGTGTGCCCGGCGAGCAGCCACAGGAGCGCCACCGCGGCGGCCGTGGTGGCGGCGAGCAGGCCCGTGTTGAACACCCGGTTCGTACGCCGGTAGTTGCGGTGCTGGGCCAGGGCGAGCGCCGCGAGGGCGAGGACGCCGAGGGCGATGGCGGGCCAGGGGTAGGGCTTGGCGTCGGCGTAGTCGTCGGCCAGGCGCTCGTTCTCCGCCTTGTAGAGCTTCTCGGCGGCGGGGAGCATCCGGGTCTGCATCGTGTCGTTCGCGTACCGCAGATAGGCGCCGCCCAGGGGCAGGCCCTGGCGGTTGTTGGCGCGGGCACGCTCGATCAGGGCCGTGTACTGGGGGAGGAGCGTGTTCAGGCGGCTCACGGAGGCCGCCGATGAGGAGTCCGAGCCCGCGTTCGACGCGGCTGTGGCGAGCTTCTCGCCTGCGCGTTCGATGTCACGCTGGTAGCGCTCGCGGACCTTCGCGGGCTCCTGGCCGCCGGCCAGGAAGCCACTGGACGCGGCCGTGTTGGCATCGGCCAGGGAGCGGTAGATGGCGGCGGCGTCGTTGCTCAGCGGCTGGCTGCGGTTCAGGACGCGGTCCGCGGCGTCCGCGCGGGTGGTGGTCTGCCAGGCGGTGACCGCGCCGAACGCGAGGAGCAGGGCCGCGAGGAGCGCGCCTATGGCGCGGAGCCTGCCCGGCTCCGTCGTCGCCGCCGCGCGCAGGCGGTCCACGCCTTCGGCCCACGCCGTGCTTCTCGCCGGCGGGGGCGCCTGCCGCTGGGGTGTTCGCTCCAACTGGGGCGGGAGATGCGGGCGGGTCGGCGCGGGTGCGTGCGGTGGTGCCTGTGGTGGGTGTGTCACCTGACCTTGACCTCCCCCTTGGTCCTCTCGGTCTTCGGACGGTCCTTCCTTCCGGGCCGGGTGCTTGTGGCTGCGGAAGTGGTGTTCGGCCGCAAGTATCGCCGCCAGGACTGACATCCGCACATGCCTTGACTGGATCTTGTACGGATTGGTGCCCACCGGGCACCTTTGAACACGCTGCGTAGGTGTGTTCGGTTCCGGGGGTGGGGTGGTCCGTGCGGGTCGGCCTTCGCGGGGCGCCCCAGTCCCACCCCTTCTCCGAAACCGGGGGCTGCCGCCCCCTGGACCCCCGCTCCATCGACGCTCCGCGCCTCGTCCTCAGGCTCCCCCAAGCTCTTAAGGAGCAGGGGTACCCCCTTGACGGGCTGAAAGATCCCCACCGGAGGCGTTGAAGGACCGCCCCCGGGCTGAAGTCTCGCCCGAGAGCCTGCGATCTCGCCGGACGAGCTTCGCACTCAGCGGACGGGTTGAAACTCTGCCGCAGCGGCGAGAGTTTCAGCCCGTCCGGCGATTGAGGACGAGGCGCGAAGCGCCGATGAGGGGTCAGGTGCGGCCTGCCGGTGAGGGGTCAGGTGCGGCTCGCCGGGAGGGTGTAATGGGCGCGGGCCCGGGCGTATGCGGACGCCGGGGCACCCATCTCGTCCAGGCCCAACAGGATCGCGCCCAGAACGGGACGTTCGGCCACGACGCGGGGCACCGCTTTGGGGGCGCGCTCGGCGAGGCGCGTGCGGACGCCGTCGTCGAGGCGGTGGTGGCGCGCGGCCAGGACGCCGCCGCCGAGCAGGACGGGGGCGGTCTCGTCCAGGAGGCCGAGCCGGTCCAGGGCGACCACCGACATGGCGACGACCTCCTCGGCCATGCGGTCCACCAGGGAACAGGCGACCGAGTCGCCGTCGGCGGCCACGGCGAACAGGACGGGGGTGAGTTCGTGCTGCCGGACGGCGGGGATGTGTCCCAGGTGCAGCGCCTCGATGAGCGCGTACATGGAGGGCAGGCCGAAGTGGGCCGGGAGCGCGCCCATGAGGGCGGTGGCCCCGCCCCGCCCGTCCTCAGCGCGCGCGGCGTGCCACAGCGCCTCCTGGGCGAGGGCACCGCCCCCGCCCCAGTCCCCGGAGATCTTGCCGATCGCGGGGAAGCGGGCGGTGCGCCCGTCGGGAAGCATGCCCACGCAGTTGATGCCCGCCCCGCACACCACCGCGACCCCGCGCGGCTCGGCGTCCTCGACGAGGCCCGCGCGGAGTATCGCGAAGGTGTCGTTGCGTACGTCGACGCTGCCGCCCCAGTCGCGCCGGCGCACCGCCTCCGCCAACTCCCGCTCCTCGACCGGCAGGTCCGCGTTGGCCAGGCACGCCGAGACATGGCCGACGGAGGACATGCCCGCCTCGGCGAGGGCCCGGGACACCGCGTCGGCGAGGACGTCCACGGCGGGCTCCACGCCCATCTGCGGGGGCTGGAACCCGCCGCCACGGGCCGCGCCGACGACCTGCCCTTCGGCCGTGACCACCGCTACGTCTGTCTTGCTGTTGCCCGCGTCGATGGCGAGCACCGTCCCGGAGGCCCCGGGGCCCGTGCCGTGCGGAGTGCTCAGGCCCACGCGAGGTGCTCCCGGTTGTGTGCGATCAGCTTGTCCGTGAGCTGCTCCGCGTACGCGTACTGGCCCACCAGGGGGTGGGCGAGCAGGGCCTTGAAGACGCGGTCGCGGCCGCCGTGCAGGGCGGCGTGCAGCGCCAGGTCCTCGTACGCGGTGACGTTCGCGATCAGGCCCGAGAACAGCGGGTCGAGGGCCGGGACGGCGAGCGGGGTGGGGCCGGAGGCGTGCACGGACGCCTGCACCTCGATGACCGCGTCGTCGGGGAGGAAGGGGAGTGTGCCGTTGTTGTACGTGTTCACCACCTGGTACGGGCTTCCGCCGCCGCCCAGGAGCGATGCCGCGAGGTCCACCGCAGCCTCCGAGTAGAACGCGCCGCCGCGCTTGGCGAGCAGCTCCGGCTTCTCGTCCAGGGACGGGTCGCCGTACATCTCCAGGAGCTGCTTCTCCATCGCCGCCACCTCGGCGGCCCGCGACGGCTTGGTGCGCAGTTCCTCCACGACTGCGTCGTGCTGGTAGAAGTAGCGCAGGTAGTAGGAGGGGACCACGCCGAGGCGGTCCACGAGCGTCTGCGGCATGCGCAGGTCCTCGGCGATGGCCTCGCCGTGCTCGGCGAGCAGCCTGGGCAGGACGTTCTCGCCCTCGGGGCCGCCGAGGCGGGCGCCCAGTTCCCAGGTGAGGTGGTTGAGGCCGACGTGGTCCAGGTGCACCCGCGCCGGGTCCACGCCCAGGTGCGCGGCGAACTTCCGCTGGAAGCCGATCGCGACGTTGCACAGGCCGACGGCCTTGTGTCCGGCCTGGAGCAGGGCGCGGGTGACGATGCCCACGGGGTTGGTGAAGTCGATGATCCACGCGTTCGGGTTGGCGCGGCGGACGCGTTCGGCGATGTCGAGGACGACGGGGACCGTGCGCAGCGCCTTGGCGAGGCCGCCCGCGCCGGTGGTCTCCTGGCCGACGCAGCCGCAGTCAAGGGGCCAGGTCTCGTCCTGCTGCCTGGCCGCCTGGCCGCCGACGCGCAACTGGAGCAGGACCGCGTCGGCGTCGGCGACGCCCGCGTCCACGTCGGACGTCGTGGTGATCCGGCCCGGGTGGCCCTGCTTGGCGAAGATGCGCCGTGCGAGGCCGCCGACGAGTTCCAGGCGGTCGGCCGCCGGGTCGACGAGGACGAGTTCCCCGATCGGCAGGGTGTCCCTCAACCGGGCGAAGCCGTCGATGAGTTCGGGTGTGTAGGTCGAGCCTCCGCCGACCACTGCGAGCTTCATTACTGGATCAGCCCTTTACTCCGGTGAGGGTGACGCCTTCGACGAAGGCCTTCTGTGCGAAGAAGAAGATGACGATGACCGGAGCCATGACCAGGAGCGTCGCCGCCATGGTCATGTTCCAGTTCACCATGTGGGCGCTCTTGAAGGATTCAAGGCCGTAGCTGAGGGTCCAGGCGCCCGGGTCCTGGGCCGCGTAGATCTGCGGGCCGAAGTAGTCGTTCCAGCAGTAGAAGAACTGGAACAGCGCGATCGCCGCGATGCCGGGCTTGGCCATCGGCACGACGATCGTGAGGAGGGTCCTGAACTCGCCGCAGCCGTCGACGCGCGCCGACTCGATGTACTCCTTGGGGATGGTCAGGAGGAACTGGCGGAGCAGGAAGATCGAGTACGCGTCGCCGAACGCCATCGGGATGATCAGCGGCCACAGCGAGCCCGAGAGGTGGAACTGCTGCGCCCACACCAGGTACATCGGGATCACGATGACCTGCGGCGGCAGCATCATCGTGGAGATGACGAGCAGCATCGCGGTGCGTCGGCCCCGGAAGCGGAACTTGGCGAGCGCGTATGCGACCGGGATCGCCGAGCACACCGTGAAGAGGGTGCCGAGCCCCGCGTACATCAGGGAGTTGCGCCACCAGATGAGGAAGCCGTCGGTCTGGAAGACGGTCCTGTAGTTCTCCCAGTGCCAGGAGGAGGGCCACAGATCGCCGCTCATCGCCTGCGAGTCGCTCATCACGGAGGTCAGGAAGACGAACACGAAGGGGAGGACGAACAGGAGTGCCACGGCGATGGCGACGCTGTGCACGGCGATCCAGTGCAGGATCCGCTTGCGGCGGGCGCGGGCGGCCTCCGGGCCGCGCGGCTTGACGGGTGTCGCTACGGCCTGCGCGGCGGGGGCGCCGAGTGTCGTGGATGTCATGGTGTGATCAGTCCTCCGCCGAGAGCAGCCCGGAGCGCTTGCGCATGAGCAGCATCGTCACGGCCATGGCGATGGCGAAGAGCACGAGCGAGAGCACGCACGCCGCACCGGTGTTGAAGTTCTGGAAGCCCATCGAGTAGACGAGCTGGGGCACGGTGAGGGTCGAGTGGTCCGGATAGCCGGGCTGGATCACCGTGCCGGGGCCGATGGAGACACCGGAGGCGATCTTTCCGGCGACCAGGGCCTGGGTGTAGTACTGCATGGTCTGTACGACGCCGGTGACCACCGCGAACATCACGATCGGGGTGATCGAGGGCCAGGTGACGTACCGGAACTTCGCCCAGGCGCCCGCGCCGTCGAGGTCGGCCGCCTCGTACTGCTCCTTCGGTACGTCGAGCAGCGCGGCCATGAAGATCACCATCAGGTCGCCGATGCCCCACAGGGACAGCATCACCAGGGACGGTTTCGCCCAGGTCGGGTCGTTGAACCAGGTGGGAGCGGAGATGCCGATCCTGCCGAGGATCTCGTTGACCGGGCCGGAGCCGGGGTTCAGCAGGAACACGAAGGCGACCGTGGCCGCCACCGGCGGGGCGAGGTAGGGCAGGTAGAAGGCGGTGCGGAAGAGACCGACGCCGCTCTTCAGCTTCGTCACGAGCAGCCCGAGCGAGAGCCCGAAGACCACCCGCAGCGCCACCATCACCACGACCAGCCACAGCGTGTTCCACAGGGCGGGGCCGAACAGCGGCATCTGCTCGAACACGTACCGCCAGTTCTTCAGGCCCACGAACGTGGGCTCCTTGATCTGGTTGTAGTGCATGAACGAGAAGTAGACGGTGGCGATCAGCGGGTAGAGGAAGAAGGCGCTGAAGCCGATCAGCCAGGGGGAGAGGAAGCCGAGCACGCGCAGTCTGCGGCGCGCGGGATTGGAGAGTGACAGGGCCATGGCGGGGCTCCTCAGTTCTCTGCCTGGAGGTTGTCGGCGTCGATCTGGTCGTCTAGTTTCTTCAGCTCCTTGCGCAGGTTCTTCTTGCCGCCCGCTTCGACGGAGTACGAGAAGTCCTGCAGCGAGACCACGTACGCGCCGCCGTTGGTGGAGGGCGGGAGCGCCTGGCTGTGCTCGTTCTCCAGGATCTTGAAGAAGGTGCGGAAGCGCGGGTCGGCGTCCAGGCGGGGTGACTTGAGGGCCTCGAAGGTGGACGGCACGTTGTGGATGTCGTTGGCGAAGTCCACGACCTGATCGGTGTTCGCCGTCAGGAACCTGACCAGCTCCCAGGAGGCGTTCTGGCGCTTGCTGCTGTGCGCGATGCCGAGGACGGTGCCGGTGATGAAGCCGCGCCCGTACGTGTCGGCCTGGTCGTCGGGTACCGGCAGCGGCGCCACGCCCCAGTCGAACTTCGCCTTCGCGTCGTCCAGCATCAGGCCGCGCCACTCGCCGTCGAGGTGCATCGCCAGCTTGCCGGTGAGGAAGCCGTTCTGTCCTGACATCTCGTCACCGAAGGTGGAGCGGAACTTCTCCAGGTCGGCGTAGCCGCCCTGGGCCTCGATCAGCTCGTTGGTGGTCTTGAAGTAGTCGTACGTCTTGGGCTCGTCGGCCAGGCGGGACTTGCCGTCGGCGTCGAAGTACCGGGGGCCCCACTGGGCGAAGAGGCGGTCGGGGCTGTTCTGGTAGAGCCGGAAGTTGGGCATGAAGCCGACGCGCTCGTACGAGTCCTTGCCGCTGCGCACGGTCAGCTTCTTCGCGGCGGCCTTGAACTCCGACATGGTGCGCGGCGGGCGCTCGATGCCCGCCTCCTTGAAGGCGTCCTTGTTGTAGTACATGCCGAACGCGTCGGCGAGGAACGGCAGGGCGCACTGGTTGCCCCCGTAGCTCGTGTAGTCAAGGAGCGTCTTGGGGAACGTCTTCTTCTTGTCGAGGCCGGTCTTCTTCATGAAGGGGTCGAGGTCGACCCACATGCCGGAGTCGCAGTACTGGCCGACGTTGTTCGTGGTGAACGAGGACACCACGTCGGGAGCCTCGCCGCCGCCCGCCCGAAGGGCCTGGTTGATCGTTTCGTCGGTGACGTTCCCGGTCGCCTTCACATCGATGTTCGGGTGCAGCTTCTCGAACCGCTCGATGCTCGCGTTGATCGCCTCGACCTCGCTGGGCGCGGCCCAGCCGTGCCAGAACTTGAGCGTCACCGGCTTGGTCGGATCGTCGTCGGCACTGCCGGTGCTCGGGTTGGCGCAGCCGGACAGGAGCAGTCCGGCGGCGGCCAGCACGACCGGCACGCGGGTGCGTGGGCGCCATCGCGGCATGGCGGACTTCCTTTGCGGGGAGGGGGCGTATCCGGGGTGTGACCAGGGGCAATTGCAGGGGATGTTGCTGCGGGGACGGGGAGTGCTCAGGCCGTGTCGAAGAGCGTGTCGCGGGCCTGGGTGAGGGCGGTGCGCAGCGCGCCGGTGAGGATCGGGTCGCCGTCGAGCTCGCTGATGCGCAGGAGCGGGCGCGGCAGGGCGAGCCCTGTCATCTCCTCCTTGACGCACAGGCGCAGTTGCTCGCCGCCCGCCTGGGCCACCTGGCCGGACAGGACGACGAGTTCGGGGTCGACGACCGCAACGACGGCGGCGAGGCCGGTGGCGATGTGCCGGGCCACCTCGGCGCGCACGGCGGGGTCGGCGAGCGCGTCCGTGAGTGGCTTGCCGCCCGCGCGCTCGCGGACCACGGCGCCGGCGACGAGGCTCTCGAAGCCGCCCCGGTACGAGCCGGGGGCCCCGTCCGGGGCACCGCGCAGCAGGGGGGCTCCGGGCACCGGCATGTAGCCGATCTCGCCCGCGCCGCCGGTCGCGCCGCGCAGCAGCACGCCACCCAGCACGATCGCCGCGCCCACGCCCTCGTCCAGCCAGGCGAGCACGAAGTCGTCGTTGTCCTGGGCGGCGCCCTCGTACTGCTCGGCGATGGCGGCGAGGTTCACGTCGTTCTCGATGGTCACCGGCGTGCCGAGGACTTCCGCGAGTTCGGCGCGCAGGGTGCGGGAGTGCCAGCCGGGCAGGTGCGGGGCGTAGCGGAGCTGGCCCGTGTGCGGGTCGATGGCGCCGGGGGTCCCGATCACCGTGGCCCGCAGGTCGTCGTGGCCGAGCCCCCCGGCCTCGGCGAGGGCGCCGTCCACGGCCTCCACGACCAACTGGGCGGTGCGGTTGCGTACGTCCTCGGCCACCGCTTCCGCCTCGATGCGGAACCGGCCCACCTCGCGTCCGGTGATGTCGGCGACCAGGGCGGTGAGGCCGAAGGGGTCCGCGGATAGCGCTGCCACGTGGCCGACGGAGGGGTCGATCTCGTACAGGACCGCGTTGGGTCCGGGCCTGCCGCTCTGCCTGCCGGTGGTGCGGACGAGGCCCCCCGCCTCCAGGCGGCTCAGCAACTGCGAGGTCGTCGGCTTGGACAGCCCCGTCAGCTCGCCGATGCGGGTTCGGGTCAGGGGACCGTGGGCGGCGAGGAGGTCGAGCGCGGCGCGGTCGTTCATGGCGCGCAGCACCCGGGGGGTTCCCGGGGTTCCCTGCGTTCCCGGCACGCCGGGGGACCCGCTGGACGGGGTGGCTCCTGCCATCGTTGTCGACACCTGCCCTTCGCCTGCCCGCCTCCCTCACATCACTGTTAGGAAGGCTTCCTATTGGATGCGAGGAACGTAAGTCCCCGTGCAGGGCGCGTCAAGGGAGGGCGCCTTGGCGGCAACCAAGTCGTTACCTGGGGGTGCCTCAGCGCAGGGAGGCCGTGAAGCGCGCCCAGGCGGCCGGGGCCAGGCGGAGTATCCCGGGGTCGGGGGCCGGGTCCTTGGAGTCACGTATCGCGACGGTTCCGGGAATGTTGACGGCCACTTCAACGCATTCGCCGTTCAACTGGCTGTGGCTGGACTTCGCGAACTTGAACTCGGGCACAGGTCACAGCTCCTTGCGCAGGCTGTCGATGAGTTCAACGGAAGCACGGGGGGCCAAACTGAGTCGAGCCGTGCGGTCGAAGAGCGTGCTGTACTTCGCGCTCTCGGCTTCGTTCTCCACCCAAGCCGAGCCCAGCACCCTGTCGGTCTGCACCACGTCCAGAGCGTCGGCCTCCGCGAAGGAGATGATGCTGAAGGGGCCTGCGATGCAGGGATGTCCACCGGCCGCGAACGGAAGGATCTGGAGGCGTACGTTCGGCAGCTCCGACACTTCAAGCATGCGCTCCAATTGCGCACGCATGACGCCGGGGCCACCGACTTGCTGGCGCAGTGCCGCCTCCCAGACGACCGCGTAGACCTGGAGGGGGTGTTCGCCTAGCAATCGCCTCTGGCGCTTCTGCTTCACCTGCACCAAGGGCTCGATCTCCTCGGGGTCCGTCCAGCTTCCCTCGGTCACGCTGAGGGCACGTGTGTACGCGGGCGTTTGGAAGAGCCCTGGGACCAGTGAGGACTGCCAATTGCGGATGCGGCTCGCCACGTCCTCCATGGCGATGTACTCGGCCAGGGACCCACTGCCCGGCGTGTTCTGCCACCACCCCTTGGCCTTGCGGCGCTCGCGGTCCAGCTTGGCCAACTCCAGTAGCCGGGTGACGGACTTGGGGTCCTCCAGGCCGTAGAACTCGCACAGCACCCGGATGTCCGGATCGCGCATGGGGACCCAGCCCTGCTCCATCTTCACGATCTTCGAGTTGGTCGCACTGATGGTCTGCGCGGCCTGCTGCTGGGTCTTCCCGGCGGCGTCGCGCAGGCGCAGCAGCTCGCCACCGAGCTTGCGTCCCAGCACAGTTGACGCCCTGTTGCCCGCATTTGATGATCGGTTCACGGCGTCAGTGTGGTCCTGGCGGCGGTGTCCGGTCGACCGCGTTCACTCGTTGGGGACAATTGTCTCCGTGCGACTTGTGCTCGTCGTAGCCAGCTCACTACGTTCGGTACGCAACCGCCCGTCCGGCGGAGCCAGTTGGTGGGGTCCCCGGCCCCGCCCGCACAAGGAGGCGTGCGTCCATGGCCGAGCAAACCCCCACGCCAGCCCCACCCGGACCGGTGCTCCGGGAGGACCGGCTCGACTACATCCCCCAGGCGGGCAGCGTCTCCCTGGCCCGGCACAGAACGGCCCGCCTCGTCGGCGAGTGGGGCCACCCCGCCCTGGCGGACGACGCCGCACTCATCACCTCCGAGCTGATGACCAACGCCCTGCTGCACGGCAGCCTCCGGGACCGCCTGATCCGCGTACGGATCACCCTCACGGAGGGCGCCCTCCGCATCGAGGTCACCGACCCGCGCGGCGAACGCCTCCCGGAGCCCCGCACGGCCGCCACCACGGACCAGTTCGGCCGAGGCCTCCTCCTGGTGGCCACCCTGGCCGACCGCTGGGGCTGCGAGCCGAGGAGCGTGGGCAAGACGGTGTACGCGGAGCTGAGGTGGTGAACACGGGCGGACCAGCGCGCGCAGGCGCGCCACAGATGCCGGTGGGCACATTCGAGGCCATCGCGCTGCACGCCGCTCGGGTCATGGAGGGAGCACGCGTCGAGTTGCTACGGGGACGACTCGGAGCCAAGGCCGTGCCATACGGGGACCGGGGGCGCGTCCTCCAATGGTTGACGCGCGTGTGCGTGCGGCGCAGGCCGGAGCTGTGGCTCGACACCCAGCAGGGGCTGGTGATCGAGTCCCGCCGGGAAGGCCGCGCCCGGCCCGACGGCATCCTCGCGCCGAGCGATGCCTTCGCAGGCGCGGGCACATGGGCCGACCCCACCCCCGTCCTCATGGTCGTAGAGGTCACCTCGTACGACTCCGACACCGATCACCGCGACCGGGTCGAGAAACCCCGCGCGTACGCCGAGACGGGTATCCCGGTCTATCTGCTCGTCGACCGCGACAGTTGCGAGATCAAGGTGCACAGTCAGCCGGACGGTGTTCGCTACGAGCAGGTGCGGACGCTGCCGTTCGGCAAGGAGGTCATCCTGCCCGACCCGGTCGGCATCACCCTCGACACGGAGCCGCTCAAGGACTGGACTCGCTGAACGGTACCGGCGTGCGCGCTGGGGCCGGGCCCCTACTTCGACAGGTTCGGCGGCGGAGGTATGGGGGAGGCCGCCAGGGACTGGGGGGAGGTGGCTGAGGCGTAGGCGGAGGGGGCCGCCATGCCCGCCGTGGGGTCGGGGGCGGCGGTCACGCCGCCGTCCAGGGCGATGGGGAGGCCGCCCACGAGGCGGATGCCCTCCGCGTCGAAGGCCCGCTTGATGCGCCAGCGCAGCTCGCGTTCGATGCCGAGGGACTTGCCCGGCATGGTCTTCGCGACGACCCGGACCACCATCTGGTCGAGCAGGACGCTGTCCAGGCCGAGCACCTCGACCGGGCCCCAGAGCTGCTCGTTCCACGGCTCGTCCTTGCCGAGGCGTTCGCCGACCTCGGCAAGGACCCTCTTGACCTTGTCGAGGTCCTCGTCCGAGCGGACCGTCACGTCCACACCCGCCGTGGACCAGCCCTGGGAGAGGTTGCCGATGCGCTTGACCTCGCCGTTGCGGACGTACCAGATCTCACCGTCGTCGCCGCGCAGCTTGGTCACGCGCAGGCCCACCTCGATGACCTCGCCGGAAGCCACCCCGGCGTCGATGGAGTCACCCACCCCGTACTGGTCCTCCAGGATCATGAAGACGCCGGAGAGGAAGTCCGTGACCAGGTTGCGGGCGCCGAAGCCGATGGCGACGCCCGCCACTCCGGCGGAGGCGAGCAGCGGGGCCAGGTTGATCTGGAACGTGCCCAGGATCATCAGCGCGGCCGTGCCGAGGATCAGGAACGACGCCACCGAACGCAGCACGGAACCGATGGCCTGGGAGCGCTGCCTGCGTCGCTCCACGTTGACGAGGAGCCCGCCAAGCGCGGTGCCGTCCACGGCCTGCGCCGTACGGTTCATGCGGTCGATGAACTTGGTGATGGCACGCCGCACCAGGATCCGCAGCGTCATCGCGATCACGACGATGAGCAGGATGCGGAGGCCGGTGGCGAGCCACGTGGACCAGTTCTGTTCCACCCAGCTCGCCGCGTTCGTGGCGCTCTCCTGGGCATCGTCGAGCGTCACGGGTTTGCGCGTCTGTGAAGGTGACGGTGACGGTGTCGGGCCCGGGTCCGTTCCGGCAGCCGACAGGACGGACAGGAACACGGCTGGTACCTCCAGGCATAGCGACCTGCCCAGTAGATGCCCCGGGCAGACCCACCACACTAACGGGGCATTGTGTGGGGATCGTTGTCATGTTCGAAGGAGGCACGGTGTTCACCTGCGCGGAAACGTCCCGCCGATCGAGGTGTGGTCGAAAACACTTCAGGGCCGTTACCAGCACATGCTGGCGTTCCGACCAGGCATGAGGGGAGACTGGCTCCAGATCGTCCCGGCGCGAGCCACGCGCCGCCGGCGTTATAGGAGGCATCCGTGCCGCATGTCCTGGTCCTGAACGCGTCGTACGAGCCCCTCGGCGTCGTACCGCTCCGCCGCGCGCTCGTCCTCGTCCTCGAGAACAAGGCACTCTGCCTCGAGGAGTCCGGCGCCTTCATGCACAGCGCGACCTGCACCATCCCCGCACCCAGCGTGGTCCGGCTCAAGCGCTTCGTGCGGGTTCCCTACCGGGGACCCGTGCCACTGACCCGCCGTGCCCTGTTCGCCCGCGACGGCGGCCGGTGCATGTACTGCGGTGGCGTCGCAACCAGCGTCGATCACGTCATCCCGCGCAGCCGCGGCGGCCAGCACGTCTGGGACAACGTGGTGGCGTCGTGCCGCCGCTGCAACCACGTCAAGGCCGACCGGCACCTCCTGGAGCTCGGCTGGCGCCTGCGCCACAAGCCCGCCCCACCCACGGGCCTCGCCTGGCGCATCATCGGCACGGGGCATAGGGATCCGCGCTGGCTGCCGTACTTGCAGCCCTTCGGCGCGGACGACGCGATGGCCCGGATCGACGGCATTTCCGCCTAGAAACGATCCGGGCTTTGTTGTACGCGGTGCGCTGTCGTACGCGGTGCGTCGTTGTACGCGGGGCTTCGTCTCGTACGCGGTGCCGGAGGCGGCCTCAGTCCTCCGCCACCGCGTAGGCCTCCACCGACCACAGCGAGTACCCGAACCGGGTCGCCCGCCGCTCGCCCTGGACCCGCACGAAGCGGGTGCCCGGCGCGTCCATCCGTACGGACTCACGGCCGCCCCTGCCGTCACGGACGACGGCCGCGGTGCGCCACGTCCTGCCGTCCGCCGAGGTCTGGACCCGGTACCTGGCCGCGTACGCGTCCTGCCAGCGCAGCACCACCCGGCCGAGGCGCACCGGGCCCGGCAGCTCCGCCTGCCACCAGGCGCCGTCGTCGGCGGGCGAGGACCAGCGGGTCGTGGCGTCGCCGTCACGGGCCGCCGCCGCGGGGAAGTCCTTCGTCTCGTCGCCCGACGACGTCGCCTTCGCGCCGCGCACCAGATCCGGGCCGCCGGTGCGCGGACGGGCCCGCACCGTGAGCCTCCGCGTCGTCCCGCTCTCCGCGCCCCTGCGGCCCGCACCGAACCGGACGGTGATCCGGTACGACCCCGCGCGCGTGCCCGCCGGGACGGTCACCTCCAGCGGTACGGCCACGTCGATGCCACGGGGCAGGGTCACCGCCCGCGGGGCGCGCACCCTTACCCCCGCGGGCGCCTCGACGCTCAGCTCGCCCCGTACCTCGCCGGGGCGGCGCGACCACAGCTTCGCCGTGACCCGCTCGGGGCCGCCGCCGATGTCCGCGTCCACCGCCGCGCGGTCCAGGCCGAACCGGGCGGCGGGCTCGTCGGCGAACCACGGCACGACGTGCCGGACCCCGCCGTCCGCCGCGACCACCCGGACGGCGTCGGCACGCACATCGCCCTCCGGCCCGAGGGACGTCTCCGTGAACCCGGAGGCGGACAGGGGCGCGAGACGGCGCCAGCCCGCGCCGGGCTCGTGCGCCTCCAGGGCGCCCCGGGTGCCGGGGTCGGACAGAGCGGTCACGGCGGCCAGCGGCCGGGCACCCCGCCACCGCGCGACCAGGCCCTCGCCCCGCACGTCGTGGCGCCGCCCCTTCGAGCTGTCGCCCTGGCCGCGCGTGTCGTCACCGTGGCCGCGCGCGCCGCCGTCCTCACCGCGCGCGCCGCCGTCCTCACCGCGCACGCTGCCGTCCTCACCGTGCGGGCCGCCGGAACGGCCGTGCGCGTCACCGTCCTCGCCGCGCGTGCCGCCCCCCGACGTCGCGTGCTCCCCGTCGAGACCCGCCCACTTCTCGTACGCCGATTCCGCGCGCTCCAGGAACGGGTCGAGGACGCCCTCGCCGACCGTCACGCGGCCGGGCCTCAGCTCGGCGCGCAGCGTGCGCAGGGTGCGGGCCGCGTGCCAGGCGGCCGGTCCTTCGCCCCGCGCGGCCGCGTCCAGCATGTCGACGGCCGCGCCGCCCGCCCTGCCGTACCGCGCGAGGCGCTCCGTCCAGGGCCGCACCTCGTCCGCGAGGTCACCGAGCCCGTCCACCGTGCTGCCGGCCAGCGTCCCCGGCGTGTCCCGCAGCACGCGGAAGGCGTCCCGCAGGGCGTGCGCGGCGTCGGCGGCACGGCGGGGGTCGGTCCTCGCGCGGGACCGCCAGAACTCCCGCAGGAGCGGGCGCAGATACGCCGACTCCTCGGCGCCGAGCACGGAGGACGCGGCGTTGCCCGCGAGGGCCGCGAGCGCGGCGCGGGCCTCGGCGTCGCCACCCGCCAGCTCGTCGAGCGCCGCGCCCCAGGACTCCTGGGGCCGGTATCCGCGGGGGTTCCAGGCGAAGTCGGCGGCCGTGAACAGCGGGATGCGGGACGCCGCGGGCTGCTCCATCGCCTGGGCGAGGAGCGCGGCGGACCCCTGGGCGACCGCGGGCTCCCTGCCCCTGTACGGGCCGAGGAAGATCCGGTCGGGCGCGAAGTCGTTCACGGGGTAGTTGTCCATCGTGACCAGCGGATGCTCCCCGTACGCCGAACGCGCGACCGCGAGTTCGCGTCCGGTGATCGTCTTCGGTACGACCCCGACCCCCGTCCACGCCGACTCGACGGCGGGGTCGAGCGCGGCGGCCAGGGCCGCCCGGTAGTCCGTCGCCCCGTCCTGGAAGAACTCGGTGGGCATCAGGGACAGCGGCCGCGCCCCCGGGTGGCGCGCGGCGAGGTGCCGGGCGACGGCGTTCGCGACCCGCGCCTGGGCCCGGGCGGCGGCGCGTGGACCCGTACCGAAGGCGTCCGCGTCCCGCCCGCAGTGCCACTCGCTGTAGCTCACGTCCTGGAACTGCAACTGGAACGCCCGCACGCCGAGCGCCCACATCGCGTCGACCTTCCGCGTCAGGTCCCTGACGTCCTCGTCCGACGCCAGACACATGGCCTGGCCGGGGGCGACGGCCCAGGCGAGCGTCACGTGGTTGCGGGCCGCACGCTCGGCGAGCGCGCGGAACGCGGCGCGCTGCGCGGCCGGGTAGGGCTCGCGCCAGCGTGCCTGCCGGTACGGGTCGTCGCCCGGCGCGTACAGATAGCGGTTCTGCTTCGTGCGCCCCATGAAGTCGAGCTGCGCGAGGCGCTGCCGGTGCGTCCACGGGGTGCCGTAGAACCCCTCCGTCAGGCCGCGCACCGCCGTCGCCGGCCAGTCGCGGACGCGTACGCCCGGGATCGTGCGGGCCCCGGGGTCGGCGAGCTGCCGCAGCGTCTGCGCGGCGTGGAACAGGCCGTCCGGGCCGACGCCGTCGAGCGCCACGGTGTCGCGGCCGCCGACCGGGCCCACGGCCAGGCGGTAGCCGCCCGCGGGGAGATCCGCGCGCGGGCGCTCCCCGAGGGCGCGCAACGCCGCGTCGGCGCCCCCCTCCCCGCCTTCGCTGCTGCGTCCGCCGCTGCCGCTGCCGCTTCCGACGCGGACCACCAGGTGACTGCCCGCGGGGAGCGGGGCGGCCGCGGGGACCTCGGTGATCCGGCGGGCCCCGGCGCCGTGGAGCAGGGCGCGCAGGGCTTCGACGGCGTGCCGGTCGGAGCCGCCCTCGGTGACGAGGACGACGGTGTCGCCGACGGTGACGGTGTTCCCCGGCCCTGTGGACTCCTGGGACCGCGGCCGTGGCCAGACCCGGGGGGCCACCCCCGGCCGCTGGTCGTCCGGTGACGTCGCGGGGGCGCCGCCGCCCGGCGGGACCGGCGCGGCGACGGCGCCCGGCGCGGTGCCGAGCGCGCCCGCGATGACGGTGAGCGCGACGGCGGCCGCGCCCTTCCTGCGCCGGAGCTGCACGGGCTCTCCTTGTCACGTGGGGGACGATCACGTGGAGTGGTGCGTGGTGACGTGGGCCATGGCCACGTGGACGGGTGGGTGAGGGACCCGCCGCCGTCACCGTGGGCGCCTCCCGTGTCACGCACAGCTCCGAAAGCCCACCACCCCCATGGGGAACGTGTCAATGCGCGGACGCGCGCCGTCCGGCACTCTGGCCCTTGACCGAGTTTGTGACCAGCGCCACGTTCCCGGACCGTATACGGATGCGCCCCACCGCAGTGGGTAGGGCTCCCGCACCGGCATCCGCGACCAAGGAGCAACCCCATGCCCGCCTCCGCGAATCTCCTCCTCTCCGCCCTGTCCAAACAGGTCTCGCACCCCGACTCCGGCTTCGAGGGATCCTGCTCCTGCGGCTGCCTGGAGCTGCCCCTCACCAGCGAGCCGCCGCTCGCCGACGCCGCCCCCCTCACCAGCGAGCCGTCCCTGATGGACGCCGCCCCCCTGACCAGCGAGCCCACCTCCATGGGCACGGCCGCGGGCCTGGACCCCATGGGGGTCTAGATGACCCTTGCCAGGCTGGCCGCCCTGTACGGCGTGGCCACCTCCTACTCCCCGTCCCCGGACCGCACGGTCCAGGCATCCGAGGCCGCGGTCGTGGCGGTCCTCGCCGCGCTCGACGTCGACGCGAGCACCCCCCAGGCGGTACGGGACGCGGTGGCGGCCCGTGAACGGGCGCTGCGGGAGCGGTTGTTGCCCCCGACCGTGGTCCTGTGGGCCGACGAGAACCCCACGCCTGAAGGCGCGGGCCCGGCGCCCGGAGGCGCGAATGCCGCGCCCGGAGGTGCGAATGCCGCGCCCGGAGGTGCGAATGCCGCGCCCGGAGGTGCGAATGCCGCGCCCCGAGGCACGGACGCCGTACCCGGAGGCACGGACGCCGTACCCGGAGGTGCGAATGCCGCGCCCGGAGGTGCGAATGCCGCGCCCGGAGGCACGGACCCCGACCCCGCCCCCCAGGCCACCCTCACCTCTCTGGCCGCCCTCGACGCCCTCACCACTCTCCCCCCTGGCACCCGTGTCACCGTCGAGACAGAGACGGGGGACCTCGTCGAGGTCGTCACGCCCGCGCCCGCACAACCGCCCCCGGCCCTCGACCCGCCCCCGGCCGCCGCCCTGCCCCTGGGAATCCACCGCCTCCGCGCCGTCGCCCCCGACGGCGCCACCGGCGAGGCCCATCTGATCGTCGCCCCGCGCCGGGCGCCCGTGCCGCCGCCGCGCACGTACGGGTTCCTCGTACAGCTCTACTCCCTCCTGAGCCACCACTCCTGGGGCATGGGCGACCTCGGTGACCTCGCGGAACTCGCCTCGTGGTCGGGGCGGGCCCTCGGGGCGGGCTTCGTCCAGGTGAACCCGTTGCACTCGGCCGTGCCCAAGCCCCCCGGCGGCGCCGGTGACCCCTCCCCGTACCGCCCCTCCTCCCGTCGCTTCCCGGACCCCGTGCACCTGCGCGTCACGGACGTACCGGAGTTCGGCAGGCTGCGGGGCGAGGCCCGCGAACGTGCGGGCCTGTGCCTGGACCGGGCCGCGGCGCTGCGCAGGGCCGTCCTGCGCGAGGGCGGTCTCATCGACCGGGACGCGGTGTGGGAGCTCAAGTCGGCCGCCCTGGAACTGATCCGCGACGTGCCGCTCGGGCCGGGCAGGTCCGCGGGCTACAGCGACTTCCTCGCCGAGCGCGGCGAGGCCCTTGAGGACCACGCCACCTGGTGCGCGCTCGCCGAGCGGTACGGCCCCGACTGGCACACCTGGCCCGCGCCCCTGCGGGACCCGGCGTCCCCCGAGACCGCCCGCGCCCGTAGGGAGGCGATGGACCGCGTCGACTTCCACGGGCGCCTCGCCTGGCTCACCGACGAGCAGCTCGCCGCCGCCCAGCGGGCCGCGCACGACGCGGGGATGAGCATCGGCCTCATCCACGACCTGGCCGTCGGCGTGCATCCGGACGGCGCCGACGCCTGGGCCCAGCAGCGGTACTTCGCCGCGGGCATGTCCGCGGGCGCGCCCCCGGACGCCTTCAACGAACTCGGGCAGGACTGGGGGCTTCCGCCGTGGCGCCCGGACCGGCTCGCCGCGTCCGGCTACGCCCCGTTCCGCGAACTGCTGCGCGCCACGCTGCGGCACGCGGGCGCCGTGCGCATCGACCACGTCATGGGCCTCTTCCGGCTCTGGTGGGTGCCGGAGGGACGCACCCCCGTGGAGGGCACCTACGTACGCTACGACGCCGAGGCCATGCTGGCCGTCCTCGTCCTGGAGGCGCACCGCGCGGGTGCCCTCGTCATCGGCGAGGACCTCGGCACCGTCGAGCCCGGCGTGCGGGAGGCGCTGCGCGAGCGCGGGGTGCTCGGCACGTCCGTGCTGTGGTTCGAGCGCGACTGGGAGGGCTCGGGCCTGCCGCTGCCGCCCGCGCGGTGGCGCGCCGACTGCCTGGCCACGGCGACCACCCACGACCTGCCGTCCACGGCCGCCCGCATGACCGGCGACCATGTGCGCCTGCGCCACGACCTCGGCCTGCTGACCCGGCCGCAGGCCGCCGAACGCGCCGAGGCCGCCGCCGACGTGCACACATGGCTCGCGCTGCTCTCCCGGCTCGGGATGCTGCCGGGCGGCGCCGGTGACGAGGAGGACGCGGTCCGGGCCGTGCACCGGTTCCTGCTCGCGACGCCCGCCCGCATGGTCGGGATCTGGCTGCCGGACACCGTCGGCGACCGCCGCCCGCAGAACCTGCCGGGCACCTGGGACCAGTACCCCAACTGGCGGCTGCCCGTCGCCGACGCCACCGGACGCCCCGTCACCCTGGAGGATCTCGCCGCCGCGCCGCGCCTGCACGCCCTCATGGAGGTGTTCCACCCGCACCCGGGCCCCGGGGCCCGTACGGACTGAGACGCCCCGTACGGCACCCCGGGCGCGCGGCCCGCGGAGCGGTTCGCTACGTTGGCACCGTGGACAAGAAGAACGCCCTGCGCGCCGGTGCCCTGGCTGCCGGTACGACGCTGATGATGCTGCTCATGACGTCCCCTGCGTCCGCGTCGCTCCACCGCGACGACGGTGACGACCCGGGCTCCGGCCTGAGCGTGATGGAGACGCTCGGCCTGTACGTCGCCGCGCCGATCGTGCTGTTCCTCGTGATCGCCGGTCTGGTCATGGTGGGCGACAAGTCCCGCAAGCAGCAGAAGCAGGGCTGACGACGCCGGTCCGGTTCTTCCGGTCTCCGGCTTCTTCGGCTCCTTCCGTTCGCCGCTTTTCGTTTTCGCCGAGGGCGCTCCCCGGCCGTACGCACGCAGGTGACTGCGTGCGCGGCCGAGGGGCGCCCTCGGCGTGTTCTCAGGCCCCGTCCCCGGGGCGGGTGCCCGCGAGCAGTTTCCGCAGCAGAGCGGCCAGTTGCGCCGTCTCCGCCGCGTCGAGGCCCGCGGCCTTGAGCGCGGCGCGCTGCTCGTCGAGGCCCGCCGCCACCGCCCGTTCGACCAGGGCCAGGCCCTCCTCGGTCAGCGTCACCTGAAGCGCCCGCCGGTCGTGCGGGTCGGGGGAGCGGCGGAGCAGCCCGGCCCGCTCCAGCTTGTCGAGCCGCCCGGTCATACCGCCCGTGGTCAGCATCAGCGTGGAGGACAGCCGACGCGGTGAGAGCGTGTACGGCTCCCCGGAGCGGCGCAGCGTCGCGAGCACGTCGAACTCCCCGCGGGTGGTGCCGAGACGGCGGTACGCCTTCTCGACGCGGTCACCCATCGCCTGCGTGACGCGGTAGACGCGGCCGAAGACTTCCATGGGGGTGGTCTCCAGGTCCGGCCGGACGGCGGCCCACTGGCCGATGATCGCGTCGACGGCGTCGGACGTGGCGGCCGTGTTCCCCGCGCCCTCTGGGTCCCCTGCTTCCCCTGTGCCCCTTGCGTCCCTGGCTCCCTCTGTATCCATGGGGAAAGTATCCGACGTGTTTCACATGCTTACAAGTAAGTGGTTTGACAGTAAGTTGCTTAGAGCTAAGCTACTTACCGCCAAGCCACCCGCTGTCCGCCGCGTCATCCCGGCGGGCGCCTGCCCTGGAGTCGTACGTCATGAAGCGCGCCACCGCGATCCTGCTCACCGCCTACGCCCCCCTGACCTGGGGTTCCACCTACGCGGTCACGACCGAGTTCCTGCCCGCGGACCGGCCCCTGTTCACGGGCCTGATGCGGGCCCTGCCCGCCGGGCTGCTGCTGCTCCTGCTCGCCAGACGACTGCCGCGGGGGGAGTGGTGGTGGAAGTCCCTTGTCCTCGGGGCGCTGAACATCGGCGCCTTCTTCCCGCTGCTCTTCCTCTCCGCCTACCGACTGCCCGGCGGCATGGCGGCCGTCGTCGGCTCCGTCGGGCCGCTCTTCGTCGCCGGGCTCTCGGCGCTGCTCCTCGCCGACCGCCCGAGCCCGCGCACCCTGCTCACCGGCGCCGCGGCGGCGCTCGGCGTCAGCCTCGTCGTCCTCAAGGCGGCCGGGGCGCTCGACGCGGTCGGCCTGCTCGCGGCGGTCGGTTCGACGGCGTCGATGTCGACCGGAACCGTGCTCACCAAGCGGTGGGGCCGCCCGGACGGCGTGGGCCCGCTGGCGCTCACCGCCTGGCAGTTGACGGCGGGCGGCCTGCTCATCGCCCCGGTGGCCCTCCTTGTCGAGGGCGCGCCACCCGCCCTCGACGGCCGGAACATCGCGGGCTACGTCTATCTGTCCCTGGCTGGTACGGCGGTCGCGTACTGGCTGTGGTTCCGCGGCATCGGCAGCCTCAGCGCGACCCAGGCCAGCCTGCTCGGCCCGCTCTCCCCGCTGACGGCGGCGGTCATCGGCTGGGCGGCGCTCGGCCAGGCGCTGACGGCGGTGCAAGTGGGCGGGATGGCCTTGGCGTTCGCGGCCACGGTGTTCGGCCAACTGCGCCCGGCACGGCCTGCCACCGACCCCAAAACGTTCAGCTCAGCTTCAAAGACCGACCGAAAAGATTCGATGGACCTGGAAGGTGAGGCGGTGCGACGGTAGTCCCGCAGAGATCTTCGAGCCCCTGGCGCAGACAGGGGGAGAGGCAAGGGGTAGCAGTGACGACCGTCCTGGACCGTAGGAGCGCGAGCACGGACACCGCGTCGACGACGAAGACGCGGGCAGGGAAGGGGGGCGTGCGGGCGAACGGGCTGGGGCTCGGTCTCGCGCTCGCCGCGCTCGCCACCGTCGTCTGGTCGGGGAGCTTCGTCACCTCCCGTGCCCTCGCCGACAGCGTCCCGCCCGTCCAGCACGCGTTCTGGCGCTGGCTCGTCGCGATCGCGGCCGTCGCACCCTTCGCCGCTCGTCGGACCTGGCGCCAACGCGCCCTGCTCCGGCGGCATCTGCGCTTCCTGCTCGCCGCGTCCCTGCTCGGCGTCACCGTCTACAACACCCTCGTCAACCAGGCCGGGGTGACGACCACCGCGGGCAACATGGGCATGATCATGGCCGCCTCGCCGGTCCTGATGGCGGTGTACGAGCGCATCGGCGGAGCCCGCCTCGGAGCGCGGCGCGTCGCGGGCATGCTCGTCGCCTGCGTCGGGGTGCTGCTCCTGGTCAGCGGCGGCTCCCTCGCCATGGACCTGGCGGTCGGCGACCTCTGGGTGATCGGCGGCGCCGTCGCCTTCGGCTCCTACAGCGCCTTGCTGCGCCGCAAGCCCGCGGAGATCTCCGGCCTTCCCTTCCTCTTCGCCACCTTCGTCCTCGGCGCCCTGATGCTGCTGCCGGTGTTCGTGGTCAGCCTGGCCGTCCAGGGCGGCTTCGAACCGACGGCGGCGACGGTCTCGCCTCTCCTCTACGTGGGTGTGGTGTCGTCGGCGGTGGCCTTCTTCGCCTGGAACCGGGCGATCTCCCTCATCGGCGCGGCCCGCGCGGGCGTCGTCTACTACCTCCAGCCGGTGTGCGTGGCCCTGCTGTCCTTCGCGCTACTCGGCGAGGGCATGGGGTGGCTTCAGGTGGTGTGCATGGGCCTGATCCTGGGCGGGGTGGTGCTGGGTTCGGCGGCGCGCAAGTGAGCGCCACCTGCGGGTACGTTGACGCCCTGACCGAGCGGGGCACGGGATGCCTGGATGGCGTACGGGATGCCTGAATGGTGCACGGGACGACCGAGTGGACACGAGATGACTGAATGGCGCACGGGATGACCGAGTGGGACATCAAGAAGCTGCACATCCTGCGCACCCTGGACGAGCGCGGGACCGTCACCGCGACGGCGCGCGCCCTGCTCATGACCCCCTCGGCCGTGTCCCAGCAACTGTCCAACCTCGCCAAGCAGGTGGGTGTGGAACTCCTGGAGGCGCACGGGCGCCGGGTGCGGCTCACCGGCGCAGCCCGGCTCCTGCTCGGGCACGCCGACGCCGTCTTCGCCCAACTGGAGCGGGCGGACGCGGAGTTGGCGGCCTACGTGCAGGGGGAGGCCGGGGAGGTACGGGTGGGGGCGTTCTCCACGGCGGTGCCGGCCCTGGTGGTGCCCGCGGTACGGGCCCTGCGGGTCGCGCACCCAGGGGTGCGGGTACGGGTGCGGGAGGCCGAGGCGGGTGAGGCGTACGAGTTGCTGGCCGCGGGGGAGGTCGACCTGGCCCTTTCGCTGGCGGCGCAGGCTCCGGGGGAGGCGGGGGGCCGGGGGCGGGACGGGCGGTTCACGCGGGTGACGCTGTTCGCCGACCCGCTGGACGTCGCGCTGCCCGCGGGGCATTCGCTCGCCCGCGCCCCCGGGCTCGGTCTCGCCGACCTGGCCGGGGAGGCGTGGATCTTCGGGGGGTCCGGGCCCTGGTCGGAGATCACGCTGGCCGCGTGCGAGGCGGCGGGCTTCGTGCCCGAGGCGGCTCACAGTGCATCTGGGTGGGGGGCGATCCTGGCGATGGTGGCGGCGGGGATGGGGGTGGCTCTCGTGCCCCGTATGGCGGTTTCTGGCCGGGGGGCCGTTGGGCAGGGGGGCGTGGTGATGCGCGACCTCGGGGCCGCGCGTCCCCGCCGCCATGTGATCGCCGCGACGCGCCGGGGCGCCGAGGCCGCCCCGGCGCTTTCCCATGTACTGACCGCACTCCGCGAAGTCCCCCCGACCCACACCTGACGCCCCCGAGGCGGAGGGGGGCCGCGAACCGCGGCATGCGGCGGTGATCAGTCCTTGGACGGTGGTCTTCCTGGGCTGGGCGGCTCGTACACTGACGAGAATGGAGGACCACACGGCCACCGGGATCGGTGCACGTCCGGCGCCCCTCCTGCGGCAGTACGTCGACTCGTATGTCGGCTTCGACCTCCGCGGGCTCCCGACGGGGGTGCACTGCGGTCCGCCGAGCCGCGCGCTCACTGCGGTGATCAGCCTGTCAGATCCTTTGGAGGTGGCGGCGGGCGTTGACGACGGGTCACCGGTCACCCGATTCGGCAGCGTGGCCGGCGGTCTGATGTGCCGGTCCGTCGCGATTCACCACGACGGACGCCAGCAAGGTGTTCAGGTGTCCCTGACACCGCTCGGGGCCCGGGCCATCTACGGCATGCCCGCCGCCGAGCTCGCCCACCGACTGGTCCCGCTTGACGAGCTTCTCGGAGCGCTTGCCGTCGAGCTGGTCGACCGGCTCCGATCGGCGACAACATGGGCGGCGCGGTTCACCGCGCTGGACGAATTGCTCCTCCGAGCTGTCGGCCGTGGCGCCTGCGGCGACCAGGTGCGCTGGGTGCGCCCCGAGGTAGCCGAGGCGTGGCGCCGCCTCGTCGCCGCGCGGGGTTGCGTCCAGGTTGGCGTGGTCGCCGCGGAACTCGGCTGGAGCCGGCGGTACCTCACCGAGCGGTTTCGCGGTGAGGTGGGCCTGTCGCCGAAGACCTTCGCCCGGGTCTTGCGCTTCGAGCACGCGCACGAACTGGCGGCGGCGCGGGACCCGCTCCCGTGGGGCGATGTGGCAGCCGTCTCCGGCTACGCCGACCAGGCCCATCTCGTTCGGGACTGGCGCGAGTTCACGGGCCGATCGCCGACGGCCTGGCGTCGCGGCGAAGTCCTCCTCGGAGCCGGGTAGCCGCCAACCGGCTGCCCGTCGCGTCGGCTTCTCTTCCCTTTTCTTCAAGACCGCCCGAGCGCTGTCGTGGACGATCGCCGGCATGAGACTCGTCAACCACGAACGCAACGCAATGAACCTGCGGACCACCCCCGTGCACCTCGGACTGGGATCGAGAGCGAAACCCGTCGAGGGCTTCACCTGGGACCCGGAGGTGCTCAAGGCCTACAGCGCCGCGGTCGCGGCGGACGGCGCCGAGGGCCGGATGGTGATGATCTTCGACGGCGACGGGCTCGGTGACCATTGGGAGAGCCACCCCGCAGGCGACGAACTGGTCGTTTGCCTCAGCGGGTCCGTGACGGTCACCCGCGACGTGGACGGGGTGCCCGACCGCGTTCTGCTCGGGCCGGGCGAGGCCACCGTCAACCCGGCCGGGGTATGGCACGCGGTCGACATGGAGGGGCCGACGTCCATCCTGGCCATCACTGCGACCCTCGGCACCGACCACCGTCCTCGGACCAACACCCGCCCGACCGACCCCGTCGGCACGCCCAGCCCGGAGAAAGCACCATAACGACACGCACAGCGTGCCCACCCGCGCCCCCGCACACGGACGGCGTGCCCCACTCGCCCCCCCGGCATACGGACGGCGTGCCCACCCGTCCCCCGCACACGGACGGCGTGCCCCACTCGCCCCCCCGGCATACGGACGGCGTGCCCACCCGTCCCCCGCACAC
>NZ_JOAP01000016.1 GCF_000720475.1 Streptomyces aureocirculatus
TCACCACCGCCCGCCCACACCCGCCCCACCGCCGGGCCGCAACCGCCCCCGAGCAGCGCCCCCAGCCACCCCCACCGCACGCCCCCGCGGGATGCGATCCCCGTCACGCAAACAGTGTGATCCTCGGAAGTACCCTGCGTACACCTTGGAATGTGCGAGATTGGTTCCAGCGTCACCTGTGATCCATCTCTCAAGTCCTTTCAAATGCCGCTCTGTCGTGGCGTATGGTGGCGAGACGCCTGTAGCACTACTCAAGGACCTTTGGCCCGCTATTGCGCGCCAAGGGTCTTTTCGGTGTGTGGGCCGGTGCTCGTTCACCGGCCTCGAAGGAATGACCTGTGGTCGGGCCCCGCACGCGAAGTCGCGTCCCGGGGTGTGGATCTCGGAGTCGTCGTCCCCGGTGCCCCACGGACTCCGTGGCACTGATCCCTCTTCAGGCGTGAGGGCAGGACGCCGACGCCGGTGCCGACCGCCCCCCACCGGGCGTGCCCGCGGCCCCGCGCCGTCGGACGCGTCCCGAACCACGAGGATCGACCCATGGCGTCCAGCCTGACGAAGGACTCGGCCAGCACTCCTGGTTCCGAGAAGACCTTCTTCGGCCACCCCCGCGGCCTGGCCACTCTCTTCATGACCGAGATGTGGGAGCGCTTCAGCTTCTACGGCATGAAGGCCCTGCTCCCTCTGTACCTGGTCGCGCCCGGCGGCATGAACATGAACGCCGCGACCGCCACAGCGGTCTTCTCGATCTACATGGCGATGGTGTACCTGCTCGCCATGCCGGGCGGCTGGTTCGCCGACCGCGTGTGGGGCCCGCGCAAGACGATCACGATCGCCGCCCTGGTGATCATGGCAGGTCACGTCACCCTCGCACTCCCCGGCCAGGGAGTGTTCTTCTTCGGCCTCGTCCTGG
Organism: Streptomyces aureocirculatus; assembly: GCF_000720475.1. Lineage (GTDB taxonomy): Bacteria > Actinomycetota > Actinomycetes > Streptomycetales > Streptomycetaceae > Streptomyces > Streptomyces aureocirculatus. The sequence continues at coordinate 911 of NZ_JOAP01000016.1, forward strand.
TGGCCATCGGCTCCGGCCTGCTGAAGGCCAACATCTCCACGATGGTCGGCCACCTCTACGACGGCCCGGACGACCCGCGCCGCGACGGTGGCTTCACGGTCTTCTACATCGGCATCAACCTGGGCGCCTTCTTCGCCCCGCTGGCCATCGGCACCGTCGGCGAGAAGGTCAACTGGCACCTGGGCTTCGCCCTCGCCGCGTTCGGCATGGCCCTCGGCCTGGTCCAGTTCCTGCTCGGCAGCCGCCACCTGAGCGAGCGCAGCAGCGTCGTACCGAAGCCGGTGGAGAAGCCGGTCCTGATGGGCCTGCTTCGCAAGGCCATGCTGTGGGTCATCGCCGCCGTGGTCTTCTACGGCGTCACGATCGCCACCGGCGTCTACACCCTGAACTGGGCCATCGTCCCGATCACGGTCGCCGGTCTGGTCATCCCGATCTGGGTGCTCGCCCGTATCAAGCGGGACAAGGAGCTCGACCAGGCCGAGCAGTCCAGGATGACGGCCTACATCTGGTTCTTCGTGGCCGCCGCCGTCTTCTGGATGATCTACGACCAGGGCGCCTCCACGGTGGCCCTGTTCGGCAAGAATTCCACCGACACCTCGATCCTCGGCTTCGACTTCCCGGTCTCCTGGTACCAGTCGGTCAACCCGGTCCTGATCATGGCCCTGGCCCCGATCGTCGCCGTCCTGTGGCTGGCGCTGAACCGCCGCGACAAGGAGCCGACCACGGTCGTGAAGTTCGCCGTCGGCCTGGTCATCACCGGTGCCTCGTTCTTCGTCTTCCTGATCCCGCTGACCATGGCGGGCGACGGCGAGAAGGTCGGCGCGTACTGGATGGTCGCGATCTACTTCATGCACACCGTCGGTGAGCTGTGCGTCTCCCCGGTCGGCCTGTCGGTCACCACGAAGATGGCACCGGCGAAGTACGCCTCACAGATGCTCGGTGTCTGGTTCCTCGCCGTCACCGCCGGTGACTGCACCACCAGCCTGCTGTCCACCGCGGGCGTCGATCTGAACAAGACCGGCGTGGTCGCCATGGAAGCCGCCCTCGCCGTCGTCGCGGGCCTCTCGGTCTACATGTACCGCAAGAAGGTCAAGGCACTCATGGGCGACGTCAACTGACACCCCCCGCCTGAACGCGATCTCGTACGGTTCGTACGAACTGAGGGCCGCCGCACCACACGGTGCGGTGGCCCTTGGCGTTTCACCGGGCACGGCACCGGCGCCCGGTGGACCATCGCCGCATGACCGTACGCCGTGCGCTACTGACCCTGACCCTGTGCGGAACGCTCCTCTCCGCGGGCGCCGCCACCCCGCCATCCGTCGCCGCGCCCTCGCTCGCCGTCACCGAGGCGTCGGCGGCCGCCGCCCCCGCCCCATCTGGGCGGGTCTTCGCCTACGGCGCGCATCCGCGCCAGACGGTGACCGTGTACGGGCCGCCGGGCGGCAAGCGTCCGGCCCTCGTCGTCCTGCACGGCGGCTCGTGGGCGCGGGACACCGACTGGAGCGGCTGGTCGCGCTGGTTCGCGGCCCGCGGCTTCACCGTGTACGACACGGACTACCGGCTCTCGTCGGACGCGGTGTGGTCCGCGCAGCGCACCGACGTCCTCGCGGCCCTGCGGTGGACCGCCCGCCGCGAGGGCCCTGGCGCCCCGCGCCCACTGCTGCTCGGCTCGTCGGCGGGCGGGCACCTGGCGGTGAGCGTGGGCGCGTACGGGGAGGGCCGCGCGTACACCCGCGGGGTCGTCGCCCTCTCCCCCGTGGCGTCGCCCCTCCGGGCCTGGCGGGACGGGACCCGGCCGGGCGCGAGCTGCGCACAGCGGGGGCTTGCCCGGGCGGCGAAACGTCTCGCCGGGTGCGACCCGGGCCGGGCGGGGCAGAGCGACCCTGGCCGGGCGGGGCTGCGCTGTCGGGAGCGGTGGAGCGACATGTCGGCCGCCTCGCACGCCTCGGGCGCGCGTGACGCCCCGCTGTACCTCGTCCACTCCGCCGGTGACTTCGTACCGCCCGCGCACTCCGCCGAACTCGCCGCCGCCCAGGGCGACGCCGGTCTGCGGGACGTGACCCTGCGGACGCTGCCCGGCTCCGCGCACGGCGGCCCGCTCCTGCGGGCGCCCGGCCTCGCGGAGGACGTGCTGCGGTGGCTGCGGGCGCGTTAGGGCACGCGCAGCCACCTGCCTCAGCCTCCTCCCCCTGCGGGGAGTACCGCGGCGTCAGGTGTCGCGGCGCCACCTCGGCAGGAACGTGAAGACCGCGCCGCCCAGCAGGATCGCCGTGCCCGCGATGAGGCCGAGCGCCCGCAGGCCGCCGTTGTCGTCGGCGCCGGTGTCCGCGAGGCCGCCGCCGGACGCCGCGGCACCGCCCGCCGAACCGGACGCGGAGCCGCCCGCCGCGCCGCCCCCGGCACTCCCCCCGCTGCCGCTGCCGCCGCTTACGCCGCCGGCCGACGAGCCGCCGGAGGCGCCGCCCGGCTGCGCCGACGTGTCGAGTTCCAGGGACACCTGGGTCTTCGCCGGGGTGCAGGTCGTGGTCGTACCGAGGGCCTTCACGGTCAGGGTGCCGGGCGACAGCGTCGACTTCCCGTCGGCGCCGGGCTTGTACGTACCCTTGAGGTCGGGGACGGTGATCGGGGCGCCGGACTTGATCGGTTCCTTGTTCGCGGGGCCCTCCACGGCCACCGTGCCCTTGTCGGCACCGCCGAGCCGTACCGCCATCGAGGGGATGACGGAGTTCGCGGGAATGTCGGCAGGGCTGTCCATCACCGACTTCTTGAACCGTACGGTGAGGCCGTAACTCCCGCCGTCCTTCCTGGCGTTGATCTGCACCGGCGAGGTGGCTTCCTTGTCGCCGATGGGGGTCTTGCACTTGTAGGGCACCTGGACTTCCTTGCCGGTGAAGTCGGTCTGGTCGTCGCCACCACCGCCGGAACTCCCACCGGAGGTGGTGCCGCCGGAAGTCGTGCCGCCGGAGTTCCCACCGGAAGCGGTACCGCCGGTGCTCCCGCCGGAAGTGCTCCCGCCCGAGGTGGTGCCGCCGGACGTGGTACCTCCCGACGTGCTGCCCCCGGACGTCGTCGTCCCGCCCGAACTCCCCCCGCCCGCCGTCACCTTGATGGTCGCCGCGGCCTTCACGGCTTCCTCCGGCTTGCACTTGGTGTCGGTGGAGATCGGCTTGTTGACGTTGATGTCGTACGCGTCCGGCGTGAGCGTCACCTCACCCGGTTCCGTCAGCTTCAGCGTGCCCTTCATGTCGGACAGGACCATCGCGCCGCCCTTGGGGATGGGCGGGTTGCTCCGCGTCCCCGCCAGCTTCAGTTCGCCGCTCAGGGCACCGCCGAGCTTGACGGTGCCGGTGGGCAGGACGGTGTCCTTGCCGAGGTCGAGGATGTCGGGGTTCTTGGAGGCGGCCTCGACCGTCTTCCACACCACCTCGACCTCGTCACCGGCCTTCGCCTCCGCGGGCGCCCTGAGCTCCACCTTCGTGGTGCCGTGCACCGGCGGCAGATTGGAGATCGGCGGCGGGACGCACTCGGTCCTGTACGCGACCTCGGCGGCGTGCGCGGGTCCCGCGGCGGCGATCAGGACGAGGCCGGTGCCGCCGAGCGTCAGCGCGACACCGACCGCGGTGGCTCTGGTACGAAGAGGTGGACTCCCAGGACCCCGAGCGCACCACGTCCTCCGCGACCGCCACGTCCTCCGCGTCGTCATCCGCGTCCTCTTCATGTTTCTCCTTTCGTCGTGGGGCTGTTGAGGCCTTGGTCGGACGGTGCGGAGAGCTGCGGGGCGGGGGCGCCCGGGTCGGTGTCCGGGCTGAACCAGGGCAGGGTCGATGAGGGGGGCGCGGCGGGCCGGGCGGCGGAAGCCTGCGCGCCGCGCCCCGCATCGCGCCGCTCGGCTCCCCGGCCCCCGGTTCCGCGCCCCTCGGCCACGGCCGACTGCGGGAGACGCAGCCTCGGCAGGCGCAGCTTCGACAGTCGCGCTGCCGACGGTCGCGCTGTCGACGGTCGCGCTGTCGGCAGGCGCGCTGTCGGCAGGCGCAGATTCGGCCGTCGTACGGTCGATGCGCGGAGGGGGTCGGTACGGTGGCGGCCCGGGCTGCGGCGGCCACTCCCGCGGCCAGAGGTGCGGCGGCCGCTGCCGCGGTCGGGGCGCAGCCGGTCGACGACCACCATGCCGACGCGGAAGACGGCGGCGGGTACGACGAGGCAGAGCAGCACCCAGAAGAGGGTGACGCCCCAGGGGCGGCCCACGCCCCAGGGCTGCTCGGCGAGGACCTTGTCGCCGAACCGCAGCGAGACGAGGTAGTCGCCGTGTGCGCCCGCGGACAGCTCGACCGGCAGTTCGATCCGGGTCTTCTTGCCCGGCGCGATGGTGCCGCGCCACTGCTGTTCCTCCCACTGGGGGGCGAACACACCGTGTGAGGTGCCGACTTGGAAGACCGGGTCCTTGATCGGGGCGGAGCCGACGTTGCCGGCGGTGAAGGCGAGTTTGCGTGCCGGTGGGGCGCCGAACCAGGTGAGGAGGCCGCTGGAGCCGTCGAGCCGGGTGTCGGTGAGGACGGCGAGCCTGCCGCCCGGGCGCCGCTCGGGCAGCGGCTGCACCGGGTGCCCCGCGACCTTGAACTCCGCGTCCGCGGTGGCCTTCGTGCCGGTCACCGTGGCGACGTGCACGACGCACGGGCAGGGCTGCGGGGGTTCGGCGACGGGCAGCTTCTTACGGAAGCCACCGTCACCGTCGGCGGTGACGGCACGCCCTTGGGAGTTGGCACAGGAGTTGGTACCCCCCGGCACCCCGACACCGGGCGCCGCCTGCCCGCAGACAAGCACCATCAGCAGGGCCCCACCCCGCCACCCCTCCCCTTCAACGCTGACCGAACCACCGGCACCGGCCTGGGGGGTGGAGAGGGTGACGGTGGGTTTGTCGGCGGCGGGGGGCGCCGGAGGCGCGGTGAGAACGCCGAGGGGCCCGTCGGCGGCGCGGGCTACCGGAGACGCGGCGAAGGCGCCGCCGAGCAGGGCGGCGAAGAGGGCGACGGTGAGCGCGGCGACCGGGGCACGCTCTCGCCCACGGTGACGAGGCTGCGGGCGCCGGGCGCGCGGCCGGACGCTGCGAGCCGCACACCGGCGGCCCCGCGCCCCCTTACCGTTCACCGCACCCCGCAGGGCTCGCGCGGAACCGCCCCTCACCGCACCCCACAGGGCGACCGCGATGCCGCCACGCACCACAGCCCGCAGGGCGACCGCGATGCCGCCGCTCACCGCTCCCCGCAGAGCTCGCGCGGGACCGCCACCCACCACACCCCACAGGGCAACCACGAGGCCGCCACCCACCACACCCCGCAGGGCCCGCGCAGAACCGCCCCTCACCACACCCCACAGGGCTACCGCGAGGCCGCCACCCACCACACCCCGCAGGGCGCACGTCGCCTCACCCTTCACCGCTGGCCTCCGCCCGTCGACGCCGACGTACCGCAACAACGCCTCCCGCGGTGAGCGCGAGTGCTCCCGCCGCGCCTCCCCCGACCGCGGGCCACGGCACGAGCCGGGCGGAGGCGTCCCCGCGCTCGCGCACCCCGCCCGCCGCCGTCACCGTGAGCCGCACGTCCACCGAGTCGAGCGCCGGGACCGAACCCCATGGCTCGGTGAGGGAGACCCGCCGTCCGGGCGCCAACTGGAGGGGCAGCTTCCGCGCCTTGCGGTCGAGCAGTTCGCCGAACAACCCTTCGGCCCGTACCGCGATCCGCGGTTCCAGGACGGTGTTGCCGCGGTTGACCAGGTCGTACGAGATCCGCCCCGCCGCCGCGTCGACCCGCACCCGCTCCACGGTGAGCGCCGCGAGCGCGGGGCCGCTGACCCGCAGCCGTACGGGAACCCGCTCGTCGCGGCCACCGCCGCGCGCGACGACCTCGCCGAGGTGGTCGCCGGGAGCGGCGTCCCGCGGCACCGTCGCGGTGAAGGGCACCTCGGCGCGGGTGCGCGGCGGCACCGTCACCTCGCGCTCGGTGAAGGCGAGCCACTTCCCGGTGCCGCCGGGCCCTGCCCCCCGCAGCGTCACGGTGCGCGGCCCTGTGCCCGGGTTGGTGACGGCCACGGTGTCCTTCAGTACGGCTCCGGGGGTGCCTTCCAGGTAGAAACAGGGCCGCCCGCCGCCCCCCGCGGCCCGGGCCCCGGCCCCGGCCCCGGCGGAGGGCGCCACGGACCAGGCATCCGCGGAGCCCGCCGCCCCCGCGCCCGGCACCGGCCCCACGCACCACCCCAGCAGCACGACGGCACCCGCGCACACCACACGCGCCCCGCGCCTCCCCCACGCCGAAGGCGTAGGCGGTGTAGGCGGCATCGGCGACTCCGGCGGCATCGGCGGCTTCCGCACTCGTACCAGGTCTCCTCACATGTCAGCGGGACCGCGCAGCCTGGTTCCGCCGGGTCAGCCACAGCACTCCGGCCGCGCCCGCGAGCAGCACGGTGCCGCCGAGGGTGCCGAGGGCGATGGCGGAGTCGGCGGGACCGGTCTGCGGCAGCTCGTCGCCGCCGCCCCCGGCGCCCTGGGACCCCGCGGAGGCGTCACCCGTGCCGGAGCCAGCGTCCGAACCGGATCCCGCGCCGGTGTCACCGGAACCGCCACCCGAACCACCGCCGCCCGAGCCCTTGACGTCGAGCGTCAGGGACGGCTCTGGGTTGTTCGCGGGTGTACACGTCGTGGTGGTTCCGAGGGCCTTGATGGTCAGCACTCCGGCCGTGAAGGTGACCTTCCCCGACTCCTTCGGTGTGTACGTACCCGACAGGTCACTGATCTTGATGGGGGTGTTGGCCGGAATCGCCGCCGAGTTGGTGGGCCCGGAGACCGGGACCGTCCCGCTCTCCGCGCCGCCGAGCTTGATCAGCGCGCTGGGCTTCATCGCGCCCTTGCCGAGCTCGACGGGGCTGGAGGAGACGCCCTTCTGGAAGGACATGGTGAGCTTGTAGCCGCTGCCGCTCTTGACGCTCTTGATGTCGATCGGGGAGACCGCCCCCTTGTTGCCGATGGGCGTCTTGCACTGGTAGTCCACGTCCTGGACCTCGGCCTGTGCGACAGGTGCGGCAAGGAGCAGAGCCGATCCGGCCAGAGCCGTGGCGAGGACGAGCGCGGCCGTCTGTTTCTGGTACGACACCTCGTTTTCCCCTCATGCCGTGGTGCGGGCGAGTCCGTGCCGCACATGCGCTTTTACTGACGGCACATCAGATTGGGCGCTCAAGGTACGCCCGTGACCTTGCCGAGGGAAGACAAAGGACGCGCCGGATCTGTGGTGATCCGACGCGCGAGAGATGTACGGGACAACCCACCCGGAGGACGAACCGGCGCGGGGACCCCACCCCGCCCGGCCCGAGCTTTCCACCTCGCCCGGCGCGGGGACCCACCCCGTCGGGCACGGTCGTTCCAACCCGTCCGGCGCAGCCGTCCCAGCCCGTCCGGCGCTTGAGGACAAGCGCGCAGCGCGGGGGTTTCAGCTCAGCCAGGACACGAGCGAACGAGGACGAGGGGTTCCAGCCCGTCCGGCGCTTGAGGACAAGCGCGAAGCGCGGGGGTTTCAGCTCAGCCAGAGCACAAGCGAACGAGGACGAGGGGTTCCAGCCCGTCCGGCGCTTGAGGACGAGCGCGCAGCGCGATCAACGCCAACCACACCCCCCAGGAGGAAAAGGCGGACCCCCTCCCCCCCAAGCCGGAGAGGCAAAAGCGGCCCGGCCCCCCAACTAACCGGGGGCGCCCAATTCCGCCCAAACCGTCTTACCCGCGGAATCAGCCGCCCGCACAACCCCCCAGTCGAGACAGAGCCGCTGCACGATAAACATGCCGTGCCCGCCGGGCCGCCCCGCACGATGCGGGGTCCGGGGAGCGGGCTGGCCGGCGCCACGGTCGGAGACCTCGATGCGCAGGACCTTTCCGTCACTGGAGAGCCAGAGCTCGTCAGGCCCCTCGGCGTGCAGGCACGCGTTGGTGACCAGCTCGGAGACAACGAGCAGCACATCCTCAGCGGCGGCACGGCGATCCGCACCCGACGCGGGCAGCCAGCCCCAGGCGTGCAGCGCCTCCCGGGTGAAGTCGCGTGCGAGCGGCACGACGCCGCTCTCCCCGTTCAGGCTCAGCCTGCGAACCTGACGGGCCCCGGACTCCGGGGCGGTCGCGGGCGCGGGAGCAGCCGCGACCGCGGCCTCCGGCTCCGGGCCACGGTCGCCCGGCGAGCAAGGCCGGGTGGTGCTCATCAGCACTTCACCTCACCGACAAGAGGACTGGACAAGTGACGAGGGTGCGGGGCCCCGACGGACCCCTGCCCGCGGGCTGCCTCCTGGCCGCCTACCGCTCTGACTTTTACTTGCTGACTGACTGAACTGACGCCGACCCGAGCCGACGCCGAATCGACGCCGAGCCGACGACAGATCCAGGTTGTCTCCTGCCCGGCAGTTCCGCAGGAACACCCATGGATTTGGGAGGAACCGTGTGACGCTGATAACGCATCGATCACATAGCGACAACTGACGCGTAACACTACGCGCCGCACACGGAGAGTCACCCGACTCAGTCGGCCAGCGCCGCTTCGAGCGTCTCGTGGACGGTAAAGACGGCGTCGGCACCGGTGATCTCGAAGACCCGCGCCACCACCGGCAGCATCCCGGCCAGATGGACGCCACCTCCGGAGGCCTCGGCCTTGAGCCGGGCCCCGAGGAGCACATTGAGCCCCGTCGAGTCACAGAACTCAAGCCGCGAACAGTCGACCACGAGGCGTGTGAAGCCGTCGTCGACGCAGGCCTCCAGCGGCTCGCGCAACAAATCGGCGGTGTGGTGATCCAACTCACCCGCCGGAGTCACGACGGCACTGTGGCCCTCTTTCCGGACTTCGACCAGAAGCCGGCCCCTGTGTGCGCTGCCGACCGTCCCGCGGTCCATGCCGTCACTCTCTTCCCGACAAGTCGTGGGCTGTTCCTTGCGCGCTGTGAGACGCGATGACGCCCCTGAACACTACGCCTTCCTTGCGCCTTGGGGTACCCGAACATCCTCCTGAATTCGGACATTTCGGAACGGAACGCACTTGCGACTCCGGCGCGGAAGCGGGTAGGGGTAGAAGAGACATCAATCGACACGGACGGCCATGGAGGCGCCGCACACCGCAGTACACGTAGTGGCATCGGCAGCCATATGCCGAGAACGATGGAGGAGACCATGTCACCCCGGCTCGACGAATCGCATACTGACCAGGCGACGTCGACACTCCCGCCGAACCGCACGAACCGCACGAACCGCACCGAGACCGAGATCACAGTGATTCCGGCGCCCTCGGCTCCCGCCGACGAGGCCGCGCCGATCGCGACTACCGCCGTGCGCCCGTCCGCCGGTATCGGCGAACCGCACGAGAGCCTGCCCGGGCTCCCCGAGATTCCCCCCTACGACGAGGTGGGGGCGTTGGACGCGCGCGCCCTCTCCAAGACCCTCTTCGAACGGCTCGAATCCCTCGAAGAGGGCACGTACGAGTACGCGTACGTCCGCAACACCCTCGTCGAACTCAACCTGGCCCTGGTCAAGTTCGCCGCCTCCCGGTTCCGCTCCCGCAGCGAGCCGATGGAGGACATCATCCAGGTCGGCACCATCGGCCTGATCAAGTCGATCGACCGGTTCGAACTGAGCCGCGGCGTGGAGTTCCCCACCTTCGCGATGCCGACGATCGTCGGTGAGATCAAGCGCTTCTTCCGCGACACCTCGTGGTCGGTGCGGGTGCCGCGCCGGCTTCAGGAGCTCCGCCTCGACCTCGCCAAGGCGGGCGACGAGCTGGCGCAGCAGTTCGACCGCGCGCCGACAGTGGCCGAACTCGCCGAGCGCCTCGGCATCTCGAACGACGAGGTCATCGAGGGCATGGCGGCGTCGAACGCCTACACCGCCAGCTCGCTGGACGCCCAGCCGGAGGAGGACGACTCCGAGGGCGCCCTCGCCGACCGCATCGGCTACGAGGACCACGGCCTGGAGGGCATCGAGTACATCGAGTCCTTGAAGCCGCTCATCGCCGAACTGCCCGCCCGGGACCGCAAGATCCTCTCCCTGCGCTTCGTCGCCAACCTGACGCAGTCGGAGATCGGCGAGGAACTCGGCATCTCCCAGATGCACGTGTCCCGTCTGCTGTCCCGCACTCTCACGCGCCTCCGCAAGGGGCTGACCCTGGAGGAGTAGGCCGACCGTCTCGCGTTCCTGTTCTGTCGGGTGCCCAGGCGCTCCGCGAGCAAACGGTTTTGACGGCACATCGTTGTGGGGCCGCCCCCAGTGGGCGGCCCCACGCGTGTGTTCCGTGCCCGGCCTCACCCCTCCCCCACCTCGCACCAGACGGTCTTGCTGTCGGCCCCCTGCTCCACGCCCCACCGCAGCGATACCGCGTCGACCAGGGCAAGACCGCGCCCGGCCTCGTCGCCACTCCCCGCGTTCCGGAGCACCGGCCAGGCCCGGGGGTCGGGATCGGTGACGGCCACGCGGGTCCGCCCGTCCCCCGCCCTCGTGAGCCGGACGGTCACCGGCGTCCCCGCACCGAGGTGCCGGATCACGTTGCTGAGCAGTTCACTGACGCATAGCTGTACGCCGGGGTGGCCACCCAGCACGCGCCGAAGCTCGGGCACCGCCTTGGGGACGGCGAGGAGTGCCACCTCGAAGGTGGGGGCGGGGTGCGGATCCTGATCGTGCATGGGGGTACGCCTTCTTCCGTGCGCTCTCTGTGACGTTCTGGTCACACAGTGACGTCACGGCACGTAACGTGACAGAGGTTCGAGTTGCGCAGGGGAACTGGCAAAGGGCGGTGGTGCGTTGTGCCTCCTCGCAAGGACACCGACGCGTCGGCGAGCGTGCCGGCTTTCTACGGCGCGGAGTTGCGTTTCAAGAGGGAGGCTGCGGGCCTTACCCTCGAACGCCTGGCGGAGGGCAGCTACCGGGGCGTCCCGTTCCTCAGCCAGATCGAGCGCGGCGAGCGCCGCATGCCGTTCGACCTGGCCCAGCACGTCGACGCGAAGCTGGGGACGGACGGCTTTTTCCAGCGCCGCTGTGAAGACGCCCGCAAGGCGCGGCAGGAGGGCCACGCCGAGTACTTCGCGGACGTGGTCGAGATGGAGCGGTTTGCGGAGTCCATCGAGGACTGGGCGCCGATGATCGTCCCCGGGTTGTTGCAGACGCCCGCCTACGCGCGAGCGATCGTACGGGCAGCGATGCCTCGCGCATCGGTCGACGAAGTCGAGAAGAAGGTTGCCGCACGGGTGAAGAGGGGCGACCTCTTCCAGCGGGAGTCGCCCCCGGAGTTCTGGGCCATCCTGGACGAGTCGGCGATTCGCCGCCGGATCCTTCCGCCAGAGGGGATGACCGAACTGCTGGAGCACATCGCCGAGGTGGTCAGGGGGACCCGCTCCATTTTGCAGATCGTCCCGGAAACCACCGCGGCCCATCCGTTCATGATGGGCATGACCAGGGCCATGACCTTCGCGGACGCGCCTCCGGTGGTGTACACCGAGAGCCTGCACAGCGGCCAACTCATCGACTTTCCACCGCTCGTGAAGCAGTACCGAGCGTCGTACGATCTGCTCAGGGCCGCCGCACTGCCGCCTGAGGCGTCCCTGGCCATGGTCGAGGATGCGGCTGAGGAACACCGAAATGACAAGCCATGAAACCGACTTGAGCGACGCCGTGTGGCGCAGGAGCAGCTACAGCAACGGTACCGGCGGCGAATGCGTCGAGATAGCCCCCAACCTCCCCGGAACCGTCCCCGTCCGGGACTCCAAGGTCCCGGACGGCCCCGCCCTTGTGATCACCGCGCCCGCGTGGGTTCCCTTCGTCACGGCAGTCGCGAGGCGCGAACTGGGCAGTTGTTGATGGTCACGGAGTTCCCACGTAGTACTGGGGATAACGGGTGTGCTTGATCGAGATCTGCTCGGGCGTGAGGACGGGCACAGTCATGTTGCCCGTGACCAACACATCATGATGTGACCAGTTGCCAACATCGGCTCGACGGCCGCCACGCTGCAGCCCCCACTCCCCACGGGGGAGCTTCGCGACGAGGTCGGCACCCATGATGACGGCACGAGTTGCCTGAGTGATGATCCAACGCGCCTTCTCGCCTTCCTGCGCAGTCGAGCGGCAGCATCGATTCGCCATCTGCCAGAGCTTCTCCCACTGGACACCCGGTGTCACCGGACCGATGTAGGCGATTTGCTGATCCTCCACAAGCTTCGACGTATAGCCGAAAACTGGTCCGAACAAGCTGAAGGCTGCGACTCGCCCTTGCCCTTTGTGGGCAGCTTCCGGCATGGGATTCCCTCTACAGAGTCGACAGCGCCCGGACTCTCGGGTCCGGGCGCCAAAGGTTGATCACCTAGCAGCAGGGGCCATCGCCGCAGCAGGCCGGTTCGTTGCACGCGGCGGCTGTTTGCCACAATCGCTTGTCCACTTGGAACCCCGCCCTTTCGATGTGCTCCACGACCGAGACCATCAGGCCTCGGGAGCGCACCTTCGAGTTGGGCTTGTGATGCAGGAAACGTCCGAAGTTCGTGCGGCACCACTCGGCGTACTCGACGCTGTGGAGCATGAAGGTGTGCCAGGCCGGATCGACTTCTTTCGACGGAGCGAGAGTGCCTTCCGTGTGGGTCGTTCCCATGGTCCACAGGAACGCCAGTCCTTGATCCATGATCCGGTCAGCCACGCTGTGTTCGAGCCCGTACTCGTCGGCGCAGAAATCCACCAGACGCCGGAACAGGTCCTGCGGAACGAGGTCTCGGCCTTGCCGTGTCTTGACCGAATGCTGCAGAGCGAGAGACATGACGTCTCTTCCCTTCTTCTATGGAAGCCGGGGACACCAAGAGCATCGGACCGCGAGGTTGCGGGGCTCAACGAATGTGCCGGAACTTGCCGACGATCACCTGAGAGCCTCAATCGCCTTCGCGATGAGAGAGCGTGCCGCGGGACCGTACACAGCCATTTCTGCCAGCGTCGCGAACGTCTCGGCGTATATGTTGATCTCGTGGGGCTGGACAATGGTCAGGTGGGCCGAGACCAATTCGACATTGGCCTGTGCTTCATCGAAGAGGAAGAAGCCCTCTACGGGCCATAGAGCGGAGCGGTCGGTGTCGAGCGGGATGATGCCGAGGCTGACTGACGGCAGCGTGGAGACAGAGCGCAGATGCCCGAGCTGAGCGGCCATGGTCTCGATGCCGCCGATGCGGTATCTGAGTGCCGCCTCTTCCAGGATGATCGAGAAGCGGTGATTACCCTCATACACGATGTGTTGCTTGGCGACTCGGATGGGCACGGCCTCGTCCACGTCGTCGACGAGCCGGCGACGGACGCGGATTGAGGTCAACAGCGATCTGATGTAGGCCTCTGTTTGCATGGGTCCTGGGATGAGCCAGGAGGAATAGATGCGGTACCGAAGAGTTCGCTCCCAGACCGGGATCACTGATTCCTGAACCCGTCGGAGTCCAGAGCGTTCAAGTCGACGCCACTCGACATACATGCCGTCGATGCCTCGTGCGGTGGCAATCAAATCCTCGGTCAGATGCGCTGCTCCGCAATGGCACGTATAGGCACGGATGTCATCGAATGATGGCGGCCTGGAGCCGTTCTCAAGCCGTGAGCACTTGGATTCGTGCCAGCCTGCAAGAGCAGCCAGCGCCCGCGCGGAGAGCCCTGAGTCCTTCCGGATCTCGCGCAGGCGCCGACCGAACGCAAAACGCGCCTCCTGGACCGAGGAGGATGGCGTAGTCACCGAAGATCAGCCTGTTCTGCCCGTCACGCCAATCGGTACTCGGCGTGCGGCAGGGCCTTCTCCCAGACCGACTCGAAAGCCCCGGAGAGGAAGGACACGAGCTGAGGGTCGTCGGTGTACTCGTGCTCCAACGAGTCACCGTCCCCGTCGAAGTGGTTGATCAGCGCCATCCGCCGGTCGAAGACCCAGAAATCGTTGCCCGGCAGGGCCAGGGAGGTCGCCTGCCGTCGCGGCAACCAGCGGACGTCTTCCCCCGCGTCGATGTTGAGCCCTTCGGTGACCGAGTGCTCGAAGCGGATGTAGTCCGACACTGGTTCGGAGACGATGCGAGCGCGTCGAACAACGACACCTCGGCTGGTGGCCTTCTTCACGGTGGCGAGCCAGTCACTCCAACGCTCGACCGGATCGAGTTCCTTGCCCGCGGCCCAGTCGATGAATGCGGGGTCCGATCGCATGTAGCCGTCACGCATCTCCAAGTGGACTGCTGACTCTTGGCTGTGGTGAAACAACTCGTCAAACGCCGGGACCTTCGGCACGCTTCACCTCCAGGAAGAACTGCACCATCCGCCTCGGGATCTCGACCACCGTCTCATGGTCAGGCAGGTCCATCATGGCCAGACGTTCCGCATCATCGACCTTCACCCCTTGGACGAGGTAAGTGTCCTTGGTGTCGTCGAGATAGATCGTTGGAGACCCCCCGCTGGGGCTCTCGGGGTCCTTGCCGAGCTTACGCAGGGCCATGATGTCCTCCTCGGTCAGAGTCGACGGTCTGTGTGAGCAACCGTGCACCGTCCTCCCCCTTCGGCACAGTGAACTTGCCGAAACTTGCCCGCAGGGCCATCCCTCAGCCCGGCACATCCATCCGCTGCGTCCCCACCACCGACAGCAGCCGCATGGCCTGTTCCGAAGGGGTGCCGGGGGTTGCCGTGTAGAAGAAGACCCGCTGGTCGCGGTCGGTGATGTCCAGGGCGTCGCAGTTGACGGCTACGGGGCCCACCAGGGGGTGGTGGAAGGTTTTGCAGAGGGTGGGGCGGGGGGAGACCTCGTGGGCGGCCCAGATGTGGGCGAAGTCCTCGCTGGCGGTGAGGAGTTCGTCCACCAGGGCCGACACCTCCGGGTCACCGGGGTAGCGGGCCGCCGTCGCGCGCAGGTGCTGGGCCGCGGTCCGCGCGAACGTGTCGGCGTCCGAGACGCCGTAGAGCCGTCGGCCGTCCCGGTGGGGGCCCAGGAAGGCGCGCCGGACGAGGTTGCGGTCCCGGCGCGGCAGGGCCGAGAAGTCCTCCATCAGGGCGGCGGCCAACGCGTTCCAGGCGATGACCTCGTACGTCGCCGACACCACGAGCGCCGCCGTCTCCGGCAACCGGTCCAGGAGGTCGATGATGCTCCGGCGCACCTCCCGCGAGGGGCCGGGCGGAGGTCCCGGCGGGGCTCCGGCGAGGTGGTGGAGGTGGTCGCGTTCGGCGTCCGACAGGCGCAGGGCGCGCGCCAACTGGGCGAGCACCTCGCGGGACGGGTGCGGAGCCCTGGCCTGCTCCAGGCGCGCGTAGTACTCGGTCGAGATGAACGCCAACTGCGCCACCTCCTCGCGGCGCAGCCCCGGCGTGCGGCGGCGCGGCCCCGCGGGCAGGCCGACTTCGTCGGGCGCGATGCGTTCACGCCTGCTGCGCAGGAAGCCCGCCAGTTCTTGTCGGTTCACTTGTCCAGTGTGCGCTGGTCACGGGGTGCGCAGCCAGGTACTGCCAGTGCCTGGACGGCTCCGGCGGGCCGGCACAGGCTCCTCGGCATGAACGACACCACATCAGTCCTGCCCGGCGCCGGCCTCCTCGACGGCAAGGTCGCCTTCATCACCGGGGCCGGTCGCGGCATCGGCGCCGCGGCGGCGCGGCTCTTCGCCCGCGAAGGCGCCCGCGTGCTCCTCGCCGCCCGCACGGAGGACCAGTTGAAGAGGGTGAGTGAGGAGGTTCGTGCGGGTGGCGGGATCGCGGACCACGCCGTGTGCGATCTCGGCGACGCCGACAGCGTCCGGGGCGCCGTCGACCGGGCCGTGGAGCTGTACGGGCGGCTCGACGTCGCCTTCAACAACGGCGCGACGGGACAGCCGCCCGGCCCTATGGACCAGTTGTCGGAAGCCGACTTCGACCGCGTCTGCGCCGTGAACCTGAAGGGCCCGTGGCTGGCCATGAACGCCGAGGTCGCCGCCATCCGCGCCACGGCGGGCCGCGGGGCCATCGTCAACACCTCAAGCGTCGGCAGCCTCCTCGCCAACCCCGCGCTGCCCGCGTACGGAGCGACGAAGCGGGCGGTCAACAGCCTCACCGCGTCCGCCGCCGTCACCTACGGCCCGGAGGGCATCCGCGTCAACGCCGTCGCCCCCGGAACCACGCTCACCGAGATGCTCCGCGAGTGGGACGACAAGTCCCCCGGCACCATCGACCACCTCAACGCCCAGACGCCGCTGGGCCGCGCCGCCGACCCGGACGAGATCGCCCAGGCCGCCGCCTGGCTCCTCAGCGACCGCTCCTCCTACGTCACCGGCACGGTCCTGCGGGTCGACGGCGGCATGTGGGCCTGACACCAGAACCTCGGGTCCCAGCTCAGTTCGTACGGGTGCCTCGGCGCCATACCTCCGCCACCAGCGGCACCCCCGGCCGGTACGCCAGGTGCACATGGCTCGGGGCGTCCAGGAGCGCCAGGTCCGCGCGCGCACCCGGGGAGAGGCGGCCCACGTCCGTGCGCCGCAGGGCCGCCGCGCCGCCCGCCGTCGCCGCCCACAGTGCCTCGTCCGGGGTCATGCCCATGTCCCGTACGGCAAGCGCGATGCAGAACGGGACCGACGACGTGAAGGACGAGCCCGGGTTGCAGTCCGTGGACAGGGCCACCGTCGCGCCCGCGTCCAGGAGGCGCCGTGCGTCCGGCCACTCGGCGCGGGTGGAGAACTCGGCGCCGGGCAGGAGGGTCGCCACCGTGCCGCTGTTCGCGAGGGCGTCGACGTCCGCGTCGGTGAGGTGCGTGCAGTGGTCGGCCGAGGCCGCGTCCAGCTCCACGGCAAGCTGGACGCCGGGGCCGTAGGAGAGCTGGTTGGCGTGGACGCGGGGGTGCAGGCCCTTCGCCTTGCCCGCCGTCAGGATCGTCCGCGCCTGGTCACCGTCGAACGCGCCCTTCTCGCAGAACACGTCCACCCAGCGGGCGTGCGGCGCGCATGCCTCCAGCATCTCGCCGGTGACGAGTTCCACGTACGCCGCCGGGTCCTCGGCGTAGTCCGGCGACACGATGTGGGCGCCCAGGAACGTCACCTCGTCGGTGTGGCGCGCCGCGATGCGCAGGGCGCGGGCCTCGTCCTGCGTCGTCAGGCCGTAGCCCGACTTCGTCTCGAACGTGGTGGTGCCCTGGAGCAGGGCCTCTCGGAGGTAGCGGGTGACGTTCGCTTCGAGTTCGGCGTCCGTGGCCGCGCGGGTCGCCGTGACCGTGGTGCGGATGCCGCCCGCTTCGTAGGGGCGGCCCTCCATGCGGGCGTTGAATTCCTTGGTGCGGTCGCCCGCGAAGAGCAGGTGGCTGTGGGAGTCGACGAAGCCGGGGATGGCCGCGCGGCCCTGTGCGTCGTACGTGTCGTCCGCCGCGGGCGCCTTGGCGGTCGGGCCCGCCCAGGCGACGGTTTCGCCCTCCAGGACGAGGGCCGCGTTCTCGATGAGGCCGAGGGGGCCCTCTCCCAGGGTGGGGTCGTTGGTGACGAGGGTGGCGATGTTGGTGATGGCGGTGGTGGTCATTGTCCTGTCCGGAGATAGGGGTGCTGGCCGGGGGCCCTGCCGGGGGCTCCCCAATCCCGCCCCTTTCCCGAAACTGGGGCTCCGCCCCAGACCCCGTATCGGCGCTCCGCGCCTCGTCCTCAAACGCCGGACGGGCTGAAATTTCTCGCAGCACCGGCGAGAAATTCAGCCTCTCCGGCGTTTGAGGAGCGGGGTCTGGGGCGGAGCCCCAGGATCGGAGAAGGGGCGGGACTGGGGCGCCCCGCGAAGGTCAGTGCAACGCCGCCACCGCCTCCCCCAGCGCCGCCCCCACATCGGGGATCGCCGTGTGCGCCCCGTCGCGCACGACCTGGTGGCCGCCCACCACGGTGTGCCGGACATCCGCGGCGGAGGCGGCGAAGACGGCCACCTCCGCGCCGAGGCGGGGCACGGCCCCCGCGGTGCGGACGGAGTCGAGGGCGATGGTGGTGAAGTCGGCGAGGGCGCCGGGTTCGAGGGTGCCGGCGTCGGGCCAGCCGAGGGCGGCGTGGCCGTCGGCGGAGGCGGCCCGCAGGAGGGCGGCGGCGGTCCAGTGCCCACGGGTGTGGGACCGCAGGCGCTCGTCGAGCTCCATGGCTCGGGCCTCTTCGAAGAGGTCGATGACGGCGTGGCTGTCGCTGCCGAGGGACAGCGGGCTGCCGGCGCGCTGGAGGGCGGGCGCGGGCCCGATGCCGTCGGCGAGGTCCCGTTCGGTGGTGGGGCACATGCAGGTGCCGGTGCCGGAGCCGCCGATGAGGGCGATGTCCTCGTCGGTGAGGTGGGTGTTGTGCACGCCGGTCGTGCGGGGGCCGAGGACTCCGTGGTCGGCGAGCAGGCGGGTGGGGGTGCGGCCGTGGGCGGCGATACAGGCCTCGTTCTCGGCCTTCTGCTCGGAGAGGTGGACGTGCAGCGGGGCGCCGCGTACGGAGGCCCACTCGGCGACGGTCGCCAGTTGCCGTGCCGGGACGGCCCGTACGGAGTGCACGGCAGCGCCGATACGGGCGTGGTCGTGGTCCGACAGCAGCGACACCCGCTCGGCCCACGCCTGCGTCGTGCCGTCGGAGAAACGGAGCTGGTGGCGGTTGGGGGCCACGCCCCGCGTGGCGTCGATGAGGCCCGCGGCCACGTACGCCGTGTCGAGCAGGGTGATGCGGATGCCCGCGTCGGCCGCGGCGGCGATCAGCGCCTCACCCATCGCGTTCGGGTCGGCGTAGGGGGTGCCGCCGGGCGCGTGGTGCAGATAGTGGAACTCGCCGACGGCCGTGATCCCGGCCAGCGCCATCTCGGCGTAAACGGCCCGCGCGAGGGCGTGGTACGTCTCGGGGGTGAGCCGGTCGGCGACCGAGTACATGACCTCGCGCCAGGTCCAGAACGTGCCGCTGCCGACCTGGACGGTGGAGCGCAGCGCGCGGTGGAAGGCGTGCGAGTGGGCGTTGGCGAGGCCGGGCAGGGTCAGGCCGCGCAGCACCGTCGCGCCGGGCGGCGGGGTCTCGACGCCCCGCCGGACGGCGGCGATCCGGCCGCCGGTGTCGATGTCGAGGGCGACGCCTGGCTCGACGACCGGGTCAAGCCAGGCGTGTTCCAGCCAGTACGTCGACTTCGGCGTCTGTGGCGTCATCGGCACGCGAGACCTTCCAGTACGTCCGCGAGGGCGTGCACCCCGGCCAGGCAGTCGTCCTCGTCGGCGTGCTCGGTGGGCGAGTGCGAGACGCCCGTGGGGTTGCGTACGAACAGCATGGCGGTCGGGATCGACTCGGACAAAATACCCGCGTCGTGTCCGGCCCCGGTGCCGAGCACCGGGAGGGCGCGCCCGGTGCGCTCGCGCAGGACCCGGCCCAGTTCGTCGCGCAGCGCGTGCTGGAACTCGACGACGGGCGTGAAGGACTCCCGGACGACGTCCACGTCGATGCCGTGCCGGTCCCCGTACTCGCGGGCCGCCTTCTCGATCGCCGTCACCACCGTGTCCAGGGTGTCCTGGTCGGCGGCCCGGGAGTCCAGCCAGCCGCGGACCAGGGAGGGGATGGCGTTGACGCCGTTCGGCTCGACGGCGATCTTGCCGAAGGTGGCGAGGGCACCCGTGAGTTCCGCCTCGCGGCGGGCCGCGAGGACCGTCTCGGCGTACGACAGCATGGGGTCCCTGCGGTCCACGAGGCGGGTGGTGCCCGCGTGGTTGGCCTCGCCGCGGAAGTCGAAGCGCCAGCGGCCGTGCGGCCAGATGGCGCTCGCGATGCCGACCGGGGCGCCGGAGCCCTCCCCGGAGCCGTTGTCGGACAGGGCGAGGGCGCGGCCCTGTTCCACGTGGAGTTCGACGAACGCGCCGATGCGGGCCAGGCGTTCGGGGTCGGGGCCGATGGCCGCCGGGTCGTACCCCGCTGCCTCCATCGCCTGCGGGAGACTGACGCCGTCCGCGTCCCGCAGCTCGTACGCCGCTTCGCGGGTCAGCTTGCCCGCGGTGAGCCGGGAGCCCACGCAGGCCAGGCCGAAGCGGGCGCCCTCCTCGTCACCGAAGTTGGTGATGGCGAGGGGTTTGGTGAACTCGGCGCCGCGGGCCCGGAGTTCGTCCAGGGCGGCGAAGGAGGACACCACGCCGAGGGGGCCGTCGAACGCGCCGCCGTCCGGGACGGAGTCCAGGTGGGAACCGGTGACGACGGCGTCCCCCGCGGCAGGGTCGCCGAGCCATGCCCACTGGTTGCCGTTGCGGTCCGTCTCGTACGTCAGGCCGCGGGCCTCGGCCTGCTCCTGGAACCAGGTCCGGCAGTCGGCGTCCGCGCCCGTCCAGGCATAGCGACGGTAGCCGCCGGTTTCGGGGTCGCGCCCGATGGGGCGCAGGTCATCCCACATGTGCGTGAAGGTTGCAGCCCGTCCGGCGTTTGAGGACGAGGCCGCAGGCCGATGCGACGGCGCGGTCACTCGCCCTCCCGCATGGGGATGCGCACACCCCGGTCGTCGGCCACCGCGTCCGCGGACTCGTACCCGGCGTCCACATGCCGGATGACCCCCATGCCGGGGTCGTTGGTGAGCACGCGCCGCACCTTCTCGCCCGCGAGCTTCGTGCCGTCGGCGACCGAGACCTGGCCCGCGTGGATCGAGCGGCCCATGCCGACGCCGCCGCCGTGGTGCAGGGAGACCCAGCTCGCGCCGGACGCCACGTTCACCATCGCGTTGAGCAGGGGCCAGTCGGCGATCGCGTCGGAGCCGTCGAGCATGGCCTCGGTCTCGCGGTACGGGGAGGCGACGGAGCCGCAGTCCAGGTGGTCGCGGCCGATGGCGAGGGGGGCCTGGAGCTCGCCGGACGCCACCATGTCGTTGAAGCGCTCGCCCGCGCGGTCGCGCTCTCCGTAGCCGAGCCAGCAGATGCGGGCGGGCAGGCCCTGGAAGTGGACGCGCTCACCGGCCATCTTGATCCAGCGGGCCAGGGACTCGTTCTCCGGGAAGAGGTCGAGGATCGCCTTGTCCGTCTTGTGGATGTCGGAGGCCTCGCCGGAAAGGGCCGCCCAGCGGAAGGGGCCCTTGCCCTCGCAGAAGAGGGGGCGGATGTAGGCGGGAACGAAGCCGGGGAAGGCGAAGGCCCGGTCGTATCCGGCCAGTTGGGCCTCGCCGCGGATGGAGTTGCCGTAGTCGAAGACCTCCGCGCCCGCGTCCATGAAGCCGACCATGGCCTCGACGTGCTTGGCCATGGACTCACGGGCGCGGGTGGTGAAGCCCGCCGGGTCCTTGGCGGCGTACGCGGCCATGTCGTCGAAGTCGACGCCCGAGGGCAGATACGCGAGCGGGTCGTGGGCGGAGGTCTGGTCCGTCACGATGTCGATCGGCGCGCCCTCGGCGAGCAGCCGCGGCAGCAGGTCGGCGGCGTTGCCGAGCAGGCCGATGGAGAGCGGACGGCGGGCGTCGCGGGCCTCGACGGCGAGCTGGAGCGCGTGCTCCAGGGAGTCGGCCCTGACGTCCAGGTACTTGTGCTCGATGCGGCGCTCGATGGCGCGCGGGTCGCAGTCGATACAGATCGCGACGCCGTCGTTCATCGTCACGGCGAGCGGCTGGGCGCCGCCCATGCCACCGAGGCCCGCGGTGAGGGTGATCGTCCCGGCGAGCGTGCCACCGAACTTCTTGGCGGCGACGGCGGAGAACGTCTCGTACGTGCCCTGGAGGATGCCCTGGGTGCCGATGTAGATCCAGGAACCGGCGGTCATCTGGCCGTACATGGTGAGGCCGAGCGCCTCAAGGCGGCGGAACTCCTCCCAGTTCGCCCAGTCGCCGACCAGGTTGGAGTTGGCGATGAGCACGCGCGGCGCCCACTCGTGGGTCTGCATGACGCCGACGGGGCGGCCGGACTGGACGAGCATCGTCTCGTCCTGCTTGAGGGTCTTCAGGGTGCGCACCATCGCGTCGAAGGAGCGCCAGTCGCGGGCCGCCTTGCCGGTGCCGCCGTAGACGACGAGCTTGTCGGGGTGCTCGGCGACCTCCGGGTCGAGGTTGTTCTGCAGCATGCGCAGGGCCGCTTCCTGCTGCCATCCCAGGGCGCTCAGTTCAGTGCCGCGCGGGGCCCGTACGGGGCGGGGTCCTGACATGGGGGTGCCTCCTCGCATGCTGTCCTGCTGTGACGTTGTTATTCACATCCTGCTGCCGTGAATAGAACTAGTCAATAGCGTCATGGGGCAGCGGTCGCCGCGTACGGGTGATTGTCTGGATCACATGGGTCCAGACAACTCCGCTCTCCCCTCCACTCCGCCCACCGCACTCCCCTCCGCTCCCCCCACCGCTCTCCCCGACCCCGCCGCCCGCCGCGACCAGGCCCTCCGCCGCGACCAGGCCGTCCGCGCCGCCGTCGAGCAGGGTCTCGTCGGCCCCGACCTGCCGCTCGCCGGGCTGCTCGACGTGGCGGGGATACGGGCCTCGGCCGCCGCGCTGCGCGCCGCCTTCGACGAGGTCACCGCGCCCGGCACCCCCGTCCTGCACGCCTTCGCGGTGAAGGCGGCCCCGCTGGTCCCGGTGCTGCGGCTGCTCGCCGCCGCCGGGGTGGGGGCCGAGGTGGCGAGCCCTGGTGAGCTGGCTCTCGCCCGCGCCGCGGGCACGCCCCCGACGCACACCGTCCTCGACTCCCCGGCCAAGACCCCGGCCGAACTGCGCGAGGCCCTCGCGCTCGGCATCGCCGTCAACGCCGACAACGCGCAGGAGCTGGCCCGCATCGACGCGCTCGTGCGCTCCGCGCCCACCCGCTCACCCGTCGGGATACGGGTGAACCCGCAGGTCGGTGGTGGTGCCATCGAGGCGCTCTCGACGGCGACCGCCACCTCCAAGTTCGGGGTGCCGCTACGGGACGAGGGCGCCCGGGAGTGGCTGGTGCGCGCGTACCTGGACCGTCCGTGGCTGACCCGACTGCACACGCACTCCGGCTCGCAGGGCATGCCCCTGGAGCTGATGGCGGGCGGTGTCGCGGCCACGTACGCGCTCGCCGAGGAGATCAACGCCCGCGCGGGGCGGCGCCAGATCGACACGCTCGACATCGGCGGGGGGCTCCCCGTCAACTTCGCGTCGGACGAGGAGACGCCGACGTACGCCGACTACGCGCGGCTCCTCCGGCGCGAGGTGCCCGGGCTCTTCGACGGACGCTACGGCCTGGTCACCGAGTTCGGCCGGTCGCTGCTCGCCAAGCACGGGACGCTGCTCGCCCGCGTCGAGTACGTGAAGTCGGCGGGCGGCCGGGGCATCGCGCTGACGCACGCGGGCGTGCAGGTGGCGACGCGGACGGTGTACGTGCCCGAGTCCTGGCCCCTCAGGATCGCCGCGTACGACGCCAAGGGGCGCCCCAAGTCCGGTCCCGCCGTCCGCCAGGACATCGCGGGCCCGGCCTGCTTCGCCGGTGACCTGCTCGCCAGGGACCGGGAGCTGCCGCCACTCGAACAGGGCGACTACGTGGCCGTCCTGGACACCGGCGCCTACTGCTTCGCCCACCACTACTCGTACAACAGCCTGGTCAGGCCCGGTATCCATGGCTTCGTGGCCGATCCGCAGGAGGCGGGCGGCACGGTGCGGTTCGGCGTGGTGCGGGAGCCGCAGAGCGTGGCGGAGGTCGTCGCCGAGGCGGGCGGCGGGGTGCGGGACGCGCTGCGCGAGCTCTGAGAGCACGGGACAACGAATCATGAGATCGCTCGACAACGAGCTCTGAGGATGCTCAACTCCCGCTTCACCGGCGCCCGGGGCGGGCAGAAGGTCCTCCCCAGCCGGCAGCGGCTCACCGTCACCCTCGGGGGAGGCTCCTGTGACGACGTCAGGAACGAGTGGCACCACCGCACCACCGGCCGCCGAGGATCCGGGCCTGCGGCGCGTACTCGGCCCCAAGCTCCTTATCCTCTTCGTGATCGGCGACATCCTCGGCACCGGCATCTACGCCACCACGGGCAAGGTCGCGGGGAAGGTCGGCGGCGCGCTGTGGGTGCCGTTCGCGATCGGGTTCGTCGTGGCGATCCTGACGGCGGCCTCGTACGTGGAACTCGTCGGCAAGTACCCGAAGGCGGCGGGCGCGGCCCTCTACACGCAGAAGGCGTTCAAGGTCCCCTTCCTCACCTTCATCGTCGCGTTCATGGTGATGGCCTCCGGGCTCTCGTCGGCGAGCGCGGCGGCCCGCGCCTTCAGCGGCGACTATCTGGCCGAGCTGACCGGTGACGCGCTGCCCCCGACCCTGGTGGCCATCGCCTTCATCCTGGTGCTCGCGGCGCTGAACCTGCGCGGGGTCTCGGAGTCCGTGAAGACCAACGTCGTGCTCACGGTGGTCGAGCTGACCGGCCTGATGATCATCCTCGCGATCGGCGCGTGGGCGGTGTTCAGCGGGGACGGGGAGCCCGCGAGGCTCACCGAGTTCGAGGCGTCCGGCACCGGGTACGCCCTGATGACCGGCGTGCTCGGGGCCACGGCGCTCGGGTTCTTCGCCTTCGTGGGCTTCGAGGACTCGGTCAACATGGCCGAGGAGACCAAGGACCCGACGCGTACGTTCCCCAAGGCGATCTTCATCGGGGTCGCCGTCACCGGCACCATCTACGTCCTGGTGGCCCTGGTCTCCTCCCTCCTCGTGGACTACAGGACCCTGTCGGGCTCCAGCGGCCCCCTCCTGGAGGTGGTGAAGGCCGGTGGCGTCGACTTCCCGCACAAACTCTTCGCGCTCATCGCCCTGTTCGCGGTCACCAACTCGGCCCTCATCAACATCATGATGGCCTCACGCCTCTGCTACGGCATGGCCAACGAGCGCATCCTGCCGCGCGCGATGAGCCGTGTCCTGCCGCGCCGCCGCACCCCGATCGTCGGCATCGTCTTCGTCTCGCTGCTCGCCGTCGGCCTGGTCTCCACCGGCGAGATCGAGGGCCTCGGCGACACCACGGCGTTCCTGCTCCTGTGCGTGTTCGCCGTCGTCAACGTCGCGGTCCTCGTCCTGCGCCGCGACCCCGTCGACCACCACCACTTCCGCACCCCCACCGTCCTCCCCGTCCTCGGCGCCATCACCGCCCTCACCCTGGCCAGCCCCCTCGCCGACCGCCCGGCGGACGTCTACATCCGCGCGGGCGTGCTCCTCCTGATCGGCATCGCCCTGTGGGCGGTGAACAAGCTGGTGCTGCGGCGTGAGACGGACAAATAAAGCCCGTCCGGCGCTTGAGGACGAGCGCGCAGCGCGATCAACGGCTCCCCCTCCGGCCAGAGGACCACTCACTCCACGAAAAGCCCACGCTCCGCCGCCCCCGCGTCGAACTCCTCCAGGCGGGCCTGGGCATCCGGAAGCCCGTCGCACAGGGCTTCGAGCAGCACGCGGCCGAGCAGCATGGGCGCGCAGGCCGTGTCGAAGGCGAGGCCGGTGCCGACGGCGGCGGGCAGGAGCAGGTCGGAGTGGGCGGCGACCGGAGCGAACGCGGAGTCCGCGACGGTGACCACGGTCAGGCCCGCCGCCCTGGCGTACTCCAGGGCGGCGACGACCTCGCGCGGATGGCGGGGCAGCGCGAAGCAGAGCAGCGCCGTCGCCCCGGCCCGCACCGCGGCGTCGACGCGGTCGGCCAGCATGGTGCCGCCCTCGTCCAGCAGGCGTACGTCGGGGTGGACCTTGGCGGCGAAGTACGAGAACCCGTACGCCTGGGACGCCGCGGCCCGCAGGCCGAGCACGGGCAGCGGCCGGGAGGCGGCGAGCAGATGCCCCGCGCGCTCCACCGGCGCCGGGTCGGCGAGCAGCTCCGCCAGGTGCCGCAGGTTCTCGATCTCCGCCTCGACCGCCTGCTGGTACTCGTTCAGATCGGCCTCGGCACCCGCCTCCGCGGGGGCCACCTCGCGCAGGTGCCGCCGCAGCGCCGGATAGCCGTCGAAGCCGAGCGCGACGGCGAAGCGGGTGACGGAGGGCTGGCTGACGCCGGCGAGGTCGGCGAGCTCGACGCTGGAGAGGAAGGGCGCGTCGGCGGCACGCCGCACCATGCAGTGCGCGATGCGCCGCTGGGTCGGTGTCAGCCGGTGCCCCTCGAAGAGCACCTGAAGCCGCGCCGCGGGACTGTCACTCATGCCGTACTCCTCATGCCGTCTCCCACGCGGGACCGCTCCCCGGCCCGCCCGCCGCACGGCCGCCGACGCACACCGGGGCATCGACAATCCATTCAGGCGCCAATGACTCCGCATAACGATATACAGCCCCGCGAGGGTGGTCGCGCAGCGGCGTCGGCCGGACGACGAGCAGCACCCCGTGGCCGGGGTGACCGGCCACGGGGTGCTGCCGCGCGCGAGGAGAGAGGGCACTCGGGAAAGCCGGACGTCACACGAACCCGGCCGCCCGCTGCCTCCTCACTCGTCGGACAGATGGGGGAAGGTGTTCAGCTCGAACACGTTCAGCGAGTTCACGCTGGTCTCATAGGTGCCCTCGGTCAGCAGCTCACGCGTCCCGCGATCCGCGGCGGTGTAGGCCGCCTGCGCCAGCGCGGTACCCACGCTGATCCGGCGGACGCCCGTCGCCTTCAGCTCGGCGACGGTGGGTCCGCCCGGCCACGCCATGACGCTGATCGGCAGCGGTGCCTCGGCCACCAGGCGGGTCAGGGTTCCCGGATCGAGGAGCAGCGGCACGAACAGCACGTCGGCGCCCGCCTCGGCGTAGGCCTTGGCGCGCTCAAGGACGAGGTCGAAGCGTCCGTCCGCCTCGCCCACCTGCGCCATGTACACATCGGTACGGGCGTTGATCACGAGGTCGGGCACACCGGCCGCGACGGCCGCCTCCCGGACGGCAGCGATCCGTTCGGCCTGCGCGGGCGGGGTGATCAGCGGTGCGCCGTCCGCGCCCGGGGCGTCCTCCAGGTTGACGCCCACAGCGCCGGCGGCCGCGACCGCGGTGACGGTCAGGGCCGCGTCCTCGGGGGTCGGGCCGTATCCGCCCTCGATGTCGGCGGTGACCGGGATCTGAACTGCGGTGGCGATCCGGCCGACCGCGGCGACCATCTCGTCCCGGGTCAGCCGCTGGCCGTCGGGGCGGCCCAGGGACCAGGAGACACCGGCGCTGGTGGAGCCGACGGCGGCTGCGCCGGCGCGTTCCATCACGACGGCGCTACAGGCGTCCCAGGCGTTGGGCAGCACGAGCAGCTCGCCCTCGGCGTGGAACGAACGGAACAGTGTGGCCTTGGTGTTGAGGGGATTCACCATGGTGGGACGCCTCGGCAATCGTACGGTCGGTGTGCGGATGCGGAAGGGTACGGATACGGATACGGGAAGGGTGTGCGGCTCGGACCGGAGTGGTGTCCGGTCCGAACCGGAGTGGTGTGCGGTTCAGACCGTGGCGTCGGCGTCCGTCGAAAGCGCCGTGTCCTTCTGCTCCTCCAGTTCGCCGAGCCTGTCGCGGAGCGCGCCCTGGAAGAGTGCGAACGCGTCACTGCCGAGCACGAGCCGCAGCGGGGCCCGCTCGCGGTCGGCCAGGTCCGCGACGGCGCGGGCGACCTTGCGCGGGTCGCCGGGTACCGGGATGACGCCGTGCTCGAACGCCTGGCGCAGTTGCCCGGCCGGTGTGTCGGCGTACTCCGCGAGCGCCGGCGCAAGCTCCCCGCTGCGGCCCGCGAAGTCGGTGCGGACGGCGCCGGGTTCGACCAGCGTGACCTGGACTCCGAACGGCTCGACCTCGGCACGCAGGGACTCGAAGAACCCTTCCACGCCCCACTTGGAGGCGTGGTAGACGCCCAGGTGCGGCAGGGCGACAAGGCCGCCCACGCTGGAGATCTGTACGAACCGGCCGCCTCCCTGGGCTCGCAGCAGCGGCAACACGGCGCGGGCCAGCCGGATCGGGCCGAGCAGATTGGTGGCGAGCTGCCGCTCGATCTGCTCGTCCGTGACTTCTTCGGCGGCGCCGAACAGGCCGTATCCGGCGTTGCTGACCACCACGTCGATCCGTCCGAAGGCGGCGTGGGCCCGTTCCACCGCCCGCGTGACACCCTCGGGGTCGGTGGTGTCCAGGATGAGCGGCAGCAACCTGTCACCCGCGGCCTCGACGAGCGGGGCCAGCACCTCGGGCGCACGGACCGTGGCCGCGACCCGCTCGCCGCGCTCCAGCAGAGTCTCGGTCAGGGCGCGCCCGATGCCGGTCGACGTACCCGTGATCAACCATGTGCGGTCCGGCATCCTCGGAGCCTCCTGTGCGTCGCCGTCTGCCTGACTGGCAGCCGCATAGTGCGGTATGTTCGCAGGAAATATGTACGCTCGGCCGTGCTTTTTTAGCCTATCAGTCACCGCAGTGTCGGCTGTCGTCGTGGCGCGCGCAGCGCGCGGAACAGGATCGAGGGTCGCCGCAGCGTACGCGGTCCGGTCCGCATGTTCACCACGTCGAGGAAACTCCGGTGCACCTTCATGTCGGTGATGCAGCCGTCGATCAGCCGGTCCCGGAGGTAGAGCTGGGCCTTCTGCCCCACGGTCAGCTTCCCGGCGACGTGCGGCAGGAAGAGATCCTGCTGGGCGGATGTCTCCCAGGCGTTGTCGACGACGGCGGCGATCCGCTTGAAGTACGCACCGGCCGGCCGGCGCAGGTCCGGAGCGGACCGCAGCCACTGGCCGAGCGCCTCGGCGTGCAGCGCCGCCGCGGTCATGCCCTGGCCGTAGACCGGGTTGAACGAGGCCACGGCGTCGCCCAACACGACGAGTCCGGCCGGGAAGCCGTCGCCGAGAAGGTGGAAGTCCCGGCGGACACTGGCCGGCAAGCGGTACACCGCCACCTCCCCGATCGGCTTGCACGCACGCACGAGTTCCCGCATCGGCTCCACGTCCGCCATGCAGCGCGCCACGAACTCGTCGTAGCAGCGCCCCGGTCGGTCATCGGCGAAGCCCGTCGTCAGCGCGATCCACCGGCCGTTCTCGACGGGGCTGAGGGAGCTGGCCCCCGGCCGCCCGGAGCGCAGCGTCCGGGTGGAGTGCGCGGCCCGGACACCGGCGAGGCGCTGCCCCGGCTCACGGCGGAACAGACAGGTCGCGTAGCCGATGTCCGAGCCCACGCGGCGGCGGGGCGGTTCCTGAAAACCGCTCTCCCGCAGCCAGTCGCCGAGTCGGCTCGACCGTCCGGTGGCGTCGACGACGAGATCGGCGGCGATCCGTTCCCCCGGCCCGCCGGGGGTCCCCGCGCCGCCGCCGTCCACCCGTGCGATCCGCACCCCGTCCACCCGGGAGCCGGTGAGGGTGAGCCCGGTCGCCTTCGCCCGCACGGACCGTACCCGCCCCGACCTGAGCACGTCGCGGCGCAGATGCCACTCCAGGAAGGGGCGGGTCATGCTCAGCATGTCGTCACCCGGCACCGCCACCCGGCGCAGCCCGTCGGCGTACCAGCCACCGTCCCGCTCGAAGTCGAGCAGTTCCGCGCCGTGACCGATCATCACGTCGAACAGTCCGGGAAAGAGGTCCCCCAGGATCTGCCGGCCACGGCCGAGCAGGATGTGGGCGTGCGCGCTCTGCGGCACACCACGCCGCTGCCGCGGCTGATCCACCGCGACGTCGTCGGGTTCCAGCACCATCACCTCCTCGGCGTGGTCGGCCAGCACCCGGGCCGCGACCAGGCCCGCCATACCGCCACCGAGAACCAAAGCTGTGCGCATAACGACTCCTTGGGTCATCCCGGCCGTACGTACGTACCGGGAATTGGGTGTCTCCCCCCGTCCCCTAGGTGTTCGTGATGTCGTGCGGGACCGGTCTCGTTCGCGGCCCCGCACGTGCCCCCCCTTTCAGTGCTCCACGGGCTGCCGGGCGCCGTGCGGCCCGCACCGCAGCGCCCGGTCGACCAACTCCCCCGCCACCCCGGTGTAGTGCGCCGGGTCGAGCAGCTCCGCCATCTGTTCCCCGGTGAGGGCCCCGGCGACCTCCGGGGCCTGGGCGAGCACTTCGGCGAAGGGGCGTCGCTCCGCCGCGGCCCGCAGCGCGGCGCGGCTCACCACGTCCTTGGCCCGCACCTTGCCGAGCTGCGGGGCCAGCACCACCGCGAGCCGTTCGGAGACGACGAGTCCGCCGGTCAGGTCCAGGTTGTCCCGCATCCGGTCCGGGAACACCCGCAGCCCTTCGAGCAGTTCACGGGCGGTCTCGGCGGCGCCCCCGGTCAGGCGCAGACAGTCGCGCAGCGGCAGCCACTCGGCGTGCCACGCGCCGGCCGACCTCTCGTCCTCGCAGAGCATCGCCTGAGCGAGCACCGAGGCAAGGGCGGGAACCTGGAGCGCGGCGGCGCGCATCAGGGTGGCCAGCGCCGGATTGCGCTTGTGCGGCATGGCCGACGACGCCCCCCGGCCGGCCGCGGCCGGTTCGGCCAGCTCGGCCGTCTCGGTGCGCGACAGGCTCTGCACATCCACCGCGATCTTACCCAGCACGCCCGTGGTGAGGGCGAGTTCGGCGCCGAGCGCGGCCACCGGGGTGCGCTCGGTGTGCCAGGGCAGCACCGGCTCGGCCAGGCCGGTCTCGCGGGCGTACTCGGCGGGCAGCCGCCGCGCGAACAGCTCCGCGACGAACGCCTCCGAGCCGCCCGCGCCGTCGAGGCGGGCGTACTCGGCGTACCCGGCCAGGGTGCCGGCCGCGCCACCGAGCTGGACGGGCAGCCGCTCGGTCCGCAACGCCCGCAGCCGGTCCGCGGCCTGGACCACGCCCCGGAGCCAGCCCGCCGCCTTGAGCCCGAAGGTGACGGGGACGGCGTGCAGGGCGAGAGTGCGTCCCGGCATGACGGTGTCGCGGTGGGCGGCGGCGAGTCCCCGCAGGGCCACCGCCGCGCCGTCGAGGTCGTCGATCAGCGGCCCCAGCGTCCGGTGGGCCACCAGCATCGCCGCGGTGTCCATGATGTCCTGGCTGGTGGACCCGCGGTGCACATACTCCGCGGCCGCCGCGTCCTTGGCGGCCACCACCTCGGTGAACGCCCGGACCAGCGCCACCACGGGGTTGGCCGCGCCGCGCGCCTGCCGGGCGAGCGCGACCGGGTCCAGGTGCTCGGCCCGGGCCAGCTCGGTGATCGTCCGGGCGGCCCGCTCGGGGACGACCCCGAGTGCCGCCTGGGCCCGTACCAGCGCGGCCTCGGCGTCCAGGAGCGCCTGCAGCCAGGCCTCGTCGGTGGTCGCGGCCGCCGCCGCGGTGCCCGCCGACACCGGGCTGAGCAGCCCCGCGTCGAGGCCGGTGGCCAGGGGCCGGTCACGAGCGGTTCCGGTCACGGCACCACCACCTCCGCGGTCTCGACGCTCACATCGCCCACGCCGCCGAGCGCGAGCAGACCGCGGGCCATGGCGTCGGCGTCGGCCAGCGTCACGGAGTTCACCCCGGGGCGGATGCCCGCCGCCGTCGCCCAGTGGACGGACTCGGTGGGCACGCCGTAGGCGAACCTCCGCGGATGGGGCACGCCCCCGGCGTCCAGGAGATGGAAGGGGCGCGGGGACACGGCGAGGCCGCCGGTCTCGTACCGCACGCCGTCGGCACCGGTCAGCACATGCGGACGGCACCGGCCCCGCTCAAGCAGCGAGGTCAACAGCGGATCGGCGGTAGTGCGCAGGTCGACGGCCGGCAGCCGGGCGTCGACCAGCACGTTGGCCGCGCGCCGGGAGCCGGGCACCCGCGCGGACTCCAGGACGAACACCCCCTCCTCGGCATGTGCGCGGGCAGTCGTGTCCGGGCCGAGCACCTCCAGGATCCCCGCCTCGATGAGTGCGACGGCCTCCTCGATGCGCCGGGCGGGCGGGCCGATCGAGAGGAACGCGTTCAGCGGCGTGTACCAGCCGTCGAGGTCGTCGCGGTGGGACGCGCCCGCGAGTCCGCCGTGGTCCACCAGCAGGCGCACCTCGTTGCGCACGTCGCGCAGCACGTCCAGGGCGGCCTTCAACGGGCCGTCCACGTTGCCCGCCAGGGCCGCGTCCACGTCCGCGCGCAGATGGCCGAGGAGCCAGTCCTTGAATTCCTCCGGCGAGGCGAAGGACAGTCCGTCGAAGGGCCGGGCGAGGCGTTCCCAGTCCCAGCGCTCGCCCGGTCCGATCCCGGCCGCGGCCAGCAGACGCTCCTCCTCCGCTCCCCCGGCGGCTGCGGCCGGGTAGGCCGCCCGCAGCCGCTCGGCCTCCTCGGCGCGGCCGCGGGCGGTGAGCAGGGTCGCGTAGTAGACGGTCTCGACCTCCTTGGCGACCAGCGGCCAGATCGCCGCGCGGAAGTCGAGGCCGCCCCGGGTCTCGGCCCGCGCCCGCAGGTCGGCGAGGGTCTTTGGGGTCAGCAGGAAGGGAATGTGCCTGCCGTGCGGGCCCTTCTGGTTCTCGCCGCGCGCGTGGAACGGCAGCCCCCTGCGGGATCCGGCGCTCAGCCTCGGCTCCAGACCCGAGGGGACGTAGACGAGCTTGCCCTCGCGTCTTCGGTACGTGCCGCCCCTGCCCTCGGTGAACAGTGCCATGTAGTCGAAGAAGTTCAGACCGAGCCCGAGCAGGGCGACCCGGTCGTCGGAGCGCACGCCCGACAGATCCACGTCCGCCGGGTTGGCGGGGGCGATGTAGCGCAGGCCGTGCCGGTCGGCGAAGACCGAGAGCCGCGCCTCGCGGGTGGTGGAGCGCAGCGGCAGATGGCCCTGGGCCATCACGACGGCGTGCAGGGCGGTCAGGACGATGCCGTTCTCCAGGCGCACCCACTGGGTGCCCCCGGGGCTCTCGTCCCGCAGGGCCACCGCTCTGGTCCGGTGCGCGACCACGGTCACCTGTCGTGGGGCGGTGTTCCGCACGCGCTGGAACACCCACCTCAGGTAGTAGCCGCAGAAGGCGCGGGTGGGATAGGAGTCGGGGGTCAGGGCACGGGCTTCGGCGAGCACGGACTCCGGGCAGTCGGGGCCGTCCTCGTCCTCCAGGCCGAGAGCGAGGAAACGCGCCCACTCGTACAGGCTGGGGCCCCGCACGAGCGGCCCCGCCATCTCCACGCTCTCGTCGGTGAACACGGTGGTCTGGGAGGCCACGGTGTTGGTGAGCAGCCGCCGGGGCTGGGTGGTGCGCCAGACCCGCCCGGCGCCGGGCGGGAACGGGTCGACGACGTGCACGGTCACCTCGGTACCGGGTGCGACCTCCTCCGCGTTGGCACAGATCCGTTCGAGTACCGCGAGCCCGCGGGGGCCCGCGCCGATCAGGCAGACGTCTAACCGTCGGGTGTTCATGGGTCTTTCTCCACTGGGTTGGGGGGCGTCGGGGTCTCCCCGGTGGTCCTCTGCCGTGGCGCGGGCCGTTCGGGTGTCACGTGTGCAGGGCCGGGACGGTCAGTAACGGCTCCGCCGGTGCGCGACCGGCGTCCCGCGGGCCGCCGTCACTGGCACCGGGCACCGCGGTCGCGGTGTCGGGTGCCCGCGGGTCGAGCCGTTCGCGGCCCTCGATGCCACGGGCGAGGGCGGATCGCAGGGTGGCCACGGCCGTGTCCCGTTCCGCCCCGCCCGGGCCGAGGCGGTCCAGGACGGCCAGGACCTCGCCCAGGTCGGCCGCCAGACCGGTGAGGACCGTATGCACGGCCTCGGCGTTGCTGCCGAGGATGTCCGTCCACAGCCCGACGTCGCCCGCGGCGATCCGGGTGGTGTCCCGCAGTCCCTTCCCCGCCAACTGGAGCTGGGCCGGGCCTGCGTCATTGAGGCGGGCGGCCAGCAGGCTGGACACCAGGTGCGGGGTGTGTGAGACGAGGGCCACCGCGCGGTCGTGCTCGGCGTGGTCCATCAGGAGCGGCCGGGCCCCGCACAGCCGCACCAGTTGCCGCGTGCGCCACAGGGCGGCGTCCCCGGACTGCCGGGAGGGGGTGAGCACCCAGGGCCGGTCGTGGAAGAGGTCGCCCCGGGCCGCCGTCGGACCGGACCGTTCACTGCCGGCGATCGGGTGTCCGCCGACGAACCGGGTCAGGTCGCAGCCGGTCGCGGTCATCTCCCGGTGCGGTCCTGCCTTGACGCTCGCCACGTCGGTGTAGCTCTCGGCCAGATCCCGGCCCTGCCACTCGGCGAGCGCGTCCGCCGTACTGCTCGGCGGTACCGCGAGCACGGCCAACTGCACCGGCCTGGGCGGCAGTCCGGCGATTCCCGCGCCGATCGTCTCCGCGGTCCTGGCCGCCTCCGCGACCCGGTCCACGAGGTAGGTCGTCACGCCCCGGGACCGCAGGGCGAGGGCCACCGAGGTGCCGATCATGCCGGTCCCGACCACTACGGCGGTGCGCAACACGGTCCTCTCCCGCGGGCCGGCGGTCAGGAGCGCCACAGCGCCGGGCAGTACTCGGGGTCGGAGTAGTCGGGCCTGCCGTCGGCGGTACGACGGACCAGCCCATCGTGGTTGTACGAGACCCACGAGCCGTCCGAACGACGGAAGTCCTGGTAGCGGTTGGCGCCGTCCTGCAAGTGGAGGGAGACGGCCCGGCGCGGGCGGTCCGCGAGGTTGGCGCCGCTGCCGTGGTAGGTGCGGCAGTGGTGGAAGCTCATGTGGCCGCGCGGGATGTTCATCGGGACCTTGCGGACCTCGGCGTTGTTGAACGCGGCGTTCTCCTCCAGCATCGCCTCCAGTTCGTCCCGGTTGCGCTCGGCGAAGTGCAGCGACGTCTGGTCGTTGGTTGAGGTCTCCTTCCATCGGTGACTGCCGTCCACCATCGTGATGGTGCCGAGGGATTCGTCGCAGTCGTGGAACGGGATGAACGCCGTCAGCATGTTCTCGGACGTGCAGGTGGCCCAGTAGTGCCGGTCGAAGTGCCACGGCACGACGTTGCTCTGCTCCTCGGGCCGCGGCGGCTTGAGGATGAGGGTGGACTGGAAGATCCGTATCTCCTCGGCCTCGGCGAGCCTCGCGGCCACGGCCCCGATCAGCGGCTTGCGCAGGATGCGGCCGATGGTGTCGTCCTCGTAGTGGATGTAGTCGTTGTGCCGCTGCACGGGTCCGGCCGACGGCTCCCAGTAGGCGAGTTTGGGCGGGCGGGCCGGCAGGGTGCGGTCACGGTGGCCGTCGTAGAAACGCTCGCTGGCCTCGACGAGCGCTTCCGTCTCCTCGTCGGTGAGGAGCTTCTTCGAGAGGTACCAGCCGTGATCCAGGTAGTGGTCGATCTCGGTCTCGGTGGGCAGCAGTGCGCGTTCCGCTTCGGTGAGCGCGAAGCGGCTCGGTTCCTGATGGATCACAGTTCTGCTCCAGAGTGGGGAAGGTGCCGGTCAGACCGGGGCGGTTTCCTCGCGGGCGACCGCTTCGTAGAGGGCCTTGATGTTGCCGCTGCCGAACGTGCGGGCACCGTGCCGGTCGATGACCTCCCAGAAGTACGTCTGGCGCACGTGCATGGAGCGGGTGAAGATCTGGAACACCTGGCCCCAGTGGTCGCGGTCGACCAGGACGTTGGTCCGGCGCAGGTCGTCCAGGCGCAGGTCGGTGCGGCCAAGGCGCTGTTCAAGTTCGTCGTAGTAGCCCGCGGGTGTCTCGAGGAACCGGACGCCGCGGTTCTGCAGCGTCTCCACGGTGGCGATGATGTCGTCGCTGAGCAGCGCGAGGTGCTGCACTCCGGCGCCGCCGTGACGGGCGAGGAAGTCGTCGATCTGGCCGGGGCGACGGTCCACCACCGGCTGGATCAGGGTGAAGGTGACCTTCCCCGAGGGGCTCTGGACCACCTTCGAGTCCATGGCCTGCTCGCCGACCTCGATGAACTCCTCGAAGATCTGGGAGAAGCCGAAGACCTTCTCGTAGAAGGCGACGGTCTCGTTCAGCTCCCCGGCGGGCAGGCACACCGCCGCGTGGTCCACGACGCTGATCAGGGCCTCGGGCCCGTCGGGGTCGGCGGCGAACATGTCCATCACGCCGGGCAGGAACTCGGCCCGGTCGCCCTCGCGCTGCACGAAGGTGTGGGTGATGTCGCCGAAGCCCGCCACCGTGCCGGTGGTGACCTCGGTGGCGCCACGGGCGTGGACGGCGGGCGCCGTGACGGAGACGGCGCCCGCCCGCACCGCTTCGGCGTGGGCCCCGGCCGCGTCGCTCACCTCGAAGGCGATGCCAGCGACTCCGTCACCGTGCCGGCTGACGTAGTCGGCGACCGGATCGTCGGCGGTCAGCGCGGAGGTGAGCACGATCCAGGTGCCGCCCTGGCTCAGCAGCAGCGAACGGCGGCCGTCGAGCCCGGTCTCCGGGCCCGCCTGGCCCGCCAGTCGGAACCCGAAGGCGGTGCACAGGGAGAACGCCCATTGCTGGGCATCTCCCACATAGAACTCGACATGGTCGATGCCGTCGATGTTCACAAGATGTCCTTTCGCGTCACTGGTCTTCTGCTCGGTCATGGCGTCGTGCCTGGTCGCGGGGTCATCGCCCACGCTTGCTGCGGGTGTGGGCCCGGCCGAGCAGCAGGCTCACGTTGTGCCCGCCGAACGCGAAGGAGTTCGAGAGCACGGCCTCCGTCCCGCTCGGCCGGGCGGCGCCGCGCACATGGTCCAGTTCGCAGTCGGGGGCCACGTCCTGGAGGTTGTGCGTGGGCGGCAGTCGCCCGGTGCTGAGGGCGAGCGCGCACACGGCCGCCTCCACGGCTCCGGCGCCGCCCAGCAGGTGGCCGGTCATCGACTTCGTACCGCTGACCGCGGGGCCGCCGTCCGTGCCGAAGACGGTGCGCACGGCACGGGCCTCGGCGATGTCGCCCAGTTTGGTGGCGGTGCCGTGCGCGTTGACGTAGCCGATGTCGTCGGGGGCAAGGCCGCCACAGGCCAGGGCGGACCGCATGCTCTGTACCGCGCCCTCGCCGTCCGGCCGCGGCGCGGTCGGCTTGTACGCGTCGGTGGAGACGCCCCAGCCGAGCAGGTCCGCGTAGCCGGCGGCGCCGCGGGCGTCGGCGACGTCGGTGCGCTCCACGACGAGCACTCCGGCGCCTTCCGCGAGGACGAAGCCGTTGCGCCCCGTGTCGAACGGGCGGCTGGCTGCCGTCGGATCCTCCCACCCGTGCGCCAGGGCCCTGGCGTGCTTGAAGGCCAGGGCGGACGTCGGGTTGAGAGGTGCCTCGGCGCCTCCGCAGATCACCACGTCGGCCTCGCCGTGGCGGATCAGCCGGGCGGCCTCGACGACCGCGTGCGCACCGGCCGAGCAGGCGGTGGCCATCGCCGAACTCCAGCCACGGATGCCGTACTTGATGGCGACCCGGGCCGCCGCCATGTTCGGCAGCATGCCGGGCAGCAGATAGGGGCTGACCGCCGTGGGGCCCCGGTCGCGCCGGGCGTGCGCCTGCTCCTCGTACGTGGTGAGGCCGCCGGCGCCGCTGGAGAGCACCACGGCCACCCTGGTCGGGTCGACGTCGCTGCCGATGGTGAGGCCGGAGTCGGCGACGGCGTCCGCGGCGGCGGCCAGCGCCATCAGCGCGTACCGGTCGACCATCCGCTCCCCGGGCGGGAGCACCTCGGCCGGGTCCAGGTCCGGGGCGATGCCCGCCACGTCCAGGGTGCCGGACAGGAGGTGCGCCGCGGGAGGCGTGGTGAGCCCCGACTTCCCGCTGCACAGCGCGTCGAACATCTCGGCGGCGCCCCGGCCCAGGGAAGTGAACGTCCCCAGGCCGGTGACGGTGGCGCCGTGCCGGGCGGCGGTCGGGCTCATGAGGCGAGCACCGCCCCGTCACCGGTGCGGGACCCCCCGGCCTCGAACCGCTCGCCCGCGAGGAACCGCTCGCGGAGCAGGACCTTGCGCACCTTTCCGGTGGGGCCGAGCGGGATGAGTTCCGGGTCGACCACGACGATCCGGTCCACGGTGGCGGCCACATGGTCCTCCAGGGCGGCCAGGACCTGAGCGGTCCGGTCGGTCTCGATGTCGGCCTTGTCCACCGGGATCAGCAGCACCGTGGTGGTGACCCTCCCGCCCTCCCGTACGGCGACGACCGTGCACTCCCGGATGTCGTCGCAGGCGGCGAGGACGCGTTCCTCGCTCATGGCGGAGAACAGCTTCCGGCCGTCCGGGAGTTCGACGGCGTCCACGGCGCGGTCGACGTGGTAGAACCAGCCGTCCTCGTCTTGGTAGACGAGGTCCCCGGTGAGGAAGAAGCCGTTCCTGCGGGTCCGGTAGGTGGTCACCGAGTCGTTCCAGTAGCCCAGGGAGAGCGTCGGCGCGTTGATGCCGAGCTGGCCGACCTCACCCGGGCCGAGCGGCTCGTAGTCGTCGTCGAGGACGGCCACCGTGGAGAAGGCGTGCGGGCGCCCGATGCACCGGCCGTAGCGGTCTGTGGTGGGGGTGTGGGTGATGAAGAATTGCGAGTGGCCCATCTCGGTGGAACCGAGACCGTCCACGAAGTGCGAGCCCTTGGTCCGCTTGATGCCCTGCGGGGTCAGCGACCTGCGGCTGCCCACCGCGACCAGGCGCCGGATGTGCGCCTCGTGGGCGCAGTCACCGGTGTTCCACCAGACGCTGATCGAGTCGAGGTCCCACTGGGACAGGTCCTCGCCCGCGAGCTCCGACCAGGTGGCGGCGAAGCCGAGCACGCTCTGCGGCTTCCAGCGTTCGATGGCCTGAAGGACGCCGGAGCCGCTCTGTTCGGAGAGCACGGCCAGCTCGACCCGATTGGTCAGGGCGAGGTTCACCGCGATCACCATGGCCGCGTGCGCGGTCGGCAGGGCGGCGAGCATACGGTCGAGGCCCTGGGGCTTGGGCAGGGTCAGACGGTGCC
Organism: Streptomyces aureocirculatus; assembly: GCF_000720475.1. Lineage (GTDB taxonomy): Bacteria > Actinomycetota > Actinomycetes > Streptomycetales > Streptomycetaceae > Streptomyces > Streptomyces aureocirculatus. The sequence continues at coordinate 39,498 of NZ_JOAP01000016.1, forward strand.
GGATGGATGCGAAGAGGGCGTGGTGGGAGTGGCCGACGGCCTTCGGCAGACCGGTCGTGCCCGAGGAGTGCGTGATGACCACGGGCTCGTCGGCGTGGTGCCGGTAGACCGGCGGGGCCTTCGCCGGATCCCCCTTGCCGAGGTCGGCCACGTCGGCGAGCAGGGGCGTGTCGAGCCCGTGCGGGGCCAGCTCGGCGCGGTGCGCCTCGTCGGCGAGCACTCCGGTGGCGCGCAGCCTGCGGATGTACTCGGCCGCCGTCGCCCCCGCCACCCGTGCGTTGATCAGGGCCGGGATCGCGCCGATACGGGCCAGGGCGAGATAGCTGAGGACCATGTCGGCGCCGGTGCTGACGAAGACCGCCACACAGTCGCGCGGGGCGATGCCGAGGGCGTGCAGGGCGGCGGCGCGTGCCGCCACCCGCTGGTCCAGTTCGTGCAGGGTGAGTGGCTGCCAGGCGGGATGGTCCTCGACGTCCGTGTCGAACGTCAGGGCCGGGCGGTCAAGGCCCGTCCCGCGGCCGGCCAGGGAAGTCAGCACGTTGCCTATGCCGAGTTCCTGATCGGCCGCCAGTTGGGCGCGGTCGTTGGTGCGTTTCATCCGGGCGACTCCTCGTGTGCCGGGTTCGGTGGCGTGAAGAGCCGGGTTCAGCCGGAGTGGGCGGCGGTGGCGGCGGCGGAGGCGCGCTTGACGACCTCGTCGACGAGACCGGAGATCGTGAGCAGCGCGAGGCTCTCCATCTCGTCCTCCTCGAAGCGCACGCCGTAGGTGTCCTCGATCTGGATCGCGATCTCGGCCACGGAAAGAGACTCCAGATCCAGCCCGGAAGGGCCGAGAGGGCTGTCGGGGGATACCTCGGACACGTCGTAGTTCATGGTCGACAGGGCGTCGAGGATGAACTTCGTGACCTCGTCCTTCTGCATGTGCTTGACTCCGATCTCATGGGGCGTCAGCCGGGCTCGGACCCGGTCTCGGTTACGGTGCTGTGGTCTGCGGCGGACGGTGACGCACGGCGCGTGGCGCGTTTCCTGGCGGTGCGGAGCGCGGCGGAGCTGCTCGGCGTCGAGCCGTCCAAGGTGTGGATGTCCCACGCTGCGAGCGGCCGGCCGCTGCTGAACGGGGCGGGCCGGGGAACGCAGGTGAGTGTCAGTCACGGCCGGGGTACGGCCGCGGTCGCGCTATGCAGATCTCCTCGTGTCCATCTGGGCGTCGATGTGGAGACGGTCCGGCCGTTGGCGGCACGGGCCCTGGCGCACGGTTACCTGGCGGCTGCCGAGGCGCACTGGCTGGACGGTCTCGCCGCGGCCGAACGCAGCCGGGCGTTCCTGTGGTTGTGGACGCAGAAGGAGGCGGTGGGCAAGGCGCTCGGGCTCGGGCTGCGCGCGGGCGGGATGAGTCGCCCGATGCCCCTGCCCGCGGTGTGGCCGCCGCCCGACGGCGGTCCGCGGGCGCCGGTCGCGGTGCCGGGTGACGCCGCCACGGCCTGTACGGCGGCCTTCGTGGGTGGTGGCAGGCACGTGGTGGGTGTGGCCGTGCGGGGTGTGGACGACAGCGACCTGTTCGAGCGGCTGTCGGTCCGCGTACGGCATCGGCCCGCGGTCGTCGGCTGACGTCGGCCGGGTCATCGCGCCACCTGTGCCCGGGCCGCGGCGCGCAGCGCGTCGGGGCTGCGCAGCGGCTTGCCGGTGGGGGTGCGGGGAATCGCTGGGAGTACGGTCAGGCGGCGGGGGCGTTTGTACGCCGCGAGGCGGACCGCGGCCGCACGGCTGAGCTCCTCGCCGGTGACCATCGTGTCGGTCACGGCCACGTAGGCCTCGATGCCGGAGCCCTGCACCACGACGGCCTCACGGACCCCCGGCAGCCTGCTGAGGAGTTCCTCGACCTCGGTGAGGTCGACCTTGAGTCCCCCGACCGACACCTGTTGGTCGAGACGGCCGTGCACGGTCAGCAGCCCGGTCCCTGGGTCCAGGGTCCCGGCGTCCTTGGTGCGCAGCCGGCCGTCGGCGTAGCGCGTCGGGTCGGCACGGCCGACGTAGGGACTGGCGGGCAGCCGGAGCAGGATCTCGCCGTCCGCGATCTCGACGGCCATACCGGGGGCCGGGGTGAGGCCGGGCCGGGTGGTGCCGAGGAGGTCCGTAGCGATCATCCCGGCCTCGGTCATGCCGTACATGCCGCCGAGCGGGACACCGTACCGGGTCGTGAAGAACTCCCACGTCTTCGCCTTGACGGTCTCGCCGCCCGTGATCATGCCGGTGAGCTGCGGCAGTCGGGGCGGTGACTGCACCGTGGCAAGGAGGGCCGCCTGCGACGGAACACCGAGCAGGGTGGTCGGTGCGGGGTCTGCCGCCACCGCGCCGTGGAGGGAGTCCGCGGTGTGACTGCTCGGCAGGGTCAGTGGAATCCGGTTGTGCAAACCGTACAGCAGTCCACCGACCAGGCCGAGCACATGGATAACCGAGGCGAGGACAACAATACGCCCACCGTTTTTCGGATAGGCAGTCAGCAGCCCATAACGTTCCACTTCCGCCATGAGGCTCTCCGCGGTCCGCCCGATCACTTTCGAAGGGCCGGTCGATCCGGAACTGAGCTGTAACAGCACATGTTCCGTGTGTGCCGGTTCACCACTTTCCCGGGCGGTGATCACGGAATCCGTTTCGAAATAGCCGCGCAGCCTTCCGCGAATCTCGCGGTCGGCCGTGACAACGACCTGCGGATTAATTCTCTCGATCGCCGCGTCGGCCTCGCTGCTGGTGAGCCGATGGTCGACGAGAGCGCACTGGGCCCCGCCGCGCCAGCCGGCGAGGAGCGTGGCAACCAGCGTCAGAGAAGGGGGAAGTCGCAGTACAGCGACGCCTCCGGAGGTCAGCCCCGCGGACCTGAGCGGCTGCTGGCGCCGCTGCACCTCCGCCCGCAGTTCACCCCTGGTCACGACGGCACCCAATGTCAGCACCGCTTCGTGGTCCGGACCGGAGAGCAGAAACTCGTCGACCCATTCGCCATTCACAAGAATTACTCCCCGTTGGAGGTGCGCAGCGATTCCCCATCACTTACGGACGATCACTGAGAGCTAACCTTGTCTCCATCACAGCAGACCCGCAGGAGCGGCACAAGTAAAAACTTCTGGCAGATTTATGGCACGAGGAATCCTCTAGCGGAGGATTATCTTTCGGGCAGCACTGGTCAACCTCCCCGCTTATTTCGAAAACAAAGCCGGGAGGATTGATTTGTGAGTGTTATTCAGCGCGTGGACAGACCACTCCGGCCCGGGTCAGCGAGCCGACGCCGGAGGCGCCCATGAGCGCCATGGCCTCCTCGACCTCTTCCGCGAGGCCTCCCAGGACCAGGGACGCGCCCTCGTCTCCCGAATCGGCGAGACCCCACAGCAAGGGTCTGCCGAGCAGAGCGGCGTCGGCGCCGAGGCACAGCGCCTTGACGACGTCGGTGCCGTACCGGACCGAGCCGTCGACGAACACCTGGATCCGGCCGTCGAGGGCGTCGGCGACCTCGGCCAGGGCAGCGAAGGCGGGCTGGGCGGAGTCCAGTTGACGTCCGCCATGATTGGAGACGATCACGGCGCGGACACCGTGGTCGGCCGCGAGCAGCGCGTCCTCGGCCGTGAGGATGCCCTTCAGTACGAGGGGCAGCGAGGTCCGCTCGCGCAGCCAGGCGAGGTCGGCCCAGCCGATGGAGGCGTCGAACTGCTCGCGCGCGTGGCGGGCGACAGCCGACTCACCCACCTGTCCGCCGTACGAGGCGGACATGAGCGTCTCGTCGATATTGACCGCCCGGATGCCGTCCGGGATGGCGAAGCCGTTGCGCACGTCTTTCGGGCGCCGGGCCATCCGCGGCGCGTCCACGGTGAGGACCAGGGCACGGAATTCCGCCTCCTCCGCGCGCCGGACCAGGTCGAGGAGCACATCGCGCCGGCGCAGCCAGTAGAGCTGCAGCCACAGCGGCCCGGTGGCGGCCGCGGCGATGTCCGCCAGCGTGCGGCTGGCGAACATGCTCACCGTCAGCGGCACCCCGGCCTTCCCCGCGGCACGGGCCGCGGCCACCTCCCCCTCGGGATGCACCAGTTGGTGATAGGCCATGGGAGCGATGCCCACGGGTGCGCGGACCTGATCCCCGAGCAGCGTGGTGCCGGTGTCCACCCGGGACACGTCCATCAGGACGCGCGGGCGGAGTCTGATGCGGTCGAGCGTGTGGCGGTTGGCCGAGATCATCGACCCCGTGCCACTGCCTCCCGCGATGAAGTCCCACACATGACTGGACAGGCGGGCACGTGCCGCCTGTTCGAACTCGCGTAACGCCGGACGACTCACGAGGTACCCCCGTCGCGCTCCCTGTGGTCGATCGCTCGTAAGATAGCATCTCAACCATACGACCGTGCGGATACTAAACGGTCGTGCGGAAATTTCTGTGGCCGCGGCTCGGCGACCACCACTGCCAGAACCCGGGGATGTGACATGGGAGCCGACAACACCGCAGCCAGCAAGGCCAGGAAGCGCACGGACGGCCGTATCGCGCGAGGCAACCAGACCCGGCAGTTGATCCTGCGCCACGCCGTCGACGTGGCCTCCGTGCGCGGTCTGGAAGGACTGTCGCTCGGTCAGCTCGCCGACGAGCTGGAACTGAGCAAGAGCGGCGTCTTCTCCCTGTTCGGGTCCAAGGAAGAGCTCCAGCGCGCGACCGTGCGCGCCGCGATCGCGATCTTCCTGAGCCGTGTCGTGATCCCCTCCCGCCGGGGCCCCGACGGTGTCGCGAAGATCCGCCACTTGTGCGAGAGGTGGCTCGACTACTCACGGACCCGCGTCTTCCCCGGCGGCTGCTTCTTCTACTCCGTCTCCGTGGAGCTGGACGCCCGCCCCGGGCCCGTCCGCGACGAGGTCGCCGCGGCACGGGCCAACTGGCGCAGCTTCATCGAACAGTTGATCGAGGATGCGCGCGCGGCCGGCCAGATCCGTCCGGAGACCGACAGGCGCCAGTTGGCGTTCGAGCTGACCGCCTTCATGGAGACCGCCAACGGCGAATCCCTGCTCAACGGGGACGACAGCGCCTACGGCCACGCCTCGACCGCGATCCTGAACCGGCTGCGCACCGCCGCCACCGACCCCGAGCTGCTGCCCGACGCCCCCTGACCGAGCTGGAGACCGTGTTTCCCATGGCACTCGATTCCCTCGATCCACAGGTGAAAGCCCTCCGAGCCCAGAGCGCCGCGCACGGCGCCCGCCCCCTCTACACCATGTCCCTGAAGGAAGCACGGGAGGCCGACCTGGCCTCGATCCGCGCGGGCTCCGGGACGCCCGAACCGGTCCACGAGGTCACCGACCTGGTGATTCCGGGACCGGACGGACCGCTTCCGGGCCGGGTCTACCGGCCTGCGGCCGACGGCCCGCTGCCGGTCCTCGTCTATCTGTTCGGCGGCGGCTGGACGCTGGGCACCATCGACACCTGCGACGCGATCTGCCGCACCCTCACCAACGCCGTCGGCTGCGTCACCGTGTCGGTGGGCTACCGACTCGCTCCCGAGCACCGGTTCCCGGCGGCCGTCGAGGACTCCTACGCCGGCCTGACCTGGGTGGCCGCGCAGTCCGGCAGGCCCGGACCGCTGCACGCGGCCGACCCCGGCCGGATCGCCGTCGGCGGCGACAGCGCCGGGGGCAACCTGTCCGCCGCGGTGACCCTGCTGGCCCGGGACCGGCAGGGCCCGCGTCCGGTGGCCCAGTTGCTCGTCTACCCCAACACCGACCGGGACGCCGACACGCCGTCCCGGCGGGAGAACACGGATCCGGCGTTCTTCAACGACAAGTCCGTCACCTGGTACTGGGACCACTATCTCGACAGGCCCGAGGACGGCCGCCACCCGCTCGCCTCACCGCTGCGGGCCCAGGACCTCAGCGGTCTCCCGCCGGCCCTGGTCATCACCGCCGAACACGACCCCCTGCGCGACGAGGGCGAGCAGTACGCCGCGCGCCTGCGGGACGAGGGCGTGCCCGTGACGCTGACCCGCTACCCCGGCATGATCCACGGCTTCTTCGCGATGGCCGGAACCCTGGACGCCGGTCGCCGGGCCCAGGAGGAGGCAGCCGCGTTCCTGCGCAGTGCCTTCGCAACCGATGACGCGGATCCGGCAACGGACACGGACACCGACACGGACACCAAGGACGAGACCTCATGACCGACTCCCGCACCGGCCTGCCATCGGTCCCATCAGCTCCATCGGTCCTATCAGCCCCACCGGGCCCACCGGTCCCACCGGGCCCACCGGCCCCGGACCCGGTGCTCCAGGGGCTGCACGCCAGCCTCACCGACCCCGTCCTCGACGCGATGAACTTCCTCAACGAAGTCGTCTCGCGTTTCCCCGAAGCCCTGTCCTTCGCCCCCGGCCGCCCCTGGGAGGGCGACTTCGAGCCCGAGGACCTCTCCCGCCATCTGCGCGCCTACACCGACTACCTGGAGGGGGAGCTGGGGTGGTCGCGGGCCCGGGTGCGCACCCAGCTCTTCCAGTACGGGCGCACCAACGGCGTCATCCACGAGCTGATCGCCCGCGCCCTGCACAACGACGAGGGCATCGACGTACCCGCCGAGGCGGTCGTGGTCACCACCGGCGCCCAGGAGGCCATGCTGCTCGTCCTGCGTGCCCTGTTCGCCGCGCCCGAGGACACCCTGCTGATCAGCACACCGGCCTACGTCGGCATCACCGGCGCCGCCCGGCTCCTGGACCTCAGGATCCATGCGGTGCCGGAGGGCCCCGAGGGACCGGAGCCCGACGCGGTGGCGGCCGCCGCGGCGGCGGTGCGCGCGGCGGGCGGGCGGCCGAGGGCGCTGTATCTCGTGCCGGACTTCGCCAACCCGTCCGGGACGAGCATGCCCCTGGACCGGCGCCACCGGCTCCTCGACGTGGCCGAGCGGGAGGACGTGCTGCTGCTCGAGGACAATCCGTACGGGTTCTTCTCCCGCACCGGCGGCACTCCACCCACGCTCAAGGCCCTCGGTGGCCGCCGTGTGGTCTATCTGGGCTCGTTCTCCAAGACGGCACTGCCCGCCGCCCGGGTCGGCTATGTGTTGGCCGACCAGGAGGTGCTCGCGCCCGACGGCTCCCGAGGTCTGCTCGCCGACGGCCTCTCGAAGATCAAGAGCATGACCACGGTCAACACCTCGGCCATCAGCCAGGCCGTCATCGGCGGCATCCTGGTCGAGTCGGGCTGTCGGCTGCGGGAGGCGAACACCGCCGCCACCGACCACTACGCGGCGAACATGAACACCCTGCTCGACGCTCTGGAGAGGTCCTTCCCGGCCGCCGAGCGCGACCGCCTCGGCCTGTCCTGGAACCGGCCCGACGGCGGTTTCTTCCTGGTCCTCAACGTGCCGTTCATTGCCGACGTCAAAGCCCTTGAGCGCTCGGCGCGTGACTTCGGTGTGCTGTGGACACCGATGGACAGCTTCTTCCTCGACGGCTGCGGGAACCGTCAACTGAGGCTCTCGTGCAGCGCGTTGGACCCGGCGCGGATCCAGGAGGGCGTCCGGCGCCTCGCCGCGTTCATCGACGCCCAGTCCTCGGCTCCGGACGCCTGAACACGTCCGCTCGGCATGCCGGAACACGCCCGGGGCCCGGTGCGCCACCACGCACCGGGCCCCGGAGCAGACCGTGGCGAGGTCTAGGCCCCCATCGCGTGCACCCCGCCGTCCACGTGCACCACCTCACCAGTGGTCCTGGGAAACCAGTCGGACAGGAGGGCCACCACGGCACGGCCGGTCGGCTCGGGATCGGTCACGTCCCAACCGAGTGGGGCCCGTTCGGCCCAGATGTCCCGGAACCTGCTGAAGCCGGGGATGGACGTGGCCGCCATCGTCCGGATCGGCCCCGCCGCCACCAGGTTGCAGCGGACCCCCCGGGGGCCCACATCGCGCGCGAGGTAACGGGACGTCGACTCCAGCGCCGCCTTGGCCACGCCCATCCAGTCGTACGCCGGCCAGGCCACCGTCGAGTCGAAGGTCAGCCCCACCACCGAGCCGCCGCGCGGGCCGAACAGCGGAAGACAGCTTCGCGTCAGCGACTTCAGCGAGTACGCCGACACCTCGACCGCCGTCGCGACGGAGGACCAGGGCGTGTCGAGGAACGTACCGCCGAGCGCGTCCGGGGGCGCGAAGGCGATGGAGTGCACGATGCCGTCGAGCCCGTCGGTGTACTCGCCGATCCGCTCGGGCAGCCGCGTCAGGTGCTCCTCGTCGGTCACGTCCAGCTCGATCACCGGGGCGGGCTTGGGCAGCCGCCTGGCGACGCGTTCCACCAGGCTGAGGCGCCCGAAGCCGGTGAGCAGCACCTCGGCGCCCTCCTCCTGGGCGAGGCGGGCCGTGTGGAAGGCGATCGAGGAGTCGAGGAGTACGCCGGTGACCAGCACCCGCCGGCCCGCGAGCAGCCCGCTCACCGACCGGCCACCCAGGTCTCGGCCGGGCCGCTCTGCGCGGCCGTCACGAAGTCCAGCGTGCCCTCGACCACGCCGGGATCGTCCAGGATCCTGCGGTGGCCGAGCCCCTGGGTGACGACCAGGCGCGCCTGGTCACCGAAGACCTCGGCCATCCGCCGCGCCTGGTCCACGCCCGCCATCCGGTCGCCCTCGTCATGGAAGATCAGGATCGGCGCCGTGATGCCCGCGGGCTCGTGCGTGGTGGAGAAACGCCGCCAGATGTCCTTCTCGCCGGGGAAGATACGGCTCTCTATCCGCTGCCGCAGCTCCTGGCGCAGCCGCGGCCGCAGGGCGAGCTGTCCGCAGAACTGGTCAAAGAGGAAGGTGAACTCGCCCACCTGGCTGATCGCGACGAGACGCCGCGCCGACACCCCGGACCGGAGCGCGAGCACGGCGGCCATGACACCGACCGAGTGGCTGATGACGGCCTCGAACTCGCCGTGTTCGGCGGCCAGATGGGCGATGACGTCACGGAAGGCGAGCACATGCGTGGTGCCGCCGGTCGCGTCGCCGTGGGCGGGCGCGTCGTAGGCGACGGGGCTGTACCCCGCGTCGAGCAGCCCCGGCACGAACCGCGCGAAGCAGGTGCCGCGCGACTGCCAGCCGTGGGCGAGCAGCACCGGCCGCTCCCCGCTGCCCCAGCGGTAGGTGACGGCCGTCTCGCCGCCCACGCGGACCTTCTCGACCTGCGCCTGGTCGATCAGCAGGCGTTCCTCGTCGCGAACGGTGGCGCGTTTGAGCGGGAGCCGGAAGAGCCGGTACGCCGCTTCGCCCGCCAGCCAGGGGCTCACGACGCAGAGGGTGTTCAGAGCCTTGCCGGTCAGTGCCGTGGCCTGGTCCATGGTCATCCTGTCCATGTCGTCATCGTCGTCATCGTCGCCATCGTCATCGTCGCCATGGCCATCGCCGTGGCCGTCGCTATCGCCATAGCCGTCGCCGTCGCCGTCGCCGTCATAGTCGCGGCTCCGTCAGCGGGCCGTGCGCTCGGCCTTGCGCCGAGCCGTGCGGGCCACGGTGAAGGTGAGTTCGGCCAGCTCGTCCCGCTGCCAGCCGAGCGCACCGGCCGGGCTCATGCCGTCGCCCTCGTTGTTGTGCGCGAGCTCCACCGAGTACAGGTCGACGGTGCCGCGCCGCAGCAGCCGCTCACGCAACGCGTCCCGGGGCACGTCGGTGAGGTGGTGGTGGGAGACGGTCAGCGGCCCGTAGTCGCACGTCCACTCCGGTTGCTGGAGATGCAGCACCTGCGTCTGTCGGTCCGCCGCCACCGCGGTCCGGGTCTCGCGGTACGTACGGATGACGGAGTGGCCGCCGTCGATCAGCCGGAAGACGCTGACGTTGCCGGCCGGACGCCTGCCGTACTGCACCGCCTGTTGCACCAGGGTCGGCACGATGTCGGGTACGAGGGCGTTGGCGCCGTCACCGACGAAGGCCAGGACGTTGTCGTCCCGGGTCAGGGCGACCGCGGGCACCGCCTGGAGGGCGTCGCCCATCAGGGCCCGGCCGTACCAGCCGGAGAATCCGGGCCCGGTGCGCGGCAGGTTCCGTACGGCCGAGATGCCGCCGCGGCCCACGTCGTACAGACCGGTGTAGGTGTAGCCGTGCCGGGTGATCAACTCGGTCAGGCAGTCGCCCAGTTGGTGGAAGAAGTAGTTCGGGCTCATGGGCCGCAGCGGCAGTCGGTGCAACACGTCGGAGGCGCTGTCCCGGGTGGCGGCGATGGCCGCGCGGCGGTCCGCCACCACCTCGGGGTCGACCGCGAGGCCGTTGTGCAGGGCCCGCAGGAAGCCGCGGGCGTCGGCGACCACCGGGTGGTCGGTGTACGGCGCCATGTGCTCCGGGGTGTGCGTGACCTGGACGATCCGCAACTGGCGCGCCAGGGCGCGCGGTGTGAACGGCGTGGACAGCTCGGCGATCTTGCTCTTGAGCATGAACAGCGCCTGTTCCGTCCTGCCGCGCAGCCGCCCCTCGTGGTGCAGGAAGGCGTGCACCCGCGCCGAGCAGCCCATCATGCCGAGGGTGCCCAGGTACTCGGGCACGTGGGCGCCCTCGTGGTAGCGGCTCACCGTGCCGGGTCGGGTCAGCGAGTCGGCGAGCGCGATACCGGCCGTCCGCGCGAGGGCGTAAGTGAGCGCGCGCTCCTCCGCGTCCAGCCTGCCGCATTGCCACAGCAGCCTGGCGGGCTCCTCGTTGACCATGCGCAGCACCGGCTCGATGGCGCTCTCGGTGACCTGGGCGCGGGCGGGTGGGGCGGGGGCCGGTGCGGGCCCGGCGCCGGTGGCGGGCGTGTCCAGGACGGCCGCGGTGGTCAGCAGGACGACCGGGCCCTCGTCGGCGTCGTAGGCCTGCTGGGCGGCGGCGAGGTCCTCGGCCAGGCGGCCGGGATCGTCCAGGTGGAAGGTGTGCAGGCCGCGGGCCCGGAACACCTCGCGGGCGTCCTCGCCCTGGTGGACGGTGCCCTGGAAGGGGAACCAGCCGCCCGGGTCGGGATCGGCGCAGACGATGAAGCCGCGGGCGTGCGTCTCGCGCAGATTGGCCAGCGTGCCCTTGAACTCGTCCACCATGCCGTTGGTGACGACCATGAGGAACGGCGCCTCGTCCAGTTGCCAGCGCGCCATCGCCCCGCAGGCCAGGCCGTGTTCGCTCGGGCCGCGCAGGACCGGGTTCCCGGACCGCTCCGCGGTCCGCTCCAGCTCGCCGATCAGCCCGGTCACGATGGAGCCCGTGTAGTAGTGCAGCCCCCAGGTGTCCTCTGCGCGGGCGGTGAGGAAGGAGTGCAGCCACTGGGCCAGCACGCGCCGGGGCGCGGACCCGGCGCGGATGACCTGGGCGACGTGCCGGAACTGGGTCTGGTCCGCGAAGGCACAGATGACGTCCGCCGCGAGGAGCCACGGCTCCTCGGGCAGTTGTTTGAGCGCGTACGACCGGCCGAGCCGGACCGGTGACCGGTCGAGTTCGTCGTAGACGTGCACGGTGTACGCCGACAGGTCGGCCGACACCGCCGCGGGAAGCGAGGCGAGGAACTCCTCCAGTGCGGCGTCCATGGTGTCCGCGAGCGGGTCGGTGCTCAGCCCGGCCGCCCGCGCGTCCACCAGGAGCAGCGCGAGGGTGGCGGTCGTGGAGCCCGTGGCCGCCGCGCGCAGGGCGGCAGCGGCCTCGGGGAGCGTGCCGACCGTCACGACCGTGGTCTCGTCGCCCTCCAGCGTGCGGGCCAGGAAGCGGTGCGCGCGGCGGGCGGTCTCCTGGTAGAGCTCCGGCCAGCCGTCACCGTGTCCCGGGCCGTCGCCCGCGTCACTCAGCGCGGTGCGTACGGCGGCGTGGAACTCCGGCCGGGAGCCGACGCTGAGCACGAGCAGCCGGTCCGCCGCGGCTGCGGCTCGTGCGGGCGCGGCGCCGATCATGGGGGCGCTCATCGTGCCGCCCCCGCCGCCGCGCCGCCCCGTGCGGCCGGTACCGCCTCGATGACGTGCTCGGCGCGGTCGGACTGCAACGGGGCGGGATGCACGGCCCGGACCGTGAAACCGGCGGCGTCGAGCAGGCCCCGGTACTCCTCCTCGGATCTGTCCCAGCCCTCCATCATCACCAGCATCAGCAGGTCGACGAGGCGGCCCTGGGCGGCCTGCCGGGAGCGCGTCGCGCCCTCGGACACCGGCCTCTCCAGTCGTTCGAGAACGAGCAGCCTGCCGTGCTCGGGCATGGCCTCGTGGACCCGGCGCAGAATCTGCACGGCCCGGTCGTCGTTCCAGTTGTGCAGCACCCGAGAGAGCGTGTAGACGTCGCCGCCCGGGGGCAGCGCGTCGAAGAAGCTGCCCGCGGTGAAGTTGGTCCGGTCGGCCAGACCCAGCGTGCCCAGTCGCTCGCGGGCCCCTTCGAGGGCCTCCGGCAGCTCGGTCAGGACCCCGCGCATCCCGGGGTGCCGGGGCAGCACCTTGGCAAGCAGACTGCCGTCGCCGCCGCCCACGTCCACGAGGGTGCCGACGCCCGTGAGGTCCACGCTGTTCAGCGCGGCGGGCACCGGCGCGGTGCCCATCGCCGCGGTGAACACGGCGGCCGTCTCCGGGTCGCTGTCGAGGTAGTCGTAGAACGGCATGCCGTACAGCGAGTCGAACGCCGGCTGTCCGGTGCGCAGGGTGTGGGTGATCTCGCCGAAGGAGTGGTACACCTCCTCGCCGAACATGATCGCGGCCGATCGGCTCGACCGTACAGTGTCGGTGCACAGCAGCCGTCCGGCCGGCGTGAGCGCGAAGACTCCCGGCTCGGGTTCGGCGAACAGGCCGACGGCGGCCAGGACGCGCAGCAGACGGCGGACCGCGCGGGTGTCGGCGCCGGCCGCGGCGGCGAGGTCGCCGGCCGGACGGGGCCCGTCGGCGAGCAGGTCCGGGATGCCGGACTTGGCCAGCGCGTAGCAGCCCTGGGCCAGCCAGCCCCCGGTCAGGATGCTCGCAAGCGTCATCCGGTCACGTATGGAGGGGGCGGTGTCCGTCCGCTCGTCATGAGTCGTCGTCATGCCGCACCGTTCCTCAGCTCAGGCCGGGCCAGATGGGCGCCGACGGCGCGCACCGCCTCGGCGGCAGCGATGGCGTGACCGCGCCGGTTGGCGTGCTTGCCGTCGGCGCTCAACAGGTTGTCCGCGTCACCGACCGGGTGGTCGAACAGGTCGATGTGCAGCGTGCCCAGGTCGCGGGCGATCACCGAGGTGGCGTCGGACAGGGCCCGCAGGCGCCTCGCGAACCGCTCCCGGACGGCGGGCGGCAACTGCGGTGAACGCGAGCTGTCGATCATGCTCACGGTGATCACCGTGCTGCCGCGGTCCTGTAACGCGCCGACGATGGCCCGTATCTCGGACGCGACCCGGTGCTCGTCGAATCGAGCGACGAGGGTGTCGTACCCACCACAGGCGACGAGCGCGAGGTCCGGCTCGAACGCCAGCGCCTTGTCGAGTTGGGTCGAACGGACCAGGGCGGCGCGGGTGTTGCGCCTTCCCAGGTTACGGAAGACGAGGTCGCCCGCGTGCTGTCGCAGGGCGCCGGCGAGTCTGTCGACCCAGGGCTCGTCGAGGTAGCCCGGCACGGCATCACCGAGTCCCTCCACCACGCTGTCCCCCAGTGCCACGAACCGCCGCCAGGGGTGGCCGGAGAGGAGCTCTTCCACCTCCCCTTCCTTGAGGCAGTACGGATCGAGGCGCTCCGCATCCGTCCCCGCGGGGTTCACGGACTTTTCAGATTTCTCGGGCTTATCGCGCTTATCGCGAAGTTCGCTCTCGTTGCGCATCACGTGTGCGGCCTTCCCTTCTCACGTGCGTGCGGGATGGCCGCCCACTCCCACAAGGAGCACGACCGTGCATATTGTTTACCACACTGGAGGGCATATTAATACGACCGGCCGTGCTAATATCTAGCGGATCGCCTACATCGCACACATCGCACCCGCGCCACCACCCGGGCAGCTCACCGCCGACAGCCGCCCCCCAGGAGCGAAGGGTTTCCGACATGCCCCTACCTGTTCAGCCCGCTCCGTCCGCCACGTCCCGTGCGCCCGCGGGCCGGACGGCCCTCCTGGTGAGCCTCTCCGCCGCCGCGATGGTCGTGTCCATGATGCAGACGCTGCTCGTGCCGATCCTGGGTCTGATCCAGACCTCGCTGCACAGCTCGGCCTCCGCCGTGAGCTGGGTCAACACGGCCACACTGCTGTCGGCGGCCGTCTTCACCCCGCTGCTCAGCCGCCTCGGTGACCAACACGGCCGGAAACGCGTCCTCGTGGCGGTGATCGTCGTCCTGCTGGCCGGTTCGCTCCTCGCGGCCCTGACGCAGTCGCTGCCGCTGCTCATCGTGGCCCGTGTGCTCCAGGGCAGCGCCACGGCGATCTTCCCGCTCGCCCTGGCCATCCTGCGCAGGGAGGTCCCCCCGGAACGGCTCGCCGGCGCCATGGCCCTGGTCAGCGGAATGCTCGGGATCGGGAGCGGGCTGGCCCTGGTGCTCTCCGGTCTGCTGACCCAGGGCGCCGACGCCGACTACCGGCGGGTGTTCTGGCTCTCGGTCGGCCTGGCCGCCGTCATCCTGGTCGCGTCGGTGCTCTGGGTGCCCGCGGACCGTGACGGCCCGGGTGGCCGTACCGACCTGCTCGGCGCGCTCACCTTCAGCGCCTCCCTGGCGCTCCTGCTGCTGCCCGTCTCCCAGGGGCGGGAGTGGGGCTGGACGTCGGGCCGGACACTCGGCTGCTTCGCCGCGGCGGTGCTCGCGGCGATCGCCTGGTGGATGGTCGAGAAGCGGGTGCGCGAGCCCATGATCGACCTGCCGACGTTCGTCCTGCGTCCGGTGCTGAGCACCAACGTGGCCGGACTGCTCGTCGGGTTCGTGATGTTCGCCCAGTTCATCGCGCTGTCCTTCCTCGCCCAGATCCCCGCGTCGGTGGCCGGGTACGGGTTCGGCGCCTCCGCGCTGCGGGCCGCGGTCCAGTACCTGCTGCCGGGTACGGCCTTCGCGCTCGTGGCCGCTCCGTTCGGCGGCATCCTCGTCAAGCGCCACGGGCCGCGACTGGTCCTGGGGCTGAGCGGGGTCCTTGGCGCCCTCGGCTCCACCTGGCTGGCCGTGGCCCACGACACGACCGCCTCCGTGATCGCCGCCAGCGCCGTCAACGGCACCGCGATCAGCTTCGCCTACGCGGCGATGCCCGCACTCATCGTCAGCGGGGTCCCGCCGGAGAAGACCGGCATCGCCAACGGCATCAACTCGATCTCCCGCTCCGGCGGCAGCGCGATCGGCAGCGCGGTGATCACGACGCTGATGACGGCCAAGACCCTCGACGGGCTGCCGTCGGGGGTACCCGCCCTGCCCGCCGAGAGCCAGTTCACCCTCACCTTCGTCCTGGGCATCGCGGCCTGGCTCCTGGTCGTCCTGGTCACCGCCGTCGGCCTCCCCCGCGGCTCCACCCCACCGCCCGCGGTCGCCCACCCCTCCGCGAACGGCGGCCGGGCCCGCCTGGACAGGGCGGGCCACTGAAGCCGATGCCGCCGCGTCAGCCGATGCCGCCGCGTCCGGGGTCCGCACCCGCGAAGGGGCAGTGGCGATCTTCCGCCTGGCAGACTGGTAGCCCTGAGCACCGATGAGCCCACCGCCACGCCTCCGTTCGCACGGTGCCGGGGCACGGGCCCCTCCCCGCTCTCACACCAGTCTCGCAGCGTGGTCGCCGACCACACGTCCCTGCACCAGGAGGACGCCCACCATGTCTCGGCCCGACGGCAGAATCGAACGGGGCAACAGGACCCGGCAGTTGGTGCTGCGCCGCACTGTGGACATCGCCTCCGTCGAGGGGCTGGAGGCCCTGTCCACCGGACGCCTCGCCGCCGAACTCGACCTGAGCAAGAGCGGGGTGTTCGCCCTGTTCGGCTCCAAGCAGGAGCTGCAACTGGCCACCGTGCGCGAGGCGGCCCGCATCTTCACCGAGCAGGTCGTACTCCCCGCCCTCGCGAGCCCGCCCGGCGTCGGCCGGGTGTGGCAGCTCTGCGAGCTCTGGCTGGAGTACTCGCGCGGCCGCGTCTTCCCGGGCGGCTGCTTCTTCTACGAGGTCATCGCCGAGTTCGACGCCCGCTCCGGCCCGGTGCACGACGCCGTCGTGCGCTCCCAGCGCGACTGGACGGCCCATGTGGAGGGCACCGTCAAGGAGGCCCGCACCGTCGGCGAACTGCTCCCCGACACGGACGCCGGCCAGCTCGCGTTCGAGCTCGTCGCGTTGATGGAGACGGCCAACATGATCTCCGTACTGCACGATGACGACGACACCGCCTACCGTCGGGCCCGCGCGGGCATCGGAGCGCGGCTGCGCGGCACAGCGGTGGATCCCAGGCTGGTCCCCCCGTCCTGAAGAGGCCGTCACCCCAGTCCTGAGACGTCGGATATGGGCCAACCTGAGAAAACCGACGAACTAACTGTGCACGACCGTTCGGATAGTTTTATACTCGGCTCATGACAACAACCGGAACGGACTTCGTCGAGCTCGATCGGATCGCCGTCCTCGAAGCCGTGCGCGTCGTGGATCTGGCGAAGGACGACGACTGGCAGCGGGACACCCCCTGTGCGGGCTGGGACCTGCGCAGGCTCGTGGCACACATGGCCGCACAGCACCGCGGTTTCGCGGCAGCCGCACACGGCGCGGGACAGGAGGCCTCCCACTGGCGCGAACCGCAGGACATGGGCGAACCGGCCCGGGTGCACCTGGAAGCCGCGACGGAAGTTCTGGACGCCTTCGCCGAACCGGGCGTCACGGAGCGGGAGTTCGTCCTGCCGGATCTCGGCCGGACCTTCCCCGGTCTCCAGGCGATCGCCTTCCACTTCATCGACTACGTGGTGCACGCCTGGGACGTCGCGGTCACGCTCGGGGTGGACCTGCGACTGAGCGACGAGGTCCGGGGTGCCGCCCTGGCGGTCGCCCGCCTGGTACCGGCGGACCCTGAGTACCGCGCACCGGGCTCCGCCTTCGGCCCCGCCCTCGCGGTGCCGGACGGCTCCGCGCCCTTGGAGGAGGCGCTGCGGCTGCTGGGCCGGTCACCGAGGTGACGATCCCCGTGGAACCGCCCTGACCTGGGGGTGTGGGGTTCGGCCCAGGCCATAATGGGGGGTTAGCCCCAGTGTCGGGCGGGGCGGGGGCTGCGTACCGTACGGTCTATGGAAGCCCCTCATGACGCCGAACTCAAGAAGGAACTCGACGCCGCCTTGCACGCGCGCAAGGACCTCGGCGAAGAGTACGAGTCCGCTCTGGTCGACTCCTTCCTGGAAAAGGTCGAGCAGCGCCTGGACGGCACGATCGACCGGCGCATGCGCCGGCATATGGCGGAGCAACAGATGGTCGTGGCGCGTGGTGCCCGCACTCCCGACAGCGGGGTGGATTCCTGGGGCGAGCGGTTCGGCTTCGGGATCGTCTCGCTGATCCTCGCGATTCCGCTGTCCGCGATCGGTGTGGTCAACGCGGGGCTCTCGGGTCTGTTCGTCACCTGGTTCGGCATCGTCGGCGTCAACGCGGTGCATGCCGCGCGGGGCGCGGGAATCCTCTCCCTCCTCCGCCCCTCCAACCGCAAACCCTCCACCTGGGACGACTGACCCGACCTCGCCGCTCTCTCCCCCGCTCACCATCACCGCCCCTCCGGGCCTCCGGAGCGGCCGCCGGGCGGCGGGGGGCCGCAGTCCCGGAGGGCAGGCGCGGGGACCGCCGACACCTGCGGAGGGGAACCCCCGGAGGGCGGGACGGCGGCGGTCCCCGCGAGGGGCGCGGGCCGGGTCAGGGCCGGGCATCCGCGTCCAGGGCGCCGAGGGAGGTCCGGGAGCCGCTCCGGAAGTTCCCGACGCCGACACCCACAACGCTCCCAGGCGAGTGTTAAGCAGGCGCTGCGCGGACGTGTCACCTTCGTACCGCTTCCGCGAAGTTCCCCTTCCGGGGACTCCGGCCTCCGCCAGGTTCCCTTACGGGGCCCCACCTCCGCCAAGCCCCCCGTACAGGAAGTCCCACTCCCGGGAGTTCCCCCGCACCCGCCCCGGGGGCCAACGCAGCGTCAGCGCCCCGCCTGCGGGGCCCCTCCCTGCTGCGCGGCCAGGAACGCCAGCAGGTCCTGACGGCTCACCACCCCGGTGGGCTTGCCCTCGACCAGGACGATCGCCGCGTCGGCGCCGCCGAGCACGGACATCAGGTCCCCCACGGGCTCCCCGGAGCCGACCTGCGGCAGCGGGTCGGACATGTGCTTCTCCAGGGGGTCGCCGAGCGAGGCCCGCTGGGTGAAGAGGGCGTCGAGCAGCTCCCGCTCCACGACGGAGCCGATGACCTCGGCGGCCATGACGTCGGGGTGCCCGGCGCCCGGCTTCACGATGGGCATCTGCGAGACGCCGTACTCCCGAAGGACCTCGATGGCCTCGCCGACGGTCTCCTCGGGGTGCATGTGGACCAGGGAAGGCAGCTCGCCACCCTCCTTGCGGCGCAGCACGTCACCGACGCGCGGCTGGTCACCGGCCTCCTCCAGGAAGCCGTAGTCGTTCATCCACTCGTCGCTGAAGATCTTGCTCATGTAGCCGCGGCCGGAGTCCGGCAGCAGGACGACGACCACGTCGTCGGGCCCGAGCCCCTCGGCCACCCGCAGCGCCGCGACGACCGCCATGCCGCAGGACCCGCCGACGAGCAGCCCCTCCTCCTTGGCGAGGCGGCGGGTCATCTGGAAGGAGTCCTTGTCCGAGACCGCGACGATGTCGTCCGTGATGTTCCGGTCGTAGGCCGTCGGCCAGAAGTCCTCACCGACGCCCTCGACGAGGTACGGCCGTCCGGACCCCCCGGAGTACACCGACCCCTCCGGGTCGGCCCCGACGACGGTGACCTTGCCGCCGGAGATCTCCTTCAGATACCCGCCGGTCCCGGAGATCGTGCCACCGGTGCCGATACCGGTGACGAAGTGGGTGATCCGGCCCTCCGTCTGCGCCCACAGCTCGGGGCCGGTGGAGTGATAGTGCGACAAGGGGTTGTTGGGGTTGGAGTACTGATCCGGCTTCCAGGCGTCGGGGATCTCCCGTACGAGCCGGTCGGAGACGTTGTAGTACGAGTCCGGGTGCTCGGGGTCGACGGCGGTCGGACAGACGACCACCTCGGCGCCGTACGCGCGCAGCACATTGATCTTGTCCGTGGACACCTTGTCCGGGCAGACGAAGACGCACTTGTAGCCCTTCTGCTGGGCCACGATGGCAAGGCCGACGCCGGTGTTGCCGCTGGTCGGCTCGACGATCGTGCCGCCGGGGACGAGCGCGCCGCTCTCCTCGGCGGCTTCGATCATGCGCAGCGCGATGCGGTCCTTCACGGAGCCGCCCGGGTTGAAGTACTCGACCTTGGCAAGGACCGTGGCCTTGAGGCCCTTGGTCACGTTGTTGAGCCGCACCAGCGGGGTGTTGCCGACGAGGCTGATCATCGAGTCGTGGAAATGCACCGTTGTCTCCGTGTCTCCGGGCTGCGATGTCGTGGATGTCCCGGGAAGGGACGTCGTACGAGATATATGGGTGCGGTCAGACTACGGCTCCATCTCGTCGGTTCACCTCCCGTTGCGATTGGCCGCCCCGTCCGACGGGGCAATGAGTGGGTGTACGGGGTGTACGCCGGATGTGCGCCCGCTTGTACGGCTCAGGACGACGATGTACGGCTCAGGACGACTTTGCTGAGGTGACCACGGGGTGTCGAGGGCGAGGGTGGCGCGGCGCATCGCCGCGGGTGCGGCGTACGGCGGCGGAAGCATCGGGCTGCTCGGCGCGGCCACGGTAGGGCTCGTCCTCGCCGAGGTGCAGTTGGCCAAGCGGTCGGTCGGGAACGGCGGTTTCGGGGCGCCGCCACGGGCGGACGGGCGCTACGGCGCGCCGCTCGCGGACCGCTCGGACGGCGGCGAGCCGCTGCGGTTCGCGGTGCTCGGCGACTCCACGGCCGCGGGGCAGGGCGTGCGCCGGGTCCAGCAGACCCCGGCGGCGCTGCTCGCCTCCGGGCTCGCCGCGGTGGCGGAGCGGCCGGTGGACGTGCGGGTGGTGGCGCAGCCCGGGGCGATGTCGGACGACCTGGAGCGGCAGGTGTCGTTGGTCCTGTCCGACGAGACAGGCTGGGTGCCCGATGTGTGCGTGGTGATGATCGGGGCGAACGACGTCACGCACCGGATGCCCCCGACACGGTCGGTGCGGATGCTGTCCGCGGCGGTGCGCAGGCTGCGGACCGCGGGGGCGGAGGTGGTGGTAGGGACGTGTCCCGACCTCGGCACCATCGAGCCCGTCTACCAGCCGCTGCGATGGCTCGCCCGGCGCGTTTCGCGGCAGCTCGCCGCCGCCCAGACGATCGGCGTGGTGGAGCAGGGCGGCCGTACGGTGTCGCTCGGCGACCTGCTCGCGCCGGAGTTCCTGGCGAACCCCCGGGAGTTGTTCGGACCCGACAACTACCACCCCTCAGCGGAGGGGTACGCCACCGCGGCGATGGCCCTGCTGCCCACGCTGTGCGCGGCGCTCGGCCTGTGGCCGGAAGAGGATCGTCCGGATGTCTCCCGGCGCGAGGGGTTCCTGCCCGTGGCCCGGGCGGCGGCCCAGGCGGCGGCGGAGGGCGGCACGGAGGTCACCGGCGCCATGCCCACGGGCCCCAGGGGGCCGTGGGCCCTGCTCAAGCGCCGCCGCCGGCGGCGCATCCAGGAGCCGGACCGGGCACCGATCATCTGAGCCGGGCCCTGCGCAGCGCCGTCGGCCACCGTGCCCGTGCCCCCCTCAAGGGGCGCGGGGAACTGCGCGCTCAGCCAGAGCAGACCCGCAGACGCATCTGCCGAGCGAGCACGCAGACGCGTCTGCGGCTTTTCGCGCGCTGAGCGCGCGGTTCCCCGCGCCCCTTGGGGGGCACGGACCCCGGGCAGAGAGCCCCGCCCCCCCCCGGCCCTGAGCATCCGCTTAGAAATGCGGCCCGCGTCACAGCTCCCACCCGGTGACCGACGCCGTTACGGGCAGGTAACTTCCAGGGAGTCCCGCCCTGCCGAGGGCGCCCCCGCCAGTAGGAGCCCGTGATGCCCGAAGCCGTGATCGTCTCCGCCGCCCGTTCCCCCATCGGCCGTGCGGGCAAGGGCTCCCTGAAGGAGCTGCGCCCGGACGACCTGACCGCCACGATCATCCAGGCCGCCCTGGCCAAGGTGCCGGAGCTCGACCCGAAGGACATCGACGACCTGATGCTCGGCTGCGGCCTGCCCGGCGGCGAGCAGGGCCACAACCTCGGCCGGATCGTGGCCGTGCAGATGGGCATGGACCACCTGCCCGGCTGCACCGTCACGCGCTACTGCTCCTCGTCGCTGCAGACGTCCCGCATGGCCCTGCACGCCATCAAGGCGGGCGAGGGCGATGTCTTCATCTCGGCCGGCGTCGAGATGGTCTCGCGCTTCGGCAAGGGTTCGAGCGACGGCCTGCCCGACACCCACAACCCCCTGTTCGCCGACGCCGAGGCCCGCACCGTCGCCGTCGCCGGGTCCGAGGGCGCCGACTGGCACGACCCGCGTGAGGACGGCCTGCTGCCCGACCCGTACATCGCGATGGGCCAGACCGCCGAGAACCTCGCCCGCCTGAAGGGCATCACCCGCCAGGACATGGACGAGTTCGGCGTCCGCTCGCAGAACCTCGCCGAGGAAGCCCTGAAGAACGGCTTCTGGGAGCGCGAGATCACCCCGGTCACCACCCCCGACGGCACCGTCGTCAGCAAGGACGACGGCCCCCGCGCGGGCGTCACGATGGAGGGCGTCGCGGGCCTCAAGCCCGTCTTCCGCCCCGACGGCCTGGTCACGGCGGGCAACTGCTGCCCCCTCAACGACGGCGCGGCCGCCCTGGTGATCATGAGCGACACCAAGGCCCGCGAGCTCGGCCTGACCCCGCTGGCCCGGATCGTCTCGACCGGTGTCTCGGGGCTCTCCCCGGAGATCATGGGATACGGCCCGGTCGAGGCCAGCAAGCAGGCCCTGAAGCGCGCCGGACTCACCATCGACGACATCGACCTCGCCGAGATCAACGAGGCCTTCGCCGCCCAGGTGATCCCCTCCTACCGGGACCTCGGCATCCCGCTGGAGAAGCTGAACGTCAACGGCGGCGCCATCGCCGTCGGCCACCCCTTCGGCATGACCGGCGCCCGCATCACGGGCACGCTGATCAACGGCCTCCAGTTCCACGACAAGCAGTTCGGCCTGGAGACGATGTGCGTCGGCGGAGGTCAGGGCATGGCGATGGTCATCGAGCGCCTGAGCTGACCCGGCCAGTGCCCCACCCGGCACCCTGAGTGGCCGCCCGTCTCACACCTCGGGACACCGCGGCCGCTCAGGCCCCGCCACTCATTCGTGACCCAATCTCCCCCAGGATGTGACAATCCCCAGGATGCCGTGCGTTTGGCCAGGTCAGCATGGTCCGGCGGGTAAACACCAGGCCGAAAGTCCTGTCCGGTTCGTGACGTAATGCACTGACAGCGGGATGGTGCAGGCTTCAAGCTGATGTAGGAAGTCGGGGGTCGACTTGAAACCGGGAGTACGTCAGTGAGCGCCACGCATCTTGCCTTGCTGCTCTCCGCGGCCGCTGCCACGGCCGCGGGCGCCGCCGCCCTGCACTCCGTGCGGGGCCTGCGGAAGCAGATCACCGACCTGCGCACCGAACTCGCCGAGAGCCGGGGCGTGGCCGCCGGTCGCGCCTCCGTACCCGCCGCCCGCACCGCGGTGGACACCGAGGAGATACGCACGGCGGTCGCCGAGGCCCTCGCCGAGGAGCGGGAGCGCGAGCTCGCCGAGGCGCGCGCGTTCTGGGCCGCCCAGGAGGCGCGGGACATCGCCGACACGCCCTCGCTCCTGAGCGGGCTGCCCGACGGCATGGCGGACGAACTGTTCCTGCCGCGCCAGGCGGATCTCGCGGGCCTCGAGTCCGAGAGCCTGGAGCCGGTCGTCGAGCCGTTCACCGACCAGGGCGGCGCCCTGGACGAGTTCGCCACGGACTCCCCGGAGCTGGCCGCCGCCCGCCGCCGCCACCCCTCCCACCCCGACTTCGTCCCCGTGCAGTCCACCGGGCACGGCGACCACGAGCGCACCGTGGCCTGCCTGGAGGAGCTCGCCGACGCCCGCACCGCGCTCGCCGACGTCCGCCCGGGCCCGCTCGGCACCCTGGACGTCTACGTCTTCACGGACGGCACCACGCTGTGCATGACCCCCGGCCACCGCGAGACCGCGGAGCTGCTCGCCGCCGCCCTGCGCGACGGCAAGGCGCCGGTCCTGCTCGGCGGCTCCGGCATCTCGGGCGCGTACGCCCTGACGTTCGCGTGCGGAAGCGAGAACATCTACATACTGGCGGACCGAGTCATCGCCTCTGTTTAGTGCGCCTAAACCGGCGCCGCTCTCGCGGACGCGCGCCGGTCAGACCCCGGCCCGCCCCACCGCCTCCTCCACCAGGCGCACCGCCTCCGCGAGATCGCTCTCGTCGCGCAGTACGACCGCCAAGTCCCGCCCCGCGACGGTGATCTGGTCGGCGGCGGCGAACATGCCCGCGTCGGGCATCCGGTGCGGTTCCGCTGCCGGGTCCTCCCGCTCCTGCGCACGCACCGCCAGATCCCTGGCGAGCGCCAGCGCCGCGGCCGCCGCGCCGCGCTGAAGGCGGGACTGCGGGGCGGCGCGCAGCCGGTCCGCGAAACGGTCAACTGCCGTGATCAAAGGCGTCGTATCGAGCACTGTGCGACCCTACGCGCCGAGCCGGGACTGTTGCCAATACCCGAACGCTCAGGCACGGTGTCGTGAAGGACGGACCACATCGAACGCGTCCGGAGGCGCCGATGTCCCAAGTCTTCTCCCAGGAGACCCACCGCAATCTGCTCGCTCGCATCCCCCATTGCACAGGTCGAGAAGTGTCGGACTGGCTCCGCACCGTCGACGAGGGCCCCTCTCTCTTCCGCTTCGAGGAGAAGGTGAGCTGGCTCCGCGGCGAACACGACCTCGCGTACGGCCACGCCAAAGCGATCATCCACGAGTACGACCTCCGTCGTGCCGCACGCAAGCTGCTCTGACCCCGACCCCCGTTCCCCCGCAGAGATCCAGACATACCCCAGCGACGGCGAAGGGCCCGCGGAATGGATTCCGCGGGCCCTTCGGCCGTGCTCGGGACGTCAGCCGCCCGGGGGCGGCCGTCAGTCGTTGCCCTGCAGGATCGCGATGATCCGCAGGAACTCCATGTAGATCCACACCAGCGTCATCGTGAGACCGAAGGCGGCGAGCCAGGCCTCCTCGCGCGGGGCGCCGTACGCGATGCCGTCCTCGACCTGCTTGAAGTCCAGGGCCAGGAAGCAGGCACCGAGCAGAATGCCGATGACGCCGAACATGATGCCGAGGCCACCGCTGCGGAAGCCGAGACCGTCACCGCCGCCGAAGGCCGCGAACAGCAGGTTCACGCCCATCAGCAGGATGAAGCCGAGGGCGGCCGCCATCACGAAGCCGTAGAAACGGCGGTTGACGCGGATCCAGCCCGCCTTGTACGCCACGAGGACGCCGAGGAAGACGGCCATCGTGCCGAGCACCGCCTGCATGGCCGCGCCGCTCGCGATGCGGTTGTCGACGACGCTGGAGACGACACCGAGGAAGACACCCTCAAGGGCGGCATACGCCAGGATCAGCGGCGGCGACGCCTTGCGCTTGAAGGCCTGCACGAAGCCGAGGATCATCGCGATCAGACCGGCGCCGATCGCGATGCCGTACGACTTGCTGATGTTGGCGTCGTCCACCGGGAGCAGTGCCCAGGCGAGCGCCGCCGTCACGACGAGCGTGCCGAGCGTGGTGGCCGTACGCATGACGACGTCGTCCATCGTCATACGGCCGGTGGTCACCGGGGTCTGCGGCGGGGCGCCCTGCAGGTCCTGCTGGGCGTACGGGTTGTTGGCGTAGGGGTTGGTGGGGGCCTGCTGGCCCGCGCCCGCGTACGGGTTGCCCTGCGCGTACGGATTGGCCTGCTGCGTCCCGACGGCGGCTCCCCCGGCCTGCGGCTGCGCGTTGAAGCCCGCATAGCCGTTGTCGCGGCTGAACCCCCGTCGCGAGAAGACCGGGTTACTGCTCCTCATCTCACTCCTCCATGGCCACCGTGCGTGGCTTTGGTACAAGAGTAATGGGCTGGCAAAGATCCGGCCCTAGTGCTCAGGGAGGATCTTTCCCCATCTGTGGAAATAACGCGCGCCGCGGCCCCTGTGTTCCTCCCCGGCTCAGGCGTCGCAGCGGAACGGAACCCCGGTGTAGCCCTCGGCCAGATCGGTCTCGGCCGCCCGGCAGGTGGCGATCCGGTCGAGGCGAGCACGGCGGAGGCGGTCGTCGAAGGGGCTCGCGTCGGGGTCGCGGTGCAACAGGTCCGTCATCGCGTACGAGAAGTGCTCGGCCTGCCAGACGCGGCGCAGACAGTCCGCCGAGTAGGCGTCGATCCCCGCCGGGTCGCCCGTGTCACGGTGCGTGACGATGGCGCGGGCGAGGGTGACGACGTCGCCGACGGCGAGGTTGAGGCCCTTGGCGCCCGTGGGCGGCACGATGTGGGCGGCGTCCCCGGCGAGGAAGAGCCGGCCGTGCCGCATCGGCTCGTGTACGTAGGAGCGCATCGGGGTGACGGCTTTAGCCGTGATCGCCCCGCGCGCGAGCCGCCGCCCGCCGTCGGTCTCCACCCGCCGGTCCAGCTCGTCCCAGATGTCCGCGTCGCTCCAGGAGGCGGCGTCGGTGCCCGGGGGCACCTGAAGGTAGAGGCGGGAGATGGGTGCGCCGGCGGCCCCGCTGCCCGGTGGGCGCATGCTCAACAGGGCGAAGCCGCGGTCGTGGCGGGCGTACACCAGCTCGTGGTGCGAGGGCGGCGCGTCGGCGAGGACCCCCAGCCAGGCGTAGGGCCACGCGCGCTCGTAGGTCCGGGTGAGCGCGGGCGGCACCGCGGCGCGCGAGACCCCCCAGTAGCCGTCGCACCCGGCGACGTAGGAGCATTCCAGGACCTCCTCGCGGCCCCCGTGGCGGTAGCGCACCCGGGGCCGGTCGGTGTCGGCGTCCTCGACGGCCAGGGCCCGGGCGCCGAAGAGCAGTGGGCCGCCGGTGCGGAACCGGAGGGCGATCAGGTCCTTGCACACCTCGGTCTGGGCGTAGGCGAGCACCGAGCGGCCGCCGGTGAGCGAGGGGAGGTCGACACGGTGCCTGCGCCGGTCGAAGCGCAGCTCGATGCCGGTGTGCCGCAGGCCCTCACGGTCCATGCGGGCCCCCGCACCGGCCGCGCGCAGGGCGTCCGCCGTCCCCTGCTCCAGGATCCCGGCGCGCTGGCGCCGCTCCACGTGGGCGCGGTCGCGGCTCTCCAGGACGACGGACTCGATGCCCGCTCCGTCCAGGAGACGGGCGAGCAGCAGACCCGCGGGCCCGGCTCCGATGATCGCGACAGTCGTCCGCATTCAGGGGAGTGTCGAGCCGCTCCGGCCGGGTGTCAACGGGGCGCCCGCACGCGCGGGCGCGGTTGTCAGTGGCTGCTGCCATGCTGAGAAAGGCGCACGAACACCAGGGTCCGGGCGCCGAGCCCGGGCCCGGCACGGACCTCGGCCCGCCCTCGCCACGGCGCGGCGGACCCGGCCGCCGACCTTTGAAGGGCAGGGCAGGACCATGCTTTCCACCGACTTCGTCCCGGGCGTTCCGAACTGGCTGGACCTGGGTGCTCCGGACGCCGATGCCGCGGTGTCCTTCTACACCGCTGTCTTCGGCTGGCACTACCAGTCGGCCGGACCTGACGGCGGGTACGGCTTCTTCCTCCAGGACGACAAGACCGTGGCCGGGATCGGCCCGCTGACCGAGGAGGGCGCGTCCGCCGCCTGGACGCTGTACTTCCACACGGCGGACGCGGACGCCACCGCCAAGTCCGTCGAGCAGGCGGGCGGCAGCGTCCGGATGCCGCCGGACGATGTGTTCGGCTTCGGCCGCATGGGCCAGTTCACCGACCCGGCGGGCGCGGACTTCGCCGTCTGGCAGCCCGCCGACATCAAGGGCGTACAGCTCGTGAGCGCACCCAACTCACTGACCTGGACCGAGCTGTACACCACGGATGCCGACGCAGCGAAGGCGTTCTACCACGCGGTGTTCTCCTGGCAGTTCACGGACGTCCGGATGAGCCCCGAGCTGACGTACACCGTGCTGACCCCGGCGGGCGGCGGCGAGGAGCACAGCCACGGCGGTCTCCTCACGCTGCCCGAGGAGAATCTGGCGGAGGGCTCGCGGCCGGAGTGGCATCCCTACTTCGAGGTGGCCGACTGCGACGCGGTGTACGTGCGGGCCGTGGAGGCCGGGGGCGCCGCGCTCATTCCGCCCTCCGACGCCGAGGGCATCGGCCGGTTCGCCATGCTGACGGACCCGTGGGGCGCACCCTTCGCGATCATCAAGAGCGCCGTTCCCGAAGGGAGTTGAGCCGCCATTGGTTGAATGGTCGATGAACGGCTCGTACGGGGAAACAGGGCGGCGGAGGTGCCCGGAACCGGACTTGAACCGGTACGCCCGCTAGGGGCAGCGAGGTTTAAGCTCGCCGTGTCTGCATTCCACCATCCGGGCAGGCCGTGGGCTCCGCATCAAGGCTTCGACCCTATCGGGAGGCATCCCCCGAACAGCGGAACAACAGCCCGACGTTGTCTTATTTTATTGACGTCTGAGGGTGCATCAGCACCTGGTACGCGCCGGTGGTACTTGCCATGGGCCTTGCGGGCCGGGCCCCTCGCAGGTGAGGGAATTGACGGGATTTAGCCGTCCCGGGCGAGACGTCCGCGCCCGGGGGGAAGCTCGGGGCAGGCGGTGGGGCAGGGGGCTGCCCCCTACTTCGCGTAGGGCGCCACCTCATCCCCAGGTATGACATGGCCCCACCGAGTCCGACCCGAGTCGCCCCCAGAACCGGAACAGCGGCTGACTCCACGGGGCTCTTTCACGGCGACGATGGAGTACGTCCCCACTCGTCGTCCCGACAGGAGCACCGTCCCGTGACCACCACCACTTCCTTCGCCGCCCGGGCCACCACCGTGGCCGCGCGTGCCACGGATCTGTCCAAGGTCTACGGTCAGGGTGAGACCCAGGTCGTCGCGCTCGACCAGGTCTCCGTCGACTTCGGACAGGGCGAGTTCACCGCGATCATGGGTCCCTCCGGCTCCGGCAAGTCCACCCTGATGCACTGTGTGGCGGGCCTGGACAGCTTCAGCGGCGGCTCCGTGCGCATCGGCGAGACCGAGCTGTCCAGCCTCAAGGACAAGCAGCTCACCAAGCTCCGCCGGGACAAGATCGGCTTCATCTTCCAGGCGTTCAACCTGCTGCCGACGCTGACCGCCCTGGAGAACATCACGCTGCCCATGGACATCGCGGGCCGCAAGCCCGACAAGCAGTGGCTGGAGCAGGTCATCTCCATGGTGGGCCTCGCGGACCGCCTCTCGCACCGGCCCACCGAGCTGTCCGGCGGCCAGCAGCAGCGCGTCGCCGTGGCCCGCGCGCTCGCGTCGCGGCCTGAGATCATCTTCGGTGACGAGCCGACCGGGAACCTGGACTCGCGCTCGGGCGCCGAGGTCCTCGGCTTCCTGCGCAACTCGGTGCGTGAGCTGGGCCAGACCGTCGTGATGGTCACCCACGACCCGGTGGCCGCCTCGTACGCGGACCGCGTGATCTTCCTCGCCGACGGGCGGATCGTGGACGAGATGCACCAGCCTACGGCTGAGGGGGTTCTTGATCGGATGAAGGACTTCGACGCGAAGGGCCGGACCAGCTAGCGCTGGTCGGCCCCGTTGTGGGCGGCTCCCCCCTGCGCCGCTACGGCTAATCGGCAGCCCCCCTGCGCCGCTTCGGCTGAGCACCTCCCGGGTCCACCGGGTCGGTTGTGGCTGGTCGCGCAGTTCCCCGCGCCCCTTTGGGGCGCCTTCACCCGGGCCCACTAGATCTCGCCCGACCCTCACCCTGGACTGACACCCATGTTCCGTACCGCCTTGCGCAATGTGCTTGCGCACAAGGCCAGGTTGTTGATGACCGTGCTCGCCGTCATGCTCGGCGTCGCGTTCGTCTCCGGCACTCTGGTCTTCACCGATACCTTCGGCTCCGCCTACAAGAACAAGTCGGCCAAGAGCTTCGACCACGTCTCGGTCGCCATCAAGCCGGACGGCGGCTCCGACGACGGCGAGGGCAAGCGGCCGCCGCTGACGGACGGGCTGCTCGCCAAGGCCAAGAAGCTGCCCGGCGCCGAGTCCGCGCTCGGCAGCGTCTCCGGCTTCACCGCGCTCGCCGACAAGGACGGCAAGCTGGTCGGCGGCGAGTGGGGCACCACCGGCGCCAACTTCTTCCCGGGCAAGGACGGCAAGGACCCGCGCTACGACTTCACCGACGGCGCCGCCCCCAAGTCGCCCCGCGACATCGCCCTGGACAGCCGCACCGCCGACCGCACGGGCTACAAGGTGGGCGACACGGTCCGCTACTCCACCGACGGACCGGTGCACACCGCCAAGGTCAGCGGCGTCTTCGACACCGACGACGGCAGCGTGATCGCGGGCGGCAGCCTGGTCGTGTTCGACAACGACACGGCGCGCAAGGCCCTCGGCAAGAAGAACATGGCGTACGACGAGATCGACGTGAAGGCCGCCGCTGGCACCTCGGAGGGCGCCCTGAAGGCGTCCGTCGAGAAGATCCTGCCCAAGGACGCCGAGGCGGAGACCGGTGCCGCGCTCAAGGACGAGCAGGACCGCATGATCGAGCAGAACACCAGCTCGATGAGCCAGGTGCTGCTGATCTTCGCCGGTATCGCCCTGTTCGTCGGCATCTTCATCATCGCCAACACCTTCACGATGCTGGTCGCCCAGCGCACCAAGGAACTCGCCCTGATGCGCGCCGTCGGCGCCTCCCGCCGTCAGGTCACCCGCTCCGTGCTCATCGAGGCGTTCATCGTCGGCCTGATCGCCGCCGTCGCGGGCTTCGCGCTCGGCATCGGCGTGGCCGTCGGCCTGGAGTCCCTGATGAACGCGGGCGGCGCCTCGCTGCCCGACGGGCCCCTCGTCATCGGCCCGACGACGATCGTCACGGCGCTGCTCATCGGCGTGGTCGTGACCATGCTCGCCGCCTGGCTGCCAGGGCGCAGGGCCGCGAAGATCCCGCCGGTCGCCGCGATGAACAGCGTGCACGCCTCGCCCACGACGCGCGGCCTGGTCGTCCGCAACACCATCGGCTCGCTGATCGTGGCCCTCGGCGTGGGCATGATGTTCATGAAGGACAACTACGTGAAGTCCGGGGGCGCCGCGGTGATCCTCGTCGGCGTCATCGTCCTGACGCCGCTGCTCTCCCGCCCCTTCATCGCCGCCGCGGGACCGCTCCTGAAGCCGTTCGGCGTCACCGGCAAGCTGGCCCGTCTGAACTCGGTCCGCAACCCGCGCCGCACCGCGTCCACCGCCTCGGCCCTGATGATCGGTCTGACCCTCATCACCGCCATGACCGTCGTCGCCGTCTCCATGGGCAACGCCATCAACAAGATGGCGACCGACTCCCTGAAGGCCGACTACGCCCTGTCCATGGCGAACTTCCAGCCGCTGACCCCCAAGGTCCACGACAAGCTGGCGCGACTGCCCGAGGTCGAGGCCAGCTCCGCGATGCGCACCGAGGACGGCGAGGCCGACGGCAGCTCCACCCAGATCACCGGCGTCGACCCGAAGTCCTTCGCCAAGCTCGTCGGCCTCGACTTCACCAGCGGCTCCATGGCCGGCCTGAAGGGCAAGGCGGCCCTGATCGACAAGGAACTCGCCGACGACCAGGGCATCAAGACCGGTGACACCGTCCCGGTGAAGTTCGACGACGACGACAGGACCGAGCGGCTGAAGGTCGTCGGCGTCTACCAGCAGAACGAGATGATCAACGGTCTGTTCACGCCGACCGCCAACGTCACTCCGCACATGTCGAAGGTCGTCGACCAGCAGGTCCTCCTGAAGATGAAGGGCGGCACCTCCGAGAAGGCCGAGGACGCCGTCGTGAAGGCGCTCGGCGACAATCCCGCCATCAAGATCCAGGACAAGGCCGACATCAGCAACGAGGTCGGCGGCGCCATCAACATGCTCCTGAACATGCTGTACGGCCTGCTCGCCATGGCGATCCTCGTCGCCGTCCTCGGTGTCATCAACACCCTGGCGATGTCCGTCTTCGAGCGGAAGCACGAGATCGGCATGCTCCGCGCGATCGGCCTGGACCGCGCGAAGATCAAGCAGATGGTGCGTCTTGAGTCGGTCGTCATCTCGCTGTTCGGCGCGGTGCTCGGCGTCGGGCTCGGCCTCTTCCTCGGGTGGATCGCCGGTAACAGCATCTCCGGCACCGTGAAGACGTACACGATGGAGGTCCCCGTGGGCCGGATCGTGATCTTCCTCGCCATCGCGGCGGTGGTCGGTGTGCTGGCCGCCGTTTGGCCCGCGCGGAGCGCGGCTCGGCTCAATCCTTTGCAGGCCATCAAGTCCGAGTGACGCTTGCGCTGGGCTGAGCGGGGGTCCCGGGGTGCTGGTGCGTCCCGGGGCCCCCTTCTTATGGGGCTGCGCCCCTTGCCCCCCTGTCGCCGCTTCGCGGCTCGTCCTCAAACGCCGGACGGGCTGGAATTGTCGCCGTACGGGCTGGAATTCGGCCGGTGTGGGCTCGGCTGTGTGCGTTCGGTCCATACGCGGGGGCGCAGTGGCAGGCCCGAGGATCCGGATTCCGGGGTGCGGATCGCCAGGATCTGGTTGACGCCTATGCGGTTGTGTTCGAAGGCCAGGGCGCAGGCGGCCATGTAGAGGCGCCAGATGCGGGCGCGGCCGGGGCCGGTGAGGCGGATGCCCTCGGGCCAGTGGGCCTCCAGGTTGGCGACCCAGTGGCGCAGGGTGTGGGCGTAGTGCTCGCGGATGGACTCCACGTCGCGGACCTCGAAGCCCGCGCGTTCCAGGAGGCCGACGGTGGTGCCGAGGGGGGCGAGTTCGCCGTCGGGGAATACGTAGGCGTCGATGAACTCGTCGACCGTGTACGCGGACTCGTCGGCCTGCGGGCGGCGCGCGATCTGGTGGTTCAGGAGGCGCCCGCCGGGCTTCAGGAGGGCGTACAGGTCACCCGCGTACTCCAGGTACCGCTCGGAGCCGACGTGTTCGGCCATGCCGATGGAGGAGATCGCGTCGTAGGGGCCGTCCCGCACGTCGCGGTAGTCCTGTACGCGGATCTCGACGCGGTCGGTGAGCCCTTCCTGGGCGACGCGCTTCCTGGCGTACGCCGCCTGCTCCTGGGAGAGCGTGACGCCGACCACGCTCACGCCGTGCTCGCGGGCGGCGTGCACGGCCATGGAACCCCAGCCGCAGCCGACGTCGAGCAGCCGCATGCCGGGACGCAGGCCCAGCTTGCGGGCGATGAGTTCGAGCTTGTCGCGCTGTGCGTCCTCCAGGGTCGAGTCCGGGGACTCCCAGTACGCGCACGAGTAGACCATCGACGGGCCGAGGACCAGCTCGTAGAAGTCGTTGCCGACGTCGTAGTGGTGGCTGACGGCCTTCTTGTCGCTGCCCCTGGTGTGCCGGTGCAGCCTGCTCTGCCTGCGCATCTCCTCGCGGGGCGCGGGCGGCGGCACGAAGGGCGCGGCGAGCCGCAGCAGGGACCGGGCCGCAGCTCTGACCTGCGGGTCGCGCAGGCTGTCGGGGAGGCTCCTGGCGTCCTCGTCGCGCTCCCAGATGTACTCGGCGAGCAGGTCGAGCACCGCGTACAGATCGCCGTCGACATCGATGTCCCCCGCCACCCATGCCCGTGCGAGACCCAGCTCCCCCGGCTTCCACAGCAGTCGGCGCAGGGCGCGGCGATGGCGGACGACGAGGGTGGGCGCGCCGGGCGGGCCGGTCTCAGAACCGTCCCAGGCGCGGACTCGAATGGGCAGCTCGGCTCCCGTGAGCTGCTCGGCGAGATTCTTCAGCCGCAGTGCGGCATCCTGCATGGCGCACACCTCCGTGATCACATCCCGGAACGGAACGATCCGACACCACGTAAACACCAACGACCGGCGTGCGCAGTCCCGTTGTCCCGTCATGAATGGGCAAAATACATGTAGTGAGCACCAAGAGGGTGGGGGAAACGCAGAAAGGGCCCCCGCACCACGGATGGCGGGGGCCCTTTCGGTGTACTGCGGGTACTGCGGGTATTGCCGGTACTGCGGGTGGTGCAGGTACTGCGGGTGGTGCTGCGGCTCAGGCCGCCAGGAGGCCTTGGTCAGGACACCTGGTCAGGAGGCCTTGGCCTTCGCGCCGGTCTTCTCCTCGGCCGGAGCGGCCTTGGCGGCGGCGGGCTTCGGGGCCGGCTTCGCGGCCTCGTAGAACTCCTCGCGCGGAGTCTCCATCGCGCCGAGGGAGACGACCTCGCGCTTGAGGAACATGCCGAGCGTCCAGTCCGCGAAGACGCGGATCTTGCGGTTGAACGTCGGCATCGCCATGCCGTGGTACGCGCGGTGCATGTACCAGGCGAGACGGCCCTTGAGCTTGATCTTCATCTTGCCCATGACGATCATCGCGACGCCCTTGTGCAGGCCGAGGCCCGCGACCGCGCCCTTGTTGGCGTGGCTGTACTCCTTCTGCGGGAAGCCCCGCATGCCGGAGATCACGTTGTCGCCGAGGACCTTGGCCTGGCGCAGCGCGTGCTGGGCGTTGGGCGGGCACCAGGCGTTCTCGTTGCCCGCCTTGCGGCCGACGAGGTCCGGGACCTGGGCGTTGTCGCCCGCGGCCCAGATGTAGTCCGTGCCCTGCACCTGAAGCGTCGTCTGGGTGTCCACGTGGCCGCGGGGACCGAGCGGCAGACCGAAGCGCGTGAGGGCCGGGTTCGGCTTGACGCCCGCGGTCCACACGATGGTGTTGGAGTCGACCTCGAGGCCGTTGTTCAGGACCACGTGGCCGTCCACGCAGGAGTCCATGCCGGTCTTGAGGTAGACCTCGACGCCACGGCCCTCCAGGTGCTCCTTGCCGTAGGCACCGAGCTTGGGACCGACCTCGGGGAGGATCTTGTCGGCGACGTCGACGAGGACGAAGCGCATGTCCTCGCGCTTGACGCTCTTGTAGTACTTGGCCGCGTCGCGGGCCATGTCCTCGACCTCACCGATGGTCTCGGCACCGGCGAAGCCACCGCCGACGAAGACGAAGGTCAGCGCCTTGCGGCGGACGTCCTCGTCCGTCGTGGAGTCGGCCTTGTCGAGCTGCTCAAGCACGTGGTTGCGCAGGCCGATGGCCTCCTCGATGCCCTTCATACCGATGCCCTGCTCGGCGAGGCCGGGGATCGGGAAGGTGCGGGAGACCGCGCCCATCGCGATGACCAGGTAGTCGAAGGGCAGCTCGTACGCCTCGCCGACGAGCGGCGCGATCGTGGCGACCTTGCGGTCCTGGTCGATGGTGGTGACCCGGCCGGTGAGGACTTCCGCCTTGGGCAGCACGCGTCGCAGCGGGACGACGACGTGCCGAGGCGAGATGCTGCCGGCCGCGGCTTCGGGGAGGAAGGGCTGGTACGTCATGTACGAGCGCGGGTCGACAACCGTGACGGTCGCCTCTCCGTAGCGCATCTTCTTCAGAATGCGTCGAGCTGCGTACAGGCCTACGTACCCACCGCCTACTACGAGGATCCTGGGACGCTCCGTGGTGCTCATGCCATCGAGTATCCACCCCCTCGGCGGGGGTCGCTCGTGCGCCCCTTCACAAGCATGGGCGGGGCCTCTGCTACACTTCGCCGCCCACGTGACGGAGGTCATGGCGCCCCGGGGGAACCACGGTGCCTCACGAGTCGTTGTCAACCCCTCGTGAGCTGCCGCTCCTGGCTCCCGGCCCCGGTGGACCAGCCCCCTGTTCATACGCCGGTAACGCGCCATGAACGTTCGACGGACCCACCCCGCACGGGCCTGATCGCTCCCGGGCGGCCCCAAGTCAGTAAAACCGCGCCCAACTGGGCCGATTTCCTTGTGAAGAACTTCACGAACTTTCCCGCCGGGGGGTGCCCGAGGGGTCTTCCACCCCGCCTTTCGGCCGCTCAAACGTCCTGCGCGGTGCTCAGCCGATGGGCCGCTTCAGGGAAGCGGCCGACGTGCTGTTGGCGCGTGAGGCCGAAGCGGTCCTGGCAGCGGGCGGCGCCACCGTGACGATGGCGGAACTGCTGGCGGACCTGTTCACCGAGCAGGACGGCGAGGCGGCGTGAAGTACGCCTTTCGGTTCACCGCGGCGGCGCAACGGCAACTCAGGGCGATCAGTCGGCCCGACGCCATGCGCATCCTGGCCGCGCTGACCGCACTCGGCGACGACCCCTACCGCCAGGATGCCGACGTCAAGAAACTCACCGGCCCGTCGGGGCTCTACCGGCTCCGGGTCGGAAGCCACCGGGTCGCCTACCAGATCAATGACGGTGAACTCGTCATCCTCGTCGTCAAGGTGGGCGACCGGCGGGACGGCTACCGCAACCTGTGACACCCCGCCCGACACCGGCGCCGCCGGGCACCGCCCCTCAACGCGCCTCGCTCGCCGTGAAATGAGCGATCCCGTCAAGGATGTCGTGCTCGCTCACCACGACCTCGCCGGCACCCGTCCGCTCCATGATCGCGAGGAGTACCAGGGCGCCCGCGGTGATCACGTCGACGCGGCCCGGGTGCATCACGGGGATCGCCGCGCGCTCGGCGTGCGTGGAGCGCGCCAAGCGGTCGGCGATCTCCGCCACCCGCTCGTAGGGGATGCGGGAGTGGTGGATCGCGGCCGAGTCGTAGGCGTCGAGGCCGAGTGCGATCCCGGCCACCGTGGTGACCGAACCCGCGAGGCCCACCAGGGTGCGGGCCTCGCGCAGGGGGACCGTCCGCTCCGCGAGGTCGAGCGCCGCCTCCACGTCCGCGCGGATGGCGGCGATCTGCGCCGCGGTGGGCGGGTCGGCGACGACGCCGTCGTGCACGAGGTGCCGCTCGGTCATCCGCACGCAGCCGACGTCCACGGAGCGGGCGGCGCGCGCGTGGTCGTCGCCGACGACGAACTCCGTGGAGCCGCCGCCGATGTCCACCACGAGATACGGGCGCGGCAGGTCGGCGCGGCCCGTGAGCTCCTTCGTCGCGCCGGTGAAGGAGAACTCGGCCTCCTGGTCGCCGCTGATCACCTCCGGTTCGACGCCGAGGATGTCGAGGACCCCGCGTACGAAATCGTCGCGGTTCTCGGCGTCCCGGGAGGCGGAGGTGGCGACGAAGCTGAGGCGTTCCGCGCCGTGCTCCTTGATGACGGCCGCGTAGTCGCGGCAGGCCGCGAAGGTGCGCTCCAGGGCCTCGGGGGCGAGGCGGCCCGTCTTGTCGACGCCCTGTCCGAGGCGCACGATCTGCATGCGGCGGTCGAGGTCGACGAGTTCACCGGTCGCCGGGTCGGCGTCCGCCACCAGCAGACGGATCGAGTTGGTGCCACAGTCGATGGCGGCCACGCGGGTCATCGTTCTCCTTGTCGTCACTGTGCTCGGCACCGCGGGCGGGCGTCGGCCTATCGGTCCCCGGCACCCGGGGCGGTGCTCACGCACGGGCCCTTGCGCCACCACTCCGGGAGCATGGCGATGGCCTCGTCGCCGAGGGGGTTCACGCCGGGGCCCGCGGCCAGGGAGTGGGCGACCAGGACGTGCAGGCACTTCACGCGGTCGGGCATGCCCCCGGCCGAGGGGAAGTTCTCCAGGACCTCGATGGCGTCGCGGCGCGCGAGATAGTCCTCGTGCGCGGCCCGGTAGGCGGCGGCGAGTTCGGGGTCCGTCGCCAGACGCTCCGTCATCTCCTTCATGACGCCGTTGGCTTCCAGGGTGCCGATCGCCGACGCGGCCCGCGGGCAGCTCAGGTAGTACGTCGTCGGGAACGGCGTGCCGTCGGGCAGCCGCGGCGCCGTCTCGACCACGTCCGGGTTGCCGCAGGGGCAGCGGTGCGCGATGGCGCGAAGGCCGCGCGGCGGGCGCCCGAGCTGCTCCTGGAACGCGGCGATGTCTGCGTCCGTCGGCACGGTGGACTCGGTCTGGGGCGGGGGCGTTTCCATGCCTGTCTTTCGGTTCGTTCGGTGCGGTTTGTTCGATGCGGTCTGTTCGGTGCCGCCGATGCGGTTCGTTCGGTGCTGCTTCGGCGCGCTGCCGTTGGTTCGGTGCCGCCGATGCGGTTCGTTCCGTGCTGCTTCGGCCCGCGACGGGTCACTCGGCCCGGTCGGCCTTGTCGACGCCCTCCAGGACGTTGGCGTACCAGGGGC
The DNA here is from genome assembly GCF_000720475.1 of Streptomyces aureocirculatus. Taxonomy (GTDB): domain Bacteria; phylum Actinomycetota; class Actinomycetes; order Streptomycetales; family Streptomycetaceae; genus Streptomyces; species Streptomyces aureocirculatus. The sequence continues at coordinate 76,695 of NZ_JOAP01000016.1, forward strand.
GGTCGGCCGCGCCGTCGTCGCCCCGGTGGTCGTCGTCGGCCGCGGGGTCGATGACGGTGAACCCGGTCTCACCCGGCAGTACGTAGTGCAGCCGGTCCCGGATGCGCTGCTCGGCGTACGCGTCGTCCTGCCAGCGGGCCTTCTCGTCGCGAAGGCGCTCGACGTTGTCCCGGTGCTCGGCCTGCTTCTGCCGCTGCTCGGCGATCTCGGTGCGCTGCGACACGTACTGCCGCATCGGATACGCGAGCGCCACCACCAGCGTGCAGACGACGAGGACGAGCAGCGCGGCCCGGCCGGTCAGCCGGGAGCGGCGCGCCTGGCGCTTGGTCTGCGAGCGGTAGACGCGCTCGGCCGTCTGCTCGCCGAACAGCCGCAGCCGGGTCGCCGTGGAGAACCGGTCCTTGTCCCGGACTTTCCCGGCCATGTGTCTCGCCTCCCCAGTACGCGCGTACGTCCCCGCACACGGTACGGGACCGGGTACGGGGACGTACGTACGACTGGCTAGGGCTTGGCGCCTTAACCCTTGAAGCGGGGGAACGCGCTGCGGCCCGCGTACACCGCCGCGTCGTCGAGGATCTCCTCGATGCGGAGGAGCTGGTTGTACTTGGCGACGCGGTCCGAGCGGGCCGGGGCGCCGGTCTTGATCTGGCCGCAGTTCACGGCGACGGCGAGGTCGGCGATGGTGACGTCCTCGGTCTCGCCGGAGCGGTGCGACATCATGCACTTGAAGCCGTTGCGCTGGGCGAGCTCGACGGCGTCCAGGGTCTCGGTCAGCGAACCGATCTGGTTGACCTTCACCAGGAGGGCGTTGGCGGCGCCGTCGTCGATGCCGCGCTGCAGGCGCTCCGGGTTGGTGACGAACAGGTCGTCGCCGACGATCTGGACCTGCTCGCCCAGCTTCTCGGTGATGATCTGCCAGCCGTCCCAGTCGTCCTCGTACAGCGGGTCCTCGATGGAGACCAGCGGGTACGCGGCGACCAGCTCGGCGTAGTACTCGGTCATCTCGGCGGCCGAGCGGGTCTTGCCCTCGAACTCGTAGACGCCGTCCTTGTAGAACTCCGACGCGGCGACGTCGAGCGCGAGCGCGATCTGCTCGCCGGGGACGTAACCGGCCTGCTTGATGGCCTCGACGATGAGGTCGAGCGCGGCGCGGTTCGACTCCAGGTTCGGCGCGAAGCCGCCCTCGTCGCCGAGGCCGGTGGACAGGCCCTTGGTCTTCAGGACCTTCTTCAGCGTGTGGTAGACCTCGGCGCCCCAGCGCAGCGCCTCGGAGAAGGACTCCGCGCCGATCGGGGCGATCATGAACTCCTGGATGTCGACGTTGGAGTCCGCGTGGGACCCGCCGTTCAGGATGTTCATCATCGGAACGGGCAGCAGGTGCGCGTTCGGGCCGCCCAGGTAGCGGAAGAGGGGGAGGTCGGAGGCCTCGGACGCGGCGTGCGCGACGGCGAGGGAGACACCGAGGATGGCGTTCGCGCCGAGCGAGGCCTTGTTGTCGGTGGCGTCGAGGTCGAACATCGCCTGGTCGATCAGGCGCTGCTCGGTGGCGTCGTAGCCGACGAGCTCCGGGCCGATCTGCTCGATGACGGCGAGAACGGCCTTCTCCACGCCCTTGCCGCCGTAGCGGTTGGCGTCTCCGTCACGCAGTTCGATGGCCTCGAAGGCGCCGGTGGAGGCGCCGGACGGAACCGCGGCGCGGCCGGTGGACCCGTCGTCGAGGCCGACCTCGACCTCGACCGTGGGGTTGCCTCGGGAGTCCAGGATTTCCCGGGCTACGACGACGTCGATGGACGGCACGAGCATCTCCTTCTGGGATGTGACGCTAGGGGCGCATGGCGTGCACCACTGTGGGCGCGGGCTTGCGCATGGCTTGCATGGTCTTCATCGGCCCTGCGTCTCCTGAGCCTAACGGGCCCGGGAGCTTCGGCCAGCCGACCGCCCGGCCCGTGGGACGGCCGACGGCCCATTTCCCTGGCAATCAGGACGGAAGCCAGGCCTCTACTGGCCAGTAGCTTCGCCCAAGGCGTAGCCCGGGGCTCCGCGAGGACCAGCCCAGGGCTCCGTGAGGACCGGCCGCGCGGCCGCCCGCGGTGCCCGCGCAGCACCTCGCCCCGGTGCGTACGGGGGATACGCGCACCGGGGCGAGGGAGACCGTGGGGACGGGGGGCGCTCCGCGGGACCGGAGCGAGGCGCCCGGTCCTGACAGGGCGGGGGGCCTGGGTCAGCTCAGGTGGAGCTGCTGGCCGGGGTAGATGAAGTCGGCGTCGTCGATGACGTCGCCGTTCAGCTTGTAGACCTTCTGCCAGCCGCCCTTGACCTCGTGCGAGTCGGCGATCTTGGAGAGCGTGTCGCCCTTCTTGACCTTGTACTCGCCGTCGCCCTTCTTCACGACCTTGCCGGTCGGGGTCTCGACGGTCTTCTTCGACTCGGTCCGCGGGGCGGCCTGCGGGGCGCTCTGCGGCTTCGGCTGTGCCTGCTGCTGGGGCTGCGCCTGCTGGCGCGGCTGCTGCTGCGGCTTGACCTGCTGCTGGGGCTTGGCCTGCTGGGTCTGGTGCTGCGGCTGCGACTGCTCGCCACCGCCACCGCCGCCGTTGTACGAGGCACCGGTCAGGCCCACGCCGCAGCTCGGCCAGGCACCCTTGCCCTGGCCCGCGAGGACCTTCTCGCCGATCGCGATCTGCTGGGACTTGGAGGCCTTGTCGGCCGTGGAGGCGTACTGCGTGCCGCCGTACGCGGCCCAGGTGGAGGCCGAGAACTGCAGGCCGCCGTAGTAGCCGTTGCCCGTGTTGATGGACCAGTTGCCGCCGGCCTCGCACTGCGCGACGCGGTCCCACTGGTCGGCGGTGGCGGCGCCGGCGGTGCCCGCCGCCATCAGCGGGGCGGCGACAGCGGCGCCGGTGACACCGACGACGGTGGCGGCGCGAGTGGCCTTGGACGGACGGCGGTGCTTGCCCTTGCTGGAAAACAGCATGGATGGATCCCCTCACCGACGCCTGCGAGGTGAGCTGTCGGGTTCGGGCGGGTGAGTGCCCGGCCGCACGACTTGCGTGCGACTTCACCCCTAGCCGTTCCTGTCCGTCCCGCGGCGCTTGCTTGCTCGCTGCGGTGCGGACGGGCCCGGCGCTTACCTTGGGTCCCCCGCTCCTGCCTTCGGCGCACGAAGCGACGACTGTTCCCGTCCGGCCGTTGGCAGGATTCGGCGTACCGACCGGCGGGGCCCGCTGTGGCGAGCGATCACGACCGTAGACGGGCAATCCGCGGAATTTCAAAGACGATCAGGGCTTCTGAGACCCATCTCTCACTTGCCCCTCACCGCCTTTAAACCGGACATTCACCGCGAACTACCCGTCAGTTCCGGGCGTGTCGCGGCTACTTCCGGTCCGCGTCCGCGGCCTGCTTCTCCTTCAGCTCAAGCTCCTGACCGGGGAGGATGAGGTCCGGGTCGGCGCCGACGGTCTTCTTGTTCTCCGCGTAGAGGGAGGACCAGCCGCCGTCAAGGCCGTGCCGGTCCGCGATGCGCGAGAGGTTGTCGCCGGAGCGGACCGTGTAGGTGTCGCTGGGACTGCCGGAGCCGTGCGAACCACGCTCCCCCCCGCGTGAGGCGTGCCGCCCCGCGGAGCCCGCGTCGGACTCGCCGTCCGCGTTCGAACCGCGGTGGCGCCCCGAGGTGCCCTCCGAGGACTCGGGGGACTCCTCGGAGTCTCCGGAGCCCGAAGGCGCGGTACCGGCGCCGGAGTCGCCGTCGGAGCCGGGCGAAGTGGTGTCACGGCCCTCGGACTTGCCGTCCCGAGCGGCCTCCTGCCCGTCCTCGCCGCCCTTCCGGCCCTGCCGGCCTTCCTCGTCCTTCTTCTCGCCGCTCGGCCCCGAGGTGCCGTCCTCGCCGGTCGTGTCGCCGGTGCCGGGCTTGCGGTGCTTGCCGGTTGCCTCGTCCGAGGCGTCCTCGCCGCTCCTGCCGTCGGCGTGATCCTTGTCTCCCGGACCGGCGGAGCCCTTGGAGCCGGAGGAGTCACCGGTGCCCCGGTCCTCCTCTTCCTCGCCCGCCGAGCCGGCGGGCTTGCTCGGTGCCACCGGCAGGCCCGGGTCGACGTCGGCGGCCGCGCCGTCCTTGCTGAGGCCCGCGGCCGGGCCGCAGTTCGGCCAGGCGGCGGGGCCCTGGTCGGCAAGGACCCCTTCGGCGACGGCTATCTGCTGGGAGCGGCTTGCCTCGTCGGCGCTCGGCGCGTAGGCGAGGCCGCCGTGGTTCTCCCAGGTCTCCTGCGTCATCTGCAGCCCGCCGTAGTACCCGTCGCCCTTGGCGCTCCAGGCGCTGCCGCTCTCGCACTCCGCGACCTTGTCCCACGTCGTGGCTTCCGCGGCGCTCGCGCCCGTGGCGCCGAGCAGCGGGATCGCGATGGCGGATCCGGTGACGCCGGCCGCGACGACGATCGCCGGGGCTTGGCGGGGGCGGCGGTGACGGCCTTGACCGGAAAGCATGCACGTGCCTTTCGAGTGACGACAGGGGTGGCTGCGGCACATGGTGCACTGGGGTGCCGAGTCGTCGTGAAAGTAGCCGCAGTCGAACGTCAGTCACAAGTCGATGCAGCGCAGATCACGTGAAAGTCACAGTCTTGACAGACCGTCAGTCAACTGCCGGACCGGCCGCCCGCCGCGGGCGGCGTGAACCGTACCGGCAGGGTCCGCAGGCCACGCATGATGAGCCCGCCGCGCCACCGCAACTCCCCGGGCTTGACGCCGAGTTGCAGGTCCGGCAACCGGCGCAGCAGAGTCGCAAGGGCCGTCTGGGCCTCCAGGCGGGCGAGGGGGGCGCCGAGGCAGTAGTGGATGCCGTGGCCGTATCCGAGGTGCTGATTGTCGCGCCGGGACAGATCGAGGAGGTCGGGCTCCGCGAAGCGGGCGGGATCGCGGTCGGCGGCGGCGAGAACGACGAGGACCGGGTCGCCCGCGGAGATGTCCTGGCCGCCGATGCGCAGCGGCTCGGTGGCGAAGCGCCAGGTGGCGAGTTCGACGGGCCCGTCGAAGCGGAGCAGTTCCTCGACGCCCGTCTCCAGGAGGGCGCTCTCCCCGGCCGCCAGGGACCGTTGCAGTCGGTCCCGCTGCTCGGGGTGGGTGAGCAGCGCGAAGGTGCCGTTGCCGATGAGGTTCACGGTCGTCTCGAACCCGGCGAACAGCAGGATGAAGGCCATGGCGGCGGCCTCGTTCTCGGTGAGGTGCTCACCGTGGTCGGAGGCGCGGATCAGGCCGGAGATCAGGTCGTCGCCGGGGTCTGCCCGCTTGCGGTGGATGAGCTCGGCGAGATAGCCGCGCATCTTCTTCACCGAGCGCGCGACGCCGCCCCTGGGCCCTCCCCCGTGCCGGATCATCATGCCCGCCCAGTCCCGGAAGTCGTCCTGGTCCTCTCGGGGTACGCCGAGCAGGTCGCAGATGGCGAAGATGGGGAGCGGGAACGCGAAATCGTGGATGAGGTCGGCTTCGCCCCGCTCCGCACCGTGCTTGTCGAGAAACGAGTCGATGAGCTGGTCCGTCAGCTCCTGCACGCGCGGCGCGAACGCGGCCACCCGGCGCGGGGTGAACGCCTTCGACACCAGGCGGCGCAGGCGGGTGTGGTCCGGCGGGTCGATGTTGAGCAGATGCGTCATCAGCTCGGCCTTGCGCTCGCCCGGGATCCCGGTCCTGCCCTTCGCGTGCGCGGGCTCGTCGTGGTGCGCCGGATTCTTGCTCAGCCGCTGATCGGCCAGCGCCTCCCGCGCGTCCGCGTACCGCGTCACCAGCCAGGCCTCGACACCGCTGGGCAACTCGGTCCTGTGCACGGGAGCGTGCTCCCGCAGCCAGGCGTAGGCCGGGTAGGGGTCGGTGGCGAACTCCCAGGTGAAGAGGTCGGGCGCGGGGGCCTTAGGCGGGGCGGGGGTGGTGTGGGGGCAGGCGGGGGGCGGCTGGTCGTGCATGCGTTGACGGTATCGGTCCGGGGCGGCTCCTCGCCGTGAGGCGGGGGCGGGGGTGCGGCTCCTCGCCGTGAGGCGGGGGCAGGGGTGCCGTTCCTCGCCGTGAGGCGGGGGCCGGGGTGCCGCTCCTCGCCGTGAGGCGGGCCGGGGTGCGGGTGCCGCTCCTCGCCGTAAGGCGGGCCGGGGTGCGGGTGCCGCTCCTCGCCGTAAGGCGGGCCGGGGTGCCGCTCCTCGCCGTAAGGCGGGCCGGGGGCCGGGGTGCCGCTCGGCACCGTGAGGCGGGGCGGGGGGTGCCGCTCCTCGCGCTCCGGTGAAGCCCGTGGGCGGGCTACCCGCGCTCCCCCAGGCCCTGCGCGTCCGTGTCCGGCGGCGGCTCGTCCCCCTGTTCCGGGGGCAAGGTCATGCCGACCCGCAGGACGTTCAGGGCGAAGGCCGCGTTGCGGTGGCCGGTTTCGGCTGCCTCGCGGTACCAGCGGGCGGACTTTTCCACGCGGCCGGGCCGCAGTACCAGCTCGGCCAGGTGGAACGCCGCGTCCGGGTCCCCCGCCTCCGCGCCCGCGGTGAACCAGTGCCGGGCGCGGTCGCGGTACAGCTTGCCCAGCGTGACGTAGGCGTCCGTCCGTCCCGCCGCGGCGGCCCGCTCCAGATATCCGGCCGCCTCCATGGCCGCGCCCCGGCCCGCGAGGATGTGGCCCAGTTCGTTGCAAGCCAGGGTGTGGCCCCGGTCGGCGGCCCTGCGGTACCAGCCCTCCGCCTCCGACACATCGCCCGCGGCCGCCGTGACCCAGCCGAGCAGGAGGTACGCCTCGACGTCGCCCTCGGCGGCGCGGGGCGCGAGGGCGGCACGGCACGCGGCGACCACGGGTGCGACGTCAAGACCGTACCCGGCGGCCGTCGCGGACCCGTGGATCCACACCGGGACCGGTACCTGCCCGAGCTCACCGGACCGGACGGCGTCCGCGACGAGGGAGCCGTAGGCGCGGTAGGTGTCCGCCTCCGCTCCGGGGACGAGCAGCCCGGTCGCCTCGTACCGAAGCCGGGTGGCCCAGGTCAGGGCGTCCTCGAACGACTCGTGCCGTTGCTCCTCGCGGACGGAGGCCTCCTGCTCGCCGTAGCCCTCCAGGACCGCGCACAGCACGGGGAGCGGGATGTCCTCCTCGATCCCGCAGCGGGCGAGGTCGATGGCGGCGCGCACCAGGAAGTGACCGGTCGGGTGCCTCCGCGGGCGCCGGGCCCTGCGCCACTCGTCCCACAGCTCCGGCCCCAGGGCGAGGTACTCGGTGACCCCGCGGCCGCCGCGCCACTTCGCGGCGGCCGTGAGGCGAGGGTCCTCGGCACCTGCGAGCCGCGCCAGTTCGGTGGCGCTCCAGCGGCGGGACAGCTCGACGGTGCGGGCGCCGCTCAGGACCCGGGCTGCGGGGCCGCCGCCGAAGCGGTGCTCGTCGTACGCCGTGTCGCGCATGGTGGCGAGGACGAGCACACGCTCCTGGGTGAGCCGGAAGAGGAGCGCCGCGGTGAGGCCCTGGGGGCCGAGGTGGTCCTCCAACTCGTCGAGCCAGAGGATGCGGTGGCCGGCACGGCCGTGCTCGCCGGAGGCGATGCCCCGCAGGTCCGCCCCGGGGTGCGGGGCGTGCACACGGGGCTCGGGGTCGGTGCCCGCGCTCAGCGCCGCCCAGGCCGCCGTCATCGTCTTGCCGGACAGCGGCCCGCCGGTGACGACGACAAGGCCGCCCTCGTGCAGACCCCGTACGACGAGGGAGTGGAGCTCTTCGTCACAGTCACGCTCCACGTAGGGCGTGAGGCTCGGCTCGTCCCCGAAGTGGCTCGTGGGACGCACGCCGAACCAGAGGCGCCGCAGTTGGCCGACGCGGGGCCAACTGTCGGCCGGGGCCTGGCCGTGGGCGAGGGTGGTGTGGACGGTGACGTCGCCCGCGATGGTTCCGGCCTGGATCACCGCGCCCACCGAGCTGTCGGAGACATCGTTCCGCGTCGGGGGCCGCGGGGGCACGCCGGACGGGGCCGCGGCGGACGGCTGCTCGGCGGGCGGAGCCGCGGCGGACGGGTCCTCGGCGGGCGGAGCCGCGGCGGACGGGTCCTCGGCGGGCGGAGCCGCGGCGGACGGGTGCTCGGCGGGCGGGGCCGCGGCGGACGGCTGCTCGGCGGGCGGAGCCGCGGCGGACGGGTGCTCGGCGGGCGGAGCCGCGGCGGACGGGTGCTCGGCGGGCGGAGCCGCGGCGGACGGGTGCTCGGCGGGCGGGGCCGCCCGGTACGGCTCGTCGTACGGGCGCGGTCCGGCCGGTACGGGCGTGGACACCCGTACGCTCATGTCGCACCCGCAGTCCATGCAGAAGCGGACGCCCTCCTCCAGTTGGGCCTGGCACATCGGGCAGTACACCGTCGCCTCCTCGGGCCGCAACTCCCGCAACTCCCGCTCCACACGGCCGGGTTCGGTGCCGCGAGTGCGCCCCGAATCCCCCGGGGCAACCGTACTAAGCCCCGGGCGCCTCGGCCTCGCGTACCGCGTCCCGGTAGGCCCGGGCCGCCGCCCGCAGCGCCGCCTCCGGGTCCGTGCCCTCGGCCTCCGCGCGGACGGCCATCGCCAACAGGTCGTACCCGACGCCGCCGCCCGTGGGCAGGGGGACGTCGAGGCCCGCCGTGCGGACGCGGGACGCCAGCTTGGCGGCGAGGGCCAGGCCCGGCTGGCCGAGGGGGATGCCTTCGGTGACGGAGGTGCGCTGCTTCTCCTGCGCCTTGGTGCGCAGCCAGTGCTCCTTGACCTCCTCGGGGGTGGACGCGGTGTCCTCACCGAAGACGTGCGGATGGCGGTGGACGAGCTTGTCGACGATACCGGCGGCGACGTCGTCCACGGAGAAGGCGGCACCGTCCTCGGCCTCCTCCGCGATGCGTGCGTGGAAGACCACCTGGAGCAGCACGTCGCCCAGCTCCTCGCACAGCTCGTCCGTGGCACCGTCCTCGGTGGTCTCGATGGTCTCGATGGCCTCGACGAGTTCGTACGCCTCCTCGATGGCGTACTTCGCGAGGCCCTGGTGGGTCTGGCGCGAGGACCAGGGGCATTCGGTGCGGATGCGGTCCATGACCTGGACCAGGTCGAGGAGGCGGGCGCCCGGCAGGTCGTACGACCCGGGGAGCAGTTCCAGGTCGGGCATCGGGACCCGGCCGGCGCCCGCGAGGCGGGCCAGGCCGTCGGTGAGGCGGCGGTCGCCGTCGGCGGTGGCGACGACGAGCACCGTGCGGCCCCCGGCGCAGGCGCGCACCAGCTCCTCCGCGGTGGGCGCGGCCTGCTTGACGTCGACGCCCGCTTCCCGCAGATACGGCAACTGGGGGTGCGTGGCGTCGGCGCACACGACCTCGTCCGCGCCGTGCAGCGCCTGCCAGGCGGGCCAGGACAGCAGGCCGGGCGCGACCCGGTGGCTGGTGGTGAGCAGGACGACACGGCCCACGCCGTCCCCGCCGGTCTCGGCGGCGGGCCCGACGGTGGTCTCGGCGGCGGTCTCGATCTCGTTCACCCCTCGAACGTAGCCCACCCCCGCACCCCGCCGGGAAGCGCACCCGCCCCGTCAGGGGCGCGGGAACTGCGCGCCCGCCCCGTCAGGGGCGGGGGAACTGCGCGCCCGGCCCGGGAGACGCCGCAGACGCGTCTGCCTCATCGCCTCGCAGACGCGTCCGCGGCTTGGACGTGGTCGCGCGCGCAGTTCCCCGCGCCCCTTGGGGGCGTCTCGCTCACGCCTGGGTGGGGGGCGCCGTCCCGTCCGGGGAGACCTCCCGGACCCAGGGGGTCTTCAGGTCCGCGCGCTTGCTCGCCTTGACGTCCCAGGTGCCGTACCGCGGGTTCAGGTCGACATCGAGCTTCTTGGAGGCCTTGGACATGGCCGCCCAGAAGGTGTTCTGGCCCTCCGGGGAGTTCATGTCGGCGCCGAGCGCGCGGGCGATCTTCTGCGCCTCGATCTCCGTGCGGATGCTGTCGTCGAGGCGGCCCGGCGCGACGCTGTAGCGCTGCAGCCACTCCGTCTCCAGGGCCTTGGGGCCACCCGCCTGCTCCTCCAGGCCCGCCCGCATGGTCTGGATCTCCCTGCGCGTGACGCGCACGTCGGCGTCCCGCGCCGCCCGGTGCAGGACCTTGTCGAGCACCATCGTGTGCAGCGTGCTGCGGGCCAGGCCGCCGCTCTTGGCGATGACCTGCCCGTACTGCGTGTCGTCGGGGAGGGCGGCCCGCTGCGCGGAGCGCACCTCGTTCACCCTGTTCTCCAGTTGGGCGACCGTGATGCGCTGGTCGCCGACGACGGCCGCGGCGCCGGGATGCGCGTCGTTGCCGCAGCCGGTCAGGAGCGGGGCCGCGACGAGGGCGGCTGCGGAGAGGATGAGCGCGGAGCGACGACGACTGCTGCGGCGGTGCAAGTGGACCTCCCGGTGGAGAGATTGTGCTTCGCTGCACAAAGTCTTGCGGTGATCGATGGTAGGCAGTGGTGGTCGGCTCGGCCACCCATTCGACCAACGATTCGCGAGCAGTTCGGGCACTGCGGGTGCCCAGGGCCTGTCAGCGCGCATGGCCTCGCGTGGCAGACGGGAATTGTCGGACACGCCCTACCCCCGCACCTGCCCCAGCCAGTGCAGTGTGCGCCGGATCTCCGCCGGGAAGGGGTGGCCGACGCCGTGCACCCGCTCGGCGTCGAGGACGAGGCGCCCCAGGATGTCGTGGGCGGCCGGGCGGTCGCCGAGGGCGAGCAGGAGCTGGCCGATGCGGCGCCGGATCTCCAGGGACTGGCGAATGTCGGCGGTGGCGTACTGGTTCTCGTAATAGGGGAGCAGCGTCCGGTACTCGGCGAGCGCGGCGGCCGGATCGCCGAGCTGCTCCAGGCATTGCGCGGCCTCGTAGCGGAACTGAAGCGACTGCGGGTCGGCGTGGCCCGACTCGGCGGCGCGCTGGTCGGCGAGGCGGCGCAGCTCGGGCAGGGCACGGCGGTACTGGCCGTCGTCCATGAGCGTGGCCGCGTACTGCTTGCGCAGGGTGCGGACGACGGGTGAGTGCTCGCCGTGCTGCGCGGCGGCGTCCGGCAGGATCGCGCCGAGGATGTCCACGGCCTGCGTGATGCGGCCCTCGCCGAGCAGCCGCTTGACCTCGTCGACGGCGGCGGCGACACCCTGCCCGGCCCCGGGCGGCCGGGGCTGCGGGGCGGGCGTCGCGGCGCGGTCGGGCCAGGGCGCGGCCGGGCGCAGGAACGGGCGGGTCGGGTCCAGGGGGCGGCCGGTGGGCACGGCGCGCCCCGGCAGTAGCGGCGCGAGCTCCTCGTACACGTCCTGGGCGCTGGCGGGCCGGTGCTGCGGGTCCTTGGCGAGCAGCCGCAGGACCAGGGATTCGAGGGCGTCGGGGACTTCGGGCCGCAGTCTGCGCAGGGGCAGCGGCGGCTCGTACAGATGGCGGTGCAGCACGCCGAGCGCGGTCGAGCCGGCGAACGGCACGTCGCCGCTGAGGAGTTCGTGCAGGACGACGCCGAGCGCGTACAGGTCCGTGTACGGGCCGACGGCGCCGCCCATGGCCTGCTCGGGCGCCATGTACGAGGGGCTGCCGATCGGGGAGCCGGTGTGGGTGAGGCGGGTGGTGTCGGTGTCCATGACCGAGGCGATGCCGAGGTCGAGGACGGTGACCGTGCCGTCCTGCTTCACCATCACGTTCCGCGGCTTCAGGTCGCGGTGCACGATCGGCACGGCGTGCACCGCGGAGAGCACGGCGCACAACTGGGCGGCGACGGCGACCGCCCACTGCCAGGGGTAGGGGCGGTGTTCGGCGAGGTGGTCGCCGAGGTCGGCCCCGTCGACGTAACCCATGACGAGGTACAGGTCGTCGCCGTCGCTGCCCGCGTCGTGCACCGTGACGAGGCCGGGGTGGTCGACCTGCGCGGTGACGCGGCACTCGCGGGCGAAGCGGCGGCGCAGCTCCTCGGTCCGGCCCTGGCCCGCCGGGCCCGCGACCCTGTCCGGGCGCAGCAGCTTGACCGCGACCCGCCGGTCGAGGCGCTGGTCGTAGGCCGTCCAGACCTGGCCCATGCCGCCCTGGCCGAGCAGCGTCGACAGCTCGTACCGCCCGGCGACCACGCGGTGGTCCGTGCCCCCCGTTCCGGCGGCCACGGTCAGGTGCCGCCTTCCTGCTTGCGCAGGTAGTCGCTCAGCTCGTCGAGTTCGGCACGGACCTGGTCGATGCGGGCGGGAGCGGGCGCGGGCGCGGGCGCGGGCGCGGGCTGTGCCGGATAGCCGTACGACGGCTGGGGCGGCGGCTGCTGGGGCTGGGGCTGGGGCTGCTGCGGTACGTAGCCGCCACCGAACTGCGTCTGCTGGTACGGGGGCGGGGCCTGCGTCGGTGCGAACGCCGCCGCCCGAACCGGCTGCGCGACGCGGGAGAAGTGCCGGATGTCCATGGTCAGGTAGTAGGCGATCACGGGGACGAGCGTGGAGACGAGGATCGCCATGCCCGTGTTGCCGGACCCGGTGAACTCCTCGTCGCCCGGGTCGAGCGCGACGAGGACGACGGCGGTGGCCTCCAGGGCGACGACGACCGCGAGGAGCACCCAGTCCCGGGTCTTGCGCGTCACCAGGGCGAGCCGCAGCATCGCGGCCCACGCGAGGAAGCCGCACGTCACGACGGCGAGCACCACGAACATCACGCGCAGCGTCACATACGACCCGCCGGTGTGGGCGGAAGGGCCCCCGGGCCCGTAGCCGTGGCCGTGCATGGCTGCTCCTGATACCTGACGCGGCCGTACGCCTCCGCGGGAGCGGCACCTGTGGGCGGGCCCCGGCGGCGTACGGCCGACGAACGAACGAATGCGGTACGAGCGTATAGGCCGACCGGCACGACCGGTCCCGGGTTGTACCGAACCGTTGCCGTACTGGTCACACGCGCGCCGTCACGCATCCGCCGTCACGCGTCCGCCGTCACGTATCCGCCGTCACGCATCCGCAGTCACGCATCCGCAGTCACGCGTCCGCCGTCACGTATCCGCCCTCGCGGCGCGCGTCACAGCACGTGCCGCACCCACACATTCGGTTCCACGTACACCGCGTAGCCGCGCGCGGGCTCGCAGTGCACCGGCACCAGGGCGCCGGGCACCTCGACGAGGCCCTCCGCGTCGAACGGCAGCCCCGTCCAGTCGCGCCACCGCGCCGTCGTGCCCGCCACCGGTCCCCGCCGTGAGACGTGGGGCGCGGTGCCTCACCGCGCCCGGAAGCGTCCCGGTGCCTCGGTCGGGTTGCCGCCGCCCGGCAGCTTCTCCTGCGGGCAGCGCGAGAGCACCCGGCGCATCGCGTCCCGCTCGGCGCCGGTCACCCACAGCCCGTACTTCTTCTTCACGGCGACCTGCCGCGCGACGTAGGCGCACCGGTAGGACTTGTTCGCGGGCAGCCACGTCGCCGTGTCGCCGTCGCCCTTGCCGCGGTTGGGTCCCGCGTCGACGGCGAGGAGGTTGAGGGGGTCGTTGGCCAGGGCGATGCGCTTGCCAGGACGCCAGCCGCCCGCGCCCTTCTGCCAGGCGTCGGAGAGGGCCACGACATGGTCGACGTCGACCCGGCTGCGGCCGCGCGTGAACGTCACGTCCTTGCCGGTGTACGGGTCGGGGGCGAGGGTGCCCGACACCACCGTGCAGTCGCCGCCGCGGAACTTCACGCCGTCCAGGTCCCGTTTGAGTATGTCGTCCCGGGTACCGCACCCGTTGGAGTCGGTGTCGGCCCAGGGGCTGCCGAACCGCGCGCGGTCGTAACCGGTCTTGGGGGCACGGCCCTTGACGGTGAGTGAGTCCACGGCGGCGAGCGCGGCTCCGCCCCGCGCGCCGGAGCCAGGGGTCCCGCCCGCGTCACCGCCGTCGCGGGCGCCGTCCCTGCCTTCGTCGTCGCTCTTGCAGCCCGACACTCCGCCGAGCAGGACCAGCGCGGCCGCGACGCCCGCGACCGCGCGCCGCCCCGCCGTCCGTCCCCGCGCCGCCTGTCCTGCCGCCGACCGTCCTCGCGTCACGGTGCCCGCGAACCTCACAGCTTTCCCTCCCCAGACCGGCCCGCCAAGGACCGGCCCCTACGGTAGCGGCCGGGGCTGCCGCTCCCCCGGACGGGTGTTACCTGCGGCGTAATCGACCGGCCCCGCCCCCGCGCGGCAAGCTGCCGGTATGGACACCATGAACGCCACCGGGCCCACCGAGGCCCAAGCCGCAGCCGGACTCGGGGCGGAGGCCCAAGCCGCAGCCGGACTCGGGGCCGAGACCGAAGCCGCAGCCGGACTCGGGGCCGAGACCGAAGCCGCAGCCGGACTCGGGGCCGAGACCGAAGCCCAGGCCACCCGCGCCACCGTCCAGGCCTTCCTCGCCGCCCGTATGGCCGGGGACACCGAGCGGCTCACGGCGCTGTTCGCGGACCGCGTCGACTGGCTGCTCGCCGAGAACCCGGCGTGCCCCTGGATCCGCCCGCGCGCGACCGCCGCCGAATGCGCCGCCCAGGTCACGGACCTGAACCGGCACACCGTCGCGGAGGACGCGCGGGCGTCCGTGGACACGTTCCTGGTCGAAGGACCGGACGCCGTCCTCATGGGACATCTGTCGGGGACCGTACGCGCCACCGGCAAGTCCTACGCGGGCCCCTTCGCCCTGCGCCTGACCGTCGAGGACGGCCGGATCACCCGGCACCACCTCTACGAGGACGGCCTGTCCATCGCGGCGGCCTGCACTCCCTGAGGCGGTACCGGGTCAGCTTCCGGCTACGACCCGAGCACCGAAGCCAGCAGCTCCCCGACCCAGCCGAGCAGTTCCCGGCCGACCAGCGGCTTGCCGCCGACCTTCGCCGTCTTCGGGCGCGGCACGAGCACCTGCCGGCCCGTCGGCTTGATGACGACGCCGGGGTAGAGCCGCTTGAGGCGCAGCTCCTGGGACTCCCGCAACTCCACGGGGGCGAACCTGATGTTGCTGCCCTGGAGCACGATCTCGCCGACGCCGCAGGCGCGCGCCAGCATCCGCAGGCCCGCCACGAGCAGGAGGTTCTCCACCGGCTCCGGCAGCTTGCCGTAACGGTCGGTGAGCTCCTCGCGGACCGCCTTGACGTCCTCCTCCGTGTTCGCGGAGGCGATGGCGCGGTAGGCCTGAAGCCGCAGCCGCTCCCCGGGGGCGTAGTCGTGCGGGACGTGCGCGTCCACCGGCAGCTCGATCTTGACCTCCAGGGGCGGCTCCTCCTCCACGCCGCCTTCCAGGGACGCGCGGTAGTCGGCCACGGCCTCGCCCACCATGCGTACGTAGAGGTCGAAGCCGACGCCCGCGATGTGCCCGGACTGCTCGCCGCCGAGGAGGTTGCCCGCGCCGCGGATCTCCAGGTCCTTCATCGCCACGTACATGCCCGCGCCCATCTCCGTGTGCTGGGCGATGGTCGCAAGGCGCTCGTGGGCGGTCTCGGTGAGCGGCTTCTCCGGCGGGTACAGGAAGTAGGCATAGCCGCGGTCGCGGCCACGGCCCACCCGGCCGCGGAGCTGGTGCAACTGGCTCAGGCCGAAGTTGTCGCCGCGCTCCACGATGAGCGTGTTGGCGTTGGAGATGTCGATGCCGGACTCGACGATCGTCGTCGAGACGAGCACGTCGAACTTCCTCTCCCAGAAGTCCACGACCACCTGCTCCAGGGCCTGCTCGGACATCTGGCCGTGGGCGGTCGCGATGCGCGCCTCGGGGATGATCTCGCGGAGCCGGGCAGCGGCGCGGTCGATCGACTCGACGCGGTTGTGGATGTAGAAGACCTGGCCCTCGCGCAGGAGTTCACGGCGGACCGCTGCGCCGATCTGCCGCTCCTCGTACGGCCCGACGAAGGTCAGGACCGGATGCCGCTCCTCGGGGGGCGTGGTGATCGTGGACATCTCACGGATGCCGGTCACGGCCATTTCGAGCGTACGGGGGATGGGGGTCGCCGACATCGTCAGGACGTCGACGTTCGCGCGCAGCTTCTTCAACTGCTCCTTGTGCTCGACGCCGAACCGCTGCTCCTCGTCGACGATGACCAGGCCGAGGTCCTTGAACTTGGTCTCGGAGGAGAACAGACGGTGGGTGCCGATGACGACGTCCACGGAGCCCTCGCGCAGCCCTTCGAGGGTCGCCTTGGCCTCGGTGTCGCTCTGGAAGCGGCTGAGCGCCCGCACGTTCACGGGGAACTGCGAGTAGCGCTCGGAGAACGTACCGAAGTGCTGCTGCACCAGGAGGGTGGTGGGGACGAGGACGGCGACCTGCTTGCCGTCCTGGACCGCCTTGAAGGCCGCGCGGACCGCGATCTCCGTCTTGCCGTAGCCGACGTCGCCGCAGACCAGCCGGTCCATCGGGACCGACTTCTCCATGTCCTCCTTGACCTCCGCGATGGTGGTGAGCTGATCGGGGGTCTCCACGTAGGGGAAGGCGTCCTCCAGCTCGCGCTGCCAGGGGGTGTCGGGGCCGAAGACGTGGCCGGGCGCCGCCATCCGGGCGCTGTACAGCTTGATCAGGTCGGCGGCGATCTCCTTGACGGCCTTCTTCGCGCGCGCCTTGGTCTTCGTCCAGTCGGCGCCGCCGAGGCGGTGCAGCGTGGGGGCCTCGCCGCCCACGTACTTGGTGATCTGCTCCAGTTGGTCGGTGGGGATGTAGAGGCGGTCGCCGGGCTGGCCGCGCTTGGCGGGGGCGTACTCCACGACCAGGTACTCGCGGGTCGCGCCCTGCACCGTGCGCTGCACCATCTCGATGTAGCGGCCGACGCCGTGCTGCTCGTGCACGATGTAGTCGCCGGCTTCGAGGGTGAGCGGGTCGATGGTCTTGCGGCGCCGGGCGGGCATCCGCGTGCCGTCCTTACCGGCCGCCTTCTGTCCTGTGAGGTCGGTCTCGGTGAGCACGGCGAGCTTCAGGGCGGGGTCGACGAAGCCGTAGTCGATGCAGCCGCACGCCACGTGCACCACGGACGGGGTCAGCTCGTCGAGGTCGGCGTCGAGGCGGGCGGCGATGCCCTCGCCGCCGAGCACCTCGGCGGTGCGGGCCGCGGGGCCGTGGCCCTCGGTGACGTACACCGTGCGCCAGCCGTCGGCGAGCCAGCCCTTGGTGTCGGCGAGGGCCTTGGCGGTGTCTCCCCGGTATGTCTCCGGGGCGTGCATGCCCAGCTTGAGGGTGTCCGCGTCGCCGTCCGCGGCGGTCTCGTCGGCGGCGAAGGGGCTCACCGACCACCACATCACGCCGAGCTCCCGGGCCCGGTCGCGGACGTCCGCGATGCCCCACAGCGAGGCCGCGCCCACATCGATCGGCGCTTCCCCGCCACCGGCCGTCGCGGCCCAGCTCGCCTGGAGGAACTCCTGGCTTGTCGCCACCAGGTCCGCAGCGCGCGTACGCACCCGCTCCGGGTCGCAGACCAGCGCCATCGACCCCTTCGGCAACACGTCGAGCAGCAGCTCCATGTCGTCCACGAGGACCGGGGCGAGGGACTCCATGCCCTCGACCGCGATGCCCTCGGCGATCTTGCCGAGCAGTTCGCCCAGCTCGGGGTGCTGCTCGGCGAGGGCGGCGGCTCGGCCCCGCACCTGTTCGGTGAGCAGCAGCTCGCGGCACGGCGGCGCCCATAGGCCGTGTTCGGCGACCTCCAGGGACCGCTGGTCGGCGACCTTGAAGTAGCGGATCTCCTCTACGTCGTCGCCCCAGAACTCCACCCGCAAGGGGTGTTCCTCGGTGGGCGGGAAGACGTCGAGGATGCCGCCGCGCACGGCGAACTCACCGCGTTTCTCCACCAGCTCCACCCGCGCGTACGCCGCCGCGGCCAGGGCCTCCACGGTCTCGTTCAGATCGGCCGACTCGCCCGTGCGCAGCGCCACGGGTTCCAGGTCGCCGAGCCCCTTGACCTGTGGCTGGAGCACGGAACGCACCGGCGCCACGACCACGGAGACCCGTCCCGTCTCCGGGTCCCCCGCCTCCGGCGCGCTGGGGTGCGCCAGGCGCCGAAGCACGGCGAGGCGGCGGCCGACGGTGTCCGAGCGCGGGGAGAGGCGCTCGTGCGGCAGCGTCTCCCACGACGGGTACTCCACGATCCCCTCGGGCGGCAGGATCGTGCGCAGCGCCGCCGCAAGGTCCTCGGCCTCGCGGCCCGTGGCCGTCACCGCGAGCACGGTGCGGCGGGCCTCACGGGCGAGGGCCGCCACGGCGAAGGGGCGGGCGGCCGGGGGGCCGACGAGGTCGATGTGGTGCCGGTTGCCGTCCGACGCGGCCTTCACCGCTTCGGTGAGGGCCGCGTCCTTGACGACGGCGTCCAGCAGTCCGTGCAGGCTCATGAAGAGGCATCCAGTCCGGGGCAGAGAACGATGCGGACAACGCGAACGGCCCGACTCGTGGGGGGACGGGCCGGGGGCCTCCCAGGGTACGTCGGCGGGGCGGGGGGCACCCCTCGATGCGGGGGGCACCCCTCTGTGCGGGGGCACCCCTCGATGCGGGGGGCCTCTCGATGCGGGGGCCTCTCGATGCGGGGCGCCCCTCGGCGCGGGGCTCCTCTCTGCGCGGGGCGCCCCTCGGCGCGGGGCTCCTCTCTGCGCGGGGCGCCCCTCGGCGCGGGGAGCTCCGCCCCTGGGCGGTCGTGTCGCCGCTCCGCGGCTCGTCCTCAAACGCCGGACGGGCTGAGATCACTGCCGCACCGGCACGTGTGCAGCCCGTCCGGCGCGTCCGGAGGCGAGGCCGGACTGCGGGCGAGGGGTGCAGCCCCCGGGGCCGGGGCCGGGGCCTGGGCCGGGGCCGGGGCCAGGGCCGGGGCCAGGGCCGGGGCCGGGGCCAGGGCCGGGGCCAGGTACAGGGCCGGGGCCAGGTACAGGGCCGGGGCCAGGTACAGGGCCGGGGCCAGGTACAGGGCCGGGGCCAGGTACAGGGGAACGTTCCCCTGTACGAGGGCCGGGGCCAGGGGAATGTTCCCCTGGCCCCGGCCCTCCCCCGTTCCCCCGTCCGGTGAGGACTATTCCGTCGCTATCGCGTTCAGGACGTTCATCCGGCCCGCCCGGAACGCGGGTATCAGTGCCGCGAACAGGCCCACGAACGCCGAGCCCACGAACACCGTGAGGATCGTCGGCCACGGGATCTCCAGGACCTTCAGGCCCTCGAGGGCGAGGAGCTTCTGGGCCGTGGCGCCCCAGCCCATGCCGAGCCCGAGGCCGAGCAGGGCACCGAAGAGGGCGATGACCACCGACTCCATGCGGATCATGCGGCGCAACTGCCGCCGGGAGAGGCCGATGGCCCGCATCAGGCCGATCTCGCGGGTACGCTCCACCACCGAGAGCGCCAGTGTGTTCACCACGCCCAGGATGGCGACGATGATGGCGAGGCCGAGAAGGCCGTAGACCATGTTGAGCATCTGCCCGACCTGGTCCTTCAGGTCGTCCTTGAAGTCGGCCTGGTTCATGACCTGCACGGCGGGGTCCTCGGCGACGGCGGCCTTCAGCGCCTTGTACGCCGCGTCCTCCTGCCCCTTGTCCGCCGAGGCGAGCAGCATCGAGTCCAGCGGCATCCGCCCCGCGGACACATAGCGCTCGGCCGTGGCGATGCTCGTGTACATCGCGCCCTTGTCGAACGCGGTGTCGTCCGACATGACGGCCACGAGCTTCAGCTTCACCGTCCTGCCGTGGTCGAAGTCGACCGTCAGCTTGTCGCCGACCTTGAGGTGGTGCTTGCGGGCGAACTCCTCGCCCACCGCCATCGCGTTCCCGCGGTAGGCCCCGGCCACGCTCCCGGAGACCGCCTCGCGGCGCAGGTCCTTCGTGTACGTCGGGTCCGTGGCGACCAGCGATTCGCTCTCGGTCCTGCCCGCCGGGGTCGTGATCTTCATCGGGACCTCCCGCACCCGGGTGACGTGCCCGGTGTGCGGCGCGTCCCGCAGATTCCGCACAGACTGCGGGGTGAGGGGCTTTCCGCTGTCACCGGCGGGCTGCACGATGAAGTCCGCGCCCACCGACTTGTCGAGCTCGTCCGTGGCCGACGCGACCATCGAGGAGCCGACGACGGAGAGGCAGGCGACCAGGGCGAGGCCGATCATCAAGGCCGCGCCGGTGGCACCCGTACGGCGCGGGTTGCGCAGCGCGTTGCGCTCGGCCATGCGGCCGACGGGCCCGAAGCCCCGCAGCAGCACCGCGCTGATCACCCGGACGACGAGGGACGCCAGGACCGGTCCGATAACCACGAAGCCGATGAGGGTCAGGACGACACCGCCGCCCAGGAACAGCGAGCCCTCGCTCGCCTTGTCCGCCTGCCCCGCGGTGTAGAGCCCGAAGGCACCGGCGCCGGTGAGGACCAGGCCGAACAGCGCGCGCACCGCGCCCGCCTTGCCGTCGGCCGGTGTCCCCGCGTCCCGCAGCGCGGCCATCGGGGAGATCTTGCCGGCCCGGCGTGCCGGGAGATACGCGGCGAGGACGGTGACGATGATGCCGAGGGCGAGGCCCACCACGGGCGTCGTCCAGGCGATGGTGAGGTCCTTCGTGGACAGTTCCATGCCCATGCCGGACATCAGCTTCATCAGGCCGACCGCGAGGCCGATGCCCGCGCCGACGCCGAGGACGGAGCCGACGACGCCCAGGAGCAGCGCCTCGACCAGGACCGAGCGGTTGACCTGCTTGCGGCTGGAGCCGATGGCGCGCATCAGGCCGATCTCGCGGGTGCGCTGGGCCACCAGCATGGAGAAGGTGTTGATGATCAGGAAGATGCCGACCAGGAAGGCGATTCCGGCGAAGCCGAGCATCGCGTACTTCATGACGTCCAGGAAGCTGCCGACGGACTTGCGGTCGTCGTCCGCGCTCTCCTTCTGCGTCTTGACCTTGTACGCGGCGGCGTCGCCCGCCAGGGTCCTGGTGACGTTCTGCTTGAGCTGTGCGTCGCTGACGCCGTTCGCGGCGGTGACGCTCAGGTGGGTGAACCGGCCGCTCGCGCCGATGAGTTCACGCTGGGCGGTCTTGGTGTCGTAGTAGAAGACGGCCGCGCCCGGGTTGGTCACCTTGAAGGTGGCGATGCCGGAGATCTTCGCCTTGAAGTCGCCGTTGGCGGTGATGGTGCGCAGCTCTTCGCCGAGCTTCAGGTCGTGCTTGTCGGCGGTGTCGGCGTCGACCATCACCTCGGTGGGGCCGCGCGGGGCGTGTCCGGAGGTGATCTCCATGGACCGCAGTTCGTTCTTGGTCCAGTTGCCCGCGAGGGTCGGGCCGCCGCTGGTCGGGCCCATGTTCTTGTTCTTGGAGTCGGCGACCGTGACGCTGTCGCTGGAGACGCCGCCCTCGACGGACTTCACCCCGGCGGCCTTCTCGACCCGGGCGATCGCGGAGGCGGGCAGCGATTCGGGCTTGCCGTTCTTCGGGCCGTCGTCGTCGGCCTCGGGGGCGTTCTTCGGCTTGACCGTGACGTCGGCGGACGTCGCCGCGAAGAGCTTGTCGAAGGTGGTGGTCATCGTGTCGGAGAAGACGAGCGTGCCGCACACGAAGGCCACCGAGAGGACCACGGCGACCGCGGAGAGCGCCATGCGTCCCTTGTGTGCGAAGAAGTTGCGCATCGAGGTCTTGAGGACGGTCATGACGTGCGCCCCCGGGCGTCGAAGTGCTTCATGCGGTCAAGGACCTGCTCCGCGGTGGGGTTGTACATCTCGTCGACGATGCGGCCGTCCGCCAGATACAGCACGCGGTCCGCGTACGAGGCGGCCACCGGGTCGTGGGTGACCATCACGATGGTCTGGCCCAGCTCGGTCACCGAGCGGCGCAGGAAGCCGAGGACCTCGGCGCCGGCGCGGGAGTCCAGGTTCCCGGTCGGCTCGTCACCGAAGATGATCTCCGGCCGTGATGCGAGGGCACGGGCCACGGCGACGCGCTGCTGCTGGCCGCCGGACAGCTCGGTCGGGCGGTGCTTGAGGCGTCCCGCGAGGCCGACGGTGTCCACGACCTGGTCGAGCCAGGCGCGGTCGGGCTTGCGGCCCGCTATGTCCATCGGGAGCGTGATGTTCTCGATGGCGTTCAGCGTC
This sequence comes from Streptomyces aureocirculatus, assembly GCF_000720475.1. Taxonomy (GTDB): domain Bacteria; phylum Actinomycetota; class Actinomycetes; order Streptomycetales; family Streptomycetaceae; genus Streptomyces; species Streptomyces aureocirculatus. The sequence goes on from NZ_JOAP01000016.1 coordinate 98,636, forward strand.
GGCAGCAGGTTGAACGCCTGGAAGATGAAGCCGATCCGGTCCCGGCGCAACTGCGTGAGCTTCTTGTCCTTCAGGCCGGTGATCTCGGTGTCGTCCAGATAGATCTGCCCGGAGGAGACGTTGTCGAGGCCCGCGAGGCAGTGCATGAGCGTGGACTTGCCCGACCCGGACGGGCCCATGATCGCGGTGAAGTGACCGCGGGCGATGTCCACGTCGATGTGGTCGAGGGCGACGACGCGGGTCTCGCCGGTGCCGTAGGCCTTGACGACCTGGCGTGCCCGAGCCGCCACGGCCGTACGCCCTCCAGTACCCCCGTGCCTGGGAGTGGTCACAGCCGTTGTCACGGTAAGTCTCCTATGTCGGTGATGAGATGAGCCCGGTGCGATGCCGTTCGCGTCGCCGCTCGCTCACAGTGAAGATTCTGGTCGCCGGGGTGTCCCGGCGCCCTGGTGCAGAGCGCAGTCTTTTGCTGGGGAAAACCCCACCCCCGGCACTGTGGTTCGTCTCCTCGCCCCGCGCCCCCGCCCCCACCCTGCGGGCATAAAGCCAATCTAAGGACCAGGTCAGAGGGTCTCGTCATCCGTCGGTACCAACATCGCCCTGTCCGTAGTACGGAGGTCCCCCTAGGGGTTCTCCACCCGCCGGTGGAGCGTTTCTCAGGGTCGCTCCACCCTCCCGACACGCGATCTCCCGCCCCACCAGCCGAGAGGCCCTCCACCCTCCCCCGAGAGTTCGTCTCTCTCCCGAGAGTTCGTCTCCCTCCCGAGAGTTCGTCTCCCTCCGGGAGTTCACCCCTCCCCCGGAAGCCCGCCCGGTGAGAAAGTGACCCGAGGCAATAGGTGCAGGGGGAAAGGAATCCGGGGATGGCACAGGCCACCGACAGGCGCGGCGCCGTCGTCGCCGCGCTCATGCTCGTCATGGCGCTCGCGGCCCTGGACGCCACCATCGTCTCCACGGCGGTCCCGCAGATCGTCGGCGCGCTCGGCGGCTTCTCCGTCTTCTCCTGGCTGTTCTCCGGCTATCTGCTCGCCGCGACGGTCACCCTGCCGGTGTACGGCAAACTCTCCGACACCTTCGGCCGCAAACCCGTCCTGGTCGTCGGCTGCGTCCTGTTCCTGCTCGGCTCGGCCCTGTGCGCCCTCGCCTGGAACATGGCCGCCCTGATCGCCTTCCGCGTCGTACAGGGCCTGGGCGGCGGCGCGCTGCAAGGCACCGTCCAGACCCTCGCCGCCGACCTGTACCCGCTCAAGGAGCGGCCGAAGATACAGGCCAAGCTGTCGACCGTGTGGGCGACTTCGGCGGTCGCGGGCCCCGCGGTGGGCGGTCTGATCACCGCGTACACCGACTGGCGCTGGATCTTCCTGATCAATCTGCCGGTGGGCGCGCTCGCCCTGTGGCTGATCGTCCGCCACCTCCACGAACCCGCGCGCGACACCCCGGCGCCGGAGACCCGCGCAGGGGTGTGGAAACGCATCGACTGGCCCGGGGCGCTCGCCGTCTTCGCCGCGGGCGGTGTGCTGCTCACCGCGCTCGTGCAGGGCGGTGTCGCCTGGGACTGGCTGTCGGCGCCGTCTCTCGCCCTGTTCGCTACGGGGCTGGCGTGCGTCGCCGTGGTCGTGGTGGTCGAGCGGCGCGCCGCGGACCCGGTCATACCCGGCTGGGTGTGGCGGCGGCGCACCATCGCCGCCGTGAACCTGGCCCTCGGCTCACTCGGCCTGGTGATGGTGGCGCCCACGGTCTTCCTGCCCACGTACGCCCAGTCGGTGCTGGGACTGGCGCCGATGGCGGCCGGGTTCGTGCTCTCCGTGATGACGCTGAGCTGGCCCGTCTCGGCGGCGCTCAGCCAGCACGTCTACCGGCGCATCGGCTTCCGCGACACCGCGATGCTGGGCATCGGCGCCGCCGCCTGCGTCCTCTTCGCCTTCCCCCTCCTGCCCTACCCCGGCTCCGCCTGGCAGCCCGCGCTGCTCATGCTGCTGCTCGGCGCCGCGCTCGGGCTCTTCCAACTCCCCCTGATCGTCGGCGTGCAGTCGACCGTGGGGTGGGCGGAGCGGGGCACGACCACCGCCTCCGTACTGTTCTGCCGCCAGATCGGGCAGACCGTCGGCGCCGCGCTGTTCGGGGCGGTGGCCAACGGGGTGCTCAGCGCGCGCCTCGGCGGGTCGGGCTCGCTCGACGCGGTGGCCAAGGCGCTCGACGACCCGGACTCGGTGGCGGACGCGGACAAGCTGCGGCGCGCGGTGGACGCGGCCGTCGACGCGGTGTACCTGGGGGCGGCGGGCGCGGCGGTCGTCTGCCTCCTTGTCCTGGTGTTCCTGGCCCCGCGGCGCTTCCCCGTCATCCAGGAGGCCCCTGACCCCGCACCCGAACCCTCCCCCCAAACAGCACAGTTGACGCATACACCCCCCGAGGAACCCCGTACCGACTGACCAGTACGGGGAAAACCCCGCGCACCTCCCCTACCAGCAAGTACCCTCCTCGGCCCTCGCTCCTGGCGGTCCGCACGACCGCCCCTGTCCCCTTCGGGCAGTCCCCCCACCCACCCCGGCACCCGGCAGCAACGGGTGGGTGGGTGGGTGGGTGGGTGGGAAGCATCCCGCCGCGAAGCGGCGGGGCCGAAGCCGACGGCCCGCGGACGAACGACAACAGGCACACCGGGACGATAGGCCCAGCGGGCTGCGCCACCCCCTCCCTCTGGAGGGAAGGGACTCAGGCGCCCCCCTCGGGGGAGGGACCCGGCACCGCGCCGGACCCCCCGCTCGAGGCGCCCCGCCCGGTCAAAGCGGACAAACTGCTCCGCACATGCTCCATGTGCGCCCGCACCTCGTCCCACCGCTCCCCGTGCTCCCGCAACACCCGATCCGTCTCCCGCCCGACCCGCTCCTCCCGCATCCGCGCCCGCGCGAGCAGCTCCGCCGCCCGCGCCTCGGCGTCCTCCTGCCCGTGCCGCGCGGACTCCCTGGCCTGGGCGAGATCCCGCTCGGCCTCGGCGAGCCGCGCCGCGGCGGCCTCGAAGAGGGACATCTCGTGGGCCTGTGCCGCCGCCTCCCGCTCGGCGATCTCCCGCTCGGCGGCCTCCCGGCGCTCGGTGTGCTCCTTCTCCTGGTCGGCGAGGAGCGCACCGGCGCGCTCCCGCATCTCCCGCAGCGCGGCGAGCGCCGCCCCGCACCACTCCTCGGCATCCGTCCGGGCGGCCACCCGCAACTCCTCGGCGGCGGCCCCGGCCGCACCGAGTCGCCGCCGCGCCCACCCCTCCGCCTCGTCGCGCACCGAGGCGGCATACGCCCGCGCGGACTCGTGCAGGGCCGCGGCCTCGGCGGCCGCCGCCTCCTCGGCCCCGCGCGCCGAGGAGGCGGCCGCGTCCCGCACCGCGGCGACCTCCTCCTCGCACAGCGCGAGAAGCTGCTGCGCGCGCTCGCCCAACTCCTCGTACGTCTGTGGAGCGAGCCGCGCGACCACCTCGCGCAGCCGCTCGGCCTCCACGCCCATCTCCTTGGCGAGCACCGTGAGCCGCGCCGCCCGCTCCCAGGCCGCGTCGCGGTCCCGGGACAACGCGTCGGCGTACGCCTCCACCTGTTCGGGACGGTAGCCACGCCCGCGCACGGCGACGAAGCCATGAGGTGACACCGACACACCGCTGCCGCTCATCCTTGATCCCCTCTTTCGCCCACACAGACTCTCGCCGTCGCGCCGACCGCGTACAACGCGATTGGCGCACATCTTGATGGATCAAGCGAAACTGGTCATAACGCGACACTCCACCCATCCCATCCGGTCAAGGATGCGTCAATTGGCGGCAGAAGTCGGAATCGGGTTGTCGTTCCGCAGTACGACGAAGACCTGAGCGACCCCCGAAGGGCACCCCGCGGGCGACCGGCGTACGCGCACGCGAACAAGCGAGGCGCCCGCCCGGTCCCCCGGGTCGGACGCCTCACCCTCGGCATCGCACGGCCACGCACGGTCTCGTTCACCTGTTCCCCGTACCCCGTACGCGGGATACCGCACCGTCCGACGCGCGGCGCCGGCGCGGTGCGCGCCGCCACCCGGCTACAGCAGGCCGTCCCACATCTGCTCGAGCAGTACGGACCACCAGCTCTCCGGCGACGCGAGGGCCGCCGGGTCGAGCGCGGCGAGCTGCGTCTGGAAGTCGACCGTCCAGCGGCCCGCCTGCTCCTGGTTGAGCCCGTAGCGCAGCCGCCACATCCGGCCGAGCAGGCCCAGGCAGCGCGCGAACTCCGGCAGCCCGGTGTTCACGAACTGCGGCGGCACCGGCGCACCGCCGGGACCGGCCTCGACGGGCACGGCGACGATGTTCGCCGTGCCGTACTGGACACAGATCGCCCGCCCGAAGTCGCTGCCCATGACCAGGTACGAACCGGCGTCGGACGCGGGCTGCACACCCCGCTCCTGCGCCATCTCCGCCAGCGTCGGCACCGGCCGCCCCAACTGGGCCTGCGCCCAGAAGAACGGACCGAAGTCGACGGGCAGACCCGCCACGACGAGCGTGTGCGCCACCACGTCCGGCACCCCCTGCCGGGACACCGACCGCTGGTCGAACCGGAACACCCCGGGGCCGAAAGCCCCGGCGAGCTCCTGCGCCACGCCCTCCGGCGGCACCGCGGGCGCGGGCGGCACCTGCGGCAGCGGCGCCCGCACCGGCGCGGGCCGCGCCGGGCCGTCGGCCACCTGGTGCAGCTCGCCCTGGTGCGCGAGCAGTTGGTGCATGCCCTGCTGACGCGACGCGTGGTCCTTGCCGTACGGCGCGATCGAGGTGATGCGCGCCTGCGGCCAGGTCTCCCTGATCATCCGCGCGCAGTACGCGCCGGGCAGCTCGCAGGACTCCAGCTCGGTGTGCAGCTCCAGAACCTGGTCCGGCGGGATGTTCAGGCCGCGCAGCTCATGGAAGATCTGCCACTCCGGGTGCGGCGTACCGGGCGCCGAGCGCCGGATGACCTGCTGCTCGGAACCGTCGGGCGCGCGGTAGCGCAACACGGCCTGGTAGCCGGGGCCCACGGTGGGCTGACCGGTCGGCGGCTGCGGATAGCCGTACGCCTGGCCGGGGAGCGGGCCCGGGCCCATGCCCGGGGCGGGCAGGGGCATGCCGGGGGCCCCCGGACCGCCGGGGGCGCCGGGAACACCGGGGGCGCCCGGAGCACCCGGGGCGCCCGGAGGCATGGGCGCGCCGGGCGGCACAGGCGCACCCGGGCCGCCGACGGCCGGTCCGGCGAGCATGGTGGCGGCGTGGTGGACGCCGCCCGGGCCCGGGGCGCCGGGAGCACCGGGGGCTCCGGGAGGCTGCGGAGCGCCAGGCGTGCCGGGAGGGCCGGGAGGCTGCGGGGCGCCAGGCGCACCCGGCGCACCAGGAGCACCCGGCGGCTTCAGGCCCCCGCCCAGGCTCGGGTCGGCGAACATCGTCGCCGCGTGGTGCACACCGCCCGGCGGCGTCCCCGGGGCACCCGGGGCACCGGGCGGGCCGGGAGGCTGCGGGGCAGCGGGCGCGCCCGGCGGCTTCACTCCGCCACCCAGGCTCGGATCCGCCAGCATCGTCGCCGCATGATGCACGCCACCCGGAGGCGTACCCGGGGCACCCGGAACACCCGGGGCTCCCGGAGGCTGCGGCGCACCCGGTGCGCCAGGTGCCGCGGGCGCGCCGGGCTGCTGTCCCTCGGGGCCGAGGGGCGACATGAGCTGGGTCGGTACGTAGCCACCCGCGGGCGCCCCCGGGGCACCCTGCGCACCCGGAGGCTGCGGAGCACCAGGAGCACCAGGAGCACCCGGCGCCCCGTGTGTACCGGGCGCACCCGCGCCGGAAGCGGCCGCGCCCTGCGGATAGCCGTACGTCGGCGCCGGCGGCGGCGTGGAACCGGCCGGTGCCGAACCGGCGGGCGGCGGCGGAGTGTTCGGACCACCGACCGGCGGACCAGCAGGCGGCGGCACGGCGGGGCCACCCGGCACCTGACCGGCAGACGGCGGCACCGCAGGACCACCCGGCACCTGACCAGCAGACGGCGGCGGCACGGCGGGACCGCCCGGCACCTGCGCGGCGTGCGGCGGCACGGCGGAGCCACCCGGCGCCTGACCAGCAGACGGCGGCACCGCAGGACCACCCGGCACCTGACCAGCAGGCGGCGGCGGGGCGCCGGGACCGCTCACCACGGCTCCCGGGGCCGGTGGCGGGAGCTGCGCGCCAGCACCCTGCGCACCCGCGCCCGCACCCGCACCCTGCGAATCCGCGCCCTGCGCACCCTGCGCGCCCCCCTGCGGCTCGTCCAACGCCGGGGCGATCGCCGTCCGCGGAAGCTGACTGCCGCCCGACATCAGCGCGGTCTTGGCCTCCGGCGACACCGCGGGCGGCCGCTCGTCGTCGTGGTCCGCGGCGGCGCCCCCGCCGTCGAGGCGCAGCGGCGGCGAGAACACCGTCGCGGGCAGCGGCACCGCGACGTCCTCGTCGTCGATGCCCGTGTTCGTGTCCGTACCGGCCCACGGCGTCGACGACGCGGGCACGCTCGGCGCGGCCGGGCCACCGTCGGCGCCCCCCGCCACCGACGCACCGCCGGGCGCACCGGCAGCGGGCCAGGGCGTGCCACTGCCGGGAGCGGCGGGCGCGGCCGGAGCCGACCCGGGTGCGGGCGTCGGCGTCGCGGACGAGCCGGACGCGGCAGCGGCACCGTACGGCTCGGACACGGCCGCCGGGTCGGAACCGCCGGACGCACCCGCCGCCGCCGAAGAAGCCGACGGACCGGAGGGAGCAGCGGACGCGGCGGATGCAGAAGGAGCTGCGGGCTCAGCGGAAGCAGCGGAAGCAGCGGACACAGAAGGAGCGGCGGGCGCAGAAGGCGCTGCGGAAGCAGAAGGCGCTGCGGGCGCGCCGGACGGCGAGTCGGCGTTCCTGCGGTCCGGGATCCCCAGCTTGTCCGCCGCCTCCTGCAACCACTCCGGCGGAGTCAACAGGAACGACGTCTGGTTCAGATCCATCCGCTGCGGCGCTGCGGGAGCCGGTTCGGGCGCCGCGTCCGGCACCCCGTACTCCTCCTCGTACCGACGAATCACCTCACCCACCGGCAGCGCGGGCCACAGCGTCGCCTCGCCGCTGTCCCGGGCGATGACGAGCCGCTGGTGGCCACCGTCCGAACGGGGGCCACCCTCGCGGTCCTCCGCCCACACCACGAAGCCGAGCTCGAACTCCCGCACCCGCACCTCGCGGTGCCCGGGCCCGGGCACCTCGCCGTTGATCCATTCCTCGGCGCGCTCCTGCGCCTGCGCGAAAGTCACCACGGCCAGCTCACACTCCCACCGGGACGGCGTGCGCGAAGCCGCCGTCCACCATCAGGTTCGCCACGGTCTCCAGCTCCGGCGGGCTGCCCGCGAGCCGGGACAGGAACGCGTCGAAGTCGTCGCCGCACGGCAGCAGCAGCCGCCGGACGCGCTCGGCGGGCGCCATGGACGGGTCCACGTCCCGCGCGTCGTCGTACGCGCAGAACCACACCGAACCGATCCGGTCACCCTTGACCTTCACGGCGAGCAGACCACCCTGGACGAAACCCACGCCCAGATAGTCCTTGGTGAGATGGTCGCGCAGGCACTTGTTGACGTACACCAGATCGTTGACGGCCGCCTCGTCGCGGACCGTGAAGAACGGCTGATCCACCAGGAGGCCCAGCTCCGCGTCGAGCGCCGTACCGACCGGGGCGCAGCCGCCCGCCGCCTTCAGGAAGGAGCGGTAGGCGCCCGGAAGCCGGTACCCCAAGTCCTCCTCCACGCCCACGACCTGGCTCTCCGTGACGGCCACCGCCGCCTTCGGCAGGGCCAGGTGCGCGGGACGGGTCTCCTGCAGCGGACGGGTGCCGCGCTTGTCATGGTCGACGGGCGCGGTGGCGATACCGCCGTGATGCCGCAGCAGCGCCTTGACCTCCACAGGGACCAGCTCCAGACGGCGGCTGTTCGGCACGTGGTGCCAGGTCCAGCCGTGCGGGGTCGCCACCGGCGGGATCGTGTCCCACAGCTCGTGCCCCGACGCCGCGAGCGCCGCGTTCGCCGAGACGTAGTCCGTGAGCCGCAGCTCGTCCACGCCGAAGCCCTCGGGCGGCGCCGCGATCTCCGCCGCCCCGCGCGCGTACGGCGAGAAGTCCGGATAACCCACACCGTCGACGCGCACACCTCTGGGATGCCGGGCGGCACGGACCGGGTCAGGGAAGTGCACCACCTGACCTGCGTAGGCCGCGTTCGGCGGCGCGGCCTGCTCCCCGAGCCGACCTGTCGTCATGGCGGTTGCCCCCTGCGGCACTGTGAGGTTCACGGACAGCGACAGCCTATGCGTAAGCACGACACCGGTCACCGGGCCGCCGATTCCGTGACCACCCGCCACGGGACCGTCACCCAGAGCCGAAACCGGGACCCCTGCCAGGCGTGTCGGACAGCCCCAGCTTCCGCACCACGCGCCCCATTTGGCAATCTGTTCCCGCAACGCGGGGGCGCGGCACCGGCGGCTGACGCCGCGGGGACGGGGAGGGAAACACCACATGCATACGGCACGAACCAGCATGCCCGGCAGCACCGGCACACCCGCCACCGGCCGGGCGGCCGCACACCCGGCACCCGGCACCGGCAGGACCGCCACCGCCGAAGCCGGCGACCCACGCGTCGGCTGGAGCAGCGAACCCGTCGGCGCCCCCGTCCTGCGCCACCGCCGCGACGGCATCCTGCCCACCGTCGCCGCCGCGCTCTCCGTACGCGGCACCACCCTCACGGGCACCCCGCGCCGCGGCGAGGACCTCCCCGAGCTGCACCCGCTCGTACAGGACTTCCTCGACACCCTCACCAGCGGCCAGCGCGAACGCTTCACAGGCCGGTGCGCGGAAGCCGTCCTCATCTCCCGGCACATCGCCGCGGCCGACGCCACCCGCTCCAAACGCGCCTCGCGCAAACCCATGACCAACGGCGAGGCCCGCAAGGCCCTCAAGCACGCCAAACTCACCACCCGCCGCATCCGCGAGGACGGCGACCCCCTGCACGGCGCCTTCGCCCGGCCCTGCCGCTCCTGCACCGCCCTCACCGCGCACTTCGGGGTCCGTATCGTCGAACCACCCACCCCCGACGCGTGACGCGGGCCGCCCGCCGCCTGACGACCCCCGGCGCCCACCACGCCGGCCGCCGCCATCCGCACCCGCACCACGAGGGCCGAGCCATGCACACCGAGAACTCCACCCGCTTCCCCGTCCCCGTCGACGCCGCCCTGCGCACCGCCGGCTGGCGCCCCGGCCGCTGGGACATCAAGCAGGCCGAGATCTGGGCCGACGTCCTGCGCAGGCACACCTCGCCCGCGGGCCACGAGCACTCCGTGTTCCCCGCCGCCGTCGAGGCCTGGGCGGAGTTCGGCGGACTGCACATCACCCCCCAGGGACCCGGCCGCCAGATCGCACCCGCCACCCTGCACCTCGACCCGATGTACGGACTCCACCTGGCCCGCACCCTCGGCGACCTGGGCCGGGCCCTCGGCACCGAGGTCTGCCCCATCGGCGAGGAGACGGAGACCCAGGCGCTGCTCGCCGTCGACGTGGAGGGCCGCGTGTACAGCCTCGACCACAGCGGCGACTGGTACCTCGGCCAGCACATCGACCAGGCCCTCACCACCCTCGTCGCGGGAACCCAGCCGGTACGGCTGACCACTACGGGCTGACCACTACGGGCTGACCCCTGTGGGCTGAGCCCCACGAGCCGACGCGAAGACTTCAGCGTCCGGTGAGGAAGATCACTGCCCGACGGCCGCCGGAAGCACCGCCGACACCCTGAAACCGCCCGCATCCGTCGGACCCGACACGAACACCCCGCCAAGGGCGGTCACCCGCTCCTTCATACCCACCAGGCCGTTCCCCCCGCTCGGCAACCGCGCGTCTCCAGGACCCGCCTCCGGCGGCGGCCCGTTCTCCACCTGCATGGCGATCTCGGCCGAGCGGTACGCGAGCCGCACGAACGTCTTCGCACCCGCCGCGTGCTTGTGGACGTTCGTGAGCGCCTCCTGCACCACCCGGTACGCCGTCTCCTCCACATCGGCCGCGCACGCCCGCGTCTCGCCCTCCACCGACAGGTCCACAGCCATGCCCGCGGCCCGCGACTGACCCACCAACTCGTCGACCTCCGCCAGGCACGGCCCGTCCACCGGCTCAGGCTCATCGACGGACCTGGCACGCGACGCGGCCTGCGCGGCGGCCTCACCCACAGCGGCAAGCGGCACCGGAACGGGCACCGGAGCAGGCTTCGGCGGCGCCTCGTCCGCCCGCAGCACACCCAGCATCTGCCGCAGCTCCGTCAGCGCCTGCCGCCCCATGTCCCCGACCAGAGCCGCGTTCTTCACCGCCTTCTCCGGGTCCTTGCGGGCCACGGCCTGCAACGCCGCCGCATGCACCACCATCAGACTCACCCGGTGCGCCACCACGTCATGCATGTCCCGGGCGATACGGGTGCGCTCCTCGCCGCGCGCCCACTCCGCACGCTCCTCGGCCCGCTCGGCGAGCAACTGCAGCTCACGCTCCAGGCTGTCGGCGCGCTCCCGCAACGACTCCATCAGACGGCGCCGCTGCCCCACGTACAGACCCAGCAGGACCGGCGGGGCGGTGACACCGAGCGAGGTGGTGATGGCGATGAACGGTATGAACCCCTCACCTATCGTCACGTCACCGTCGGCCATGTCCTGGTTGGCGCGGACCAGCGTGACGATCAGCGTGCCCACCAGGGACATGCCCGCGAGGGCGCCGATGATGCGGCGCGGCAGCTCGGAGGCGGCGAGGGTGTAGAGACCGACGATGGCCATCAGAATGCCCATCCGGGCCGGGGTGATCGCGACGGAGAACAGCACGACCGCGATCGGCCAGCGGCGCCGCAGCACCAGGGTGGACCCCGCGAGCACCCCGAAGACCACACCCACGGCGGCCGGGATGCCCGCGTCCGAGGCGAACTGCACGCCCTCGGCACCGCACTCCGCCGCGGACGCCAGGCCGAGGCCCGCATCCAGGACGGCACTGCGCCGCCGCTCCCACCACCACGGCCCGGTCCCGGCCGCCGTGTCGCTGTCCCCCGTCGTGGTCATGCCTTCCAGCGTACGGGCGCCGGCGCTCCCTTTTCCGGTGAGTTTCGGGCTCCGTGATCCAGGGAACGGCGGGGCCCGCGGAGCCTCGGCGGCAGCGAAACCGCCCAGTAATCCTCGAACAGGTGAATCGCCCGCATATTCGAGCCGGACGTCCGCATTCCGGACGAGGGTGGCCGTATGACCGAGATCATCGGCCGGTACGCCGATTACGAGACCCTCCGCGACCAGGCGGTCGCGCTCCGGCGCGCGGGACACAGCCTGCGCCAGATCCGCGACGAGCTGAAGGTCTACAACAACGACCTCCTCCAACGCCTGGTCCAGGGCGAACCGCCACCGGAGTGGACGCGGCGGCCCAACGCCAAGGACGATCTGCGGGCGCGGGCACGGGAGTTGCGGCTCCAAGGGCTCACGTACGACCAGATCGAGATGGAGCTGGGCTGCTCCAGGAGTTCGGTCTCCCTGTGGGTCCGAGATCTGCCGAAGCCACCGCGGCGGGACCCCTCGGAGCAAGCCAGGCTGGCGGCTCGCAAGCGCTGGGAACACGAGTCCGCGATGCGGGACGAGGAGCGGCGAAGCACGAAGGAGGCGGCCCGGCAGGAGGTCGGGCACATGTCGAAGCGCGAGCTGTTCCTGGTGGGAGTAGGCCTCTACTGGGCCGAGGGCGGCAAGGACAAGCCGTACGACCGCCGGGAGAACGTCACGTTCGTCAACAGCGACCCCGGCATGATCAAGGCCTTCCTCGCCTGGCTCGACCTGATGGGAGTGGAGCGGGGACGCGTGCGGTTCTGCGTGATGATCCACGAAACCGCCGACGTGACGGGCGCCGAGCGCTACTGGGCCGATCTCGTCGGCGCGGACGCCACCGCCTTCAACAAGACCACGATCAAGAAGCACAACCCGAAGACCGTCCGCAAGAACGTGGGGGACACCTATCGCGGTTGCCTGGTGATCAAAGTGCGGCAGAGCGCCGACTTGTACCGTCGCATCGAGGGCGCTTGGTGCGGCATAGTAGAGGCCGCCAGCTCAACGGACTGATTGTTTGTCCGTTTTGGGGCGTTTGCTATCCCCTGTGGTGTAATAGGCAACACGGGTCACTTTGGATGATTTGTTCCAGGTTCGAGTCCTGGCAGGGGAGCCACGTCACACAAGGCTCAGGTTCGGGTCCTGACCGCGCGGTCGGGACCCGCCCTCATTTCCGCCCCCCTACGCCCCGGTATCCTGCGGATGACCACCCCCAGAGCATCCGAAGCCGAAGGGCACCCCTGTGAGCGCCAATCGCCCGGCAGCCGTCGTCGTCCTTGCAGCGGGTGAGGGCACCCGTATGAAGTCGGCCACTCCGAAGGTCCTGCACGAGATCTGCGGCCGTTCCCTCGTCGGGCATGTGCTCGCCGCTTCCCGTGAGCTCTCGCCGCAGCGGCTCGTCGCCGTCGTAGGGCACGAGAGCGAGCGCGTCAGGGCGCACCTCGCCGCGATCGACCCCGAGGTCCTGACCGCCTACCAGGCCGAGCAGAACGGCACGGGTCACGCCGTGCGCATGGGCCTTGAGGCGCTGGGCGGGACGCCCGAGAGCATCGACGGCACGGTCGTCGTGGTCTGCGGCGACACCCCGCTGCTCACCGGCGCGACGCTGGCCGGGCTCGCGGAGACGCACTCGGCCGACGGCAACGCCGTGACGGTCCTGACCGCCGAGGTGCCCGACGCGACGGGTTACGGCCGCATCATCCGGGACGGCGCGTCCGGCGCGGTGACCGCGATCGTGGAGCACAAGGACGCGACCGCCGCGCAGCGTGCGGTCCGGGAGATCAACTCGGGTGTGTTCGCCTTCGACGGGCGGCTGCTGGCGGAAGCGCTCGGCAAGGTGCGTACGGACAACAGTCAGGGCGAGGAGTATCTGACGGATGTCCTCGGCATTCTGCGTGCGGCGGGGCACCGGGTCGGTGCGTGTGTGGCCGGTGACCACCGGGAGATCGCCGGGATCAACAACCGGGTGCAACTGGCGGAGGCCCGCCGGGTCCTGAACGACCGGTTGCTCACGGAGGCGATGCTGGCCGGGGTCACCGTGGTCGATCCGGCTTCCACGTGGATCGACGCGACCGTGACGGTGGAGCGGGACGCCGTGGTGCATCCGGGCACTCAGCTCCAGGGCGCCACGCACCTGGGTGAGGGCTGTGAGGTGGGGCCGAACACGCGCTTGCTGGACACGCAGGTGGGTGCGGGTGCGCGGGTCGACAACACGGTGGCGAACGGTGCCGTGGTGGGAGAGCGGGCGAGTGTCGGCCCGTACGCGTATCTGCGGCCGGGCACCCGGCTCGGTGTGCAGGCCAAGGCGGGTACGTATGTGGAGATGAAGAACGCGACGATCGGTGCGGGTACGAAGGTGCCGCACCTGAGTTACGTGGGTGATGCGACCATCGGTGAGCAGAGCAATATCGGTGCCGCGAGTGTGTTCGTGAACTATGACGGTGAGGCCAAGCACCACACGACGGTGGGGTCGCACTGCAAGACGGGTTCGGACAACATGTTTGTGGCTCCTGTCACGATTGGCGACGGTGCCTACACCGCTGCCGGCTCTGTGATCACCAAGGATGTGCCGGCCGGTTCGCTGGCCGTCGCCCGTGGCCAGCAGCGGAATATCGAGGGCTGGGTGGCCCGTAAGCGTCCGGGGAGTGCCGCGGCGAAGGCTGCCGAGGCGGCGTCGTCCGGGGCGTCGGAGGCTGCCGGGAAGCCGGTTGGCGAAAGCTGACCGGAAACAGGTGCGCCAGACACCGCGTAACGTGATAGGCGCACGAAACCTGATGGGTGCACGAAATTTCGGCTGGTTGGCGCGAGAGTTCTCGCGGCCAGGGAACACGTCTGAGGAGACTGTGCTGTGAGCGGGATCAAGACGACCGGCGAGAAGAAGATGATGTTCTTCTCCGGCCGCGCCCACCCCGAGCTTGCCGAGGAGGTCGCGCACCAGCTCGGTATCGGTGTCGTACCGACGAAGGCCTTCGACTTCGCCAACGGCGAGATCTATGTGCGTTATCAGGAGTCGGCGCGCGGGGCCGACTGTTTCCTGATCCAGAGCCACACGGCTCCGATCAACAAGTGGATCATGGAACAGCTCATCATGATCGACGCGTTGAAGCGGGCCTCGGCGCGGAGCATCACGGTGATCGTGCCGTTCTACGGCTATGCCCGTCAGGACAAGAAGCACCGTGGCCGGGAGCCGATCTCGGCGCGTCTGGTGGCCGACCTGATGCAGACCGCGGGTGCGGACCGGATCGTGACGGTGGATCTGCACACGGACCAGATCGTCGGTTTCTTCGACGGTCCGGTGGACCATCTCTTCGCGCTGCCGATCCTCGCGGACTACGTGGGCACCAAGGTCGACCGGGACAAGCTGACGGTCGTCTCGCCGGACGCGGGCCGGGTGCGGGTTGCCGACCGCTGGTGCGACCGTCTGGGTGCTCCGCTGGCGATCGTGCACAAGCGGCGTGACAAGGACGTGGCCAATCAGGTCACCGTGCACGAGGTCGTCGGCAATGTCGAGGGCCGGGTCTGTGTCCTGGTGGACGACATGATCGACACCGGTGGCACGATCTGCGCCGCTGCCGACGCGCTGTTCGCGCACGGTGCGGAGGATGTCATCGTGACGGCCACGCACGGTGTGCTCTCGGGTCCCGCGGCGGACCGGTTGAAGAATTCGAAGGTCAGCGAGTTCGTGTTCACCAACACGCTGCCGACGCCGAACGAGCTGGAGCTCGACAAGATCACGGTGCTCTCGATCGCGCCGACGATCGCCAACGCCGTCCGGGAGATCTTCGAGGACGGCTCGGTGACCAGCCTCTTCGAGGAGCAGGGCGACTACGCGTAAGCAGCGGCGCAAGCACCGGCGCAAGCAGCGGGTGCAAGATCCTTTTGGTGCGGCCTCCGTCGCCGAGTAGACTGTCGAAGTTGCTCGGCGAGGGAGGCCGCACTCGTGTCCGCAGGGGCGCGGTGTGTGGCGGTCCGTTATCGACGCGCTCTTCGTAGCAGGCCAGTCGTGGCCGGGTGACTTCATCAGTTCACCTTTTCTACGAGGAGTGCTCCATGTCTGAGGTCAAGCTCGTCGCCGAGACCCGTACCGAGTTCGGCAAGGGCGCCGCCCGCCGCATCCGCCGTGAGGACAAGGTCCCCGGCGTTCTGTACGGCCACGGTGCCGACCCGGTCCACATCGCGCTGCCCGGCCACGACCTGCTCATGGCCCTGCGTACGTCGAACGTCCTGATCTCCCTGGACATCGACGGCAAGACCCAGCTCGCCATCCCGAAGGCCGTGCAGCGTGACGCTCTCCGTCAGGGCATCCTGAAGCACGTCGACCTGCTTCTGGTGCGCAGCGGCGAGAAGGTCAACGTCGAGATCCCCGTGCACGCCGAGGGCGAGCTGGCCCCGGGCGCCAACCTCCTGGAGCACGTCCTCAGCACGCTCCCGGTCGAGGCCGAGGCCACCCACATCCCGGAGTCCCTGACGGTCTCCATCGCGGGCCTGACCGCCGGTGACGCGGTCCTCGCCAAGGACATCAAGCTGCCTTCCGGTGTCTCCCTGACCGTGGAGGACGACACCGTCGTTCTGCAGATCCTGTCCGCGCAGGCCGAGGAGGCCCCCGCCGAGGGTGAGGGCGACGAGGCCGCCGAGGCCTGATCCGCACACTCCTCGCAGTTCCGACCGCCGCTCAGCGCCCAGGCGCTGGGCGGCGGTTGCGCTATGAAGGTGCCATGAAGGAGACACACAGATGACGACGGACCCCAGCGCCCCCTGGCTGATCGTGGGCCTCGGCAACCCCGGCCCGGGGTACGCCATGAACCGGCACAATGTGGGCTTCATGGTCGCGGATCTGCTCGCGGGGCGGATCGGCGGCAGCTTCAAGCGGGCGGGCAAGGCGCAGGCGCAGGTCCTTGAGGGCCGGATCGGCCCGATGGGTCCCGGCAGCCGTCGTGTCGTCCTCGTCAAGCCCATGTCGTACATGAATCTGTCGGGCGGCCCGGTCACGGCGCTGCGCGATTTCTACAAGGTGCCGACGGCGAACGTGGTGGCGGTCCATGACGAGCTGGACATCGACCATGGCACGCTGCGCCTGAAGCTCGGTGGCGGCGACAACGGTCACAACGGTCTGAAGTCCATGACGAAGGCGATGGGTCCGGACTATCACCGGGTCCGTTTCGGCATCGGCCGTCCGCCGGGCCGGATGCAGGTCGCCGACTTCGTCCTGAAGGACTTCTCGGGCGCGGAGCGCAAGGAGCTCGACTACTTCGTGGACCGGGCGGCGGACGCCGTGGAGTGCCTGGTCACCGATGGTCTGGAGCGGGCGCAGAGCACGTACAACTCCTGAGGGTCCGATCCGGCCCCGTCGTCACGACGAGTGACGGCGGGGCCGGAGTGCGGTGCGGCGGGGGTCAGCCGGTGTTGCGCAGTCCCGCGGCGACGCCGTTGACCGTGAGCAGCAGGGCGCGGGCGAGCAGCGGGTCGGCTTCGGCGCCGGTGGCGGCGGCGTCGCGCTGGCGCTTGAGGAGGGCGACCTGGAGGTAGGAGATCGGGTCGAGGTAGGCGTCGCGGATCGCGAAGGTCTGCTGGAGGACGGGGTTGGAGTCGAGCAGTTCCCTGCCGCCGGTGACGCGGAGCACCTCGGCGACGGTGAGGGCGTGTTCGGCCTCGATGTCGGCGAAGACGTGCTTGAGCTCGTCGGGCACCAGGGTGTCGACGTAGTGGCGGGCGATGCGCAGGTCCGTCTTGGCGAGCGTCATCTCAACGTTGGAGATGAAGTTGCGGAAGAAGTGCCAGTGCTCGTGCATCTCGTCGAGGACGCCGTCGAGGCCGGCTTCGCGCAGCGCCTTCAGGCCGGAGCCGACGCCGAACCAGCCGGGGACGATCTGCCGCGACTGGGTCCAGCCGAACACCCACGGGATGGCGCGCAGGCCGTCGAGCGAGACGCCCGAGCCGGGGCGGCGGGAGGGCCGGGAGCCCAGGTGGAGGTCGGCGAGCTGGTCGACGGGTGTCGACGCGAGGAAGTACGTCGGCAGGTCGGGGTCCTCGACCAGCTTGCGGTACGCGGAGTGGGCGGCGTCGGAGACGACGTCCATGGCGGCGTCCCAGCGGGCCAGGGCCTCGTCGGACTGGCGGGGCGAGGTGTGCAGGGCGGAGGCCTGGAGGGTGGCGGCGACCGTCAGTTCCAGGTTCTCGCGGGCCAGGGAAGGCACGAGGTACTTGTCGGAGATGACCTCGCCCTGCTCGGTCACCTTGATCTCGCCCTCCAGGGTGCCCCAGGGCTGGGCGAGGATGGCGTCGTGGGAGGGGCCGCCGCCGCGGCCGACGGTGCCGCCGCGGCCGTGGAAGAGGCGCAGGCGTACGCCGTACCGGTGGGCGACGTCGCGCAGGCGCCGCTGGGCGCGGTGGATCTCCCACTGGGAGGTGGTGATGCCGCCGAACTTGGAGGAGTCGGAGTAGCCGAGCATGACCTCCTGGACGTCGCCGCGCAGGGCGACGAGGCGCCGGTAGGAGGGGTCGGCGAGCATCTCGTCGAGGATGACGTCGGCGGCGCGCAGTTCGTCGGTGGTCTCGAGGAGCGGCACGATGCCGATCTTGGCCCAGCCGGCGTGCAGGTCCAGGAGGCCTGCTTCGCGGGCGAGGACGGCGGCGGCGAACACGTCGTCGGCGCCCTGGCACATGGAGATGATGTATGACTCGATGACCTCGGGCCCGAAGACGTCGAGGGCCTTCTTGACGGTCCCGAACACGCCGAGGGTCTTCTCGCCGGCGGCGTCGAGCGGGGCGGGCGAGGGGGCGAGGGGGCGGCGGGAGCGCAGTTCCTTGGCGAGCAGCTTCTGCCGGTACTCGCGCGGCATGTCCGCGTACCGCCAGGATTCCTCGCCGAGGCGGTCGAAGAGCTGGCCGAGGGCGTGGTGGTGGGCGTCGGCGTGTTCGCGGACGTCCATGGTGGCGAGCTGGAGGCCGAAGGCGGCGAGGGTGCGGATGGTGCGGTTCATGCGGCCGTCGGCGAACAGGGCGCCCTTGTGCGCGCGCAGCGACGTCTGGATGAGCGTGAGGTCGTGCAGGAGCTCGGCGGTGCCGAGGTAGTCGCGGCCCGGCTCGTGGACGGTCCCCTTGGCCAGGCGCTGCTTGGTGTTCTCCAGCTTCTGCCGGATGCAGGTGGCCTTGAGGCGGTAGGGCTCCTCGGCGTTGAGGCGCTTGTAGCGCGGGCTGATCTCGGGCAGCCGTTCCACGTCGCTCTGGAGCGAGGTGAGGAGTTCCTCGGTGGCGCCGGTGTAGCGGATGGAGTTCGACAGGAAGCCGCGCAGTTCGTCGATCAGGTCGAGGGCGTCGTTGATGCCGTGCTCGTGTTGGAGGATCAGGACGTCCCAGGTGACCTGGGGTGTCACGTTGGGGTTGCCGTCGCGGTCGCCGCCGATCCAGGTGCCGAAGGTGAGGGGGCGGGTGTCGTGGGGGACCTCGACGCCGACGCGTTCCAGCTCGGCGGTGAGGTCCTCCAGGACGTCGCCGACGGCGCCGGCGTGCAGCTCGTCGAGGTAGTAGATGGCGTTGCGGGCCTCGTCGGCGGGCTCGGGGCGGACCACGCGGAGCTCGTCGGTCTGCCAGACGAGGTCGATGTTCTCCGCCAGACGGGTGTCGTGCCTGCGCCGGTCGGACTCGATGACCGGGGTCTCCAGGAGCGCGGCGACGCGGCGCAGCTTGTTGAGCACCGAGCGCCGGGCGGCTTCCGTGGGGTGCGCGGTGAAGACGGGGCGCACGTTGAGGTGCTCGACGGTCCGGCGCAGGTGCTCGGGGTCGGCGTCCTTGAGGCGGTCCGCGGTGCGGGACAGGAGTCCGCCCTCGGCGGCGCGCTTGGCGCGCAGCTCACGGCCGCGGTGCACCTGTTCGGTGACGTTGGCGAGGTGGAAGTAGGTGGAGAAGGCGCGGACGAGCTTGGCGGCCGTCTCCAGTTCGGTGCCGCCGAGCAGCCGGGCGGCGGCTTCGCCGTCCTCCCGGGTGAGACGGCGGACCTTTTCCACCAGGTCGAGGAGTTCGGGGCCTTCCTGGCGTACGAGGGTCTCGCCGAGGAGGTCGCCGAGGCGACGGATGTCGGCGCGCAGCTCGCTGTTGGTGCCGTTCGAGGAGGGCTTTGTGCTCGCGGCGGCCTGGCTTGCGGTCTGGTCGTCGGCACTGCTCACAGGTGCGGCTCCTTGCGGTGAAGCCCGCCGTCTGCCGGTCGGAGACGGGGGGTGGGCACGTCTGGGAGGGGTCCCGGCGGTGGCACCGGGGGAGATACAGAGCGGACCGCGCTGTCCGACCGGTCCAAGGATAGGTGTCGATGCGATCCGGCCGTTTCTCGGCCTCGTGCCGCGTCCGCGCGCCACGACGCTTACCTGCCCGTAGGTTACGGTCCCGTAGGCGGTGGCATAGGCGGGCCGCAGCGTGGGAACTCACCCGTGCGGGGCGTGCCGGTGCGGCACTCCCCGGCCCGCACGTGCCCGCCCGGTACGTGCCCTCACCCTCGATCCCCCCAGGGAACTTCTATGACCGCAAGCCCCGACGTCATCGACGAGACACATCAGGCGCCCCCGGGCGCCCCGCTCCCGCCCGCGACCCTCGGCGGTGAACAGAAGCGCTCCTTGGAGCAGATCACGCTGCTGATGTTCATCGTCGTCCCGTTCCTGGCTGTGCTGGCCGCGGTGCCGCTGGTCTGGGGCTGGGGGGTGAGCTGGCTCGACCTCGGCCTCCTTGTGTTCATGTACTTCCTGGGCTGCCACGGCATCACGATCGGCTTCCACCGGTATTTCACGCACGGCTCCTTCAAGGCGAAGCGGCCGCTGCGGATCGCTCTCGCGGTCGCTGGTTCGATGGCCGTGGAGGGTCCGGTGGTGCGCTGGGTGGCCGACCACCGCAAGCATCACAAGTTCTCCGACGCGGAGGGCGATCCGCACTCGCCGTGGCGCTTCGGTGAGACGGTTCCGGCTCTGCTGAAGGGGCTCTGGTGGGCCCATATCGGATGGATGTTCGACGAGGAGCGGACGTCGCAGGAGAAGTACGCCCCCGACCTGGTCAAGGACCCGGTGATCCGCGGCATCTCGCGTCAGTTCCTGCTGTGGACGATCGTCTCCCTGGCGATCCCCCCGCTGGTGGGCGGCCTCGTCACCATGTCCTGGTGGGGCGCGTTCACGGCCTTCTTCTGGGGCTCACTCGTGCGGGTGGCGCTGCTGCACCATGTGACGTGGTCCATCAACTCGATCTGCCACGCGGTCGGCAAGCGCCCCTTCAAGTCCCGTGACCGCTCCGGCAACGTGTGGTGGCTCGCGATCCTGTCCTGCGGCGAGTCCTGGCACAACCTGCACCACGCCGACCCGACGTCGGCGCGGCACGGTGTGCTGCGCGGGCAGCTCGACTCGTCCGCGCGGCTGATCCGCTGGTTCGAACAGTTCGGCTGGGCGTACGACGTGCGGTGGCCGTCCAAGTCCCGTGTCGAAGGCCGCCGCAAGGTTGCGGACGAGGGCGCTGCGAACGCCCCGCTGTCCTCGCCGGGCGAGCATCGGGCCGCAGACGCGGCATGATGGACCACGTGGCGACCGACTCCAGCACACCGAGCACGACGCGCTCCGCCCGGGCCTCGCAGGGCCCCGCGAGTTCGAACACCGACAAGCCCCGGCGGGCCCGCCGGACCCGGATGACGGGCGCCGAGCGCCGTGAGCAACTGCTGGACATCGGGCGCACCCTGTTCGCCGACAAGGGCTTCGAGGGCACCTCGGTCGAGGAGATCGCGGCGAAAGCCGGCGTCTCCAAGCCCGTGGTGTACGAGCACTTCGGCGGCAAGGAGGGTTTGTACGCGGTCGTCGTGGACCGTGAGATGCGCCAGTTGCTCGGCATGGTGACCGGCTCCCTGACCGCCGGTCACCCCCGGGAGCTGTGCGAACAGGCCGCCTTCGCGCTCCTCGACTACATCGAGGAGTACACCGACGGCTTCCGCATCCTGGTCCGCGACTCCCCCATCCCGCAGTCGACCGGTACGTTCGCGTCCCTGATCTCCGACATCGCCACGCAGGTCGAGGACATCCTCGGCCAGGAGTTCAAGACCCGCGGCTTCGACCCGAAGCTGGCTCCTCTGTACGCCCAGGCCCTCGTCGGCAGCGTCGCCCTCACCGGGCAGTGGTGGCTCGACGTCCGCAAGCCGAAGAAGGCGGAGGTCGCCGCCCACCTCGTCAATCTGGCCTGGCACGGCCTCGACGGCCTCGAACCGAAGCCCCGCCTCATAGGCCACCGCAAGAGCTGACACCGTCCCTCAGCGCCGGCTGCCCCTCCCCTGCCGGGGCGGACGCTCCGTACGCATGCCTGCGGATGCCTCCGGCCCGCCGGGGTGGCTGCCCGCCCGTCCTCCCGGGCCGGGCTGGAGTGTCCCTCCGTCTCGGGCCCGGTGCGGCCCGGTGGCGAATTTCCGCCGCGCTGCGCGCGGCGAGTTTCCCACCCACCCACCCGTTACCCCGCGTCGTGGGTTTGGCCGGGGGGGTGGGGGGCGGTGCCGGGGGCGCGGGGTTGTCGGG
>NZ_JOAP01000017.1 GCF_000720475.1 Streptomyces aureocirculatus
ACGGCGGTGTGTCCAGTAACGGGTGGGTGGGTGGGAAACCCGCCGCGGAGCGGCGGGGCGGTTGCCGCCCCCCCGGCAGGGGCAAGCGGGCGCCCCACCCGCCCCCGCAGGGCAAGTGGGGCGCCCCCGGTCGCGAGGCCGGGTCAGACGGGCTGGCGAGTGGGGGCGGGGTGCGGCGCCGTGGGGGCCGGGGGCTCGTGGGAGACGCGGGGAAGCCACCGCAGGTACCGCGGGGTGTGCCAGTTGCGCTCACCGAGGAGAGTCATGAGGGAGGGCAGCAACACCATGCGGACAACCGTCGCGTCGAGGAGCACGGCCACCCCGAGCCCGACCCCCATCTGCTGCATGTCCTGCATGGACAGCGTGCCGAAGACGGCGAACACCGCCACCATGATGACCGCGGCCCCGGTCACCGCACCGGCCGTCCGCGTGATGCCCTCACGGATGGCGTCCGCGTTGCCAAGACCCCGGTCACGGGCCTCACGGATCCGGGACACCACGAACACGTGGTAGTCCATCGACAGGCCGAAGAGGACCACGAGCACGAACAGCGGCATCCAGTTCTCGATGGCGCCGACCTTCTCCGAGCCGATGAGCGACGCGCCCCAGCCGTGCTGGAAGACGGCCGTCATCACCCCGTACGCGGCCCCCACGGACAGCAGGTTGAGGGCGATGGAGGTGACGGCGATGACGACGGAGCGGAAGCTGAACAGCATGATCAGGAAGGTGACGGCGGCGATGAAGACGAAGACCGGCACGATGCCCTCGCCGAGCTGATCGGTGAAGTCCTCGGACTCGGCCAGGTCCCCGCCGACGTACGCGGTGAGAGCGGTGCCCGTACCGGCGCGCACGTCCCGTACGTCGGCACGCAACTCGGCCAGTGCCTTCTTGGCGTCCGCGCCGGTTCCGCCGCCCGGCAGCGGCACCGCGATCTCGGCGACGTCCTGCCGCTCGTGGACGGTGAGTTCGGCGCCCTCGCCCGCCCTGCGCGTCAGCTCCCGCAGCGCGTCCCGTGCCGCCGGGGACCGGATGTCGTCCGCCTCGGCCACGACGAGGGCGGGCGCGGGGCCGCCGGGGAACTCCGCGGTGATCTCACGGAAGGACACCGAGAGCGGCGCGTCGGAGCCGAACTGCTTCTCCAGGCCGAGCTGTTCGGTCTTCATGCCGAGCGCGGGCGCGGCCAGGGCGAGCAGCAGGGCGGTCGCGGCGACGGCGAAGAACGCGGGCTTGGCGAGTACCGGCTTGAGCAGTGATCCCGCGACGGAGCCGCTGGCGTGGACGCCCTTCTTGGAGCGGCGGTTGAGGAAGGGGATGCGCCCGGCGTCGATGCGGTCGCCGAGCCAGGCGAGCAGCGCGGGCAGCACCGTCACGGATCCGAGCATGGCCACGCAGACGACGAGGATGGTGGCGATCGCGAAGCCCTTGAACAGGAGCAGCCCGGACAGGAACATGCCCGCCATGGCGACCATGACCGTCAGGCCCGACACCAGGACGGCGCGTCCGCTGGTGGCCGCCGCGATCCGCAGGGCCGTCTCCGCGTCGTGCCCCGCGGCCCGCTCGTCGCGCTCGCGGCGCAGATAGAACAGGCAGTAGTCGACGCCGACGGCGAGGCCCATCAGGAACATCACGGAGAACGTCGTCTCGAACAGGTGCAGCGAGTGGCTGGCGAGGGAGAGCAGGCCGAAGGCGGCCACGCACGCGGTCACCGCGAGCGCGACGGGCAGCAGCGCGGCCACGACGGCGCCGAAGGCGACCAGCAGGATGCCGAGCGCCAGTGGCACGGCCGTGAACTCGGCCTTCTTCAGGTCGTCGGTGAGCAGGTCGTTGAGGTGCTTCTCGGAGCTCGCGTCGCCGAACTGGTGGACGGTGATGCCGCGTTCCGCGCCCGCGTCCTTCGCCTTGTCGACGGCGTCGAGCACCGGCTGCACCTGGTCGGCGGCCTCGTCGGACTCGCCCTTCATCTCGAAGCGGAGGAGCGCCTCCTTGCCGTCCTTGGAGGGCAGCGGCTCCTTGAGCCCGGTCACCCTGCCGGTGCGTTCCAGGGCGCGGGACAGGTCGGCGGCCGCGTCCCGCCAGGCGTCGGGCGCCTTCGCGCCGACCATGACGAGTTCATTCGCGGGCTCGTCGATGCCGGCGTCGTCGAGGATCTTCGTGGCCCTGGCCGAGTCGCCGGTGCCCATCTCGTCGTCGGTGGCCGTGACCGTACCGGTCGCACCGCCGATGACCGTGGCGAGCACCACGAACAGCAGCCAGCCGAGGATCGCCGTCCTGCGGTGGTGTGCGCTCCACACCCCCAGTCGTGCCGCGAGGTTCTGCCTCTTGGCGCCCATGTCCTTTGCCCCCATCGAGTAAGCGTGAAGTAAGCCGAGCTGACGTGGATCACGCTAGAAAGGAGCGCGGCGCGGCCCCAGCCGCCGGGACCCCCTGTCGGTGAAGCAGAGGGCGAGGTCCGGGGGTGTTGCTGGCACCACCACGGGCCGGGTGCCGGACCCAGTGCCCCGGCCACGGTGACCAGGGAGAATGTTCGAGTGCCGGTACACAGACCGGGTACGGGCCGCACGGAGAGAGGGACAGCATGAGGACGTCGAGGGTGCGCGAGGCGCTGTTGTCGGGGGTGCGCGGCCTGTATCTGGCCATCGCCACCCTTGCCGGGTCGATCACTCTCTTCGTGCTCTCGGTCGTGTCGATCGTGCTCATCCCGCTCGGGATCGGTGTCTTCACGACCCCGGTGATCCTCGCGGTGGTCCGCGGTCACGCGAACGTGCGCCGTGGCCAGGCCGAGGCGTGGACGGGCATCCGGATCCCGAGCCCGTACGGGAAGCGGTCCGGCGGCGGCCCGGGCGGTGTCGTCGGCCAGGTCGCGCGCTGTACGCGGTTGCTCAAGGACCCGGCGACCTGGCGGGATCTGCAGTGGCTCCTCGTCGACATGACGGCGGGCTTCGTCTCCATCATCTTCGCGCCCGCCCTCGTGCTCTATCCGGTGTACGGCTGGGTGCTCGCCCTCGGCGTCTGGGAGCCGATCTACAACGCGGGCGGCGGCGAGTGGTACGGCTTCATCCACGTCGACTCGCAGTTGGCGGCGAACGGTGCCGCCGCGCTCGGCACGGCGCTCGCCGTCCTCGCCCTCTTCCTCAACCCGGCCATCGTCCGCGGCCACTTCCTCCTGGCCCGCACCCTGCTCGCGCCCACCGCCGCCATGCGCGAGCGCGAACTGGCGCAGCGCGTGGACCGCCTGGAGGAGACCCGGCACGACGCGGTGGACAGCTCCGCCGCCGAGCTGCGCCGCATCGAGCGGGATCTGCACGACGGCGCGCAGGCCAGGCTCGTCGCCATGGGCATGGACCTCGGCACCATCGAGGCGCTGGTCGAGAAGGACCCCGCGAAGGCCAAGGAGATGATCGCCAAGGCCCGGCAGAACTCCGGCGAGGCCCTGACCGAGCTGCGCGACCTGGTCCGCGGCATCCACCCGCCGGTGCTCGCCGAGCGCGGTCTGGGTGACGCGGTGAAGGCCCTCGCGCTGCGTCTTCCCGTACCCACGGACGTCGACGTGGAGCTGGCGGGCCGGGCCGGGGAGCCGGTGGAGGCGGCCGCGTACTTCGCGGTGAGCGAGACGCTGACGAACGCGGTGAAGTACGCGAACGCGGAGCGCATCTGGGTGGACGTGCACCACGCGCACGGCATGCTCCGCATCGCGGTCACCGACAACGGCAGGGGCGGCGCCGTCATCGGCGGCGGATCCGGGCTGAGCGGGATCGAACGGCGACTCGGTACATTCGACGGCGTACTGGCCGTCAGCAGTCCCGTTGGCGGTCCGACCATGGTGACCATGGAGATCCCTTGCGAGTTGTCCTAGCCGAAGACCTCTTCCTGCTGCGCGACGGCCTCGTGCGGATGCTGGAGGCATTCGACTTCGAGATCGCGGCGGCGGTGGAGACCGGGCCCGAGCTGACCAAGGCCTTGGCCGAGCTCGAACCGGACGTCGCCATCGTGGACGTCCGGCTGCCGCCGTCCCACACCGACGAGGGGCTCCAGTGCGCGCTCGCCGCCCGCCGGGCACGCCCGGGTCTGCCGGTGCTCGTGCTCTCGCAGCACGTGGAGCAGTTGTACGCGCGTGAGCTGCTCGCGGACGGCGACGGCGGGGTCGGCTATCTCCTCAAGGACCGGGTCTTCGACGCGGAGCAGTTCATCGACGCGGTGCGCCGGGTGGCCGCGGGCGGCACCGCGATGGACCCGACGGTCATCCAGCAGCTCCTCTCCCGGCGCGCCACCGACCAGCCGCTCGGCGCGCTCACGCCGCGCGAGCGCGAGGTCCTTGAGCTGATGGCGCAGGGCCGGTCCAATGCAGCGATCGCCTCCCAGCTCGTCGTCACGGAGCGGGCCATCGCGAAACACACCTCCAATATCTTCGCGAAACTCGATCTGCCGGTGTCCGACGACGACAACCGCCGTGTCCTCGCGGTTCTCGCCTATCTCGATCAAGGACGCTGACGCGCGCGCGTGTGTTGCCGGGGAGTTTTTCCGGGCGCCGTTGAACGACGTGGACTGCTGATGCGTACGTAGTCCCATGGGACGTACCTCACGACGCACCTCACGACGCACCTCGCGAAAACGATCAAAGCTGGCCGGCCGGGCGGTCGCCGCGTCGGCGGCGCTCATCCTGGGCGGCAGCGGACTCGTCGCGGTGAATGTCTACGCGAATGCCGACGAAACCGGCGGCCGGTCGCCCGATGCCCGTACGCAGGCCCAGAATCAGGGCGGCGGACAGCAGGCGAGCACCATCAGTTGCCCGGACGTAGGCAATCAACTGCCGGACGTTCCGCAGGGCGCCCGCGCCGAAGTCGACCGCGAACTCGCCGCCCTCGACAGTCAGATCACCGACGCCTACGCGAAGTTCGCCGAGGCCGAGGACAAGAATTCCGTCCTCGGCCCGCTGGCGGAGCGGCGGCGGCCCACCATCGAGAACATCCGCTCCGCGATCGACCGGGACGGCAGCCCGCCGGAGAACCTCGGCGGGATGGTTCCCTGCACCCTTCAGGCCGACGACGACGGCGGCGGCGGCGCACAGCAGGGCGGCGTACCGGGTCAGGGGCAGAGCCAGGGGCAAGGTCAGGCGGGAAACGGGCCCGAGGCCGGGGACTTCGTCGACATCACCTCCGTCCGGCCCAATGTCCGCAAACCCCGAAATCAGCGCGGCGCATCCCGCGGCACCTTCACCACCGATTGCGGAACGAACGAGAACGGAAAGTTCAATCCGGACAACGTCATCGTCGCGCCCGGTGTGAGCAATGGCGCCCACCACATGCACGACTACGTCGGAAATCAGGAGACGGATGCCTTCTCCGGCGACGGCGACCTCGCGAACGGTGACACAAGCTGCCGCAATCAGGGCGACAAATCCACGTACTACTGGCCCGTTCTGAGGCTGCAGAACGGAAACGACGAGAACGACGCGGACGCGGACGGCGGCGGCCGGGACAAGAACGTCGGTGAAATCCAGACGCCGGACCAGGTCACGCTGAAATTCGCCGGAAGTCCGGTCGGCAAGGTCACCGCGATGCCGCGTTTCCTGCGCATCATCACGGGTGACGCCAAGGCGTTCACCAATGGGGACGTAAATGCCAATGCCTCCTGGAGCTGCACCGGTTTCGAGAACCGCCAGCTCAAGGACAAATATCCGATCTGCCCCGACGGCAGCAAGGTCGTGCGCACCTTCAACTTCCAGAGCTGCTGGGACGGACAGAACACCGACAGCGCCAACCACCGCACCCATGTGGCGTTCGCCGACCGGCGCAGCGGCCGCTGCCCGCAGGGCTTCCGCGCCATCCCGCAACTGGTGCAGCGCGTCGTGTACGACGTACCGCCGGGGCCCGGCTTCGCCGTGGACTCCTTCCCCGAGCAACTGCACAAGCCCATCACCGACCACGGTGACTTCATCAACGTGTTCGACCAGAGGCTGATGCAGCGCGTCGCCAAGTGCATCAACGACGGCCGCCGCTGCGCCTGACCCGCCACCTGCTCCTTCTCCCCACAGACTGCTGCGCGGTCGGTTCGCGCGGTGGCGGTGGAAGTGCCCTACGTGCCCAGGGCCCGGTCCTCGCTCCCCCCACCACGCCACTCGTCAGGAGTGGTGCGAGGACCGCTCCACCGTCCCGCCGAGCCGGCCGCGCAGCGCTGCGACCACGGCGGGCTCGCCGACCGCGACCCACCTCCTGCCGACCAGATAGGTGCCGCCGTAGTCCTTGGCCGCGTTGAGCCACTCGCGTTCACCGCGGTCGGTGGCGAAGGTGGCGAGAACGAAACGGCCGTCCTCGTTCAGGCAGTTGGCCTGGCGCAGCTCGTCGGCGTCCGTCTGGATGTCGGGCGCGCACTCGGCCTTCGCGGCGAGCTGCTCCAGGGTGCCGGTGGCCGTCCTCGGCGCCGCGTCCGCGCCCCGGGCCCCGCCCTCGCGGTCGCCGCCGGACCCCGCGGCGAGCCCCGCCGCGATCACCAGGCCGCACGTGGTGGCCGAAAGCGCCCCCGCGGCCCACATCATCTTCCTCATCGCTCTCTCCTGTCGCGTCCGGCGATATGAACTCGCCTTGTCCGTACGCACCGTTGAGCACTGGAGGCCGCCCGGATACCGTGCGCCGCAGTCATCGACGCAGGGGGGTACACATGTCCGGACCGTCGCGACGCTCCGTGCTCGGCACCGCGGGTGCCATCGGCCTGACGGGCGCCGGAGGCCTGGGTGCCGCCGTCGGCACCCAGACCCCGGCCCGCGCGGCCGAGGGGCCCGCCCGGGGCCCCGCCCTCGATACGGATTCCGCGCGCTCCGTGCTCAACCGACAGCTCCCGCACCACGCGGAACAGTTCAAACTCAGGCTCGTCCCGGCGGAGGACGGCCGGGACCACTTCCGCGTGCACGGCGCCAAGGGCCGCATCGAGGTGTCGGGCACCACCCCCGCCGTGCTCTGCACCGGAGTCCACTGGTATCTGAAGTACGTGTGCGGCGCGCACATCGCCTGGAACGGCAGCCAGCTCGACCTGCCACGGCGCCTGCCCGCGCCCGCGCGCCCCCTGCGCCGCTCGACCGCGCTCCCCCACCGGTTCGCCCTCAACGACACCAATGACGGCTACACCGCCCCGTACGCCGACTGGCCGTACTGGGAGCGCATGATCGACGTCCTCGCGCTGCACGGCTGCAACGAGGTGTTCGTCATCGCGGGCATGGAGGGCGTCTACCACCGCGTCCTGAAGGACTTCCAGTACACCGACGCGGAGTCCCGCGCCTGGCTGCCCGCGCCCTCGCACCAGCCGTGGTGGCTGCTGCAGAACCTGGCCGGGTACGGCGGCCCGCTCTCGCCCGAGATCATCGACCGCCGCACCGACCTCGGCCGGAAGATCGTGGACCAACTGCGGGAGCTCGGCATGGCTCCGGTCCTGCCCGGCTACTACGGCCACGTCCCGGACGGCTTCGTGGCCCGCAACGGCGGCGACGCCCGCGTGGTGCCGCAGGGAATCTGGCACGGTTTCAAACGCCCCGACTGGCTGGACCCGCGCACGGACGCCTTCGCGCAGGTCGCCGCGTCGTTCTACCGGCACCAGGGCGATGTCTTCGGCGCGGCACGGCACTTCAAGATGGACCTCCTGCACGAGGGCGGCACGGCGGGCGACGTGCCGGTACCGGCAGCGGCGAAGGGTGTGGAGACCGCGCTCCAGAAGGCGCACCCGGGCGCGACCTGGGTGATCCTCGGCTGGCAGGAGAACCCGCTGCCCGAGCTGCTCGACGCCATAGACAAGCAGAAGATGCTGATAGTCGACGGTGTCTCCGACCGCTACCAGAGCGTCACCGACCGCGAGAAGGACTGGGGCGGCACGCCCTACGCCTTCGGTACGATCCCCAACTTCGGGGGCCGCACCACCATCGGCGCCCGCACCCACCTGTGGCAGGAGAAGTTCTTCGCCTGGCGCGACAAGGAGAACAGCGCCCTCGTGGGCACCGCGTATCTGCCCGAGGCCACCGACCGCGACCCGGCGGCCTTCGAGCTGTTCTCCGAACTGGCCTGGCGGGACGACGAGGTGGACCGCGCCGACTGGTTCGCCGCGTACGCCGACTTCCGTTACGGCCGCCGCGACCGGCACGCCCGCGCCGCCTGGCGGGCCCTGCACGACACCGCGTACCAGCACCGGGCCGTCGAGCGCAGCGACCCGCACGACTCGCTGTTCGCCGCGCGCCCCGACCTGGCGGCGAACCGCGCGGCGGAGTACGCGCCGCGCGCCCTCACCTACGACCCCGGCCGCTTCGACGCGGCCTTCGCGGGCCTCCTCGGCGTCGCGGGCGACCTGAGACGCAGCGCCGCGTACCGCCACGACCTCGTCGACGTGGCCCGCCAGGCCCTGGCCCACCGCAGCCGCCAGCTCCTGCCGCAGCTCAAGAGGGCGTACGAGCGCAAGGACCGGACCACCTTCCGCGCCCTCGCCGACCTGTGGCTGCGCCTGATACGCCTCTCCGACGACGTCACGGGCACCCACCAGGCGTTCCTGCTCGGCCCCTGGATCGAGGACGCGCGGCGCCTGGCCACCAGCGACACCGAGCGCGCCGAGTTCGAACGCACCGCGAAGGTCCTCATCACGGTGTGGGGCGACAGGCCCACATCGGACCCCGGCAATCTGCACGACTACGGCAACCGCGAGTGGCACGGCCTGACCGCGGACTTCTACTTCGTCCGCTGGCAGAGGTGGCTCGACGAACTGGCGGACGCGCTCGCCGCCGGGCGCGCGCCGACGCCGGTGGACTGGTTCGGCGCGGTGGAGGAACCCTGGACCCGCGAGCGCAAGGACTACCCCCTGCGTCCCGTCGCGGACGCGTACCGCACCGCCGCCCGCGTCCACGGCGTCCTCGCCCGCGCCCCCTACCAGGGCTCCCTGGAGGTCACCGCGGAGCCGCCGTCCTTCCCGCCCGGCGGGCACGCGCGCGTGGAGGCACTGTTCCGCAACGTCAACGGGCTGCGCGCGACCGGTCGCGTCGACTTCACCCTGACCGGGCTCGACGCGGAACCCGAGGGGCCGACGACGCTCCCCCGCGTGCCCGCCGCGGGCACCGGCACCGTCGCCTGGCGCGTGGACGCCCCTTCCAACCCCCTGGACCGGCCCCTGCGGCCGCTGCCCTACACCCTCACCGCGCGGTACGGCCCGCAGGGAGAGCCGCGGGTCGACGCCGCGCACGAGGGCACCCTGTTCGTGGCGGGCCCGGTCCCGGCGGACTGGCGCACGTACACCAACAACGACGCCGTCTTCGGCGCTCTGGACGGGCGGTACGCCATCGACGGGGGCGGCGCCGATCTGTGGCGGGGCACCGCGGAGTTCGGAACGCTCTACCGTCCCGGTGCGCTGCGGGACGGCGTGTCCGTCACGGTCCGCGTCGACTCCCAGGCCACCACCGGCGCCTGGGCCCGCGCCGGCATCATCGTCCGCGACTCCCTCACCACCCCCGGCTCCCCCGGCTTCCTCAACCTCGCCGTCACCCCCGCCAACGGCGTCGTACTCTCCTACGACACGACCGGGGACGGCACCCTGGACACCTACCGGCGCGTCACCGGCGTGAAGGCCCCCGTGCTGCTGCGCCTCTCCCGGGGCGGGGGCACCTTCACCGGGGAGTTGTCCACCGACGGGGGCACGACGTGGCGGACGGTCGCCTCCGTGCCGGTGCCGGGGGTTGCCGCCGCCCAGGACGTGGGGATGTTCATGACGGCCACGCACGGTGGTGCCGGGGGGCGGGGGACCGTGGAGTTCAGTGGGTGGAGGGACGCATGAGCGAACAGAACAAGACAACCGAAGAGTGGGAGCGGCGCGTAGCCGCCGCGTGGGCGGACATCGACGCCTACGGGGACGAGCGGGCCGACGAGTTCCGGGAACTCATAGGGGAGCTGGCGGACGAGCTGCCGGAAGGCAGTGCGATCGCCCCGTTCGAAAGGGCCTGCGCCTTTGACTCCACCGGGCACTCGGACAAGGCGGTCCCCCTGTACGAGGAGGCCCTGGCCAAAGGCCTCGCCGGGTATCGCCGCCGCCGCACCGCCATCCAACTAGCCAGCTCCCTGCGGAACACCGGCCGCCTGGAGGAGGCCATCGCCCTGCTCACCCCGGAACTGGAGGCGGAGCACGACGAGTTGGACGACGCGGTGCGCGCCGTCCTCGCGCTCTGTCTCGTCGACGCGGGCCGCGGCCGCGAAGCCGTGTCCCTCGCCGTCGGCGCCCTCGCTCCCCACCTCCCGCGCTACCAGCGGTCGATGGCGAACTACGCGCGCCTCCTCGTCGAGCCGGAGTGAGCCCGGTGCCTCCGGTGGGCCCCGCGCGCCCCACCGGCGTTAGGTGACCGACCGGCGATTCGCTCGTTCTGCTGAACGTGTCGTCATCGCAGTCCACGAAAGCCACCGCCTCGACCGGCTCCGCGCCGACCGGGTCCGCCACCGTCGTCGACGTGGAGCAGGTCGAGGCCGCCCTCGTCGAGCACTACCCGCGCCTGGTCCGCCTGGCCTACCTGGTGCTGCCCCCCGGCCTCGGCCGCAACCGCCGCGTCCTGACCGCGCACGCCCTGGTCCAGCGCGCCCTTCCGCGCAGCCGCACCACCGCCCCCGCCGTGCCGGACCAGCGCAAACCCGCAGGCCGTGGCACCGACCCCGGCTACGCCTACGTACGCTGCCAGGTGCTGCGCGCCGCCATCGACGCCGGTCTGCCGCTGCTGCGCCTGGCCCGGCCCCGGCGGGCCCAGCTCCCGCCGCTGCTGCCGCAGGTGTGGGGCCTGCGGCTGTTCCCGCGCTCCGGCGGCGCCGACGAACTCGCCCTCGACCAGCGGCTCGCCGCCCTCCCCGGGCCCGCCCGCGCCGCATATGTGCTGCGCGGCCTGGAACGCCTCACGGACGACGAGGTGCGCCGGATCCTGGAGGCCGTCGGCGTCGACACCGACCGCGAGCACGGTGAGCACGCCGAGGCGATCGACGCCGCGCTCGCCGAGGCGGGCACGGAGGCGCCGCCCGGCGTCCGGGGCCCGGCCGCGCTGCTCGAATCACCGGAGTTCGACCCGTGCTCCCTACGGGCGAGGCCCACCGACCTGATGCGACGGCGCCAGCACCTGAAGGCCCTTGGCATCGCGGCCGTCGCCGCCCTGGTGTGCGGGGCGCTGCTCGGCATGCCCGGCGACGGCTGGGGCCCGGACGGCGCGGCGGCGCCGCCGTACGCGAAGAACCCCGCCGCCGAGGCCGCGCTCGACCCCGCCCTCCTGACCCGGGCCGCCCCCGCCGCCTGGAGGAAGTCCGCGCGCATCGACTTCTCCGTGTGGCCCGCACGCGGTGAACTCGCCGACGACGAGGGCCTGCTGCGCCGCGCCCTTGCCGTGTGGGCGCGGCCCGGCAAGTCCGTGCGGGTCTCCGCGACGCCGGGCACGGTGACGGGGGCGCCACCGGGACCCGCGCGACTGCTGTTCGCGGGACCGGTGGACTCGGCGCGCGTGGTGCTCCTGTACGACGGCCTGCGCGTCGTGCGGTACGCCGAGCCGCAGGACGGCACCAGCGGCGCCGCGCTCGACTTCGCCCGCGTCGACGGCGCGGGCGCCGCCGACGCCGGTGCCGTCGTGGTCGGCCGCGCTGACGGCAACGTGCGCTATCTGACGGCCCCCTGGGTGCGTGACGCGGCCGTGCAGGACCTCCTGAAGCCGACCGCGAAGCCCTCGGCACTGCGGCGCGCCGCCGACGGCGTCACCGCCCCCTTCGCCAGCCCCGCCCTCGCCCGCGAGTGCGGCTCCTGGAACACGCTGCGGCTGCGCGACCAGGACGGGGCCGCGCGGCTCGCCACCGACCTCGGCGAGCTCGTCCCCGCACACCTCACCGCGGGCCGCCCGGACGCGCCCCGCGAGGCGACGCCCGCGGACTGGTCGCGCACCGCCTGCTCCCTCGCCGCGGCCCGCTCGCACGGGGTACGCACCGTGAACGCCTGGTCCTACGCCGATCAGGCCCTGCCCGACGGCAGCGGCGCGGCGGAGTGGGTGTGCACGCGGGCGGAGACCTGGCGCGGCGGCGGCGGTCGGGCACTCGCCCAGTTCCTCGCGCCCGGGGCGCGGACGGGTGCCGTGGCCGCCAAGGCGGAGGGCAAGCCCGCCTGCGGGGTGCGGGAGCCCTCGGTCCTCGCCGGGGTGCTGTGGAAGTCCGCCGCCGGGTCCTGGTACGTGCTCGCCGGAGGCAGCAAGGACGTGAACTCGCTCTCCGTGTCCGGCGGGGAGCGGTCGCCCGGCAACACCCTCGCCGTACGCAGCAGCCAGGGCGCCCGCCCCACGGTGACGGGACGCCTCCAGAACGGCGAGACGGTACGCACGCTGCGCTGAGGGTTCTCCACCGCGGCCCCCCCGGGCGGCCTCTCCGCAGCCCCGCCCGGGGGATCAAAAAGCTGCCGCACACACCTGTACCCCGCCACTACCCGCCAGTACATTGACGCCATGTCTCATACGAGGGCCCGGCTCCCGCAGCCCGTAGCCTCCGAGCACATCGCGCTCAAGGCACGCGACGTCTCCTTCTCCTGGGAGAGCACCCCGCTCCACTGGCTCCCGGGGGACCCCTTCTCGACGCACACCATCAACGTCCTGCACCTGCTTCTGCCCGCGGGCGAGCGCTGGTTCGTGCACGTGTACAAGCAAGTCCTGCCGCTCATACGGGACGAGCAGTTGCGCGAGGACGTCATCGGGTTCATCGGCCAGGAGGCCATGCACTCCCGGGCCCACGACGAAGTCCTGCCGCACCTGCGCGAGCAGGGTCTCGACCCCACCCCGTACACCGCACAGGTCGACTGGCTCTTCGAGAAGCTGCTCGGGGACCGCACGCTGCCGCCGGGGCGGCCCCGGCAGTGGTGGCTGATGGAGCGGGTCGCGCTGATAGCGGCGATCGAGCACTACACGGCGTTCCTCGGCGACTGGGTGCTCAACGCCGAGGAACTCGACCGGCGGGGCGCCGATCCGACGATGCTCGACCTGCTGCGCTGGCACGGCGCCGAGGAGGTCGAGCACAGGTCGGTCGCCTTCGATCTGTTCCTGCACGTCGACGGCGGGTACCGGCGGCGCGTGCGCACCTGGGCCACCGCCTTCGGCGCCCTGGTGTTCCTGTGGCAGCGCGGCGCCCGCTTCTTCATGGCGAACGACCCGACGCTGACCGACGGCAAGGCCCGGTTCCGGGACTTCCACCGCGCCGGGCGCGCCGGCACGCTGCCCACCACCGGCGCCATGATCCGTTCCATACCGCGCTATCTGAGCCGCGACTACCACCCCTCGCGGGAGTGCAGCACCGCGCAGGCGGTGGCCTACCTCGCCTCGTCCCCCGCGGCCACCGCCGCCGAGGCCCGCGCGAACGGAGCCGCCTGACATGCCGCTGCCACGGCCGCTCGGCTCCCGCGCCGCACGCGCCGCCCTGGTCGTCACGGGCGCCGCCCTCCTCACCCGCCGCGCCCTGCGCCGCCGCATAGGGGCGTCCCCGCTGTGGCCGCTGCCCGCCCTGGCGGAGCCCGTCTCCGGGCAGCCGCGCACGCGGGCGCTGCGGCTGCTCGTCGCCCGGCACGAACGCGTCGCCGACGGCGTCGTCCAACTGCGCCTGGAGGGCGTACCTTCCGTGCCGCTGCCGGGCTGGGAGCCGGGCGCGCACCTCGACCTCGTGCTGCCCTCCGGGCTCGTCCGGCAGTACTCGCTGTGCGGCGACCCCGACGACACCTCCTCGTACACCGTCGCCACCCGGCTCATCGGCGCCGACGAGGGCGGCCGCGGCGGCTCCCGCGAGGTGCACGAGGCGCTGGCCGAAGGCGTGGAGGTCGAGGTGCGCGGGCCGCGCAACCGGTTCCCGCTGATCGGCGACGCGGCCTCGTACACCTTCGTCGCGGGCGGGATCGGGATCACGCCCGTCCTGGCCATGGTGCGGGCCGTGGACGCGGCGGGCGCCGACTGGCGGCTGCTGTACTGCGGGCGGTCCCGGGCCGCCATGCCCTTCCTGGAGGAAGTGGAGAAGCTGGGCGGGGCCGCGGGGCGGGTGCGGGTCGTCGCCGAGGACGAGAGCGGACGGCCCGACGTCGCGGCCTTCCTCGGCGAAGCGGCGCCTGCGGGTGCCGTGTACGTGTGCGGGCCCGAAGGCCTCATGGACGCGGCCGCCCGCGCCCTCCCCGAGGGCTGTTCGCTGCACCTGGAACGGTTCGCGCCCGCCGCCTCCGCGGGCGGGGACAGCGCCTTCGAGGTCGAACTGCGGCGCTCGGGGCGCACGGTGGCCGTCGGCCCCGGCACCACCGTGCTCGCGGCCGTGCGCGCCGAGCTGCCCGGCCTCGCGTACTCCTGCGAGCAGGGGTTCTGCGGGACCTGCCAACACCGCGTCCTGGAGGGCGAGATCGACCACAGGGACGAGCTGCTCACCGACGGGGAGCGTGCGGACTCGATGCTGATCTGTGTGTCCCGGGCCCTCGGTCCGCGGCTCGTGCTCGACCTCTGACCGCCAAGGAGTGGAGCGGGGGCGTCCGTTCGCGGCCGGATCGGATCGGTAGAGTGTTCGCATGACTACCGGGGTGCGCCGCAGGATGGGTGTCGAGGAGCGGCGGCGGCAACTGATCGGGGTCGCGCTCGAGCTGTTCAGCAACCGCTCGCCCGACGACGTCTCCATCGACGAGATAGCGGCGGCCGCAGGCATATCGCGCCCGCTGGTGTACCACTACTTCCCTGGCAAACTCAGCCTGTACGAGGCCGCGCTCCAGCGGGCCGCCGACGATCTGGCCGAGCGGTTCATGGAGCCGCACGAGGGCCCGCTCGGTGCCCGGCTGCTGCGGGTGACGGGCCGCTTCCTCGGCTTCGTCGACGAGCACGGGCCCGGCTTCTCCGCGCTGATGCGGGGCGGCCCCGCGGTGGGCTCCTCGTCGTCGCCGACCACGAACGCGCTCATCGACTCGGTCCGGCAGGCCGCGTACGAGCAGATCCTCGCGCACCTGGGTGTCACGGACCCGCCCGCCCGGCTCGACCTGGTGGTGCGCTCATGGGTCTCGCTCGCCGAGTCGACGGCGCTGATCTGGCTGGACGGCCGCCGCATCCCGCGCGCCGAGCTGGAGCTGCAACTCGTCCACGACTTCGCCGCGTTGGCCGCGGTGAGCGCGGCGTACGACGACGAGATGGCCCGTCTGCTCGGCACCATCCTCGCGGAGGAGCCCGCCGACGGCCCGTTCGCGGACCTGTTGTCCCGGCTCGCCGCCCTCGCACCCCGAGCCACGCTGCCCTCCTAGGGTCTGCCGCCCTCCTGGGCCCCGCCGCCCTCCCAGGGACTGCCCGTGCCGTCCCTCAGCCGTCCGCGGGCGGCTGCGTCAGGCGGAGGGCGAGTAAGGCGATGTCGTCGTCCCGTTCATGGCCGAAGCACTCCATGAGGGTGTCGCACAGGGCGCCCACTCCGGGCGGCGTCGCGGCGGCCGCGAGGCGCAGTTGTTCCATCGACACGGCGAGGTCGACGCCGCGGGTCTCGATCAGCCCGTCGGTGACCATCAGGAGGCGGTCCCCGGTGGTGAGGCGGGTCTCGACGGGCGGTGGCCGGTCGAGGCCGAGGCCCAGCAGCGGGCCGCTCGCCCTGACGTAGGCGGCCCTGCCCGTGTCCTGGACGACGAGCGGCGGGATGTGGCCCGCGTTGGCGATGCGGACGCGGGCGGACGGCAGTTCGACGTGGGCCAGGCACATCGTGGCCGTGACGTCGGGGTGGTAGCGCTGGAGCATACGGTCGAGGCGGGTGGCGAGGCGGCCGGGGTCGGGGTCCTCGACGCAGTACGCCCGCAGGGCGTGCCGCAGTTCCACCATCACCGTGGCCGCGTCGAGCGAGTGGCCCGCGACGTCCCCGATGCCGGTGAGCACACCGGTGGGCGTGGGCAGCGCGGCGTAGAAGTCACCGCCGATCTTCGCCTGCCGGGACGCCGGTTCGTAGCGGACGACGACCTCCGTGCCCGGCAGCCGCGGCAGTTCGCTCGGCAGGAAGCTGTGCTGGAGGGTCAGCGCGACATGGCGCTCCTTCTCGTACATCAGGAGCCGTTCCGCGACCCGTGCGGTGGCGTGCGCCAGGCGGCCGAGGTCGTCGGCGCGGTCCTCCGCGGGGCCCACGGTGGCCAGGCAGACCGGCGCGTGGTCCTCGCGGGTGCGGGCGAGCGCGAGCAGCACCTCGTCGCCGGGTCGCGGCAGTTCGGGGCCGCCGTCCGAGGTCCCGTCCCGCGCGTCCGTCCGGGCACCGCACGGCCTCGCGCCGCCGAGCGCCTCGTACGCGTCGGCTCCGCGCGGCGCCGCGCCCAGGAAGCCCGTCGGCCACAGCGACCAGGGCACGGTCGTGGTGTGCACGCCGATCCGCCCTGCCATCAGGCGGTTGATCAGTCCTGCCATGCTCTCGTGGGTGTCAGGGCCGGGGTGCGCCGCGAGGACGCGGCGAGGGGAGCGGCCCCAGTGGATGCCGCCTTCCTCACCGAGGACGAACGCCGCGGCGGGAGCGCCGCTGAGGTCCGCCGCGTCGGCCGCCGCGACATCGACGAGCTCGCGCACACAGCCGGCCGACTGCACGTCGAGGACGGCCTCCGCGAGACGGCTGAGGCGGCCGACCCGGGTCTGTACGTCGCTGCGGTGCCGCGCGCCGCGCGCGGCGGCTCTGACCACGGCCGCGATCTCCTCCGGCTCCGCGGGCACCGTCAGATACGCCTCGCCGCCCGCGTCGAGCCCGCGGCACCGGTCCACGGAGTCGTGCGCGGCGGCGGAGAAGTGCACCACGGGCAGGGCGGCGGTCGGCGGCGCCTGCTTGAGGCGACGGCACAGGTCGTAGCCGCTCATGTCGGGCAGGCCGACGTCGACGAGGGCGACATCGGGGAGCCGGCCCTCGCGCAGCAGCGCCTCGATCTCACTCAGCGCCTCGCCCGCGCTGGCGGCGAGCACCACGCGGTGACCGGCACGGCGCAGCACCGCGCCCAGCGCGTACCGGCTCGCGGGCACGTCGTCGACGACCAGGACCGTGGTGACACCGGGCCCGGCCGTGCCGGCCTCGCTCTCGGCCTCTTTGCTGTTGGCGCTCACGCGGACATCCCCCAGGAGCGGCGGAACGAACGGGCCCCGACGGGTCCGCACGTCCACGCTAGCGTCCCGATACAGACCCGGGGAATCGACCGCACCCCAACGACCTGGAACGGTGGAGATCGCGCGTCCCACGCCGGGCGCGGCCCGACTGCCGCTAAGATCCCCCTCCTCCCCGGCGCGGGCCGCCCGGTCCGTGACCTTCGTGTCGCGCGGGACGTTCACTCCAGTGCCCGAACTCCCCGGTGCGACACCGTGGGGAACGGCAGCGGCCCCCCGTACCGGCAAGGGACTTCATGACTCAGCACATCACCGGCCCCGCCTCGGGGTCCGTACGCTCCGCAGACACCGCCCGCACCACTGCCGCGGGGCGTACCGACTGGTGGCGGGACGCGGTCATCTACCAGGTGTATCCGCGCAGCTTCGCCGACTCCGACGGCGACGGCATGGGCGATCTGCCGGGGGTGACGGCCCGGCTGCCCCATCTGCGGCGGCTCGGCGTGGACGCCGTGTGGCTCTCGCCGTTCTACTCCTCGCCGCAGGCCGACGCCGGGTACGACGTCGCCGACTACCGCGCGGTCGACCCCGCGTTCGGCACCCTCGCCGACGCCGACGAGCTGGTGCGGCGGGCGCACGCGCTCGGCCTGCGCGTCATCGTCGACATCGTGCCGAACCACTGCTCGGACCGGCACGAGTGGTTCCGGCAGGCCCTCGCTCAGGGCCCCGCGTCGGCGCTGCGGGAGCGCTTCCACTTCCGTCCGGGGCGCGGCCCGCACGGCGAACTGCCGCCCAACGACTGGGAGTCCGTGTTCGGCGGCCCCGCCTGGACCCGCACCACCGACCCCGACGGCACCCCCGGCGACTGGTACCTGCACCTGTTCGCCCCCGAGCAGCCCGACTTCGACTGGGAACACCCGGCCGTGCGCGCGGAGTTCCGCTCGGTCCTGCGGTTCTGGCTCGACCTCGGTGTCGACGGCTTCCGCGTCGATGTGGCGCACGGCCTGATCAAGGCGGCGGGGCTGCCGGACGTCGGCCACGCCGAGCAGGTCAAGCTGCTCGGCGCCGCGGCCGTGCCGTACTTCGACCAGGACGGCGTGCACGAGATCTACCGGGACTGGCGCGTGCTCCTCGACAGCTATCCGGGCGAGCGCATCGCCGTCGCCGAGGCCTGGACCCCGACGGTGGAGCGCAGCGCCCTGTATCTGCGCCCGGACGAGCTGCACCAGGCCTTCAACTTCGCGTATCTGACGACGGGCTGGGACGCGGCCGCGCTGCGCGCCGTCATCGACCGCTCCCTGGACGCCATGAACTCCGTGGCGGCGCCCGCCACCTGGGTCCTGTCCAACCACGACGTCGTCCGGCACACCACGCGCCTCGCCGACGGCGACCCCGCGCGCGGTCTGCGCCGGGCCCGCGCGGCGACGCTCCTGATGCTGGCGCTGCCCGGTTCGGCGTATCTCTACCAGGGCGAGGAGCTCGGCCTGCCCGAGGTGACGGACCTGCCCGACGAGGTGCGCCAGGATCCGGCGTTCTTCCGCGGCTCGGGGCAGGAGGGCACCCGGGACGGGTGCCGGGTGCCGCTGCCGTGGTCGGGGACGCGGCCGCCGTTCGGGTTCGGTCCCGCCGACGGGGGGCCGAGCTGGCTGC
Source organism: Streptomyces aureocirculatus (assembly GCF_000720475.1). GTDB lineage: Bacteria > Actinomycetota > Actinomycetes > Streptomycetales > Streptomycetaceae > Streptomyces > Streptomyces aureocirculatus. The sequence continues at coordinate 18,713 of NZ_JOAP01000017.1, forward strand.
CGCAGCCCGCCGACTGGGGGCACCTCACGGTCGAGGCGCAGGAGGGCGACCCGGCCTCGACCCTGGAGCTGTACCGCGCCGCCCTCGCGCTGCGCCGGGCCCACCCGGCGCTCGGCGCGGGCCGCTCCGTCCAGTGGCTCGCGGCACCGGACGGCGTGCTCGCCTTCCGCCGGACGGCGACCGAGGCGGGCGGGGCCGAGGGCGGTGCGGGCCGGACCGACGGTGGCGCGGGCCGGGGCGACGGTGGCGCGGAGGGCATCGTCGTCACCGTGAACCTCACCGGCCGTCCCGTCACCGTGCCGTGCCCCGGCACCGCGGTCCTGAGCAGCCTGAAGTCGCGCGTGCCCGCGGCCGACTTGGCGGGGCCGGGATCCGACGTCGTACTGCCGCCGGATTCAACCGTCTGGTGGGCAGCGTGAGGGACGACCGGTACAGTCCAATCCTGTGACCGCGCGACTGGCCGACATCGCAGCCCAGGCGGGGGTCAGCGAGGCGACCGTGAGCCGGGTCCTGAACGGCAAACCGGGCGTCGCTGCGGCCACCCGTCAGTCCGTGCTCGCCGCACTCGACGTCCTCGGCTACGAACGTCCGGTGCGGCTGCGCCGGCGCAGCGCGGGCCTGGTCGGCCTGATCACGCCCGAGCTGGAGAACCCGATCTTCCCCGCGCTCGCCCAGGTGATCGGCCAAGCCCTCACCCGGCAGGGGTATACGCCGGTGCTCGCCACCCAGACACCCGGCGGCTCCACCGAGGACGAGCTCACGGAGATGCTGGTGGACCGCGGCGTCGCGGGCATCATCTTCGTCTCGGGGCTGCACGCCGACACCACGGCCGACATGGAGCGCTATGAGCAGTTGCGGGCGCAGGGCGTGCCGTTCGTGCTCGTGGACGGCTTCTCGCCGAAGGTGCAGGCGCCGTTCATCTCGCCGGACGACCGGGCGGCGATGCGGCTAGCGGTGACGCATCTGTCCTCGCTCGGGCACAGCCGTATCGGGCTCGCGCTCGGCCCGCGGCGCTTCGTCCCCGTACAGCGCAAGATCGAGGGTTTCACGCTCTCGATGCGCGAGCGGTTCCGGCTCTCGTCCGAGGAGATCGAGTCGGACCTCGTGCGGCACTCCCTGTACACGCTGGAGGGCGGGCAGGCCGCGGCGGCCGCGCTCCTGGACCGCGGCTGCACGGCCGTGGTGTGCGCCAGCGACATGATGGCGCTCGGCGCGGTACGGGCCGTGCGCGAGCGGGGCCTTCAGGTGCCGGACGACGTCTCGGTGGTCGGCTTCGACGACTCGGTGCTCGTCGCCTTCACCGACCCGCCGCTGACCACCGTCCGCAAGCCGGTTCCCGCGATGGGCCAGGCCGCGGTGCGCACCCTCCTGGAGGAGATCGCGGGTACCCCCGCACCGCACAGCGAGTTCGTTTTCATGCCGGAGCTCGTGGTGCGGGGCTCGACCGCCTCCTGCCGCCCCTCAGGGGCCTGAGAGGCCTCTGAGGCGCCCCTGAAGGGTTCGCACGGGGCGGCTCGTCCCTGGGGTGTAGGGAATGCGGCCGGGACCCGACCGGGGGATGATCTGAAGAGTGGTGGGCATCTGGCAGACTCTGTCCCTATGGGTGAGATGACTGTGACGACACTGGAAGGCCGCCAAGGGCCCGCCACCACATCACCCATCGCGGGCGAGGCAGATGACCGCAATGGGCGGAATCTCCTGCGCCGGTTGCGGACCCCGCGCCGGCCGCGGCTGTGGTTCGAGATCCTGCTGATCGCGGTGAGTTACTGGACGTACTCGCTGATCCGCAACGCCGTGCCGGAGCAGAAGTCCGCGGCCCTGCGCAACGCGGACTGGCTCTGGGGCGTGGAGCACGACCTCGGCCTGGCCTTCGAGCACAGCGTCAACCACGCCGTCGACTCGGTGACATGGCTCATCGTCGGCATGAACTACTACTACGCGACGCTGCACTTCATCGTGACGCTCGGTGTCCTCGTGTGGCTCTACCGATGGCATCCCGGCCGCTATGCCGCCGCCAGGCTCGCGCTGTTCGCGACGACGGCGGTCGCCCTCGTCGGTTACTACCTGTATCCGCTTGCCCCGCCCCGGCTGATGCCCGGCGGTGACTTCATCGACACGGTCGTGGTGCACAACACCTGGGGCTCGATGGCCTCGGGCGACCTGAAGAACGTGTCGAACCAGTACGCGGCCATGCCCTCCATGCACATCGGCTGGTCCCTCTGGTGCGGCCTGACGATCTTCGCGCTCGCGTCGGTGCCGTGGGTGAGGGTCCTCGGCCTGCTGTATCCCACGGCCACCCTGGTGGTGATCGTGGCCACGGCCAACCACTTCTGGCTGGACGCGGTGGGCGGCATGATCTGCCTGGCGTTCGGCTTCACGGTGGTCCGGTTCTGGTACGGCAACCTGCCGCACCGACTGCCGCGGCTCATTCCCGACGAGCCGCCCCGCAGCACGCGCACCGAGGGCCGCCGCAAGCGCTACGCCCCGTAGAACCGCTCCTCCATCACGGCCCGCGCCCGCCGCGTGATCCGCCGGTAGTCGTCCAGCATCACGCCGACCGTGCCCGCGTCGTACCCGAGGTAACGCCCGACGGCGGCGAGCTCCCTGCCGTCCGACGGGAAGGTGTCCCCTGCCCGGCCGCGCACCAGCATCACCGCGTTGCGCACCCGGGTGGCGAGCACCCAGGCCTCGTCCAGGGTCGCCGCGTCCTCCGTCGCCAGGAGTCCGGCCGCGCAGGCCGCGTGCAGGGCCTCGCGGGTGCGGGTGGTGCGCAGTCCGGGCTCGGCCCAGCCGTGCTGGAGCTGGAGCAACTGGACGGTCCACTCGACGTCGGAGAGGCCGCCGCGGCCGAGCTTGGTGTGCAGGGTGGGGTCGGCGCCGCGCGGCAGCCGCTCGGACTCCATGCGCGCCTTCAGCCTGCGGATCTCGCGTACGGCGTCGTCGCCGAGGCCCTCGGCGGGGTAGCGCAGCGGGTCCACCAGGTCGATGAAGGCCCGGCCGAGGTCGGCGTCGCCCGCGACCGGCTCGGCGCGCAGCAGGGCCTGCGCCTCCCAGACGAGGGACCAGCGGCGGTAGTAGGCCGCGTACGACTTCAGGGTGCGCGCCAGCGGTCCCGACTTGCCCTCCGGGCGCAGATCGGCGTCGATGAGGAGCGGCGGGTCCGCGCTCGGCAACTGAAGGAGCCGCCGCATCTCGGTGACGACCGCGGACGCGGCCTTCGCCGCCTCCTGGTCGTCGACGCCCTCGCGCGGCTCGTGCACGAACAGGACGTCGGCGTCCGAGCCGTAGCCGAGCTCGCGGCCGCCGAAGCGGCCCATGCCGATGACCGTGAACCGGGTCGGCAGGTCGTCGCCCCAGCCCTCGCGGACCACGGCGCGCAGCGTGCCCGCGATGGTGGCGGCGGTCAGATCGGACACGGCCAGACCCACCCGGTCCACCAGGGCGCCCGCGTCGGCCCGCCCGTCTCCCGCCACCACCCTTGTCCCGAGCGCTGCGCGCACGCCTTCCCTTTCGGGGCTGTCCTCCGTGCCGTACGAGGAGATGATGTCGGCGGCCGTGGTGCGGAACAGCTCACGGCGGCGCACGCCGCGGGCCGCCGCGACGGCCTGTTCCACGCCGTCCGCGCGGCGCACGGCGGCGAGGGCCTCCTGTTCCAGGTTGCCGCGTCCGCGGGGTTCCAGGCCGCGTTCGTCGCCGAGCAGGGCGACGGCCTCGGGGGCGCGCAGGAGCAGGTCGGGGGCGAGCCGTCCGGCCGAGAGCACCCGGGCGAGGTTCTCCGCGGCGGCGCCCTCGTCGCGCAGGAGCCGCAGGTACCAGGGTGTCTTGCCGAGGGCGTCCGACACCTTGCGGAAGCCGAGAAGTCCCGCGTCCGGGTCGGCGGAGTCCGCGAACCAGCCGAGCAGGACGGGCAGCAGCGTGCGCTGGATGGCGGCCTTGCGGGTCACGCCGGAGGCCAGGGCCTCCAGATGGCGCAGGGCCGCGACGGGGTCGGCGTACCCGAGCGCCACCAGGCGTTCGCGGGCCGCTTCCGTGCTGAGCCTGCTCTCGCCGGGGGCGAGTTGGGCGACGGCGTCGAGCAGCGGGCGGTAGAAGAGCTTCTCGTGCAGGCGGCGGACGACGGACGTGTGCCGTTTCCAGGCGCGGGCGAGGTCGGTGAGGGGTTCGGTGCGCATGCCCAGGGAGCGGCCGATGCGGCGCAGGTCGGCGTCGGTGTCGGGCAGCAGGTGGGTGCGGCGCAGCCGGTGCAACTGGATGCGGTGTTCCAGGGAGCGCAGGAAGCGGTAGGCGTCGTCGAGCTGAGTGGCGTCGACCCGGCCCACGTAGCCGCCGGCGGCGAGCGCGGCGAGGGCGTCCAGGGTGGTGCCGCTGCGCAGCGACGCGTCGGCGCGGCCGTGCACCAACTGCAGCATCTGCACGGCGAATTCGACGTCGCGCAGACCGCCGGGGCCGAGTTTCAGCTCGCGGTCGACCTCGCCCGCGGGAATGTTCTCCACGACGCGGCGGCGCATCTTCTGCACGTCGGGGACGAAGTTCTCACGCTCGGCGGCCCCCCACACCAGGGGCGCGACGGCGGCCGCGTACTCCTTGCCGAGCTCTTTGTCGCCTGCGACGGGCCGGGCCTTGAGCAGCGCCTGGAACTCCCAGGTCTTCGCCCAGCGCTGGTAGTACGCGAGGTGGCTGGAGAGGGTGCGCACCAGGGGGCCGTTCCTGCCCTCGGGGCGCAGGTTGGCGTCGACCGGCCAGATGGTGCCTTCGACGGTGGTCTCGGAGCAGATCCGCATCAGGTGGGCGGCGAGCCGGGTGGCTGCCCGGATCGCCGCGCCTTCTTCGACGCCGTCGACGGCCTCGCCCACGAAGATCACATCGACGTCGGAGACATAGTTCAGCTCGTGGCCGCCGCACTTGCCCATCGCGATCACCGCGAGGCGGCACCGCGCGGCGTCGTCGGGCGCCGCCTGCTCTGCCATGGCGAGTGCGGCGCGCAGGGTGGCCGTGGCCAGGTCGGCGAGTTCGGCCGCGGCCTCGGCGACGTCGGTGGTGCCGCAGACGTCGCGGGCGGCGATGGAGAGCAGGCAGCGGCGGTAGGCCACGCGCAGCGACACCGGGTCGGTGGCCTCGGCGAGGCCGCGCTCGAACTCCTCGACGCCAGGATGCAGGTCGGCGGCCTCGTAGGTGACCAGGGCCCGCCAGTCGCCCGGGTGCCGGGCGAGGTGGTCGGCGAGGGCCTCGGATGCGCCGAGGACGCCGAGCAGCCGGTCACGCAGGGGCTTGGCGCTGAGCAGGGTGTCGAGCAGCTCGCGGCGCGCGGTGGGGTCGGGCTGCGCCTCGGCGAGCCGGACGAGGCCGAGCAGTGCCAGGTCCGGGTCGGCGGTGGCGCCGAGGGCGTCGAGGAGCACCGGGTCGGTGCGGACGGCGGCGAGCTCGTCGGCGCCGAGAAGCCGCTCGGCGGTGGAGGGGTCGGTGAACCCGTGCCGCAGCAACCGCGTGAAGGTGCTGCTTCTGCGTCCCTGCGGCAGCGTCATCCCCGCGCCTTTCGCTCGCCCGTTCCTGACCTTGAGCCTACTAAGGGCCTGCCGATGAGTTCCGCGCGCGTGCGGGGTCCGCACCGGGACAGGAGTATGGAGAGCAGGAGGCCACGTCATGCCGAGCCAGGAACCCCGCGTCGATGTCGACGCCCGCTACAGCAGCGAGGGAGCCGCCGCGACCCCCTGGCCACAGGCCCGGGACGCGCTCGCGGCGGCCGAGCTGTTCTGGATCTCGACGGTACGCCCCGACGGGCGCCCGCACGTCACCCCGCTGAGCGCCCTGTGGCAGGGGGACGCTCTGCACTTCTCCACCGGCCCGGCCGAACGCAAGGCCCGCAACCTCCAGGCCAACCCCGAGGTCGTCCTGACGACTGGCACCAACCTCTGGGACAAGGGCCTCGACGTGGTCGTCGAGGGCACGGCGATCCGGATCACGGACGACGCGCGACTGCGGGGCCTCGCGGCGGCCAAGGGCGACCCGTTCAGCCAGACGCGCTACCGCTTCGCGTGAGCCGGGGCGGCGTACACCGTACGCGACCGTGCGGCCTGCGCATTCCCCGGGACAGGGCCCCCGATCGCTGATGTACTCCTCGCATGGAATACACACTCGAAGTGATCGGCGTGCCCGTCAGCGACATCGACCGCGCCAAGGAGTTCTACGCGACCAAGTGCGGCTTCCACGTCGACATCGACACGGAGGTCATGCCGGGCGTGCGCGTCGTGCAGCTCACCCCGCCCGGGTCCGGCTGTTCCATCATGCTGGGCGACGCCATCTGGGACACCACCCCGGGTCCCACCCCGCAGCCCGGCACCTACCACGGCCTCCAGCTCTGCGTCCCCGACATCAAGCAGGCCCACGCCGAGCTGACGGCCCGCGGCCTGGAGGTCACCGAGCCGGTCCAGTACGCCGAGCAGGACGGTGGCACGTTCATGTACTTCACGGACCCGGACGGCAACGGCTGGTCCGTCCAGGAGTACAGAGTCCGGGCGGGGACGCCACTGCGGGCGGCGATACGCCCCTGACCGGGGCGTGGGGCTCGCGGTGGCGCCCTGAAGGGGCGCGGGGAACTGCGCGAGCAACCAGCGACAAGCCGCAGACGCGTCTGCCGAGTCACGAGCAGACGCGTCCGCGGCTTTTCTTCGGCTGAGCGCGCAGTTCCCCGCGCCCCTTCAGGGGCGCTCACCCTCGGGGCGGTTTACAGGACCGGCAGGTTCTTGCGGAGTTCGAAGGCGGTCACCTCGGAGCGATACTCCTCCCACTCCTGCTTCTTGTTCCGGAGGAAGAAGTCGTACACGTGCTCCCCGAGCGTCTCGGCGACCAACTCGGACCGCTCCATGAGGGCAATCGCCTCCCCCAGGTTCTGGGGCAGCGGCTCGATCCCCATCGCGCGCCGCTCGGCGTCGGAGAGCGCCCACACGTCGTCGTCGGCGCCCGGCGGGAGCTCGTAGCCCTCCTCGATGCCCTTGAGGCCGGCGGCGAGGAGGACGGCGTACGTGAGGTAGGGGTTGGCGCCGGAGTCGATGGAGCGGACCTCGACGCGGGCCGAGCCGGTCTTGCCGGGCTTGTACATGGGCACCCGGATGAGGGCCGAGCGGTTGTTGTGGCCCCAGCAGATGTACGAGGGGGCCTCACCGCCCGCGCCCGCGGTGCGCTCCGAGCCGCCCCAGATGCGCTTGTAGGAGTTCACCCACTGGTTGGTGACCGCGGAGATCTCGGCGGCGTGCTTGAGCAGGCCCGCGATGAAGGAGCGGCCCACCTTGGAGAGCTGGTACTCGGCGCCGGACTCGTAGAAGGCGTTGCGGTCGCCCTCGAAGAGGGAGAGGTGCGTGTGCATGCCCGAGCCGGGGTGCTCGGAGAACGGCTTGGGCATGAAGGTGGCCTGCACGCCCTGCTCCAGGGCCACCTGCTTCATGACCAGGCGGAACGTCATGATGTTGTCGGCGGTGGAGAGCGCGTCGGCGTAGCGGAGGTCGATCTCCTGCTGGCCGGGGGCGCCCTCGTGGTGGCTGAACTCGACCGAGATGCCCATGGATTCCAGCATGGTGATGGCCTGGCGGCGGAAGTCCATGCCGACGTTCTGCGGGGTGTGGTCGAAGTAGCCGGAGTTGTCGGCGGGGACGGGGCGGGAGCCGTCCAGGGGCTTGTCCTTGAGCAGGAAGAACTCGATCTCGGGGTGGGTGTAGAAGGTGAACCCGAGGTCGGAGGTCTTGGCGAGGGCGCGCTTGAGGACGTAGCGCGGGTCGGCGAAGGACGGGGAGCCGTCCGGCATGAGGATGTCGCAGAACATCCGGGCCGTGCCCGGGGCCTCCGCGCGCCACGGCAGGACCTGGAAGGTGCCAGGGTCCGGCTTGGCGATCATGTCGGACTCGTAGACACGGGCGAAGCCCTCGATGGCCGAGCCGTCGAAGCCGATGCCCTCGTCGAAGGCCTGCTCCAGCTCGGCGGGGGCGACCGCGACCGACTTCAGGAAGCCGAGTACGTCCGTGAACCACAGGCGTACGAACCGGATGTCGCGCTCCTCCAGAGTGCGGAGCACGAACTCCTGCTGCTTGTCCATCTCGACTTCCACCCATCCTTGCTGGTCGGAACCGGCTGCTCCCGAGCCACGGGACGTCGCCCCGGCACATGAGCATCCCACCACACGGTTTCATACGCGTTGCGGCCGCTCATTGCCCATAGTGCACGGTCCCCCGAGCGCGGTGACAGCGGCGTCGACCCACCTCTCTGAAGTGGTAGGCCGCGGGAACCCAGCGGCAGGCCCTCGCCGGGTCCATCGCCGCCTTCGCCGGGTACCTCGTGGACCACCCCCCGGGCGCCGGGGCCCGGCGCGAGTGGGAGGTGGGGGAGCGCGTCGAGGAGACACCGGACGTGGCCACGTTCCGCCTGTGCCCCGCCGACGGCACCCCGGCACCGGCGTTCCGCCCGGGCCGGTACGTCTCCGTCCAGGTCCGGCTGCCGGACGGGGCCCGGCAGATGCGGCAGTACAGCCTGTCGGGGCGGTGGGTACGGGGGTGTGGCAGATCAGCGTGAAGCGGGTACGGGGCGCCGGTGCGCGGGGAGCCGACGGGCCGGGGGAAGGGGGCGGCGCGTACGCCCCCGAGGGCGAGGTCTCCACCCATCTGCACGCCCACGTCCGCGAGGGCAGCCGCCCGCACCTCTCCGCGGCCTACGGCGACCTGGTCCTGGACGACCGGGCGACCGGCCCGGCGCGACCCGGGGCACTTGCGGGAGGGGCGGGCGCCGCGCCGCTGCTCCTCGCCTCCGCCGGGATCGGCGTCACCCCGATGATCGCGATGCTCCGCCACCTGGCGGCGGTCGGTCACCGTGCCCCGGTCACCGTCGTCCACGCCGACCACTCCCCCGCCGACCACGCCCCGCGCGCCGACCACCTCGCGTGCGCGGGCGAACTCCCGGACGCCGCCGTCCACTGAGCCGCATGGGGACGCGCAGCGCGAGGTCGGTGGAGTGCAGGAGCCGCCTGCCACGGAGGGTGGGTAACGCGCATCTGCGGTTCAGATCAAGGCTGCCGAAGGCGGCGTCGGGCGGGCCGCCGTGGCCGAGATCGGCCGGATGACGATCGCCCTCGCCTGCCCGGGCGTGCTGTATTTGACAGGACGCGCCTTCCGCCCGCCGGGGCGGAGGCTACGATCAACGCACTCGCACCGCCCCCCGTGTTCAACCCGCCACGTCCGTCCCTTTCCGCAGAAGGACACATCATGGGTTCCGCCAAGAAGACGAGCAGCGCCGAGCGCAAGGCCCGGATAGAGGAGATGCGGCGCGCCGAGGCCGCCCGCGAGCGCCGCAACCGCGTGCTCACCATCACTCTGAGCACGGTCATCGTCGCGGCTGTCGGCATCGGCGGCTTCTTCCTCATCTCGTCGGCCGACGACGACTCGGACTCCGGCGGCAAGTCGGGCGACGCGAAGGCCGTGGCCAAGTTCACCACCACCGGCGACGGCGAGCGGGTCTGGGACGCCAAGAAGCTGGGCCGCACCCACGTCAACGGCAAGGTGAACTACCCGGTGACACCGCCGGTGGGCGGCAACCACAACCAGGTGTGGATGAACTGCAATGGCGATGTCTACACCAAGGAACTCCCGAACGAGAACGCCGTGCACTCCCTGGAGCACGGCGCGGTGTGGGTGACGTACAACGACAAGGCGAAGCCCGCCGACCTGAAGAAGCTCGAAGCGAAGGTCAAGAAGACCCCGTACTCGCTGATGAGCCCCGTCAAGAAGCAGAAGGACCCGATCCTCCTCTCGGCGTGGGGCCACCAGCGTGTGATCAAGGGCGCGGACGACCCGAAGGTGAACGCGTTCTTCTCCACCTACGTCCAGGGCAAGCAGACCCCCGAGCCCGGTGCGGCCTGCACCAACGGCCTGGGGCAGTGATGAAGCGCACGGACTGGCTGATCGGCGCCGTCGCGGGCGCGGTGCTCGCGGCGGGCGGCATCACGGCGGCGGTGGCGTCCACCGGCGACTCCTCGGACTCCTCAACCTCCTCAGCCTCCTCGAACGCGGCCCGTACGCCCGCGACTTCGTCCGCCGACGCCGGCTTCGCCAGGGACATGTCGGTGCACCACCAGCAGGCCGTGGAGATGTCGTACATCGTCCGGGACCGCACCAAGAACGAGGAGATCCGGCGCCTCGCCTACGACATCGCCCAGACCCAGGCCAACCAGCGCGGCATGATGCTCGGCTGGCTCGACCTGTGGGAGCTGCCGAAGGTGCCGCCCGGCGATCCCATGGAGTGGATGGACATGAGCGGCGCCCCCTCCGCGGGGGAGGGTTCGCTGATGCCCGGGATGGCGACGAACGCGCAGATGAAGCGGCTCGGTGAGCTGAACGGCAAGCAGGCCGAGGTGTATTACCTGAAGCTGATGACCGCTCACCATCAGGGGGGCATCCACATGGCGCGGGGCTGCGTGGAGCGCTGCGAGGTGCCCGTCGAGAAGCGGCTCGCGCAGGGGATGGTGGAGTCCCAGGAGTCCGAGGTGAAGCTGATGAGGGACCTGCTGAGGGCACGGGGCGCGAAGCCGTAGGAAACCCTGCCGGGGGCTCACCCCACCCCCCACACCACCCCCGGCGGCCGCACCCCCGCACACAACGGCATCCCCTTCTCATCCGTGAGCCCCAGCTCCCCCACAGCCACCCCCGCCGCCACCGCCGCCGCAGGCACATCCGCGAACCACAGCTTCGCCCGCCGGAACATCGCGAACTCGCCGCCGGGAGGCAGCTCGCCCCAGGTCAGGTAGAAGAAGCGCTCGCCCCGCTTGCCCTGGACGTGCGGCCCCTTGAAGTCCGGGGTGCCGTCCGGCGCGGCGACCACGGACACCTCGAACGCGAACACCGCCTCGGCGGCATCGGCCCGCACGGGGTCCTCGGGCCCGGACCCGCGCTGCACGGCCACGTGCACGTCCCGGTACTCCCCGCACTCCGCCCCTGGCAGCTCACGGCCGACGAGGCGCACGGTCAGCTTCTGCGTCATGCCCCCAGTGCACCACGAGGGTCCGACAGCCGCCCGGCCCCGGACCCGACGCTTCGCGCAAGCCCGTCCGGGTGGGCCGTTCACGCGAGCGCTCCTGAGCGGTTGGGCGGTTTTCCTGTCCCGCCGCGGATGCTTCCCCACCCGCCCGTTTCCACCCCATCGCGGGCTTCTGGCTCCCTGTGCCACGCAGGCCCGGACGGCGGCTGCGGGCCGTCTCCCGCGCCGTGCCCGCCCCCGCTGTGGGCAACTGGTCCGCCAGGGGCGGAACGGGTGGGCACAGCCCACGTGGGGGGGGGCCGCTCAATGTGCCCTCAGGATTGCTTCCGTGACCTCGTGGGGGCGGGCCCGCATCAAGAGGTGCCCCGCGGGGGCCAGCACGCGGAAGTCCGCTCGCAGGGTGTGGGCGAGCGCGTGCTGGCGGCCTACCCAGGCGTCGGTGCCGGACGCCTTCGGGGACGCCGCCAGGACCGTCACCGGCGCCCCGCCGGGCAGGGGGGCTCCCCGCCGCATCGCCCCCAGTTCGCGGGCCACGTCCCCGTACGTCAGATACTCCATCAGCGCCGCCCGCCACACCCGCCCCGAGCCGTACACCGCACACAGCTCCCGCGCCGGAGGCGGAGCCGAACGCCCCCCGGCCAGGCGCCGGGCCGACGGCCCCACGGCCCGCGGCACCCCGAGCCCGCCCAGGACGGCTCCCGCACCCCGCGCGAGGGCCGGCCGAACCCCCCTGCCGGGAACGTCCCCCGCCCCAGCCCCCTCCTCCACGCTGGAGTCCACCAGGACGAGCCCCGCCGTCCGCCGAGGACACAGCCGCGCGAACGCCTCCGCGTGGAAGCCCGCCAGCGAATGCCCCACCACGGTCACGGCGTCCTCCCCGAATCCGAGCGCGTCCAGCACGCGCCCGATCCGCTCGGCCTCCCCCACCAGCGTGGGCGCCTCGCGCGCGGGCCCGCTGAGCCCGAGCCCCGGCCGGTCGAAGCGGACGACGGTACGGGAGCGGGCGAGCAGCGCCACCACCGGATCCCACTCGAACCAAGCGAGCCCGAGCCCCGCACTGAGCACGCACACGGGTCCGTCGCCCGTCATCCGCACATGGTGCGGCACCCCGTCGATACGGACGAACACCCCCCTCACGTACGCCGACGCCCCGCCCACACCAGCCACGCCATCACCACCAGCCACACCGCAATCGTCAGCAACTGCATGCGTTGGGCGACCCCCAGGCCCCATGTGCCATGTCCGGATGTGCCGTGTCCGGAGTCGAACGCCGCGACGGCGGCCAACGTCCACACAGTGGCGATCAGTTCGACTCCGACCAGGGTGAGCAGAAGCCCCCTGAACCGGGCCCCGGCCGGGCCCCCGCCCCGCGCCCCGCTCCGGTGCACCACCACCGTCAGGAGCACCATCCCCACCAGCGCCCCCGCCACCGCCACACTGCTGCTGACCGCGTGCGCCGCGTGCGCGAAGGGCACCGCGCCCGCCCGCTCCCGTGCCGCGCAGGCCGCGTCCGCCGTGGGCGCGCAGCTCAGCGGGAGCCGCGAGTCGGCCGCCGTCGCGGCACCGAAGACGGCGACGGCAACCCAGCCGCCGACGGCGAGGAGCGCACGCCCGCGCGCCGCGGCGCGCGGGCGCAGCCACCCAAGCCCTACGACGGCCCCCGCGCACACCAGGATCCCCGCAGCGAGGTCGAGCGTCCGGAAGAACGTGCCGTACGGCTGGTCCTCGGCGGCGAGTTCACTCACGTACGTACGCAGCGGCGAGAGCCCCGTCGGCAGGAACGCCTCCAGGGTCCAGGTGGTGTAGGCGAGGGCGCCGAGCGTGAGGAGGACGGCGACGGCCGCGCGGGCGCGGCCGTCGCCGCGGGCCGCTCCGGCGGCCGGGGGCTCTCGTTGCTCGGCGGAACCGCGCCCGGGCACGGGCGTGCCGACGCGCGACGGGAAACGGCGCATGCTCGCCACCGAAGCGGTCCCGCTCCGCCCCGGTCCGTCCGAAGTCGTCATGGGCCCATGATCGTCGGAGGGGGCCGGGCCCGCATGTCGCCCCATACCCAGGAGGGGTAGGATCCGGCCCGTGCCCCAGAGGAGCCCGAAGAGCCCGACGACGCGCGCGAGCCGCCTCGCGCTGCTCGTCGCGCTGCTCTTCGGCATCGTGGCCATGCACTCGCTGGGCCATCCCCGGGAGCATGGTTCGCGCGCCGAACGGCCTATGGGTGAGCACGCGGTGACGGCTCCGGTCGGCGAGCAGTCGGCGACGGTCCCGGGCGGCAAGCGGGGGGTGTTGGGCCCGGCCCACGGGTACGCGGTGGCGCCTTCGGCCTACGGGTACGCGGTGGCGGCTCCGGCCTACGGGTACGCGGTGACGCCTCCGGCCTACGGGTACGCGGTGGCGGCCCCGGCCTACGGGTACGCGGTGACGCCTCCGGCCTACGAGTACGCGGTGACGGCCCCGGCCTACGAGTACGCGGTGACGCCTCCGGCCTACGAGTGCGCGGTGGCGGCCCCGGCCTACGAGTACGCGGTGACGACCCCGGTCGGTGCTCACGCGCGCGTGGACGACGGCCACCAGGGCGCGGGACGGTCCGGGACGGGCGGCGGCACGCACCCGAACTCGCACTCGCACTCGCACTCGCACTCGCTGGTGGACGGCGCACAGCCGCACTCCGGAGCGCAGGACACCCAGCCGCACACCGGAGCCAAGGACACGCGGCGGCACACCGGAGCGGACGGCACACAGCCGCACACCGGAGCGCAGGACACACAGCCGCACCCCGGAGCCAAGGACACGCGGCGGCACACCGGAGCGGACGGCCCGCAGCCGCACACCGGAGCGGACGGAGCGGACGGCACGCAGCCGCGCTCCGGGGCGGTGGCCGAGCCCCGGCCCGGCGGCCCCGCGCCGCACGCCCCCGGCATGGACCCGCTCTCCGTCTGTCTGGCGGTCCTGGGCGCCGCCCTCACCCTCGCCCTGTCGCACGCGGCGGTCCGCCACCGGCCCGGGGGCGCCCTCGCCCCCGTACAGCGGCTCGCCCAACTGCTCGACGCGCTGCGGCCGCATCCGCCGCCGCCCCGCACCCTCCTCACCCGTCTGTCCGTGCTGCGCGTATAGGCCGCCGTACCGGCTGCTTCGCGCTGCCCGCACGTCCGGGGCCCGCAACAGGGAACCTCCGGGCGCCGAGCGGTGTACCAGAAGCAGCAGACGCGCCCTACTGCACGCACCACACAGACGAGGTGTTCATCAACCATGCGCAAACCGATCACGCGCATCCCCGGTCCCGCGTCCGCCGACGGCCCTTCGAAGCCGTCGCGGCGCGTCCTGCTCGGCGCGGCAGCCGGCGCCGCGGGCGCGGGACTCGTGACGGCCTGCTCCGGGGACGGGGACGGGGGCGGGGACGGGGGCGGCGGCTCCCACTCCGGTCACTCCGGCGGCGGCAACGCAGGCCCGTCCGCGGCTCCGGCGGGCTTCGTGTCGCCCACCGGCAAGGAGGTCGCCGCCGCCGAGCGCGCCCGCCCCGGCGGCGGCCGGGTCCGCGAGGTCCGGCTGACGGCCGCGAGGGCCACGCTCGACCTGGGCGGCCCCACCGTGAGGACGTGGGCGTACGGCGGGGAACTGCCCGGCAGGGAAGTCCGTGTCACCGCGGGCGACACCCTCGCCCTCACGCTCGCCAACCACCTCCCCGAAGCCACCACCCTGCACTGGCACGGCCTCGCCCTGCGCAACGACATGGACGGCGTCCCCGCCCTCACCCAGCGCGCCATCGCCCCCGGCGCCGACTTCTCGTACCGCTTCAAGGTCCCGCACCCGGGGACGTACTGGTTCCACCCGCACTCCGGCACCCAGCAGGACCGTGGTCTGTACGCACCCCTGATCGTCGAGGACCCCCGGGAGCCGCTGCGGTACGACGAGGAGTGGGTGGTCGTCCTGGACGACTGGGTCGACGGGGTGGACGGCTCGACGCCGGACGGGGTCCTGACCGAGCTGCGGGCCGGTATGGAGCACGGCGGGGGCGGCGGCATGGACCACGGGGGCGGGGGTGACGGGGGAGGGGGTCACGAAGGGCACGGCATGGCGACCGGGCCCACCGGAGCCTCCGGAACCACGGGGCCCGCCAAAGCCTCCGGGCCCTCCCGCATGATGATGGGCGCGCGCAGCGACATCCTCGGCCCGGACGCGGGCGACGTCGCCCACCCGCACTACCTGATCAACGGCCGGACCCCCCGCTCCCCCGCCGTCTTCCGCGCCCGCCCCGGCGACCGCGTCCGGCTGCGCCTGATCAACGCGGGCGGGGACACGGCCTTCCGCGTGGCCCTCGGCGGCCATGAGCTGACGGTGACGCACACGGACGGCTTCCCGGTCCGGCACCGGAGGACCGACGCGCTCCTGATCGGCATGGGCGAGCGGTACGACGTCCTCGTCACCGCCAAGGACGGCGTCTTCCCGCTGACGGCGGTGGCCGAGGGCAAGAAGGCCGCGGCGCAGGCGGTGCTCCGCACGGGAGGCGGCAGGCCGCCCGCGGCGTCCGTGCGGCCCAAGGAGCTGACGGGCCGCGTCCTGCTCGCCGACCGGCTCACGGCCGACGACTCGGTGGCCCTGCCGCGCCGGACGCCGGACCGCACGATCAGGATCCGGCTGACCGGCGGCATGCGGAAGTACGACTGGGCGTTCGACAAGAAGCCCTACACCCCCGATCAGCGGCATCCGGTGCGGGCCGGTGAGCGGGTGCGCCTGGTGTTCACCAACGGCACGGCGATGTGGCACCCGCTGCATCTGCACGGCCACACCTTCGCCCTCGCGGGCGCCCCTGGCCGCCCCCGCAAGGACACGGCGGTCGCCCTGCCGAACGGCACCCTGACGGTGGACTTCGACGCCGACAACCCGGGCCTGTGGATGATCCACTGCCACAACGTCTACCACGCGGAGGCGGGCATGATGACGGCCCTCGGCTACCGCACGCGGTAACCGACCCGAGCGGAACCAGGGGCGCGTCCGGCGCCGCGGGCGCACACCCGCGGGCGCACACCCGCGGGCGGTCGGACGCGGTCGGTCGGACGCGGCCGGTCGGACGCGGCCGGTCGGACGCGGCCGGTCGGACGCGGCCGGTCGGACGCGCCCCGCGCGGCGCGTCCGCACCCGTTCACAGGCCCGGTTCGCGAGGACACCACGGGCCCGTTCACCAGGACATCGCGTCGCTTTGATGAATAGGCTGGGCCGCGTGCCTCAACTACGCCTCGCTCTGAACCAGATCGACTCGACCGTCGGCGATCTCGCGCGGAACGCCGAGGCGATCGTCCACTGGACCCGGCACTCCGCCGAGCAGGGGGCGCACCTGGTCGCCTTCCCCGAGATGGCCCTGACCGGCTACCCCGTGGAGGACCTCGCGCTGCGCTCCTCCTTCGTCGACGCCTCGCGCCGGGCGCTGCGTGCCCTCGCGGAGCGGCTCGCCGACGAGGGCTTCGGCGAACTGCCCGTGGTGGTCGGCTATCTGGACCGCACGGAGGAGGCGAAGCCGCGCTACGGCCAGCCCGCGGGCGCGCCCCGCAACGCGGCGGCCGTGCTGCACCGCGGCGGCGTGGCCCTCACCTTCTCCAAGCACCACCTGCCCAACTACGGCGTCTTCGACGAGTTCCGGTACTTCGTGCCGGGCGAGACGCTGCCCGTGGTCCGGGTGCACGGGGTCGACGTGGCGCTCGCCATCTGCGAGGACCTGTGGCAGGACGGCGGCCGGGTGCCCGCCGCGCGCACCGCGGGGGCGGGCCTGCTGCTCTCCCTCAACGCCTCGCCGTACGAGCAGAACAAGGACGATCAGCGCCTCGACCTGGTGCGCAAGCGCGCCCAGGAGGCGGGGTGCACGACGGCGTACCTGGCGATGACCGGCGGCCAGGACGAGCTGGTCTTCGACGGCGACTCGATCGTGGTCGACAAGGACGGCGAAGTCGTCGCGCGGGCGCCGCAGTTCGCGGAGGGCTGTGTGGTCCTCGACCTGGAACTGCCCGCGGCGGGCCCGGTGCCGCACGGCGTCGTCGGCGGTGACGGCGGCGACGGCGGTGACGGCGACGGGCTGCGCGTCGAGCACGTCACGCTGTCCGCTGAGCCGCTGCCCGCGTACGAGGCGGAGTTCGGCGGCGGTTACGCCGACCGCCTCGACGACACCGAGGAGGTGTACTCGGCCCTCGTGGTGGGGCTGCGCGCGTACGTCACCAAGAACGGCTTCCGCTCCGTGCTCATCGGGCTCTCCGGAGGCATCGACTCGGCGCTGACCGCGGCGATCGCCTGCGACGCGGTGGGCGCGCGGAACGTGTACGGGGTCGCGATGCCCTCGCGGTACTCGTCCGAGCACTCGCTGACCGACGCGGAGGAGCTGGCGCGGCGCACCGGGCTCCACTTCCGTACGGTGCCGATCGCGCCGATGTTCGACGCGTACATGGAGTCCCTGGAGCTGACCGGGCTCGCCGAGGAGAACCTGCAGTCACGGCTGCGCGGGACCATGCTGATGGCCCTCTCCAACCAGGAGGGGCACCTCGTCCTCGCGCCCGGCAACAAGTCGGAGCTCGCGGTCGGTTATTCGACGCTGTACGGGGACTCCGTCGGCGCCTACGGTCCCATCAAGGACGTCTACAAGTCCGCGGTGTTCCGGCTCGCCCGCTGGCGCAACAAGGCCGCCGAGGAGCGCGGGCAGACGCCGCCGGTGCCCGACGACTCGATCACCAAGCCGCCGAGTGCGGAGTTGCGGCCCGGGCAGGTGGACACGGACTCCCTGCCCGACTATCCGGTCCTGGACGGGATCCTTGAGCTGTACGTGGACCGGGACCAGGGGGCCGACGCGATCGTCGCCGCCGGGTTCGCGGCGGAGCTCGTCGCTTCCACGCTGCGCATGGTGGACGCCGCCGAGTACAAGCGGCGGCAGTATCCGCCGGGTACGAAGATCTCCCCGAAGGGGTTCGGGAAGGATCGGCGGCTGCCCATCACCAACCTCTGGCGCGAAAGCGGCTGACCGCCTGGGCTTGGCCGGGGGGTTGTTCCTTGCCTGCGGGCTGGTGGGGGTTGTGCTTCCCTCCCCACCGCTACCGCGGCGGGAACCTCTCCCACCCACCCGTTTCCAGCCACCCGACAGGCGCGGGTACGGGGGTGCGGCGACCGGCCACGCCCCCTGCGGGCACCCGCCCCGCCCCTGTGGGCAATCGTCCCGCAGGGCGGGACGGGTGGGCACAGTCCCGGTGCCGGGTTCCCGTCCTGTCGGCGTTCAGGAGGTCAGGCGTCCACCCGCCGCTCGGCGCCGGGCACGTGTTCGGCGATCAGGCGGCCCGGCCCGGCGCCGGAAGAAGAACGGGCGCGGTCGACCGCGTACGCCACGGTGGCGACCCCCACGCCGAGCACGGCGAGCCCCGCGCCGGCGACGGCGGGCGAGGTCACGCCGAAGCCGGCGGCGAGGGTGAGCCCACCGATCCAGGCCCCGCCCGCGTTGGCGAGGTTGAACGCGGCCTGGTTCGCCGAGGAGGCCAGCGAGGGCGCGGCGGCGGCCTTCTCCATGACCATGAGCTGAAGCGGCGACCCGGTCGTGAACGCGGCCATACCGAGCAGCGTCACGCCCACGGCCGCACTCCACTCGGCCCGCATGAGGAGCGGGAAGAACGCGAGCACGACCACCAGCGAGCCGAGCCCGCCGAACAGCGTGCCGCGCAGCGAGTGGTCGGCGAACCGCCCGCCGAGCAGGTTCCCCGCCGTGGCCCCCACGCCGAAGAGGGCGAGCAGCAGCGTGACCCCGGCCTCGGCGAACCCGGCGGAGTCCGTCAGCATCGGCGTGACGTAGCTGTAGGCGGCGAACAGCGCGCCGAAGCCCGCGACGGTCGTACCGAGCGCGAGCCACACGGGCAGCGAACGCAGCGCCCGCAGCTCACCCCGGAGCCCCGGGTTCTCGCCGTGCCCGTGGTCGGCGGGCACGAGGAGCGCGAGCGCGGCGATCGCGGCGAGCCCGATGGCGCTGACGGCGAGGAACGTCGCACGCCAGCCGAGCTGCTGCCCCATGAGGGTGGCCACGGGCACACCGACGACGTTGGCGACGGTGAGGCCGAGGAACATCAGGGACACCGACCGGGCCTTGCGCTCGGGCCCGACGAGCCCGGTGGCGACGACCGCGCCGACGCCGAAGAACGCGCCGTGCGGCAGTCCGCTGACGAAGCGGGCGGCGATCAGGAGGTGGTAGTCGGGCGCGGCGGCGGACAGCGCGTTGCCGACGACGAAGAGTCCCATGAGGCCGATGAGGACCCGGCGCCGGGGCATCTTCGCGGTGACGGCGGCGAGCAGCGGGGCACCGATGACGACGCCGAGCGCGTACGCGGAGACCAAGTGCCCCGCGGTCGGGATGGATATGTGCAGGTCGTCCGCGACATTGGGCAGCAGGCCCATCATCACGAACTCGGTGGTGCCGATGCCGAAGGCGCCCACGGCTAGGGCGAGCAGGGCCAGGGGCATGAGGACGTACCTTCCGAACGGGCTGAGCGGGCGTGGGCGCGGGCGGGCGCGCGAGGGCGGCGGGGAGCGGCGCGCGCGACCCGTAAGTTTACGTACGGAACAAAGGTCCCGGCCCGAGTATTCCGCGCGGCCGCCAGGTCTGGGACGCGAGGTTGCGGGACGGTGACCGTCAGAGGTCCACGCTCGCGGCGACCGGCAGGTGGTCGCTGCCCGTCTCCGGCAGCGTCCAGGACGACACCGGCTCGACCCCCTTGACCATGATCTGGTCGATGCGGGCCATCGGGAACGAGGCGGGCCAACTGAAGCCGAACCCGTCGCCCGCGGCGCCCTGCGTGGACCGCATCTGCGAGGTGACGGCGTTCAGCGCGCGGTCGTTCATCGTGCCGTTCAGGTCGCCGAGCAGCACGACCCTGCCGACGCTCTCGCGCCGGATGGCCCTGCCCAGCGCGTCGGCGCTGTCGTCGCGCTGCCCCGCGGTGAAGCCCGCGTCGAGCTTGACCCGCACCGACGGCAGGTGCGCCACGTACACGGCGACCTCCCCCTTGGGGGTGTCGACGGTGGTCCGCAGCGCCCGGGTCCAGCCGAGCTTGATGTCGACGGGCCTGGTGCCGCTCAGCGGATACTTGCTCCACACGCCGACGGTGCCCTGCACCGAGTGGTACTTGTACGTGCTCGCGAGGGCCTTCTCGTACGTCGGTACGGCGCCGGAGGTGAGCTCCTCCAGGGCGATGACGTCGGCCCCGGACGCCGCGACGTCGCGGGCGGTGCCGGACGGGTCGGGGTTGTCGGCGTTGACGTTGTGCGTGGCGACGGTCAGGTCGCCGCCGCTGCCGGACTTGTCGGTCATGAGGCCGCCGAAGGCGCTGAACCAGGCGCTCACCGGAAGGAGCAGGGCGATCAGGGCGATCGCGGACTTGCGGACGACGGCGATGACGAGCAGGACAGGGACGAACACGCCGAGCCAGGGCAGAAACGTCTCGGTGAGGCTGCCGAGGTTGCCCACGCCGTTGGGGATCTGGGCGTGCAGCAGCATCACGAGCCCGATGAGGACCGCGCATCCCGCCGTGACCAGCCCGCGCCGCCAGATGCCGGGGTCGCCCCGCCATCCGCCGACCAGGCGTCGCAGTCGGGAATCCGGACGCTCGGGCTCCGAGCCGCCGCTGTCCGTCTCCGCCTTGTACGCCTGCGCCATGTCTCTCGTCGCCTCACTGACTGCCGTGCACACCGTCGTCCCGCCCTCAGCACCCTAGGCGATGATCCGGTGTCGTCCCTGCCGTCCGGGGACGGCCGTACGGGCACGAGGACGAACGAGAGCGCTCACGGGGTTCCGGATGTGCGTGCGGGGGGTGACCTCTGTGACAAAACGCGCACATCGACCCGGTGCCCGGCGTGGTGAACGCCACGCCGGGCACCGCGGGTTCACTTCTGCGGACGCATCCCTTCGAGCACCGTGTCGACGATGCGCACCGCCAGGTCGTCGTCCAGCGGATCGTTCGGGCGCATCACGGCGCGCACCAGCATGGGGCCGACGAACAGCTCGTTGGCGAGCACGAGGTCGACGTCCGCACGCAGCTCGCCGTTCTCGACGCCGCGGCGCAGGACGTCCCTGACGATGCGGCGCTGCGGTTCGATCACCGTCTCGTGGTACGCCTCCCAGAGCTTGGGCAGGCTCTTCATTTGTGCGAACACGTTGTGCAGGAGTGCCGACGAGCGCATGCTCAGGCCGCGGCGGCGGATGCGTTCGACGAGGACGACGAGGTCGTCGCGCATGGAGGTGCCCGGCAGGGCGGCGGGGGGCTCCTCCAGGCCGCGCAGGACGTCGACGAAGATTTCCTCCTTGCCGCTCCAGCGGCGGTAGATCGTGGCCTTGCCCACGCCCGCGGTGCGGGCGATGCGCTCCACGGAGATGTCCGCGAGGGGGATGCCCTCCTCGACCAGTTGGACGACGCCCTCGATGATGGCCCGCTCCACCGCCTCACTTCGGGGCCGCCCCCGTGCCCCCTTGCCGTTCCGCCCCTGCTCCACTGTCACGACTCCTCCGCGGTGTAACGTCCCCCCGCATTCTCCCTGGCCGGGTGCGACGTGACCGCCCGCCGGGGGCTGTGCCCACCCGTGCCGCCCCTGGCGGCCCGCTTGCCCACAGCGGAAGGGCGCCCGCCCCCGGCGGATCCTCAGTGCTCGGCGCCCACCCGCTCCCCCTCCGGGGCCGACGCGTCGGCAGGCGTCGACAAGTCCTTGCGCGCCTTGCCTGGCAAGTACAGGGACACGACGAGCACGCCCACAAGGGCGACCCCCGCCCCGCACAGGGCGGTGATGTGCATGGCGTGCAGGAAGGAGTCGTTGGCGGCGGCCACGAGCGCGTCCCCGCGCCCCCCGAGCCGCCCAGCGGCCCCGAGCGTCGCCTCGATCGACTCCCCGGCGGTGTGCCGCGCCCCAGGGGGCAGCACCTTCAGCTCGTCCTCCACGCCCCCGCGATAGGCGGTGGACAGCACGGACCCGAGCACGGCGATGCCGAGCGCCCCGCCGACCTGCCGGAAGGTGTTGCTGAGCGCCGACGCGGAGCCGGCCTTCTCCCGCGGCAGGGCCTGCATGATGACGACGCTGGTCGGCGTCATGATGTGCGCCATACCCGCGCCCATCAGGAAGAAGATGACCTCCAGGACCCAGATGGGAGTGTCGGCGTCGAGGAGGGCGAAGCCGACGAGCGTGAGGGCGACGAGCCCGAGCCCGCCCGCACACACCGCGCGTACCCCGAAGCGGTCGACGACGAGCCGGGCGCGCGGCGCGAAGATCAACTGGGCGACGGCGAGCGGCAGCATCAGCAGGCCGGTCTTCAGCGGCGAGTACCCGCGCACGCTCTGGGTGTAGAAGACGGCGAAGAACGTGACGCCCATCAGCGCGAAGAAGACGAGCGCGATCGCGGTGATGGCGGCGGAGAAGACGCGGTTCTTGAAGTACGAGATGTCGATGGACGGGTGCTCGCTGCGCTTCTCGTACCAGACGAAACCGGCGAGCACGGCGACGCCCGCGAGGATCGTCGCGAGGGCCGCGGGATCGGTGAAGTCGGCGAGCTGGCCGCCCTTGATGATGCCGTAGACGAGCAGTACGAGACCGATGACGGAAAGGACGACGCCGACCAGGTCGATGCGGCCGGGCTTCGGGTCCCTGGAGTCCGGGACGAGCGCGATCATCAGACCGATGGCGACGATCACGATCGGCACGTTGATGAGGAAGACCGAGCCCCACCAGAAGTGGTCGAGGAGCAGACCGCCGGTGATCGGTCCGATGGCGACGGCGAGGCCGACACCGCCGGCCCAGATGCCGATGGCCTTGGGCTGCTCCTCGCGCTCGAAGACGTTCATGAGGACGGCGAGGGTGGCGGGCATCACGAAGGCGGCGCCGAGACCCATCACTCCGCGGAACGCGATGAGTTCGACCGGTGAGCCGGACTGGGCGGCGAGCGCCGAGCCGATGCCGAAGACGGCGAGCCCGGCGATCAGGACCTTCTTGCGGCCGATGCGGTCACCGAGCAGGCCCGCGGTGAACAGGAGTCCGGCGAAGACGAGCGTGTAGGAGTTGATGGCCCACTCGAGCTCGCTCTGGGTGGCGCCGAGGCCGGTGGGTTCCGGGGTGGAGATGGTCTTGATGGCGACATTGAGGATCGAGTTGTCCAGGACGACGATCAGCAGGCTGAGCATCAGGACGCCGAGGATCGCCCAGCGGCGCCGGTGGACCGCCTCCGGTATGCGGGGCGCGTCGGGGACGGCAGATGTGGTCATGGACTCCAGCGTAGAGCCATTTCGATACGAGACCGTCTCGTATTGGAAAGGCTTTACCGCGGCTTTTCCCGTCCATCACTCGGCCCGCCCCCCATCCCGTCACCCGGTCCAGCATGCGGAACATCTGCGTCCACCCTGCGGAATCCCCTCCTCCGGAGACTAGAACCCGCCAGGTCCTCGCCCAAGCTGGAATTGGCCGAAAAAACACCCTCTAGCCGCAAGGCGGCACGCGATGCCACCATGGACGTGATCCGGGGACGCCGTCAGGGCGCCTCGAGACGACAGAAGGAGCCGTTGCGATGACGCAGCTTTCGGCTGCCCAGAGCCCCGCTTCCACGGAGCGGAAGACCGACAGCAGCAAGGCGCTGTACGGCGGCAAGGGCACTCGCCGCATCACGGTCCGCGACATCACCGCCGCCAAGGAGCGCGGCGAGAAGTGGCCCATGCTCACCGCGTACGACGCGATGACCGCGTCCGTCTTCGACGAGGCCGGGATCCCGGTCATGCTCGTCGGCGACTCGGCGGGCAACTGCCACCTGGGGTACGACACCACCGTGCCCGTGACCCTCGACGAGATGACCATGATGGCCTCGGCCGTCGTGCGCGGCACGAGCCGCGCCCTGATCGTCGCCGATCTGACCTTCGGTTCGTACCAGGAGGGCCCCGTCCAGGCGCTCAGGTCCGCGACCCGCCTGGTCAAGGAGGCCGGCGTCGGCGCGGTGAAGCTGGAGGGCGGGGAGCGCTCACTGGCCCAGACCGAGCTGCTCGTCCAGTCCGGCATCCCCGTCATGTCCCATCTGGGGCTCACCCCGCAGTCGGTGAACACCATGGGCTACCGCGTCCAGGGCCGCGGCGAGGAGGCCGCCCACCAGTTGCTCAGGGACGCCAAGTCGGCCGAGGCCGCGGGTGCCTTCGCGGTGGTGCTCGAACTGGTGCCCGCCGAGCTCGCCGCCGAGGTCACCCGGTCCCTGAACATCCCGACGGTCGGCATCGGCGCGGGCGCGGACTGCGACGCCCAGGTCCTGGTATGGACCGACATGCTGGGCCTGACCGGCGGAAAGATGCCGCGCTTCGTGAAGCAGTACGCGGACCTGCGCGGCGTCATGGGCGATGCCGCGAAGGCCTTCGCCGAGGACGTGGTGGGCGCCGCGTTCCCGGCTCCGGAGCACGCCGTCCACTGAGGTACCCGCGCCGTGGGCACCGACACCGGGTGCCGGTGCCCACGGCCGACACGAACCATCGCGGCACCAACGGCAGCCCGCCGGCCGTCCCCCGTCGGCGGGCTGCCCTCCTCTTCCGGCGCCCCCGCGTCCGCACCTACCGGAGCCCACGACTCCGGGGCGACTTTGCGCCATCCCGATCTTGAGGCGTCATGTACCGCTTCATGGCGTTCTCCCCCCACCTGTCACCGCGCTTGTCGGCCTCCTGTCGCTTCTTGCTCCTGCCGCTGTCGGTCGGCTGTCGGCGGATTGTCGGTGGCGACTGCTCTTATGTACGGCATGACAGAAATCGACAACAAGCCCCAACGGGTGACCGGCGGAGCGGCGAACGCCGTCTCGGTACGGGGGCTGGTCAAGCACTACGGCGAGACCAAGGCGCTGGACGGCGTCGACGTGGACGTCCGCGAGGGCACGGTCCTCGGCGTCCTCGGGCCCAACGGCGCCGGCAAGACCACGCTCGTGCGCTGCCTCTCCACCCTGATCACCCCCGACTCCGGCTCGGCCTTCGTCGCCGGGTACGACGTGGTGCGCCAGCCCCGCCAACTGCGCCGCGTGATAGGCCTCACCGGTCAGTACGCCTCGGTGGACGAGAAGCTGACCGGCTGGGACAACCTCTACATGATCGGCCGACTGCTCGACCTGTCCCGCAAGGAGGCCCGCTCCCGGGCCGACGGCCTGCTGGAGCGGTTCTCGCTCACCGAGGCCGCCAAGCGCCCCGCGCGTACGTACTCGGGAGGCATGCGCCGCCGCCTCGACCTGGCGGCGTCCATGATCGGCAGCCCGGCCGTGCTGTTCCTCGACGAGCCGACGACCGGCCTCGACCCGCGTACGCGCAACGAGGTCTGGGACGAGGTAAAGCGCATGGTCGGTGACGGCGTCACCGTCCTGCTGACCACGCAGTACATGGAAGAGGCCGAGCAGCTCGCGAGCGAGCTCACGGTCGTCGACCGCGGCAAGGTCATCGCGAACGGCCGCATCGAGGAGCTGAAGGCGAAGGTCGGCGGCCGCACCCTGCGCGTCCGCCCGGCCGACCCGGCGCAACTGCGCCCCACCGCCGCGGCCCTCGACGAGTCGGGCCTGACCGGCCTCGCCACCACCACCGTCGACGACGAGACCGGCGTGGTCCTGGTGCCGATCCTGAGCGACGAGCAGCTCACGGCCGTCGTGGGCACCCTCACCGCGCGCGGCATCACGCTCGCCGACATCGCCACCGAACTGCCCAGCCTGGACGAGGTCTTCCTGTCCCTCACCGGCCACAAGACCGGCGAGACGCAGGACGCCGCGTCCACGAGGGCCACCGACTTCGAGGAGGTCGCCGCATGAGCGCCACCACCACGGCCCCGGCGCCCCCCTCGGCGCCCGTCGAGAACCACGTCGGCAAAGCAGGCGCCGACACCCGCATCAGCCCGCGCGCCCATGTGCGGCACACCGCCGCCCTGGTCCGCCGCAATCTGCTGTGGATCAAGGCGGACATGGAGTCGATGATCGACGCCGTGCTCATGCCGATCATCTTCACGCTCCTTTTCGTGTACGTCTTCGGCGGCTCGGTCGGCCAGTCGCTCGGCGGCGGCCGCGACGAGTACGTCCAGTACGTGATCCCCGGCCTCATGGCCATGATGGGGATGAACATGGCCATGGGCGTGGGCACGGGCTTCAATCAGGACTTCCAGACCGGTGTGATGGACCGGTTCCGGTCGCTGCCGATCGCGCGTTCCTCGGTGATGGTCGCGAAGATCGTGGTCGAGCTTCTGCGGATGCTGGTCGCCACCGCCATTCTGATGATCGTCGCGCTGATCATCGGCTTCTCCGTGGAGAGCATCCCGGGTTTCATCGCGTCCGTCGGTCTCGCCATGGCCTTCGGGGTGGGCCTGATGTGGATCTTCCTCACCATGGGTGTCGTCATGAAGAGCGCCCAGGCCATCCAGGGCATGGGCTTCCTGGTCCTGATGCCGCTGCAGTTCGGCTCGTCCATCTTCGCGCCGACGAAGTCCATGCCGGGCTGGCTCCAGACGTTCACGGACTACAACCCGCTGTCGTCGCTCGCCGACGCGGCCCGTGGCCTGATGAACGGCGGCACGCCGATCGCACACGACGTGTGGGTGACGCTGATCTGGTCGGTCGCCCTCACGGCGATCACGGCGCCGATCGCGATCCACAAGTTCCGCACCAAGACGTGACCCCCTCGGGTCACAGCTCCGCCGAGGCGACGGCCTGCTCCCAGGTGAGGCCGTCGCCCTCGGCATAGGCGGCGGCGTAGCCCGCGTCGCCGAGCGCCGCCCGGGTGGCGCGCTCGGCGCTCCCCCGGATCTCCCGCTCCAGGGCCACGGGGACGTGGCCGGGCGGCAACTGGGCGTCGGCCACGGCGAGCAGATGGGCCGCGTCCGCGGCCCGGTCGGCGTCGTGGCAGACGAGCGCCCTGGCCAGGGTCGCGAGGTGCACGGCGAGCAACTGCGGCGCGACCAACTGCGCCAAGGGGTCGGCGGCCTTCTCGACGGCCTCGCGGGCCAGGCCGACCGCCCGCGCGTGCCGGCCGTCGAGAGTGTCGAGCCAGGCGTGCGAGCCGCACACGAAGCCCTCGAAGAGCGCGAAGCCGAAGGCCGTGAACTCCTCCTTCAGGCGCGCCAGTTGCTCACGGGCCTCGGCGGTGCGGCCGGTGCGGCAGAGCAGGCCGACGAGGAAGAGCCGGGCCGCGGGCAGCGCCCCGTTCAGACGGTTCCCCGCGTCGCTCACGACCTGCCGCAGCAGCGCCTCGCCGCGCTCGGCCTCACCCGCCTCGACCAGGACCGTGCCGAGCCGCGCGGTCAGCAGGGACACCTGCGCCCACGCGCCGAGCTCCGTCGCGTGCTCGATCGCCGCGCGGAAGTCGGCGGCCGCGTGCAGGTACGCGCCGCGCCGCTCGTGCGCCTCGCCGCGTGAGGACAGGGCCTCGGCCGTGCCCCAGGCGTCGCCGAGCCGGGTGTAGATCTCCAGGGCCTCGTCGGCGTCGCTGCGGGCGTCACCGGCCCAGTCGGTGCGGTTGGCGAGGATGTTGGCGCGCTGTTGCAGGGCGCCCGCGAGCTCCCAGGTGAAGCCGTACCTGCGGCAGGCGGTGACGGTCTCGTCGATGAGACGGCGCAGCCGCTCCACGTCGCCGGTCATCAGGACGGCGAAGAACCACAGGCTGCCCGGGCTGCGGCAAGTCTGCGGCAGGCCCGGCCGGTAGGTGTCCCTGATGGCGTCCAGCTTCCGCGCGGCCTCGGGGGTCCGCCAGTCGGAGGGGTCCATGTCCATGCAGGACAACTGGATGAGGTGCACACCGCGCCGGGCCTCGATGAGGAGCTCGCCGGACAGCGGGGGCGGGGTGTCCGTGCAGCGCGTGTACAGCGGGGCGGCGGGGGTGACGGGCGGGGCGAACGGGTCGGGGCCGAGGGCCATCACGTCCCTGGTCCAGTTACGTGCCTCCTGGCGCAGGCCGCGGATCAGCCAGAACCACGCAAGGGAGAGGACCAGGCACAGCGCCTCCTGCTCGTCGCGGGCGGCGACGGCGCGGCGCAGGGCGGTGCGCAGGTTCTCGTACTCCGCTTCGAACGCCGCGACGGCCGCGAGCTGCCCGTGCCCGCGCAGCTCCGGGTCGGTGGTCCTGGCGAACTCCCGGAAGTAGGTGAGGTGCGCCCGCTCCGCCGCGCCCCGCTCCCCCGCCTCGTCCAGGCGTTCGGCGGCGTACTCGGAGACGGTCTCCAGGAGCCGGTAGCGCATCACGTCGCCGTGCGTGGCGGGCGCGGCGACGACGAGCGACTTGTCGACGAGGGAGCCGAGGACGCCGGCGATGTCGCGGGGGTCCACGCGGCTGCCCGCGCAGACGGCCTCGGCCGCCGCGAGGTCGCAGCCGCCCGCGAAGACCGAGAGGCGGCGCAGGACCGACCGTTCGGCGGTGTCGAGGAGGTCCCAGGACCAGTCGACGACGGCACGCAGGGTCTGCTGGCGCGGCAGCACCGTGCGGGCCCCGTTGGTCAGGAGCCGGAAGCGGTCGTCGAGCCGGTCGGCGATCTGGCGCGGGGTGAGCATCCGCAGCCGGGCCGCCGCCAGTTCGATGGCGAGCGGCAGGCCGTCGAGGCGGCGGCAGATCTCGGCGGCGGCGCGGGCGTCGTCGTCGACCCGGAAGCCGGGCCGCGCGGACGCCCCGCGGTCGGCGAGGAGCCGCAGCGCGAAAGGTTCCGGCAGCGGTTCGACCGGGTGCAGCAACTCGCCGGGAACGCCGAGAGGTTCGCGGCTGGTGGCGAGCACGGTGACCCCGGGGCACTCGGCGAGCAGCCGCGCCACGAGGCCCGCGGTGGCGTCGACGAGGTGCTCGCAGTTGTCGAGTACGAGCAGCATGCGGCGCGGTCCGCAGTGCTCGGTGAGCCGGAACAAGGGGTCGGCGGCCTTGCGTTCCGCCGCCGCGCGCAGCTCCTCCGCGCCCGCGCCCCGCAGCACCGTCTCGCGCGCGCCGAGCGCGGTCAGGACGGCCTCCGGTACGTCGTCCGGGTCGTCCACCGGCGCGAGTTCGGCCAGCCACACCCCGTCGGGCACGGTGTCGGCGACCGACTCCGCGGCTTCCTGGGAGAGCCGCGTCTTGCCCGCCCCGCCGGGTCCTGTCAGCGTCACGAGCCGCGCCCGCCCCAGGTCGGCCCGGATCGCGCCGATGTCCCCGGCCCGCCCCACGAAGGAGGTGAGCCGGGCGCGGAGGTTGCCCTGGGCGGGGGTTCTGGCGGGAGGCTCCGCCCCGGCGCGGGGGGTTGCCGCTTCCGGGGCGCCGACGGGAGGGGGCGGGTCGGCGGCGCCCTCTCGCTTACGGTCACGCCCCTGGACCTCGTCTCGTCCCCGGTCCGCGTCCCGGCCGCGGCCCCGGTCCCGTTCGCGGTCGGCGTCGCCGTCCGGGCGCAGCAACTCCGCGTGCAGGGCGCGCAGTTCCGGGCCCGGGTCGGTGCCGAGGCGGTCGGCGAGGGTGCGGCGTACGTCGTCGTACGCGGCCAGCGCCTCCGCCGTGCGGCCGACGTCGCGCAGGGCGCGCAGGCGCAGGGTCTGGAGGGCTTCGTCCAGGGGGTGGGTGTCGCACAGGGCGGTGAGCTCGGGGAGCGCCGAGTCCGCCCGGCCGAGCGCCAGGTCGGCGGCGCACCGCGCGCGCCTGGCGTCCAGGCGGCGGGCGGACCAGCGGGCCGCCTCCGCGGTGTGGTCCGGCAGGTCGGTGAAGGCCTCGCCGTGCCACAGGGCGAGGGCGTCGTCGAGGAGGGCGGCGGCCTTGGCGGGGTCGCCGTCGGCGAGGGCGCGGGTGCCTTCGCCGACCAGGCGCTCGAAGTGGTGGGCGTCGACGTCGTCGGGGGCGGCGCGCAGGTGGTAGCCGCCTTCGGTGGAGGTGACGGCGCCGGCGCCCAGGGCCCGCCGCAGCCTGCCCACCAGGGCCTGGAGGGCGCCGGTGGCGTCGGCGGGGGGTGTGTCGCCCCACACCTGGTCGACGAGGAGGTGCACCGGGACGGTGCGGCCCGGGCGCAGGGCGAGTGCCGCGAGCAGTGCGCGCAGGCGGGCGCCGCCGACCGGCACGGTGGTGCCGTCGGGGCGCAGGGCCTGGGTCACGCCCAGAACGCGGTATCGCACGCCCCCATTGTCGCCGGTACCCGCGGTTGGGGGCCGCGCAGGGCCCATCCGTCGGCCAACGGGGGTTTGCGCTCCGCGCGGGGATGGGTGGGGTGCCCTCTGTGTCAACCGCACCGTAGGCCTGGGCTGTGCCCACCCGTTCCGCCCCTGGCGGACCAGTTGCCCACAGGGGGAGGGGAGAGGAGGGGCGGACAGCCGCCCGCAGAAGGGACGGGCGGGAAGCCGGGAGAGGGAGGCGCGGACCAGCCGCCCGTGGAGGGGGCGGGCGGGAAGACCGAGGGAGGAGGCGCGGACCGGGTGCCCGCAGAAGGGGCGGGCGGGAAGATCGAGGGAGGAGGCGCGGGCCTGCTGCGCGGCCGGGTGAGGGCGGTAGCCTCGCCGGAGTAGCGTGTTTCGGCCCGTACGAAGGAGCCGCATGACCACCGCCCCCACCCGGAGCGACCGTCGGGTCAGCCCCGTCTTTCTCGGGATCGCCGCGGTCACCGCGGCCTCCGGCTGGGCGGCCTGGACCGGGTTCGCCGACAACCCGGGCTTCGCCGTCTTCCTGTTCGTGACGGCGGCCTGGATCGTCTCGCTGTGCCTGCACGAGTACGCGCACGCCCGTACCGCTCTGCACAGCGGTGACATCTCCATCGGCGCGAAGGGCTATCTGACCCTCAACCCGCTGAAGTACACGCACGCGCTGCTGAGCATCGTCCTTCCGGTGCTCTTCGTCATCATGGGCGGCATCGGACTGCCCGGCGGCGCGGTGTTCATCGAGCGCGGCCGCATCCGGGGGCGCTGGCGGCACAGCCTCATCTCGGCCGCGGGCCCGCTGACGAACGTGCTGTTCGCGGTCGTGTGCACGGCGCCGTTCTGGCTCGACGCCCTCGACGGCGTGCCCGACACGTTCCGCTACGCGCTCGCGTTCCTGGCACTGCTCCAGGTGACGGCGGCGATCCTGAACTCCCTGCCCGTCCCGGGCCTGGACGGCTACGGCGTGATCGAGCCATGGCTGTCGCTGAACATCCGCCGCCAGGTGGAGCCGTTCGCGCCGTTCGGCCTGCTAGCGGTGTTCGGCATCCTGTGGATCCCCGAGGTCAACCACGCGTTCTTCGACGCGGTGGACGCGATCCTGCGCGGCCTCGGTGTCACGGACTTCGATACATATTGGGGCCAGCGCCTCTACCGCTTCTGGCTGGGCACCCCGGACATCCCCACGATCAACGGCTAGCGGCCGGCGGCTAGTGGCCGGCGGCGGCCGTGGCCTCGTCCCGCTGCCGCAGGGCCTTCGCGCGGCGGGCGTAGTACCAGGTCATGTTGGACGAGAGCCCCGCGAGCAGCACCCACACGATGCCGAGCCAGCTCCCCTGGGCGAAGGAGACCACGGCGGCGGCGACGGACAGGACGCAGACGACGAGGGCGTAGAGGGCGAGGCGGGGCATGGGGAGCGCTCCTGGGTGCGGCAATCCGGGTGGACGTACCGCACCAGTGTCCCCCATGCCCCGCACGGGCCCGTACGCGGTGGCTAGACGTCGGTGACGCGCAGGCCCGCGTGCGCCTTGTAGCGGCGGTTCACCGAGATCAGGTTGGCGACGAGGGACTCCACCTGGTGGGCGTTGCGCAGGCGGCCCGCGAAGACGCCGCGCATGCCGGGGACGCGGGCCGCGAGGGCCTGCACGACGTCGGTGTCGGCGCGGCTCTCGCCGAGCACCATCACATCCGTGTCGATCTCCTCGACCGACTCGTCCTGGAGCAGCACCGCCGACAGATGGTGGAACGCGGCGGTCACCCGGGATTCGGGAAGGAGCGCGGCCGCCTGCTCGGCGGCGCTGCCCTCCTCCGGCTTCAGGGCGTACGCGCCCTTCTTGTCGAAGCCGAGCGGGTTGACGCAGTCGACGACGAGCTTGCCGGTCAGCTCCTCGCGCAGCCCTTCGAGGGTCTTCGCGTGCCCGTCCCACGGCACGGCGACGATCACGATGTCGCTGCGCCGTGCGCACTCGCCGTTGTCCAGGCCCTGGACGCCGTGGCCGATCCCGGCGGCGGCGGCCTCGGCGCGCTCGGCCGCGCGGGAGCCGATGATCACCTTCTGGCCCGCGCGGGCGAGCCGGTAGGCGAGGCCGCGGCCCTGGTCGCCGGTGCCGCCGAGCACGCCCACGACGAGCCCGGACACGTCGGGCAGGTCCCAGGGGTCCTTGGCCGGAGCCTTCTGCGCACTTTCCGTGGAAGTCATGGTCAGACCCTACGTCCGCGCGCTTGCACCCGGCCGGACCGGTGGTTCAGTTCAGCAGGTGCAGCGGTACGCGCCGGAAGGTGATCGTCTCGTAGGCGCTGAAGTCCCCGGTCTCGTAGAGCAGTCCGAGGGTGTCCGCGTCGAGGCGGACGAGGTCGGAGTACGCGGCGGGCAGCCCGTCGACGGTGTGCGCGACGTGCCAGGTGGTGCCGCCGTCGTGGCTGGCGCGGACGCACATCAGGGCGCGGAAGCCGGGCTCGGCGGGCCCCGAGTAGAGCAGCAGGTCCGGGTCGCGGAGCTGGAGCAGGCTGCCCTCGACGACCGGCCCGGTGAGGCAGGCCTGCGGCCGGAAGGGTTTGGCGAGGCTCTCGCCGCCGTCGTGGGAGTGGGCGTCGGCGCGAGTGCCGGGGGCCGGCGAGTCGTTGCGGGTGTTGAAGTAGACGCGGCCGTCGGGGAGCTCGGCGGCAGTGGTCTCGTTGACGTTGACGTACCCGTTGGGGTTGTCGTCGACGTACCCGATGCGCCAGGTCTGGCCGAGGTCGTCGCTCAGCAGGCAGTGCCCGCCGTTGTACCGGCCCTCGGTGCCGACGTCGCTGCCCGCGGGGGGCAGCGAGTGGTTGGCGGGCACGACGATCCGGCCGCCGCTCAACTGGATCGCGTGGCCGGGCGTGGTCGCGTACCACCGCCAGTGGGGCTCCTTCGTCTGCCGGGTGATCTCGCGCGGCGTCGACCAGGTGAGGCCGTCGTCGTCGCTGTGCTGCACCCAGACGCGGCGGCCGTCCGCAGCGGCCACCTCACCGCGCCGGATGGCGTTCTCGGTGGCCTCGGCGGCGTTCCTGATCTGTACGAGCAGGATCCGCCCGGTGGTGAGGACGACGGGGGCGGGGTTCCCCGCGAGGTCGGCGCCGTTGGCGCCGACGACCTGGAGCGGGCCCCAGGTGCGGCCGCCGTCGACGGACCGTCTCAGGACCACGTCGATGTTCCCGAAGTCCTCCTGCGAGCCGACGCGGCCCTCGCAGAAGGCGAGGACGGTACCGGAGTGCGTGACGACGACGGCGGGGATACGGAAACTCGCGTATCCCCCGTCCCCCGCGCGGAACGGAACGGATGTCTCCACCGTCACGGCCCGCTCGGCCTGATCGGCGTGCCCGGCGTTCTCGGCGTGCCCAGTATTCTCGGCCTGCTCAGTTTGCTCAGATTTACCCATTGACATCCGTGCCTCTTCCCCATCATGGGGGAATTCGCGGTGAACTCCCGCTGACGAATCTCCCGTTGAGGCAGTATGCGCCGCATGGACGCCGTACGCGTCGCGCTGTTGCGCGAAGTTCTCGCCGGAACCGAATGGCCGGGCGCCACCCGCCGTTTCGCGGGGGCCCTGCGCTCCAGCGTGGTGCCGCACGGCGGCGGTCTTCTGCTCGTGGGCACCCGGGAGTACGAGCCGTGGCATCTGGCCGCGCACCTGGTGGACGAGGCCGCGTGGTCCGGCACCCCGGAGCTGACCCCCACCCTCGTACGGCACCGGCCGCGCCCGGACGCGCCCGCGCAGCTCTCGGTGGGCCTCGGCCGCATCGAGGCGGCGCGGCGCGGCGAGACGCTGCTCGTGGTGGCGCCCACCGAGCCCCCGGCGGACCTCCTTTCGCGCGTGCACGACGCGCGGCGGGCGGGCGCGGCGGTGTTCGCGCTGAACGAGCACGAGGGGGACCTGGGCGCACTCGCCCACGAGGCGCTCACGGTGCCGGACGGCGCGGGCCTCGACCTGGACACCGTTCAGCACCTGGTGAGCGCGGCGGCGGGCGAGAACGGGGTCCCCGCGCCGCGGGGGCGCCGGCGGTTCCGTGACCGGCTCTCCCGCCTTGCGGACCAACTGACGGCGCCACCGCCGTCGCGGTGGTGACCCGGCTGCTGCTCCCTGCCGAGCACCTGTGCTCACCTGTACTCGCCTGTGCTCAGCGAGAAGCGGTATCGCCCGGAGGCTCCGCTTCCAGGAGGGCGAGCAGCCCGGGGAATCTCTTCTCGATGTCCGCGCGTCGTAGCCGGATGCCCTTGCGGTTGCCGTAGTCGATCTCGTCAACGAGACCCGCCTCGCGCAGGACGCGGAAGTGGTGGGTCTGGGTCTGCTTCGAGATCGGGAGATCGAACGAGTTGCAGCCCCGCTCGCTGTCGTTGCGGTCGGCGGCCAACTGCGTCAACACCGAACGGCGGTGCTCGTCGGCGAGGGCGCGAAACACCACACCCAGATCGAGCGCGTCGGCCTCCGGGCCGACCAGGTTCTTCCCGGTCACGCGACACTCCCTTCAGGTACGACTTGAATCGTACCTGAAGGATGTGCTCCACTGAGGTACGAAAATCTTCGTACCTTGGTCCGATGGTGCTGCCCCGTGCCGCCGCGCCCTGAGACCCGGCCCCGGCACTCGCCGGGGACCTGGTCATCGACACTCCGAGAGGTCATCGTCATGAAGAAGCCCGAGGTGCTGATAGTCGGTGCCGGAATCGCAGGGCCCGCACTCGCGTACTGGCTCTCCCGGAACGGCTACCGGCCGACGGTCGTCGAACATGCCCGGCAACTGCGCTCCGGTGGTAGCGCGATCGTCGTGAAGGGGCCCGCGATCCCGGTCGCCGACCGCATGGGCGTCCTCCCGCAGCTCCGCGGGCTCGCCACCCGCAATCGGTCACTGACCCTGCTCGACCCCGGCGGCAGGCGAATCCTGCGACTCCCGCTCACCTCGGACGAGGCGCCGACGGTCGAGGTGACCCGCGCCGACCTGTCCGAGGTGCTTCACCGGTCGGCGCGGACCGAGGCCGAGTTCTTGTTCGACGACACGGTCACCGCGCTCGACCAGGACGGAGGCGGGGTCGACGTCACCTTCCGGCGGTCCGCGCCACGGCGCTTCGACTTGGTGGTCGGTGCGGACGGGACGCACTCCACCGTACGGCGCCTGGTGTTCGGACCCGAGCGGCAGTTCGCGAGCGACCTGGGCCTGTACGGCGCGACCGTGCCGCTGGAGCCCGACGCCATCGAGGACCCGAGCGAGATGACGATGCTGACCGTGCCGAACCGGATGCTGGTCGTCCACCCCTCGCGGACCACTCCGCTCGCGATCTTCACCTTCCGGGCCGCAAAGGCGGCGCCCCACGACCGCAAGAACATCGCCCTTCACAAGCAGACGCTGGCCGACGCCTACGCCGACGTGCGGTGGCGGGCACCGGAACTCGTGGCGGCGTACCTCGACCACCCGGCTCCGTTCTTCGACCCCCTGACCACCGTGCGGGTGCCCTCGTGGTCCCGCGGACGGGTCGTGCTGCTCGGGGACGCGGCGGCGGCGACAGCCCTGCTGGGTGACGGGTCCAGCATGGCGATGGCGGGCGCGTACGCCCTCGCGGAAGAACTCGCCGCCCATCCCGGTGATCACACCCGCGCCTTCGCCGCCTACGAGTCGCGGCTCCGCCGTGAGGTGGGTCCGCGGCAGCGACGCGTCGGTCTGCTCTCCAGGCTCATGGTGCCCCGCACCCGGCCGGGCCTCGCGGTGCGCAACGCGGTGGGCCGCGCGGTCGGTCGCACGAACCGGTTCGCCTCTCGCGAAGCCGCGGACCCCGCAAAATCGTTTGCGCGGTGTGCCGTCCGCCGCTGACCATGTCCCCTTGTGAAACGCATCGTCGCCCTGCTGCCCGACCTCTCCCCCTGGCGCTCCACCCGCGACTTCCGCCTCCTCTGGGTGCAGGGTCTGGTCACCTACTTCGGCAGCTTCATGGCGATGATCGCCCTGCCGCTCCAGATCAAGCACCTCACCGACTCGCCGCTCGCGGTCGGCGCGATGGGCGCCGTCGAACTGGTGCCGCTGATCGTCTGCGGTCTGTACGGCGGGGCGCTCGCGGACGCGGTGGACCGGCGCAGGGTGATCCTCCTGACCGAGGCGGCGCTCGGCCTGCTCGCCCTCGTGCTGTTCGTGAACGCGCTCCTGCCGCAGCCGATGCTGTGGCCGCTGTACGTGGTGGCTGCCGGTGTCTCGGGGCTCGCCGGGCTCCAGCGGCCCGCCCTCGACTCGCTGATGGCCCGCATCGTGCCGCACGACCAGCTCACGGCCGCCGCCGCGCTGAACTCGCTGCGCTGGAACGTGGGCGCCATCGCCGGTCCCGCGCTCGCGGGCGTCGTCGTCGCCTACGCCGGCCACGCCAGCGCGTACGCGGTGACCGTCGTCGGCTTCGCCGTGTCGGTGGCGATGTGCACCCGCCTGACCCCCGCGCCCGCCGCGCACGGGGCGGAGAAACCCTCGCTGCGGGGGCTCGCGGAAGGGGCGCGGTACGCGTGGTCGCGTCCTGTGCTGCTCGGGACGTACGCGATCGACGGCGTGGCGATGCTGTTCGCCTTCCCGAACACGATCTTCCCCTTCCTCGCGGACGATCTGGACGCCGAGTGGTCGCTCGGCCTGATGTACGCGGCCGGGGCCGTCGGCTCGCTGCTCCTCAGCCTCACCAGCGGCTGGACCTCGCGGGTGCGGCGGCACGGGGTGCTCGTGGTGTGCGGGGCGGCGGGGTGGGGCGCCGCGATCACACTCGCGGGCCTGCTCTCGAATGTCTGGCTCGTGCTGTGCTGTCTGGCGTTCGCCGGTGCGGGCGACATGCTCAGCGGGCTCGGGCGGTCGACGATCTGGAACCAGACCATCCCCGATGAGCTGCGGGGGCGGCTCGCGGGCATAGAGGTGCTGTCCTACAGCGTCGGGCCGCAGCTCGGGCAGGTCCGTGCCGGTGCGGCGGCGGGGTGGAGCGGGACGCGGCCCGCGATCTGGTCGGGTGGGCTCGTGTGCGTGGGGGCGGTGGCCGCGCTCACCGCGGCGATGCCTGCGCTGTTGCGGTACGACGCCACCACGGACGCGGACGCCCGGCGCCGCCGCGAAGCGGCTGCCGCCGGGGCGTAGGGTCTCCTGGCTTGCCGCTTACGCAACGGTTGCCCGGCGCCGGGGCTGTGCCCGCAGGGGTAGCCGGCCCGCGACCGTGGGGGAAGTGTCAGCGGGGGGCGGCGTCCGGGCCTTCGGTCTCCGGCTCGCGGTCGTGCCAGCGGGGGTCCGTGTCCCATTCCAGGTTGCGCTCGGCGGCGCTCTCCATCGCGTGGGTGGCCTCCTCGCGGGAGGCATAGGGGCCGAATCGGTCCTTGCCGGGGCACTCCGGCCCCTCCTCGACCTTCTTGTGGTCCAGGCAGTAGTACCACTCGCCCGGCTTGCCCACGGTCCGCTTCTTGAACAGTGCCATGTCCGGCTCCTCTCTCTCCCGCCATGCTGCCCCACGGGTGCTCGTTAGACTCGCTGGCATGTCTGGCCAGTCACTGCTCGTACCAGGGGAGCTCTCTCCCACCCGTTCCGTGCCCGGAAACATCCGGCGCCCGGAGTACGTCGGCAAGCCCGCGCCGACGCCGTACAACGGTCCGGAGGTGCAGACCCCGGAGACCATCGAGCTGATGCGGACCGCGGGCCGCATCGCCGCGCGCGCGATGGAGGAGGCCGCCAAGGCGATCGCGCCCGGCGTGACCACCGACGATCTTGACCGTATCGCGCACACGTACATGTGCGACCACGGCGCCTACCCGTCGACGCTCGGCTACCGCGGCTTCCCGAAGTCGCTGTGCTCCTCGGTCAACGAGGTCATCTGCCACGGCATCCCCGACTCCACCGTTCTCAGGGACGGCGACATCATCAACCTGGACGTCACGGCGTACATCGGCGGCGTCCACGGCGACAACAACGCGACGTACCTGGTGGGCGACGTCGACGAGGAGTCGAGGCTGCTCGTCGAGCGCACCCGTGAGTCCCTGAACCGCGCCATCAAGGCCGTCAGGCCCGGCCGCCAGATCAACATCATCGGCCGCGTCATCGAGTCGTACGCCAAGCGCTTCGGCTACGGCGTCGTACGCGACTTCACCGGCCACGGCATCAACTCGTCCTTCCACTCCGGACTGATCGTCCCGCACTACGACAGCCCGCACGCGACGACCGTCATTCAGCCCGGCATGACCTTCACCATCGAGCCGATGCTGACCCTCGGCACGTACGAGTACGACATGTGGGACGACGGCTGGACCGTCGTGACGAAGGACCGCAAGCGCACGGCGCAGTTCGAGCACACGCTGGTCGTGACCGATACCGGGGCGGAGATCCTCACCCTGCCGTGACCGCTGCGGAGACCGACAAGAGCCGGGCCCTGTCAGGGTCCGGCTTTTTTGATCGCTTACGCATCCCTGATCACGAACGGGGTATGTTTTTACCGACAGGGCGTCGGGAACCAGTTGACTTAGGTATGCCTAACCTTGGATGATCGGTCCTGGCCACCTTGGTTCCCGCCCGTCTATCGGCCCGGAGGTTCCCCATGGACTCGGCGATCACTCAGCGCCCCGCGTTCTCGACGCTCATCCGCACGGCGTCCCACGAACAGCACACGGAGGCGGAGTCGTCCACGTTCATGAGCGACCTCCTCGGCGGCCGCCTCGACGTGACCGCGTACGCGAGGTATACGGAACAGCTCTGGTTCGTCTACCGCGCCCTGGAGGACGCCGCGCAGACGCTGCGCGAGGACCCGGTGGCCGGACCGTTCATACGGCCCGAGCTGCTGCGCGTCGCCGAGTTGGAGCGGGACCTCGCGCATCTGCGGGGCGCCGACTGGCGCGCGGGCCTCAGCGCCCTGCCCGCCACCGCGGCGTACGCGGCCCGCGTCGAGGAGTGCGCCCGCACCTGGCCCGGTGGTTATGTCGCCCACCACTACACGCGCTATCTCGGGGACCTGTCCGGCGGACAGATCATCCGCGGCAAGGCGGAGCGGACGTGGGGCTTCGACCGCAAGGGTGACGGAGTGCGGTTCTATGTCTTCGAGGGGATATCCAACCCCGCCGCGTTCAAGCGGGGTTACCGGGAACTGCTCGACGGGCTCGACGTCGTCGTCCCCGACGAGCTCGAGAAGCAGCGCGTCGTGGACGAATGCAAGTCAGCGTTCCTGCTGAACACCGCTGTCTTTCGGGAGCTGGGGTGCGAGTTTCCGCTCTCCGCGTAGGGGTTGCCGCCCTGCCGGGGTGGGCGTCGATCGCGCTGCGCGCTCGTCCTCAATCGCCGGACGGGCTCTCATGATTCCCTCCGGCGTCAGGACAGGGTGGGCGGGAGGGGGAAAGCCACCCTGCCGCCCAGTTCGATGAAGTCGTCGGGGGCCGGTGCCGTGAGGAGCTGGGAGCCGGTGCCCTGGGTGATGTTGAGGGCCCGGCCGAGTTCGCGGGTGAGTTGCAGCGCCGCCGCGCCCGTGGCCTCGTCCTCGACGATGCCGTCCCCGCGGCCGGGGAACCCCCGCGCCCGCACCCGCCCCGCGGCCTCGTCCTCCCACGCCCACGCATAGATCCAGTCGCCGGTGGGCGGCACGGCGAGGGCCTCCACCTCGGCCGCCGTCGCGTACCGGCGGAGCGTCCGCGGCGGCGCCCAGTCGGCGCGCGCCACGATCCAACTGAACTCCCCGTCCTGCCGCGCCTCGACGACCCCTGCCGCCGTCACCAGCTCCGGCACGTCGAGCAGCCAGGCCGCGCCGACGCACGGGTGCCCCGCGAACGGCAGTTGTCCCGTGGGCGTGTAGATGTCGATCGCGCCGCGCTCCGGGTCGTCCACGAACACCGTCTCGCTGAAGCCGAGTTTGGCGGCGAGCGCCTGCCGGTCCGCCCGCGCGGCCACCCGTGAGCCGTTGCGCACGACCCCGAGTTCGTTGCCGTGCCGTCCGTCCGGCGCGCAGAAGACCCGTACGACGTCGATTCCCTGGTGCACGTCCGGGACGTCGCGGGTGCTCTGCGCGCCGGGTTCAGTCTCTCCGTTCACTCCGGCATTGAAGCATCACATGTGACGCTCGCGCCCCCGTGCCGAAAGCCGAGGGCTCCCCGCGCTACGCGTGCCCGCGCGGGCGCAGTGGCTGCCGTCGCGCCGCGTACACCGCCCCCGCCCCGGCCACGACCACGGCGCCCGCGACCCCGAGCAGTGCCCCCGACGGCGTGTCGGACCCCGTCGCGGCGAGCGACCCGGCGCCGCCCACGGAACCGCCGCCCGCACTGCCGCCGCCGACCGAACCGCTGCCCGCGGCCGAGTCGCCACCAGCCTCACCGGAGGTACCGGCTCCGCCCCCGGACGGCGGGACCTGGGCGTCCTCGGACAGGGTGAGCGCCACCGTCAGGGGGTCGAGCTTCTCGCCCTTCTTGTACACCGACCCCCTCTCCTCGCTCTCGAACTGCTCGGCGCCCGCCGCCGTGAGCCGCGCCGGGACCTTGCGGAGCTGGACGACGTCGCCCTTCGCGGCGTACGGGACACCGGACAGGTCGAGGGTCGCGAACCGCACGTCATTGGTGGTGCCCGCCGGGGTCTTCACGTCCACCGACAGCGTGCCCTTCGCGCCGCTCGCGCGGACCTTGAAGTCGCTGAACTTCATGTCGATGCCGTGCCCCTGGTAGCGGAACCGCACGCTGCCCTTGAAGGACGCGTTGATCTTCTTTGCGTCGGCGTCCCAACTCGCCTTCGCGTACGGGAAGTCGTATCCGGCGGAGGTCTTCTTGGCACCCCCGGTCGCCTCGACCCCGCCGCCCGAGGAGATGTAGCGCCGGAAGGACTCCTTCAGGCCCCAGGACAGTTTGCCGCCGACGACCTTGCCGGAGGGTGCCCGATGGCCGGAACCGCCCGTGCCGGACGTCGGCGTCGGCGTCGGCTTTGTGGGCTTTGTGGGCTTTGTGGGCTTTGTGGGCTTCGTGGGCTTCGTGGCGGGCCCGTCCGAGGGCTTCGCCGACGGCTTGCCGGGCTCACTGGGCTTGCCCGGCTTGCTCGGCGTGGGGCTCGGTGACGGGGCGGGTCCTGCGTTGCGCACCGTCAGGGTGGCCGGGTCGAGCGCCTGGCCCTGCTGGTACATGCCGTTGAACGCCTTCGCGCCCTTCGCCGTGAGCGTCGCCGGGATGTCCTTGAACGTCATCGTGCCGCCGGGGCCCTGCCCTGCCGTGACCCCGGAGAGGTCGAGCGCGGCCAGGTCGATGTCGTTCTGCTTGGCGCCGTTGAGCGTGACGTCGGCCTGGATGGCACCCGTCTTGCCCTTGGTGTGCACCCTGACGTCGGCGATCTTGATGTCGAACTTGTGCGGCGCCGACGTGAAGCGGACGTCACCCTTGAAGGCCGCCTTCATGACGTGGCCTGTCATCTCGTACGTGCCCTTGCCGCCGGTGAAGGTGAACACCCCGTTGCCCGGCGCCTGCACGGCGCCGCCACCGGCCTTGATCTTCCCGTGCGCCATGCCCGTGACGTACTTGCGGAAGGACTCCTTGAGCCCCCAGTCCAGGGTGC
This sequence comes from Streptomyces aureocirculatus, assembly GCF_000720475.1. Taxonomy (GTDB): domain Bacteria; phylum Actinomycetota; class Actinomycetes; order Streptomycetales; family Streptomycetaceae; genus Streptomyces; species Streptomyces aureocirculatus. The sequence goes on from NZ_JOAP01000017.1 coordinate 60,342, forward strand.
CGTCCTTGAGCGTGAACGCCTTGGGGGCCCGGGGTGCCCCGGCCGCGCCCTCGGCGGGAGTGTCCACCGGGGTGTCGGCGACGGCGGGCAGGGCGAGTGCGGCGGCACCGAGTACCGCGGCGGTCGCGACGGCCGCTGCGCGGGCTATGGGGCGGCGGGTTGCTGCCATGGTCAGTGTGCTCCTCGAAGGGGGACGGGAGAGGGGGAGGTGGACCCGGGGAGGGTGGTTGGTTCAGGGTCTTTCGGTGGAACCGGTGGAACCGGTGGAACTCGTGGGCCCGGGGGACGGAGTCGACCCGGTGGACGGAGCCGACCCGCTGGACGGAGTCGACCCGGTGGCCGTCCGCCGCCGCCGTGCGAACAGCACCGCCCCCACCGCCGCGACCAGCAGCGCCCCGGCCGCCGCAAGGGTGATGGGAAGGGCCTTCGACGAGCCGGAGTCGGAGGAGGCGGAGGAGGCGGAGGAGGCGGAGGAGGCGGAGGAGGCGGAGGAGGCGGAGTCCTCGGCACCGTCCGACGCCGCCGCCCGCCCGGACTTGGCCCCGGCACGGGACTCCTTCGTGCCGGGCGCGGCGGCGGAGCCCAGGTCGGGCAGCGCGGGCAGTTCGGCGTCACCGTCGACGGCGACGGCCAGGGACACCGGGTCCATCGCGGTGCCCGGTTCGTAGAGCGAGCCGAACGCCTTGGAGCCGTCGGCGGTGAGTTTCGCGGGGGCCTCGGTGACGGCGATCAGGCCATTCCGCGGTGCGAGGCCCGTCAGCTCCTTGGCGGTGAAGGTGACGAGCGGCGCCTTCTTCTTCGTGAAGTCCTCGCTGTGGACGTCGGCGTAGAGCGTGCCCTTGCCGTCCCGTACGCCGACGGCGACCCGGCTCAGTCCGACGTCCAGGCCGTGCTTGCCGGTGAAGCGGACGGCACCTGCGAAGTCGGCGGACAGCGTGCGCTTCTTCTCGTCGTACGCGCCCTCGCCCCGCGGGAAGCGGAACAGCGCGCCGCCGTCCTGGGCGCCCGCCGTGAGCGTCCACTTGCCCTTCGCGATGGACCCGGAGACGTACTCGCGGAACGTACGGCGCACACCCCAGTCGACGGCGGCGTCCTCGATACGCCCCGCGACCTTCTTCTCTCTCTTCTCCGTCCCGCCCTTGCCGCCGCCCTTGCCCTTGTCGCTCTCACCCTTGCCGCTCTTGTCCTTCGTACCGGCGGACGGTGCCGCCAGGTCGGTGGACAGGCTCAGCGGGTCGAGCTGTGTGCCTGCCGTGTAGTACCCGGCGAAGGCCTTGGCGCCCTGGGCGGTGAGCGTCGTGGGGATGGTGGTGAGGGCGATCGGGCCTGTGCCGCCCTTCATGTTGATGCCGGAGACATTCAGCGAGGCGAGCGGGACCTGGGCGGTCGATGTGACCTTTCCGGTGCCCTTGTCCTTGCTGACCATGTCGGCGAAGAGCGTGCCGGAGCCGCCGGTGACCTTGACGGTGGGGCGGCTGATAGCCAGGTCGAGGGCGTACGCGCCACCCTTCTTGTGCCCGGTGAAGTGCACGCCCCCACTGAACGCGGCGGTGAAGGAGCCGGTGCCCGGGTCGTAGGAACCCTTGGCCGAGTGGAAGCGGAACTGGCTGCCGCCGACCGTCGCGGCGCCGCCCCGCAGATTCCAACTGCCCTTGGCGATGGGCCCCGTGACATAGCTCTGGAAGGACGATTTGACGCCCCAGTCGAGCCTGCCGCCGCGCACCGTGCGTTCCTCCGCGTGCGCCGCGGACGCCGGAAGGAGGGCTCCGGCGAGCCCGGCGACGACGACGGCCGCTCCGGCGCGGACGCGGGCACGGCGGCGCGCTGCCGACTGTCTCGACGACGGCTGTCCCGACGACGACATGGAACCCCTCCGGGTCTAGATTCCTAAGGTAAGGCTAACCTAATCTACGATCATTCCTACGGGGAACCCCACGACAGGACGGTGGACTCAGGTGCGCAAGCCGCGCTCACTCCGGACGGTTGGCGCGGCGGCAGCCGTGCTCGTGCTCACCCTCGCCGGATGCGGGACGTCCGACGACGGCGGATCGGCGCGGGGCGGGCCACGGGTCAAGGCCGCCGCCGACCGCGTGGAGCCCCTCGCGGCCGCGCCCGAGCCCGAGTTGCCCGTGACCGTGCGGTCCGCCGACGGCAAGCGGGTCACCGTCGACGACACCAGCAGGATCGTGCCGCTGACCGGCAGCCTGAACGAGATCGTCTTCACTCTCGGGCTCGGCAAGAACGTCGTCGCGCGTGACATCACCGCGACCTTTCAACAGGCCGCGAGGCTCCCGGTGGTGACGCGGGCTCACGACGTCTCCGCGGAGAGCGTGTTGTCCCTGAAGCCGACGGTCGTCCTCGCGGACACCACGACGGGCCCCGCGGAGGCGATCGACCAGATCCGGGCGGCGGGCGTCCCCCTCGTCGTCCTCGAACCGGCCAAGAGCCTCGCCGACGTGAGTCCGCGCATCGGGGCGGTTGCTGCGGCGCTCGGCGTGCCGAAGGCGGGCGCCGAGCTCACCTCCCGTACGCGGCAACGGATTTCGAAGGTACGGGAGTCCGTGCCCGCACGGTCCGGGAAACCGCGCGTCGCGTTCCTCTATCTGCGCGGGTCGGCCTCCGTCTATCTGCTCGGCGGGCGCGAATCGGGCGCGGGTTCTCTGCTCGAGGCGGCGGGCGCGGTCGACGCGGGCAAGGCGTCGGGCCTGAAGAAGGACTTCACGGCCATCACGAGCGAGGCCCTGGCCAAGGCCGCGCCGGACGCGATCCTGGTGATGTCGAAGGGCCTCGACTCCGTGGGCGGCGTCGACGGCCTGGTGAAGATCCCCGGCGTGGCCGAGACCCCGGCGGGCCTCGACCGCCGCGTCGTGTCCATCGAGGACGGCGTCCTGCTCAACTACGGCCCCCGCACCGACCGGGTGCTCAAGTCCCTGGTGGACCAGCTCTACAAGGACGCCGAGTGAGCGTCACCAGCGGGCCGGTGGGGCGGGCGGGCGGCGCCGAGGCGGCGGGCGGGGCCGGGGAAGCGGGCACAGCCCAGAAGACGAGCAGGACCCGGCAGACGGGCGCAGCCCAGGAGCCGCGCGCGCCCGGAGAAGCGGGCGCGGCCGGAGAAGCGGGCGCGGCCGGAGAAGCGGGCGGGGTCGCCCAGGAGCCGCGCGGGGCCGGAGAAGGGGCGGTGGTCCGGTGGGGGGCGCCGTGCTTCCTTACCGTCGTCCTCGCCGGCGCCCTCCTCCTCCTTGCCCTGCTCTCCGCAGGGATCGGCGCGTACGACATCCCCCTCGGGGACGTGCTCGCCTCCGTGCGGCACCGGGTCGGGCTCGGCGGTCACGCGCTCGACCGCGTCGGCGAGAGCGTGCTGTGGAACGTGCGGCTGCCGCGTGTGACGCTCGCGCTGCTCGTGGGCGCGTCGCTCGGCTGTGCGGGTGCGCTGATGCAGGGCGTGTTCGGCAATCCGCTGGCCGAACCCGGCGTCATCGGGATCTCCGCGGGCGCGGCGGTCGGCGCGGTCGCCTCGATCGCCTTCGGCCTCAGCTTCTTCGGCAACTGGACGGTGACCGTCTGCGCGTTCGTCGCCGGGCTCGCGACGGTGCTTCTCGTGTACGTCCTGTCGCGCGAGGGCGGCCGTACGGAGGTGGTGACGCTGATCCTCACGGGCATCGCGGTGAACGCCTTCGCGGGCGCGCTCATCGGCCTGTTCCTGTTCTTCGCGGACAACGCGCAGGTCACCCAGATCACGTTCTGGCAGCTCGGTTCGCTCGCGCAGGCGACCTGGCCCAAGGTGCTCGCGGTCCTGCCGTGCGCGGCCGCGGGCCTGCTCGTCGCGCCGCTGTACGCGCGCAAGCTGGACCTGCTCGCCCTCGGGGAGCGGCCCGCACGCCATCTGGGCGTGGACGTGGAGAAGCTGCGGATGGTGCTCGTCCTCGTGGTGGCGCTGCTCACGGCGGCGGCCGTGGCCGTGGCCGGGATCATCACGTTCGTGGGGCTCCTCGTACCGCATCTGCTGCGGATGGCCGCCGGTCCGGGGCACCGGTTCCTGGTGCCGGGCAGCGCGCTCGCCGGGGCCGTCGTCCTCGTCGGCGCCGACCTGGCCGCGCGTACCGTCGCCGCGCCCGCGGAGCTGCCGCTAGGCGTGCTCACCGCGCTCTTCGGCAGCCCGTTCTTCTTCTGGCTGCTGCGCAGGACCCGCCGCAAGCAAGGGGGTTGGGCATGATCACCGCGTTGGGCCGGCGGATCCTCACGGGCCGCGACCGGGCGCTGCCGGGGCCGGCGGCGCCCGGTGAGGTGCTGGCGGAGACGGCGGACCTGCGGGTGCGGCTCGGCGGCCGCGAGGTGCTCAAGGGGGTGGCCGTGCGGGCCCGCGCGGGCGAGGTCCTCGCCCTGGTCGGACCCAACGGGGCGGGCAAGTCCACCCTGTTGGCCGCCCTGGCCGCCGACCTGCCCGCCGCCTTCGGCACGGTCCGGATCTGCGGCCGTTCCGCCGCCGACTGGCCCGCGCGCGATCTCGCCCTGCGCCGCGCGGTACTGCCGCAGTCGGCCGCGCTGTCGTTCCCGTTCCCGGTCGAGGACGTCGTCAGGATGGGCCGCGCGCCCTGGGCGGGCACCCGCCACGCCGATGACGACGACCGGATCGTGTACGCGGCCATGAGGGCAACCGAGGTCGAGGCGTTCGCTGCGCGGCCGTTCTCGGCGCTCAGCGGCGGCGAGCGGGCCCGCGTCGCACTGGCCCGGGTGCTCGCGCAGTGCGCCACGCTGCTGCTCCTCGACGAGCCGACGGCGGCACTCGACCTGCGCCATCAGGAGCTGGTCCTGCGCGTGTGCAGGGAGCGGGCCGCCGCCGGTGACGCGGTGGTGGTCGTCCTGCACGACCTGGGTCTCGCGGCGGCGTACGCGGACCGTGCCGTGGTCCTGGACGGCGGCACGGTGGCGGCCGACGGCGCCCCCGGCGAGGTGTTCGAGGAGCGGCTCCTGTCGGACGTCTACCGCCAGCCCATCGAGGTCCTTCCGCACCCGCGGACCGGGGCGCTCCTGGTGACGCCCCGGCGTCGGGCCGCCGCCCGGCCCCGGTAGGGTTCGGGCCCGGGAAGGGGTAGGTGAAGGTATCCGATGAGCAGGGTTCGCAGGCCCGGCAGGACGGTCTCGTACGCGGCGGCGGTGGCGGTCCTCTCGCTGACGGCGGGCGGGTGCGTGACGGTGCACGGCGAGCGGGAGGTCGTGCGCACGGCGACCGGGCCGGAGGCCGCCCGTGCGCTGAAGGACTTCCTCACCGCCTACAACAGGGCGGACAAGGCGTACGACCCGGCCCTGGACGCATCCCGCGTCACCGGTCCGCTCGGCGCCATCAACCAGGCGGGCCTCAAGGCGCGGCACGCGCAGAACCCGGACGGCAACTCCCGGCACGTACCGCTGAAGCTGACGGACGTGTCGTACGCCATCCCGAAGAAGGCGGGCTGGCCGCGCTGGTTCGTCGTCGACGCGCTCGCCAACCGCAAGCCGGACGACTACCGCTGGCTGATCGTCTTCACCCGCGCCGACGCCGACGCGGGGTGGGAGGCGACCTATCTGAACCTGGTGCACCCCGACCGGCTGCCGGAGCTGAAGAGGGACGCGGACGGCCATGTGGAGCCCGTCGCGGTGGACCGTGGCGGCTTCGCGGTGGCGCCGCGGCGGCTCAGCGGCGCGTACGCGGACTATCTGAAGTCCGGCGGCGACACCTTCGCGCCGGGGCCGCACACCTCGCAGTGGAAGGCGGCCCGCGACCGCAACAAGAAACGGCTCGGCCTCGCCGTGCAGTACCTCGACCAGCCCCGCAACGAGGGCTCGTTCGCCCCCCTGGGCCTGCGCACGAAGGACGGCGACGCGCTGGTGTTCTTCACCACGCACCACTACGAGAAGCAGACCGCGTCCAAGGGCCTGAACGTCACCGTGCAACCGGACGTGAAGCCACTCATACGCGGCGAGGCCAAGCAGTCCATCACCCTGGAACGCATCTCGAACCAGGTCGCCCTCACCCCCAAGGGCTCCGGCAAGGCATCCGTCCTGAGCCGCATGCAGGGCCTGGTGGGAGCGAAGGGCGAGTAGCCGCAGGGGCTGGCCATTCCAGCCCGCCCGACGGCTGACGACGAGGCGCGGGATTTCAGCCCGCCCGACGGCTGACGACGAGGCGCGGGATTTCAGCCCGTCCGGCGTTTGAGGACGAGGCGCGGAGCGCCGATGAGGGGGCAAGGGGCGAAGCCCCAGAAGAGAAGGCCCGGTGAAGCCGACCACCCGGCCCGGTGGAATCCGACCCCCCGGCGGGGGGTTCAGCCCCGCTGGGGCCAAGCCGTGGTGGCCGCAGCGTCATCGCGGGGCTCCCCCGCATACCGCGCGCACTCGTCGGTGAGGATCTCCAGAAGGGTGAGCGGGTCGGGCAGCGGGAACTCAGGCCCGCGGACCCAGTGGACGCCGAGCTCACCGGGCAACTGGGCGGGCGGCACGAGGACGTACGACCCACGGCAGTGCCACCGCAGACCGGGGTGCTCGTCCATCGTCTCGGGATGGCAGTCGAGCTCGCACGGCCACCACTCGTCCTCGTCCTCGGGCGTGCCACGCGTAGCCGTGAAGAACAGCATCCGGCCCTGGTCGTGCGCACCCTCGGACTCCGCGACGGGCCCCACGTCCACGCCGGCGTCGAGCAGCCGCCGCAGCGCGGCGCGCCCGGCGTCCAGGGGCACGTCGAGGACGTCGTGCACCATGCCGGTCGCGGTGATGAAGTTGGCCTGCGGCTGATGGCGGGCCCAGCGCTCGATCTGCCCGCGGTCGGTGGTGGACTGCGTCTGCCAGGCGAAGGACACGGGGTGCCGGGCGGGCGTGGGACAGCCGATGCGGTCGCACGAACACCGGTAACCGGCCGGATGTGCGGCAGGGGCGATCGGCAGCCCCGCGGCGGCGACGGCGAGCAGCAGACCCTCGCGGCCCTCGGCAACCGCGCTGCCGCTCTCCGCGGTGCGCCCGCGGCGACGAAGCCACTGGGAGATCCTGCTCTGCGCGCCGGAAGACCGGCCGAACTCCGCGCCCATCTATCCCCTCACCTCGCCATTGTGCGGAACAGCATGACCTATGGTCCCACCATCCTGCTCCCCGGGTGGTCGTAGTCCACATCCGGGGCAGCCGGGGCGATGCAAGGCGGTGGGTGACATAGCGCGTCATTTCACACTCCGCGATGAATCACCCACCTACGGTGTTGGCCATGGTGACTAGGACTGTGCTGACCGGCCTCACCGCCCTGGCGCTCACCGGCCCCGCGGACTTCACGGCTCCGCTGGAGTGGGGCGGCGGCCCGCTCACCGTCGACGCGCTGCCCCCGATCGTCTACACCGCGCACCGCGGCGGCGCCCTCGAAGTGCCGGAGAACAGCATGTCCGGCCTGATGGCCGCGTACGAGAGGGGCACCGCGCAGGTCATCGACGCCGACACCCGGATGCTGCGCGACGGCACGCTCGTGGTGATGCACGACAAGACCCTGGACCGCACCACCTACACGACGGGCCCGGTGCGCGGCCTGACCCGCAAGGAGTGGCAGCGGGTACGCCTTCGCCCGCCCGCGGGGGTGCCGGGCCGCTGGCGCGTGGAGCGGCCGCCGACGGTCGATGAGGTGCTCGACCGCTTCGGCGGCCGGGTCGTGCTGATGCTGGAGGCCAAGGACGCGGAGAGTCTGACCCGGCTCTCCGCGATGATCCACGGCCGCGGCCTCGCCCGCTCGGTGTTCGTGAACACGAACAAGCCCTGGGTCGCCCGCAGGGCCCACGACCTTGGCCTCCTCGCCCAGCTCTGGCGCTCACGGAGCCAGTTGCGCACCGACCGCCCGGAGCGGTGGGCGTCCTTCCTCGATGTCCTCGACGTGGACTACAAGGCACGTGACGCGGATCTCCTGCGCGCGGTCAACTCCGGCGTCCCGCGGGTGTGGGCGCACACCGTGACCACGCCGCGCCAGCGGGACCGGGTGCTGCGGCTCGGCTGCAACGGCGTGATCACGGACGCGCCGGGACTGCTGTCACGGACCCCGGTGCAGCGCCGGTGAGCAGGCCCGTCAGCGGGGCGTGATGCCGTACAGGGCGTACTCGACGAGGGTGTCGGCGTACGCGTGGCTGAGCGGGCCCGTGCGCTGCATCCAGCGCTGGGCGAGCGGCCCCGTCCACAGTTCGAGGGCGATGCGCGGGTCGATGTGGGCGGCCACCTCGCCGCGCTCCTGGCTCGCGCGCAGCCGCTGCACATAGAGCTGGAGCTGCGGTTCGAGCAGCTTCTCGAGGAATTCGGCGCCGAGCTCGGCGTTGACGACGCCCTCGGCGGCGAGGGCGCGGGCCGGGGCGTCGAACTTGGGGTCGGTCATCTCGTCGACGGTGGCGCGCAGCACGTACTTGAGGTCGGCTTCGAGGTCGCCGGTGTCCGGGATGTCGGTGGCGGGCTCGTCGAGTCCCGCCTGCTCGCTGAGCTGGGCGTTGGCCTGGACGGCGAGGTCGAGGAAGGCGTCGAGCAGGACGGCGCTCTTGGACGGCCACCAGCGGTAGATGGTCTGCTTGCCGACACCGGCGCGGGCGGCGATGGCCTCGATGGTCATCTTGCCGTAGCCGACCTCACCGACCAGGGTGAGTGCGGCGTCGTAGATCGCGCGGCGCGAACGCTCGCTGCGGCGCGTGGAGTCAGGGGCGGTTTTCTGAGCCATGCGGTCGAATGTAGCAGCGAAACGAGACGCAGCGTCTCACCACTCGCCCGCCCGCGGCCGTAGCGCCGTAAACCGCTGGACAAGACGCACCGTCTCGCTTAAAGTCGACGACGAAGCGAGACGAGACGTCTCGCCTACAGATTCTCGCGGAGGTACGACATGTCACGAGGCGGATCCGGAATGCTCGGCGTCGGCGGTACGCGCAGCAACCTCTCCCGCAAGACGCTGCGCGGAGGGCGTGGCTCAGGCCGCGTCGGCGGCGGCCTGAGCCCGCAGGAACAGAAGCGGGAGCTGCTGCGAAAACTCCAGGAAAGCCGGGAAGGCCAGGAAGCCCGGGAAGGCCAGGAAAGCCGGGAAGGCCAGGAGAGCCGGGAGGGCGAAGAGGGCCGGGAAGACCGGAAAGGCGGGGCGGACCAGGCACCCGACAGCGACTCATGACGCCGGAACGTCCGGTTCATGGGTAAATATTGCCCCACGGCTCAGCGGAGACGGCTCAGATCACTGCGCGAAGGCTCCTCAGACCGCACCATGGGCAGCAACAGCCCCTGCGGTCCGTGAGGAGCCTTCGTTGCAGCGAGTCGCCCGGCGCGCCACACCCCGGCGCTACCTGATGTGCCCACCGGCACACTTCAAGGTCACGTACTCCATCAATCCGTGGATGGACCCCGCCAAACCCGTCGACGTCCCGCTCGCCGTCGCCCAGTGGGAAGAACTGCGCGACCGGTACCGCTCGCTCGGCCACACCGTCGAGGAGCTCCAGCCGCACCCGGACCTGCCGGACATGGTCTTCGCGGCCAACGGCGCCACCGTCGTCGACGGCCGGGTCCTCGGCGCGAGCTTCGTCCATCCCGAGCGCAGGCCGGAAGCGGCGGCGCACCTGGAGTGGTTCCGCGCCAACGGTTTCACCGAGGTCCACGAGCCCACCCACATCAACGAGGGCGAGGGCGACTTCGCCGTCACCTCCGGCTATGTCCTCGCCGGCCGCGGCTTTCGCGCGAGCCCGCTCTCGCACGGCGAGGCCCAGGAGGTCTTCGGCCGCCCGGTGATCGGTCTCGATCTCGTCGACCCCCGCTACTACCACCTGGACACGGCGCTCGCGGTCCTCGACGACACGACCGACGACGTCATGTACTACCCGGCCGCGTTCTCGCCGGGCAGCCAGGCGGTGCTGCGCCGCCTGTTCCCCGACGCGCTGATCGCCGAGGAGCCGGACGCCGTCGCCCTCGGTCTGAACGCGGTCTCCGACGGGCTGCACGTACTGCTGCCGCAGGCCGCCATCGGCCTCTTCACACCGCTGCGCGAGCGGGGCTACGAACCGATCGGCATGGACCTGGGCGAACTGCTCAAGGGCGGCGGCAGCGTGAAGTGCTGCACGCAGGAGCTGCGCCCCGCGTAGCGCGGCGGCCCCGCCGGTGCGGGTGGCCGACGACCACCCGCACCCCTGACGTACCCGCGCACGCGTCAGTCCAGGCCCGCCAGGTCCGCCAGGTCCGCCAGGTCCGCCAGGTCCGCCAGGTCCCCCGGGCAGAGGCGGCGCGGCTCGGCGTCACCGCGCAGTCGGGCGTCCACGCAGCCGCCGGGCAGCCCGTCGTGGGCCTTGGTACCGAAGTTGGCCGTGACGGTCAGGGTGCGGTCGCCGAAGACCGTGCGCTGCACCTGCCGGTCGGCGGTGAGATACCGGAAGGACGTGAGCCGCTCGGTGCCCGCGGCCCGGTGCTGTGGCGCGAAGTACCGCTGCAGCGCGGCGATCTCCTTGCCGTTCCCGCGCAGCGCCGGGCCGTCGAGGACGTGGTTGAGGGGCCGGTTGTAGAGCATGGCGAGCAGTGCGCGGCGGGTCTTCTCGGCGGGCAGCTTCTCGTACGAGAGCTCCCAGCGTTCGGCGCTCACCGTGGAGCCGTGCAGAGCTGTCCCGTACAACGGGACGCGGTAGCGCGGGTCGTACATCGCCTTCGAGAGCGAGGCCGGGAGCCGCACCGGCTTGAAGAAGACACCGGGCGCCTTCTCGGGGAACCAGCCGCCCCACTTCTCCCGGTCCTTCTGCAGCGCCCACAGGCCGTCGGCGACGGGTGTCGCGCTGCCGTGGTCGAAGGCGACGGCCCGGTTGGCCCAGGCCTGGGCGGTCTCGGAACCGAGCACGAGGCCCGACTCCGCGATGCGGCGCATCCGGGCGAGGCGGTGGCGGCGGTCGTCGGCCTTGGTCATGGGGTGGTCGGCGGAGTGGTCGCGGAACAGCTCGCCGGTGGCGTCGACGTCCAGGAAGTAGCTGTCGGCGCCGTTGCCGACCATGGCGCGGGTGCGGTCCGCGAGGAAGTGCCGGGCGGGCTCGGCCTGTTCGAAGGCCGCTGAGCTCAAGTAGCAGCCGCGGCCCCCGAATCCGGTGTGCGGGCTTCCGTCGGCGTCGCGGACGCAGAAGTCGGGGTGGATCGTGCCCGGCCACACCGAGGTGGGGCTGTCGGCGGACTTCGGGTCCTGCCCGTTGGCGAAGGTGTCGTAGGGCCCGACGAGGTATCCCGCCTTCTTCGCCGCGGCGACGGCCTTCGCACTCATCGGGTCGGGCCCGGCGTCGTACCCGAGCCACATCCGCTCCACACCGAGGGCGCGCAGCCGCCGTATCCCGGCCGGGGTGCGGGCCTCGCCCCACACATAGGCGTGGGAGGCGCCGAGCAGCCGTTCCGTCGCCGGATTGCGGCGGATCTTCTCCTTCAGGCTGCCGAGGAGGCCGCGTTGGGCGAGGTACGCGCGGTAGTCAGCGGCGGGTGCGACGGGGCTGCCGTCGGTGAGGGTGAAGGCGACGGTGTACGTACGGGTGCCGTCGCCGCCGTCGAAGGAGTGGACGGCCGTGGTGCGCAGCCGCCCGCCGCGGCCGGTGCCGAACGTCAGGGACGTCCCGATGTCCGTCGGTACGAGGTAGCTGACGCCGTGCCGCCCCGACGAGTACCCCCACAGGGGCAGGGTCAGATCGGCCCCGACATCGACCGTGGCGCCCGTGAGCTTCTCCTTCCCCGAGGTCCAGAAGGGGTCGCCCGCCGGGATGTCGAGGCCATCGCCGCGCGGCAGTTGCAGGCTCGTGCCCGGCCCCGCGGTGGTCCCGGTGACCGGCCAGCTCAGCTCGGTGTCGCGGCGGGCCGTGAGGGTGAGGGCGAGACGGCCGTGCTCGGTACGCGCTCTGGCCTCCAGGCCCCGGGCGGGGTACGTCCAGCGTGCGCCTTCCGCGGTGCGGCGTACCGGGCCCGGACGGCCCAGGTCCGTCGCCGCGGGCGCGGACAGCACGCGGGTGCGGCCGTCGTTCGTACGGGCGTTCACCGCGAGGGTCTCCGTGTCCACGACCGCCGTGCCACCGTCGACGGGGAGGGCTGCGCGGTGGTGGCCATGGTGATCATGGGGGTTCGGGTGGGCGGTTGGTGTGGCCGGGGTGGCACCTGCGGTGAGGGCCAGGATCAGGGCGAGGGTGCTGTTCGCGGGCATGGGGATGTTGATAGGGGGTGGGGTTAAGAGGGTTCTAAGAGGTGTGCGTCCGGTCTTTGAGCCACTGCGTCAGACGGGTGAGGTAATGGGGTGCCGGACGTGTCCCACCGTCCGTCCGGACGCGGTGGTCGGCACCCGGGAACACCTCTACGGTCAGCGTCGCCCGGTGGCGGCGGTCGGGAGAGTCACCCCTGGGCAACTATTGGTGACCACCCAAGGCAGACCGTCACGGGCGGCGGCAGCGCGCAGGACCACCCAGCCGCCCTCGCTGTGACCGAACAGGCCCACCTCCTCCGTTCGCACCCGCGCCGCCGCCGAGCCGAAGCCGGCCCGCCGTGGGGGCAGTTCGGTCGGCGTCCGGTGTCGCGGTCAGCGCCAGCGGTTGTTGCTGGTGTGGTCCCCGGCGAGCCAGCGGGCGAGGTCGGCGTGTGCTGTGGCGCGCCGCTCGGCGTCGACCTTGTCCGCGTCGGGGTGGTCGACGGCGAACTCCAATATCAGCCCGTTGGGGTCCGTGATGTACAGCGAGACGCAGAAGCCGTGGTCGATCACGTGGGCGTTCGCCTCCGCGTGCTCGGCCGCGTTGCTGCGCTTGAGTATGGCCTCCTGCGCCTCGGCGTCGACCTTGAAGGCGATGTGGCGCAGGGGAGTTGCATTGATGCTGGTCCTGAACTCCTCCTGGTCCTTGGCGTCGGCGAACTGGAAGAAGGCGAGGGCGCTGCCGTCGGCCAGGCCGTAGAGGGTGTGACTGTAGGCGCGCTCGGCCCCGGACATCACCTCGCGCTCGGTCCATGTGGCCACCAGGGGCAGGCCGATCACCTCCTCGTAGAAGCGCCGGTTGGCTTCCTGGTCGTCGGTGGTCCAGGCGTGGTGGTGGAGGCGGAGGGGCAGGGTGTGGGTCATGTCGGGCCATCTCCTTCGCGCAGATACGCGGATGGGGTGTTGGGCCGGGCGCCTTGGTCGGTCGCCGAGGGCCTTGACCAGCATGCCGCCGAAGTATGTTGAATGCTAAATCACTTTGGGCCATGTTCGCGGGCCGAAGGCACCGACCACTCCGCCCCTGGTCGGCACGGGGGACAGCGGGTGGCGGGCGCCGGGCGGGGCGGTCCCGGGGGGCGCGCGTGCGCCCTGGCCGTCCGACCGTCATGTGCGGGTGGAGTCTCGGCGCGCGGGGCTCCGGCCTGGCTCGACGCGGCGCTCGCAGCACCCTGTTCACCCGGTTCGGGTGCGAGGTGGCCGATGTCGGCTCGGGGTACCGAGGATGGCGAAAAAAGGTTGAACGATGAACCTGTACGGGGTGCATCGTCCTGCCCGGTGGCCTCTGAGGCGGTCGATCCCGCACTCGACCGCAGTCCCTAGCTCTCCGGCGGCGGCCACGCGTCGCCCCACGCGGTGTCCCGCGCCGCCCGGTACACCGCCCCGTGCCGCTTGGTCACCGTCTCCCGGTGCAGCGCGCCGTCGACGTCGCACAGGTCGAGAAGGACCTGCCCCTTGCGGATCTGCGGCCTGCGGACGACGCGCCTGGTGGCGGGGGCGGCCGGGACGGCGGTGTCGCGGACGGCGGCGACGTAGGAGAACTTCTCGTCCTCGTAGGCGAGGGAGCCGCCCTTGACCTGCCGGTGCAGGGAGGAACGGGCGACGCGGACGGAGAAGTGGCACCAGTCGTCGCCGGGGACGATCGGGCAGGCGGAGCTGTGGGGGCAGGGCGCGGCGACGCGGTACCCGGCGTCGACGAGGCGGTCGCGCGCGGCGATGACCCGGGCGTACCCGTCGGGCGTGCCGGGCTCGATGACGACGACGGCGTCGGTGGCGGCGCGGGCGGCGGCGTCGACGACCGCGGCCCGGTCGTCGGCGGTGAGCTCGCCGAGTACGTACGACACGGTGACGAGGGCGGTGGCGGGCACGTCGAGGGCGGCGCTGATGCGGGCGCGCTGCCACTGGGCGCCGGCTAGGTCGGGGTGGGCGGCGGCGATCTCGCGGCCGAGGGCGAGGGCGGGTTCGGCCCAGTCGAGGACGGTGACGGGCCGCTCGCCGGGCCAGGTCGCGTCGACGGCCCAGGTGGCGGCGCCGGTACCGCCGCCGATGTCGGTGTGTCCTGCCGGGCTCCAGTCGGCGGGCGCCGCGGCGGCCAGGGCGTCCAGGGCGGAGCGGGCGGCCTCGAAGGTGGCGGGCATGCGGTACGCGGCGTACGCGGTGACGTCCGCGCGGTCCCGCAGGACGGGGGCGCCGGTGGGGGTGGTGCCCCGGTAGTTCGCGATCAGCCGGTCCACGGCCTGGGCCGCCGCCTTGGGCGGCAGGTCCTCCAGGAGGCCCGCGAGGGCGGTACGGAGGGTCTCTGCGGGGGAAGCCAGTGCGTGCACCCCGTGAGTTTAGTGGCCCGTTCCGGGTCCCGTCGGCCGTGGGGCGGCCGCGCGGGCCAGAGCCGTGGCGGCGCGGACGCGGGGGCCGCTGTCCGGGGGCCTGCGACGGGGGTGGACGGTGTTGGCGAGGAGCACCAGGAAGGTGTCCGTGGCCGGGTCGAGGACCAGGGAGGTGCCGGTGAAGCCGGTGTGGCCTGCCGCGCCGCGCCCCGCGAGCTCCCCCATGAACCACGGCTCGTCCACGGCGAAGCCGAGGCCGGGTGCGGTCAGCATCAGCGCCACGTGGTCGGGGCCGAGGATCCGGGCCGTGCCGTAGGAGCCGCCGGACAGCAGGGTCCTGCACAGGACGGCCAGGTCGTGGGCGGTGGAGAACAGCCCGGCGTGCCCGGCGACGCCCCCGAGCGCCCACGCGTTCTCGTCGTGCACCTCACCGCGCAGCATCCCGCGGTCCGCCTTCGCCCAGGGCCCGCGCTGGTCCTCCGTGGCGGCGGCACCCGCCCGCGGGCCGAAGCCGGTGGCGGACATGCCCAGGGGTCGGGTGATGCCCTCCCTGATCAGCCGGTCCAGGCCGCGCCGGGTGACGCGTTCCAGGACCTGCTGGAGGAGAAGCATGTTGAGGTCCGAGTACAGACGCGTGCCGATCTCGGCGGACGGCTCCTCGGTGCGCAGGGCTCGCCACCGCGATGCCCGGTCCGGGAGCTCGTACAGCGGCAGCTCGGGCCGCAGCCCCGAGGTGTGCGTGAGCAGGTCGCGCACGGTGATGCCGTGCGCGGCGACGCCCGTGCACTCGGGGACGTACCGGTCCACCGGCGCGTCAAGGGCGAGCGTGCCCCGCTCCAGTTGCTGCACGACGGCGACGGTCGTGCACAGCTTGGTGAGGGAGGCCAGGTCGAAGGGGGTGTCGACGGTCATGGGGACGCGGCGCGCGGGGGCAGGCTCGACGCCCGCGTCGGCCTCCTCGTCGTACCCGGAGTACCGCACGGCCCACCCCACCGCCTCCGCCACGGCGATCACGGGGCCACGCCCCGCGAGGACGACGGCACCGGCGCACCAGGGGCGGGGGCCGTCGGGCAACGCCCGTACGTCGCGCACGAGACGGCCGAGTTCACCGGGGTCGAGCCCCGCCTCGGCCGGGGATCCGGGGCGCAGGGTCGGGGCGCCCGGGACGCCCGGGACGCCCGGTGCGGGGCTCAGCGGTCCGACTTCCGCGGCTCGGGATCGCGCTGCACACCCTCGCGCTGCACGCCCTCGCGCTGCGCACCCTCGCCCCGCCCCGGCTCCCGCTGCTCCGGCAGCACCGCCGCCCCGGTCTCCCCCAGGGTCCCGGTCTCGGCCTCGGCCAAGGGCGGCACCGTCCCGGCGGCCGGAGTCCCGGCGGCCGAAGTCCCGGCGGACTGGCTGTGCTGCCACGGGCGGCACAGTCCCACGAAGCAGACCACGGCCGCCAGCGCGCACGTCAGTTGGACGACGGCCATCGGGACGGCCGTGTGCTCGCCCGCGATGCCGACGAGCGGCGAGGCGAGGGCGCCGATGAGGAAGGAGGACGTACCGAGCAGCGCGGAGGCGGATCCCGCGGCGTGCCGGGTGCGCATCAGGGCGAGGGCGTTGGTGTTGGGCATGGCGAGACCCATCGCCGACATCAGCACGAACAGGCCGACGGCGATCGGCGCGAGCCCGATGTCGTCGCCGAAGACCCCGCTGGTCATCAGGAGCAGCGCGGTCGCGGCGAGCGTGATGACGGCGAGCCCGAAGCCGAGCGCCTTGTCGAGGCTGACGCGGCCCACGAGGAGCTTGCCGTTGATCTGGCCGACGATGATCAGGCCGACCGAGTTCACGCCGAAGAGCAGGCTGAACGTCTGCGGCGACGCGCCGTAGATCTCCTGGATCACGAACGGGGACGCCGAGATGTACGCGAACAGCGCGGCGAAGGCGAAGCCGCCCGCCACCATGTAGCCCGTGAACACCCGGTCCGCGAGGAGGCCGCGCATGGTGCGCAGGGCCTGCGCTGTGCCGCCGTCGTGCCGGTCGGCCGGCGCCAGGGTCTCCGGCAGGCGGCGCCACACAAGAACGGTCAGCGCGATGCCGACGACCGTCAGGACGACGAAGATGCCGCGCCAGTCGGTCAGACGCAGGACCTGGCCGCCGATCAGCGGCGCGACGACCGGGGCGACGCCGGAGATCAGCATCAGCGTGGAGAAGAAGCGGGCCATCTCCACACCGTCGTACAGGTCACGGACGACCGCCCGGGCGATGACGATGGCGGCGGCGCCCGCGAGGCCCTGGAGCAGACGGAAGGCGATGAGCAGCTCGGCGGTGGGGGCGAGGGCGCAGATCGCGGTCGCGAGGATGTAGACGAGCAGTCCGGCGAGGAGGGGGCGGCGGCGGCCCCACTTGTCGCTCATGGGGCCGACGACGAGCTGGCCGAGGGCCATGCCCATGAGGCAGGCGGTGAGGGTGAGCTGGATGGTGGCGGCCGGGGCGTGCAGGGCGTCGGTGACCTCCGGCAGGGCCGGTAGGTACATGTCCATGGAGAGCGGGGGCATGGCGGTGAGGCCGCCGAGTATGAGGGTGACGAGGGTTCCGGTCGCCACGGTGAGGGCGGCGGAGCGCTCGGGCCCCGCCGCCTTCGGTATCTGGTGCTCTGCCGTTGACTGCCCTCGCTCAGGCATCGCGCCCCTCCCGGTCGATCGGATCCGCCGCCCATGATCTCAGCTCCGGGTCGGTGGTAGATACCGGTTTCCGCTCCGGCGCCGGCTCCGGGGCTCCGCAGGGCGGGTGGTGTGACGCCCTGGAGTCTCACTCGTTCAGCCTCATAGCCGGGCACGCGCTCACTGGGCCCGGCTTCGCGCGAGAAGCGGAGTGACGCACCATTCGCACGCACAAGCTAGTGCCGATCCTGATCATCGGCCTTGCCACGCTGGCGTTCACCGTGCCCGCGCCGGCCCCGTCGCAAGGTGGCACGAAGTGCCGTGACACGACGCTGGTCGGGGTGGCGCACCAGGACGACGACCTTCTGTTCATCAATCCGGCGATCGCCGACGACTTCGACGGCGGGAGTTGTCTCCGTGTCGTGTACGTGTCCGCGGGCGATGCCCATCTGAAGTGGTCGGGAGGGTATGTGACCCGCCGCGAGATGGGCGTGCAGCAGGCGTACAGCGCTCTCGCGGGGCGGCCGATGCGACCCGGCCGGCCGAGCCCCTGGAGGGCGGCACCCGTGACCGTGGGCGGGCGGACGCTGCACGGTGTCCGCCTGGACGGCGGTCCGCTGCGGCCGGACATCCGACTGGTGTTCCTGCGGCTGCCCGACGGTGGCTGGAGCAGGCAGGCGCCGCGGCGTCCGAGTCTGCTGGCCCTCTTCCGGTCGAGGGTCCGCTCGCTCGACGCCGTGGACGGCTCCGCCCGCTACACGGAACCGGCTCTGATCAACACCTTGGCCGCCCTCATCGAGCGCTTCCGGCCCGGCACCGTACGCACACTGGACTTCGCCAACACCGCCCTGAAGTCGTCCGGCAGGGAGTGGGCCGACCACAGCGATCACGCGGTCACCGCACGGTACTTCCGCCTGGCGACCCTGCGAGCGCGCCCGCAAGGGAGGCCTTTGCGTCTGACGGGATACGAGGGGTACGGAAGCGCGGTGCGCCCGCCCAACCTCGGTGCCGCCCGGACCGCCAGGAAGACCGCCGTCTTCGAGCACTACTACGTTCATGACGAGAGGCGAACGCGCGCCTGCCCGGGGCACTACTGCGCACCCACCAGAAAAGTGGCGCCGCACTACGCGCGATGGCTTCAGCGGCACTACGCGCGCCGGGCGCCCGTCCCCCGGCCCGGCACCGTCGTCTCCTGGATCGGCTCCACCGCTTCCGGTTTCACCACCTCCGATCTCTGTCTGACCGAGGACCGCGGCGAGGTCCGCACCGCCGCGTGCGACGGCACGGCCCGCCGACGCTGGCAACTAGCGGACGGCGTCCTGCGGACCGGGAGCGGGGACGCCCCGCGCTGCGCCGGTGTCCGGGGCGGGGCGATCGTGCTCGCCCCCTGCACCGGCGCGTCGGCCCGGTGGGCGATGACGGGGCAGGGGCGGTTGCGCACCGGCGGGGGCTGTCTGACCCAGGACGACCTGCTGCGGCCCTCCCCCGGACTGCGCCTTGCCGCCTGCACCGCGAAAGACCCGGGGCAACGCTGGTTCACCCACCGTCCTCGACCGACCGCCGATCCGGACAGGGCTCGATGAAGATCTCCTTTCTGCTACAGAACGCGTACAACATCGGTGGCACCATCCGCGCCACTTCCCATGCCGCGGGCGCCCTCGCCGAGCGCCATGACGTCGAGATCGTCAGCGTCTGGCGCACGCGCGCCAGGCCCAGCCTGCCCATCAGCGGAAAGATCCGGCTGCGGTCCCTGATCGACGCTCGTCCGCACGCGCCGCGCAACGACCTCGGCAACCGGCTGCTTGGTGAACCCACACCGCTGATTCCCCCCGTCGAGGCGCGGGGCGCGGGCTTCGACAGGCTCACCGACCGGCGGGTGGCCCGCTTCCTGCGCCGTACCGACGCCGACGTGGTGGTGGCGACCAGGCCGGGCCTTGTCGTCTACCTGGCGGAGTTCGGCCGCGGCCACTATCTGAGGATCGGCCAGGAGCACCGGGTGTACGGCACGCACGAGCCCGGCATCCGCGCCGCCCAGGACGCCGCCATCGCCTCGCTGGACGCGCACACCACCGTCACGGAGGCGGACGCGGACACGCACCGCAGGCACCTCGCGGCCACGGGCACCCCGTTCGTGGCCGTCCCCAACGGCTCGCCCCCGCCGCCCCTCACCACGGCGTCCGACGGCGAGATCCCGCTCGTCATCGCCGGTGGGCGCCTCATCCCGGTGAAGCGGTACGACCTCCTGGTGGACGCCTTCGCCACCGTGGCCGCCGCGCACCCGCAGTGGCGGCTACGGATCTACGGACGCGGCCCGGAGCGCGCGGCACTGCGCGCCCGCGTCGACGAACTCGGCCTGAGTCACCACGTCTTCCTGATGGGTGCCAGCCGGTCCCTGCCCACCGACTGGTCCAAGGGGGCGATCGCCGCCGTCACCTCGGCGGAGGAGTCGTTCGGCATGACCATCGTGGAAGCCATGCAGTGCGGCACCCCCGTGGTCGCCACCGACTGCCCCCACGGGCCCGCCGAGATCATCCGGGACGGCGAGGACGGTCTGCTCGTCCCCACGGGGGACAGCGAGGCCATCGCCCGTGGCCTCATCAGGCTCATCGAGGACGCCGGTCTGCGTCGCGCCATGGGCGGGGCCGCCCGGCGCAACGTCGAACGGTACGCGCCGGAGAACATCGCCCGGCGCTACGAGGAACTCTTCGCCGAACTGCACGCCGCCTCCCCGCCCGCCCCCATCCCCCTCGACCGCCGGGTGGCGGCCGGTGCCGGGCGGGTCCGGGTGGCTGCCCGGCAGGCCCTGCGCCGCACCGTGCGCGGGGCCGGGTGGGCGCGTCCGGCGGGCTCGGGCCCGCTGAGCCCGCGGTCGACCTGCTCCGTGAACGCGGCGGGCGACCTCGTCGTACGCCTCGACCGGGACGGCATGCCCGGCAGCGCGTTCACACTGACGGCGACGCTCCGGGGTTCCCGAAGCGGGGGTGACCGCCGGTTCGAGGTTCCGTTGCGGCGGCCCGACAGCGCCGGCGCCCCGTGGACGGCCGTCCTTGACCGCCGCGTCCACCTGCTCGTCGAGGGCCGCTGGGACTTCCACGTCGTCCGCTCGGACGACGGGGCACGGCGCCGTGTCGCCTGCACGGCGGTCGAACAGCGCAACCTGCTGCGCCTGAAGGCCTCGCCGGAAGCACCGTTCGTCTGGTGGATCCCCTACACGACCAACAAGAACAACCTCTCCGTACGGACATGGCGCCGCTCCCCGCACGCGGAAGCGCACACCATGACCACCGACTCCACGTCGTGCACGGTCGAAGGCACGCTGTACGGCGCGGAGTTCGCCCAGGGGCAGTGCCCGCGCCTCCTCGCCGTACCGCGCCGCGACCCCTCCGCCGCCTTCGAAACCGACGTGACGACGTCAGGGACCGACCGCTTCCGCTTCTGCCTGCCGTACTCCCGGGCGCTGGACGCCGGTGAGGGAGTGAAAGAGACCTGGAACCTGGCACTGCGCCTTGCTCCCGGGACCGAGCCGATCCGCTTGGCGCGCCTCGTCGGCGACGTCGTCGAGCGCAAGCGGACCGACGCCCACCCGGCCCGGCGGATCGGCACCCGGGCCGGTACCGCCGCCTCCGTGCGCCCCTACTTCACCGTGAACAACAACCTGTCCCTGGCGCTCAAGGCGGCACCCTGAGGCGCGGTCCCCTACGCGGGCCGCAGCCCCGGGTCGCCCGCCTCCGTCACGAACGACGCCGCCGTCCTGATGGGGGCGCCCGGCGTCGTGACCGCCGAGACCGTCTTGAAGTCCGCTCGCGCCGAGTCACCGCCGAGGGCGACCGTCACATAGCCGCGGCGGCCGTTGTAGAACTTGAGATGCGGGTTGGCCTTGGTGTACGTGTCCCAGTTGGCGGGCTTGTCCGCGCCGTCCTTGCCGCTGGCGATGGACGTGGCGACGATCTCCGTACCGACGGTCCTCGACGACGGGTCGTCGAAGTCGGCCTTGATGTCGAAGGCGTAGCCGACGTGCACGTCACCGGTGAGGACCATGAGGTTGTCGATGTCCGCGGACCGCGCGCCGGCCAGGACCCGCTTGCGGGAGGCGCGGTAGCCGTCCCAAGCGTCCATGGAGAGTTTCGCCTGCGCGTTGAGGTCGAGCTTGCGCTGGGAGAAGGTGACCTGCTGCGGCACGACGTTCCACAGGGCGCGCGAGCGCCGCCAGCCGTCGATGAGCCAGCGCTCCTGCGTGGCGCCGGTGATGGTGCGCCGCGGGTCGTCCGTCTCGGGGCCCGGGGCGTGCGCCTTGTCGCCGTACGCCTGGTCGGAGCGGTACTGCCGGGTGTCGAGGATGTCGAACTGGGCGAGGCGGCCCCACTTCAGGCGGCGGTAGAGCCGCGCGTCGGGGCCGTCCGGCAACTGCGGGCGGCGCAGCGGCTGGTTCTCCCAGTACGCGCGGTAGGCGGCGGCGCGGCGGAGCAGGAACTCGGCGGGTGGGTTGCCGTTCTCGTCGATGTCGTCGGCGTAGTTGTTCTCGGCCTCGTGGTCGTCCCAGGTGACGACGAAGGGGTGCGCGGCGTGGGCGGCGCGCAGGTCGGGGTCGGACTTGTAGAGGGCGTACCGCAGGCGGTAGTCCCCCAGGGTCTGCGTCTCCTTGTTGTAGTGGGCGGGCAGCGTGCGGTCCGTGTAGTTGCGGGCGCCGCCGACCGCGTTCACGGCGTACTCGTACAGGTAGTCGCCGAGGTGGAAGACCACATCGACGTCGTCCTGTGCCAGGTGCTTGTACGCGGTGAAGTAGCCGTCGTGGTACGCCTGGCAGGAGACGGCCGCGAGGGTGAGGGCGCTGGTGCGGCTGCCCGTGGGAGGCGCGGTGCGGGTGCGGCCCGTCTCGCTGATCCACTTGCCCGTCCGGAAACGGAAGTAGTAGGTGCGGCCCGCTTCGAGGTGGTCGACCTCCACGTGCACGGTGTGGTTGAACTCGGGGTGCGCGGTGGCCGTGCCCCGTCGGGCGACGCGCCGGAAGCGGGCGTCCCTGGCGAGTTCCCAGTGGACGGTGACGCGCTCCTGGGGGAGGCCGCCGCCCGGCTCGTAGGGGGCGGGGGCGAGCCGGGTCCAGAGCAGGACCGAGGAGGGCAGCGGGTCGCCCGAGGCGACGCCGAGCGTGAAGGGGTCGTCCGGTATGCGGCGGGCGTCCAATTCGGCGGCGCCCGCGACGCCCGCGGTGGGCAGGTTGGTGGCGAAGGCGAGCGAGGCGGCGGCGCCAGTGACGGTGAGGAATCGACGGCGCCCCAAGTGACGGGCGACGGCCCGGAGTTCGGGTGCGTGCTGCTGACCTTCGGATGCCATGAGGCCCTCCCCTGACGATTGCTGTCAGGGGCATGTAAGTGGCCGAGGACGACGCCCTCCTGTCACGTACACAACAGCCGTATGGCGGGTGGATGATGTCCGCGTGGACACCCCTCCCGTACGCTGCGGGGCCATGAACGCTGAGCGAACCACCCCCTCGAAGACCGCCGTGGTGACCGGGGCCGGTTCCGGCATCGGCCGCTCCGTCGCGGTCGAGCTGCTCGCCGCGGGCTGGTCGGTGGCCCTCGCGGGCCGCCGCACGGAGACGCTGGAGGAGACGGCCGCCCTCGCGACCGCCGCGTCCTCGGTGCGGGAGGACGCCGTCATGTGCGTACGTACAGACGTGTCACAGCCCGACGACGTCACCGCCCTCTTCGCCGCCGTACGCGACCGGTTCGGCCGTCTCGACCTGCTCTTCAACAACGCCGGTACGTTCGGGCCCGGCGGCGTCCCCTTCGAGGAGCTGCCCTACGACGCCTGGCGGCACGTCGTCGACACCAACCTGCACGGCGCCTTCCTGTGCGCCCAGGAGGCCTACCGGCAGATGAAGGAGCAGGAGCCGCGGGGCGGCCGCATCATCAACAACGGCTCCATCTCCGCGCACGTCCCGCGCCCGCACTCCGCCGCGTACACGGCCACGAAGCACGCGCTGACGGGCCTGACCAAGTCCCTGTCCCTGGACGGACGGCCGCACCGCATCGCCGTGGGGCAGATCGACATCGGCAACGCCGCCACCGACATGACCGAGCGGATGCGCTCGGGGACCCTTCAGGCCAACGGGGAACTCGCGGTCGAGCCGGTCATGGACGTGGCCGACGTGGCCCGCACCGTGCGGCACATGGCGGAGCTGCCGCTTGAGGCGAACGTGCAGTTCGCGACGGTCCTCGCGACGGCCATGCCGTACGTCGGACGGGGCTGAGCGGCCGCGGGCCGCCCGGGGGGGGACCTTGGCCGTGCGTAGACCGGGTGCGGCCGATGCAGTACGGCGGGAGGGATGAGTTCCCGTCATATGCGCGGTCATATCCGGGAGGGGTCCCCGTGACCGTACAAGGCCGGACTATGCTCGCTGCTCTCCACGGAAACTTCACACACGGAGCACACGTTGCGCATACGTTCGACTGCCACGGCCATCCTCGCCGCCACCGCTGTCGCGGTCCCGCTGCTCGTCGCCACCCCGGCGGCCGCGGCACGGCACCAGGGCGGTCTGCACCTCGGCTACATCCAGTACGACAGCCCGGGCCGGGACTCCAGCTCGCGCACCTCGGTGAACGGCGAGTGGGTGAACATCCACAACAACAGCCGGAGCGCCATCCAGCTCAAGGGCTACAAGCTCAAGGACAACACCGGTTACACGTACACCTTCGGCAGCTACAAGATCGGCGCCGGCAAGACGGTGAAGGTCCGCACCGGCAAGGGCACCAACGCCTCCGGCGTGCGGTACTGGGGCCGCGGCTGGCACGTCTGGAACAACACCAGCGACAAGGCCCGGCTGATCAGGCCGAGCGGCTCGCAGCTCGACTCGTGCTCGTGGACGACCCGGGACAACGGGTACAAGAACTGCCACTGAGGCACCAGGGAGTGAGCGCCGCCGCGGCACCGGGAATGCCTCCGGTACCGCGGCGGTTGTCGTGCGACATGAGCAACAGCGACCGCCCCGCGAACCGTCCCGCGCACCACCCGGACGTGTTGCGCTACACCGCCTTCGCCACCGACCCCGCGGGCGGCAACCCCGCAGGGATCGTCCTGGACGCCAGCGGCCTCGGCGGCGCGGACATGCTCGCCGTCGCGGCCGACGTCGGCTACAGCGAGTCGGCGTTCCTGACCCCGGGCCCCGCCGCCCTCGGCCAGGTCGGACGCGCCTTCACCGTGCGGTACTTCAGCCCGCGGGCCGAGGTCCCCTTCTGCGGGCACGCCACCGTCGCCGCGGCCGTCGCCCTCGCGGAACGCGCGGGACCCGGCGACTTCGTGTTCGACACGCCCGCCGGGACCGTGCCGGTGAGCGTCGTGGAGGCCGGGGACGGCGTCCTGCGGGCGACCCTGACCAGCGTGGAGCCCCGGGTGGAGGACGCCGCGCCCGCCGACGTCGAGGAGGCGCTCGGCGCGCTCGGCTGGCGCGCGGACGAACTCGACCCGGGGCTGCCGCCCCGGATCTCCTTCGCGGGCGCCCGGCACCTGATCCTCGCGGCGGCGACCCGCGCCCGCCTCGCCGACCTCGCGTACGACTTCGACCGACTGCGGACGCTGATGCTGCGGCTCGACCTGACGACCGTCCAGTTGGTCTGGCGCGAGAGCGGCACGGTGTTCCACGCCCGCGACCCGTTCCCCGTCGGCGGTGTCGTCGAGGACCCGGCGACGGGCGCGGCCGCGGCCGCCTTCGGCGCGTACGCCCGCGAGCTCGGCCTGGTCCCGGCCGCCGCCGAGCTGACCATGCACCAGGGCGTGGACATGGGGCGCCCCGGAGTGCTCACGGTGACGCTGCGGGAGGGTGACGCGCGGGTGCGGGTGGCGGGGGCCGCCGTACGCATCCCCGGGTAGCCGGGGCCGGGCCGGTCAGGCCTGCCCCGTCTCGAAGCGTGAGATCTTCCCGCCGTCCACGGTGAACTGCCACTTCGTGCGCATCTCGCCCCAGGTGTCGTTGCGGTAGCTCACCACGAGCGTCCGGCCGCCGTCGGCCTCCGACTCGACGTCCATATGGCCGTTGGAGGAGAAGATCTCGCGCTCGGTCCAGTCCTCGACGTCGCGGTCGGAGCCCTCGTCGGACATGGTCACGTCCGGCGTGAGCAGGGCCTGGAAGGCGTCCCTGTCGTGGGAGTTCACCGCACTGACGAAGGCCCGGACCGCGGGGTCACCGAGCCGGTTTGTCTGAATGCTCATGGGCTCACGCTCGCACCGGGCCCACTCCCACGCCACCCAGGAGGCCTGGCCCCTGCCCCGGCCGCCGGACATGGCAGGCTGCGCCCCATGGCCGACCCGACCCCCGCCCCCGCTCCTGCCGTCCCCGCTCAAGCCCCCGCCGTGCCCGCTCCCGCCGCCCCCATGGATCTCTGGGACTCCGTCACCCGTCTGCACGGCTGGCTCACGGCCCACGACCGGCATCCCCCCGAGGAGACCCTGCTGCTGCGGATGCTGAAGTTGTCGGAGGAGGTCGGCGAGGTGGCCCAGGCAGTCATCGGCGCGACCGGCCAGAACCCCCGCAAGGGCACCACGCACAGTTGGGAGGACGTCCAGTCGGAACTCTGCGACGTCGTGATCACGGCGCTGGTGGCCCTGCGGACCCTCACCCCGGAGCCGGAGCGGGCCCTCGACGCCCGGCTGCGTACCGTCGTCGCACGCTCGGCGGCGGGCCCCCGCGGTCGCGGTGCGGCGGAAATCCAGGAGCCCCCGGGCACCTGACCGGCTAGCGTCACCCGCCATGACGTCATCACCGCCCACACCCACCATCGCGCCGTCCGGTTCCGCCGGCGGCCCGCCCCGCCTCACCCGGCTCACCTTCCACGGCCCGCTGTCCGAGGCCCGTGCCGCCCGCGTCGTCGAGCGGGTCGCCGAGCCGCTGCGCCGCGTCCCGGGCGGAGGCACCGTGCTCGATCTCGGGTGCGGGTGGGGGGAGTTGCTCCTGCGGGTCCTGGAGGCGGCGCCGGAGGCCACCGGCGTGGGCGTCGACCTCAACTCCGACGACCTGGAGCGGGGGCGCGCGTCCGCGCGGGCGCGGGGGCTCGACGGCCGGGTCGCGTTCGCCGCGGAGTCGGCCACGGACACGGCCCGCGGACCCGCCGACGTCGTCCTGTGTCTCGGTTCCTCCCAGGCCCTGCTTCCTGACGGCACCCCGGCCCCGCACTCCGCCGACGCGCTGCGCGCCCTGCGCGGCCTCGTCGCCCCCGGCGGGCGTGTCGTCCTGGGCGAGGGCTTCTGGCAGCGCACACCCACCCAGGCCGAGCTGTCCGCGATGTGGCCGGACGCCGGTGTCCACGAGCACCTGTATCTGGCCGACCTGGCGGACGCGGCGGTCGCCGCCGGGTTCCGCCCGCTGTGGGTGGAGACGGCGAGCGCGGAGGAGTGGGAGGAGTTCGAGTCCGCCTACCTGGCGGACACCGAGGAGTGGCTCACCGCGCACCCGGAACACCCGGAGGCGGCGGAGCGGCGCGAGCGGGCCGACCGCCACCGCGCGGCATGGCTGCGCGGCTACCGGCAGCCCCTCGGCCACGCGTACCTCACGCTGATCCCGGCGACGGCCGCCTGAGGGCCGCCGGGGCGCGGGGCAGGCCACCCGTCGCCGCGCCCCGCTCCCCCGCCCCGCTCGTCCTCGGCTTATCCTCGACGCCCATGACCACCTTGCGAGAGATCCACGGCACACCCGTCTTCATGTGCGCGGCCGACGGCGAGCCGATCGCCGGGGAACAGGACGCGCTGGATCTCATCGGCGACGCCGGGTACCAGGGTGCCCGGTGGGTCGCGGTCCCCGCGGAGCGGTTCGACGACGCGTTCTTCGAGTTGCGTACGCGCGTCGCCGGGGACATCGTCCAGAAGTTCGTGAACTACCGCATGGGGCTCGTCGTCCTCGGTGACATCTCCCGGCACACGGCGGAGAGCCCCGCGCTGCGGGACTTCGTCCGTGAGTGCAACCGCGGCGGCCAGACCTGGTTCCTCGCCGACGAGACGGAGTTCGCCGCGCGACTGCGTGAGCGCCCCCAGCGCTGAACCGGGCGCCGCCTCCCCGGGTTCGGCGCCCGAACTACCCGCTCGGTGCCCGAACTACCCGCTCAGTGCCCGAACCACGCCTCGGCGAGCGCGTCGAGGCGTGGTTCGCGGGGCGCGGGCAGTTCGCGCAGGTACCACGGCAGGTTGCTGTACACGTGCAGCAGCGTGTACGCGAGCAGCAGGCGCGGCTCGAAGGTGCGGCCGTACGCCGCCGTGAACCCGGTCAGGAGTCCCGGCTCCCCGCGCGTGACGAACAGGCCGACGCCCACGAAGTCGTAGGCCGGGTCACCGATCATGGCGGGCTCGAAGTCGAAGACCCCGGTGATCCGGTGGCCGTCGGCGGGGTCGACGAGCAGGTGCTGGCGCATGAACTCCGTGTGCAGGAGCGCGGGGCGGTGCGCCTGGGGCGGCGGGGCCGCGGCCAGGAAGTCCGGGATCTGCTCCAGCCAGCCCTCGGGGAGCCCGTGCCTACGCTGCCGGTCGACGGCGCTCGCGCGCTGCCGCGCGGTGAACTCCCGCCAGTCCCCCGGCCCGAGGGCGTCGGCGAGCGGCTCGTGGTCGAGGGCGTGCAGGGCGGCGAGCGCCTCGCCCGCCTGTGCGACGACCCGCTCCCGGTCGGCCGCCGCGATGCCGGGCCAGGCGAGGTGCAGGCCCCGGCCGGGCAGTTGCGACATCAGGACGTAGCGCCAGCCGTTCACGTACGCGCCGCTGTCGTGCAACTGCGGCGTGGGGACGGGCAGTCGGCCGTGTACGTGGTCCAGTACGCGCGCCTCGGCCACGGCGTCGTCCGCCGCCGCGCCGGGGAAGAGCTTGAGCACATGCCGCTCACCGACCGCGTACACGGGCTGGGAGCCCTCGCCGTACCGGGTGAGCGGGGACCCCGCGAGGCCGAGCCTGGCGCACAGGTCCTCGGCGGCGGGCCGTACGACGGCTTCGTCGGGGACGACGGCGTCCCATTCCTCATCGGTGTCCACGGGGGGCAGCATGATCGGCACGGTAGGGGGCGGGGGTCGGTGCGGCAACGCGTTTTCGGGCGAGGGCGCCGCGGCCCACCGTCCGGACCGCGGCGCCCACTGTGCCGTACACGTAGAACCGCCGTACGCGAAGAACCGTCGTACGCGAAGAACCGTCGTACGCGAAAAGCCTCCGTACGCGACGACCCGCGTACCCGACGACCCTCCGTACCTGACCACCCGTCAGAACACGAACGGTCCCGGCGTCTGCGCCGACGTCGCGGTGCAGGTCACCGTGATGCCGAAGACCACTATCTTCAGGGAGCTCGCCGCCAGGCTGTCGCCTGCGGCGACGGTGCCGTTCAGCGGTCCTGTGGAGACGGGGCTGCCCGCGGGTATCGCGGGGTTGGAGTTGCCGGTGAACGTCGTGGTGCCGGAGCCGTTCTTGGTGAGCGTGAGGGTGGAGTTGACCGCGCCGGCGCCGACGTCGAGCGGCGCGGTGATCGCCGATGTCGACACCTCGATGGTGGCCGCGGTGCCGTTCTGTGTGGCCTTGAGCGCCGCGGCGCCCGAGCCGAACGAGCCGCAGTCGAACCCGATGGACGCCTCCTGCGGTTCCACCGCGCCCGCGGCCGGGGCCAGAACCAGGGCGCTCAGGGCGAGCGTGCCGGTGCCGACGGCCGCGGCGAGGGCGAATCTGCCATGCCTCATGGGGGTCCTGCCTTCGATGGGGGGAGTGTGGGGTGCCCACCTTGACTGACGGTCAGTCAGCAGAGCGGGTTGGCGTCATTGAGGCACAGGCCCCTTGAGACAACAAGGCACACCCTCATGATTTTTGACATGCCACGGCCAAAATAAGCCATGGCCGAGGGCCCTGGCCGACGCGCCAGTGGAGTGAACCCCGCCCCCGCCCCCGACGTGAACGACCCACGACCCGAATGGATCGCACCGGTGAACGGCTACCATCTCGATGTCGGACGATATGACCGCTCGGCGGCGCAGGGCTGCCCCGACCTGACCTGGAGGGCTCCGCGTGCCCCAACCGCGCCTGGGTGTGGCCATCGTGACCATGGGCAACCGTCCGAAGGACGTCGACGCCCTGCTCGAAGCCGTGGCCAAGCAGGACGTCGTACCGACGCGCCTGGTCGTCGTCGGCAACGGCACCCAGTTGCCGGACTTCCCCGCCTACCCCGGCGAGGTCACCGCGATCGAGCTCGACGAGAACCTGGGCTGCCCCGGCGGGCGCAACGTGGCCCTGCGCCGCCTGCGCGAGTTCGGCGACGTGGACGTGGCCATCGAGCTGGACGACGACGGCCTGCTCGTCGACCCCGACGTCTTCCGCACGGTCCAGCGCCTGTTCTCCGAGGACCCGCAGCTCGGCATCGTCGGCTTCCGCATCGCGGACGAACACGGTGAGACGCAGCGCCGCCACGTGCCGCGGCTGCGCGCGAAGGACCCCATGCGCGGCGGCCTCGTCACGTCCTTCCTCGGGGGCGCGCACGCCTTCTCGATGGAGATGCTCGCGGAGACCGGTGACTGGCCCGCGGACTTCTTCTTCACGCACGAGGAGACGGACCTGGCCTGGCGGGCGCTCGACGCGGGCTGGAAGGTCCTGTACGAGCCCTCGCTCCTGCTCCAGCACCCGAAGACGTCCCCCGCCCGGCACGCCGTCTACCACCGCATGACGGCCCGCAACCGCGTCTGGCTCGCCCGCCGCCGCCTGCCCCTGCCCCTGATCCCCCTCTACCTCACGGTCTGGACCCTCCTCACGCTTGCCCGCACCCGGTCGGCCGGCGGCCTGCGCGCCTGGGCGGGCGGCTTCGTCGAGGGCATCCGCACCTCGGGCGGCGAGCGGCGGCCGATGCGGTGGGCGACCGTGTGGCGGATGACGAAGCTGGGGCGGCCGCCGCTCATCTGACGCGGCTGTCTCAGGGCAGGAACGCCCACACGAACGCGCCGAGCATCGGAAGCACCAGGAGGTCCGTCCACTCGACCCGGAAGCGGCGCCGCACCGGAGTCACCGCCGTGCCGGGCACGGCCCGCCGCACCGCGTGCCGCAGCTCCCGCCGCGCCTGACCCGCCCTGCGCCCGTCGAACACCGACCGCGTCATCGCCCACGGCAGCACCGTGCCGACGCCCTCCACGCCGAGGGCGCCGCCCCGCCCGGCGCGGCCGAGCAGCCGGACGTCGGCGAGGTCCGCCTCGTACACGAAGAACGGGTTGCGGACGGTGAGCCGCTTCTCGTCCCACTCCACGTACGGGGTGAGACCGGTGCGGACCAGGACCCACGTCACCCCGGCGGGCAGGGCGAGGGCGAGGACGGCGTCCCAGACGTCGCGCGGCCCGTCGCCGCCGTCGTGGAGGAACTGGACGGCGACCACGGCCATGATCGCCACGATCGCCCACGAGGCCCGCCGGACGGGCTTGTTGGAGTAGTGCGTGTGGTCTCGCGTGGGGTGGTGCATGTGCTGGTGTGCCTCATTCCCGACTGCCCGGCGGGGGCGCCGCGCACGGCGCGGCGCCCCCTGAACGGGCGGACCGCTCTCTAGCAGTACCGCATCTTCCAGCTCATCCCGCAGGTGAGCGTGCCGGTCCACGCGTTGCCCGCGTAGTTCCACGCCGTCCTGCGGTACGAGAACCGCTTGGCGTGCCGGCCCCGGCCCGCCGCGCGCTTGCCGCCCCGGGCGAAGCCCTTGCTGGACTTCCACCAGGAGCCCGCGGCGAAGCGGCCCGCGCCGACGCCGACCGCGGTCCAGGCCGCGGACTTCGCCGTCGACCGCCAGTACTTCTTCGTCCGCCACTTGCCGCGGCGGCCGTCCGCGGCCGACGTCACGGCGAACACCGCGACACTGGCGACCGCGCAGGTACCGGCGGAGGCGACGATGCACGCCGCCGTCGCGCCGTAACCGGCGTACGTGCGCCAGTTCTTGCGGACGTGGCGGCCCGCCCGCTTCAGACCGCGCTTGATCTTCTTCCACCACTTGCCGTCGAGGTCGAAGCGGTTGACGGGGTCGCCGCCCACGTACTCGTAGGCGTTGTTGCCGCCGCCGTACACGGGGTCGACGGACAGGAAACGGCCCGTCGCCGGGTTGTACAGGCGCACGCCCATCAGCGTCAGACCGGTGAGGGTCTCCGCGGAGCGCTGCTTGCCGCCCAGCCAGTTGTAGCGGGTGGCCGCCTGCCCGGCGCGCGGGTTGCCGTACTCGTCGGAGTCGAGGGCGACCGGAGCCTTGCCCTTGTCCAGGGGCAGTTGCAGGGCCACGTCGCCGTGCACGGTGGTGAGCTGCAGGACCGTGTTGCCGCTCTTGTCCGTGGTGGCGGCCAGGTCGCCGGAGGCGGAGTCCACCATTCGGGTCAGGGCGCCGGAGGCGGTGTCCTCCACGATCCAGCGGGGGTTGTCGCCGTCGCTGTCGTAGTGGTTGACCTTGGACTGCTCCTTGGTCCAGGTGCTGCCGGAGCCCGACTCGACCGTCCATGAGCGGAACCGCAGGGCGGCGTCCAGGTTCCAGGTCTGCCGCTTGCCGTCGGCGCTCTGGCGGTGCACCAGGTCGTTGGCGTAGTAGCCGAGGGTGCCGTTGCCGGGGGCCGCGGTGGTGCGGCCGAAGGCGTCGTAGGCGTAACCGGTGTCGGTGACGCGGTCGGCGCTGTCGTAGGTGTGCTTGGCGGTGGAGCCTCCCGAGGTGGGGCAGTCGGCACCGGGGGTGCCGGCGGCGGTGGTCAGCGAGGTGCGGTTGGCACGCTTGTCGAAGGCGTAGGTGCGCCGGGTGCACACCGTCTCGGCGGTGTCCTCCACGGTCGTCAGACGCCCGGTGGCGTCGTAGCGGTAGCGCTGGTCGGACCAGCCCGCGTGCCCGGTGACCTGGCCGTGGACCGACTCGGTCACGCTGTCGGAGTGGACGGTGGTGCCGTCGCTGTCCCGCGTGTACGTACGGTCCGTCGTCGCGCCGGTGGTGTCCTCGGTCTGGGTGAGGGTGTAGCCGCCCGGCAGCTTCTCACTCGCCACCGAGCCGTCGGCGTCGTACGTGGCCTGGAACGTGCCCGCGACGGAGTCGGTGGTCTTCGTGGCCAGGCCCCGGGGTTCGGCCGCGGTGTCGTAGGTGTAGGTGACCGTGGAGGGGACCGTGTCGGACACCTTCACCGGGCGGTTCAGGAGGTCGTACTCGGTGGTGGTGGTTCCTCCGTCGGCGTCGGTGTAGGCGATCTGGCGGCCCAGCTTGTCGTACGTCTTGGTGATGCTGCCGCCGGTGGGCGACGTCGTCCGCACCGCCTGGCCGGTGGCCGGGTCGTACTCGGTGGTGGACTCCGGGACCTTCTCGCCGGTGCCGCCGGTCACGGCTACCTTGGTCTGGCGGCCCGCGTCGTCGTAGGACGTGGTGGTGGTGCGGGTCACGCCGTTCGCGGTCTCGGTGACCTTCGCGGGGCTGCCCCACCAGTCGTACTCGGTGGTGGTCGTCGGCAGTTCCTTCGGCTGGGTGCCGCCACCGGTGATGTCGCCGCCGGGCGAGACGGAGCAGACCAGGTCGGCCCACTCCGGGCGGCCCGCGCAGCGCCCGCTGCCGGTCGCCGACCAGTACGTGGTCACGCGGGTACCCGCGTCCGTGCCGTTCGCGTCGGGGAGGAGCTGCCTGACCACGCGGCCCTGGGCGTCGTACTCGGTGCTCGTGGTGAGCGCGAGACCGCCCGGGTCCTGGATGGTCTTGGCGGGCTGTCCCTTGGCCCAGTCGTACACCGTCTGCGTCACCCGGCTCTCGGCGAGCACACCCGGGTGCTCACGCGCCTCCGCGCCCGTCGTGACCTTGGTGACCTGGTCCTTGACCTTCGCGGTGCCGTCCGATGGCCGCCCCGCGTCGTACTCGTTGACCGTCCTGGCGCGCGCGGCCACCGACGTGCCCGCCGGGACCAGGGTGGCGCCGCCCGACTTGAGGTCAGCCGTCAGCTCGACGCGCCGCAGCGGGCCGAGCTCCTCCAGTTTGCGGGTGCCGTCGTCGTTGTACAGCGAGCGGGTGGCGAGCAGGTCGGCGCGCTCCGCCGACGTCAGTCCGGCGAGGCCCAGGTCAGCCTGCGTCGCCCGGCCCCCGGCGGTCAGGCCGAGGGCCACCGCGCGGTTGGCGGCGCTCAGTTCGCGCACCGTGTTGCCGAACCGGTCGGACTCGGTGGTGGCCAGGTGCCCGCCGGGCGTCGCCGTGTTGACCTCGCGTCCGGATACGCCCAGGTAGTGGACGTCCGCCCGCCGGTAGTCGGCGGCGGCGAGCTGGTCGCCGGAGTGCGAGGACGGCACGGCGTCCGCGGGCAGGACCGCCGTCGCGTCCGTCGGGGCGTCGAGCTGTCCCCACGCCTTCACGTCGGCGGCGCCCGCCTTGTACGGGGCCTTGGCGCCGGTCAGCGGCACGTCGTAGACGACGCTGGTGCCCGCGGTGCCCTCCTGCGT
The DNA here is from genome assembly GCF_000720475.1 of Streptomyces aureocirculatus. Lineage (GTDB taxonomy): Bacteria > Actinomycetota > Actinomycetes > Streptomycetales > Streptomycetaceae > Streptomyces > Streptomyces aureocirculatus. The sequence goes on from NZ_JOAP01000017.1 coordinate 93,920, forward strand.
GCCGGTGGTGCCCGGCTTCAGACCGGGGCGGGACGTCTTCAGGAGCATCCCGGCACCGGCGGTGGCGGCGCTGCCCGCCTTGCCGTACGTGAATGTCCAGGGCAGTTCACCGGGCGGGGTGTACTTGGTGACGCGGCCCGCGCCGTCGTAGTCGTACGCGGACTTCAGGGCGGGGGTGATCGCCGGGTTCCACGCCTCGCGCAGGCGTCCTTCGGTGTCGTACGCGTAGCGCTGCACGGTCTTGGCGGTCGCCGCGTCGGCGCCCGGGGCGGTGGCCCACAGGCGCAGCTCCTTCACCTGGTGGGTGAAGTCGCCGAGGGCGTCGCCGGTGGCCGTGGTGCGGTCCGCGTACACGAACTCCAGGACGCGGCAGCCCTTGGTGGCGGGTGTCGCGGTGCAGGCGGCGGCGGACGCGGCCGACGTCGGCGCGACCACGCGCCTCGGCCGGGCCAGCTTCGTGCCGTCGACGGTCACCGACTCGGACACGACGGTCGTCGTCGAGTTGCCGAGCCCGTCCAGGAGCGTGCTGGAGACCTGCCAGGTGGTGGCGGCGGAGTCGGTGCGCGTGAACTCGGTGACGGTGCCCTCGGTGTCGGTGAGGGTGAACGAGCCGGTGACGGAGCCCTTGAGGGTCAGGTCCTCGGAACCGGTCTCCGGTATCCAGGCGTTCTTCGCCGCGTTGGCGGTGAAGTGGGTCTCCTCGCCCTCCGCGTCGACGACGGCCACGGCCGTCGCGGAGATCTTCCGCAGGTGCGAGAAGTCGGAGTCGGTCAGCTCGGCGGCGGTGCCCGCCACCCACTGCTTGCCGAAGATGGGCGCCTGGCCTTCTTGTCTCGCGCCCTTGTCGGGGGTGCGGGAGGAGGCCGTGCGCGTCACGGACAGGTCGAACGCTGAGGCGTCCGTCGCGGACAGCGTGTGATCACCGGTGAGGAGGTTCACCGAACCGGGACCCGTCTCGGCGCTCGCGGCGTCGGCGGCGTTGCGGTCCACGACGACGGCGAGCGGCGCGCTGCTGCCCCTGGCGTCCTTCGGGCCGGTGAAGTCGGCCTTGATCTGGATGCTGCCGTCGGGGTCGACGGTGTCGGTGGCGTTCCACACCAGCTTGTCGCTGCGGCCCTCGGTGAGGGCGACGGGCCAGCCGCTGACGGCGCTGCCGCCCGCCCGGACGTCCTTGGCGGGGATTCGCTCCCAGTCGTCGGCCTCGGCGCGGCGCCACGAGAACACCACCTTGTCGAACTTCTCCCCGTCGGCCTCGGCGAGCAGCGGCAGTCGGCGCGCGGTGCGCTCACCGTCGGACGGCTGCACGAAACCGCCGGGACCGGCGTGGAAGGTGTACTCGACGGCCTCGGACTTGTTGTCGGCCTTGTCGACGGCACGGACCTGAAGGGTGTGCGTGCCGTCCTTGGGCGGCGTCACTGAGATGTTCCTCGCCGCACCCGAACCGCCCGTGGGCTCCTTCGTCCACGTCACCCCGTCCAGGGACCACTCCAGCCAGTTGTGGTCGGCGCCGGGAGGTGTGACGGTGAACGTGCCGGGCTTGCCCGCGCCCTTCACCCAGGCGTCCTTCGGATAGTCCGTGGACGTGACCTTCGTGGGCGCGGACGGCGCGGAGGTGTCGACCGTGAAGGTCTTCCACGCCGACCAGCCGTTGTTGTAGTGCGTGTTGTCGTACGGAGACGTACGGAACTTGTACGTCTTCCCGTGCGCGAGCACACCCGACGGCACGGTCACCGACGCGACCTGCCCGGACGGCACGTACTTCGACACCAGCACGTTGCCGACCTGCTTGTCGGTGGCGGAGTCGAAGATCTGGAAGGTGCCGTTGACCTTGTCGCCGTCGGCGTCCACGAAGGTGTCGCGCAGCGTCGGCGTCAGGGTGTTGACCATGTACGCGCTGCCGTAGGAGAAGTACGGCGGGCCCGCCTCCTGCTTGGTGCCGGTGCGCGGCCGGTAGTTGTAGGTGACGCTCAGCTTGGGCGGCCGGGACGCGGCGTTCGCGGAGTTGACCCGCTTCCACTGCGCGACCGTGCCCTCGTTGGCGGCCCGCAGCCCCATGTGCCCGCGGGCGGCCTTCGCCGAGGCCCACTCCTGGACGAGGGTCGTCACGTCGGCGTTGATCCAGCCGTCGGGGGCGCCGGTGCACGCGGTGTTGCCGCGCGTCTCGGTCGACGTGGCCTTCTTCGCCGTCATGGCGGGTTGCGCGGTCCAGCGCGACGACGTGGACGCGGCCCCGGCGGACCACACCTCCCACGGTTGCGCCTTGCAGTCCTTCTCGTTGGCGGAGTGGAAGTTCCACAGCGACAGCTTGGCGTCCAGGACGAGCGCGTCCTGCACGGGCCGGGTGTCCCAGGAGATGAACGAACGGGCCGTGCGCGGGGTGCCATTGGCGTTCTTCGTGCCCGGGTTGCCGAAGTCCAGCTCGGTGTCGGTGGACCAGTCCCTGGTCTCGCCCTGCTGGACGTAGGTGTCGAAGACGTTACCGAGGGCCGAGGTGGACGGGTCGACGGTGACCGGGTACTGCGTCTCCGGGTCGGCGAGGAACTCCGCGTCCGGCGTGACGACGAGATCGACGCCGCCCTCGGCCTCGACGGCCTTCATCGTCACCGGGGCGCGGCGGGTGTGCTCGCCGGAGACCGGGTCGACGGTCGCGTCCCACATCACGGGCGCGGGCATGACGGCGGTCTTCTTGTTCTTGCGGTCGGTGAAGGACAGGCTGCCGTCCTTGTGCTCCTCGACCTCCAGGCCCTTGGCGCGCAGCGGCAGCGTGTAGCTGTAGTCCTTCCCCTCCTCCGCCACGGGTTTCCGCTTCAGGTGCACGAACTGCTCGAAGCCGGTACGGGTCGCCTCGACGACCACGTCACCGCCGGACACCGCGTTCTCGTACGTGGCCCGGGTGCCGTCCAGCTTCGGCGCGGGCAGGGAGCCCTGCCACTGGAGGGTGATGCGCTGGTCGCCCTCGCCGAGGGTGACCAGGTCGCGGGCCGCGCCGTCCGCGCGGGCGGCCCGGTTTCCGCCCTGTTTGCCGAGTTCCAGGCCGTGCGGGTGGGCCTTGGGCGCCACCGAGCCGTCATCTTCCTTGACGAGGTCGAGGTCGACGTCACGCCACTGCCCGGTGTCCTCGTCCTCGAAACGGGTAGGTCCCGCGGTGAGTTCGGTGGTGAGGCTGCCGTTGGGGTTGGCCCAGGTCGTCGACGTCTGCGTACGTTCGGAGAGGGCTTCGACGCGCTTGCCGCCGAGCCGCGCGGCGACGCGTGCGGAGGGGATGTCGGCGGCGGCGGTCACGGGTCCGGGCTCGGCCTTGTCGGTGGCGGCCGGCGCGGACGGTGCCGCGGTGGCCTCCTCGGCGCCGTACAGACACGAGACGGCCATGAGGAGCGCGAGGCCGGTGGCGAGTGCCCTGGGGGCCGGGCCTTCGCCGAGTCGGCTGAGCCCGCCGACGCGTGGTGGTCTTCGGTACCCGGTGCCCTCGGGTATCGGCACGTGTCCGTTGTGATGCACGGTGGTTCCCTTGCTGTGTACGGGTGTTGTTGTGGCTGTGGGGGGGGTGTGGGGTCGGTGGCCGTGTGCGGGGTTCGCGGGCAGCACGGCATGGCCGGACGGCGGTGGTGCGTGCGTGCCGTCGGCGGTGGTCCCTCGGGCCCTAGGGCTCGATCAGGCCCGCCCTGATGGCGTACCGGGTCAGGGCGAGCCGGTCGCGCAGGCCCAGTTTGTGGAGCAGGTTCGCGCGGTGGCGCTCCACGGTCTTGGCGCTGATGGTGAGCAGGTCACCGATCTCCTTGGAGGTGTGGCCCTCGGCGACGAGCTTGAGCACCTGCTCCTCGCGGTCGGTGATCGCCTTGCGGGGCAGCGCCCTGCCCTGCCGCGCGAGGTCCAGGTACCTGCGGATCAGCGTGCTCTCCGCGCCCGGGTAGAGGAACGGCTCGTTGCGCATCGCGGCCCTGCACGCGGCGACGAGGTCGCGGTCGGCGACGGACTTGAGCACGTACCCGCACGCCCCGGCCCTGAGGGCCTCGAAGAAGTACTGCTCGTTGTCGTACATCGTCAGGATCAGGATGCGCGGCGGATCCGGAAGGCGGGACAGCTCGCGGGCCGCCTGGATCCCGGTGAGCCGCGGCATAGCGACGTCCAGGACGGCCAGGTCCACGCCCTCGCTCCGGGCCAGGTCCACGGCCTGCGCGCCGTCACCCGCCTCCGCGACGACGGTGAGATGGGGTTCGCTGTCGAGGATGAGGCGGACCCCTCGGCGTACGAGGGCGTGGTCGTCGGCGAGGAGGATCCTCACGGGGGCGGTCACGCGGGGGCTCCTTGGGGGGTGGGGGTGCCGTTGTGAACGGTGTCTGCGGTGCCTGCGGTGCCTGCGGTGCCTGCGATGTCCGCAATGCCTGAGGTTTCTGAGGTTTCTGCGGTGCCTACGGCTTCTGAGGCGTCTGCGGTGCCTGGAACGTATGCGGCGCCCGAGGTGTACGCGGTCTCCGTGGTGCGGTCGGCCGGGGGTGCCTGCACGGGCACGCGCAGGCGTACTTCCGTGCCGCTGCCCGCCGGGCCCGCCGCCACCGTGAGGTGGGCGCCCGCCAGCAGGGCGCGCTCGCGCATGCCGCGCACCCCGGCACCCTCGGTGGCGCCCCGCATGCCGCGGCCCGCGTCGCGGACGACGAGTTCCACCGCGTCCCGCGCACACCGCAGTGTCAGCTCCGCGCGGCTGACGCCCGCGTGCCTGGCGGCGTTGGTGAGCGCTTCCTGCGCCACCCGGTAGACGACGAGTTCGGCGTCCTGCCCGAGCCGCGGCGGGTCCCCGTCGAACCGGTGCCGGACGGTGAGCCCCGACTCGCTGAACTCCCCGGCGAGCGCCCGGAGGCCGCTCACCAGGCCCAGGTCCTCCAGGACGCCGGGGCGCAGGCGCCGGGCGATGCGGCGGATCTCGTCCAGGCTGGCCCGGGTGGTCTCCTGCGCGGCGCTCAGTTCCTCGCGCAGTGGCTCGGGCGCCCGGTCGGCGGCGCGCTTCACCTGGAGGAGCACGGCGGTCAGGGTCTGCCCCACCTCGTCGTGCAGCTCGCGGGCCACCCGGCGACGCTCGGCCTCCTGGGCGGACAGGGCGCGGGCGCTGCTGGTGGCGCGCTCGCTCTCCAGGCGGTCCAGCATGGTGTTGAAGGTGCCGATGAGCGCGGCCACCTCGCCGTGCCCGGTGACGGCGGGCCGCTTGCCGGGACGCAGCAGATCGGCGGCGGTCATGGCCCGGCTCAGCCGCTGCAAGGGAGCGAGCCCGACGCGCAGGAGCACGGCGTTGGCGACGAGCATGGCGGCCACCCCGCCGAGCACGACGAGTGCCTCACCGAAGTGGACGGGGCTCGAGACAGTCACCATGGGGCTGAGGAGCAACAGCGCGGCAACCACGAGCACGGCGGCGTTCATCAGGAAGATCCGCCAGAACAGCGACACCGACCTCGAACCCGAATCCAACCCCGACACCGCTTCCTCGCCCGCTTCCGTTTCTCGCCACAACCACACCCCATCCTCCCGGACCGGACGCAAGCTGACGTACCCCGTCGAACCGGTCCAGCTTGGACGAGGGGTCGGCCCGGATCCATCCGTGACGACACCCATTCCGGGACCGGTGTGGGCGCGGGGGCGATCGGGGCGGCCGGGATGGTCGGGACGGTCGGGACGGGCCTGGAAACGGTGTACGATCTTCACGTAACTCCGGTGCACGGCACGGGAGTCACGCGTCTGTGGTCCAAGGAAAGACGTCCATCATCCGATGGGAAATGCAGGTGCGAGGCCTGCCGGGCGCTCAATGACACGAGGGGCCCTCACCGATACGGTGAGGGCCCCTCGGTCTGTGCCGGGGTTCACACGCCTTCGCTCAGAAGGAGATCCGTCTCACCGGGCCCGGGCTCGGGGCGTCCCCCGATGAAGAGACCGGGGAAGTTCTCGACCGCCGACGGCGCCCGCGGCAGGCACCGCGTCGCCCGGTGCGAACAAGTGGACGCAGGAGCCGGTATCGGAGGTGCCGGTCCTGGAGTCGTTCCTGTCGGTGGCGGCGACCGTCCACCTGGGCTTCCCCGGGCCGCCCACCACGTTCCTGGACACAAGGACTCCGGCGGTCGGGTCGCCGATGCGATCCTCTACCGGCGACGGAAGCGGGTCGGCGGATTCGGGGACTTCAGGCGTAGGGCGGTGTCGACGGCCGGTGCCCCCCGTCGTGAACGTGCTCGTGCCCCACAGCCATTTCCCTCACCCGAGGTCCTCCAGAAGCAGATCGACGGCGGATTCCTCATGGAGGGCGACCCCGAGCGCCTCCATGGCTGGGGCGAGTCCGGGATCCCAGTCAGCCTCGACCCGGGGGCCCGCGAGGGCCAGTTGCGGCATGCCCAACAACTGTGTGTGCGCCGCTAGGCGATCGTAATCGTCCGCGCACATGCGCCAGGGGTGTGCGTCGTAGCGGGCCATGATGCGGTTGGCCAGTGTGATGCCTGGCCAGTCGAAGTCTCCGTGGTAGGTGAGAGTGCAGCGACTCCCGCTCCTCATCAGCATGTCCAGGAGTGTGACGACGACAGTGGCCGCGCTTCCGGACGTGCAGACCAGAGGACGGGTGCACCTGGCGTCGGCCGCTGCCTCTACGATGCGCGGGTTCTCGCAGACGTGGATACGAGTGCGCGGTGGCAGGTCGAGGCCCAGGGCCCGCAGTTCGCGCAGCGTGAGGTGTGTCTCCGTGAAGTGGTCGGCCCGTTCCCGGAGAGCAGCTTCGCGCCAGGAGGTGCCGGTCGGGCGCAGGCCGTAGGTGAGGACGGTGCTCGAAACCTCGTCGGGCGTGACTGAGGCAGCACGCCAAAGGGCTCGTCGGCCCGCCGCGTCGCCAGGGAATGCGATGCCGTGCGCCCTGGCGATACCACGCAGGACGAGACGGGACAGCAGCGTGTCGTCGTCCAGGCCGTGGGCGGAGCCGGTGAACCGGATGGCCAGTTCGCCGCGCCCCCAGGTGAACGCAGCGCCGTGCGCGAAGAGCAGGGACAGGATCTGGATGGCCTGGTGGAGCGTTGCCGCCGCGGCGTCGGAGGGCTGGCGGGCGACGGCGCCGCCTCGTCGGGCCTCGTCGAGCCACTGCTCGGCCCAGGCCTCGTCCGCCAGGCACGTGGCGGACAAGGCGGCTTCCGCGGCGGACCACAGCTCGTTGCGCTGCGTCCGCACCGCGGTACGGGCAGCGCGGCGGTCCGTCAAGGGTGGGCCCAGCTCGCCCAGAACGCCGACAAGGCCTCGGCCCGCGGCCGTTGCTCGGAGCCGCTGGTCCAGTTCTGACAGGCGGATTGTCGCCCCAGGCCGGGTGACGGGTCTGGCCAGGAGGAGGGACAAGGCCTGGCGTTCCTCGGGGGTGAGGTCGCGCAGTCCGAGCGTGCCGGTGGCCTCCAAACCGTTGCCCTCGAGGCGCCTGCGTACCGCCGTCCAGAGACGGGTCAGGGCCGGCTGCGAGAGGAAGGCGAGAGCGGCGTCAGGCACCGGACCGGTCATACGGACATCAGTCGTCGTTGCCGGCCGTTCCATCGGTAGTGAAGGGTCGCCACCCCCCGGGTGTGCGGGTCGCGCAGACACTCGTAGATGTGGAGAGAGGGCACGTCGGGCCAATTGCCGATCAGGCGCTCGCTGGTGAGGACGAAGTCCAGGTCGAGGTCGACGAGGATGCGGCCGAGCCTGCCGTGAGTGGGTTCGTCCACCTTGGCGAACGCGTCGTCGAGCAGGATAAGGCGTGGGGCGTGCGGCGCGGTCTCGGCGAGGGTCGTGAAGTGCGCTGCCGCGGCGGCGAAGAGGACCAGGTAGGACAGGACGCGCTGTTCGCCCTGGCTGAGCCCGGTGCGACCGGAGAGTTTGCGTCTGCGGCCCGGCGCGGTGTCGTCCACGACCCATGGGGTGAAGGTGAACCAGGCCCGGTAGTCGAGGGCGGTGCGCAGATGCGCCGCGTAGCCCGCCGCGGGGTCGGCGCGGCGGGCGTCCTCGATGCGCCGTTGCAGGACGTCACGGAGTTGTTCGGACTGCTCACGGGTGCGCAGTCCGGAAGGGCTGCGCAGGAGGTCAACGGCCGCCCGCACGTCCGCCTCGACGCTGTCGACGAGCTTCCAGTCGAGTTCCACTCCGAGGCCGTGCGACGTACGGACCGTGCGCAGGGTGGCGTTGAGAGCCGCCACCAGGGCTCCTGCGGCGATCACTTGAGAGGAGAGGTTGTCCCCGAGCTCGCCGGTGAGGAAGCGCTGGAAGACTTCGCGCTCGCGCTCGGTCAGACGCTGGCGGGCGTCGGCGGCCTGAGCCGCGATGCGCTCGCCGACCACGGCGATGTCGTGCGGACCGTGGTCGTCGACGAGACGGCAGATCTTGGTGCCGTCGTGCTCCTCAAGGAGGGCGTCATAGCCGCCGGAAAGCTGGTCGCGCAGTTCGTTGTGCCGGTTCAGGAGTGCGGTGTCGGAGGTGTCGTGGCGCTCGGGGTCGAGGGCGTCGCGGACGGTCGCGGTCAGGCCGCGCAGGGCCTTGATCCTGCCTTGTACGTCGGCGGATGCTGGATCCTCGGGCGTTTGCCGACCGTCAAGACCGGCTCCGCGGGTTACCTCGGGCATGGTGAGCGCCTTCCGCAGTGCGGTACCGGCAGCGATCACCTCGGTCTCCTGCGCCGCGAGACGGTCACGGTGGGTCTGCTCGTCCCGGTCTGCGCGGACCAGGGCATCATGGGTGCGGGAGAAGTCCCTTTGCACGCCAGGTAGTTGACGGGCCACTGCTCCCAGGCGGCGGTTCGCCTCGTCCTCGCTCGCCAGGATGTCCTGCTCGGACGCGCCGATGGATTCCTCAAGCGTACGGATCGTGCGGCGGGCGGCTTGCAGCGCGGCGGCGCACTCGGTGTAGTCGCTCTGCGCACCGGTCCGCATGTCACAGGCCCGGCCGTATCCGTCCCTGTCCTGGCGGTGGCTTTCCGCGCCCGACGCGACTGTCCGGATACTCCGGCGCAGTTGTTCCGCCCCGACGCGCACCCGGTCGAGCGCGATACGGACGGCGTCGAGCGCGGTCTCGTCGGCGGGCAGGTCGTGGGCCGTGGCGGTCGCCTCGGCCTTGCGGCGTTCGCCGACGGCACGCGCCCTCGCCTCCTCCGCCGCTCGTGCCGCTTTGGCCACCTTCCCGGTCAGGGCCTGGGCAGTGCGTTCCGCCTCACGGGTGCGGGCCCAGGCGTCGGTCAGCTCACGGGCCCTTGGCGGGCGGCGCAGGGTGCCGGTGAGGAAGTCGCGGCACTCGGTCAGCTCCGTCAAGCGCCGTTCCACCGACTGTGACTCGACAGTCAACTGATCTATCTGTGCGCCGAGTTCGGCCAGCTTTCGGCGGCGGGTCGCGGCACGTGTCTCCGCGCCTACGTACTCAGCGGCCGTCTTGGCGTGCCTGCCTCCGGCCACGCCCAGCTTCCAGGAGCCGTCCACACCGATCGCACTGTGCTCCGCCACCTCCGCTGCGCCGGTGCGGAGCGCCACCGCCGACAGCACACGGGCCACCTGTGCGGTGCTCACCCCGCAGCCCAGCGCGTCGACCGGTCGCAGAACGTGGGCGAGTGTCGGCCCTTGGGCCGGAGCGTCAGGCTTGAGCAAGGTGTCCCGGCAGTCCGGGTCCAGGACAGTACCGTCGGCACGGATCCAGGCGTCGAGGAGCCCCGCGGCTTCCAGCGCGGCCTCCAGACCTCGCTGTGCTTCGGGATCCACTCCTGCCGCGAAGTCCACGACCCGGTACAGCGGGGCACCGGTGCCGGGCGTACGCGGTGCGGACCGGTGCGGCGGGCAGGGCGGCTCGGGGTCCTGGCGCCGCTCCCAGGCGGTCCGCTCCCGTTCGAGGCGGTCGGCCTCCGCGGTGAGCTGACGCAGATTCAGCCCCAGGGCGTCGCGCTCATCGGACAAGGCGGTCAGGTGCGGGTCGAGCGCCGACTGGGCGGCCTCGGTCACCGCTTCGGGCACGTGCGCGGGCAGCATCCGGTCGGCGAGTGGCGCGCTGTGGGACTCCTCCCTGCCGATCAGGCCATATACCGCGTCGAGGGGGACCTTCGCCAGGTCCGCCAGGCGATCGGCCCAGTCCCGCACCGCGCTCGCGTAGTCGCTGCTGGCGCCCGCCGTCTCCTCCTTGCGGCCCTGAACCTGCTGCGCGGCTTCCTCGGCCTGTTCCTCGAGCCGTTCGCGAGCGGCGTCGGCCTCGGCCGCCTCCTGCTCCGATCGGTGGGACTGCTTGATCAGACCCGCCAGTTCACTCACCGTCCGGCCCCGTGCCCTGATCACTGGACCAGCGGATTCCAGTTGCGTGTCCCACTCACCGAGGGCCGCAGGACAGCCATCGGTGTTTATGGCAAGCACCTCGTCATGGCGTACGACGTGAAGCGCGCCGCCGGGGTCGCTGAGCTCGCTGCTCACGGGTGCCGCGATCCGGGAGAGTGCGGGCGCGACCGGTGTGCCGAGATGCGCCGGTTCGAGGCCGGACCGCTCACCCTGCCGGCACAGCTCACGGTGGACAGAGCCCAGATCACGCAGCTCCGCGCCGAGTCGCTGAGCTCCGTCGGACAAGCGCCCGGCCGCTTCCTGCTGCGTGGCATGGGCCTGGCGCAGCGCCTTGAACGCGGTGGCCGCCGCGCCGTGGAGGGCGGCGGCTGTGCCGCGCTTGTCCGCGAGCTCCTGCAGGCTGCGGTAGCCGACGCTGGCGTGCAGGGCGTCGAGGTCGGTCCTGGCCGCGTCGCGCTCTGTCTCCAGAACCTCGATAAGGGACCTGAGCTCCTGCTCCTCGCCGCGCAGATCGGAGGCGCTCTTCGCTGCTTCACCTGCGACTTTGCGGTATTCGGTGAGGGTGTCCAGTTCTGCGCCGACGCGGGCCGCACGGCGGCGCAGGACTCCGTGGAGGTAGCCGCGGTAGCCGCCGAGGAAGTGGCGCAGTGCGGCGTCGGTCTTCTCCAGACGGCCCAGGTCGTCCCGTACGGCATCCAAGTCGTCGAGGTTGCGGGCGACCTTGTCGACGATCTCCTCGTCCAGGCCGGGGAGAGTTTCGCTCAGCACGGAGACAAGACCACCGGTCTCGATGCGGTCCCCGATGGTGGGACGGCGCAGCCGGTGCAGGAGGTGGGTGAGGTTGCGGTACCGGGCGGGATCGGTGATGCCGAACAGTTCGCGGGCCACTCTGGCCCGGTGGTCCACCGCACGCTCCAGGACATGAGCCGCGCCCACCTGTTCACGGAGCCGGTCGACCGGAAGCGGGTGCCCCGCGTGGGCCAAGTGCAGGTCGATGCCGACCCGCAGGGGCGTCGTGAAGAAGAACGGGGTGGCCCTCCCGGTGGATTTCGACGCACGGATCGCGGCTCCGACGGTCAGACAGCGGTCCGTGGCAGCGCCGTCGCTGTCCCCATCGCCTTCGTCCTCCCGTTGGAACTCCACCCAGAGGTAGCCGAGCCGGTTGGTCTGGTCGAAGCCGTCGAGCATCAGCCAAGTGAGGGTGGTGCGGCCGGTTCCGGTGGCGTCGAGGGCGCGGGCGTCGCCGTCGAGCAGATACGGCAGCAGCATCTCCAGCGCCTTGGACTTGCCCGCGCCGTTCTTGCCGCGGAGCAGCAGCCGCCCGCCGCCGAACGCGAACTCCTGCTCGTCGTACTGCCAGACGTTGCTGATGCCGGCGCGATGGAGGCGGTAGCGGCGTGTGGGCGGCGCCGGGTCGTGCTTCATAGCGGCAGCTCCTCCTGTACGGAAAGCTGCTCCTCCGGTAGAGGCAGCCGCTCCTCCTCACCTTGCCGGCCTTGCCGTAGGGGTGGCTGTGCCCCACTCTTCATCGCGACCGTCGTGGCGTAGCGGGCCGCCGCCGCGAGCAGCACCCAGCCGTTGTGTCCGGTGTCACCCCGGGCTCCGGAGACATCCGTGACGGGCCGGCCGTCCTCCGGGGACGGTTCGTAGTCCTGCGGCAGGCCGTGCCCGTCCGCGCGGACAGGTCCGGACGAGGCCACCAGGCGCATCCGGGCCAGCAGGCCGAGGGCATCGGCGCACAGCGCACCCTGGTCCTCCACATAGCGCCGCTGCCAGTTGCTGCGCCGACCGTACTCCTCCACGAGGTCGGCGACGATCTCGACGGGCAGCGCGGACGGGATCGGCACGCCGATCACCAGTTGCCCGCCGGTCGCCGGGTGCCCGGGGGCTTCGGGGCGCAGCCGGTCCACGAGCCGTTCGACGAGGAGCAGCGCGGCCTGGGCGACGGTGCCCGTGCCGGGCAGGTGCAGATCGGTGAGCTCGTCGTCGGGGTCGGTCATGGCGATGCCCTCGGCTCTGATCTCGGCTTCCAGGCCGAGCAGTTCGGAGAAGGCCTGCGACTCACGCCGCTGGCGGGTGCGCAGCCACTCGCGTTCGGCGGCGGTGAGGTCGTCGAGGTGGACCACCGGGGTCTCCACGAGCCGTCTGCGCACATAGGTACGCGGGCCTCCGAAGCCGGGGTCCGCGGCCCGGCGTACGAGGTCGTCGCCGTCCCTGCTCTGCGTGAGCGGTCCCGCGACGACCGCTCGGGCGATCTCGCGGTCCACGGTGAGCAGGGCCTCACCTCCGTGTTCTTCGGCGATGGAGGCGACCTGGCCCTCGGTCTCCACCAGTACGCCCCAGTCGACGAGCTGGCGCAGGGCGGCCGCGAGGGTGCGGCGCTCGGCCTGGCGTCCGGTGTTCTCCCCGGCGTCGAGCCCCGCGTCCACGGCCGCGGCCCGCAGATCGGCGACGAGCTGGGAGAGCAGGATCTGCTCAGGTGCGGTGACCAGGACCGACAGGGCCAGTGCGAGGCAGGCGTACGTCCGTGGTGTGAAGGGTGTACCCGTCGTGCGCTCGAGACGGTGTCCCGAAACGGGCCCGAGGCCCGCCTTGAACAGCCGGGCGTACGAGGCTTCGACGAGCAGCCGGTAGCCGAGGACCTGCTGGAACCGCCCGGCGAGCCAGTCGGCGTGCCGTCGGATCAGCGGGAAGGTGTCGCTGTGCGGGCCCTGCGACGTCACCAGCGGGTGGGTGAGGAGCAGCCGGGCCGCGCTGCGGCGCTCGGCTGCGAGGGCGACGTCATGGGCGGAGGGCAGGGCCATCAGGCGATCTCCCCTGTCATCGGTTCCGGTCGCTCCGCATGGGCGGTCCGGCCGTCGGATCCAGCCTCGCCCAGGGCCTCGACGGCCAGCCTCAGATCGTCGACGACCAGGTCACCGTCGATCGACCGCAGGACGGTCCCCGTGCCCGGAGTGCGCCGCGCGGTGAGCCGGATGCCGAGATCGGCGTCCTCGGCCTGCGCGTCGTGCAGCGTGAAGCCTGTCTGCGGGGAGCCGTGGTGGAGCTGAGCGTTACCGAGCGCGGCAGTCAGCAGTTCGAGGAGCAGGCTCATCGCCGCGGATGTCAGCCGAACCTGCTCGAATCTGCCGGAGGCGCTGCGCAGTTCATCGGCGGCTGCCCGCCGTGCGGCGGCCTTCGCACGCGCCTCCTCGACCAGGCGGCGTTTCTGCTCCGAGTGATCCTCGACAGTGGCGCTCCGGCCGCGCTGTGCCCTGCTGCCGCGCTCGCGCAGTGCCACCGGGACATCGACGACGGGCCCGGACCACCAACTGACATACGCCGGTACGACCTGGTCGGGCTCGGGGGCCACGCCCAGGTGCCGTGCCCCGTAGAGCCCGAAGGCGGCGACCGCGATGTCGTGGGCGTCTTGCGGGTCCGCGACGTCGAACCACCCGGCAAGGCGCAGCAGGTCCTTGCGGCGGGATATCTCGCCGGACGCGGAGCGCAGCATCCGCTTGGCATTGGCGAGCAGCGACTGGAGCGCTCGCAGGGTCGCGTCACGCAGTTGGTCCACCTGGCTGCCCTGTCCGTCCACGTCGGCGAACCAACCTCGCAGCCCCTCCCAGTCGGACAGCTCCCGGCCGCGACTGCGCTGCACCCGGGTCTCGGGCAGGGCATCGGAGAGGGCCCCGAGACCGGCGGCGTGGGTGTCGATGTGGGCAAGCAGTCCCGGCAGATCCGGCCACAGCCCGTCCAGGGTCGCGGCGATACGCGGCGCCCGGAAAGACACCTCTTCAGTGATGGCTTCGACATAGTCGAGGAGCAGTTCTTTGAAGCCCTGGTACTCTCCGCTGTCCAGGTCGTAGCGGGCGAGTACCTGCCCGAGGTAGGCGTAGAAGTCGCGTACGGACTCGGCGAATTCCGCGAACTGGACGAACAGCGTACTGATCTTCTCCAGCAGATCCTGCGGGTCCGCGCCGCCGGTCTCCCCGACCCTCGCGGCGATCTCGCCAAGGCCGCGGTCGACAAGGGCGAGCAGCTCGCTGCTGACTTCACGCGCGGCATCGGCTTCCGCGAGGACCTCGTCCGCGTCCCGCTGCACCCGCTCCCCCACCTTCGAGAGCTGGTATCGCGAGCGGGAGCGCTGGTACTCGGCGATGCTGGTCGCCTTCACCGTGTTCGTACTGCGCAGCAGATTGCCCCAGCGCACTAGCTGTTCCAGTCGCGCGGTGAGCGTCTCCGCCTCCCCTACGGGGCCGGGGTCGCCGGACTGTGCCAGTTTGGCGAGGATGTCGGGGACGGACAGGTCGGCGAGCAGCGTGGAGCAGAAGAGCCGCATCACGGCGACGTATTCCCTGCGCTCCGGCACGCTCAGATACGTGTAGGCGCTGAGCCGCTCCCACCGCTCTCCACCGCCGCCGGCACTGTCCGTATGGTTCATGCCCCCTCCACATTGCCGAGAGTACGGCCCGCCTCTGACACTCCGGGGCCGATCGCGGAACACCGCGCTCTCATGCCGCGCGGGACATCCCACCGCCCATCGCCCCACCGTCCGGCGTCAACGAGCCGGGCCCGTCCGCCATCTGCTGGAACGCCACCTCCACCGAGTCCAGGGCCGAGTGACCCGAAACAGATCATCACGCACCATCTCTTCCCTCGGGCTTCCCCATCGTGCTCACGGAAAGAGACGCTCAGAGGCTCGGCCAGGGGACAGCTCCGCTTCCGCAGCCCGCAGCGACGCTGTAGGCCCGTCCACAACGCATTACGGCCCTGCCCCAGGGAAATGTCCTGGGGCAGGGCCACAAAGGCAGACGAGCCTGGCTGTACGCCGGGTTCTGTTCCGAGGGGGCCTCGCGGACCCCTCGGCGACGGCCATCCATCTAGGGCCGGCATTGCTGCCGGCCTCGTGCGGTCCACCCGCGGACTCGGGCGGGCAGCCCTCGAACGTCCGCGCAGAGTGCCTTTTACGGCGCTCCTTTTGACCTTGCTCCAGGTGGGGTTTACCTAGCCGCCTGAGTCACCTCAGGCGCTGGTGGTCTCTTACACCACCGTTTCACCCTTACCAGGGGCCGAAGCCCCCGGCGGTCTGTTTTCTGTGGCACTGTCCCGCGGGTCACCCCGGGTGGCCGTTAGCCACCACCTTGCCCTGTGGAGCCCGGACGTTCCTCGGGGAGGTCCACAAGAACCTCCACGCGGCCGTCCGCCCGGCTCGTCTGCCGTGCCGACCATGGTACCCGCAGGGGCGCGGGCCGGGTGCCGGTGGCGGGTGGTCCTGAGGCCGCCGTGGCCAGGAAGGACCCGGCGAGGATCAGGGCGAGGGCGGCGGCGAAGGACGCGGTGAGGGTTTCGGAGAGGAAGGCGAAGCCCGCCGCCCCGGCCACCACCGGGTTGATGTACGTGAAGACCATCGCGCGGGTCGGCCCTGCCTCGCGGATCAGCTCCAGGAAGACGATGAACGCGAGCGCCGTGCAGATGACCCCGAGAGCCGCGAGCGCCGCCAGGGTCCGGGCGTCCGGGACCTCCTGCGGCCGGCTCGCCGCCGCCGCGGGGGCGTAGACCAGCGCCGCCAGGGTCAGGCAGGGCGCGATCAACTGGAGCGTGGGTACGTCCTTGAGGTGGCGGGCCGCGATCAGCGGGGCGATCGCGTAACCGAGCGCCGTGATCATGACCTCCGTCAGGGACCAGGCGTCGCCGCCCGTCAGATGCGGGACGGTGAGCACCGCCACACCCGAGAAGCCGAGCGCCAGGCCCGTCACCCGCCTGCGGCCGAGGCGTTCCGTGTCGCCGAAGAAGCGGGCGAGCAGCGCGCCGATGATGGGGACCGCGGCGATCAGCAGGCCCGCGGTGGAGCTCGACAGATGGCGTTCCGCGTCCGTCAGGGTCCACCACGGGCCCAGGATCTCCACACAGGCGAAGGCGAGCATCGGCCGCCAGTGCGTACGCAGGACGCCGGGCAGTCCGCCTTGGCGTATCGCGAAGGGGAGCAGCAGCGCGGCGCCGAGGGCGCAGCGCGTGAACACCACCATCGACGGTGTCAGATCGCTGTCCACCGCCACTTTGATCAAGAGGTACGGGATGCCCCACAGGACGCCCATGAGCGAGAAGAGAAGCCAGCCACGTGCAGTCATGAGGGGGAGTTTCGGACAGGGCGGGGTGTTGCGTCTTGAACGTCGTTGCGGGTGGGGCGTCACTCCCGAGGTTTCCGGGGGCCGGAGCGGGCAGGACTCCGGCCCCTCGCGGCGGAGAAAATCTGTCTTGGCCGTCGTAGACATGAAAGTGCGTCGGAGTTAGGCTTGTCCTCGTAGCCAAGTGAGCGAGTACGAAGAAGGAGGCAGACGCCATCAGGATCGCCCGGGCGGGAATCTCGTCGGCCCGGGTACCGCAGACCCCCGGAACGGAAGGTGGTCCCACGGTCACGCATCCGCGATCCCCGCGCATATCCCCACCTACCTCGGGGCGGCGCGGACAGAGAAGTCCGGCACAGCAGTAGGCCGGAAGATGGTGTTCAATCCCTCGGGGCCCTGGTGCCGTTCGGCATCAGGGCCCCTCGACGCGTTCCCCGACCAATCCGGCAGAGGTGCCAATGACCGTAGAGAACTCCCTGGATCGTCTCGATGACGACGACTTTCCGGCCTACACGATGGGCCGTGCCGCCGAGATGCTCGGCACCACCCCCGGCTTCCTGCGCGCCATCGGCGAAGCCCGCCTCATCACCCCCTTGCGCTCACAGGGCGGGCACCGCCGGTACTCCCGCTACCAGCTCAAGATCGCCGCTCGCGCCCGGGAACTCGTCGACCAGGGCACTCCCGTCGAAGCGGCCTGCCGCATCGTCATCCTTGAGGACCAGCTCGAAGAGGCCCAGCGCATCAACGAGGAGCTGCGGCGGTCCACCGCCGAGCCGCACCCTTCGGCCGACGCCTGATCCCTCCTGACACAGCAGCCGGTCCCGCACCATAGCTGTCGCCGCGAAATGAGAAATAAGGACAGGGCGCGATGAAAACATCTCGCACGGCGCGCCGAGTGGAATTGCCTCCGCTGCCTCCCCGGCTTCGGCGTGCTACTGTCGATCTCAGTTGCAGTTGTGGTTCCCAAAACTCCAAGTGCCTCCGACGGCCGTTCGGCCGCTGGGAGCACTTTTGTATTTTCGGTCATTGTCCGGATGGGTGAATCATCGCAGCGACGCCGGGTCCGCGCAGTGCGGATTCCGACACTGCCCAAAGGAGAATTGACATGGCATCTGGCACCGTGAAGTGGTTCAACGCGGAAAAGGGCTTCGGCTTCATCGAGCAGGACGGTGGCGGCGCTGACGTGTTCGCCCACTACTCGAACATCGCCACCCAGGGCTTCCGCGAGCTGCTCGAGGGCCAGAAGGTGACCTTCGACATCGCGCAGGGCCAGAAGGGTCCGACGGCCGAGAACATCGTTCCCGCCTGACACCCGGCACACCGCATGAGCAGGGCCCGCGCCTCGGGGCGCGGGCCCTCGCTCGTACCCGGGGGCCCGCACCCTCATCCGCTGTACCCGAGTACCCCTCCCACCATTGAGTGGGATATTTCCACGCCGGGCCCCAACGCCGTACAGGCTTGCCCATCGGGCCTGTTTTCTGGCACCCGGCCAATCATGCGCATTTCAGCGGACGGCTTGCCTTCTTTTTTTATGCCTTGCCGCCCGCATGCCGCACCGCTTTAATCCCGGCTCGTTCTCGCGGTTCCCCGTACAGCTCCTCATCTGCTCCGGGAATTCCTTGATACGTGCCGCATCAAGGAAGGTTCCTCATGAACCGCACACACACGAACCGCACACACACGAACAACAACCGGTCCCGCCGCAGCGGCTCGCGCCCGGCAGGCCCCGGCCGCCGGCCCGCCCCCGTACAGGGCGAGTTCGCTCCCCCGAAGACGATCACCCCGGCGCTGCCCGCGGTCGAGGCGTTCGCCGATCTCGACATGCACCGGCACCTGCTCGCCGAGCTGACCGCACAGGGCATGCGCGTGCCGACCCCGATCCAGGGCGCGACCCTGCCGAACACCCTCGCGGGTCGTGACGTGCTCGGCCGCGGGCGGACCGGTTCCGGCAAGACGCTGGCCTTCGGCCTCGCGCTGCTCGCCCGTACCGCGGGACAGCGCGCCGAGCCCCGGCAGCCCCTCGGGCTCGTCCTCGTCCCCACACGGGAACTCGCGCAGCAGGTCACCGACGCGCTCACCCCCTACGCCCGGTCCGTCAAGCTGCGTGTGACCACCGTCGTCGGCGGCATGTCGATCGGCCGCCAGGCGAGCGCGCTGCGCGGCGGCGCCGAAGTCGTCATCGCCACGCCCGGGCGGCTCAAGGACCTCATCGAGCGCGGGGACTGCAGGTTGGACCGGGTCGCCATCACCGTCCTCGACGAGGCCGACCAGATGGCCGACATGGGCTTCATGCCCCAGGTCACCGCCCTGCTCGACCAGGTCAGGACCGAAGGTCAGCGGATGCTGTTCTCCGCGACGCTCGACCGCAACGTCGACCTCCTGGTCCGGCGCTACCTGCACGACCCGGTGGTCCACTCCGTCGACCCCACGGCGGGCGCGGTCACCACGATGGAACACCACCTGCTGCACGTCCACGGCGCCGACAAGCACGCGACCACGACCGAGATCGCCGCCCGCACCGGCCGCTCGATCATGTTCCTCGACACCAAGCACGCCGTCGACCAGCTCACCAAGCACCTGCTCAGCAGTGGTGTCCGTGCCGCCGCCCTGCACGGCGGCAAGTCCCAGCCGCAGCGCACCCGCACCCTGGCCCAGTTCAAGAGCGGGCACGTCACGGTGCTCGTGGCCACCAACGTCGCCGCCCGCGGCATCCACGTCGACAACCTCGACCTCGTCGTCAACGTCGATCCGCCCAGCGACCACAAGGACTACCTGCACCGCGGCGGACGCACCGCCCGGGCCGGTGAGTCCGGCAGCGTCGTCACCCTCGTGCTGCCCAACCAGCGCCGGGTGATGGACCGCATGATGGCCGACGCGGGCATCTCCCCGCAGTCGACCCGGGTCCGCTCGGGCGAGGCCGAACTCCACCGCATCACCGGCGCCCAGGCCCCCTCCGGCATTCCGGTCACCATCACCGCGCCGCCCGTAGAACGCCCCCAGCGCAGCAGTTCCACCAAGCGCGGCCGCCGCAGCCGCACCGCGCAGGGAAAGCGTCAGACCGCTCAGCGGCAACCGCTCCTCAACACCGCGGCCTGACAGTACTGTTTCCCCTAGAATCCCTTCTCCCTGCGAGGTCCCATGCGCTGTGTCATCGCTCGCTTCCCCTTCGACCTGACCAAGCCGGGAGTGCTCGAATCCATGCAGGGCGTCAAGCCCGAGCCCGTCACCGGCGAGTACGTGACCATCGGCCGACGCCACTTCCCGCTGAAGCAGGTGGGCCAGGTCATCACCGGCCAGGACCGCCGCGACTTCAGCGCCGGAGAGGTCCAGCGGGCGATGGCCCGCCTCGGCTTCACCTGCCACGCCGCGCCCGAGCCCTCCCCCGCCGTACCCGCGCCCGGCCCGACCCCGAGCCTCAGCCCCCTCCAGCGGGCGTCCGCGATGCTCGGCACCCCCGACCAGGCCTGACCCGACCAGGCCAGACCTGACCTGACCCGACCAGGCCTGACCCGTTCAGGTCCCACCCGTTTAGGTCTGATCAAGTCAGGTCAGGTCCGGTCAGACCGGTCAGACCTGTCGGACCGGGCGGCACCGGCTCGCACGCTGCTGCGGTACGCCGCCGGTGTCACCCCCGTCACCCGGCGGAACCAACGCGTCAGATGCGCCTGGTCGGCGAAGCCCACCAGGCCCGCGACCGCTGCCGGGCGCAGTCCGCTCTCCAGGAGCCCTCGGGCCCGCGTGACGCGGTACTGCGCCAGCCAGGCGTACGGCGGCATCCCCATCGTCGTACGGAAGGCGCGCAGGAGCTGGTAGCGGGACAGGCCCAGGTCGGTGGCCAGTTCAGTGAGCGTGGGGGGTGCGAGGACGTCGTCGGCGAGGCGGTCGCGGACGGCGAGGGCCACGGCGGCGCCTGCCGTGGCCGGCTCCCGCGTCCCCGCGCCCGCGGTGGCATGGCGCCGGGCCAGGGCGGTGAACAGTTCGGTGAGACGGGACTCGGCGGCCAACGTCGCCGACGGGCCCACGGGCCGCCCGGCTCCCCACTGCGACGGGTCCGCAGCCGCGCTCAAGCGCGTGTGCGCCGCCCGCAGTGCCGCCGAGAGCTGCGGGTCGTCCACGACCGCGTCGCGGAAGTGCGGCACCGTGCGGGCGCCGTCGGCGAACAGGTGCGGGGAGGGGTACATCGCCCGGTACGCGTAACCGTCGCCTGAGGAGCCGGGACGGCCGGTGTGCGGCTCGCCGGGGGCGAGGACGACGACGGCGCCGGGACCGAGTTCGAGGCGGCCGCCCCGGTAGTCGATGATCTCGGTGCCGGTGACGCAGACGCCGACGCTGAACTCCTCGTGGGAGTGCGGGGCGTAGCGGTGGCGGTCGAAGCGGGCCGTCAGGAGGTCCAGGGCGCTGCCCTCCCCCAGAGCGGCGCGGGTCCAGGTGGCGCGTTCCGTCGTGCTTTCCGTCGTGCTTTCCGTCGCGCTTTCCGTGGCGCTTTCCGTGGCGCTTTCCGTGGCGCTTTCCGTCGTGCGCCCGTGGGGGTCGCGTGCGCGGTCTTCCCGCGCGCCCTCGGTTCCGCTCATGGTTCCGTCGTCCCCCGTCTCGCTCCGGCCCGCTTGCTCACGTGTCCTTGCGCGTGCTCAGTTCGGGAACGTCCCCGCACTCCTTTTCCATGCCGCCGACATGGGCCGCTCGTGGGCTTGACCTTGCCGTAGCGTCAACGTTTCTACTTGAGGGCATGCGCATCGGAGAGATCGCGGCTGCCGTCGGCCTGACGACGCGGGCCATCAGGCACTATCACCACCTCGGGCTGCTGCCGGAGCCCGCGCGGCGGCCCAACGGGTACCGCCAGTACGGGCTGCGCGAGGCCATCGTGCTGGCCCGCGTCAAGAGGCTCACCGAGCTGGGGCTCGGTCTCGAAGAGGTACGGGACGTCCTCGCGGACGACGCGGGGCGCGAGCTCACCGAGGTGCTCGCCGAACTCGATGACGACCTGGCGCGGCAGGAGGCCGGCATCAGGGCTCGGCGGGAGCGGCTCGCCGAGCTGTCGCAGATGTCGCGCGAGGGGCTGCTGCCCGGCGAGGGGCCGGTGTCACCGGGCCTCGCGGAGCTGTTCGGGCGACTGAACCCGAGCGAGTCCGCGGCCGCCGCCAAGGACCTGGAGCACCTGGCGCTCTTCGACGCCACCGCGGAGCCGGGCCACCGCGACCGCCTCTACGACGCCCTGCGCGGACTCGCCGACGACGGCGGGCTCGCCGGACGCATGCGGGAGCTGTACGCCCGCCTCGACGACCTGGCCGACGCGCCGCCCGACGACCCGCGAGTGGTGCCGCTCGGCGAGGATCTCGCGGCCGTCATGCCCGATGACCTCCTCGCGGTCCTCGTACACGGGGGCGAGGACCGCGAGGAGCACCACGTGGCGGACGACGGGGAGGAGGCCGCTTCGCCGAAGGGCGCCGCCTCCCTGGGCAGCGCCTTCGGTGAAGCGTTCCTCGACGACTTCGCGCCCGCTCAGGCGGCGGCGATCCGGCACATGATGCGGTTGCTCACCGGGCGGACGGGGTGGAACCCGTGAGGCGGGCGGTGCGGGTGCTGCGCCGGTTGTGCGTGCACGAGCTGCGCGGGTTCGCGAGTCTCGGCCTGTGGGTGGCGCGGCGGCGGCACGGCGTGGGGGCGGGGGCGCGTCCGGCCGCGTACACCGGGCCGCAGACCGCCATGCTCTTCGGCTTCGCGTTCGTGGCGGTGGCGGAGACCGTCGTACTCGCGCTCGTCGTGCCGTGGCCCGTCGTGCACGCCGCCCTGCTGTTCGTGGACGTCTACACGGTGGTGCAGATTGTCGCACTGCACGCCGGGTGTGTGACGCGGCCGCACGTGGTGGGCGCGGACGGATCGCTGCGGGTGCGGTACGGGCAGTACCTGGACGTCACGATCCCCGCCGTCGGCATCCGGTCGGCCCGCGTCGACCGGCGCTACCCCGAGGGGCGCACCGTGCGGGTGCACGACGACGGCTCCCTGGACGTCGCGGTCGGCCACCAGACGACGGTCACCGTGGAGCTGACCCGGCCCGTCGCCTTCGTACGGCCCCTTGGCCTGCGCGCCCACGCCCGCGTGGTGCGGCTGCACGCCGACGACCCCCGTGCCCTGGTCGACGCCCTCACCCGGCAGCGACCGGTGGACCCGACGGCCCAGGAGCCCCCGGCAGCCCTGAAGTCCCCGGCGCCCCCGGCGTCCCGCACGCCCCTGGAGTCCCCGGCAGCCCCGGAGTCCCGCACCGCCCAGGAGTCCCCGGCACCCGCGCTCAAGCGGGAGCGAAAAGGACCGGTGCGCGCCCCGGATCCGCTTGGGTGAGCCGTACCCGGAACCGCTCCCCCAGCGGCAGCCCCGCCGTCCCGCCGCCCTCGATCCGGGCGACGACGGCGGGCTCGGCCACCTGCACGGTGCCGACGTCCGGTGCGTGCTCCCGCACGTCCACGACGACACCGTCGAAAATCTCCCCCACCCGGTCCTTGAGGAGCGCGGCCTCGACGATGTCCACGCACTCCCGCTCCACGGAGTTGGCGCGCCGGGTGCCGTCGGCCATCTCCCGGGGCAGTCCGGGCAGTGCCGCGAGCACCCACTCGGGGGGCGGCACGTCCGCGCACGCGGCCAGGCACAGCTCGGCGGCGTAGCGGTCGACGAGGCGGCGCAGCGGCGCCGTGCAGTGCGCGTAGGGCGCGGCCACGGCGGCGTGCGTCGTCAGCTTCGGCACCTCGCCGCCGCTGAACGCCGTGTACCCGGCGCCGCGCAGCAGCGTCGTGCACTCCTGGAGGAACGCGGCCTGGTGCGGCTCGCGCGGGTCGAGGGAGCGGACGAGGTGCGCGTACGGGACGTGGTGCGGCCAGTCGATGCCCAGGGCCTTCGCGGTGTGGCGCAGGCGGCCGACCGCGCCGTCGGGGGCGGTGGGCAGCGTCCGCAGGATCCCGGCGCCTGCGGCGATCATCAGCTCGGCCGCCGCCATGCCGGTCAGGAGGGAGATCTGGGCGTTCCAGCCGTCGGCGGGGAGTGGGGCGCGGAAGGCCAGTTCGTACGTTCCGTCCGCCCCGTCCGGGGAGGTCCGCTCCGTCACCTCCTGCTCGGGCACGTTCAGTGAGATGCCGCCGCGCTCGACCTCAAGGCGCTCGCGCAGTTGCCCCACCTCGGCGAGCAGCGCCACGGGCTCCTCCGCGGTGCCCGCGTCGATGGCGGACTGGACGCTCGCGTAGTCGAGCTTGGCGCGGCTGCGCACCAGGGCGCGGCGCACATCAGTGCTCCGGGTGCGGCCGTCCGCGTCCAGGTCGACGGTCCACAGCACGGCGGGGCAGGTCTGGTCGGGGAGCAGGCTGGCCGCGCCCTCGCTGAGCGCGGTGGGGTGCAGCGGGACCTTCCCGTCGGGGAAGTAGAGGGTGGTGACGCGGCGGTGGGCCTCGCTGTCGAGCGGGCCCGAGGGGGTGACGTACGCGGCCACGTCCGCGATCGCGTACCGCACCCGGAAGCCGCCGCCCGGGCGCCGCGACAGGTGCATCGCCTGGTCGAGGTCGACGGCGGACGGCGGGTCGACGGTGAACAGCGGGATGCCGGTGGCGTCCTCGTCCGGCAGGCGCGGAGCCGCCGCGGCGCGCTCGGCCTCCGCGCGCGCCTCGGCGGGGAAGGCCTCCGGCACGTCGAGGCGTGCGCGCAGGTCGCGCAGCGCGGCCCGTAGCGGAGTTTCGGCTGCGCCGGTGACGTGGAGCTGGCGGCGGGGCATGCACCGAGCGTAGGGCGGGACGCCGGCGTCGGCACACCGTGCACTTCCACGGCCGCGCCGCTTCACGGCCGCCCCTTCCACGGGCGTGCCCGTACGCGGCCGTGCTCCTTCGCACCGTGCCGGTACGCAGCCGTGCTCCTTCGCACCGTGCCGGTACGCGGCCGTGCTCCTTCGCACCGTGCCGGTACGCAGCCGTACTCTTTCGCGGCCGTGCCTTTCGCGGCCGTGCCGCTTCGCAGGCCGTGCCCGTACGCGGCCGTACCTGTACGCAGCCGTACCCGTACGCAGCCGTGCCCCTGCGCGCCGTGCCGGTACGCGGTCGTGCCCCTTCGCAACCGCGCCCGTACGCTGCGGTGCTCGTGCGCAGCCGTGCCCCTTCGCGGCCGTACCCTTTCGCTGGGGCCGCATCCCCCTCTTTCCGTCCCCGGGTACCTACCTCGCAGCCGTACCCCGAACGAAATCGGAGCAGTGCTCGTGCTCGTCCTGTTGCCGCCGTCCGAAGGCAAGGCCCCCTCCGGGCGTGGGGCGCCCCTGAAGCCGGAGTCGCTGTCCCTGCCGGGGCTCGCCGGGGCCCGTGCCGCCGTCCTCGACGAACTGGTCGAGTTGTGTGCCGCCGACGAGGACAAGGCGCGTGAGGTTCTCGGGCTCAGCGAGGGGTTGCGCGGTGAGGTCGCGAAGAACGCCGGGCTGCGGACCGCTGGGGCGCGGCCCGCCGGTGAGATCTACACGGGGGTGCTGTACGACGCCCTCGACCTGGCCTCGCTCGACGCGGCCGCCCGGCGCCGGGCCGCGCGGTCGCTGCTCGTCTTCTCCGGGCTCTGGGGGGCGGTGGGGGTGACGGACCGGATTCCGTCGTACCGCTGCTCGATGGGGGTGAAGTTGCCGGGGCTCGGCGCGCTCGGCGCGTACTGGCGGGGGCCCATGGCCTCCGTGCTGCCCGCTGCCGCCGGGGGCGGGCTCGTGCTCGACCTGCGGTCCTCCGCGTACGCCGCCGCTTGGCGGCCCAAGGGGGAGGTCGCGGAGCGGACCGCTACCGTGCGGGTGCTGCATGCGCAGGTCGTGGACGGGGTGGAGCGGCGGTCCGTCGTTTCGCACTTCAACAAGGCGACCAAGGGGCGGATCGTGCGGTCGCTTCTCACCGCGGGGGTGGTGCCCGGGGGGCCCGCCGAGCTTGTGTCCGCGTTGCGGGATCTTGGGTACGTGGTCGAGGCGGAGGTGCCCTCCCGGGCGGGGCGGGGTTGGGCCTTGGATGTGGTGGTGCGGGAGGTTCACTGAGCGGGGGGGGTGGGTGCGGGCGGTTGTCCGCGCGGGGCGCCCCAGTCCCACCCCTTTCCCGAAACCATGGGGCTGCCGCCCCCTGGACCCCCGCTTCATCGGCGCTCCGCGCCTCGTCCTCAAACGCCGGACGGGCTTGAAGCTTCGCCGGGGCGGGCTGGCATTGTCGCTGGGGTGGGCTGGGACCGTCGCCGGGAGGGGGATGGAGCTGTCGCCGGGAGGGGGTAACCGTTGCCGGGATGAGCTGGAACGTAGCCGGTACAGGCTGGAACCGTCGCCGGGGGTGGGCTGGTCCCTCGCCGGGGCCGGTTGCCACCTCGCGGGACGGGTTGAAAGCGCGCCGGGCCGGTTGCAACGTCGCCGGGGGTTGGCTGCCCCCTCGCCGGACGGGCTGGAACTCCGCCGCGCGGGCGAACCATCAAGCCCGTCCGGCGATTGAGGACGAGCGCGCCAGCGCGATAAAAGGGCGGGCGGGGGGGGAAGAGAGCCCGTCCGGCGCGAGGACGAGCGCGCCAGTGTGGTGGAA
>NZ_JOAP01000018.1 GCF_000720475.1 Streptomyces aureocirculatus
CGCCCCCTCCCCTCCCTCACCTCCGCGTCGTCACCCTCAGCCCGGCCGCCCCACTGCCATCGGCCACCCCACCGCCGCCCGCCTCCCGGCCCGCCGGTCCCCCTCGCGCCCCGGCCCGCCCGCCGGTCACCGCGACCGCGCCGCTCGTGTCGGTCCGCACCACCCGCGCGCCCCCGGCCCGCAGCGCCGCCACCGTCCGTGGCGAGGGGTGCCCGTACGGGTTGTCCGCCCCGCACGAGATCAGCGCGAGCCGCGATCCCGTCCGGCGCAGCAGCAACGGGTCCTGATACGCCGACCCGTGGTGCGCGACCTTCAGCACATCCACCCTCCCCAGCGCCGCCCCCTCCGGAGTGCGCAACAGGGCCCGCTGGGACGGTGGTTCGAGGTCGCCGAGCAGCAGGAACGTCAAACCGGCGACCCGCACCAGCAACGTGACGCTCGCGTCGTTCGGTCCCTCGGCGCCGGCCGCCCGGCCGGACGGTGGCCACAGCACCCGCCACTCCAACGGCCCTGCCCGTCGCCGCTCCCCCGCCACGGCCACCGACAGCGGAATCCCCCGCCCGGCCGCCTGCCCCCGCACGAACGCGGCCTGCCCCGGCGGCTCCTGAAACCCCGTCGTCTGGATCGCCCCCACGGAACGCCCCCGCAACACCCCGGGCAGCCCCGCCACATGATCCGCGTGAAAGTGCGTGAGCAGCACCAACGGCACCCGCGTGACCCCGAGCGACCGCAGACACCGGTCGACGAGCACCGGGTCGGGCCCCGCGTCCACCACCACCCCCGCGCCCCCGCCCGCCGCGAGCACCGTCGCGTCCCCCTGCCCGACGTCACACATCACCAGCCGCCAACCCGGAGGCGGCCACCCCGCGATGACCCTGGTGAGCGGCGGGGGTTGCACGACCGCCAGCAGGAGCAGCAGCACACAGACGACACTCAGCCACGGATGCCTGGCCAGCCTGCCGCAGGCCAGAACCACCCCGACGGTGACGACCGCCAGCAGCAACGCCCCGCCCCAACTGCCCGGCCAGTCGACCCCATTGCCGGGCAGCGCCGCACCGGTCCGCGCGATCCCCGCGATCCATTCCGCCGGCCACCCCGCGCACCACGCGATCCCCCTCGCCACCGGCATCGCCACGGGCGCCACCGCCAGCGCCGCGAACCCCAGCACCGTCGCGGGCGCGACCGCGAACTCCGCCAGCAGATTGCACGGCACCGCCACCAGACTCACCCGCGCCGCGAGGACCGCCACCACCGGCGCACACACCGCCTGCGCCGCCGCCGCGGCCGCCAACGCCTCGGCCGGGCGCCCCGGAACCCCCCGTCGTCGCAGCGCCGCGCTCCACCTCGGCGCCAGCACGAGCAGTGCCCCCGTGGCAAGCACCGAAAGCAGGAACCCGTAACTCCGCGCCAGCCACGGGTCGTACAGCACCAGCAGCAACACCGCGGCCGCCAACGCGGGCACCAGCGATCTGCGCCGCCCGGTACCGATCGCCACAAGCACGATCAGCCCGCACGCCGCCGCCCGCAGCACACTCGGCTCCGGCCTGCACACGACGACGAACCCGAGCGTCAATCCGCCGCCGAGCAGCGCCGTCGTCCGCAGCGGGATGCCCAGCCTCGGGGCGAGACCACGCCGCTCCGCTCGGTGCGCGGTGCCGGGCGGGCCGATCAACAGGGCCAGGACGATGGTGAGGTTGGCGCCGCTCACCGCCAGAAGATGCGTGAGGTCCGTCGCCCGGAAGGCCTGGTCCAGGTCCGGCGGTACCCGTGCGGTGTCTCCGATCACCAGCCCCGGAAGCAGCGCGCGAGCGTCGTCCGGCAGCCCGTCCGTCGCTTCCCGCAGCCCCGCCCGCAACTCCCCCGCGAACCGCTGCATCCTCGACGGCGCCCCGACGACCCGCGGCACCTGCCCCTCGGACACCCGCAGCACCGCCGCCGTCCGCTCGCTCCCCGGCCACGGCGCCGCGAGGCTGCCCCGCACCCAGATCCGCGTCGACGGCAACAGATCCAACCACCCCGCACCGCCTACCCCCACACCGCCGTGCCTTGCACCACGTTGCCCCTCACCTCCTTCAGGAGCACCGCCCTGCCCCGCACCGCTATGCCCCGCACCACGTTGCCCCGGGCCTCCTTCCTCCGCGCCGCCTCCGCCCGTGCCCCCGTCCTCCGCGCCGCCTCGCCCTCCGCCCTCCTCGCTCGCCTGGCCGCCGCTGCGCCTGCCTTCCTTCTCCCGCACCACGACCAGCACCGGCGCCCGCGTCCTCCTCGTCGTGCCGTCGGTCCGCCGGACCCGGACTACCTCGCCGTTCAGCACGATCGACGGTGGCGCCGCACGGTCCCCCGTCACCCGGGGCCGGGTACGGCGCGGGTCCGATGTCACCTCCACCTCCGCCGTCACCTCCGCGTACCGCTCGGCGAGCGCGGGGACCGGGCCGCGATGCAGGTCCGCCCCGTGCAGACCGGCCACTGCCGCTGACGCGGCGGCGCACAGCAGGACGGCAGCCACACCCACCCGGGATCCGGGTGCGGGCGCCATGCGTCGGCCGGGGCCCGCGCGCCGGTGGGCGAGTCCCCTGCCGAGCCCGGCGTGGAGGCCGCCGCCGCGTGCCCGCGCCGTCCACGACACCAGGAGGGCTCCGGCCGCCACGACACAGATCACGACCACGGCCGCCACCATGTGGGGCGGAGCCGTCAGCGCGAGGGCTGCCGCCGCCCAGGCGCCGAGGGCGGGTGGCACCAGACGCAGGTCCATGGGGCCCTCGTCAGGCGGTTGCGCACCATCGCGCGTTCCCTGACCGGGGCGCCGCCCGGGCCCGGGCTCCCCGCGCCCTGCGGGGGTGGAACCGGGGCCGGGGGGCGTCGGCCGTCGTGCCCTCGTCGGTGGTCGCACCCCGCCCCTCATGGCCGCACGAGGTTCTGCAAGTCGGCGAAGCGCTTCTCGCCGATGCCGTTCACTTCCCTGAGCTCGTCCACGGAACGGAACCCGCCGTGCTCCGTGCGGTAGTCGATGATGTGCTGCGCCAGGACCGGGCCCACGCCGGGCAGTGTGTCGAGCTGTTCGACGGTGGCGGTGTTGAGCCCTACGGGCCCGGCCGCCGCCGCTCCGGTGGTGCCGCCCGGCACCGCCGCCTGGCCGTTCGGCATCGGCCCCGGGACACCGCCCGGCACGGAGTCCGCACCCGTCTGTGCGGGGGCACCCACCACGAGTTGCTCGCCGTCCACCAGGAGCCGGGCCCGGTTGAGTCCGTCCGTCCTCGCGCCCGCGCGGGCCCCGCCTGCCGCCCGGAGCGCGTCGGCCACCCGGGAGCCGGCGGGCAGCCGCTGCACCCCGGGGTCGTGGACCTTGCCCCGGACGTCCACGACGACCCCACCGGTCGCGGCCGCCGAGGTGCCCGCGTCCGGCCCCGGTGGCGTTCCCGGAGGCGTTCCCGGTGCGGGGGACGGCTCGGTCTCGCCACCCGGGGACGCCGCCCCACCCACCACCTCAGGCGCCGGGACCGACTGCGTGCGTCCGGACCAGAAGTGCTGCGCCGCGAAGACGGCGGCCACGATCAGGACGAGACCGAGCGCGACGACGCTCCGGCGCTCCACGCCACACCGCAACCGCAACCAGACCGGCAACCGCTCCCGCACCGCAAGCCCGGCCCGCGTCCGCCACGAGGTCGAAGCACGGGGCGGCTCGGCCTGCGGCTCGGGGAACGACTCGGTCGGCGGCGCAGGGGACGGCTCGGAAGACGGCCCGGGTGGCAGCCCGCTCCGCGGCCCGGCGTGGGTCGGAGCGCCGCTCCCGTCGTCATCACCCAGCCGGACGGCGGCGCCTACGGCGGCTGTCGCTCTCTGTGCGCCCGCAGTCCTCTGCCGATGAGTGGCCGCCGTCCTCTGCCGATGTGCACCCACCGTGCCCGTTGTGCCCGCCGTGCCCGCCGAAGCAAACGCAGGGGCCACCGTGCCCGCCGAAGCAAACCCAGGGGCCACCCCCGCGCCCGCCGAAGCAAACCCAGGGGCCACCCCCGCGCCCGCCGAAGCAAACCCAGGGGCCACCCCCGCGCCCAACCTCCCCGCACCCGGCCCCGCCTCAGCAAACAGCGCCTCGGCCCTCAGCCGTGTCCGCAGCCGCGTCGCCTCCGTCACCGCGCGCCTGCGCCGGGCTCGTCGCCGGGCATGATGGGGGGTCAGGTGCCCGACAGGCACACGGTGTTCATCGGTGCGCCTCTCTTTCCCGAGGGTGCCGTCAGAGCGGCCGCCGCTCCCCGCGTCCGTCGGCTCCGCGGCGGCGTCCGCCGTCCCCGAGCCCCTGCGTTCCGTCCGTGAAGGTGATCGAAGTGCCATGCAGAAAACGCTAGGCACCTCGACCACATCGCGTTGATCTTGGTCAATTCCCGGGGATTACTCGGCAGTTGTGGATAACGCGGTCACCCACACGAGCGAGAGCGGCACGCGCCGCACGGAAGGACATCGGCCTGCGGGCGGCCTCAGCGAGGTGAGACCACAACCCCAAGCAGCCCCGGCCCCGTGTGCGCCCCGATCACCGCGCCCACCTCGCTGACGTGGAGTTCCGCCAGGCACGGGACCCGGTCGCGGAGGCGGTCCGCCAGGGTCGCCGCGCGTTCGGGGGCCGCCAGGTGGTGGACGGCGATGTCCACGTCGTGGGCGCCCGCCCGCTCGACCACGATCTCTTCCAGGCGGGCGATCGCCCTCGACGCCGTGCGCACCTTCTCCAGCATCTCGATGCGACCGTCGTCCAGGGAGAGCAGCGGCTTCACCGCGAGCGCGGAGCCGAGGAGGGCCTGGGCGGCGCCGATGCGGCCGCCGCGCCGCAGATAGTCGAGCGTGTCGACATAGAAGTACGTGGACATGGCCGCGGCCCGCTTCTCCGCGGCCGCCACCGCCTCGTCCACCGAGCCGCCCGACTCCGCCGTCTCGGCGGCGGACAGCGCGCAGAAGCCGAGGGCCATCGCCACCATGCCGGTGTCCACGACCCGCACCGGCACCGGTGCCTCGCGCGCCGCGAGGACGACGGCGTCGTACGTCCCGGAGAACTCGGCCGACAGGTGCAGCGAGACGATTCCGGTGGCGCCCGCCTCAGCGATCTTGCGGTACGTCTGCGCGAAGACTTCGGGGCTGGGCCGCGAGGTGGTGACGGACTGGCGTTTCTGCAGGGCGAGCGCCAGGGAGCGGGCGGAGATCTCGGTGCCCTCTTCCAACGCCTGCTGGCCGAGGACCACGGTCAGCGGCACCGCGGTGATGTCGTGCCGCTCCATCGTCCGTTGCGGCAGGTAGGCCGTTGAATCGGTGACGATAGCGACATGGCGGGACATGAGCTGGAGATTACCCGCAGCACCCCCGGTGCGGCAGTCCGACCCCTGTTCGCGGAGGACCGGCGGGCACCGACCGGTCATGCAGGGCCCGCGAGGACCGGCCGAGCTGAGCGCTCGGCTCAGGTGGTGCTCTCTGGCTTGGGCTTCTTCTGCCACGGGTACGTCGGCTGCGGCGCCGGCGAGGTGATCGCGGGCCTAGACGGCTCCTGGGCGGCGGGGCCGGTCTCCTGCGCGCGGGCGGACGTCTGTGACTGCGACGTCTGTGACTGCGACGCCTGCGCCGGGTCGGCGGCAGGCTTCGAGCTGGTCTTCGCCGGACCCGTCTCCGCCGTCGTGGCGGTGTCCGACCACGACGTGAGCGGGCGGTCGTCCGGCGGCGGGGTCGTCTTCCAGTGCCGCAGGGCGCCCGTCTCCATGTCGATCTGCTCCTTGAGCAGGTCCAGGTCGTCGTCCGCGAACTTGGTGGCGCGGTCGCGGGCCGCCCAGCGGAGCGAGTCGGCCGCCTTGACGATCTGCTCGGTGCGCTCCCGCAGGGCGGGCAGGCGCTGGCTCAGCTCGATCCGGTCGGGCTCCCGCTCCAGGCGCTTGAGCTCGTCGTCCAGCTCGTGGCCGTGGGCGCTCAGGCGCTGGAACAGTGCCAGGGACTCGTGCAGGGAGGCGTCCTCGGCGACGCCCGCGCGCAGCGAGTCCTGGGTCGCCCGCATCGACGTGCGGAGCTTGAGGCGCAACTGGGCCAGCTCGCCGACGGCGCCGGGCTGTGCGAGGGTCCTGGCGCGCAACGTGGTGTCCTCCACCGTGCGGCGGGCCTGCGTGATCGTGCGGTCCACGCCGCGGCGGGCGGCCCCGACCACCTTGACCGTCGCATACGCGCCCACCGCCAGGAACAGCAGGAAGAGCAGCGCGACCACTGCGATCACGGCTTCCACGATGCGTCTCCTTCGGCCCGGCGAATCGGCATGTCCGGTGTATCCAGCGTGTGCGGCACGCTCCGTCGTCCCCATGGACTTCTCCACGGTAAACGCAGCGGGCAGCCCGAGGGTTCCAGCGGAACCCCCAAGCTGCCCGTAGGGGACTACCCCGATGCGCGGCAGCCGACGACCAGTTGGCCCGGCCAGGACGCGGGCGGGACCTGGACCGGACCCAGCCCGCACCTGGACCGGACCCAGCCCGCACCTGGGCTGGACCCAGTCCGGGCCCACCTCGGACCTGGGCCGGGCCAAGTCCGACCCAGCCCGGACCTAGGCCGGAACGATGTTCACCAGCTTCGGCGCCCGCACGATGACCTTGCGGATCCCCGCACCGGCCAGTGCCGCCACCACCCGCTCGTCGCCCAGGGCCACCTTCTCCAGCTCCTCCTCGGAGATGCCCGGTGCGACCTCCAGGCGGGCCTTGACCTTGCCCTTGATCTGCACGACGCAGGTCACGCTGTCGTCCACGACGTACGCGGGGTCGGCGACCGGGAAGTCCTGGTGGACGACCGAGTCGGTGTGGCCCAGCTTGCGCCACAGCTCCTCGGCGATGTGCGGGGCCAGCGGAGCGATCAGCAGCACCAGGCCCTCGGCGACGGAGCGCGGCACCGGGCCCGCCGCCTTGGTCAGGTGGTTGTTCAGCTCGGTGATCTTGGCGATGGCGGTGTTGAACCGCATGCCGTCCAGGTCCTGGCGCACACCGTCGATCGCCTTGTGCAGCGCGCGCAGCGTGTTCTCGTCCGGCTCGGCGTCCGCGACGGACAGCTCACCGGTGGCCTCGTCGACGATCAGGCGCCACAGGCGCTGCAGCAGCCGGTACTGGCCGACCACCGCGCGCGTGTCCCACGGACGGGAGACGTCCAGCGGGCCCATCGCCATCTCGTACAGGCGCAGCGTGTCCGCGCCGTACTCCTCGCAGATCTCGTCCGGAGTGACCGCGTTCTTCAGGGACTTGCCCATCTTGCCCAGCTCGCGCTTGACCTGCTCGCCCGCGAAGAAGAACTTCCCGTCGCGCTCCTCGACCTCCGCGGCGGGGACCGGGAAGCCCCGGCTGTCGCGGTAGACGTAGGCCTGGATCATGCCCTGGTTGAACAGCTTGTGGAACGGCTCGGCCGACGAGATGTGGCCCAGGTCGAACAGGACCTTCGACCAGAAACGCGCGTACAGCAGGTGCAGCACGGCGTGCTCGGCGCCGCCCACGTACAGGTCGGCGCCGCCGGTCGGCTGACCCTCCCGGGGGCCCATCCAGTACTGCTCGATGTCGGGGGCGACCAGCTTCCGGTCGTTGTGCGGGTCCAGGTAGCGCAGCTCGTACCAGCACGAACCGGCCCAGTTGGGCATGGTGTTGGTCTCGCGGCGGAAGCTCCGCGGACCCTTGCCGTCACCCAGGTCCAGGGTGACGTGCACCCACTCCTCGTTGCGGGACAGCGGGGTTTCCGGCTGGGTGTCCGGGTCGAAGGTGCGCGGGCTGTAGTCGTCGACCTCCGGCAGTTCCAGGGGCAGCATCGACTCGGGCAGCGAGTGCGCCACGCCGTCCTCGTCGTAGACGATGGGGAAGGGCTCGCCCCAGTAGCGCTGGCGGCTGAACAGCCAGTCGCGCAGCCGGAAGTTGACGGTCCCCCGGCCGATGCCCTCGCGCTCCAGCCACTCCGTGATGCGCGCCTTGGCCTCGACGACCACCAGGCCGTCCAGGGAGACCCGCTCACCCGCCGAGCCGATGATCTTCGCCTCGTAGGAGTCGAACGAGTCGTCCCACGTGGAGGGGTCGGTGCCCCGGCCGTCGGAGGGCTCGACCACGCAGCGCATCGGCAGCTCGAAGGCGCGGGCGAAGGCGAAGTCACGGCTGTCGTGGGCCGGGACCGCCATGATCGCGCCGGTGCCGTAGCCCATCAGGACGTAGTCGGCGATGAAGACCGGGATCTGCTCGCCGCTGACGGGGTTCGTGGCGTACGCGCCCGTGAAGACGCCGGTCTTCTCCTTGGCGTCGGCCTGGCGCTCCACGTCGGACTTGGCGGCGGCGAAGGCACGGTACTTGGCGACGGCCTCCGCCGGCGTCGCGTGGCCGCCGGTCCACACGTCGTGCGTGCCCTCGGGCCAGGCGGCCGGGACGATGCCGTCGACCAGCTCGTGCTCGGGTGCCAGGACCATGTAGGTGGCGCCGAACAGGGTGTCCTGGCGGGTGGTGAAGACGGTGATCGCGTCACCTTCGGAGCCGACGGGGAAGTCGACGCGGGCGCCTTCGGAGCGGCCGATCCAGTTGCGCTGCTGCAGCTTGATGGCCTCCGGCCAGTCCAGCGCGTCCAGGTCGTCGATCAGGCGGTCGGCATAGGCCGTGATGCGCATGTTCCACTGGCGCAGCTTGGACTTGAAGACCGGGAAGTTGCCGCGCTCGGAGCGGCCGTCGGCGGTGACTTCCTCGTTGGCCAGGACGGTGCCGAGGCCGGGGCACCAGTTCACGGGGGCGTCGGAGGCGTAGGCCAGGCGGAAGCCGCTCAGGACGTCGGCGCGCTCCTTGGCGTCCAGCGCGTGCCACGCGCGCGTGGAGCCCGGTACGGCGCGTTCACCGCTCTCGAACTGCGCGATCAGGTCGGCGACCGGGCGGGCCTTCTTCGCCTCGTCGTCGTACCAGGAGTTGAAGATCTGCAGGAAGATCCACTGGGTCCACTTGTAGTAGTCCCGGTCGATCGTCGCGAAGGAGCGGCGCTTGTCGTGCCCCAGGCCCAGGGCGCGCAGTTGCGCCTTCATGTTCTCGATGTTGGCTTCCGTCGACACGCGCGGGTGCGTGCCCGTCTGCACGGCGTACTGCTCGGCGGGCAGGCCGAACGCGTCGAAGCCCAGGGAGTGCAGGACGTTGTGCCCCGTCATGCGCTGGTAGCGGGCGAAGACGTCGGTGGCGATGTATCCCAGGGGGTGGCCGACGTGCAGACCCGCACCCGAGGGGTACGGGAACATGTCCATGATGAACTTCTTGGGCCGCTCGACGGCCGCCGGGTCACCGGCCAGGTCGCCGCTCGGGTTGGGCGCCTCGTACGTGCCGTCGGCGTCCCAGAAGTCCTGCCAGCGCGCCTCGATCTCGGCCGCCAGGGCGGCCGTGTAGCGGTGCGGTGCGGCCGCCTCGGCAGCCGAGGGGGCGCCTCCCGCGCCTCCCGCGCCTTCAGCGGCGGCGGAGGAATTCGTCTCGCTCATGGTCTTCAAAGCTCCATCGATCGTCTCTGCCTGCGGACATGGCCGGACGGCCAAACAAAAATGCCCCTCACACAGGAGGGGACGCCGCGCCGATTCCGACCGTGTTCACTGCACGGTCGGGACTGATCAGCGCGGCCCGCTAAGCAGAAGGCGTACGGCACGCATGGCGTCAGGGTACCGCAGCGCTCCGGAGCCGGGCGACGCGCTTTGTCCGGCCTTCGCCCCGGCCTCGCGAAGGCGCGATGACACTCCCTTCCCCCTCCACCCTCGCCCCAGCCTTGGCCAAGGGTTACCCCGCGTACCGCCCACTATCGGGGCAACACCAAGATCGAGTCGCGCTTTGATAACAACGCAATAACTCAAACCCCGTACCCATCGGTATGGCGCGACCTAGCATGCGGCGATCGGACCATTTCGGAGTCGCCCCATGAACCCTCTGAACCCGCACCGCAAGAGTCCCAAGCGTTCAGCTCCGCCCGCGGCACCCGCGCGCTCCCCCCGGACCTCCGCCCCCTTCCCGCCCGTCGGACCCTCGTCCTCCTCGGCGTCGTCACCGGCCTTCCCCGCCTTCCCCGGACCGAGCAGAGCGGCCCGCTCCCTCGTCACCGTCGCCGCGCTGCTGCTCATACCCCTGGCCGTGCTCGCGGGTGGCGACGGTTTCCGTGCCGCCCTCGACTTCACCACCGGCGTCCTGTCCCTGGTGGCCCTGACCGCATCCGTGATGTGGGGTCTGGTCGCCTCGGACCGGCTCTTCCTGCGCTCGCGCCAGCGACTGCTGGCCCAGGCCGTGCACCGGGGCACAGCGATCGCGTCGGTGGGCTTCCTGCTCCTGCACGGCACGGTGAAGCTCGCGCTCGACCATGTGTCCTTCGTGGGCGCCCTCGTGCCCTTCGGCCTCGGCGTGACGGGCGGCGCCGGGCTCATCGGCCTCGGCTCGCTCGCCGGCCTCCTCATGATCACCACCAGCGTCACCGGCGCCCTGCGCAGCGCCTTCGCCTCACCCGTCCAGGTCGCGTCCCGGTGGCGGGCCCTGCACATGCTGGCCTACCCGGCCTGGTGCGCCGCCCTGATCCACGGCCTGTACGCGGGCCGCCCCCCGAAGCCGTGGGTGGTCGCCCTGTACTGCCTGTGCCTGGTCGCGGTGGCCGGGGCGGTGGCACTGCGCGCGGCCCCGCGCCCGGTCAAGCGCAAGGTGGCCGCCCGGATCTTCGCCCTCCTGGAACCGGACGAGCGGCCCTCGCCGTCCGGGACGCGGCGCCGCCAGAGCCCTGCCTCCGTACGGGAAACCGCCCCCGTGCGGGACACCGCCTCCGCGCCGCTGCCCGGAACGGCATCGGGCCGCTTCACCACCGCACCACCCGACAAGACCCCCGTCTCCGGCATCGCCGCCGCCTACCGCGCGCTGGCCACGCCCTCCGGCCACGACACGGCCCTCCCCCTCGACCTCCAGCCCACCGAAGTCCTGCCCACCGTGACCCCCCGCTGGCCGACCCCGTGTCCCCCGCCACCGTCCGAGGCCCCCTCGGCCCCGCTCCCGCACTCCTCCGTAGACAGCGGATACGACTCCATGGACGGCAGGTACGCCTCCGGAGACGGCAGGTACGCCTCCACGGACGGCAGGTACGAGTCCTCGGCGGGCCGGTACGACTCCACGGACGACGGCTACGGCAGCGTGGCGGACGGGTACGACCCGGCGGGCCCCGCCGGCTACGACACCCTGGGCCGCCACGGTCCCCCGGGCGCCCGGTACGACCACCAGGACGCCCAGCACGACTACGGAGACAGGGGCTGCGGCCCCGCCGCCGATCCGTACGGCACCGGACCGCAGCCCGTCCACCACCCGCCCGCGCCCGGCCCGCCCCCGCGCCCGTCCGCGCCGCCCCCGCCGCCGGACCCCGGCGACCCCACGCAACAGCTACTCGGCCCGTTCCAGGCCCCCAGCACCGGCGAACCCTGGAACGCCCCCACCGGAGGCAGCAAGTGAACGCGTCCCTGCCGGACGTCCCCGAAGTCCGCGTCGTCGGACTTCCACTCCTGACCTCGGGCTTCGACCTGGTCGAGCGGCTCGACCTCGCCATGCACCTCAAGGTGCACGGCCCGCTGGAACCGATCGCGGGTGAGCGGCTCGCCACGCTCGCCGAACAGATCTCGCTGCGCGGCCGCGGCGGCGCGGGCTTTCCGTTCGCCAAGAAGCTGCGGGCCGTCGCCGAGGCCGCGATCCGGCGGGGCGTGCGGCCCGTGGTGGTCGTCAACGGCAGCGAGGACGAGCCCGCCTGCCGCAAGGACACCGTCCTGATCAACCGCGCCCCGCACCTCATCCTCGACGGCGCACTCCTCGCGGCCGAGGCGCTGGGCGCCCGTACGCTCGTCATCGGTGTGACACGTGACTCCACGGAGGCGTCGATGCAGTCGGCGCTGGCGGAGCGCGGCCTGGGCAACCGGCGCGGATCGACTCTCCGCGCGCGCGTGCAGCGCAATCCCGTGCGCATGGTCACCGGCGAGTCATCGGCCCTCGTGCGGTCCGCGGACGGCGGGCCGCCGCTGCCCCCGGGGCGCAAGGTGCGCACATCCGACTCGGGCGTGGGCGGCGCGCCGACGCTCCTGTCGAACGCGGAGACCTTCGCGCAGCTCGCCGTGGCCGCCCGGATCGGCCCGGACCGCTACCGGCGCACCGGCCTGCACGACGAGCCGGGCACCGTACTGCTCACCCTCTCCGGCGCGGTCGCACGGCCCATGGTCATCGAAGTCCCAACAGGAGTGCCCCTGCGGTACGTTCTGCAGCTCGCCGGCGCGCCACCGCTGCCGCAGGGCGTCCTGACGGGCGGCTACCACGGCAAGTGGCTGGACGCGGTCACCTCCCATGACGCGGTCGTCTCACGGGCCTCCCTGGAGGCCTGTGGGGGCGCGCTCGGAGCGGGCGCGGTCCTGCCCATCGGCCCGGGCACCTGTCCCCTCGGCGAGTCCCTGCGCGTGGCGCACTGGCTCGCCGCCGAGAGCTCAGGCCAGTGCGGCCCCTGCTACCTGGGGCTCCCTGCC
Organism: Streptomyces aureocirculatus; assembly: GCF_000720475.1. GTDB lineage: Bacteria > Actinomycetota > Actinomycetes > Streptomycetales > Streptomycetaceae > Streptomyces > Streptomyces aureocirculatus. Next base: position 12,509 of record NZ_JOAP01000018.1, read on the forward strand.
GCCGCGCGCGGGCTCGCGGACGTCCTGGACGGCGGCGGGCCGACCGCCCTGGAGGCGCTGCGCGAGGTGACGCGGGCGGTGAAGCGGCGGGGTGCGTGCAAGCACCCGGACGGCTCGGCGGCGTTCCTGGAGTCCACGATCGCGGCGTTCACCGACGATCTCGCCGCCCACGTCCTCGGCGACGGCTGCGGGCGGCCCGTGGCGGGCGTCCTGCCGCTGCACGACGAGAGCCCGCGGGGCGGGGCGTCCAGCGGCCGCAGGCTCGCCGTCGACTGGACGCTGTGCCAGGGCCACGGCTTGTGCGCGGACATCGTCCCGGAGCTGATCCAGCTCGGCCCTGACGGTTTCCCCGCGGTCGCGGAGGCCGCGGTGCCGCGCTACTCGGAGGCCCGCGCCCAGCGCGCCGTCCGCCGCTGCCCGGCCCTTGCCCTGCGTGTCGAGGAGGACCAGACGGCCGCCACGGCGCCGCCCACGGCCCTGCCGATGCTGCCGCGGGGCCGCGTCCGCAGGGCGCTCGGCAGCGGGCGGCAGTGACGGCGTGACGCGTCGTGCGACCCGGGTCACACCATCGAGTGCCGTGTGGCCCGAGTCGCCCCTGCAAGACGTCCGGAAGGCGAGGCACCCAGAAAACGAAGAGGCGGGCCACCCGATCTGGGTGGCCCGCTCATCTGCTGTGGAGCTAAGGAGAATTGAACTCCTGACCTCCTGCATGCCATGCAGGCGCTCTACCAACTGAGCTATAGCCCCTCGCTGCTCCGCCCGGTTCCCCCGGCGGCTCCGCCAACATTACACGGTCACCCCCGTAGTCCACCAAATCGTTTCCCGGGCGTACGCACAGGCCCATTACCGTCCGCCCTCGTGACCGTGCTCGCGATGACCGTCGTCCGCCGCCAGGCGCCCCTCGCCGCCGTGGGCTGCCTGTTGTCCTTCGTCCTCTTCTGGGCCGCGCAGCGCGCGGCCGACGTCTCGATGATCGACCTGATGGTCTACCGCGCGGAGGGCCTGGCCGTGCGCTCGGGCGTCGACCTGTACGCGCTGCGGGCCACCGGGGCCGACCTGCCCATGACGTACCCGCCGTTCGCGGCCCTGCTGTTCACGCCGCTGACCCTGCTGGACCCGGTGGACCTGCGTCCCCTCGCCACGCTCGGGAACCTGCTGCTCGCCGTCCTGGTGATGTGGGACCTGACCCGGCGGCCCGGCCACCGGTGGGCGGGAGCGGGCATCGGGCTGGCCGCGGCGATCAAGCTGACGCCCGCCCTGTTCGCCGTCTTACTGCTGCTCGTCGGCGTCGTCGTCGCGGCACGGCGGGGCGCGTGGCGCCCGCCCGTGCGGCACGCGTGCGTGGCCGCCGCCACGTTCCTCGGGGCGACGCTTCTCGCGGCCCTGGTGCTGCCGGAGGACTCACGGAACTTCTGGACCCGGGTGGTCTTCGCGGCGGGCCGGGTCGGGCGCGCGGAGAACACCGCGAACCAGTCCGTGCGCGGGGTGCTCGCCCGGCTCCTTCACACCGCGGACCCGGGCGCCCTGTGGGCGGTGGTGGCGGCCCTCGTCTGCGTGGCGGGGATGGCCGTGGCGGTGGCCGCCGCGGTGCGCGGGGAGCGGGCCTGGGGCGCGGCCGCGTGCGCGGCCACGGCGCTGCTCGTCAGCCCGGTGTCGTGGTCGCACCACTGGGTGTGGTGCGTGCCGATGGTGCTGCTGCTGTGGTCGCGGGCGACGCGGTGGGGCGGCGCGGGACGCTGGGCGGCGGCGGGCGCGCTCACCCTGGTGTTCTGTTCGTACGCCCTGTGGTGGGTGCCGCACACTCCGGGGCGGCCGGAACTCACCCAGAACTTCGGCCAGATGGCGCTGTCCGCGATCTACCCGCTGGCCGCCGCCGGGTTCCTCGCGCTCGCTGCCGCGTCTCTCAGGCGGTGGCGAACGAATAGAACCGTTTGAGGGTGCAGTGCTCGTCCAGGAGGCGACCGTAGATCGGCTCGCCTTCCAGTTCGCGGTACGTCTCGATGGGGTCGCCTTTTATGATCAGCGCCCGTGCGCACTCCTCGCACCAGTACTGATAGTCCGGGTTGACCGGTTCCATGTCGCGGACGATCGGCGTACCACTGCCGCACCAGTCGCATTTACGCCTGTGTGCACCCATCGATCAGCTCCAGCTATGGCCGCAGGCCGTGCACACGTAACTGACTCCGCCGTTGTCTCCGAGGACTTGGGCCACGTGGGCCGAACCGCAGGAAGGGCAGTGGAGGAGCGTGGCGTCACCGACACGTATGTCCGCCGCTTCGAAAAGGCTTCGCGCCTCTTCGAGGATGCTCGCAGGCATCGCGCTCTCCCTCCCGTCGGGTCACCGTCGGCGCTTTGGTGCAGTCCCCTTCCGGCCCCGTCGATTCTGCCACGACCACGGCGAGCCGGTCAGCGACGCATACGTACCAGTCCGGACACGGCGCCCAGGGCGGCTGCCGCGGCGAGCGCGTAGCAGCACACCAGGAGCGCGTCCGCCGATGTATACGCCCCAGGAGCCGCCTGCGACTCAACGCCACCGAGGTAAATCGCGCCGAAAGCAGCGACACCCGTGAGCTGACCGAGCTGGGTGACGGTGGCGAGAAGTCCACTGGCGTCCGCCGCGTCCTCCTGCCCGACCGTCGCCAACGCGCGCGTGAGGGTGGGGCTGAAGCCGAGCGCGAGCCCCACTCCGCCGACGGCGAAGGCCGCGTACAGCAACAGACCGCCGTCGTCGCCGTCCCGCAGCAGCAGCCCCACCGCGAGGGCCGACACCGCCGCCAGCGTGAACCCGCCGGGGATCAGCGCCCGTTGCAGCGCGGCGGGCCAGGCGCGCCAGGTCAGACCGACCACTCCGAAGACCATCGCCATCGGCGCGAACGTGAGCCCGGCGCGCAGCGCGCTGTAGCCGAGCCCGCCCTGGACGTGCAGGGACAGCACGAAGAGGAAGCCGGCGTTGACGGCCATCACCGTGCCGAGCCGGAAGACCGCGAGGCCCATGCCCGGCACCCGCAGGACGCGCGGCGAGATCAGCGGTGCCCCACCGCGCCGGGCGAGCCGCCCCTCGTACCCGCAGAACACCCCGAAGACCACGGCGGCGGCGCCGAACGAGATCCACGTCCACAGCGGCCAGCCCTCCTGCTCACCGAGCACCAGCGGCACGGTGAGCGCCGACACGGCGGCGCCGAGCAGCACCAGGCCCGGCACGTCCAGGCCGCGCGCACGCGCCTGCGTACCGCGCTCGTCGCGGGGCAGTACGCGTGCGGCGAGGACGATGAGCACCGCGCCGACCGGCACGTTCACCAGGAAGACCGGGCGCCAGCCGGTGCCGAACAGATCGGCGCTGACGAGGACGCCGCCGACGACCTGCCCGGCGGCGGCTCCGGTCGCGAGCACCGCCGAGTACGCGCCGAGCGCCTTCATCCGCGCCTCACCGGTGAAGTTCCGCTGGATGAGGCTGAGCACCTGCGGGATCATGACCGCGGAGCCCGCGCCCTGGACGAGCCGGAAGGCGATCAACTGCCCGGTGCTCTGGCTCAGCCCGCAGGCCAGCGAGGCGGCGGTGAACACGGCGAGCCCCGCCAGATAGACGCGGCGGTGGCCGAGCCGCTCGCCGAGCCGGGCACCGGTGATCAGCAGCACGGCGTACGTGATGGTGTAGCCGGCGATGACGAGTTGCAGCCCGGCGCCGGACGCGTGCAGGTCGTCGCGGACGGAGGGCGCGGCGACATTGACGATGAACACGTCGAGCAGGGCCATGAACTGGGCGGTGAGGACGGCCGCGAGCAGGCGTCCGCGGCCGTTGTCAGTGCCAGGGTCTTTACTGGACGCAGGAGTTGGGGCGGGGGCCGCCGGGGCTGGGGTCGATGTGGTCATACCCCTGAGCGTGGCCCCGCTCCGATACGGGGAGTGAGAGTCCGCTGATGCTGGTACTGGCAGCACCTGGCAAGGGCCGCGGCAGGAGCCGAGGATGGGGGACGTGACGACGATGGACATGCCGAGGACCACGACGACGGCACCGGCGGGGCCGGCCGCGCCCGCACCCGCGCCGGTGGCCACACCCGCGCCCGCCCCGTCGCCCACATCCGCACCCGTGCCCGCCCTCACCTCGGCACCCGCACCGGCACCGGCACCCACACCCACCCGCCGCCGCGCCGAGCTGGCCACCTTCCTGCGCGGTCGGCGCGCCCGCGTCACCCCCGCCGACGTGGGCATGCCACCGGGCCCCCGGCGCCGCACGCCGGGCCTGCGCCGTGAGGAGGTCGCCCAGCTCTCCGGCGTCGGCGTCACGTGGTACACGTGGCTGGAGCAGGGCCGCCCCATCAACGCCTCCGCCCAGGTCCTGGACGCCGTCGCGCGCACCCTGCGCCTCGACAGGGCGGAGCGCGAGCATCTGTACCACCTCGCGGAGGTTCCCTACGTCGCGCGGCACCAGATGGCCGCGACGGCGGTGGACCAGGAGATCCAGGGCATCATCGACGCCCTGGACCCGCACCCGGCGGCGGTCTACAACTCGCGGTACGACATCCTCGCCACGAACGCCGCCTACCGGCACCTTTTCGTCGTCCCCGAGGTGGCGGCGATAGGCGTGGCGAACGTGCTGTGGACGCTGTTCGTCGTGCCCGAGCTGCACTGCCCGCTGGTCTTCCGGGACTCGGAGCTGCCGGTGATGGTGGCGACACTGCGCGAGGCGTACGGCAGACATGTGGGCGAGCCCGCCTGGGAGGACTACATACGGGAACTGTCCGCGGCCAGCCCGATGTTCGCGCGGCTGTGGGCGAGCGGTGACGTGGTGCCGCCGGGGCCGCGGGTCAAGACGTTCCGGCACGAGGCGGTCGGTGAGCTGCGGATGACGTCGGTGTCGCTGTCCATCAACGGCATGCCGGAGTGCCGCATCGTGGCGTACACACCGGACGACGAGCGGACCCGGGAGCGGATGGAGCGGATCCGGGAGCGGGTGGAGCGGGTCCGGGCGCAGGCCGTGTGAGGAGCGGGGGACGGGAGGAACAGACAACAGGCCACGTGCGGAGCGGGGCGTCCGGGCAAAGCAAAGTCCCGCCCCCTTGACGGGGACGGGACGGAGATTGTGGAGCTAAGGAGAATTGAACTCCTGACCTCCTGCATGCCATGCAGGCGCTCTACCAACTGAGCTATAGCCCCTTGCGCCACGCGGCTGAGCCGCATGGTGTTCCTCCCGCTCGGCGGGCGAACAAGAAGAACTTTAGCCTGCGACCTGCCCGAACGCGAAATCCGGGTCCCGGCCGGGCGCCCGCCGCCCCGGGGCGGCGGGGCACGCCGCCACGCCCTAGTCGTCGTCGCCGAGCACCGGCTCCGGCAGCGTGCCCGCGTTGTGCTCGAGCAGGCGCCAGCCGCGCGCGCCCTGGCCGAGGACGGACCAGCAGCAGTTGGAGAGCCCGCCGAGGCCCTCCCAGTGCAGCGGGTCGAGGCCGAGGAGGCGGCCGATGGTCGTACGGATCGTGCCGCCGTGGCTGGCCACGACGAGGGTGCCGTTGTCGGGCAGCTTCTTCGCGTGCGCGAGCACGACGGGGGCGGCCCGGTCGGCGACCTCGGTCTCCAGCTCACCGCCGCCGCGGCGCACCGGCTCGCCGCGCTTCCAGGCGGCGTACTGCTCGCCGTGGGCGCCGATGATCTCGTCGTGGGTCAGGCCCTGCCAGGCCCCGGCGTACGTCTCGCGCAGGGCCTCGTCGTACGTGACGTCCAGGCCCGTGATCGCGGCCAGCTCGGCGGCCGTGGCGGCGGCCCGCCTCAGGTCGGAGGCGATGATCGCGTCCGGCTTCAGCGAGGCGAGCAGCCGGGCGGCACGCCGGGCCTGGGCGACGCCCGTGTCGGTCAGCTCGATGTCCGTGGTGCCCTGGAAGCGCCGCTCCAGGTTCCAGGCGGTCTGGCCGTGCCGCCACAGGATGATCCGGCAGCCGCGGTTGTTCACCGCAGCTCACCGCCGAGATCGCGCAGCACCCCGGCCTCCTCGGCCGCCTGCTGCCGCTCGGCGTACTCGACGCCCTTGCCGCGGGTGGCCTTCGCGTCGTCGGGCAGGGCGATCTCGGGGCAGTCCTTCCACAGGCGCTCGAGGGCGTAGAAGACGCGCTCCTCGCTGTGCTGGACGTGCACCACGATGTCGACGTAGTCGAGCAGGACCCAGCGGGCCTCGCGGTCGCCCTCGCGGCGCACCGGCTTGGCGCCCAGCTCCTTGTTGAGGCGCTCCTCGATCTCGTCGACGATCGACTTGACCTGGCGGTCGTTGGGTGCGGAGGCGAGCAGGAAGGCGTCCGTGATCGACAGCACGTCGCTGACGTCGTACGCGATGATGTCGTGCGCGAGCTTGTCGGCCGCCGCCTGGGCGGCGACGGTGATGAGCTCGGTGGAGCGGTCCGTGGCGGTCACTAGAGAGCTTTCCTTCGATGGGCAATACCCCTCAAGGGTCTCACGGACCGCCCACGGCTCCCCAGAAGATTGTTTCCGGGCCGCGGGCGGGCCCCGTCAGTAGTCCCCGCCGAGCACCACGGACACATCCGCGTTCGGTGCCGCCTTGCCCTTGCTGACCGCGCCGGCGGGCAGGCCGAGGGTCTTGGCGACCTCCTGTGCCTCCGCCTTCTTGGCCGCGTCGGCGTAGGTGACCTGCGACGTCGCCGACGATCCGGAGCCGGTGCCGGAGTCGACGAAGGTGTAGCCGCCGTTGACCAGGGCGATACGGGCCTTCTGGGTGGCGTCCTTGTCGCCGGTGGCGTTCTTCACACCGACCCGTACGGCCGCGCCCTGCTCCGGGCTCTTCACCGCGCCACCGAGTACGTCCTTGACCACGCTCGCGCCGGTCTTCTCGGACAGCGTCCCGTCCTGCTGCACGGGGAGCAGCGCTGTGGAGTAGTCGCCGCCCTTGGCGCGGTCGGCGAGCTTGGCGAGGAAGGAGCCGAGGTCCTTCTCCTTCAGGGACGGGTCGAGGATCTGCGCGAGCGACTGCACGGTGACGGTCGCGGCCTGCGGGTCGGACGACAGTTTGCGCAGCACCCCCAGCATGACCTGCCCGAACCGGGTGAGCTGCGCGTTCTCGGCCTCGCCGGGCGCGCGGTAGGTGGCGTACGCGACGGCCATGGGCCCGCTCAGGGTCTGCTGTTCGCCCTTCTTGACGAGCGGTGCCTCGCCCTTCTTCTTCGTCTTGGGGTCGGGGACGTCGGCGTCGGTGTCGATGTCGATGTTGCCGACGAGTTCGACGAGGTTGTTGAGGTAGGGGGTGTCCAGGCGCCAGGTGCCCTCGACATGGGTGCCGAGCGCGGTGTCGATGGCCTCGCGGGTCCCGGTCGAGCCGTCGTCCTCGACGGACTTGGCGAGCGTGGTGCCGCTGCCGTCGTCGCCTGTCATGGCGAGGGAGTTGGGCAGCAGGACGGTGGTGCCGCGCTTGGTGGTGGTGTTGTTCACCAGGAGCGCCGTGGACGTGCCGCCGCCCTTGGTGTTGTGCAGGTGGACGACGACCACGTCCCGCTTCTGCGGCCCTGCGGCGGCCTGCCCGCCGGACTTCTCGTCCGCCTGCCCCGGCAGGTCGCCCGCCGCCCACAGATAGCCGACGCCGCCGACGACGGCGAGCACGAGCACCACCACGAGGGCGACGACGCGGGAGCGGCCGCGCCGCTTGGCCTCCTCGCGCCGCTCGGTGCGGCTCTCCGTGAACTTCAGCCAGTCGATGACGTCTTCGGACTGCTCGTCCGGTTCCTCTATGAACGAGAACTGCTCGGTGCGGTACTCAGGGGGTTCCTGGGACTCCTGGGACTGCGGCTCCTGGGAGCCGTGGGGCTCGTGCAGCTCGTGGGGCTCGCCCTGACCTTGATGCTGCTGCGACTCGCGGTACTCCTGTTGCGGCGCGTGCTGCTGCTGCGGGATCCAACCGCCCTGCTGCCCGGCGTCGTACGAGGCCCCGGCGTCATACGACTGCGGCGGCAGCGCCCCCGAGGCGTACGGGTCGTAACCGTAGCCCTGCGGCTGCTGTTGCTGTTGCTGTTGTTGCTGTTGCTGTTGTTGCTGCTGCTGCCGCTGCGCGGCGTACGTGTCGTACGAAGGCTGCGCCTGTGGGGGAACCTGGTGCTGCCGCACCAGTTGGTACACCGGCTGCCCGTACTCGTCGTACCCGACGACCTCGTACTGGTCCGCCGCGGCACCCGCGTACTGATCCGCGGCACCCGTGTACTGGCCCGCGTCACCCGCGTACTGACCCGCATACGGGTCCTGGCCCGCATACGGGTCGTACTGTCGGTCGTTCACCGGTGCCCCTCTCGGCTCACTCGCCGCGGTACAGCTCACGCTTGTCGATATAACGCACCACGCCGTCCGGCACCAGGTACCAGACAGGGTCCCCGCCCGCGACCCGCGCGCGGCAGTCCGTGGAGGAGATGGCGAGGGCGGGCACCTCCACCAGCGAGACCCCGCCCTCGGGCAGGCCGGGGTCGGCCAGGGTGTGGCCGGGCCGGGTGACGCCGATGAAGTGGGCCAGCGCGAACAGCTCTTCGGTGTCCCGCCAGGTGAGGATCTGACCGAGCGCGTCGGCGCCCGTGATGAAGAAGAGGTCCGCCTCGGGGTTGAGGCGGCGCAGGTCGCGCAGGGTGTCCGTGGTGTAGGTGGGGCCGCCGCGGTCCATGTCGATGCGGCTGACCGAGAACTGCGGGTTCTCGGCGGTCGCGATGACCGTCATCAGATAGCGGTCCTCGGCGGGCGAGACCTTCTTGTCGCTCTTCTGCCACGGCTGCCCGGTCGGTACGAACACCACCTCGTCGAGGTGGAAACGGGCGGCGACCTCACTGGCCGCCACCAGGTGTCCGTGGTGGATCGGGTCGAACGTTCCGCCCATGACGCCGAGGCGGCGCTTGGCCGCGCTCACCGGTCCTGTGCCCGGGTCGCCCTGCGGGCCGGTCGGCATGTCCTGCTCTCCCATGCGTGCAGACACTACCGGCCCGGCGAGCGGGTCCTGCCGTCAGCCGTCCGGGTGCCCGGCCCGGCCGGGGCCGGGCTCAGCGGTCGCGGTTGAAGCGCGTGGTGATCCACAGCAGCAGGAGGAGCGCGAGCAGGGCGCCGCCGCCGGTGAGGTAGGGGCTGAGGCTTTCGTGGCCGCCGCTGTGCTCGCCGCCCTCGGACGCGAGGGAGACCAGTTGGGCAGCGGCGGTGCTGGGGAGGCTCATCGTCAGCAGGACCTATCCGGTGTGTGGGATCGGGATAAAGACTCGGAACCATCGTATGCGGGCACCCGGGCGGCGATCACGCCGACTCCGCCGTTGCGGTACGAGGCGCGGGCGCGCGCGGCACCCGTTCCGCCCGCGATCAGCGCACGGGGCGGCTCGCGATCAGCTCACGCGGCTGCCCGCGATCAGCTCACGCGGCTGCTCACGATGAGCGCAAGCGGCGGCCCGCGATCAGCTCTCGGGGCCGCCCGCGGACCCGCCACTCGGCGCACGGCCCGCCGTGCCGCCTGCCGTGCCGCCTGCCGAGTCGCCCGCCGCACGGTCCACCGCGGCGTCCCGGGAACCGCCCCCGGCCGACGGCGCGTCCTTACCCCCGCTCCCCTGACGCTCGCTCCCCTGCCGGTACCCGCGCAGCAGCAGCCAGGCCACCAGGACGCAGCCCACCACCATCACGATCAGCACGACGCGTAGCAGGTTGCCCGGGCCCTGCTTGCCCGCCGCGTGGGCGGCGAGGGTGAGGGCTTCGGCTGCGGAGATGTGCTCCATGGCGGATGACTCCTTCTGTGTGCTGCCTCGCCACGGTATCTCCGCCTAGGCTGGGGCTCGTCTCGGGGGCAGGAATCGGACCGGCGCCGGCCGGAGCCGACACGACGTCGGACCAGAGCCGACACGACATGGGGGACGCGGCATGACCGACGGCAACCACAACGGCGCGGGGCACGAGCAGGAGAACGTGCCCAGCCGGCAGCGCAGGCGCTTTCCCGGCATCTCCTCCCGGGCCTACGAGCACCCCGCGGACCGCTCGGCCCTGGTGGCCCTGCGCAAGCTCACCGGCTTCGACACGGTCTTCAAGGCCCTCAGCGGGCTGCTGCCCGAGCGCAGCCTGCGACTGCTTTTCCTCTCGGACTCGGTACGCGTGTCCGACGCCCAGTTCGCCCACCTGAACACCATGCTCCGGGACGCCTGCTACATCCTGGACCTGGAGAAGGTCCCGGCGATGTACGTCCAGCAGGACCCGAAGCCGAACGCCATGTGCATCGGGCTCGACGAGCCGATCATCGTGGTCACCACCGGCCTTGTGGAACTCCTCGACGAGGAGGAGATGCGGGCGGTCGTCGGCCACGAGGTGGGCCACGCCCTCTCCGGCCACTCCGTGTACCGCACGATCCTGCTGTTCCTGACGAACCTCGCCCTGAAGGTGGCGTGGATCCCGCTCGGCAATGTCGCGATCATGGCGATCGTGACCGCGCTGCGCGAGTGGTTCCGCAAGTCCGAGCTGTCCGCGGACCGCGCGGGCCTCCTCGTCGGCCAGGACCTGCAGGCGTCCATGCGCGGCCTGATGAAGATCGCGGGCGGCAACCATCTGCACGAGATGAACGTGGACGCGTTCCTGGAGCAGGCCGAGGAGTACGAGGCCGGCGGCGACCTGCGCGACTCCGTACTGAAGATCCTGAACGTGCTGCCGCGCTCGCACCCCTTCACCACCGTGCGCGCCGCCGAGCTGAAGAAGTGGGCCGCGACCCGCGACTACCAGCGCATCATGGACGGCCACTACCCGCGCCGCGACGAGGACCCGGACACCTCGGTCACCGACTCCTTCCGCCAGTCGGCGTCGGCGTACGCGGAGGACGTGCGCACCAGCAAGGACCCGCTGATGAAGCTGGTCTCCGACATCGCGGGCGGCGCCGGCGACCTGGGCGGCAAGCTGCGCGGGAAGTTCACCGGACAGGCCGGCGGCGGCAACGCGCCCGGGGACCCCGGGGGCAGCACCTCGGGCCGCCCCACCGACGGCCCCGACAGCCCCGACAGCCCCGACAGCCCCAAGTAGGCCGCTCACACCCTGGGCTGTGCCGCCCCCGCCAGCGTCCCGCACAGCGCCGTCGCGTCCCCCGTCGCGTACGGGTCGGTGCCCGCGGGCCCGCCTGCCTTCGCCCGCTGGTCCGCGAGCAGCGGGCGAAGCACCCGGGTGGTGTCGGCGGCGCAGGCGAGCGGTCCCGCCTGGAGGTAGGAGACGAGCAGTTCGGCCTGGTGCATGCGCAGGTCGTCGCGGTCGAAGCGGAAGTGCAGCGCGCGCCGGACGGTGAAAAGCGAGGCCCGCGCGCGCTGGTCGGTGCGGGCGGGCCGGAGCGCGTAGACGAAGGTGTGGTCGGAGGAGACCTCCAGGGTCCCCTTGTCCGTCTCGGCGGCCCGCAGGGTGCCCTGGACGCGCACCCCCGGGTCGGCGAGCGCCGTCTTCGCCGGGTCGAACCGCACCATCCAGCCGGTGGGCGCGTGCCGGCCGTCGGCCGCCGGGTGGGCGAGGCTGCGGTCGAACTGGTCGAGCTGGCCCGGGTCGAGCAGGACGCGGGGCGAGCGCACGGCGCGGCCCATGAGCACGTCCGGGTCGAGGGAGGACTCGACCAGGTAGTCCTTGGCGGTGGTGAGCGCGGAGAGGACCTGGTCCTCGGAGAAGTGGGCGGTGCGCCGGGTGGCGGGCAGGTTGATGCCGCCGGCGCCGACGCGGAACTGTGCGGCGGGGCTCTTGGCGAACAGGGCGGCCACCTTCGCCGAGCCGGGCACGCGGCCCTGGGGCGCGAGCGGGATGACGGTCATCCGCAGCGGGTCGGGGCGCTTGGCGGCGGGGCTGCCGTAGGGGTGCCGTACGCCCATGTAGATCGCGGTGCCGAAGGCGACGGCGATGAGGACGACGAGGACGACGAGCTGGCGGGAGAGGCGGCGGTGCGGGCTCGCCCTGCGGCGCACGGCGCGCGCGTGGTCGCTCATGCGCTCGCGCGCGGAGAACTCCTGCAGTCGCGCAGCGCGCACGAACGACTCGTCGAAGACGACGGATCGGTACTCGTCCTCACCTCCGGGAGCGCCCTCGGGTGTCCCCGCAGGTGGTTCTCCTGGACCGCCCATACCTTCAGGGTAGGTCTCCGGGCGTCGAGGTAAACGCCGTGGTACACGACAACTTCTGACAACTGCTCACGTCCGTGGCGCAGTTGGGCGCACGGGCGCGGCGAGGGTGCGGACGGGACGCGAACCGGGCGCGAACTGGACGCGGACAGGGGCTTTCGCCGTCAGGGGGTACGGGGTTCCGCAGGGACCGGGGACTGGCCGAACTCCGCCGACGCGGAGGGGGTTCCGGCGTCGCCGGGGCCCGCGTTCTGCTCGATCTCGGTGGTGGCGGGCGGGGGTATCCGGTCCTGGCGGCCGGACGCCGCTCCGCGGTACACCGCGGCGAAGGCGAAGGCGACCATGCCTATGCCGAGGACGAGGGCGAGCATCCAGGCGACGGGGCGGTGCCAGCGAACCTGGGGGTTGCGGCGGCCGTAGCGCCCGTGACCGCCGTGACCGCCTTCCAGGAAGTCCCGGTCGTCGGCGTACTCGCCGTATGCGGCGTAGTCGGCGTAGTCGGCGTAGTCGGGCCCGAACTCGCCGTTGCCGTCCGGGCCGTACCCGTCGTGGTACGGATGCCCGTCGTGGTCGTTGTAGTCGTTGTAGTCGTTGTCCCGTCTTCCCGTGCCGCGGCGGCGGGTGCGGCCGCGGCGGGACTCGGTCTCGGACGCCTCGGCGCGTGCCTGGGCGGCGGCGAGCAGCCGCTCGACCGCGGTGGGCTCATGGATCTCGGCGGCGCGCACGAAATCCTCGTCGAAGACCACGGAGGCGAACTCCTCGTCCGCATCCCCGTGGTCGCGGTCGTCGTCGGGCTCCCAGCCGTCGGGAAACGGCATGCCCCCCACGTCCTCCGGCACGCGTCCAGCGTAGACCTGAAGTGGGCAATTTGGGCAGACGGCAAGGGAATTCAGGCGGCTGTCACCGCACGTGACCGTCGCCCGTCACGATGTACTTCGTCGACGTGAGTTCCGGAAGGCCCATCGGTCCCCGCGCGTGCAGCTTCTGCGTGGAGATGCCGATCTCGGCGCCGAAGCCGAACTGGCCGCCGTCGGTGAACCGCGTGGAGGCGTTCACGGCGACCGTCGTGGAGTCCACGAGCTGCGTGAACCGGCGCGCGGCCTGCTGCGAGGTGGTGACGATGGCCTCGGTGTGGCCGGAGGTCCACAGCCGGATGTGTTCGACGGCCTGCTCCAGGGAGTCGACGACGGCGGCCGCGATGTCGTACGAGAGGTACTCGGTCTCCCAGTCCTCGGTGGTCGCGGGCACGACGGTCGCCTTGGAGCCCCCGGCGTACGCCTGGACGCGCTCGTCGGCGTGCACGGTGACCCCGGCCTCGGCGAGCGCGTCGAGGACGCGGGGCAGGAAGGCGTCGGCGATGTCGGCGTGCACGAGCAGGGTCTCGGCGGCGTTGCAGACGCTGACGCGGTGCGCCTTGGAGTTGATGAGGATCTCGACGGCCATGTCGAGGTCGGCGTGGGCGTCCACGTACACATGGCAGTTGCCGGTGCCGGTCTCGATGACGGGGACGGTGGACTCCTCGACGACGGTCCTGATCAGGGAGGCGCCGCCGCGCGGGATGAGCACGTCGACGAGACCGCGGGCCCGCATCAGCTCGCGTACGGAGTCCCGGTTCTCGCCCGGCACCAACTGGACGGCGTCGGCGGGCAGGCCCGCGCCGTGCACGGCGTCGCGCAGGACGCGCACCAGGGCGGTGTTGGACTCGTACGCCGATGACGAGCCGCGCAGGAGGACCGCGTTGCCGGACTTCAGGCACAGGGCGGCCGCGTCGACCGTCACGTTCGGGCGGGCCTCGTAGATGATGCCGACGACGCCGAGGGGGACGCGGACCTGGCGCAGGTCGATGCCGTTGGGCAGGGTGGAGCCGCGCACGACCTCGCCGACCGGGTCGGGCAGGGTGACGACGTCCCGTACGTCGGAGGCGATGGCGCGGACGCGCTCGGGGGTGAGGGTGAGGCGGTCGACGATGGCCTCGCTGGTGCCGGCCTCGCGGGCCCGCGCGACGTCCTTGGCGTTGGCCTCGACGATCTCCGCCGTACGCACTTCGAGGGCGTCGGCGACGGCGAGCAGCGCGTCGTCCTTCTCGGCGCGCGGCAGTGGCGCGAGGGTGGCCGCGGCGGCGCGGGAGCGGTAGGCGGCCTGGGCGACCGGGGTCATGTTGTCGTACGGCGAGAGCGGCGAGGGCGCGGTCATGAGGGCAGCGTAACCTCGCGCCGGTGGGCGTCCGGTCGGTGTTCCGCAGTGCGAGACGTCACACGGGCGGCTCGCCGGGCTCCGGTGGAAGCGGTGAGACTGGCTGGTATTGACCGTCCCCGGAAGAACCCCGTAACCCCGGCGGGCGTCGGGCACGTCCCGGAGGGCCCCGGTACGCCCCCGTGGACTTCGGGGCGCCCCCGTGAACCTCGGGGCGCCCCCGTGAACCCGGCTAGAACGGGTGGACGCCGACCGGCGTCGCGGGCAGCGGTCCGTACCCCTCGGCGATCCGCTGGTGATACGTGTCGCGGTCGATCACTTCGAGCCCGACGATCTCCCACGGCGGCAACTGGGCGCTCTGCCGGTGCTCGCCCCACAGGCGCAGCGCCACCGCGGCGGCGTCGTGCAGGTCACGGGCCTCTTCCCAGTAGCGGATCTCCGCGTGGTCCTGGGCGTATCTGCTGGTGAGCAGAAAGGGGTGGTCGTGGGCGAGCTGTTCGAGGCCGCGCCGTACCTCCGCCAGCGGTGTCCTGGCACCGGACACGCTCAGCGTGACGTGCCAGAGGCGGGGCGCGTCGGACGGCTCGCCCTCGCGCGGCTGCTCGTGGGGCAGGTGGTCGCTGCTCCCGTCCGTGTCGCCGGTGTATGCCGCCCCCGCGGCGACGCTGGTCAGCGCGCGCTCAGCCGGTCCGCGGGACGCCGCCCCCGGGCGCACTCGTCTCACGACGGCCTCCTTCAACCAGTGGTGGTGCGGACATGCGACGGTCGTTATGCAAAGGTCATGCGGAACTGCCCTCGCAACAAAGTTGAGCAGGACAAGAGGTCCCGCGGGGCGGTTTCGCGGAGTTTCACCTCACGCGTGCCCGCCGTGACACGGCGTTCGCGCCTGTTTTCGGCCTGATTTCCGCTGGTGTCCGCGAGGCCGCCGGGGATAGTGGTGCACCTCTCGGCGGGCCGGGTGGTGCACCACTGGCCGTCGGCGCGGTGCACCGCCGTCAATGGGTCAGGGGTGGAGCAGGACGAGGTCGTCCCGGTGCACCACTTCGCGCTCGTAGGCGGGGCCTAGCTCACGGGCGAGCTCGCGCGTGGAACGGCCGAACAGGCGCGGCAGCTCCTTGGCGTCGAAGTTCACCAGGCCGCGCGCCACGGCCCGCCCCGCGGGGTCCCGCAGCTCCACCGGGTCGCCCGCGATGAACTCGCCCTCCACCGCGGCGACGCCCGCGGGCAGCAGCGACTTGCGGCCCTCGACGACCGCCCGTACCGCCCCGTCGTCGAGCGTGAGCGCCCCGCGCGGCGCGGACGCGTGCTGGAGCCAAAGGAGGCGGTCCGCGGAGCGGCGTCCGGTGGGGCGGAAGTAGGTGCCGGTGTCGCGGCCCGCGAGCGCGTCCGCGGCCTGGCTCGCCGAGGTGAGGACCACGGGGATACCGGCGGCCGCGGCGATCCGGGCCGCCTCCACCTTGGTGACCATGCCGCCGGTCCCGACACCCGCCTTGCCCGCGCTGCCGATCTTGACGTGCGCGATGTCGGCGGGACCCGCGACCTCGGCGATCCTCGCGGTGCCGGGGGCGGCGGGGTCGCCGTCGTAGAGGCCGTCCACGTCCGAGAGCAGGACGAGCAGGTCGGCGCGGACGAGGTGGGCGACGAGGGCGGCCAGACGGTCGTTGTCGCCGAAGCGGATCTCGTCGGTGGCCACCGTGTCGTTCTCGTTGACGACGGGCAGGGCGCCCATCGCGAGCAGCTTGTCGAGGGTGCGCGACGCGTTGCGGTGGTGGGCGCGGCGGCTGGTGTCGTCGGTGGTGAGCAGCACCTGGCCGACGCGTACGCCGTAGCGTGCGAAGGACGCGGTGTAGCGGGCGACGAGCAGGCCCTGGCCGACGCTCGCGGCGGCCTGCTGGCGGGCCAGGTCCTTGGGGCGGCGGCGCAGGCCGAGCGGGGCGAGCCCGGCGGCGATGGCACCGGAGGAGACGAGCACGACCTCGCGCTCTCCCCCATCCCTTCCCTGGATGCCGTTCTTTCCCTGGATGCCGTTCTTTCCCAGGATGCCGTTCCTGCTCTTGGCGAGTACGTCCACGAGCGCGTCCACGCGGTCCGCGTCCAAGCCGCCCGTCGCAGTCGTCAGGGACGACGACCCGATCTTGACGACGACGCGGTGCGCCCCGGCGACGTCCGCCCGTTCTGCTGCCCCTGTCACGCGCTTCCCCAATGATCCCCGTGTGCTGTGGACCAGCAATGTACGTGAGCGGGCGACGGCCGCGCCCGCGCGTTTCGCTGGGCGGACAGGGCCTTCGCGGAGCCGGAAGAAGCCAGAGGGGCCGAATTCGGGCCCTGCGGTTTCATGACCTTTGCCCCTGTATTCGGTGATTGGCGTCACGGAAGATTGCTACGGAGGCACCGACCGTCATACGGTCAGGGGTCTCCCACTCATCCGCAGCTCCCCCCGAGTTTCCCCCAGCTTCCTCTCGTCTTTCCCCCTTCTGCCCTCTTCTGCCCCCTTCCGACCGCCCCCGCCAGGAGCCCAAGCCCGTGCCCTCCGCCGGACTCGCCCCCCGCCGCGTCGTACAGCTCATCGCGCTGCTCTCGATGCTCGCACTCTTCGCGGCGCAGCTCGTGACCGCGCTCGTGCCGTACGTCCCGGTGTTCGTCGCCGCGTCGGCCGCCAACCTCGCGCTCGACATCTATCTGCAGTACAAGCAGCCGGGTCTGCTCTCCCTCCTCGGCAAGATCCGCTTCGATGTCACCGTCCGGCAGCTCCTGCGCGACATGCTGGTCCTGGTCGGTCTGCTGCGCATCGACGACATCGACCCGCTCGCCGAGCAGTCGCCGCTGACCATCGCGCTGCTCGCCTTCTACGCGCTGCACTTCGGCTGCCAGGCCGTCGCCGTCGTGGTGCGCCGCGCGCGTACGCTGCCGATCGTCACGCGCAACATCGACGCGTCCGCGCTGCGCCTGAGCGCCGCCCCGCCGCG
Source organism: Streptomyces aureocirculatus (assembly GCF_000720475.1). Taxonomy (GTDB): domain Bacteria; phylum Actinomycetota; class Actinomycetes; order Streptomycetales; family Streptomycetaceae; genus Streptomyces; species Streptomyces aureocirculatus. The sequence goes on from NZ_JOAP01000018.1 coordinate 29,736, forward strand.
CATCCTGGCCCGCCAGCAGGCCCGCAGGCTGCTCACCTTCTCCGTGCCCGCGACAACTGGCCTGCTCGTGACGGCCGCCACCACCCACGCGTACTGGGGCGGCATCGGCCTCGGCGTCTCCCTCGTCCTGATGGGCGGCGGCGCGGTGTATCTGGCGACCTGGATGCTGCCGAAGAAGCGGGCGAAGGCCGACGAGGCCGTCATCGAGTGGCTCGACCGCTGGCTTTCCGACTACAAGCCGACGGTCGCGATGTACTTCTCCGGCGGCACCACGTCCGCCTACCAGGCGAACATGTGGCTCTCCACGCTCTCCCAGCTCGACGGCAAGCCGCTGATCGTGCTCCGTGAGCGCTTCATGGTGCAGAAGATCGACTCCACGGATGTGCCGATCATCTGCTTCCCGAAGGTCGCCACGATGTTCTCCCTGGAGACGTCGACGCTGAAGATGATGCTGCACCCCGCGAACGCCGCGAAGACCTCCCAGGTCCTGCGCATCCCCTCGCTCAAGCACGCGTTCATCAACCACGGCGAGAGCGACAAGCTGTCCTCCTGCAACCCGTACGCGAAGGCGTACGACGAGGTGTGGGTGGCGGGCCCCGCGGCCCGCGAGCGCTACCAGCTCGCCGACATCGGTGTCGAGGACAAGGACGTGGTCGAGGTCGGCCGCCCCCAGTTGTCCCCGATCCGGCCGTACGCGGGCGCGCCCACGGGTGCGTTCACGACCGTCCTGTACGCGCCGACCTGGGAGGGCTGGGACGGCAACCCCGGCAACACCTCGGTCGTCCTCGCGGGCGAGAACATCGTCCGGCACCTGCTCGCCGACCCCGGTGTGCGTCTGATCTACAAGCCGCACCCGATGACCGGCTCCCAGGTCCCGGCCGCCGGTGCCGCCAACGAGCGCATCAAGGCCATGATCCGCGAGGCCAACGCGCGGCGCTCCGGCGCCCGCCCCGGCCCCGAGGCCGCGGCCGAGCTGGCCCGTCGCACGGAGGCCCTGGACCTCCTCACGGCGAAGTCCTTCCGCAGCAGCGCGGACGAGATGGAGCGGATGATGCTCCAGGGCACGCCGGACGGCGACAGCCGGTCCGCGGTCGCCGAGGCGACCGCGGCCTGGGAGTCGGCGTACTGGGCCTCGCTGCCCGAGTGGGAGCACCAGGTCATCACCGAGTCCCGCCCGGCGATCTTCTCCTGCTTCAACCAGGCCGACCTGCTGATCAGCGATGTCTCCTCGGTCGTCTCCGACTGGCTCAGCAGCGAGAAGCCGTACGCCGTCGCCAACACCTCGGGCCTGTCAGAGGCGGACTTCCGCGCGGGCTTCCCGACGGTGCGCGCCGCGACGATCCTCGCGCCCGAGGCGGACGGCATGCCCGCCCTCCTGGAGGCCGTGCGCTCCCCGGAGAAGGACGTGTACGCGGAGTCCCGCGCCGAGCTGAAGGAGCACCTCCTCGGCCCGTCAGACCCGCCCTCCATCGTCCGCTTCAACGCGGCGGCCCTGGCCCTGTGCGCCAAGTCCGACGACCGTCGCGCCCGCGCCGAGTCCCGGGTGGAGGCGGAGATCCCCGCCCAGCGTGACGAGTCCACGGAGACGGTGGACGCGGCGGAGGCCGCGATGGACGCGGATCCTACGGAGGAGCTGGAGTCGGCGTAACTGGCCGTGGGCCTTGGGCGGGCGGCAGCCGTCTGTCCCGCCGCTCCGCGGCGGGACTCTCCCGCCCACCCGCCCGTCACTGTCGGACCCGACTCGCCGCACGAACAGCGAAAGGCCCCGGAACAGTTTCGTTCCGGGGCCTTTGCCGACCCGACGGCAAGCCGGGCCCGACCGTGACGGCTGTCGCCCCGGCCGAGGCCCACGGCCAGTAGCCGTCTAGAAGGGCTTGAAGTCGTCGTAGGCCTGCTCCGCCTCGTCGCGCTCCGCGTCCCGGTCCCGGCGGCGCTGGGCGGCGGGACGGGGCGCCTCGAAGCGGTGGTCCTCACCGCGGCGCCCGAGCATCTCGGCGCCCGCGGACATCGTCGGCTCCCAGTCGAAGACGACGGCGTCGTCCTCGGGGCCGATGGCCACGCCGTCGCCCGCGCGGGCACCGGCCTTCATCAGCTCGTCCTCGACGCCGAGCCGGTTCAGCCGGTCCGCGAGGTAGCCGACGGCCTCGTCGTTGTTGAAGTCGGTCTGGCGGACCCAGCGCTCCGGCTTCTCGCCGCGCACGCGGTACACGGCCTCGCCGCCGTCCTCCTCGCGGGTGACGGTGAAGCCCGTGTCGTCGACGGCCTTCGGCCGGATCACGATCCGCGTCGCCTCCTCCTGGGGCTTCGCGGCCCGCGACTCGGCGACGAGCTCGGCGAGCGCGAAGGACAGCTCCTTGAGGCCCTTGTGGGCGACCGCGGACACCTCGAAGACGCGGTAGCCGCGCTCCTCCAGGTCGGGCCTGACCAGGTCGGCGAGGTCCTGGCCGTCGGGGATGTCGACCTTGTTGAGGACCACGAGACGCGGCCGGTTCTCCAGGCCCGCGCCGTACTCGCGCAGCTCCGCCTCGATCACGTCGAGGTCGGAGACGGGGTCGCGGTCGGACTCCAGCGTGGCGGTGTCCAGGACGTGTACGAGGACGGAGCAGCGCTCCACGTGGCGCAGGAACTCCAGGCCGAGGCCGCGGCCCTGGCTGGCGCCGGGGATGAGGCCCGGCACATCAGCGATGGTGTAGACCGTGGAGCCCGCGGTGACGACGCCCAGGTTGGGCACGAGCGTCGTGAACGGATAGTCCGCGATCTTCGGCTTGGCCGCGCTGAGCACGGAGATCAGCGAGGACTTGCCCGCGCTCGGGTAGCCGACGAGCGCGACGTCCGCGACCGTCTTGAGCTCCAGGACGATGTCACCGCCGTCGCCGGGCTCGCCGAGCAGCGCGAAGCCGGGTGCCTTGCGGCGGGCGGAGGCGAGCGCGGCGTTGCCGAGGCCCCCGCGGCCGCCCTGGGCCGCGACGTACGACGTGCCGTGGCCGACGAGGTCCGCGAGGACGTTGCCCTGCTTGTCCAGGACGACGGTGCCGTCCGGCACCGGCAGGACCAGGTCCTGGCCGTCCTTGCCGGAGCGGTTGCCGCCCTCGCCGGGCTTGCCGTTGGTGGCCTTGCGGTGCGGGCTGTGGTGGTAGTCCAGGAGAGTGGTCACGGACTGGTCCACGACCAGGGTGACGTCGCCGCCCCGGCCGCCGTTGCCGCCGTCCGGGCCGCCGAGCGGCTTGAACTTCTCACGGTGGACGGAGGCACAGCCGTGGCCCCCGCTACCCGCGGCGACGTGCAGCTCGACGCGGTCCACGAAGGTGGTCATGGTTCGGTGCCTCCAGTTACATACGGAAATGTCTACTGCGTAACACGCGAAAGGCGGACCCGCTTCCCGGAAACCGGGAAGTCAGGTCCGCCCTCGCGAAGAAAATCGCTCTACGGCGCCTCAAGCCCTCGGGAAGGGGACTCAGGCGACCGGAACGATGTTCACGACCTTGCGGCCACGGTGGGTACCGAACTCCACCGCACCGGCGTCCAGCGCGAACAGGGTGTCGTCCTTGCCGCGGCCGACGCCCGAGCCCGGGTGGAAGTGGGTGCCGCGCTGGCGGACCAGGATCTCACCGGCGTTGACGGTCTGACCGCCGAAGCGCTTCACGCCGAGCCGCTGAGCATTGGAATCGCGCCCGTTCCGAGTGGACGATGCGCCCTTCTTGTGTGCCATCTTGTCTCAGTCCCTTACTTCGCAGCCGTGGGGATGCCGGTGACCTTGATCGCCGTGTACTGCTGACGGTGACCCTGGCGACGGCGGTAGCCGGTCTTGTTCTTGTAGCGAAGGATGTCGATCTTCGCGCCCTTGTGGTGGTCGACGACCTCGGCCGTGACCTTGATGCCGGCAAGGACCCACGGGTCGCTGGTCACGGCTTCGCCGTCCACAACGAGCAGGGTCGAGAGCTCGACCGTGTCGCCAACCTTGGCGGTGGGAATCTTGTCAACCTCAACGATGTCGTCGACAGCAACCTTGTGCTGGCGACCACCGCTGCGCACGATGGCGTACACGCGGATCTCTCTTTCGCTCGGAACGGGACCCCCGCAGTCCAGCCGCCCCGCGCCGAGGGCACGAACGGCCTCTCCCGGAAACCGGAAGGAATGAGAATCCGGAAGGAATGAGGTTTACAGGGGTTGGGCGCGCATAGGAACACGCCGACGATCCAGATTACGGGGCTCGTCCGTACGGGTCAAACCGGGTCCGCCCCGCTCTCACCTGGTGGGCTTCTCACCGTCCGGCGGCAGCGGCTTCACACCGCGGCACAGGTCCGTCCTGTCGGCGGTGCCCGGCCAGGCCACCTTCCTCACCCGGTCGAAGTGGGTGCGGTACGTGTCGTGCACCGAGCCGTCGTCGACCTTCACGATCACCTCGTCGTTCTCGCGCAGCGCGGGCGCCGTGTAGTTCTGCGAGCCGGTGAAGGAGACCTTGTTCCGCTTGCCGGCGTACACGCCGTCGATGAGGACGTACTTGTTGTGGATGATGTACGGAGTGGTGAGCTTCCGGCCGGGTGCGAGCGGGTCCCGGTCGTCGTTGTAGCAGCGCAGGGACGGGCCGCCGGGCTTGTGCAGGGCCTCCCAGGTGCCAGGGGTGCCGTCCTGGCTCCTGGCGCTGTCCGTCTCGGCGTACACCAGGTCGACGGCGCACCCGGCCTTCTTCAGGGACACCAGCTTGTCCGCGATCTGCTTGCGCGTGATCTTGAAGATGGAGGCGCGGACCTTGGTCCGCCGCTCGACGCCGTTCGCGTCCTTGTAGGTGCACGAGACGTTGTTCAGGACCGAGTACATGGTGTCGGTCTCGTTGACCGTGCCCTCGCGCGGGAAGAAGTACGTCTTGTAGAGCCCGTTGCTGGCCGTGCGGTAGTCCCAGCCCCGCCAGTTCCCGCGCAGCATGTCGTCGAAGTACTCGGCGAACGCGTCGTACATCGCCGGGTTGTCAGGGAGCAGCAGCGCGTCGTTGAAGAACTTGGTGTGGGCGGACGGCGTGGCGTTCGACGTGGTCTGTACGACGACGTCCCGGGCGCCCGCGACCTCGGAGAACAGCCAGAACTTGTTGTGCATGATCGACTTGCCGTGCCGCGGGTCGCCCAGGCACGACTTGTCCGTGGGACACAGCGAGACGAAGGACTTCTTGCTCCGGTCGGTGCCCAGCGACGACGCCAGCTCGGGGTACGAGGGGTTGTTCGGCCGGTCCGTGCGGCTCGTGGAGTCCAGCAGGATCTGGACGTCGACGCCGCGCCGGCGGGCGTTCAGGAGCGCGTCGACGACCGGGGACTCCCACAGGTGGTAGACGGCGGCCTTGATGGTGGAGCCGGGTACCGCGGCGTCGGTGAGCCGGATCAGGCGGGTGCGGATGGCGTGCTGGGCCTCGTCCGTGCCGAGCGGGTCGTTGAAGACCGGGCCCTCGGTCCAGGCCGGGGTCGCGTCCGCGGGGGTGGCGGGCGGGGTGGCGGCGGCCGGGCCCGTGCCTGCCGTGCCTTGCAGGGTCGCCGCCGCGGAGAGCGCCGTGGCCAGTGCCGCGGCTCGGCGTCCTGCCCTGCGCGGGGTCGTGGCGCGGTGGCGGCCCGTGCCGCTCAGGCGCTGCTGCGCCATGGTGTGTTCCTCCCCTGACGCGGCGCGCGGTCTCCCCTCGGCGCGGCCCGCGTCATGTCCTTGCGGTCAATAAACCGGACGAGTCTTACAGGCGGAGGACTGGGTTCCAAGTGGCGGATGGAAAGCGTGCGTTCGGGGGCGAGGTTTGTCTTTGTGGGGGTTGGGAGTGGCCGGGTTTGACTTGAGTTGGCTGTGGGTGGGCTCGGGCTGACATGGGCTGGCTGGGGTCGACTTGCGTTGGCTGGGGGTGGGCTCGGGCCGACTTGGGCCGGCTGGGGGTGGGCTCGGGCCGACTTGAGCCGGCTGGGGGTGGCTGTGCCTCGCGGGGCGCCCCAGGCCCGCCCATTTCCCGAAACCATGGGCTGCCGCCCCTGGACCCCGCCGGGGGTGGGTGTCCCGCGCGGGCGGGACTCACCACCGCCGATCGCGCTGCGCGCTCGTCCTCAAACGCCGGACGGGCTGAAACTCACCCCGCCGCCCCGGCATCACACCGCGCCGCGCTACGCCACCTCCGCACCCATCACGCCGATGCGCCAGGGGCGGTTGGGGGCGGCGGGACGGGTGCGGCGTGTGCCGGGCTGGGGGCCTGGACACACCGGTGCCCCCGGACGGCGGGTTCGCCGTGCGGGGGCACCGGTGGGGTGGCGTGTGGCCGGGGTCAGCCCGCGTCGGCCGGGGCCGTGGCCTCGGCCTGCTGCTGCTCCGCCGCGACGGCCTTCTTCGCGGTCTTCTTGGCCGGTGCCTTCTTGGCGGCCGCCTTCTTGGCCGGTGCCTTCTTCGCCGCCGTCTTCTTGGCGGTCGCCTTCTTGGCGGCCGTCTTCTTGGCGGCGGGCTCCTTGGTGACCGTCTCCTTGGCGGCGGCCTCCGAAGCGGTGGCCCCTGTAGCGGCGGCCTCCGTAGCGGAGGTCTCCGTAGCGGGAGTCTCCGAGGCGGCCGTCTCCTTGGAGGCGGCCTTCTTCGTCGCCGTCTTCCTGGCCGCGGTCTTCTTCGTCGCGGCCTTCTTGGCGGTCGCCTTCTTGACCGACTTGCGTGCGGCCTTCTTGGCGGCCGGAGCCGCCTCCTCAGCGGTGTCGGCGGCAGCGGGCGGCTGCTCCGCGGTGGGCCCGGCAGGTGCCGGGGACTCCGTGGACGCGGCCGGCTTGTCCGGCGACGGTACGACCATGACGGCCGTCTCCGCGGACGCGGTCGGCGCGGTCGCCCTGCGCACCGCACGACGGCGCGGACGGGCCGCGGGCGCCTCGGCGGCCGGCGCGGCCACCGCTTCCTCGGCAGCTTCGGCCACCGCGGGCACCGGCCTTGCCGGCTCCGCGATGATCACCTCGGCGCTGTCGGCCGCCGCCTTCGGCGAACCGGCCGGAGCCGTCGCCTTACGGGTCGCACGCCGACGCGTACGCCCCTTGGGAGCCGCGTCGTCCTCGACGGCCACCGGAGCCTCGGCCACAGCCGCAGTCGGCTCCGCGACAGGAGCGACGGGGGCTGCGGCGGTCTCCGCCACCTCCGCGCTCTTCTCGGTCTCCGCGGTCTCCGCGGTCTCCGCGGTCTCTTCAAGGGGGGCCGACGCCTCCACGGCGTCCGCGTCCGCCTCCGCCCTCGCCCTGGCCCTGGCCGCACGGGACTTGGCCTTCTTCTCCGCCCGTCCGGCCTTCTCGGCCCTCTCAGGACGTTCGGCGGACGGGGTCGGCTCCGTGGTCTCGGCCGCCTCCGTCTCCGTCTCCGACCTGGGCGCACCCGCAGGAGCCGACGCACGGCGCGTGGCACGGCGCCGCGAACGGCCGCGGGAAGCGGCTGCCTCGGCCTCGGCCGGGCTGCCGTACAGCTCCTCGTCGGGCACGAACGCCGGCTCGGGCAGCGCGATCGGCTCCGCGATCTCCGCGGCGACCTCGGCCACCGTCTCGTCGGCCTCATGCGTGTACTCGTGGGTGTGCTCGTGCGTACCGGCCTGGTCGCCGCGCCCGCGCTTCTTGCGCTTGCCGCCGCCACCCGCGGTCGTGGCCTGGTCCATGTGGACGATGACACCGCGGCCGTTGCAGTGCACGCAGGTCTCGGAGAAGGACTCCAGGAGACCCTGGCCCACCCGCTTGCGGGTCATCTGGACCAGGCCGAGCGAGGTGACCTCGGCGACCTGGTGCTTCGTCCGGTCCCGGCCCAGGCACTCCAGCATCCGCCGAAGCACCAGGTCCCGGTTGGACTCCAGGACCATGTCGATGAAGTCGATGACGACGATGCCGCCCAGGTCGCGAAGGCGGAGCTGGCGCACGATCTCCTCGGCCGCCTCCAGGTTGTTCCTGGTGACGGTCTCTTCGAGGTTGCCGCCCTGACCGGTGAACTTGCCGGTGTTGACGTCGATCACGATCATCGCCTCGGTCTTGTCGATCACGAGGGAGCCGCCCGAGGGCAGCCACACCTTGCGGTCGAGCGCCTTGGCGAGCTGCTCGTCGATCCGGTACGTCGCGAAGACGTCGACCTCGGACGTCCACCGCTGGAGGCGGTCCGCCAGGTCGGGCGCGACATGCGCGACGTAGCCGTGGATGGTCTCCCACGCCTCGTCACCGCTGACGATGACCTTCGAGAAGTCCTCGTTGAAGATGTCGCGGACCACGCGGACGGTCATGTCCGGCTCGCCGTACAGCAGGCTCGGCGAGCTGGTCGTGGACATCTTCGACTTCTTGAGGATGTCCTCCCACTGCCCCTGCAGGCGCTCCACGTCGCGGCGCAGCTCGTCCTCGCTCGCGCCCTCGGCGGCGGTGCGCACGATGACGCCCGCGTCCTCGGGGACGATCTTCTTGAGGATGGTCTTCAGGCGCGCCCGCTCGGTGTCGGGAAGCTTGCGGCTGATGCCGGTCATCGAGCCCTCGGGCACATAGACCAGGTACCGGCCGGGCAGCGAGACCTGGCTGGTCAGACGGGCGCCCTTGTGGCCGATCGGGTCCTTGGTGACCTGTACGAGTACGGACTGCCCCGACTTCAGGGCGGACTCGATGCGGCGCGGGCCGTTGGCCATGCCGAGCGCCTCGAAGTTGACCTCACCGGCGTACAGGACGGCGTTGCGGCCCTTGCCGATGTCGATGAAGGCGGCCTCCATCGACGGCAGGACGTTCTGCACCTTGCCCAGGTAGACGTTGCCGACGTACGACGTCGACTGCTCCTTGTTGACGTAGTGCTCCACGAGGATGTTGTCCTCAAGGACGCCGATCTGGGTGCGGTCGCCGTTCTGACGGACGATCATCTCCCGGTTGACCGCCTCGCGGCGGGCCAGGAACTCGGCCTCGGTGATGATCGGGACCCGGCGGCGGCCCTGCTCGCGGCCCTCGCGGCGGCGCTGCTTCTTCGCCTCCAGACGCGTGGAGCCCTTGATGGACTGCACCTCGTCCGACGGGGCGTCGTCGCCCTTCTTGCGCGGCTCGCGGACCTTGACGACCGTACGCTCCGGGTCGCCGTCGCCCGGCTCGCTCTCGGCGTGGTCACCGGCACGGCGCCGACGGCGACGGCGGCGACGGCTGCTGCTCGAGCCCCCGCCGGACTCCTCGGAGTCCTCGGCTTCGTCGGCCCCGTCGGCGCTGTCGGCGTCGTCGGCGGCCTCATCGGCCTCGTCGGTGTCGTCGGTGTCGTCGGCGGACGGGGAGTCCTCGTCCGCGTCGGCCGACTCACCGCGACGGCGGCGACGGCCACCGCGGCGGCGGCGCCGACCGTGCCGCTCGCCGCCGTCCTCGCTGTCCGCGTGGTCCGCGTGGTCGTTGTCCGCGGTGTCCTCGGCCGCGGAGGCGTCGTCGACGGCGTCCTCGGTCTCCGCTGCGGGCTCCTCGACCGCGGCCTCCGCGGCGGGCACGACGGGCTCGTCGGCCGACTCGGCGGGCGCCGCGGCGGCGGGCTGCTCGTCCGCGGCGCGACGGCGGCGACGGCGGCGCGGGGTGGTCTCCTCCTCGGCGGCGGGCGCGGCCTCGGCGGGCTGCTCGGCCGCTTCGGCGGCGGCCGCGGCGGCGGCGCGCTCCGGGGTCTGGAACATCGGCTCGGCGAAGACCGGCGCCTGGAAGACGGCGACAGCGGGCCGGGCGGGGCGCCGCTCGGAGCCGTCATCGGACTGCGCGGCAGGACCGGCGGGAGCCGTGAAACCGGCGGCGGCCTTACGGGTGGCACGACGCCGCGCACGACCACGCGGCGCGTCGGCCTCGGCCTGCTCGGGGGCGTCGGCCGCGCGGGCGGCCCGCCCGCGCGGGGCGGCTTCGGTCTGCTCGGTCTGCTCCGGCGCCTCGGTCCGCACGGCCTCGGCGGCCTGCGCGTCGGCGCCCGCGGCGGCGCGGGTGGCACGACGCCGGGCACGACGCGGCGCGGCGTCCGCCTCAGCGGCGGGGACCTCGTCGCCCTTCGTCTCGGCGACGTCCGCGGCCTGCGGGGCCTCGGCGGCCTGCACGGTGTCCTCGGCCTGCGCATCGGCAACAGGCGCCGACGCACCACGCGTGGCACGCCTACGCGAACGACGCGGCGCAGCATCCGCCTCAACGGCAGCGGGAGCCTCGTCAGCCCCGCCCTCGGCGACATCCGCAGCCTGCGGGGCCTCAGCGGCCTGCACAGTGTCCGCAGCCTGCGCCTCAGCGACCGGCGCGGACGCACCACGCGTCGCACGCCGACGCGAACGACGCGGCGCAGCATCCGCCTCAACGGCGGCAGCGGGGGCCTCGTCAGCCCCGCCCTCGGCGACATCCGCAGCCTGCGGGGCCTCAGCGGCCTCCACAGTGTCCGCAGCCTGCGCCTCAGCGACCGGCGCGGACGCACCACGCGTGGCACGCCTACGCGAACGACGCGGCGCGGCGTCCGCCTCAACGGCGGCGGGAGCCTCGTCAGCCCCGGCCTGCGGGGCCTCGGCGGCCTCCACGGTGTCCGCAGCCTGCGCATCGGCAACAGGCGCGGACGAACCACGCGTCGCACGCCTACGCGAGCGACGCGGCGCAGCATCCACCTCAGCGGCGGCAGCGGGGGCCTCCGCCTGCGTGGCGGGCTCAACAACGCTCTCGGTGCCGCCGGTGCTCTCGGCAGCGGCGGCCACCGGCTGCTCAGCCGCCGCGGCGGACTGCGGCGAACCGGCGGGTGCGGAAGCACGGCGGGTCGCACGACGACGCGTACGCGCGGGCGCGGCCTCCTCGGCGGCCACCGGCTCAGCGGGGGCAGCGGCCACCGGCTCGGCGGCGGCAGGCTCGGCAGCGGGCGTCTCGGCCGCGACCGGCTCGGCGGCCGAGACCGCGGCGGGACCGGCGTCGGCGGACTGCGGCGAGCCGACGGGCGCGGACGCGCGACGGGTCGCACGGCGACGCGTACGCGCGGCGGGCGCGGTCTCCTCGGCGGCGGCCACCGACTCAGCGGCGGCCACCGGCTCAGCGGCGGCGGCAGACTCGGCACCAGGAGCACCCGGCGCAGCCGGTGCAGCCGGTGCAGCCGGTGCAGGAGTCTCGGAAGACGCTGCGGCGGCCTCGGCCGTCTCCTCCAGCTCCTCGGCGTCCACGTCGGCCTCGACCTCGGGGTCGACGGAAGCGGCGGCGGGGGCGGCCGGTATGGCCGGCGCGGCGTCCGTGGCGTTGCCCGCGGGCGGGCCCGCGGGACGCGACGCCGCCCGGCGCCTGCGGCGCGGGGGCAGGGTGTCGCTGGGGGTGCTGTTGTTAGAACCCTCAGTGGGGTCGTTCGGCTCAAGCATGCGGGCGGTTCTCCCGTCACGCTCCCGGGCGCCGCGCCTGTACCGGAGGTATCCGCGGCTCGCGCTGCTGCGCGGGGCCGCCGTCCGGGGGGCGTGGGCGCCGCACGGGAGCTCTCTGTGTCTTGTCACCGGTTCCGTATGCCCCTTGGGCGTACGGCCTGGCGAAAGTCTTCTGTCGGTGCGCCGCCCGACCCAGGTGGCTCCCGAGTACGAGGGTGGCGCTGCGGTGTTTCCGGCGAGCGTCCCCGCGCGGGACCTTCCTTACGCCGGCGCCGTCGCGGTGGCAGAATCGGCGGCCCCTGATCGGGGGTGCCGATCGGCCGGGGCGGCCGTGACTGCCTCGCGGTCGGGCGCGAGCGGGTCGGTCACCGTGCCGGTCTCGTCATCGAAAAGCCCCTGCGCCAGCCTGGTCACCGCTGCGGGGACCGGCGGCGCCAGGTCGGCCACAGCTCGGAGACCGGACAGGACGTCGTCGGGTCGGACGGCAGGCGTCACGTGCCGTACAACCAGCCGCAGTATCGCACAGGGCTTGTCGCTCGGCCTATCGGCACGGGAGGCGAGCACCTCCGCGCCGACGGTTTCCAGGCTCACCACGGCGGCGCGGGCGTCGAAGGTCCGCATGCCGTTCTTCGTGCGGCGCTGGACCTCGACGGTGTCGGCGGCGCGGAAGGCGGCCGCGGCACGCTCGGCTGCCGCGGGCTCCACGCCGTCCAGACGCAGCTCCCACACGGAGGCGGTGAGCCGGTCGGCGAGGCCCGAGGTGCGGGCCTCGACGGCGTCCGTGATGTCGAGCCCGTCGGGCAGCGACTCGTCGAGCAGCTCCCACAGCTTGCGCGGGTCGCGGTGCTCGGTGAGCGCGATCTCCAGATACTCCGCCTCACTGCCCGTGCCGGTGGGTGCGGCATTGGCGTACGACACCTTCGGGTGCGGAGTGAACCCCGCCGAGTACGCCATGGGCACCTCGGCGCGGCGCAACGCCCGCTCGAAGGCGCGCTGGAAGTCACGGTGGCTGGTGAACCGGAGGCGGCCGCGCTTGGTGTAGCGCAGTCGGATGCGCTGCACCGCGGGTGCGGGCGGCGGGCCTTCGGGCTGTCGCTTGCCCAGTGGAACTTCTCCTCGTGTACGCGGTCCGAGACGCTGCCCCCGCATCGGCGGGGAGCACGTCCGGGCCGGCGCTTGTCCAGTGGCGTAGTGCCGGACCACCCCCGCGCCGGCGGGGACATTTCGCGCCGTTCCCTCTGCCTAGAGTACGCGCTTCGCGTCCGCGGGTCCCCTCCGGGCCTGCGGCACCTCACCTACCGGTACCCGCTCCTTCGGCGCGCCGAACAGGGCCCGCCGCACATCGGCGCGGGCCTGGCGCACGCTCTCCCGGGCGGCGGCGACGGCCTGGCGGGTGCTGCGGCCCACGGCCCGTGCGGCGTCGGCGGCGGGCCGCCACACCAGGTCGCGGACGGCGTGTCCGACCGGGGTGAGCGCGCTGCGGTACACCCAGCGGGCGGGGTTGACGAAGATCCACCGAAGGAGCTGCCCCAGGAACCGCCAGACGGCCCGCGACACGTACCCGGCGACCCGCCAGGCGTGCCCGAGCGCGGCCCCGATCTCCCGCGCCACGACGGCGACGCCCCGCCCGACGGGCGCGAGCACCCAGCGCCAGAGGGCCACCGCGGGCACCACGAAGATCCACCGCAGCAGTGTCCCCACCACGAGCACGATGCCACGCAGCAGCCACCCGACCCCGGCGGCCACCCCACGCGCGGCCCACGCGACCGCCCGCCCCACAGGAGCGAGCACCCAGGTGTAGAGCGCCACCGCGGGCACCACGAGCAGCATCCGCAGCGCCCAGAAGACCCCCCGCCCGAGCCCCGTGGCCCCGGCGGCAAGCATCCGCGCCACCCAGGCGAGACCGTGCCCGAGGGGGGTGAGGACATGCGCGTACAGCCACACCGCGGGCACCACCAACAGCATCCGCAGCAGCCATCCGACGCCGACGGCGACCGGCACGACCACGTACCGCCACAGCCCCACCCAGGGCCAGACGAAGAGACACTTGCCGACGAACACCACGGCGAACCCCAGCGCCCGGCCCACCGGAGCGAGGACGTACCGCCACAGCGCGCTCAGCGGCACCACCACGAGCATGTGCCCCAGCCGGCCGAGCGCCCGGCCGACGGGCCGCAGCACGGTGTCCCGCAGCACGCGTCCCACGACGACGAGCGCGTCCCACAGCAGCCGCACCGGCACCACGAGGACAAGGGCGAAGAGCCGTACCGGCAGTCGGATCGCCACCACGAGACAGCCCTCCGCCTGCGTGGCGGGCATCTCCGGCAGCGGCGGCGCCTGCGGCGCAGGAGGGGGTGCGGGGGCCGACTCCGCCACCGGCGTCGCGGGCCGTGTCCCCAGATCCGCCGCGGGCCGTTTTTCCAGATCCATGTCGTCCTAGACGCAGGCGGAGCCGCCTTGGCTCCGCAAATCCGCGCCCACCTCGGCGTTGGCCGAGGTGGGCGACACGTTTGCGGGGTGCGGGAAGGTCAGCTCGTCACCGGCGTCTTGTTGACCACGGTGAGCGGCAGCATCTTCTTGCCGGTGGGGCCGACCTGGATCTCCGTCTGCATGGCGGGGCACACACCGCAGTCGAAGCAGGGCGTCCAGCGGCAGTCGTCGACCTCGGTCTCGTCGAGCGAGTCCTGCCAGTCCTCCCAGAGCCAGTCCTTGTCGAGGCCGGAGTCCAGGTGGTCCCAGGGCAGGACCTCTTCGTAGGTGCGCTCGCGGGTGGTGTACCAGTCGACGTCGACGCCCATCGCGGGCAGCGTCTTGTCGGCGCAGCTCATCCAGCGGTCGTAGCTGAAGTGTTCGCGCCAGCCGTCGAAGCGGCCGCCGTCCTCGTAGACGGCGCGGATGACGGCGCCGAGGCGGCGGTCGCCGCGGGAGAGCAGGCCCTCGACGATGCCGGGCTTGCCGTCGTGGTAGCGGAAGCCGATGGAGCGGCCGTACTTCTTGTCACCGCGGATCTTGTCACGGAGCTTCTCCAGGCGGGCGTCGGTCTCCGCGGAGGAGAGCTGCGGGGCCCACTGGAAGGGGGTGTGGGGCTTGGGCACGAAGCCGCCGATCGACACCGTGCAGCGGATGTCGTTCGAGCCGGAGACCTCGCGTCCCTTCTGGATGACGTTCATCGCCATGTCGGCGATCTGCAGGACGTCCTCGTCGGTCTCGGTGGGCAGGCCGCACATGAAGTACAGCTTCACCTGACGCCAGCCGTTGCCGTAGGCGGTGGCGACGGTCCTGATCAGGTCCTCTTCGGAGACCATCTTGTTGATGACCTTACGCATGCGCTCGCTGCCGCCCTCGGGGGCGAAGGTGAGGCCCGAGCGGCGGCCGTTGCGCGTCAGCTCGTTGGCGAGGTCGACGTTGAAGGCGTCCACGCGGGTGGACGGCAGGGACAGGCCGATCTTGTCCTCTTCGTACCGGTCCGCGAGGCCCTTGGCGATGTCGCCGATCTCGGTGTGGTCGGCGGAGGACAGGGAGAGCAGGCCGACCTCTTCGAAGCCGGTCGCCTTCAGACCCTTGTCGACCATCTCGCCGATGCCCGTGATGGAGCGCTCGCGCACCGGGCGGGTGATCATGCCCGCCTGGCAGAAGCGGCAGCCGCGCGTGCAGCCGCGAAAGATCTCCACGGACATGCGCTCGTGGACCGTCTCGGCGAGCGGGACCAGGGGCTGCTTGGGGTAGGGCCACTCGTCGAGGTCCATGACGGTGTGCTTGGACACGCGCCACGGGACACCGGACCTGTTCGGTACGACGCGGCCGATGCGGCCGTCGGGGAGGTACTCCACGTCGTAGAACCCGGGGATGTACACCGAGCCCGTCTTCGCGAGGCGGAGGAGGACCTCCTCGCGCCCGCCGGGGCGGCCCTCGGCCTTCCACTTACGGATGATCTCCGTCATGTCGAGCACGGCCTGCTCGCCGTCGCCGATGACCGCCGCGTCGATGAAGTCGGCGATCGGCTCGGGGTTGAAGGCCGCGTGGCCGCCCGCGAGCACGATCGGGTCGTCGATCGTCCGGTCCTTGGCCTCCAGGGGGATGCCCGCGAGGTCCAGGGCGGTGAGCATGTTCGTGTAGCCGAGCTCGGTGGAGAAGCTCAGGCCGAACACGTCGAAGGCCTTCACCGGGCGGTGGCTGTCCACCGTGAACTGCGGGACCTCGTGCTCCCGCATCAGCTCCTCCAGGTCCGGCCACACGCTGTACGTGCGCTCGGCGAGGACGCCCTCGCGCTCGTTCAGTACCTCGTACAGGATCATGACGCCCTGGTTGGGCAGGCCCACCTCGTACGCGTCCGGGTACATCAGGGCCCAGCGGACGTCGCACTCGTCCCACGGCTTGACGGTGGAGTTGAGTTCACCGCCTACGTACTGGATCGGCTTCTGCACATGCGGGAGCAGGGCTTCGAGCTGCGGGAAAACCGACTCGACAGACATCGCTGGACCTTCGTGAGCTGACAGGGGTGACCCTCAAGCCTAACGTGGCCGAGGGCCACCTCTCGTCACACGATCGGACCAGCACGGACCAGCACGGACCAGCACGGGCCAGCACGACCCTGTGCCCCGCCGGATCAGCCGCCGAGCGCCGAGCGCACCTTCGGCCGCGCGGCCCGCTCCCACACCTCGGGCAGCTCCCGCTCCCCCGCGGCCGCGGTCGCTTCCTCCCTGCCGTACAGCAGGCCCCAGACGAACGCGGACTCCCCCGCGGCGTGTGCCTGGACCGCCAGGTCCCGCAGGGTCTCGCGGGCGACCACGCTGTCCTGGTGTTCGCCGAGCACCGTCTGTACGGCCTTCATGCGCTTGGCGAAGCGGGCGGCGGGCTTGCCGAGGGCGGGCCGCGCCGCCTCGCCCGCGTACCGGGCGCGCTTGGCGGCCTTGCGGGCCTCGTGCAGGGCCGTGTCCCGCTCCTGGCCGGGGGCGAGGGCGAGGGCGTCGCCGACGCGGCCCGCGAGCCGGCCGTAGTCCTTGAGCAGGATTCCCGGCAGGACGTCGCCGGCGGGGGCCGCGGCGGCCTCGCGCAGCGGCGGGTCGGCGAGGAGGGCGTCGAGGCGGTCGACGAGCCGCAGATAGCGCTCGCTGTCGAGGACGGCGAGCGTGAGCTGCCGGGCGTCGGCGCGGCCCGCGACCCCCCAGACCTGCAACCGGGCCCGCACAGGGCCGAGGAGCAGGGTGCGGGGCACGTCGTCGACGGCGGCCGTGAGGCGTTCGAGGAGGACTTCGCGGTCGCGGTCCACGCCCAGTTCGGCGGCCAGCCACTTCAGTTCGTCGCCCAGGGGGTCGGTGACCGTGCGGTCGAGTACCTTGCGGTACGACTTGAAGGCGCTGCGCAGTCGGCGTGTCGCCACGCGCATCTTGTGGACGGAGTCGGGCAGGTCCTGGCGCACGGCGACGTCCCACGACAGCAGGGCGTCGCGCTGCTTGCGGCAGTAGGCGAGGACGTGGCCGCCCGCCGACCCGTCGGCGGGCCGTGGCTTCTCGCGCGCCGGGTCGCCGCCCGCCCTGCCGGGTCCGCCCGTCGCCGTCTCGGCCAGGGCCCGCGCCAGCTTCGACGCCGCAGTTGAGGGCCTGACGCCCGCCTTGCGCAGCTTCTTGTCCACCTTGTCGAGCAGGGCCGGGTCGCCGCCGTCGGCCAGTTCGACCTCGATCTCCGTCCAGGCGACGGTGCCGGAGCCGGTGCCGAGCCGCTCGGCGAGCACGCCGTCGACGCTGATCTCGGCGAGCACGGTGCCGTCCCCGCCGAGGAGGTGGTGGACGTCGCGGGCGGAGCGCAGGCGGACGACGGGTGCGAGGTCGGCGCCGCGTACGTGGACGCGGACGAGGTCGCGCAGGGCGTCCGGCACGTCATCGGAGCCGGCGTCGGCGTCGGCGTCGGCGAGCGGCGCGTGCACCTCGTCGCGGGTGCCGTGGGCGACGGGCAGTTTCAGATGCCAGCCCGCGTCGGCGCCGCCGGTGCGGCGGCGCAGCGTGATGGAGGCAGCGGCGAGGCGTTCGTCGGGGGTGTCGTAGTAGACGGCGTCGAGGTCGGTGACGCCCTGGCCCACGACGTCGGCGATGCCGCCGACGCCGGTGAGGTCGGGCAGCGCGCCGTCGGCCGCCGCGTCGTACTTCCGCTCGATCTCGCGCTTGGTCCTGGTACCGGTTCGGGGCTTCCTGTCCGCTTCGCTCTTGGTGTCCGCCATGACATGAACCTAGACGGGATCCGGGGACCTAAACAGGTGCGGTACGTACGACCGACCGGGTCCGGGACGCCTCCGGTGGCGCCCCGGACGGACCTCAGGCGGACAGCGGCCGCTCCACCTTGATCGACTGGAGCAGTCCGACGGCCACCCAGACGGCGAACATGGAGGACCCGCCGTACGACACGAACGGCAGCGGCAGGCCCGCGACCGGCATGATGCCGAGCGTCATCCCGATGTTCTCGAAGGCCTGGAAGGCGAACCAGGCGATGATGCCGGCGGCGACGATCGTGCCGTACAGCTCGGTCGTCTCACGGGCGATGCGGCAGGCCCGCCAGAGCACGACGCCGAGGAGGAGCAGGATCGCGCCCGCGCCGACGAAGCCGAGCTCCTCGCCCGCGACCGTGAACACGAAGTCCGTCTGCTGCTCGGGGACGAACTGACCGGTGGTCTGGGAGCCCTTGGTGAGGCCGGTGCCGGTCAGGCCGCCGGAGCCGATCGCGATACGGGCCTGGTTGGTGTTGTAGCCGACGCCCGCCGGGTCGAGGGCGGGGTTGGCGAAGGCGGCGAAGCGGGCGATCTGGTAGTCGTCGAGGACGCCGAGCTGCCATATGGCGACCCCGCCCAGGACGCCCGCGCCGAGCAGCCCGAAGACCCAGCGGTTGGAGGCGCCGGAGGCGAGCAGGACACCGAGCACGATCATCGCCATGACCATGACCGAGCCGAGGTCGGGCATGAGCAGGACGATCATTATCGGCACGGTGGCGAGGCCGAGCGCCTGCACCACGGTGCGGTGGTCGGGGTGCTCCCTGTCGCCCGCGTCGACGCGCGCCGCGAGCAGCATCGCCATGCCCAGGATGATGGTGATCTTGACGAACTCGGAGGGCTGCAACGAGAAGCCCGCGATCACCAGCCACGCGTGGGCGCCGTTGATGGTGGCGCCGAGCGGGGTGAGGACGAGCAGCACCAGGAAGACGGAGAGGCCGTAGAGGATCGGCACGGCCGTGCGCAGGGTGCGGTGGCCGAGCCAGATCGTGCCGGCCATCAGGGCGAGCCCGATGCCGATGTTCATGACGTGCTTGAGCACGAAGGCGTACGGGTCGTCGCCGACGAGTTCCGTGCGGTTGCGGGTCGCCGAGTAGACGAGCGCGGAGCCGATCACGGACAGCGCGAGGGCGCAGAGCAGTATCACCCAGTCGAGCCGGCGCAGTATCGAGTCGCGGGCGAACAGACGGGACATCGTGGAGCGTTCGGGGCCGTAGCCCGAGACGGAGAAGCCACCAGTGCCGGCCATGAGCTAGTCACGCCTCCCGTTCGCCGGCGGCCCGGCCAGTTCCGTCTGCTCGGTCGGCGGCTTCGGCTTCTCCGGCTTGAACGGCTTGACCTTCGGGGCGTCGATGGAGCCGTCGGGCTGGATCTTGGGCAGGGTCTTCTGCGGCTCGGGCAGCAGGGCCTTCTTCAGGTCCTGCTTGCCGCTGTCGTCCAGGCCGTAGATCGCGTCGTAGATCTTGCGCACGGCGGGTCCTGAGGCGCCGGAGCCCGTACCGCCCTGGGAGATCGTCATCACGATCGAGTAGTCCTTGGTGTACGTCGCGAACCACGACGTCGTCTGCTTGCCGTAGACCTCGGCCGTACCCGTCTTGGCGTGCATCGGGATCTTGTCCTGGGGCCAGCCGCCGAAGCGCCAGGCCGCGGTGCCCTTGGTGGCGACGTCCGCGAGGGCACCGTCTATGTCCTTGCGCAGCGCCGCGTCCATGGGCAGCTTGCCGTGGGCCTTGGGGGCGATCTCCTCGATGCGCTTGCCGTCGGCGCTGATGATCGCCTTTCCGACGGTGGGGTTGTACATGGTGCCGCCGTTGGCGATGGCCGAGTAGATGGTGGCCATCTGTATCGGCGTGACGAGGGTGTCGCCCTGGCCGATGGAGTAGTTGACGGAGTCACCGGCACGCATCTTCATGCCTTCGAGGCAGTTCTCGTAGGCGATGCGCTCGGCGTACTCACCGCCCTTCTTGCCCTGCTTGCACCAGGCGTCCTTGTTCGCCTGCCAGTAGTTCTTCTTCCACTGGCGGTCGGGGACGCGGCCCGTGACCTCGTTGGGGAGGTCGATGCCGGTCTCCTTGCCGAGGCCGAACTGGTGCGCGGTCTTGTAGAACCAGTCGTTGGCGTCCTTCTTCGGCTTGTTGCCGCCGTCCTTGGCCCACTGGTCGTGCGCGAGCTTGTAGAAGACGGTGTCGCAGGAGACCTCGAGGGCCTGGCCGAGGGTGATGGAGCCGTGGCCCTGGGACTCGAAGTTCTTGAAGACCTGGCCGCCGATCGAGTACGAGCTGGGGCACGGGTAGCGGCCGTTGAACTCGTAGCCCGCGTTGACGGCGGCGGTGGTCGGGATGACCTTGAAGATCGAGCCGGGGGCCGCCTGGCCCTGGATGGCCCGGTTGAGCAGCGGATAGTTGGACTTCTTGCCGGTGAGCCTGGCGTAGTCCTTGCCGGAGATGCCGCCGACCCAGGCGTTGGGGTCGTAGCTGGGGTTGGAGGCCATGGCGACGACGCGGCCGGTCTTGTTCTCCATGACGACGACGGCGCCCGCGTCGGCCTTGTAGTTCTCGCCGGTGTTGTCGTCGAACTCGTCGCGGGCCTTCTCCATCGCCTCGTTCAGCCAGTACTCGGACACGGCCTGCACGCGCGCGTCGATGCTGGTGACGACGTTGGAGCCGGGCCGGGCCTGATCGGAGTCGGCCTTCCCTATGACCCGGCCGAGGTTGTCGACCTCGTAGCGGGTGACCCCTGCCTTGCCGCGCAACTGCTTGTCGTAGGTGCGCTCCAGGCCGGAGCGGCCGACCTGGTCGGAGCGCAGATACGGCGAGTCGGAGTCCTTGGCCTTGTTGATCTCCTCGTCGGTGACGGGCGAGAGATAGCCGAGCACCTGGGCGGTGTTGGACTTGCCGGGGGCGCCGTAGCGGCGTACGGCGGTGGGTTCGGCGGTGATGCCGGGGAAGTCCTCCGAGCGCTCCCGGATCTGCAGGGCCTGCTTGGGCGTGGCCTCGTCGGTGATCGGGATGGGCTGGTAGGGCGAGCCGTTCCAGCAGGGCTGGGGCGTCTTGGAGTCACAGAGGCGGACCTTGTCGGCGACGTCCTTGGGGCTCATGGCGAGGACACCGGCGAGCTTGTCCAGGACGGCCTTGCCGTCGTCCTTCATCTTCATCAGGTCCGTGCGGGACGCGGAGACCACGAGCCGGGTCTGGTTGTCGGCGATGGGCACACCGCGGGCGTCGAGGATCGAGCCGCGCACGGCGGGCTGGACGACCTGCTGGACGTGGTTGCCGGAAGCCTCCTCGGCGTACTCGCTGCCGTTGCGGACCTGGAGGTACCACAGCCGGCCGCCGAGGGTGAGGAGCAGCGAGACGACGAGGATCTGGATGATGACGAGGCGGACCTGGACGCGGGGGGTGCGGCCCGTCTCAGGGATGTTGGTCACTGCTGCGGGCCCTCCCCGTGGTACGTCGGCGGGTACGTCGGTTTCCTTGGGCTCACAGGCGCTTGACCCCCTTGATGCGTCCGGCGCGGGCCACCCGGGCCCTGGCCGCCTTCATCCTGAGGCCCGCGCCGCGCTGGTTGCCGATGCTCAGGCCGGTGCCTGAGGAGAGCCACCCGGAGGAGACGTCGGCGGCCTTGGCGCCCGTGGCGGACTCCCCCAGCGGGTCGTTCTCGGCGCGCCGGGCAAGGGCGATGATCAGCGGGACGGTGAACGGCGCGAGCAGCAGGTCGTACAGCGCGGCCGTGAAGAGCAGTCCGCCGAGGCCCACGTGGCGGGCCGCGTCGTCGCCGACGAGGGCGCCCACACCGGCGTACAGGAGGGTGGAGCCGACGGCGGAGCCGACCACGACCACGAGCGGGCCGCTGGCCGAGCGCAGCCGGCCGGTCTCGGGTTTGGCGAGGCCCGCCAGATAGCCGATGACGCACAGGACCAGGGCGTAGCGTCCTGCGGCGTGGTCGGCGGGCGGCGCGAGGTCGGTGAGCAGGCCCGCGCCGAAGCCGATCAGGGCGCCGCCCACATGGCCGTAGACCAGGGCAAGGGCGAGCACGGTGAGCAGCACCAGGTCGGGTACGGCGCCGGGCAACTGGAGCCGGGCGAGGACGCTGACCTGGATGACGAGGGCGACGACGACGAGGGTGCTGGAGAGCAGGATCCGGTTGAAGCGCATGGGGGTGTCAGTGCTCCTACTGCTCGTTGCCGTTGTCGTAGCCGTTGTCATCGCCCGTGCCGTCGGCCGTGCCGTCGGCCGTGCCGTCGGCCGTGCCGTCGGCCGTGCCGTCGGCGGGGGCGTCCCCGGACGGCGTGGCCGTGACCGTCACCGTGGGGGCCGGCTTGGGTTTCTCGGGCTTGCGCGGCAGGACCGTGTCACGGGGGTCCTTGCGCGGGGCCTCGACGACGACGCCGACGACGTCGAGCTTGCTGAAGCCGACGTAGGGACGGACGAAGACGTTGCGGGTCAGGTCGCCGCCGGAGGGGTCGACGCGGACGACCTCGCCGACCGGGACGCCCGGCACGAACGGCTTGTCGGCCTGCGAGCCGAAGGTCACCAGGCGGTCGCCCTTCTTGACCTTGGCCTTGCCGTTGAGCATCTGCACGCGAAGGGGGCGGTCGCCCTGGCCGGAGGCGAAGCCGAGCTCGTCGGTCTTCTCCATGCGGGTGCCGACGGTGAAGTCGGGGTCGTTGGCGAGCAGCACCGTGGCGGTGGACGGGCCGACGGTGGTGACGCGGCCGACGAGGCCGTCGCCGTTGAGCACCGTCATGTCGCGCTTCAGGCCGTCGTTCGCGCCGGCGTCGATGGTGACCGTCCAGGAGAAGCCCTGGGCCGCTCCTATGCCGATGACCTCCGCGCCCTTGATGCCGTACTGGCCCGCGCCCGCCGTCTTCAGCATCGAGTCGAGCTGTTTGACGCGGCTGCGGTTGCGGTCGTCGCTGCCGAGTCTGGCCTTCAACGCGGCGTTCTGGCGCTCCAGTTCGGCGATGCGGTCGTGGCGGTCGCCGGAGTCGCGGACCGCGCCGATCGCGTTGCCGATGGGGTCGACGGCGGACGACATGCCGTTCTCGACCGGGCCGAGGACCGTGGCGGCGGCCTGGCGGGCACCGTCGACCGGCGAACCCTCACCGCCGCGGATGTCCACCGTGATCAGTGCGAACGCGATGGCGATCAGCAGCACCAGGAGCAGCCGGCTCTCTCGTGTGTCCCTCACGTGCGGCGGCCGTGCCTTCCTCAAGTCGGAATCTACGGATATCCATGGAATCCCCTGACAGGAAAACCCATGAAACCGCGGGCAGGCGAGTGCTCCGCGGGATTGTCATCTCTCTGTATTGCTTTGTTGCCTCTATATCAACGATCCGCCGCACGAGGTGGCAGGCACTCGTACGGCGGACCCACTCTCAGTGTGTTCGCGCCACCTTCACCGGCGCGGCTGGGCGTCGAGGACCTGCTGGAGGGCCTCGAACTCCTCGACGCACTTGCCGGAACCGAGCGCCACGCTGTCCAGCGGGTTCTCGGCGATGTGGATGGGCATGCCGGTCTCGCGGCGCAGCCGCTCGTCGAGGCCGCGCAGGAGCGCGCCGCCGCCGGTCAGGACGATGCCGCGGTCCATGACGTCGCCGGAGAGCTCGGGCGGGCACTTGTCGAGGGTCGTCTTGACCGCGTCGACGATGGCGTTGACCGGCTCCTCGATGGCCTTGCGGACCTCGGCGGCGGAGATCACGACGGTCTTCGGCAGGCCGGAGACGAGGTCGCGGCCGCGGATCTCGGTGTGCTCGTCGGCGTCCATGTCGTACGCGGAACCGATGGTGATCTTGATTTGCTCGGCCGTGCGCTCACCGAGGAGGAGGGAGTACTCCTTCTTGATGTGCTGGATGATCGCGTTGTCCAGCTCGTCACCGGCCACCCGGATGGACTGTGCCGTGACGATTCCGCCGAGGGAGATGACGGCGACCTCGGTGGTGCCGCCGCCGATGTCGACCACCATGTTGCCGGTGGCCTCGTGGACCGGCAGACCGGAGCCGATGGCCGCGGCCATGGGCTCCTCGATGATGTGCACCTGACGGGCACCGGCCTGCGAGGAGGCCTCGATGACGGCACGGCGCTCGACACCCGTGATGCCGGAGGGCACACAGACCACGACGCGCGGGCGGGCCAGATAGCGGCGCTTGTGGATCTTCAGGATGAAGTAGCGCAGCATCCGCTCGGTGATCTCGAAGTCGGCGATCACGCCGTCCTTCAGGGGGCGCACCGCGACGATGTTGCCAGGCGTGCGCCCGATCATCTTCTTCGCTTCGGCGCCGACCGCGAGGATGCCGCCGGTGTTGGTGTTGATCGCGACGACGGACGGTTCGTTGAGTACGATCCCCCGACCCCTGACGTACACCAGCGTGTTGGCGGTCCCGAGGTCGACAGCCATGTCACGGCCGATGAACGACATGTTGTTCCCCATGAGGATGCGTCTGGCCTTCCCTAGTGGAGCGTGTGATGGCTTGTTAGGTAGGCGAGGTGGGTGCTGAGTGGCGTGGAGGCTTCCATCGTAGTCTCGCCCGCACGAAGACGGCGCGAGGGTCTGCGCCATTGTCAGCAGATGATGAGCCGCCCCGCTTCTGGAGACGTGCCATCAGGGTTACGGGTTCCCCCGATCGGGCCGCATGTGACGAGGGACGGCCGGTTCCGACCGGCCGTCCCTCGATGAACTGACGTCATGGCCGTCAGTCGCGGTCGCCCGTCAGACCAGGCCCGGGAAGAAGAGCTTCAGCTCGCGCTCGGCGGACTCGGCGGAGTCGGAGGCGTGGATCAGGTTCTCCCTGACGATGACACCGAAGTCGCCGCGGATGGAGCCGGGCGCGGCGGCGATCGGGTCGGTCGGGCCCGCGAGCCGGCGCACGCCCTCGATGACACGCTCACCGTCGACGACGAGGGCGACGACGGGGCCGGAGAGCATGAACTCGACGAGCGGCTCGTAGAAGGGGCGGCCGACGTGCTCGGCGTAGTGCTGCTCCAGGATCGCGCGGTCCAGGTGGCGCAGCTCAAGGGCGCTGATCCTCCAGTCGGCCTTGCGCTCTATACGCCCGACGATCTCGCCGACCAAACCTCGACGTACGGCGTCGGGCTTGAGAAGGACGAGAGTGCGCTGGCTCATGTGCGGCTCCAAGCAGTGGCTTTACGGTCACGTGGGATTGCGGAGCACGATACCCACCCGGGGTCGGCCGCTGTTCCGCAGGGCGTGACAGCGGCCGCACATCCGGTCACCGACCGGCCGGGTCAGGCGGCCTCCCCCTCGGCGGCCTGGGCGGCGAACCTGGCCTTCGCCTCGTCGATCTTCCGCCCGAAGTGCACCGACGCCCACCACAGGGCGGCGAACATCGCCCCCATGAAGAACATCATCGGCACGATGAAACCGCTGGCGATCAGCGCGACCTGGAGCGCCCAGCCGAGCTGGACGCCGCCCGGCCGGGTGGCCATGCCGCACAGCAGGACCGAAAGGGCCATGGCGATGCCGCAGACCGTCCAGACCGTGCTCATCTGAAGGTCCGGGTCCTTCATGGCGACGAGACCCGCGAAACCGATGACGAAGAACTCACCGATCAGCGTCGACGAACAGAGCGTGCGCACAGCTTTCAGCCCCTCCCCAGGAGCAGTCGGGCCTCGCCGACGGTCATGACGGAGCCGGTGACGAGGACACCGCCGCCGGCGAACTCCCCCTCCTCCTCGGCCAGGGTGATCGCGGCTTCCAGGGCGTCGTCGAGACGCGGCTCGACCTGCACCCGGTCCTCGCCGAAGACCTCCACCGCGAGGGCGGCGAGCTTGTCGGCGCTCTGGGCGCGGTGGCTGGAGTTCTGCGTGACGACGATCTCGGTGAAGATCGGCTCGAAGGCTTCCAGCATGCCGCGGGCGTTCTTGTCGTCGCTGACGCCGACCACGCCGATGAGGCGGCTGAAGTCGAAGACCTCACCGATCGCCGCGGCGGCGGCGCGGGCGCCCGCGGGGTTGTGCGCGGCGTCGAGGACCACGGTGGGCGAGCGCCGGACCACTTCGAGGCGGCCGGGCGAGGCGACGGAGGCGAAGGCCTTGCGGACGGTGTCGATGTCCAGCGGGCGGGCGTGCTGGGCACCGACGCCGAAGAACGCCTCGACGGCGGCGAGAGCCACCGCGGCGTTGTGCGCCTGGTGCTCGCCGTGCAGCGGCAGGAACACCTCGGTGTACTCCCCGCCGAGCCCGCGCAGGGTGAGGAGCTGCCCGCCGACGGCGACCTGACGGGCCGTGACCCCGAACTCCAGGCCCTCGCGCGCGACCGTCGCGTCCACCTCCACGGCCTTCTTCAGGAGCACCTGGGCGGCGTCGACCGGCTGCTGGGCCAGGATGACGGTGGCGTCCTGCTTGATGACGCCGGACTTCTCGGCGGCGATCTCCGCGGCCGTGTTGCCGAGGCGGTCGGTGTGGTCCAGGTCGATGGGGGTGACGACGGCGACGGAGCCGTCGATGACGTTCGTGGCGTCCCAGGTGCCGCCCATGCCGACCTCGACGACGGCGACGTCCACAGGGGCGTCCGCGAAGGCCGCGTACGCCATGCCGGTGAGGACCTCGAAGAAGGAGAGCCGGACGTCGTCCTTGGCGTCGATCATCTCCACGTACGGCTTGATGTCCTCGTACGCCTCGACGAAGCGCTCGGGGGCCATGGGGGCGCCGTCCAGGGTGATGCGCTCGGTGATCGACTGGACGTGGGGCGAGGTGTACCGGCCGGTGCGCAGGTCGAAGGCGCCGAGGAGGGCTTCGACCATGCGGGCCGTGGACGTCTTGCCGTTCGTCCCCGTGATGTGGATCGACGGATACGCCCGCTGGGGCTCGCCGAGCACGTCCATCACTGCCGCGATGCGGCGCAACGACGGCTCCAGCTTCGTCTCGCCCCAGCGGTCGGCGAGCTCCGCCTCGACCTGGCGCAGCGCCCTGTCCACCTCCGGGTCGGCGGGGCGGCCGGGGACGTCGGCATCCGGCGGGCCCGCGTGGGTGCGCAGGGTGCGGCTGCCCGCCTCGATGACGGCGAGGTCGGGATCGCGCCCGGTCTCGGCCGCCACGAGCTCGTCGAACTCGTCGATCTCGTCGCTGGCGTCGGCGGGGCCGCGCTCGTCGTCGCGGGGGCTGTCGTTCGGAGGGAGGTCGCTCACAGGACCAGTCTACGGAGGCGGTGTGACAGCGCCCGGGGGGACCGGGCCGGGAGGGGGCCGGGGCCTTGCCTGCGGGCCGCGCGGCCCCCGGTCGGGCCCGCTCGTCACGGCTGCCCGCCGTCTCCGTGTCGCCCGTCTGTCGCCCGTCTGTCGCCTGTCTTCCGCCTCCTGTCGCCTTCCTGTCGCCTCCCTGCCGCCCGTCTTCCGCCCGTCTTCCGCCTGTCAGGACTTTCAGCCCGTCCGATTCGGGACTTTAGTCCCTCCGGACCCGGGAAGCGCCGGGCAAACTTGGCGATCATGGACATAGGCATCGACCTCGGCACCGCCAACACCCTTCTTTACGTACGCGGGCAGGGCATCGTGCTCAACGAGCCGTCCGTGGTCGCCGTCAAGGAGGGCTCGCGCGGTGCCCTGGCCGTCGGCACGGAGGCCAAGGAGACCATCGGGCGCACCCCTGGCTCGATCACCGCGATCCGCCCCCTGAAGGACGGCGTGATCAGCGACTTCGAGGCCGCCGAGGAGATGATCCGGCACTTCGTGCGCAAGGCCCTGCCGGGCCGCAGGCCGCGTGCGCGGATGGTGATCTGTGTGCCGAGCGGTGTCACTCAGGTCGAGCGGCGGGCCATCGTGCACGCCGCGCAGGGGGCCGGGGCACGGGCCGTCCACCTCATCGAGGAGCCGATGGCGGCGGCGATCGGCGCGGGTCTGCCGGTGGCCGATCCGCGCGGGTCGATGATCGTGGACATCGGCGGCGGCACGTCCGAGGTCGCCGTCATCTCGCTCGGCGGCATCGTGACGTCCCAGTCCCTGCGGGTCGGCGGGGACCGCTTCGACTCCGCGATCACCGACTACGTACGCCGGGAGCACTCGCTCCTCATCGGTGAGCGGACCGCCGAGGACGTCAAGGTCGCCATCGGCTCCGCGTGGCCCGTGCCGGGTGAGGACGCCTTCGAGATGCGGACGTTCACCGTGCGGGGGCGCGAGAAGGTCGCTGGGCTGCCCAAGACGGTGGACCTGACCGTGCGGGAGGTGCGGGCCGCTCTCGACGAGCCCGTCGAGGCCATCATCGCCGCGGTACGGGTCACCCTGGAGGAGTGCCCGCCGGAGCTGTCCGGCGACGTCATGGAACACGGCATCGTCCTGACCGGCGGCGGCGCCCTGCTCCCCGGCCTCGACCTCCGCCTCGCCTCCGCCACCGGCATCCCCGTCTTCGTGGCGGACGATCCGCTGGACAGCGTGGCGCTGGGGTGCGGGAAGTGTGTGGAGGACTTCGATGGGTTGGTGCGGTAGCCCTCTGGCCGGGCCGGGGTACGTTGCCCTGACCCCCCGGTGGGGGTGGGCGTCGATCGCGCTGCGCGCTCGTCCTCAAACGCCGGACGGGCTGAATGCCTGCGTGCCGGGGGCCCAGAGAAGGATTCCTGCGTGCCGGGAGCCCTGAGAAGGCCGGGCGAGCTGATTCCTCTCGTGCCGGGAGCCCCGTAAAGGGCGGGTGGGTGGGGAAAAAGCCCGTCCGGCGATTGAGGACGAGCCCGGAGGGCGATCGACGCCCACCCCCACCGGGGGTCAGGCCAGCTCGCCCGACGGGAGGTCAGCCTCCACCACGTACGCGCCCCCGCGAGCCCCCGCGGAGAACGTCCCCCCGACCGCGAGCACCCGCTCCGCCATCCCCGCGGTACCGGTCCCGGCGGACACCGGGGCAGTTGGGAGCGGCCCGGAGCCCCCCGTGGGCAACGGGTTGCCGACCCGCACCAGAAGCCGCCCGGCGGCAACCCGCACCCGCACCTCCACCCGCTCCCCCGGCGCATGCTTCGCCGCGTTCGTGAGGCACTCCCGCACCACCCGGTGCACCGCGGCCTGCCGCAGCGGCGAGAGCCGGTACGCGGCGTCGTCGACGTGGAGGTCCACGGGGCTGCCCGCCCGCGCACTGGCCTCGGCCAGCTCGGGCAGCGCAGCGAGCCCGGGCGTCGGCGTTCCCTCGACCCCGCGCCTGACGATGATCTCGTTGAGCATCCGGTGCGCGGACCGCGCGGTCTCCGACAGCTCGTCGAACCCGTCCGCCCACGGCGTGTCCCCCGCCCGCCGGGCAAGCACCTGCGAACGCACGCTCAGCAGCGTCAGCTCGCGCCCCACGAAGTCGTGCACGTCCCGCGCGATCCGGGCCCGCTCCTGCTGTACGGCCTGCAGTGCCTGCGTCTCGGCCCGCTGCGCCTGTAGCGCCCGCACCAGGTCCTGCCGGTTGGCGGCGACCCCGACCCCCGCCGCGAGCGCCCCGATCGGCACGACCAGGCTGAAGAACTCACCGAGCGTGTCCCCCCTGCGCACCGGCCACCCCGGCAAGGTGAACATCACGTACGCGAAGGCCACATAGGCCACCACCCCCGCCGCCCCGGCCGCCCGCCCCCGGTAGCGCGCCAGCGAGTACAGCGCGAACTGCGCGAGCGTCAGCTCGTGCAGCCAGCCGAGCAGCACGAGCGCGACCAGGAAAGGCACCCAGGGCGCGACCCGTCGGAGCATGAGCGTCGCCGCGCCCGCCGTCAGGACGAGGGTGGCCATCAGACCGTTGAGCGAGTTGTCGTCGGCGGCCAGGCCCGGCACGTCGAGGGCCATCAGGGCGAGACAGGAGAGCGCCGTGAGGAGGTCGAGCGCCCAGGATTCGCGGGTGCAACGTCGAGCGAGGCGGCGGGTCGCAGCCGCCGCCTTGCGCAACGCCTCGGCGGCGGGCAGGTCGTCCATGGTCCTCCCATCATCCCCGCCCCCGGCCACGGCCCCGACACATCGGACTTTCGACCCCGAACGGCAGCAACGCGCCCGCACCCGCGATACACCCGCCCCGACAAACCGGTGACCTGCCGCACCCGCCGCACCCCCCAGCGGTGGCACTCCCGGCGAAACGGGTGTACGCACCGGCGCGGCTGCCCCGCCACCACGCGCCCCGGAGTTCCAATCGGACCATGTGGTATGCCCAGATTCCGGGTCGACGGACCCGTCAGCTCGCCGGTGACGCCGCGGTCCTGCTGTGGACCGCCGCGTGGACCGCCGCCGCGGTCGTCGCGTACCGAATGGCCCTGCTCCTCACCCGGCCGGGCCCCGACTCCGGTGTCGCCTCCTCCGGCTCGCCCGCGGCGCGTCTGCCCCTCGTCGGCGAGGAGGTGGGCGCCGCGCTGCGCTCGGTGGTGGGCGTCGTAGACGACATCGACCCGGTGACGATGCGGGCCGGACTCGTGGTGAGCGCCGTCGCGCTCTTCCTCGTCCCTGTCGGCCTCGTCCTCGCCCGCTGGCTGCCGCGCAGGCTGCGCTGGGTACGGCAGGCCGCCGCCGCGCGGGACCTCGCCGAGTCCGACGACGGCCGTGAGCTGCTCGCCCTGCGCTCCCTGCTGCGCCCCCTCGACGAGGTGGCCGCCACGGCAACCGCCCTCGCCCGCACCCCGGGCCTGCCCGACGCCACGCCCGGCAGCCTCGCCGAGGGCTGGCGCAGCGCCGACCCGCGGGTCATCGAGGCCCTCGCGGACGCCGAACTCGAACGCCTCGGCCTCGCGCCAGGACAGGGCCCGGCCTGGATGCCGGTGGCCGAGCCCGCCATCTGACGGCGGCGCCGACAGCACCGGGCAGCAACGGCACGAAGGCGCCCGGAACATTCAGTTCCGGGCGCCTTCGGCTGTCTGCAGGTGTTACGCCGCCGGGAGGCTGTCCAACTGTGCCTGGAGGCGGGCGATGTCCTGCTCGGCCTTGGCGAGCCGGCCGCGGATCTTGTCCACCACCTGGTCGGGCGCCTTCGCCAGGAACGCCTCGTTGCCGAGCTTGCCGGTGGCCTGGACCTTCTCCTTCTCGGCGGCGGCAAGATCCTTGGCGAGCCGCTTGCGCTCCGCCGCCACGTCGATCGTGCCCGACAGGTCGAGGGCCACCGTGGCACCCGAGACCGGCAGGGCCGCCGTGGCCGCGAAGCCCTCACCCTCCGGCTGGAGGCGCAGGAGCTGGCGGACCGCGGCCTCGTGCGGCGCGAACGGCGTGCCGTCCAGGGTGAGGCGGGCCGGGACCTTCTGGCCGGGCTGGAGGCCCTGGTCGGCGCGGAACCGGCGGACCTCGGTGACCAGCTCCTGGAGGGAGAGGATCTCCTTCTCGGCGGCGGTGTCCCGGAAGCCCGAATCGGTGGGCCACTGGGCGATCACGACCGACTCACCACCCGTGAGCGTGGTCCACAGCGTCTCCGTCACGAACGGCACGACCGGGTGCAGGAGCCGCAGCGTGACGTCGAGGACCTCGCCGAGGACGCGCTTGCTGACCTCGGCCGGGGCGCCGCCCGCCATGAACGTGGTCTTGGACAGCTCCACGTACCAGTCGAAGACCTCGTCCCAGGCGAAGTGGAACAGGGCGTCGGACAGCTTCGCGAACTGGTAGTCCTCGTAGTGCGCGTCGACCTCGGCGACCACCGTGTTCAGGCGGGAGAGGATCCAGCGGTCGGTCGCGGACATCTCGGCGGCGTCCGGGAGCGGGCCCTCGACCGTGGCGCCGTTCATGAGGGCGAAGCGGGTGGCGTTCCAGATCTTGTTGGCGAAGTTCCGGGAGCCCTGCACCCAGTCCTCGCCGATCGGGACGTCCACGCCCGGGTTGGCGCCGCGGGCGAGCGTGAAGCGCAGCGCGTCGGAGCCGTACTTGTCCATCCAGTCCAGCGGGTTGACCGCGTTCCCGAAGGACTTCGACATCTTCTTGCCGAACTGGTCGCGGACCATGCCGTGCAGGGCGATGGTGTGGAACGGCGGGGTGCCGTCCATCGCGTACAGGCCGAACATCATCATCCGGGCGACCCAGAAGAAGAGGATGTCGTAGCCGGTGACCAGGACGGAGTTCGGGTAGAACTTCGCGAGGCTCTCGGTGTTCTCGGGCCAGCCGAGGGTGGAGAACGGCCACAGGCCCGAGGAGAACCAGGTGTCGAGGACGTCGGTGTCCTGCGTCCAGCCCTCGCCGGCCGGTGCCTGATCGTCGGGGCCGACGCAGACGATTTCACCGTTCGGCCCGTACCAGACCGGGATGCGATGGCCCCACCAGAGCTGGCGCGAGATGCACCAGTCGTGGAGGTTGTCGACCCAGTCGAAGTAGCGCTTCTCCATCTCCTGCGGGTGGATCTTGACCTGGCCGTCACGGACCGCGTCGCCCGCGGCCTTGGCGAGCGGACCGACCTTGACCCACCACTGCATGGACAGACGCGGCTCGATCGTCGTCTTGCAGCGCGAGCAGTGCCCCACGGAGTGCGTGTACGGGCGCTTCTCGGCGACGATGCGGCCCTCCGCGCGCAGGGCGCCGACGATCGCGGAGCGGGCCTCCAGGCGGTCAAGGCCCTGGAAGGGACCGGAGACCGTGATCACGGCGTGCTCGTCCATGACCGCGATGTTCGGCAGGTCGTGGCGGCGGCCGATCTCGAAGTCGTTCGGGTCGTGGGCGGGCGTCACCTTGACGGCGCCGGTGCCGAATTCCGGGTCGACGTGCTCGTCCGCGACGACCGGGATGGTCCGGTCGGTGAGCGGCAGCTTGATCTGCTTGCCGACCAGGTGCCGGTAGCGCTCGTCCTCGGGGTGCACGGCGACGGCGGTGTCACCGAGCATCGTCTCGGCACGGGTGGTCGCGACGACGAGGGTCTCGTCGCCGTCCCCGTACTTGATCGACACCAGCTCGCCGTCGTCGTCCTGGTACTCCACCTCGATGTCCGAGATGGCGGTGAGACAGCGCGGGCACCAGTTGATGATGCGCTCGGCGCGGTAGATCAGCTCGTCGTCGTAGAGCCGCTTGAAGATCGTCTGGACGGACTTGGAGAGCCCCTCGTCCATGGTGAACCGCTCACGGGACCAGGCGACACCGTCCCCAAGGCGCCGCATCTGGCCGGAGATCTGGCCACCGGACTCGCCCTTCCACTGCCACACGCGCTCGACGAAGGCCTCCCGGCCGAGGTCGTGCCGCGACGTGCCCTCCTTGCCGAGCTCGCGCTCGACGACGTTCTGCGTGGCGATGCCCGCGTGGTCCATGCCCGGCTGCCACAGCACCTCGTACCCCTGCATGCGCTTGCGGCGGGTCAGGGCGTCGATGAGGGTGTGCTCGAAGGCGTGGCCCAGGTGCAGGCTGCCGGTGACGTTGGGCGGCGGGATGACGACGGTGAAGGGCTCCTTGTCGCTCTTCGCGTCCGCGTCGAAGTAACCACGCTCCACCCAGCGCTCATAGAGCACCCCTTCCACCTCGGACGGCGCGTACTGCGTCGGGAGTTCGGGGGCGGTCGCTGGCGGCTGCTGCTGAGCGTTCTCGGTCACGGGGTCAGTTTAGAGGTGTCACAGAGTGGTCCCGAAACCCGAATCTTCAGTAACGGTTGCCGCCCCGGTCCCCACGGTGCTCGCCGCGTCGGTCAGGATGTCGGGAACACATAAGCGCGCAGGAGAATGAGGGCGCGCACAGGCGTTCGAGGGGGATCTCCAAGTAATGAGCTACAACCAGCCGGGCCCGTACGGCGGGCAGCAGCCTCAGCAGCCCGGACCGTACGGCGGCGGCCAGCCGCAGCAGCCTGGCCCCTACGGCCAGCAGCCGCAGGCCCCGCAGCCCGGCTACGGCTATCCGCAGCAGCCGCCCCAGCAGCCGGGATACGGGTACCCGCAGCAGCCCCCGCAGGGCGTCCCGCCGCAGCAGCAGCCGTACGGCCAGCCCGGCTACGGCCAGCCGCAGCAGCCCGGCCCCTACGGGCAGCAGCCCCAGGGCCCCTACGGCCAGGTCCCCCCGCCCCCGCCGGGCGGAGGCGGCGGGAAGAAGACGGGCCTGATCATCGGCGCGGTCGCGGTCGTCGCGGCGATCGGTGTCGGCGCGTACTTCGTCCTGGGCGGCAGTGACAGCGGCGGCTCCGGCAAGGTCAAGGACGACGGCCCGCACAAGCTGACCACGCCCGAGACGGTGCTCACCGAGTACAAGAAGAAGCCGGGCGCCTCCGGCGAGGGCAGTGACATGTCCGCGGAGCAGACGAAGAACGCCGCGAAGTTCGGGGTGAAGAACCCCAAGGACATCGCGGCCCAGTACGGCACGGGCAACGAGGACAATCCGCTCGCGCAGAAGATCCTCCAGTTCAACGGCGTCTATGGAGAGATCGAGGACCCCGCGGCGGTCGTCGACAAGATGTTCGCGGAGGCCAAGAAGAAGTCCGAGGAGAGCGACGGCAGCAGCACCGGCCGCAAGGTGACCGTCGTCGGCGAGCCGAAGTCGTACAACCCGTCGGCGCTCGACGGCGCGGTGATGAAGTGCCAGGAGATGAAGTACTCCTTGGGCTCGTCGTCGTCCGGCGAGAGCCAGGGCCCGAAGGAGATGTCGATGGCCACCTGCATCTGGGGCGACAACAGCACCATCGGCTTGGTGGTCACCACGACCGTGGCGGACGCGCTCGCCAATAAGGCTGCCGACCTGGAAGGCGGCGCGGAGAAGGCGGCCGACTTCCGCAAGGAGGCCCGCGTCAAGCTCTGACGTCCTGCGACGTCCTGCGACGTCCTCTGAAGTACCGACGTACCGACGCCGGTCGCGTACGTGCAGCGGGCCCCGGCCGCCTCAGCCGGGGCCCGCTTCCGTCACGATGGGTGGCGCAGCACCGTATCCCGAAGGGGGAACCGAGGAATGAGCCACAACCAGCCGGGCCCGTACGACGGGCAGCAGCCCCAGCAGCCAGGCCCCTACGGGGGCGGCCAGCCGCAGCAGCCCGGCCCCTACGGCCAGCAGCCGGGGGCCCCGCAGCCCGGCTACGGCTACCCGCAGCAGCCGCCCCAGCCCCAGCCCCAGCCGGGATACGGGTACCCCCAGCAGCCCCCGCAGGGCGTCCCGCCGCAGCAGCAGCCGTACGGCCAGCCCGGCTACGGCCAGCAGCCCCCGTACGGGCAGCAGCCCCCCGCCCCCTACGGTCAGGTCCCGCCCCCGCCCGGCGGAGGCGGCGGCAAGAAGACGGGCCTGATCGTCGGCGCGGTCGCCGTGGTCGCGGCCATCGCCGTGGGCGCCTACTTCGTCCTGGGCGGCAGCGACAGCGGCTCCGGCGGGGTCAAGGACGACGGCCCGCACAAGCTGACCACGCCCGAGACCGTCCTTTCCGAGTACAAGAAGGAGCCCGGTGGCAGCGGCGGGGGCATGTCCTCCAGCGACATCAAGGAAGCCAAGAAGTTCGGGGTGAAGAACCCCAAGGACGTCAGCGCCCAGTACCAGGCGGGCGACAAGGAGAACCCGCTCAGCCTCAAGCTGATCGAGTTCGGGGGCGTGTACGGGGAGATCGCCGACCCCGAGAAGACCCTCGACGCCATGCTCGCCAACATGAAGAAAGAGTCCCAGGAGGACAAGGACAAGGACGGTGGCTCGGGCGGCCGGGACATCGAGTTGGTCGGCGACCCCAAGTCCTACGAGCCGGACTCCCTGGACGGCGCGATCCTCAAGTGCCAGGAGGCGAAGGCGTCCAACATGAACTCCGGCGGCTCCGGCGGGCCCAAGGAGATGAGGGTCGTGTACTGCCTGTGGGCGGACCACAGCACGCTCGGTTTCGCCGCGCCCATGGACGTCGCCGGCATGGCGTCGGGCAAGGCGGCGGACGCCGAGGCCGCGGCGGAGACCACCGCCAAGCTGCGCAAGGAGATCCGCGTCAAGATCTGACCCGCGGGGGTCGGACGGACAGCGCGAGGGCCCGGCTCCGGCCGGGCCCTCGGCACGGGGGGGCGCCTCGGCACGGGGGGCGCCCCGGCACGCACGAGGGGCGCCCGGCGAGATCAACTCGCCGGGCGCCCCTCGTCGTTGCCGTCGTGTCGGCTACGCGGACTTCTGCTCGCCGGGCCCCGAGCCCCGGACGTCGCGCGGCACCAGCGTCGGGTTCACGTTCGAGTGGACGACGTCCGCCGTGATGACGACGCGGGCGACGTCCTTGCGGGACGGGACCTCGTACATCACCGACTGGAGGACTTCCTCCATGATTGCGCGCAGACCGCGGGCGCCGGTCTGGCGGAGGATGGCCTGGTCGGCGATGGCTTCCAGGGCCGCGCGCTCGAAGTCCAGCTCCACTCCGTCGAGTTCGAAGAGGCGCTCGTACTGCTTGACGAGGGCGTTGCGCGGCTCGATCAGGATCTGGAGAAGTGCTTCGCGGTCCAGGTTGTGCACGGACGTGATGACCGGGAGGCGGCCGATGAACTCGGGGATCATCCCGAACTTCACCAGGTCCTCCGGCATGATGTCCTCGAACTGGTCCTTCTCCTCCAGCTCCCGCTTGGAGCGGATGGTGGCGCCGAAGCCGATGCCCTTGGCTCCCGCCCGCGCCTCGATGATCTTTTCGAGGCCTGCGAAGGCGCCGCCCACGATGAACAGCACGTTCGTCGTGTCGATCTGGATGAACTCCTGATGCGGGTGCTTGCGGCCGCCCTGCGGCGGCACGGAGGCCGTCGTGCCCTCCAGGATCTTCAGGAGGGCCTGCTGGACGCCTTCGCCGGACACATCGCGCGTGATCGACGGGTTCTCGCTCTTCCGCGCGACCTTGTCGATCTCGTCGATGTAGATGATGCCCGTCTCGGCCTTCTTGACGTCGTAGTCGGCGGCCTGGATGAGCTTCAGGAGGATGTTCTCCACGTCCTCGCCGACATAGCCCGCCTCCGTGAGCGCCGTCGCGTCGGCGATGGCGAAGGGGACGTTCAGCATGCGGGCGAGCGTCTGGGCGAGCAGCGTCTTGCCGGAGCCGGTGGGGCCGAGCAGCAGGATGTTGGACTTCGCCAGCTCGATGGCGTCCTCGCGGCCCTGTGCGCCGCCGTTCTCCCCGGCCTGGACGCGCTTGTAGTGGTTGTAGACCGCCACGGAGAGCGCCTTCTTGGCGGGTTCCTGGCCGACCACATACCCCTCGAGGAACTCGTAGATCTCGCGGGGCTTGGGCAGTTCCTCCCAGCGGACCTCGCTCGTCTCGGCGAGTTCTTCCTCGATGATCTCGTTACAGAGATCGATGCACTCATCGCAGATGTACACGCCGGGGCCTGCGATGAGCTTTTTGACCTGCTTCTGACTCTTTCCGCAGAACGAGCACTTGAGCAGATCGCCGCCGTCACCGATGCGTGCCACGGTGTGCTTCCCCTTCGCCTGGGAGACGCCCTTGGTCCAGCGGCTCCTGGTGCCTTGTATCCGACGGTACCTTGCCCGGCCCCCCGTTCGGGCCCCCCTTGGCGTGGTTCGCTTCGCCGAGGGCCGTGCCGAGGGGTGGGCGGATGGTGCTGCGGTGCCCCGGGCGAGGCCGACGGGCGGTCTCGTCCGGGGCTCGGCCGGGACTCAGAGAACCGAGTCGTTGTTCATCTTCCGGGTGGAGATGATCTGGTCGACCAGACCGTACGCCAGCGCGTCCTCGGCGGTGAGGATCTTGTCGCGCTCGATGTCGTCGCGGATCTTCTCGATCGGCGTCGTGGAGTGCTTGGCCAGCATCTCCTCGAGCTGCGTACGCATACGGAGGATCTCGTTGGCGGCGATCTCCAGGTCGGAGAGCTGCTCACGGCCCGTACCGCCGGACGGCTGGTGGATGAGCACGCGGGCGTTCGGCAGGGCCATGCGCTTGCCGGGCGTACCCGCGGCGAGGAGCACGGCGGCCGCGGAGGACGCCTGGCCCATGCAGACCGTCTGGATGTCGGGCTTCACGAACTGCATCGTGTCGTAGATCGCGGTGAGCGCCGTGAAGGAGCCGCCGGGGCTGTTGATGTAGACCGAGATGTCCCGGTCGGGGTCCATCGACTCCAGGCAGAGGAGCTGCGCCATGACGTCGTTGGCGGAGGCGTCGTCGATCTGGACGCCGAGGAAGATCACGCGCTCTTCGAAGAGCTTCGCGTACGGGTCGTACTCGCGCACGCCCTGCGAGGTGCGCTCGACGAAGCGCGGGATCACATAGCGGTTGTCCACCTGGGGGCCGGTGTGCAGGCCCGTGGCCTGGCCGATGGCGGGGAAGGTGTTCATCAGAGGTGTTCCGTCCTGGGTGTGAGCGTGGGCTTGGCCGACCGGGGTGCCTGTGTCAGGCGCCCGTGCCGCCGCCGCCCGGAACGCCCGAAGCGGCGCTGATGATCTCGTCGATGAGGCCGTACTCCTTGGCCTCGTCGGTGGTGAACCAGCGGTCGCGGTCACCGTCGCGGATGATCGTCTCGACCGTCTGGCCGGAGTGGCGGGCGGTGATCTCGGCCATGCGCTGCTTGGTGCGCAGCAGGTACTCCGCCTGGATCTTGACGTCCGACGCGGTGCCGCCGATGCCGGCGGAGCCCTGGTGCATCAGGATGTCCGTGTGCGGCAGGGCGAAGCGCTTGCCCGCGGCGCCGCCCGTCAGCAGGAACTGGCCCATGGAGGCGGCCATGCCCATGCCGATGGTGACGACGTCGTTCGGGATGTACTGCATGGTGTCGTAGATCGCCATGCCGGCGGTCACCGAGCCGCCGGGGCTGTTGATGTAGAGGTAGATGTCCTTCGAGGGGTCGGCCGCGAGGAGGAGCATCTGCGCCGTGATCTTGTTGGCGATGTCGTCGTCGACCTGCTGCCCGAGGAAGACGATCCGCTCGCCGAGCAGCCGGTTGTACACATGGTCGCCGAGGCCACCACCGATGGACGGCTCACCGGCTGCGTTGGGCATCAGATTCGTCACGTATCCACCTGCTCGTCTCTGACGGCACCGGCCGTCTCAGCATCTTCGTTCCGAGGGCAACGAGTCCACTGCCCTCGTATTCATGGACCCTAACGCGCGGGTCCCTTCGGGGAATCCCGCAGAGGCAACTGTTCGCTGTGAGCGCAGGTAGCGCCCCCTGCGGGGGCGCGGACCCACTCAGGGATGTGGCGCCACCCCGCCGGGGCCGGGGGGCCTGTGCGCCCCGTCAGGGGCGCGGGGAACTGCGCGGCCAGCCACAGTGGTGCCGCGGTCGCCGACGGAGCGCGGCCCGGCAGACGCGTCTGCCAGGTCCCGCGCCATGGCCCCTGCGGGTTGTCCTGGGTTGCTCGCGCAGTTCCCCGCGCCCCTGACGGGGCGCGACCACCCCGGAAAGGGGCGGGGCCCCCGGGGACACATGTCCCCGGGGGCCCAGCGGTTACGGCAGTGGAAGATCAGGCTTCGGGCTTCTCGTCGGCCTTGGCCGACTCCTCGGCGCCGGCCTCGGCGGAGGCGTCCGCCTGCCCACCCTCGACGGAGTCGGCAGCGTCGGCAGCGTCGTCCTCGTCCTCGAGGTCGACCACCTCACCGTTGGCGTCCTTGACGGTGGCCGCCTCGACGACCACGGCGAGCGCCTTGCCGCGGGCGACCTCGCCGACGAGCATCGGCACCTGGCCACCTTCCACGACGGCCTGGGCGAACTGGTCGGGGCTCATGCCGGAGGACTGCGCGCGACGCATGAGGTGCTCGGTGAGCTCCTCCTGGTTGACGTTCAGCTTCTCCTTGTTGACGAGCTCGTCCAGGACGAACTGCGTCTTGATGCCCTTGACCGCCTGCTCACGGGTCTCGGCGTCGAACTCTTCCTCGGTCTTGCCCTGGATCTCCAGGTACTTCGCGAGGTCGAGGCCCATCTGGCCGAGCTGGTGGTGCTCCAGGTTGTGCTTGCGGGTGCGGATCTCGTCCTCGAGCAGCTTCTCGGGGACGGGGACCTCGACCAGCTCAAGGAGCTTCTCCAGGACGCGCTCCTGAGCCTGCGTGGCCTGGTCGAACTGGCGGGCCGTCTCCAGGCGCTTGCGGCTGTCGGCCTTCAGCTCGTCCAGGGTGTCGAACTCCGACGCGAGCTGCGCGAAGTCGTCGTCCAGCTCCGGCAGTTCGCGCTTGGCGACCTGGGTGACCTTGACGGTGACCTCGGACTCCTTGCCGGCCGCCGAGCCGCCCTTCAGCTCGGAGGTGAAGGTGGCCTCGCCACCGGCCTCCAGGCCCTTCACGGCGTCGTCGATGCCTTCGAGCAGCTCGCCGGAGCCGATGGTGTAGGAGACGCCGGACGCGACGCCGTCCTCCAGGACCTCGCCCTCGACCTTGGCCTCCAGGTCGATCGTCACGACGTCGCCGTCCTCGGCGGCACGCTCGACCGGGGAGGTGGACGCGAAGCGCTCGCGCAGCTCCTCGACGGCCTTGTCGATGTCCTCGTCGGAGATCTCGACGGCGTCGACCTCGACCTCGATGCCGGAGTAGTCCGGGATCTCGACGGTCGGACGGACGTCGACCTCAGCGGTGAAGTTGAGGGTCTCGTTGTCCTTCAGCTCGGTGATGTCCACCTCGGGCTGGCCCAGGACGTTGAGCTCGGCCTCGTTGACCGCCTCGGTGTAGAACTTCGGGAGGGCGTCGTTGACGGCCTCCTCAAGCACCGCACCGCGGCCGAACCGCTGGTCGATGACGCGGGCCGGGATCTTGCCCTTGCGGAAGCCCTTCACCGTGACCTGCTGGTTGATCTTCTTGTACGCCGCGTCGAGGCTGTCCTTGAGCTCCTCGAAGGGCACCTCGACAGTGAGCCGAACCCGGGTCGGGTTCAGGGTCTCCACGGCGCTCTTCACGGTTCGGTCTCCTTGGTGGGCTGACTTCTTGGTTTCTGCCCGGTTGAGAGACACACGGGCACGCAGCTTGCATAGTAACGGCACGCGGGAGCCGACCCACAACGCGATCTTGGAAGAGGGACCGGACCGCCGGGGCCGTGCGGGCGCTCCCCCGCCGCGGGGAAGAGGCGGGGAGACGCCGGGGAGACGCCGGGAAGACACTGGGAGGACCCAGGGAGTCGCCCGGAGCCCGTGGGGAACAAGCCACACGGGCGGGGGACCGTACTGGTCGGGGTGGCGGGATTTGAACCCACGGCCTTCCGCTCCCAAAGCGGACGCGCTACCAAGCTGCGCCACACCCCGTCGGTGCGACACGTAGGGTACATGCCCGCAGGCAGCGCGACTCCCGGTTTACCGGGGCGCACGGAGGTGGTGTGCGGGGGTCCGCTCCGACCCGCTACGATGCTTGCCGTGCAGCGGTCACCGGCCTGGCGTCAGGATCGGTGGCGATCGACTGTGCGAAACATGCGGGCGTAGCTCAATGGTAGAGCCCTAGTCTTCCAAACTAGCTACGCGGGTTCGATTCCCGTCGCCCGCTCCAAGGCCTCCGGCCCGGTCCCCGAACACGTTCGGCGGGCCGGGCCGGACGCGTTCACGCCGTCGGGATCGCGTACCCGGCGCCCGGCCAGGGGCCCCGGGAGAGGGCCCGACCGGGCACGCGTGGGCATGCGGACACGCGGGCATGCGGACCCACGGGCACGCGGGCACACCCGTGGCGACGGACACACCCGTGCCCGTCGCCGTCAGAACTGTATGTCTCCGATGGTGTTCGCGAGCGAGTCCAGGAGTTCCTGGATGTCGTCGGCCATTCCCGTCGAGGCCAGGACGAACCCGAACAGGGCCGCGACGATGGCGGGCCATACCTTGATGTTCCCCTGACGAATCATCATGACAAGGACGATCGCCAACAGCAGTACCACTGACAGCGAAATGGCCACACTGATCACACCCTAGGTCGGTCGCTTGCCCGCCCGGGGGGTACGACCCGCACTCCCCCGCCAGAACCATCGTGCCACCAACAGGACCCCGTCATGCGGCCGGTGACACATCGTCGGCCAAGCCTTGACCAGCACTGCCCCCGCCCCGCGCGGCACTTGGGGAGCCACGGCCCACCGGTCACACGGGAACCACGGTTACCCGTACGGGAATTCGACGGTCCACCCGCGGGCGAATTCGACGTGATCGTTTCCATGGCCGGACAACGCCTCGA
Organism: Streptomyces aureocirculatus; assembly: GCF_000720475.1. Taxonomy (GTDB): domain Bacteria; phylum Actinomycetota; class Actinomycetes; order Streptomycetales; family Streptomycetaceae; genus Streptomyces; species Streptomyces aureocirculatus. The sequence continues at coordinate 71,194 of NZ_JOAP01000018.1, forward strand.
CATCACAAGGGCACCGTCCCGTCACCCGTACACCGGGACGTTCACACAAGTTCCTCACAAGAATTCGAATTGTCGCCGAGGGCACACCGGGCGGGGTGTCATATTCCGCCACGACCCATTCAACATGGACATTCCACCCGAGTCCTCTGCGGGCGTTATGCACTATTTAAGCGGTATGAGCTATGACGTACCGGACAGTTGATCCTCGCGACACGAAGGTGACCGACATTCGAATTCCGGCCGGAGACGAACGGAGCAGGCCGGAGAACCGGAGAAACAGCGGTCGGTAACCGGCAACCGGTAACCGGTGAACTCCGTCGAAGTCCTGCGAACTCAGACGGGCACCGAGCACTGCCCGGGATGAATGAATTGAGGGTTTTACGGGAACACCACAGCGACGCTAGGGTGCCTCAGATGTTCCACGCTGCCACGACCCCCGCAGGCGCAGTGCGGTCCCGGATCGTCTCACCGAGCTCATGGTGGGAGGGCCTGTGACGAACTCCGTTCAACCGCACGGCAGGCACCGGGCGCCACTGCCTCCCGTACAGCCCCACGTACCGGAACCGGCCGCCGGAATGCCCGCCCCGCGCGTCCCCCGCTCCTCCGCCCCGAGAGTCCCGAGATCCCCGACGGCGTACGCGACATCCCCGACGGCGTACGCGACGCCCCCTGCGCCCGCCGGGCACGAAACCCGGGCCGCGGACAAGCCCGCCAAGCAACGCGACGCGTTCTTCGACAACGCCAAGTACCTGGCGATCGTGCTCGTCGCGATGGGCCACGCGTGGGAACCGCTGACGGACCACAGCCGCAGCGCCGAAGCGCTGTACATGACCGTCTACACCTTCCACATGCCGGCGTTCATCCTGATCTCCGGCTACTTCTCGCGCAGCTTCGACATGCGCCCCGACCGGCTCAAGCGCCTGGTGACCGGCGTCGCCGTGCCCTACGTGATCTTCGAGGTCGCGTACACCTTCTTCAAACGGTGGGGCGACGACGATCCGACGCAGCCGATCAGCCTGCTCGACCCGTGGTACCTGACGTGGTTCCTCATCGCCCTGTTCGTGTGGCGGCTGACCACTCCGCTGTGGAAGATCGTGCGCCGGCCGGTGCCCCTGGCCCTCGCCATCGCGGTGCTCGCCGTGATCTCGCCCGACATCGGCGACGACCTCGACCTGCAACGCGTCCTACAGTTCCTGCCGTTCTTCGTCCTCGGTCTCTTCATCAAGCCCGAGCACTTCCAACTGGTGCGGCGGCGCGAGGTGCGGATCCTGTCGGTCCCGGTGTTCGCGTGCGCGGTGGTGCTCGCCTACTGGGCCGCGCCGCGGATGACGTCGGTGTGGTTCTACCGCCGTGACAGCGCGCAGGAGCTGGGCGTCCCGTGGTGGGTCGGCATCGTCATGACCCTGGCCCTGTTCGGCTGCTCGGTGCTGCTCACCGCGTGCTTCTTCGCCTGGGTGCCGCGGCGGAAGATGTGGTTCACCGTCCTTGGCGCCGGCACGCTGTACGGCTATCTGCTGCACGGCTTCCTGGCCAAGGGCTCCCGGTTCTGGGGCTGGTTCGACGCCAACCCGTGGCTGCGCGAACCCACGGGCGAGGTGCTCGTGACCGTGATCGCGGCCGCCGTGGTCACCCTGCTCTGCACGCCTCCCGTGCAGCGCCTCTTCCGCTTCGCGATGGAGCCGAAGATGGAGTGGGCGTTCCGCAGGGACGCGGCCGCCATCGCCCGCGAACGAAGTTCGTCGGCGCGGCGCTAGCCGCACGCGGCTGTCCGGCTCCGCCCGCTCGTACGGCTCGTACGGCTCGTACGGCTCAGCCGAGTCCCAGGAGCGCGCGCATGTGCGCGTACTTCGCCGTGAGGCGGTCCCGGGTCGTCCCGTCCAGTACGGACAGGCGGCCCGGGTCCGCGTTGTGGGCCAGGTCGGCCTCCTTGACCAGGAGCGCGCCCGGCGTCCGGAGGATGCGGGCGGCGTACGCCTCCGGGGTCTCGCCGGGCCGCTTGGTGACCGCGAGGACGATCGCCTTGGTGGCCGGGGTCAGCGCCGCGTCCGCCAGCCACCCGGCCGACAGGGCGTCGTCCTCGACCGCGTCGTGCAGCCAGGCCGCCGCGATCTGCTCGTCGGACCCGCCCCGCTCCCGTACCCCCGCGGCGACCGCCGCCAGGTGCTCTGCGTAGGGCCGCCCCGCCTTGTCGGTCTGCCCGGCGTGCGCCCGCCGGGCCACCGCCTCCACCTCGGTCTGCGTCATCGGTGTCGTCAGTGTCATGACCGCGACCTTAGTGCCGCCCGTGCGGGCACCGCCGTGGCCACCAGGCCGAGCACCACGGCCGACCCGGCGAACGCCCCGTACAGAAGCGGCGGGATGTACGGGCCCTGGCCCGTGAGGCCCTTCATCATCGGGACGAGGGTGGCCAGCGCGATCGCGGTGCCGATGACGACACCCGCGCCCGTCACGAGCAGCGCCTCGAAGCGCACCATCCGCAGGACCTGGCGCCGGGTGGTGCCGATGAGCCGCAGGGTGCCCAGCTCGCGCCGCCGGTCGAGGACCGTCATGACGAGCGTGTTGGCGGCGGCGACCGCGGCGAAGCCGCCGAGCACGGCCGCCATGGTGGTGTTCGCCCAGGCGTTCAGCTCCCGGTCCTTGGACTGGGCCGTGGTGTAGTCGTCGCGGTCCAGGAGCGTGCCGTGGGAGGTGAGCTGCTTCAGGGCCGCGGCGGAGGCGCCCTTCGTCCAGACCTCCGTGGCGAACGCCGAGGTGACGTGCTGCTTCAACTCGTCGGCTGACAGCGTGACCTGGGCGAGCCCGAGGCCGCGTTCGTACGTCGCCACGACCGTAGGCCTGACCTTGGTGCCGTCGGGCAGGCGCAGGTCGACGCGGTCGCCGGTCTCGACCCGGGCGGAGTGGGCGAGGTTCGCGTCCAGGGCGATCCGGCCCTTGCCGAGGGCGAGTTCACCGGTCTTGACCTTCAGGTCCTGCACCTTCGCGAGGTCGGCGGCCGTGCCCGTGATGCCCTGGGTGCTCGCCGACTCCAGCCAGCGGTCGCCGCCCGAGCCGACGGGCAGGAGCACGGAGGTCTTGACCACGCCGACCGCGGCTCCGTCCCCGGCGACCGCCGCGCGTACGGCCGGCGCGTCGAAGCCGGTGTCCGACGTCACGATGTGGTCCGCCGTGATGCCGTCCCGCTGCTGGTCGGCCGCCACCTTGTCCTCGCTGGTGTGCATGAAGACGAGCGTGGAGGCGAACGCCATCGCGAGCACGATCGGGGTGATCGCGGACGCGAGGCGCCGGGAGTTGCTGCGGGAGTTCGCGGCGGCCAGCGACGCCGACGCGCCCGCCCCGCGCAGCGGCAGGCCGAACAGCGCCGCGCAGCCACGTGCCACGAGCGGCCCGAGCAGCGCCACCGCCAGCATGAACAGCATCACGACGCCGAGCGCCGCGTTCGCCGCGTCCTCGCCGGTGGTGGTGGCGGCGACCCGCGCGAGGATCACACCGCCGACCGTCGCGGCGACACCGAGGGGCGTGCGGATCCAGCCGACCGGCAGCGGCTCCACGGACGCCTCGCTCAGCGCCTGGCCCGGCTTGATGCGGGACGGGCGGCGCGCGGCCATGTACCCGGCGAGCAGGGCGGAGAGCACCGCCGTACCGGCCGCGATGAGCAGCGGGAGCCAGGAGACGGAGACCTCCACGGCCTGCGGGACCGCGCCCTTGTCCTTGAGCTGCCCGAACCACCAGCGTGCCAGGGCGATGCCGGGCAGACAGCCGAGCACACCCGCGAGCGGCGCGACGAGCAGGGACTCGGTGGCGATGGTGCGGCGGATCTGCCGGGGCGTGGTGCCGATGGCGCGAAGGAGCGCGAACTCGCGGGCCCGCTGGCCGACGGAGAGAGCGACCGTGCCGGCCGCCGTGAAGACGGCGACCGCCGTGGCGACGCCCCCGAAGGAGCCGCCGATGCCGGTGAGCATGTCCTTGGCCTCGTAGAGGCCCGGGTCCTCGACGGCACCGCGCGCGTCGCCGGTGTGCACGTCGGCCTTGTCCCCGAGGGCCTTCGCCACCTGGGCCTTGAGCGCGGAGGTGCTGACGCCGTCCTTGGGGAGTACGGCGACGGCGTCGACGCGTCCCGGGTGTCCGGAAACACGTACGGCGTCGGAGTCGGTGAACCAGGCCGTCGGCGCCGCTCCCGCGGCGATCCCGGAGACCCGGAAGTCGCGGGGGCCCTCCGCCGTGGTCAGCGTGACCTTCTGGCCGACGCGGGCCCCGGGAGCGCCGCCCGCGAGCACCACTTCCCCGGTGGCGGGGGCGCGGCCCGCGGAGAGCTTCTCGCCGGTGAAGGCGGTGGAGCCCCAGTTGTGCGCCGTCAGCTCGCTGTCGCCGTGCCGCACGGGGAAGGTGACGTCGGCGACGGCGGTGCGCGCGCCGGGCGCCGCGGCCGCCTTCGCCACCAGGGATGCGGCGATCCTGGCCCGGTCCGGCACGGGCATGCCCTCGTCCTCGCGGTCATCGCCGCCGCCGGTGACGAAGTGGGCCTTCTGGTCGGCGGCTGCCACCACCGGCGCGTCGGCGTAGCGCACCGGCGGCACCGAGGCGCGCAGCCCCGTCTCCAGGAGGATCCCGCACGCGGCCACGATCAGGGAGGCCATCGTGAGGGCGACGAACGTGCCCACGAACGCGGCGGGCTTGAAACGGACGGCCGCGCGGGCCAGGCCGTTGGGTACGAGGCTCACGCCGCGGCCCCCACGTACACGGGCGCGGTGAGCGCGGTCATGCGGTCCGCGATCCGGGCGGCGGGGGCGCGGTCCAGGTGGTCCACGATCCGGCCGTCGGCGAGGAACAGCGTGCGGTCGGCGTGCGCGGCGGCGGCCGGGTCGTGGGTGACCATCACGACCGTCGCGCCCATGCCGTCCACGGCCGAGCGCAGCAGGTTCAGGATCTCGGTGGCCGTGGTGGTGTCGAGGGCGCCGGTCGGCTCGTCGGCGAAGACCACGTCAGGGGACGTCACCAGGGCGCGGGCGATCGCCACGCGCTGCTGCTGGCCGCCGGAGAGCTGGCCCGGGCGGCGCCTGCCCTTGTCGCCGAGGCCCACCCGGGCCAGGACATCGGCGGCCCTGCGGCGGTCGGGGCGGTGGCCCGCCAGGCGCATCGGGAGCAGGACGTTCTGCTCGACGGTGAGCGAGGGGAGCAGGTTGAAGGCCTGGAAGACGAAGCCGAGGCGGGTGCGGCGCAGGGCCGTCAGCTTGTTCTCGCTCATGCCGGTGATCTCGGTGCCGCCGAGGTGGACGGTGCCGGCCGTGGGGCGGTCAAGGCCTGCCGCGCACTGCAGGAACGTGGACTTGCCCGAGCCCGAGGGGCCCATCACCGCGGTGAAGCTGCCGCGGGGCAGTTTCAGGTCTATGCCGCGCAGGGCGTGTACGGCGCCGGAGCCGCGGCCGTACTGGCGGCGCACCCCGTCCAGCTCCACGGCCCAGTCGCCGGTGCCGCCGTGGGGCTCCCCCGTCGTGTGCACGGGGGCCGCGATCTTCTCGCCCCGCTGCTTCTTCCTGCGCAGCCCCATGGCGTGCACCCTTTCCGTCGTTCCGCGTCCTGATTGCCTGATGCATCGAACGTACGGAGTCCGGGGTGTCCTGGACCATGAGGCGGCCCGGCCAGTGGGGGGTGGGGTTTCCCCCACCTCGGCGGTGGTGACGTGCCTGGTGGAGACCCTCGCGGGGCGCCCCAGGCCCACCCCTCCACCGAAACTGGGGCTCCGCCCCAGACCCCGCTCCTCAAACGCCGGAGAGGCTGAAACTCACCGGCACATCTCAAACGCGCCGGAGGGGCTGAGAAGAACGAGCCTGCTGCGGCACATATTCAGCCCGTCCGGCGTTTGAGGACGAGCGCGCAGCGCGATCGACGCCGCCCAAGGCCCCCGGCCAGCTCACGCGTCGCGGCAGATCAGCAGCAGCGCCCGATCGTCGTTGACGTCCTTGGCGACCGCCTCGATGAGGTGCCACGCGGCGCCGTGGAAGCCGCCGGGGACGTAGCGGTCCGCCTCCCCGGTGAGGCGGTCGATGCCCTCGGCGATGTCGCGGTCGGCGGCCTCGACGATGCCGTCGGTGAAGAGCATCAGGACGTCGCCGGGGCGCAGCGAACCCTTGACGGGGTCGAACTGGGCGCCGTCGTAGACGCCGAGGAGGGGGCCCTCGCCGGACTTCTCCTCCCAGCGGCCGGTGCCCGCGCTGAGCTGGAGGGCGGGGAGGTGGCCCGCGGAGAGGAGTTCGTAGTCGCCGGTGTCCAGGTCGAGGACGAGATGGATGGAGGTGGCGAAGCCCTCGTCCCAGTCCTGGCGGAGGAGGTAGCCGTTGGCGGCGGGCAGGAAGGCGTGCGGCGGCAGGGAGCCGAGCAGGCCGCCGAAGGCACCGGACAGGAGCAGGGCCCGGGAACCGGCGTCCATGCCCTTGCCGGAGACGTCGGTGAGGACGACCTCCAGAGTGCGCCCGCTGTTCGTGCGGGCGGCCACGACGAAGTCGCCGGAGAAGGACTGGCCGCCGGCCGGACGCAGCGCCATCTCCCGGTGCCAGCCGCGCGGCAGCTTCGGCAGCTTGCTCTGCACCCGGATGCGTTCGCGCAGGTCGAAGAGCATGGTGCCGCCGCCACGCCAGGGCACGCCGACGCGGCTGCGGAACTGGGCGATGAGGAGCCCGAAGAAGCCGCAGGCCGCGACGGTCAGGACGGTGCCGGGGGTGACCCGTGCGGGGCCCTCCGTGTAGGGGCCGAGCCGCGCGGACTCCACGATCAGCGCGGCGGCCGAGGCGGCGTACAGGCCGAGCAGGCTGGAGGGGCGCAGGAGCAGGCCGCCCGCGACGATGGGCAGGACGAGCGTGGACGGCGAGAACCACACGGGGTTGACGATCGTGCATGTGGTGATGACGGGGACGGTGAGGAGCAGCGCGGCGAGCGCCACCCAGTCGGAGCCGTCCCCGCGGAAGTAGTCGACACCGGATTTGCGCAGCCCTATCCGGGCCCGGTGCAGCCGCTTCTTCATCCGGGCCGGGAACGTCTCGGCTTCGGCGCGCCGCGCACGCTGCTCGCGTCGCTCGCGTCCTTCTCGTCGTACCGCCATTGCTCGTGGACCCTATCCACCGGGCCAGGCACTTCGCACGGGAGGTACCTCTTGTCCCCCTTCAGGGGCACCTCTCCTGTATCTCCGCACCCAGCGTCCACACGCACATTCCGGTACGCGGAAAACCCTTCGCCGCGCCCTGGGAGCCCTGGTAGGCATGGCATATGACAGCAGAATTGCGGGAGTTGGGCCAGAGCGACTGGGAGCAGTGGTACGCGACGCTGGAGCGGGCCTTCGGTGGTGTCGCCGAGGCGCAGGAGGAGCGTGAGCTGTGGCGGGATCTCACGGAGTGCGAGCGCTCGATCGGGGCCTGGGACGGTGACCTCTGCGTGGGTACGGCGGGCTCGTTCAGCTTCCGTCTGGCCGTGCCGGGCGGCGCCGTGGTGGACACGGCCGCCGTCACGATGGTGGGCGTGGCGGCGACGCACCGGCGCCGCGGCCTGCTCACGGCGATGATGCGGCGGCAACTGGACGACGTGCGTGAGCGGGGCGAGGCGGTGGCGATCCTGACGGCGTCGGAGCCCATGATCTACGGCCGGTTCGGGTACGGCACGGCGTCGTACGCCCTCCACCTGGAGATCGACACGAGCCGGGTGGACCTGGCGGTGCCGCCGGGCACGGACGACGTGCGGCTGCGTTACGCGGTGCCCGTCGAGGCCGGTCCCGCCCGCGAGGCGGTGTACGCGCAGCGGGTCGCGGGCCGTCCCGGCATGCTGGCGCGGCGCCCCGACTGGGAGCGCCTGATCACCCTGGACCCGCCGGGCCAGCGCGACGGCGCGTCACCGCAGCAGTGCGTGCTCGCCGAGCGCGACGGCGAGGCCGTCGGGTACGCGTTGTTCGCGGTCAAGCCCGAGTGGGACGTCCGGGGCGCCAAGGGCACGGTCCGGGTGCAGGACGTCGAGGCCCTCGACCCGACGGCGTACGCCGCGCTGTGGCGCTTCCTGTTCGACATCGACCTGACGTCGACGGTCCTCGCGCCGAACCGGCCGGTGGACGACCCGGTGGTGCAGCTCGTCTCCGACGTGCGCCGCTGCGACCTCCGCTTCCGGGACTCGCTGTACGTACGCCTGGTGGACGTCGGCGCCGCCCTGGAAGCGCGTACGTACCAGGCGCCGGTGGACGTGGTCCTCGACGTGGAGGACGCCTTCTGCCCCTGGAACGAGGGGCGCTGGCGTCTCGCGGGTGACGCCAAGGGGGCGTCCTGCAAGCGCGTGGACGCCGACGGCACGGCGGCCGACCTCGCCCTCTCCGTACGGGAGTTGGGCTCGGTCTATCTGGGCGGGGTGCCCCTCACCCAGCTCGCCGGGGCGGGACGGGTGCGGGAGCTGCGCCAGGGCGCGGTGGCGGAGACGTCACTGGCGTTCGGCTCGGCGTCGGCGCCGTGGCTGCCGCACGGCTTCTAGGATCGGCCCGCCGGTGGCTGGCAGGTGGGGCACCAGAACAGGTTGCGGGCGGCGAGGTCGGCGGTGCGGATCTCGCCGCCACAGATGTGGCAGGCCTGCCGGGCTCTGCGGTACACGTACACCTCGCCGCCGTGGTCGTCCACGCGCGGCGGGCGCCCCATCGCCTCCGGGGTGTGCTCGGGCCTGACCGTGTCGATGCGGTTCAGCCGCACTCCCTCGTGCATCAGTTCCACCAGATCCGCCCAGATCGCGGTCCACTGGGCGTACGTGAGGTCCTTGCCGGGGGTGTACGGGTCGATGCCGTGCCGGAACAGGACCTCCGCGCGGTAGACGTTGCCGACGCCCGCGACGATCTTCTGGTCGAGGAGGAGTGCGGCGACGGTGGTGCGGCTGCGGGAGATGCGGCGCCAGGCCGCGTCGGGGTCGTTGCCCTCCGCGCTTCGTGGGCGCAGGGGGTCCGGGCCTAGGCGGGCGTGTATCGCCTGCTTCTCCTCGGCGGTGATCAGGGCGCAGGTCGTCGGGCCGCGCAGGTCCATGTACGCGGTGTCGTTCGCCAGGCGGAGGCGGACCGTGTCCGTGGGTGGGGGCGGGGGCGCCGTGCCCAGGGTCACTTTGCCGAAGAGGCCCAGGTGGATGTGGATCCAGCCGGTTTCCGCGAAGCCCAGGAAGAGGTGCTTGCCGTGGGCCTCCGCCGTGGTCATCACCTGCCCTGTCACCAGGGCCGCGCTGTCGGAGAACTTGCCCTGCGGGCTGCTCGCCCCCACCGCCCGCCCCTCGAACCGCTCCCGGTGCTCGGCCGCGAGACGGTGAATGGTGTGACCTTCCGGCACGGGTCTCTCCTGTGGGGGGTGGGGGTGGGTCCTCGCGGGGGCGCCCCAGTCCCGCCCCTTTCCCGTGACCAAGGGGCTCCGCCCCCTGGACCCCCGGTCCCCAAACGCCGGACGGGCTGAATATCTGCCGCACCGGCGAAAGTTTCAGCCCCTCCGGCGTTTGAGGAGCGGGGTCTGGGGCGGAGCCCCAGGGTTGGACCTCAGCCCTGCTGAGGGTGGTGGGCCGGGACGGCGGGGAGTTCGCCGGTGGTCTCGTAGGCCGTGAGCATCTCGATGCGTCGGGTGTGGCGGGGCTCGCCCGAGTACGGCGTACCGAGGAAGATCTCGACGAACTTGGTGGCCTCGTCCTGGGTGTGCATGCGGCCACCGATGGAGATCACGTTGGCGCCATTGTGCTCACGCCCGAGCGCGGCGGTCTGCTCACTCCACGCGAGAGCGGCCCGCACCCCCTTGACCTTGTTCGCCGCGATCTGCTCCCCGTTGCCGGAGCCACCGATGACGATGCCGAGGGACTCGGGGTCCGCGGCCGTCCGCTCGGCGGCGCGCAGACAGAACGGCGGGTAGTCGTCCTGGGCGTCGTAGATGTGGGGCCCGCAGTCGACGGGCTCGTGCCCGTGCGCCTTGAGCCATTCGACGAGGTGGTTCTTGAGTTCGTAGCCGGCATGATCCGAGCCGAGGTACACGCGCATGCGTCCGAGTGTGGCATGTGCCGCGGCGGGCAGACGCCACGGGGCCGGGGCGCCGCCCGCCTTCCGCGGGGCCCGCACCCGCCCATTGGTACAGGCCACATGGGCGGCCGGTGATCGTCCGTAACCGATCGTTCACACAGGATTCCGGTGAATACAACGATCCGGAGACGGGTCTTTCGTCCCGTACGGCCCTGAGCTTGAATGCGGAAGCTCTGCCCGTGAACCAAAGGATCTGCTTATGACCTCGCAACCGTCCCTTGCGAAGGAAGACAGCACCCCCGACGGGCCCGTGAAATCCCAGCCGGGGAGCGGGAACGGCGGCGGTGACGGCGACGGCCTCCAGGCCGGCCTGAAGAATCGCCATCTGTCGATGATCGCCATCGGCGGTGTGATCGGAGCGGGTCTCTTCGTCGGCTCCTCGTCCGGCATCAAGGCCGCGGGCCCCGCGATCCTCGTGTCGTACGCCCTCGTCGGCACGATGGTCGTCCTGGTGATGCGGATGCTCGGCGAGATGGCCGCGGCCCGACCGACCTCCGGGTCCTTCTCGGCCTACGCCGACCAGGCGCTCGGCCGCTGGGCGGGCTTCTCCATCGGCTGGTTGTACTGGTTCTTCTGGGTCGTGGTGCTCGCGGTGGAGGCCACCGCGGGAGCCGTGATCCTGGAGGGCTGGGTGCCCGCGATACCGCAGTGGGGCTGGGCGCTCATCGTGATGGTGGTGCTCACCGCGACGAACCTCGTCTCGGTCGGCTCCTACGGCGAGTTCGAGTTCTGGTTCGCCGGGATCAAGGTCGTCGCCATCGGCGGATTCGTGCTCATCGGGATGCTCGCCGTGTTCGGTGTGCTGCCGGGCTCGGACAACCCGGGCAAGGGCTTCGCCCACCTCACGGACGCGGGCGGCTTCATGCCGGAGGGCGCGGGCGCGATCCTCACGGGTGTGCTCATGGTCGTCTTCTCCTTCATGGGCTCGGAGATCGTCACGCTCGCCGCCGGTGAGTCGGAGGACCCGCAGCGTGCCGTCACCAAGGCCACGAACAGCGTCATCTGGCGCATCGGCGTCTTCTACCTGGGCTCGATCTTCGTGGTCGTGACGCTGCTGCCCTGGAACGACAAGTCCATCGCCAAGGACGGCTCGTACGTCGCCGCGCTGAACTCGATCGGCATTCCGCACGCCGGTCAGGTGATGAACGTGATCGTGCTCACCGCGGTGCTCTCCTGCCTCAACTCCGGTCTGTACACCGCGTCCCGGATGGCCTTCTCGCTCGGGCAGCGCGGGGACGCGCCGAAGGCCTTCGCCCGCACCAACGCGAGCGGCGTGCCGCGCACGGCCATCCTCGGCTCGGTGGTGTTCGGCTTCGTCGCCGTGTGGTTCAACTACCAGTGGCCGGACACCGTCTTCGACTTCCTGCTGAACTCCTCCGGCGCCGTCGCGCTGTTCGTCTGGCTCGTCATCTGTTTCACGCAGCTCAGGATGCGCGGCATCATCCTGCGCGAGGAGCCGGAGAAGCTGGTCGTGAAGATGTGGCTCTTCCCGTATCTGACCTGGGTCACCATCGGCATGATCTCGTTCGTGATCGTCTACATGCTGTACGACGACGCCGGGCGCAAGCAGATGCTGCTCTCGCTCCTTGTGGCGGCCCTCGTGCTCGGGTTCGCCCTGGTGCGCGAGAAGATCCGGCCCCGTGCCGCGGAGAAGCTTCCCCGGGCCTGACCGCTCCGACCGTCCTGACCCTGACCGCCTGTCGCGGGGCGCCCCTTACCGAGGGGTGCCCCGCTTTCTTGTGCCGGTTCTCGTATCGGAAAACCTGACGCGAGGTGTCAAGTTATTGCGCCAAGGTGTGATCCGACAGCAAGATCGCGCAAGGGAGACCCCGTGGACAGCAGCGCCCGCACCGCCAAGACACTCGCCCTCCGGCCCGGTGACGCCGGGTACGACGACGAACTCGCCGGTTTCCAGACCGGGTTCACCCAGCGCCCGGACGTGGTCTTCGCGGCCGCCGGCACCGACGATGTCGTCGCGGCCGTGTCGTACGCCGCCGAGGCCGGTCTGCCCATCGGCGTGCAGGCCACCGGGCACGGACTCCCGGACGCCTCGCGGGGCGGCGTACTGATCAGCACCCGCCGCCTGGACGAGGTCGCGGTGGACCCGGTGGCGCGCACCGTGCGGGTCGGGGCGGGCGTGCGCTGGGGGCAGGTCGTCGCGGCCGCTGCGGAGCACGGGCTCGCCCCACTGAACGGCTCGGCTCCTTCCGTGGGCGCCGTCTCGTACACCTTGGGCGGCGGGCTCGGCGTTCTGGCGCGCGAGTTCGGGTACGCGGCCGACCAGGTGCGCTCCGTGGTGCTGGTCACCGCGGATGGCGCCGTGCGGCACGTGACGGCCGACAGTGACCCGGAGCTGTTCTGGGGGCTCCTCGGCGGCGGCGCGAACCTGGGTGTGGTGACGGGCCTGACGTTCGGCCTTGTCCCCGTGGCGCGGCTCTACGGGGGCGCGCTCGCCTTCGACGGGCGCGAGGTCGAACCGGCGGCGATCCTGCGTGCGTACGTGGAGTGGACCGGGAACCTGCCCGACGAGGTGACGTCGTCCCTCTCCGCGCTCGTCTACCCCGATCTGCCGATGCTCCCGGAGTCCCTGCGCGGGCGTTATCTGGTGACCGTGCGCGTCGCGTACACCGGCAGCGCGGCGGAGGGCGAGCGGCTCGTGGCCCCGCTGCGCGCGCTCGGCCCGGCCGCCTCCGACTCCCTGCGCGAGATGCCGTACACCGACAGCCACACCATCCACAGCGACCCCGACTTCCCGCACGCGTACTACGGGGAGAGCCGCATGCTGGACGGCCTCGACACCGCGGGGCTCGAACAGATCCTCGCCCGCACCGGGCCCGCCGCGGAGCGGATGCACGTGGTGCAGCTCAACCACCTGGGCGGCGCCCTCACTCGCCCCGCCGACAACGCCGTGCCGCACCGGGACGCGCGCTGGCTGCTGCGGATCCTGTCCCCGCTGGACGGCACGGACCGCGAGACCCTGCGGGAGTTCTACGCGCGGACGCTGACCGGCGTACGGCAGCACGTCGTCGGGCGGTCCCTGAACTTCACCTTCGCGAGCGGCGACCGTACGGAGGGTCTGTACGACGCCACAACGCGCGAGAGGCTCGCCGGGCTGAAGGCCTCGTACGACCCGGCGAACCTCTTCAGGCGGAACTACAGCGTCAGTTAGCTGTCCGGTACGCCTCCCGCTGTGCGGTGTGTGCGTACGTCAGTGCTTCTCGTCGGAGCCGTCGATGAGCTTCCACGCCAGCGGCAGCACACCCATCGCGAGCGCCGCCTTGAGCGCGTCACCGATGAGGAACGGCGTGAGCCCGGCCGCGACCGCCTCCGTCAGGGACATGCCGGTGGCCGCGGCCAGGTACGGCACGCCGACGGCGTAGATGATCGCGGAGCCGAGCGCCATCGTGCCCGCCATCCGCGCCACGTTCCGGTCGGCGCCGCGGCGGGCGAGCGCGCCCACCACGACGGCGGCGAGCATCATGCCGAAGACATAACCGAGGCTCGGCGCGCCCATACCCGCCTTGCCCTGCGCGAACCAGGGCATGCCCGCCATGCCGACGATCGCGTACACGGCGAGCGAGGCCGCGCCGCGGTAGGCGCCGAGGGAGGTGCCGACGAGCAGGGCCGCGAACGTCTGGCCCGTCACGGGCACCGGGGAGCCGGGGACCGGGACGGCGATCTGGGCGGCGACACCCGTGAGCGCGGCACCGCCGAGCACGAGCGCGGCGTCCTTCACGCGGGAGGCGGGCAGGAGGTCGGCCAGGACCTGGCCCGGACGGGATATGGCGGCTGTGCTCATCGGGACTCCGTGATTCTTCGGGCCTGGCAGGGGGCAAGGCGTGGCGGCGGGCGAGCGGGACGCTGTGACCTTATCCCCGGGACCGGTGGCGTTTCAGGAGGTGCCGGTGACAAAGCGAGCGACCCGACGTTGGTGGGCTTCGCACAAAGGGCTCGGGCCACACCTGGGTGGGCGTGACGCTCGTCACTGAGGTCAGCGAGGCAGGGGCCCAGGTTGCCCGCCGGGGTATTCAGCGGTGACACTGTAGATTCTCACCAAACTCCTGCGCACCGAGAGCCGACTGAACGTGAAGCACGACTCCAGGCCGTCCCGGTCGGCGGTGCCCTCCGGCGCGAGTGCCGGGCCCCTCGGCGAGGGTCCCGAGCCGTCGGGCGCGGGGCCCGAACCTCTCGGTGCGGGTCCCGAACCCCTCGGCGGCGGGCTCAAGCAGCGCCATCTGACGATGCTGGGCCTCGGCGGTGTGATCGGTGCCGGGCTCTTCGTGGGGTCGGGGGCGGGGGTCGCCGTGGCCGGGCCCGGGATCGTCCTCTCCTATCTGATCGCGGGCGCGCTCGCGATGTGCGTGATGCGGATGCTCGGCGAGATGTCCGCCGCGATGCCGGCCTCCGGCGCCTTCTCCGTGCACGCCGAGCGCGCCCTCGGACGGTGGGCGGGCTTCTCGGTCGGGTGGCTCTACTGGTTCCTGCTCGTCGTGGTGCTCGCCGTGGAGGCGACGGGTGCGGCGCGCATCGCGAACGACTGGGCGCCCGGTGTGCCGCAGTGGGCGTGGGTGCTCGTCTTCATGGTGGTCTTCACCGGCGCCAACCTCGCCGCGGTGAAGAACTTCGGCGAGTTCGAGTTCTGGTTCGCCGCCCTGAAGATCTTCGCGATCGTCGCCTTCCTCGTGCTCGGCCTGCTCGCGATCCTCGGCGTACTGCCCGACACGGACCCGGTGGGTCTCACCCATCTCACGGGCGACGGCGGCTTCCTGCCGCACGGCTGGGGCGGAGTCGTCTCCGGCGTGGTCGTGGTCCTCTTCGCCTTCGGCGGTCTGGAGATCGTGACGATCGCGGCGGCGGAGTCCGACGATCCGGTGCGCTCGGTGGCACGGGCGGTGCGCAGCGCGGTGTACCGCATCCTCTTCTTTTATGTGGGCTCGATGCTCGTCATCGTGACGGTCCTTCCATGGACGGCACAGCAGGCCGGTATCAGCCCTTATGTCACGGTTCTGGACTCCATCGGCGTCCCGTCGGCCGGGACGCTCATGAACATCGTGGTGTTCGTGGCGCTCCTTTCGTCCCTGAACGCCAACCTGTACGGCTCCTCGCGGATGGTCTTCTCCCTCGCCGAGCGCGGGGAGGCGCCGAAGGGTCTCCTGAAGGTGTCGGACGGCGGGGTGCCGCGGCGTGCGGTGCTCGCCTCGGTGGCGTTCGGTTTCGTGTCCGTGCTGCTGAATCTGAAGTGGCCCGAGTCCGTCTTCCTCTATCTGCTCAACTCCGTCGGCGCGGCACTCCTCTTCGTCTGGGCCCTGATCGCGCTGTCCCAACTGCGGCTGCGGCGGCGCATCGAGCGTGCGGCGCCCGAGACCCTGACGCTGCGGATGTGGTTCTTCCCTTGGCTGACCTGGGCGGCGCTCGCGGGGATGGCCGTGGTGGTGGTGCTCATGCTCCGGGACGACGGGGCGCGGCCGCAGTTGCTCTGGTCGGCCGGTGCCTCGGCCCTGGTGGTCGCGGTGGCCTGGGTGCGGGAGTGGCGCAACGGACGCTCGCCGCACGCTTCTGACGCGTAAGTGCTCGCGAAGTGAAGCTTTCTTCACCTTGTGTGAGCGTCGTGTCCGTATATCGGTCTACTGTTCCCTGTGAGCGGTGCCAGTGCTCACACTGTGGGCCGCTCCCCCGTGCTCACACAGTGGGCCGGTCCGCGTGCCCACCCTGTGGGCCGCCCCCCGCTCAGCTACCCCGTCTCAGCTACTGAACAGGGCACGCCCATGTCTCGGACGTCCGTGCAGGACGCACCACCCCAGGCCGACCCTCCGCTCGGACACGGTCTCAAGCAGCGCCATCTGTCGATGATCGCCCTCGGCGGCGTGATCGGCGCCGGGCTCTTCGTGGGCTCCGGGACCGCCATCGCCGCGGCCGGACCCTCGATCATCCTGGCCTACACGATCTCCGGCGCCCTGGTCATGCTCGTCATGCGCATGCTCGGCGAGATGTCCGCCGCCAACCCGGCCTCCGGGTCCTTCTCCGTGCACGCCGAGCGTGCGCTCGGCCCGTGGGCGGGGTTCACCGCCGGCTGGTCGTTCTGGTTCCTGATGTGCGTCGCCGTCGGCCTTGAGGGCATCGGCGCCGCGAAGATCGTGCATGGCTGGGTGCCCGGCGTTCCCGAGTGGGCCTGGGTGGCGCTGTTCATGCTGGCCTTCTGTGCCACGAACCTCGCCGCCGTGAAGAACTTCGGCGAGTTCGAGTTCTGGTTCGCCGCCCTGAAGGTGGGCGCGATCGTCCTCTTCCTGGGCATCGGCGTACTCGCCATCCTGGGCTGGCTGCCCGACACGGACGCGCCCGGCATGACCAATCTGACCGGGCACGGCGGATTCATGCCCAACGGTGTGGACGGACTGATCGTCGGCCTGCTCGCCTCGGTGTTCGCGTACGGCGGCCTGGAGACGGTCACCATCGCCGCGGCCGAGTCCGAACACCCCGTCCAGGGCGTGGCCAAGGCCGTGCGCACGGCGATGTGGCGGATCGCCCTCTTCTACGTGGGCTCCATGGCCGTCGTCGTGACCCTGCTGCCGTGGACGAAGGAGGAGGTCGCGGCCAAGGGCCCGTACGTCGCCACGCTCGACCACCTCGGTATCGACGGCGCCGGCCAGATCATGAACGTGGTCGTCCTGATCGCCCTGCTGTCCGCGATGAACGCCAACATCTACGGCGCCTCGCGCATGGCCAACTCCCTGGTGCAGCGCGGCCAGGGCCCGAAGGCGCTCGGCCGCCTCTTCGGCGGCGTGCCGCGCATAGCCGTCCTGACCTCGTCCGTCTTCGGCTTCCTCTGTGTGCTGCTCAGCTACTGGCGCCCCGACGACATCTTCCAGTGGCTGCTCAACACCATCGGCGCGATCATCCTCGTCGTGTGGTTCTTCATCGCGGCCGCACAGTTGAAGCTGCGCACCGTCCTGGAGCGCGAGGCGCCGGAGAAGCTCGTCGTGAAGATGTGGTTCTTCCCCTGGCTCACTTATGTGGCCCTGGCCGGCATGGCCACGGTGTTCGTCCTGATGGCCCGCGAGTCCGAGACACGCACCCAACTGCTCTACACGGGCGGTCTGACCGTGCTCCTCATGGTGATCGGCTACGCCCGCCAGAAGGTCATGGAGAACCGCGGCACCGGCTCACCCGCCTAGCGCCGTCCGGCCCCGTCCGACGGCACCCCGAAGGCCCCGCTCCCCCCTGTGGAGCGGGGCCTTCGGCCGTCGGCGCCCGGCTCCCGTGCGTCCCACGCCCTAGGACCAGTCGTCAAACTCCCTCCTGCCCCGCGACGCCATGCACGCCCTCTCGCCGCACCGGGCACAGCCCCAAGTACGTCCAGTACGAGGGCCTGCACCCGGCACGCCGAGAGCACGCGCCTGACGCCGCAGGGCCGCCCTCCGGGCGACGGAGGGAGCTTGACGACAGGCCCTAGGACCAAGGGCTGATCAACTTCACCGTACTCCTGCTGCTAGCCTGCATCTGCACATAGGTCGCAATAAGAGGTGCGAGGCGGCGCCGCGCGACACGGCGCGGCACAGCACGCAGAGCACGTCGGAGGGCTAGATCATGGCCATTTACACGCTTCCTGAACTTCCGTACGACTACGCGGCGCTCGAGCCGGTGATCAACCCGCAGATCATCGAGCTCCACCACGACAAGCACCACGCCGCGTACGTGAAGGGCGCGAACGACACCCTGGAGCAGTTGGCGGAGGCCCGCGACAAGGAGTCGTGGGGCGCCATCAACGGGCTGGAGAAGAACCTCGCGTTCCACCTCTCCGGCCACATCCTGCACTCCATCTACTGGCACAACATGAACAGCCCGAAGGACGGCGGCGGCGGCGAGCCGACGGCCGCCGACGGTGTCGGTGAGCTGGCGGACGCCATCACCGAGTCCTTCGGTTCCTTCGCCAAGTTCAAGGCCCAGCTCACCAAGGCCTCGGCGACGACGCAGGGCTCCGGCTGGGGCGTGCTCGCCTACGAGCCGCTCAGCAACCGCCTGATCGTCGAGCAGATCTACGACCACCAGGGCAACGTGGGCCAGGGCTCCACCCCGATCCTGGTGTTCGACGCCTGGGAGCACGCCTTCTATCTGCAGTACAAGAACCAGAAGGTGGACTTCATCGAGGCCATGTGGGAGGTCGTGAACTGGCAGGACGTGGCCAAGCGCTACGAGGCCGCCAAGCAGCGCGTGAACAGCCTGCTGCTCGCTCCCTGACATCCGCGGGCCACGCCCGCGTGCGACGTCCTGCCTCGTGATCGTCTTCTCACCCTTCACGCAGGCAGGCGGATGAAGGAAAGGCCCCCGCGAGGACGTGACTCGCGGGGGCCTTTCGGTATGCCGGGTTCCGGCCGAAGGTACGTGCATGACGAAGGACGAGTACTGCTGGACGTGCGACGCCCACGAGCCGCACCGGAAACTGGACGGGCCCGAGCAGAGCTGGCTCAAGAAGCGCCTGGGCCGGGTGAGCGTGAACGAGTTCCTCGTGTGTCTGGCGCCCAACTGCCGCAACCTGCGCACCGGCTCCAACAAGAAACCCTTCCCCGAGGCCGTGCGGCTCCCGGACCGCGGCTGAGACTCACCGGACCGCGGCTGAGACTCAGTCGAAGATCGGGTCCTGTGTGCGCGTGCGCTTGATCTCGTAGAAGCCCGGTGTGGCGGCCACGAGGAGGGTGCCGTCCCACAGGCGGGCCGCGGCCTCGCCCTTGGGGGCCGGGGTGACCACGGGGCCGAAGAAGGCGACCTCCTCGCCGTCGGGTCCCGGCACCGCGATGACCGGGGTGCCGACCTCCTGGCCGACCTTCTCGATGCCTTCCTTGTGGGAGGCGCGCAGGGCGGCCTCGTAGGGCGTGTCGTCCCAGTGGTCAAGGAGCGACGCGGGCAGCCCGACCTCCTTCAGGGCACCGGCCACTGCCTCCTTCGTGGGGCCCTCGCCCCGGTTGTGGACGCGGGTGCCGATGGCCGTGTAGAGGTCGCCGAGCACCTGGGCGCCGTGCTCCTCCTGGGCCGCGATGACGACGCGGACGGGACCCCAGGCGTGCTTCTCCAGCCACTCGCGGTACTCGTCGGGGAGTTCGTCCAGCTTGTCCTCGTTCAGGACGGCGAGGCTCATCAGGTGCCAGCGGACCTCGATGTCGCGGAGCTTCTCCACTTCCCTGACCCAGCGCGATGTCATCCAGGCCCATGGGCACGACGGGTCGAACCAGAAATCGACCGGGGTCCTGCCGCTCGTGGTGTTCTCAGCCATGTCTCTCCCTAAGGAATGTGTTCGAGGACTGGCCGAGAAACGTCGGGGGTGGGCCGGGGCATTCCCGGATGTCCGCCGTTCGGGACGCATGCGAGGATCTGAGTCATTGAGAATTCGGACGTCGGTGTCAGACGTCAGTGTCATGCGAGCCACAAGGGAGTGCCGCCCGTGCCCGGTGAGAATCTGTCCCGTGACGAGGCCCAGGAGCGGGCCGCGCTGCTGTCCGTCGACGGGTACGAGGTCTTCCTCGACCTGCGCTCGGCGGTGGGCGAGAGCAACGGCGACGAAGGCGCCCCGCGCACATTCAGGTCGGTGACCACCCTCCGCTTCCGCTGCTCCGAGCCGGGGGCCGCCAGCTTCGCCGACCTGATCGCACCGAGCGTCACGGCCGTGTCCCTGAACGGCAAGGACCTGGACCCCTCCGAGGTCTTCGACGGCGCCCGCATCACCCTTGAGGACCTCCGCGAGGAGAACGAGCTCGTGGTGGACGCCCAGTGCGCCTACAGCCGCACGGGCGAGGGCATGCACCGCTTCGTCGACCCCGAGGACGGCGAGGTCTATCTCTACACGCAGTACGAGCCCGCGGACTCCCGGCGCGTCTTCGCCAACTTCGAGCAGCCCGACCTGAAGGCACCCTTCCGCTTCTCCGCGCAGGCGCCGGAGGGCTGGACGGTGTGGAGCAACGGCGTGGGGGAACTGTCCGACGGCTGCTGGCAATTCGCCGAGACCAAGCCCATCTCGACATACATCACGGCGGTCGTCGCGGGCCCCTACCACTATGTGGAGGATTCCTACGAGCGCGTCCTCGACGACGGCACCCGCCTGGAGATCCCGCTCGGCGCGATGTGCCGCAAGGGCCTCGCCAAGCACTTCGACGCCGACGACATCTTCCTCGTCACCAAGCAGGGCCTGGACTTCTTCCACGACAACTTCGACTACCCGTACCCCTTCGGGAAGTACGACCAGGCCTTCGTCCCCGAGTACAACCTCGGCGCGATGGAGAACCCCGGCTGTGTCACGTTCCGCGAGGAGTTCATCTTCCGCGGCCGCGTGACCCAGGCGTCGTACGAGCGCCGGGCCAACGTCATCCTGCACGAGATGGCGCACATGTGGTTCGGCGACCTCGTCACCATGCGGTGGTGGGACGACCTGTGGCTGAAGGAGTCCTTCGCCGACTTCATGGGGTCCTTCTCCATGGTCGAGGCGACGCGTTTCAGCAGCGGCTGGATCACCTTCGCCAACAACCGCAAGGCCTGGGCCTACCGCGCGGACCAGCTCCCCTCCACCCACCCCGTCACGGCCGACATCCGCGACCTGGAGGACGCCAAGCTCAACTTCGACGGGATCACGTACGCCAAGGGCGCCTCGGTCCTCAAGCAGCTCGTGGCGTACGCGGGCCGGGACGCCTTCCTGGAGGGCGCCCGCCGCTACTTCAAGCGGCACGCGTACGGCAACACCCGCCTCGGCGACCTGCTTTCCGTCCTGGAGGAGACCAGTGGCCGCGACATGACGACCTGGTCGCGGGCGTGGCTGCAGACGGCGGGCGTCAACTCCCTGACCCCGCAGGTGACCCTGAACGCCGACGGACGCGTCACCGAGCTCGCCGTGCTCCAGGAGGCCGCCGCGTCAGCCGCGTCCGAGGACGCGGCCGAGTCGCTCGGCGAGCTGCGTCCGCACCGCGTGGCCGTCGGCCTGTACCACCGCGGCGAGGGCGGCGCCCTCGTGCGGTACGCCCGCGCGGAGGTGGACGTCGAGGGTCCGCGGACCACGGTCGCCGAGCTTGCCGGGGTCGAGGCGCCGGAGCTGGTCCTGGTCAACGACGACGACCTGACGTACTGCAAGATCCGCTTCGACGAGACCTCCCTCGCCACGCTCCGCGCCCACCTGGGCGACATCACGGACCCGCTGGCCCGCGCCCTGTGCTGGTCGGCGCTGTGGAACCTCACGCGGGACGCGCTCATGCCCGCCCGGGACTTCATCGGCCTGGTCCTGCGCTTCGCCGGCCAGGAGTCCGACATCGGCGTCCTGCAGATGCTGCACGCCTGGGCGAACTCCGCGAGGACGCACTACGCCGCCCCCGACTGGCGTGCGGAGGGCGGCAGGCTGCTCGCCGAGGGTGCCCTGCGGGAGCTGCGGCTCGCCGAGCCGGGCAGCCAGCACCAG
This sequence comes from Streptomyces aureocirculatus, assembly GCF_000720475.1. Classification (GTDB taxonomy): domain Bacteria; phylum Actinomycetota; class Actinomycetes; order Streptomycetales; family Streptomycetaceae; genus Streptomyces; species Streptomyces aureocirculatus. Next base: position 92,676 of record NZ_JOAP01000018.1, read on the forward strand.
CTCACGTGGGCGCGCTTCTTCACCTCGGTGGCGTCGTCGGCGGCCGACCTCCAGCTCCTGCGGGGCTTCCTCGACGGCACGGCCAGGATCGACGGCCTCGAAGTCGATCAGGAGCTGCGCTGGACGTTCCTCGGCTCGCTCGCGTCCCGCGGGGCGGCGGACGAGCAGGCGCTCGCCACCGAACTGGCCCGTGACGACACCGCGTCCGGCAAGCGGCATCAGGTCCGCTGCCTGGCCGCGCGGCCGTCCGCCGCGGTGAAGGCGCAGGCCTGGGCCTGTGTGGTGGAGTCCGACAAGCTGTCCAACGCGCTGGTGGAGGCGACCATCGCGGGCTTCCAGCAGCCCTCCCAGGCCGAGCTGACCGCGCCGTACGCGGCGCGGTACTTCGAGGTGATCGAGCGGGTGTGGGCCGAGCGGTCCATCCAGATCGGCATGGACGTGGTGCGGGGTCTCTTCCCGCATCTGCAGGACAGCCCGGAGACGCTGGCGGCGACGGACGCGTGGCTCGGCTCGCACGAGCAGGCGCCGCCCGCGCTGCGGCGGCTTGTCCTGGAGTCGCGGGACGATCTGGCGCGGGCGCTGCGGGCGCAGCACTGTGATGGGGCCTCGGGCCCGGTGTAGGGGGTAGGTCGTGTGGGCCAAGGGGTCGCCGCCCCCTTGGCCCACCGCTCATCGCGCTGCGCGCTCGTCCTCGAACGCCGGACGGGCCGAAATGCCCCTGGCCACCGGAGGGGCTCAGCCGATCTCGGCGCCGTAGTGGGCCAGGGCCTCGGTGACCGGGGCGAAGAAGGTCTGGCCACCGCTGGTGCAGTCGCCGGTGCCGCCGGAGGTCAGGCCGAGGGCGTCGCGGTCGGCGAACATGGCGCCGCCGCTGTCGCCCGGCTCGGCGCAGACGTCGGTCTGGATCAGGCCGTGCACGGTGCCCTGCGGGTAGGTGACGGAGGCGTTCAGGGCCTGGACGGATCCGTCGTGGAGCTGGGTCGTGCTCCCGCTGCGCTGCACCTGCTCACCGACGACGGCCTCGCGGGCGCCGGTGATCTCCTGGGCGCTGCCGTTGTAGAGGTTGACCTCGCTCGGGTGCGGCACATCGGCGGTGTACTCCACGATGGCGTCGTCACTGCCGGGGAAACGGTAGTCGTCGACCACGCCGATGACGGGGCCGCCCTTGGTCTCGGACCAGATCCGGCCGGCGAGGGCGGCGCAGTGTCCCGCGGTGAGGAAGTACGGCTCGCCGTCCTTGACGACGTTGAAGCCGAGCGAGCAGCGGCTGTCACCGCTGTAGATGGCGTCGCCGCCGCGGATGAGGGGCCGGAACGTGCCCGCGGCGCGCTTGAGCACGGCCTTGCCGTCCTGGGCGGCGACGTGCCGCTTCAGTTGGTTCAGGGCCGCGCCCCCGACCGTGCTGTCGGCGGTGACGACGACCTTGTTGAGTACCGGGTTCACCCCGCGTGCGGTGCCGGGGACGGCGCGCTCGCCGAGACTTCGCTGCACGGCGTTCAACTGGGCCTGGGAGTGCTTGACGTGCCGGGGCTCGGCGCCGGCGTCGCGGACCCGGTCGGCCTCGTCGTCGTCGAGGACGTTGACGACGAGCTTCTTGCCCGGGGTGTCGTAGTAGGCGCCCGCCGTCCTGGCGGGGTCGGCGGTCAGGGTGCGCGCGAGTTTGCTCGCCGAGGACGAGGTGAGGGTGGCCGGGGCGGGAGCGGGGTCGGCGGCGCTGGTGTTCGCCGCCGTCAGAGGGCCGGCGACCAGCGCGGCGACTCCGACTCCGATGAGGGTCAGGCGGCGCCTGCTCGCTCGTTGAGTGCTCACTCAGTACCTCCATGGGGGGTTGGGCCGCTCAAGTGGGGGGGGCGGCCTGGGGAGTTACCGAAGCTTGGCGCGGTGCACGGTCGGGGGTCACTCGACCACATCGCGTCCATGCCAAGCGTCGCGCCGAGTATGACAATACTGACCTTTACCCACAAGAGAGCACTATTCGCCTGAAGGCGCCCCCTGTTCACTCCCCACGCCCCCCGAACCCACTCTTTTCGGCTCTCGAACGCCCGTACTTTAGGACGGGGTTGTCCGGTTTTGTCGACGAGACGGTAACAGCGGTTAGCGGCCCGAGCGGGCGCGGGAATGGCCCCGTCATGAACCACAACACCCCGCTTCACCCCCGCCCTCTGCGCCACCTCACCACCGCCCAGCGGCGCGTCATGAGCACCGCCCAACTGCGCGAGCACGGCGTGTCCGGCACCGAGACCTCCGCGCGGTGCCGGCCTGAAGGGCCCTGGCAGCAGTTCCTGCCCGGCGTCGTCCTGCTCCACCCCGGCCCTGCGACCAGCGAGGAACGGCTGCACGGTGTGCTCCTGTTCGCCGGCAGGCCCCCGGCCGATGAGGTCGGAGGCGTCCCCGCGCAGCCCGGGCCCGGCGAACCGCACGCGGTGTACGCGGACGCGATGATCACGGGGCTCGCCGCACTGGCGCTGCACCGGTTCTCCTCCGCGCCGCCGCTGCCCTCCCTGGACCGCATCGACGTCCTGGTGCCCCGCACCCGGCGGTTGCGCTCCAGCGGCTGCGCCCGGCTCGTACGTACGCATGCGCTGCCCACTCCGCAACAGATCACCGGACTCCCGGTCGCGCCGGTGGAACGGGCGCTCGCCGACGCGGTGGCCCTGCTCTCCGACGCGGGCGCGGTACGGCGGCTGCTCACCGAGGCGGTGCGCGGCGGGCACTGCGAACCCGCGTCCGCGGTACGGGAGTTGAACGCCGCGCGGCTCCTCACCCGGCCGCACGTGGTGGACGCGGTGGACACCCTGCTCGCCGAGGGTCGGGCGATCGCGGAGGACCGTCTTTACGCGCTGGTCCGTGAGTACGGGTTGCCCGACCCGCTGTGGAACGTCGACCTCCGGTTGCCCGGCGGACCGCACCTCGGCGGCGTCGACGCGTACTGGCCCGCGCACGCCGTCGCCGTCGATCTTGACACCAGGGCGCCTCGCCAGGGCGAGGACGACTCGGGGTGGTCCCTCATGGAGCGGAGCAGGGAGTTCGGCGAGTGGTCCGAGTACGCCCGCAAGCGCGAGCACTTGGAGCGCCTCGGGGTCACCGTCGTCCACATCACCCCGAAGAAGCTCCGCGACACCGCCGAGCAGCAGGCCACGGTCGTACGGACGGCCCTGATGGCGGCCGCCGACCGGGAGCCCGCGGCGTACCTCGTGGTGCTGCCCAGATAGCGGCTGCGGCACGCTCGCCCGGGGTGACCTGCGCGCCCGGCGCAGGTCGCGCGGCGTGCTCGCGGCAGGGGGGCGCGCAGGCGCACCCGCGGACGGCGCGGGTGCGCCCGACGCGCGCGCCCACCCCACCGCGCTTCGACTCCCCGCCGACTTGGCCCTGCGGGGCGCGTTCGCGTGACGCGGGGGGGCGGTTGCTTTCCGCCACGGGGGGCCGACTGCTCCCTGCCGCGGGTGCGGCGGCCGTTCCCTGCCACGCGCCGCGGCTGCTCCCCGGTGGGCGTGGCGGCTACCGCCGTGCGTCGCCGCTTCCGCCGCGCGCCGCGGGCACCCCCGCATCGCGCCGCCGCTTCAGCCCTTGCGCAGGAGCAGTTCCGTGTTGCGGTCGCCCGGGTCGCCGCTCAGGGTGGGGCGGGCGCCCGGTGCGTTGAAGGACAGTTCGCGGTACAGCGCGGCGAGGCCGGTCTGCGACAGGTCGGTGAAGTCCGTGCGGTGCGGGGCGGCGGACTCGATGAGGGTGGTGAAGAGGGAGAGCGTTCCGTCGCGGTTGTCGACCAGTTCGATCACGCGGGCGAGCTGCGGGAAGTCGATGTGCGACGCGGTGGAGACCTCCCAGAAGGAGCCGTGTTCCGTGCGGTGCGGGGTGATGGCGTTCTTGTGGCTGTGGCCGTTCACCCAGGCGAGCACCGAACGGTGCCTGCCGAGCAGCGCCGCGACCTCGTCCCCGCCGTGCCGCTTTTCGCGCGGGCGCCGGGGATCGGTGTGCAGATTGCGCATGGACCGGCTGGTGTGGTGGCTGAAGACGATGGCGTACGAGGCGTCGCCGCTCCTCTCCACCTCCGTCAGGGTCCGCTCCAGCCAGCGCAGTTGGGACGTACCGAGGGAGCCCTCGTAGTGGCCGCCGGGGTCGGTGGTGTCCAGGCTGATGCCGAGGACGTCGTCGCTGATGCGGAAGGAGTAGTACTGGGTGCCGTCCGCCAGGTTCTGGCGGGTGTAGCCGTGGCCGACCGGGCCGCGGCCCCGGTGTGCCTGGTCGAGGTGGGCGCGGACGTACTCGGCGGGGGTGAAGGGGGCGCGCGCCTCGTCCGGCGTGACCGACCGCATGCGGCGGGCCTCGGACTTCAGGATGTCCTTGAACGTGGAGCCCTTCGGGTCGTGGCCCTTCTTGACGGTCTCCCACACGGCCGCGCCACGCGTCTCGTCGAGGGACATCAGCTTCTTGCCGCCGACGGCGAACTCCGCGAAGTACGGGTCCCCGGGCGCGTAACAGCCGCCGGGGAGGCTGTCGTGGTTGCCGACGGTGGAGTACCACGGCAGGTTGAGACCCGGGCTGTTCACCTCGCGGATCGCCGCCTCCAGGAAGCCGTGCAACCGCGGGAACCCGACGCCCTTGTCGGCGTCGCGCAGGGCCGCGTCCGGGTGCCAGTAGAGCTTCAGACCGCTGTCCTGTACGCCTTCGTAGTGGCGCGGGTCACCGGAGTTGGGGGTGACGCGGCCACCGCTCATCACCTTCAGGAACCAGTCCAGCTCGTTGCGGGAGTTGTTGTCCGTGTTGTCGCCCGTCGTCATGACGAAGTGCAGCGGGGCGCCGGTGGCGGGGGCGCCGCGCATGCCGTTCACCTGCTCGACCAGGGAGACCGCCCCCGCGACGGACAGCGCCTCCTGCGGGCGCCAGGCGCTTGCCGTCTGCGCGCGCAGGTACTCGTAGCGCAGCGGGTGCTGGACGTCCACCAGGTGCAGGTCGGTGAACTGCACGAAGGCGGCGAGCGCGGTGCGGCGGGCGGCGCGGTTGTCCTTGGCGTCCGCCAGGTCCGTGCGGACGACGCGGTCCCAGGCCGGGCCGTCGCCGAGCCGGCGGTAGCTCCCGTGCGGTCCGCGGGGTGCGGAGAACGTGGCGAGAGTGGTGCCCGAGCGGTACGGGGCGAGTGGGGCCGCGGGGGCCCTGCGGGACATCGGGACGGGCGCCGTCCCCTGGGCGGCCTCGCCGGAGCCCGCCCCGGGGCCGAGGGCGTATCCGGCTCCTGCGGAGAGGGTCACGGCGCCGGTCGCCGCGAGGAACGCGCGACGGTTCACTTTGGCGGCGGCGGACGTGGTGGCAGTGGCTGCGGCGGTGGCCACAGAGCGTATCCGCGACATGGCGCGTCTCCCCGGGTGCGAACGCGTCGGCAGTGGTCGCGGGAGGCTGTGGCCGGGGTCCGGCCGTGGCTTCCCGCTCGTACTGGATCGTTGGCAGTGGGGGTGGCCTGTGCGTGAACGACGCCGCAACGTGCGGCGCCGATCACCGTAAGTGGATCTGGGGGGACCCTGCGTGTGCACGCTTTGCTCTTCGGGGGGTGGGGGTGGCGTCGCTCCGTGTTCATGTGGCGGGGTAGTGGGCCCTCGCGGGGCGCCCCAGGCCCGCCCCTTCTCCGAAACCGGGGGCTGCCGCCCCCTGGACCCCCGCTCCATCGGCGCTCCGCGCCTCGTCCTCAAACGCCGGACGGGCTGACTCAAACGCCGGACGGGCTGAAATCGCGCTCCGCGCCTCGTCCTCAGGCGCCGGGCGGGCTGCAAGACCCCAGGTGGCCATGAGGCGGGCGGGCACGCCACAGGGACAGGCCGATGTCGACCAGGCTCACGCGGTCGAGGGCGGCGACGTCGTCCAGGGGGTGCCACGCCGCCAGGTCCGTCGACCCCGACGTCTCGTGCCGCAGGGCACCCCCGGTGACCCGGCCCTCGTAGACGATGCGTACGCCGTGGAAGTCCGCGAGGGCCCCGAGCTGCCTCGGGTAGCGGCGGCGCAGGGAGTCCACGCCGAGGAGCGCGACCGGCTGCACGGTGTATCCGGTCTCCTCGTCGGCCTCCCTGATCACCGTGTCGTACGGGTCCTCGCCGTGGTCCATGCCGCCTCCGGGCAGCGTCCACCGCTTGCTCCCGTCTCCCGCCACCCAGCGGGCGAGCAGCACGGACCCGTCGCGTACGCATACGGCGTAGGCCGCCACCCTGAGTTCCTTGTGCACGGGCCGACGTTAGACCGCGTACACCGGATAGGCACGCCCCGTTACTCGAACCGGTGACTTACCCTTGAGGGGTTAGATGGCCGCAGTGGGATGCAAGCGGACGGATGAAAGGAGCGGGCATGCCCGACCCTCGCCCCCTCACCGGTGAGCCCCTCGCCCTGGATCTGCTCAACACCCGCTGGGTGCAGGACGGGGCGTGGCAGGACCTGCTCGACGGCGTCGAGGGCCTCTCCGTGTGGCTGGCCGCGAACGGGCTCGACGAGCGGTTCGGCGCCGACGGCTCCACCCTGGAGCATCTGCTGCGGGCCAGGGACGCGCTGGCCGGGGTCGTCGACCTGCCGGGGAAGCCGGGTGGCGACGCCGGTGCGGTCGCGCGGGTCGACGCGGTCCTCGCGCACGGCCGGGTCCGGGTGGCCCTGACGACGGCGGGTCCCGCCGAGGAGCCCGAGTTCGGCGACCCGTCCTGGGGACCCGCGTGGCTCGCGGCCCGGGACTATCTGACGCTGCTCGGCAGCGCGCCGGACCGCATCCGGAGCTGCGCCCACGAGGCGTGCGTCCTGCACTTCTTCGACACCTCACGGAACGGCACCCGCCGCTGGTGCTCCATGGCGCTGTGCGGCAACCGTGCGAAGGCGTCCCGCCACTACGCGCGCTCACGGGAGGTCTGACCACGCCGCCGCACGGGCGCGGCGCGGGCGTCAAGTGCCGTTATGCACCGCCTTGTTCCCGATGGCGTATGGCGGAAGTACGCCACCGGCGCATCCCGTGCCGGGCGACTCTCCCCAAACAGGCACCCCTTACGTAAAGCTGAGCGGTCATCCGGTCCCGTATTCCGGACCCTTCCCCGAGTTCTCGACTCCGTTCGGGTAGGGGAGACCCCATCGCTACATCGGCTCGACCAGCCGATCTTTACGTACAGGGATGCTGATGACCCTCGATCCACGCGCGCCCGAGCCGGGTGCGAGACGCGACGACCGCGCCAGACGCACCGCACGTCTCGCCACCGCGATAGGTGTGGCCGCCGCTCTCTGCGCGGCGGCCCCGCTCCCGCTGGCCTTCGCAGCCGACACCCCGTCCCCCGCGCCCGCCGCCCCGGCGCCCAAGGACGCCGCCGCCAAGCTCGGCGCCGCGGACGCCGCACTCCTCGCCGACGCCAAGGCGGAGGGCGAGAAGACCGTCACGATGATGGTCGCCACCGCGCCCGGCGCGACCGAGCAGGTCGCCAAGCAGCTCGACGCCGTCAAGGGCGGCTCCGTCGGCCGCACCTACGACAAGCTCGGCTACGTCCGCGCCGCCGTCCCGACCGCGCACGCCGACGCCGCGATCGAGGCCGCCACCGAGCTCCCCTCCGTGCACGGCATCGACCTGCGGCACGAGATCGAGCTCGACGACCCGAAGCCGCAGAGCCCCAAGGGCGCGAAGAGCGGGGCGGGCCGCGCCGCCTACCCGGCCCCCGACAAGAACACGCCCGCCAAGAACCCGTACAACCCGTCCTTCGAGACGGGCGCCGTCGACTTCGTGAAGAAGAACGCGAAGGCCGACGGCCGCGGCGTCACCATCGGCGTCCTCGACTCCGGTGTGGACCTCGGCCACCCGGCGCTCCAGAAGACCACCACCGGCGAACGCAAGATCACCGACTGGGTGACGGCGACCGACCCGATCGTCGACGCCGACGCGACCTGGCGCCGCATGACCAACCCGGTGTCAGGGCCCACGTTCACCTTCGACGGCGACTCCTGGAAGGCCCCCGCGGGCTCCTACCAGATCAGCCGCTTCCGCGAGGCCGCGACCACCGGCGGCGACGCCAAGGGCGACCTGAACCGCGACGGGGACACCACCGACAGTTGGGGTGTTCTGTACGACCCGGCCGCCGGCACCGTCCGCGTCGACCTGAACGACAACAAGGACTTCGGCGACGACAAGCCGATGAAGCCCTACGGCAAGAACCACCAGGTCGGCTACTTCGGCAAGGACGACCCGGCGACCGACGTCGCCGAGCGGGTGCCGTTCGTCGTCGAGATCCGCAAGGACGTCCCCACGGACCCCTACGGCGGCGACTGGGTCGGCAAGAAGGCCGACTTCGTGAACATCGGCCTCATCGAGTCCGAGCACGGCACGCACGTAGCGGGCATCACGGCCGCCAACAAGCTGTTCGGCGGCAAGATGAACGGCGCGGCGCCCGGCGCCAAGCTGGTGTCGTCCCGCGCCTGCACCTGGTCCGGCGGCTGCACCAACGTCGCGCTCACCGAGGGCATGATCGACCTCGTCACCCAGCGCGGCGTCGACATCGTCAACATGTCGATCGGCGGCCTGCCCGCGCTCAACGACGGCAACAACGCGCGCGCCGAGCTGTACAAGCGCCTCATCGACACCTACGGCGTGCAGTTGGTCATCTCGGCGGGCAACTCGGGCCCCGGCGCCAACACCATCGGTGACCCCGGGCTCGCCGACCACGTCATCTCCGTGGGCGCCGCGGTCTCCAAGGAGACCTGGGCCGCCAACTACGGCTCCGCGGTGACGAAGAAATACGGCATGTTCAACTTCTCCTCGCGCGGCCCGCGCGAGGACGGCGGCTTCCAGCCCCTGGTGACCGCGCCGGGCTCGGCCATCAACACCACCCAGACCTGGCTGCCCGGCTCCCCGGCCGCCGAGGCCGGCTACCAGTTGCCCGCCGGCTACTCGATGCTCCAGGGCACCTCGATGTCGTCGCCGCAGACCGCGGGCGCGGCGGCGCTGCTCCTGAGCGCCGCCAAGCAGCAGCGCGTCGACCTCACCCCGGCCAAGCTGCGCACCGCGCTCACCTCGACCGCGCACCGCATCCCGGGTGTGCAGGCCTATGAGCAGGGCACGGGCCGGATCGACGTCATGGACGCCTGGGCCGCGATCAAGGGCGGCGCCAAGGCCCACGAGTACACGGTCAAGGCGCCCGTCGACACGGCCCTCGAGCAGGAGCTGAAGAAGCCCGGCACCGGCCTGTACGACCGTGAGGGCGGCCTGAAGGCCGGTCAGAAGAAGACGTACGACGTGACGATCACGCGTACGTCGGGCTCCAGCCGTCCACTGCGCCACAAGCTCGCGTTCGCCAACAACCACGAGAAGACCTTCAAGCTGCTCGGTGACGCCGCCGACGGCGAGGTCCACCTGCCCCTCGACCGGCCGGTCAAGGTGAAGGTGCAGGCCGCCCCGGAGTCCGCGGGTGTCTCCAGCGCCAAGCTGACCGTCGACGACAAGCGCACCCGCGGCATCGACCACCAGATCATGACGACCGTGGTGGTCGCCAAGCCGCTGGCGAAGCCGTCGTTCACGTACAAGGCGTCCGGTTCGGTGCAGCGCAACGCCACCAAGTCGTACTTCGTGAACGTGCCGAAGGGCGCGAAGTCCCTTGAGGTCGCGCTCGGCGGGCTCGCGGACAAGAGCCAGACGCGCTTCATCTCGATCCACCCGTACGGGCTCCCGGCCGAGTCGACGTCGTCGCTCGTCTGCTACCCGAACTTCCCGAACCCGGACAACACCTGCCGCCCCGACGCCCGTTCCTACGCGAACCCGACGCCGGGCGTCTGGGAGATCGAGGTCGAGGCACGCCGCACCTCGCCGGTGCTCGACAACCCGTACAAGCTGGAGGTCTCCGCGCTCGGCGTGACCTTCGCCCCCGAGCCCCTGAAGGTCCCCGAGGCCAAGGCCGGCTCGGCCACCCCGGTCACCTGGAAGGCGCGGAACGACTACGCCGCCGTGGACGGCAAGCTGAAGGGTGGCTCGCTCGGTTCGGCCGCCACCTCCCGGCCCACCATCAAGCAGGGCGAGACGCAGACCACGACGGTCGTCGTGCCCGAGGGTGCCGAGCGGCTCGACGCCGTGATCGGCTCCACCGCGGACTCCCGTGCCGACCTGGACCTGGCGCTGTTCAAGGACGGCCAGCTCGTCGTGCAGTCGGCTGACGGCGACTCGGAGGAGTCCGTGAGCGTCACCAAGCCCGCCGCGGGCACGTACACGCTCCAGGTCGCGGGCTACTCCATTCCGTCGGGGCAGACCGCGTACGACTACCGTGACGTGTTCTTCTCCGCCTCCCTCGGCCAGGTCAAGGTCGACGAGAGCAAGGCGGTGAAGCTCGCCCACGGCGCGACCGCGGACGTCTCCGCCGAGCTGGTCGTAGGCGCCCCCGGCGCCTCCGGCCGGGTCCTGTTCGGCGAGGTGAACCTCCTGAACGCGCGCGGCACGGTCGCGGGCACCGGCAGCGTGACGCTGGAGAAGGTCACCGAGTGACCTCTGCGGTCTCGCGCTGACGACAGCACGAGGACGGGGGCGGACACCTCGGTGTCCGCCCCCGTCCGGTTTTCGGATCTCCTCCGGCTCTCGGACCTCGTCCGGCTTCAGGTCCCGCCGCCCGCGGAGGCCGGGCGCCGGATCAGCGCTTCAGCGAGCTGAGGTCCTGCGCGTAGGTGCCCACCGCGTTCGCGATGACGTCGATGTTCACGTCGAACGCCTTGCGGTTGATGTTCTTGATGTCGTCGCCCTTGGCGTGGTAGTTCGGGTCGTACGGCTGTCCTGCCCTGCCGCCCGCCTTGGCCGCCTGCTCCTCGGTCTTGAGGCCCTCGGCGCCGGTGAAGGTGCCGCCGGCCGGGATGCCGGTCGCGATGAACGCGCCGTAGTCGGAGCGGCCGTCGAAGTCGGTGCCCCAGTGCGGGACCTTCTTCTTGTCCAGGAAGCCGTTGATCAGCTTCTCGATCTGGGCGGAGCCCGCGGGGCCCGCGCCCGCGCCCGTCTTGTCGGAGTCGTCGCCGTCGTAGACGAGTTCGGCCGCGTTGGGCGAGGCGATCATGTCGAAGTTCAGATAGAGCTTGATGTTCTTCTTCTGCTTGGCGCTCAGGGTCTTCACGTAGTGGTCCGAGCCGAGCAGGCCGAGCTCCTCGGCCGACCACCAGGCGAAGCGGACCTTGTGGGCGAGCTTCTTGCCGCCCTTGGTCTCCTTGGCGAGCTTCTCCGCGACCTCGATCAGACCGGCCGAACCCGAGCCGTTGTCGTTGATGCCAGGACCCTCCTCCACGGAGTCCAGGTGGGCGCCGAGCGCCACCACGCGGTCGGCGCGGCCACCGCGGGTCTCCGCGACGACGTTGCGGGTCTTGTGCGGGATCGCCTTGGTGGCGACGTCCAGGGAGAGCTTGACCTCGCCCTGCTTCACCTGCTCGGCCAGCTTCTCGCCCTCGGCCTTGGTGATGCCGACGGCGGGGATGTGCGCGTTGTCCGGGGTCTCCAGGTTGCCCTTGACGGGCGCGTCGCCGGAGTGGTTGTAGAGCACGAGGCCGACGGCGCCCGCCTTGGTCGCCGCTGCCTCCTTCTCGGCGAAGGTGCAGGTGCCGCGCTTCACCAGTGCGATCTTCCCGGTGAAGGTGTCCGAGGTGTAGTCGTCGGCCTCGCAGCCCGGGCTGTCGTCGACGCGGGCCGCGGCGACCGGTGCCGTCAGGCCGCCCTCGGGCGTGGACTTGCTGAAGTCGAACGCCAGGGCGTTCAGCTTGCGCGCCTCGGGCGACAGGACGCTCGCGCCCTCCCGCAGCGTCTGCGACGTGTAGAACGTGAAGTCCTGGTACGAGACCTTGTAACCGGCCTTCTTCAGGCGGTCGTACACGTACCTGGTGGAGGCCTTGTGGCCCGGGGTGCCCGCGGCGCGGTTGCCGCCGTGGGCGTCGGCTATCTGCTGGAACTTCTCCAGGTGGCGGTGGGCGCTCTTGCCGGTGGACTTCTTCACCAGCTTCTTGGCGAGCTGCTCCGCCTTCTCGGCCTGCGTCGTCCGGTGCCTGTCGGACGGGGCGGCGTCCTGCGCGCCCGCGGGGGACGCGGCGGCGAACAGGACGGGGGCGGCGACGACGGCGGAGAGCAGAGCGGCCGTCGTCCGACTGCGGGGTGCGCGCACGGAGGTCCTTCCTTGCGTGGTCGTTGGTTGGCGCCGGTGATCTCCGCGGGCGGCACTGGTCAGGTACTGGTCAGGTACGCGACCGCCGTACGCCAGTGATCATCAGCAAGCGGTGGAAGGACCGTAGCCCGGTGAAATCGCAGGTCGGGCGGTTCGCCGGGTTCGCAACCGCGTCTTCACGGAGTTGTCACCGGAACTCAGTAATCCGCCCCGGCGCGGTGGTGCGCGCTCAGCACGTCATGCCGCGCGCCCGGGGCAGCGCCTTCTCGATCCACGCCCGGTCCGCGGCGCGTTGCCCGCCGGTGGACCAGATGTCGGGGGACGCCTGGCCCTCGGGGATGCCGATCAGTACGCGATCCCCCGTCCGCGGCCGGGGGTCCGCGGAGACGTCCATCACGAAGGTGACCTGCTTCTGCCCCTTCGCGGGTTTGTGGTACCGGGACACGTCGAGCGTGATCCGGTCCTTGGTCCCCTCGGGCAGCGGCTCGACGCTCTGTACGGTGCCCTCGACGATGAGCCGGGCGCAGGCGACGTACCTCTCGGGTGACTTCTTCGCGTCCTCGGCGGCACCTTCGGGCCGGTCCTCGGCTCCTGGCCGGTCCTCGGCTCCTGGCCGCTCGTCGCTTCCTGGCCGGTCGTCGGTGAGGCTCGGCGCACCCTTCGCGGCGTCGGCACCTGCCCCCGAGTCGAGGTCCCCGGTACTGCTGCCAGCCCCGAGCCAGAAGAGCCCGCCGAGCAGCCCGGCACCGAGCACGGCGGCGAGGCCGAGCACGGCACGGCGGCGGGCGGCGCCCGGGGGGCGGGGGGTGCCGGACGGGTGGGTGGGGCCCGATGGACGGGCGGGGCCACGCGCGCCCGCGGGGCCGCGCGAACCGGCGGGGCCGCGCGAACCGGCGGGGCCGCGCGAACCGGATGGCGGGAGCGAACCGGATGGCGGGAGCGAACCGGACGGCGGGAGCGCCCCGGACAGCGGGAGCTGGCCGGACGGCGGGAGCGAACCGGACGGCGGGAGCTGGCCGGACGGCGGGAGCGAACCGGACGGCGGGAGCTGGCCGGACGGCGGGAGCGGTCCGCACGCCGCCAGCGTCTCCCCCACGATCCGGAGCTGCGCCCGCAGCACCTCGACATCGGCGACGGCCGCCGCGTACTCCGCCATGAAGCGCTCGTCGGCGCGGGCGGCCTCGGGCACCGGCTCGCCGGTGACCGCCGGTGTCAGCGCGTCGACGGGGTCGTACGGCTTCTCGTGCGCCACGGTCACCTCACCTCTCCCTCGTGCAGCCGCGTACGCAGCACCCGTACCGCCGCGTGCAGCCTGCTCTTCACCGTGCCCTCCGGAATGCCCAGTTCATCCGCTATGTCGCGGACCGGCAGATCGGCGTAGAAGCGCAGCACGACTACCTGGCGCTGGCTGTCCGGCAGCTCGTCGAGGCCCTGCGCCACGGCGAGCGAGAGCACCCGCGACTCGGCGCCGTCCTCCTGCGGCTCCGCCGGGTGCAGCGCGGCGAGCCGCTCGCCGAGCCGTTCCTGGCGGCGCCGGGCGCGGTGGTAGTCCATGGCCCAGTTCGAGGCCACGACGGCCGCCCACGCCGACACCTCCCGGGGTGCCTCCTGCCCGCGCGCCGCCCGCTCCAGGAGCCGCAGCCTGACGTGCTGCACCCCGTCCTGGAGTTCCCCGTGCGGGACCCCGCCCAGCGAGAGCACGGCCCGCACCCGGCCCTCCTGGGCCGCGTCGAGCGGGTCGGCGATCCCGTGCGGATCGGCGGCGGTCCCGCGGGCCGGGTCGAGCGGACCGGCGGGCGCCCGCCCCCGTGGTCCGCGGCGCGTGCTTCTGCGCAGCAATGGCCTCCCCCTCGTCCCGTCCCTCGGCCCGCGCGTTCCCGCGTTTCCGCGTTTCCCCTAGGACGCGGGAGGCCGCGGAAACGTTCGGCTGCCGGACCCGGAACAGGGTGCGGGTTCCGCCGACGTCACCTGTGGTGTTCCGCACCTCGGACAATGGATTGGACAAAGCGGCCGTGGACAGACGCATCATGGAGCGGGCGGCAGAACGCCCAGGCCGGACGGCCGCGCGCCAGGCACATACCTACGGAGGAACCCTGTGAAGGTCGGAATCGTCGGAGCCACCGGTCAGGTCGGCACGGTCATGCGCACCATCCTCGCGGAGCGCAAGTTCCCGCTCGACGAGCTGCGTCTGTTCGCCTCGGCCCGCTCGGCCGGCACGGTCCTCGACGGGGTCACGGTCGAGGACGCCTCGACGGCCGACTACACGGGCCTGGACATCGTCCTGTTCTCCGCGGGCGGCGCCACCTCCAAGGCGCTCGCCGAGAAGGTCGCATCGCAGGGCGCCGTGGTGATCGACAACTCCTCCGCCTGGCGCCGCCACCCCGAGGTGCCGCTCGTCGTCTCCGAGGTGAACCCGCACGCGATCGCGGACCGCCCCAAGGGCATCATCGCCAACCCGAACTGCACGACGATGGCCGCGATGCCCGTCCTGAAGCCGCTGCACCTGGAGGCGGAGCTGACCTCGCTGGTCGTCGCCACCTACCAGGCGGTGTCCGGCTCCGGCCTCGCGGGTGTGGACGAGCTCTTCGACCAGGTCAAGAAGGTCGGTGACGACGCGCCGAAGCTGACGCACGGCGGCGACAAGGCCGAGTTCCCCGAGCCCGACAAGTACGTCGCGCCGATCGCGTACAACGTCCTGCCGCTGGCGGGCTCCATCGTCGACGACGGTCTGAACGAGACCGACGAGGAGCAGAAGCTGCGCCACGAGTCCCGCAAGATCCTGGAGATCCCGGAGCTCAAGGTCTCCGGCACCTGTGTCCGCGTGCCCGTCTTCACCGGCCACTCCCTCCAGGTCAACGCCCGCTTCGCGCGGCCGCTGTCCCCGGAGCGCGCCACCGAGATCCTGGCGGGCGCGGAGGGCGTCGTGCTCACGGACGTCCCCACCCCGCTGGGCGCCGCGGGCCGCGACGAGTCCTTCGTGGGCCGTATCCGCGGCGACGAGACCGTCGAGAACGGCCTCGCCCTCTTCATCTCCGACGACAATCTCCGCAAGGGCGCCGCGCTGAACGCGGTACAGATCGCGGAGCTGGTGGCGGCGGAGCTCTCGGGCGCCTGAGCACCGGGCCCCGGCGGGATCACCGCAAACCCGGGGCCCTGGGACCACCGGAAACGCCCGGCTCACGAGGGATCGTTTCCGCAGCCACGTACGAGTGATACGGCGCATGCCCCCCGGGCGTGTCCGGGCAGTGATGGGGTGCACCAACCGCACCACTGACAAGGGAAGTTCATGCGCCGTATCGCCGCCGTGACCACCATGGCCATCGGAACCCTCGCCCTCGTCGGCGCCCTCGCCGCCCCGGCGAGTGCCGTGCCGGACCCCGTAGCCACCATCGACTGTGCCGTCCAGGACGTCACCGGGCTCGTCGACCCGACCGGCCTCGGGGTGCCCCCCGAGGTCCCGGCCACCGGGTGCCTGGCGCCCTGAGCCGAGGGGACGATCGCTCCCGGGACGGCAGCGGTGCCCGTACGGAACCCGGCCGGGTTCCGTACGGGCACCGCTGCCGTCGTGTCCCCGTGTCACCTCTCCTTGCGCGCCGCGAGGGCGATCACGCCGAGGGCGAGCACGGCGAGCCCGCCGCCCACCCAGAGGACGCCGGTCACGCCGATGCCGTCGGCGACCCGGCCGCCGGTCAGCGCACCCACCGCGATGGCCACGTTGAACACCCCGGCGAACAGCGCGGACGCCGACTCACGGGCGCCCGGCGCCGCGGCCATCACCCAGTTCTGCGAGGAGACGGACACTCCGCCGTAGGCGAGCCCCCACGCGACGAGCAGCACCACGGACACGGCAAGGGAGCCACCGGCCGGTCCCATCAGGAGCACCACGGCACCGAGCGCGGCGGAGATCACCAGGAGGGCCCTGCGCGGTTCGCGGGCCGCGAGGGAGCCGCCGAGGAAGTTCCCGGCGATCCCGGCGACGCCGTACGCGAGCAGCAGCCCGCTGACGAGGCCCGCGCCGAGGTCCGGCACCCGTTCGAGGACCGGCCGCACATAGGTGTACGCGGTGAAGTGCCCCACCACGAGCAGCGCCACCGCGATCAGGCCGACCCGCAGTCGGGGCAGCCGCAGCAGACCGGGAAAGGCACCGAGCCGCACCGGCTCGTCGGCGGGGAGCGGCGGCAGGACGGCGGACAGGAGCGCGGCGACGGCGAGCCCGAGCACCGCGACGGCGCCGAACGCCCAGCGCCAGTCGCTGAGTTCGCCGAGGAAGGTACCGGCGGGCACGCCGAGCACCGACGCCACGGCTATGCCGCTGAAGATGACGGCGGTGGCCCGGCCCACGGACTCGGCGGCGACCAGGCGCACCGCGAGGGAGGCGGCGACGGCCCAGACACCGCCGATGCACAGGCCGACGACGATCCGGGCGCCGAGCAGCACCGCGAAGGAGGGCGCGAGCGCGGAGAGCACATTGGCCGCGCCGAGCAGCAGCATCAGCGCGCACAGCACCCGCTTGCGGTCTGCGCGG
This sequence comes from Streptomyces aureocirculatus, assembly GCF_000720475.1. Lineage (GTDB taxonomy): Bacteria > Actinomycetota > Actinomycetes > Streptomycetales > Streptomycetaceae > Streptomyces > Streptomyces aureocirculatus. The sequence continues at coordinate 109,314 of NZ_JOAP01000018.1, forward strand.
CGCACGGCGACGGGCAGCAGCAGCGCGGCGAGCGCGGCGACGACCCCGGGCAGGGTGACGGTGAGACCGGCGGTGCCGTCGGAGACGTGCAGCCCCGATGACAGGGAGGTGAGCAGCCCCACGGGCAGCATTTCCGTGGTGACGACCGAGAAGGTGGCGGCCGCGACGGCGACGACGGACAGCGGCAGGGACCACCGTCCGGTGGGGACGGGCGCGGTTGTGGTCACGGTTTCCATGGCCCCCACCCAACGCCCGCGCGGCATCGGGAACAACGCCGGAGTTCTCATCCTTGAATGAGCGTGGCTAATCGATCGCAGGACGCGCGGGACGCGCACGCGGCGGGACACCGGAACGGGCGGGCCGGTGCGGTGAGCGGTCTGGAGATACGGGAGCTGGAGTGCTTCCTCGTCCTCGCCGAGGAACTGCACTTCGGCCGCACGGGTGAGCGGCTCTACGTCTCCCAGAGCCGCGTCAGTCAGCTCATCGCCGCCCTTGAGCACCGGATCGGCGCCCGCCTGGTGGAGCGTACGAGCCGCCGGGTGCGGCTGACCCCGCTCGGTGCGCGGTTCTGTACGGAACTGACTCCGGCGTACGAGGAGTTGGCGGGCGTGGTGGAGCGGGCCAGGGAGTCGGCGCGCGGGGTGTCGGGGCAGATCAGGGTGGGTTTCCAGGGCACGGCCGACGCGCGACTGATGGAGGCGATCACGGCGTTCCAGGAGCAGCACCCCGGCTGTGTCGCGGAGATCGCGGAGGTGCCGTTCGCGGACCCGTTCGGGGCGGTGCGGCACGGCGAGGTGGACGCGGCGATCGTGCTGCTTCCGGTGGCGGAGCCGGACCTGGTGCTCGGCCCGGTCTTCTCCCGGCAGCAGCAGACGGTCGCGGTCTCCGTACGCCATCCGTTCGCGGCCCGTACGTCCCTGGCCGCAGTTGACCTGGCGGACACCCCGCTGATCTCGGCGGCTCCGCCCGCCCCCGCGTACTGGCGCACCGCGCAGGCGCCCTCCGCGGTGCCCGCGCCCGCCGTGCGCACGCTCCAGGAGGGCCTGACCCTGGTGGCCGCGGACCGCGGGGCGATGCTGCTGTGCCGGCCGACGGCGGAGTACCACGGGCGGCAGGACGTGGTGTTCGTACCGGTGCAGGGCGTGCCCGACTCGGTGCTCGGGATGGTGTGGCACCGGGACGGGGAGACGGCGCGGGTGCGGGCGCTCGCGCGGGCGGTGGCCGGGGTCGGGGCCGGGGCTCAGGCGGCCGACGCCACCGCGTCGGTGGCCTGAGCCCCGGGGGTCCCTCGCGGGGTCACGCCGGGCGGCGCACCTCGAAGTGGAAGCAGCCGTACTCCACGGCGCGGACGTGTACGAGGGCGACCTCCGGGTCGGCGAACGCCTCGGCGAAGGCCGCGTCGAAGCCCTTTGCCGGGTGCTCGGGGATCTCAAGGAGGCGGCCGCCGACGATGTGGCCGTCGGCGTCGTAGCGGCGGAAGGCGCGCAGGGCGCCCGTCCTGACGAACGGGTAGTCCTCGCTCGTTTCCGCCGGGGCCGGGCCCTCGCACGGGTCCGCGTGGATGAAGACCGGGCCCTGCTCGTCGTACGCGCCCGGCTTGGCGCCGGTGGTCGCCGCCCAGCGGCGGAGGGGGGCGTAGGAGACCAGGGCGAGGCGTTCGCCCTGCCGGGCGGGGCGAAGGCAGCAGCGGAGCGGGGCGCCGCCCTCCCCGTCCGTGAACGGGACGCACGGCCGGCCCGCGTCGTCCGTGTGCCGCAGTTCCTTCAGGGCGTCGGGGGCTATGGGGTTCGGGGTGTATGCGGTGGTCATGGGGCAAGGTTCGCGCGGGCGCGGGGGTCGGGCTGGCGGTTTCCGGACGTCACGTTCCCGCTTGTCGCGCTGCGCGCTCGTCCGCGAACGCCGGACGGGCTGAAGTGTGCCGGAGCAGGCTTGTTCTTTTCAGCCCCTCCGGCGTTCGCGGAGCGGGGTCTGGGGCGGCCCCCCAGTTGCGGGAAGGGGCGGGACTTGGGCGCCCCGCGAAGGCCGCTATACCCCCCACGACCCCCGACCGTTCAACTCCGCCACATCCGTCCCGGTCGTCCACCGGTACGCCGCGTCGAGCTCGGCGACCTCCTCCCCGGTGAGCACGTCCTCCACCCGGCGGAACCCCTCGGGCGCCCGCTCGGCGACGACTTGGAGGAGCCGGTCGGCGGGCATCCGCCGGTTGGCGAGGACGAGCGCGGCCGTGGCAGCGCGCCGCAGGTCCTCGTACGCCCGCAACCCGGCCACCCGGTCGGGCTCGTGCACGGCCAGGCAGCGGGCGAGGACCCGGGCGTCGAGGATCGCCTGCGAACCGCCGTTGGAGCCCACCGGGTACATGGGGTGGGCGGCGTCGCCGAGCAGGGTGACGGGCCCCTGGCCCCAGTGCGGCAGGGGCTCCCTGTCGACCATCGGGTACTCCAGGATCCGCCGGGTCGCGGCGAACATCGCGGGCACGTCGAGGTCCCCGATCCGCCACCCGGCGAAGTGCGGAAGGACGTCGGAGAGGCGCCCGCCGCGGTTCCAGTCGGCCGCGCCGGACATGGCGCCGTGGTCGGGCGGAACCCGGACCTCGGCGACCCAGTTGAGCAGCGCGCGCCCGCGCTCCTCGGCCTCCCGCGAGATGGGGTAGACGACGAGCTTGGCCTGCGCGTTGCTGCCGGCGACGGTGACGGTGCGCGCGCCGAGCACGGGCTCCCACTCGGTGATGCCGCGCCACATCCGGATGCCGTTCCACAGCGGCGGCCCCTCCCCGGGGTGCAGCCGCGCCCGCACCGTCGAGTAGAGCCCGTCGGCACCGATCAGGGCCCGCACCGGCACGGTGTGCTCGCGTCCGCGCGCCAGGTCGCGAAGGACCACCCGGAGCAGGGAACCCTCCGTTTCGGCGTAGCGCACGAAGGAGGTGCCGGTGACGACGGCACGTTCGCCGATGCGGGCGCGCACCGCGTCGAGCAGGAGCATCTGCAGGGCGCCGCGGTGCAGGGAGTACTGCGGCCAGTGGTAGCCGAGGGCGAGGCCGCGGGGCTCACCCCAGATGCGGTTGCCGTGCCGGTCGTAGTGGACCATCGCGGCGGTCGGCAGGCCGGTCGCGGCAAGGGCGTCGCCGAGGCCGAGCTCGGTCAGCTCGCGGACGGCGTGCGGCAGCAGGTTGATGCCGACGCCCAGGGGCCGGATCACCTGGGCCGGTTCGACGACCCGCACCCCGATGCCCGCCGCGTGCAGGCTGAGGGCCGCGGTGAGTCCGCCGATGCCCGCCCCCGCGATCAGGACGTCGACGCTCGCGTGCGGGGCGTTCATGGCGTGCACGGGCGTCGCACCGCCCGCCCGACCTCGGTGCGCAGGCGTACGAACGCGGGCAGGGCGCGGGTGCCGATCTGGTCGCGGGGCGCGGGCAGTTCGACGGGCAGTTCGCTGTGCACACGGCCGGGGGCGCCGGTGAGGACGACGACGCGGTCGGCGACGTACACGCTCTCGTCGATGTCGTGGGTGACGAGGAGGATGGTCATCCCTTCGGTTCCGGGAGCGGGGGTGCCGGGGGCGTCGGTTCCGGGGCCGTCGGTGCCGCCGCGCACCGAGAGCAGCAGGTCCTCCAGGTCCTCCCTGGTCTGTGCGTCGACGGAGCCGAACGGCTCGTCCATCAGGAGCAGCGCGGGCCGGTAGGCGAGCGCGCGGGCGATGGCGACGCGCTGCTGCATGCCTCCCGACAACTGCCACGGATACTTGCCCGCGGTGCCGTCGAGGCCGACCTGCGCGAGCGCGGCCAGGGCCCGCGCGCGGCGCTCCGCGCGGTCGAGGCCGCGGCGGCGCAGCGGCAGGGCAACGTTGTCCCGTACCGTCAGCCAGGGGAAGAGCGAGCGCGTGTAGTCCTGGAAGACGACGGCGAGGTCGTCGGGCACACCGTCGACGGCTCTGCCCGCCACGGATATGTCGCCCGCGCTCGGACGTTGCAGGCCCGCGACGCAGCGCAGCAACGTGGACTTGCCGCACCCCGAAGGGCCGACGATGCTCACCAACTCGCCCCGTGCCACGTGCAGTTCGACGTCCTCGACGGCCTGGTGCCCGTCGGCGTACCGATGGCTGAGACCCGCGATGTCCAGCATCCCCTGTTCCCCCTGTTCCCCCTGTTGCCCTGTTGCGCTGTTGCCGACTGCCGTGCGGTCTACGTGATGTGAGTGCCCGAAGGCCTCGGGCGTTCCCGTTGTGTCCCGCGAGATCCGGCCGGTCCTGCCGTCGCGGTCCTTCAGGTCTAGGTGATCGTGCGCCGCGCGCCCCGGTGCCAGGCGAGCACTCTGCGCTCGACGAGCAGGAACAGCGCGTTGAGTACGCAGCCGACGGCGCCGAGGAGCACGATCCCCGCCCACAACCGGTCGGGCCTGAACTCCCGTTCGGCGGCGTTGAGACGGGAGCCTATGCCCTCGCCGGAGCCCATCAGCTCCGCGATCACCATGAGGATCAGCGCGAAGCCGAGCGCGACCCGCAGCCCCGCGAAGATCCTCGGCGCGGCCGCGGGCAGTACGACGTACCGCAGCCGGGCCCACCCGCCGAGGCCGAAGACACGGGCGGAGTCGAGCTGCAAGGGCTCCACGGACCGCACCCCGTCAGCGGTGTTGAGCAGCACCGGCCACACCACGCCGAAGACGATGGCCGCCAGTTGCATGGACGTACCGAGCCCGAAGGCGACCATGAAGAACGGGATGAGCGTCGGCGGTGGCACCGCACGTCCGAACTGCAGCACGGGGTCGGCGAGGTGGAACGCCACCCGGGAGAGGCCGACGCCGACGCCCACGACGATGCCCGCCACCCCGGCGAGCGCCCAGCCGAGCAGCAGATGGCTGACACTCGGGACGAAGTCGTCGACGGCCAGGTCGCTGAGCCACAGTCGGGACGGCGGCCCCGACCACCACAACTCCCGCATGGTGCGCACGATCCGGGTCGGCGGCGGGAAGTACAGGTCTTGCGCTCGCCGGGCCGCCGCCTCCCAGGCGAGAAGGAGCAGGACGAGCAGCCATCCGCGGGCGAGGGCCGCGCCGAGGGCCCGGCGTGGTCGTGAGGTCACGGGCCCGCTCCCGCCTCGGCCCGGCGCGGGAAGAGCCTGCGCCCCGCCAGGACGAGGACCGCGTTGGCGGCAACGCCGAGGGCGCCCGCCCAGCAGGCCCCCGCCACCATCAGGTCGGGGCGCCCGCCCCCGGACTGGGTGCCAAGGAGATACACGCCGAGCCCGCCGTCTCCCCCGGCCCGCAGCTCCGCGCTGACCGCCACGATCAGGCCCACCGACGCGGCGATCCGCACGCCGGTGACGACATGGGGTCCGGCGCTCGGCAGCGACACCCGCCACGCCACCCCGAGCGGCCCGAACCCGAAGGAGCGCAGCGTCTCCTTGGCGAGGGGGTCGACGTCGCGCAGCCCGTACAGGGTGTGAAGCAGGACGGGCCACAGCGCGGCGTAGCAGACGAGGGACCGCTCCACCCGGTCTGGCTCGACGAACACGAGGATCGCGAGCGGGATCAGGGCGACGGACGGCACGGGCCTGGCCAGTTCGACGACGGCCAGGGCGGCGGTGTCGAGGCGGGGCAGCGAGCCGAGGAGCAGTCCGGCGGGCACCGCGAGGGCGACGGCGACGGCGAGGCCTGCGAGCCAGGCGGAGACGGTGGTCCACAGGTGGCCGAGGAACCCGTCGTCGACCGCCATCTCCGCGGCGCGGGCGAGCACGGAGGATGCGGGCGGCAGCGCCTGGGCGTCGAACACCCCGCTGCGGGCGAGGAGTTCGGCGAGCAGCAGCGTGCCGACGGCCCCGACCGCGCCGAGGAGGGCCCGCCCCCAGGCGCGTCCGGTCAGCCACCGGGCGCGTTGGGTCAGCCGCCGGGCGCGCCCGGCGGCTCCGGTCAGCCACCCGGTACGGGGGCGGGTGCGCGCCGCGGACCCCGGGCCGGAGCCCGGACGGGGGCGCGCAGTCGGCCTCACGGCGCCGTGCGCACGAGGAGTGGTTCCACGTCGATCTCCTGTTTCACGTAGCCGAACTCCCGCATCAGTTCGACCACGCGTCGCAGCCGGGCCGGGTCGAGGGCCACGGGGTAGCCGCCCAGGCGCAGTTGGGCGGCCTCCTCGGTGGTGATCTTCGTGTAGTCCGGGAGTGCGGCCACGACGTTGGAGCGGTTGCCGGCCTGCCGCTGGGCGCGGGACATGGCGCGCTGGAAGGCGGCGACCGTCTTCGGGTTCTTCTCGGTGAACGCGGCGGTGCTGGCGTAGCCGGCGATCGGGAAGCCCGCGGTGGGCGGCTTGCCGAGGTCGGCGACGACCCGGCCCGCGCCGGACTTCTCGATCGCGGTGACGAACGGCTCGACGGCCTGCACGGCGTCGACACTGCCGGACTCCAGGGCGGTCCCCATGTTCGGCATGTCGATCTCGACGAAGTCCTTGTCGTCGTCGAAGACGGCGCCCTCCGCCTTTCCCGCCTTCTGGACGAGGAGGGCGCTGATGTTCCGTTTGGTGTTGACGCCGATCTTCTTGCCTTCGAGGTCCTTCAGCGAGCTGACCGGCGAGTCCTTCGGTACGAGGACCGCGTGCGTGCCGGGCGCCGACTGGAAGCCGTCGGACACGATCCGTAGGTCCAGAGCCTTGTTGGCGTGCGCGAGGAAGTACGAGACGTAGTTGCCGAAGGAGACGTCGATGGCGCCCGCCCGCAGTCGGCCGACCGACTCGGCGCCCCCGCTGAGGGTGGTCGTGCGGACCGTGAGCCCCTCCGCCTTGAAGAAGCCCTTGCGGATCGCGATCTGCAGCGCCGCGGTGTCGGCGACCGGCATGGTGCCGACGGTGATCCGGGTCTTCTCCAGGCCCTTGCCGTCGGCGGGTCCGCCGCCGGAGTCCCCGGACGCGCCGCACCCGGCGGTGACCGCGCCGACCAGCACGACGGCGAGGGCCGGTATCGTCACTCCGCGTAATCGTGCCGCCCCGTGGGCCGACCGCGGTCTTCGCGGCCCGCGCGGGAACCGGACACCGCGCGCACCCCTCGCACCCCTTGTCACATCCATCCGCCCCCGCCCGTACGCCGCCGCTCCAGGCCGCTTCGGACCGCTTTCCGGCCCGAGCCGACGCGCGGATGCTAACGGCCGCGCGACCTGAGAACAATGGCTCGGCCCGGGCCGCCACGCCACATGCAAGGATGGCGAGAAACATCGCAGAAACTACGCAAGTCGTACCGAGGAGATGACCGCGTGCCCGGCACCAATCTGACCCGCGAAGAGGCGCAGCAGCGGGCGAAGCTGCTCACCGTTGACTCGTACGAGATCGATCTCGACCTCTCCGGAGCGCAGGAGGGAGGGACATACCGGTCGGTGACCACGGTCCGCTTCGAGAGCGCCGAGGCGAACGCCGAGACCTTCATCGATCTCGTCGCCCCCGCCGTCCACGAGATCGTCCTGAACGGGCACTCCGTGGACGTGGCCGCGGCCTTCCGCGACGCGCGCATCGCCCTGAAGCACCTGCGCGAGGGCGCCAACGTACTCAAGGTCGTCGCGGACTGCGAGTACACCAACACCGGTGAGGGCCTGCACCGCTTCGTCGACCCCGTCGACCAGCAGGCCTATCTCTACACCCAGTTCGAGGTCCCGGACGCGCGCCGTGTGTTCGCCTCCTTCGAGCAGCCGGACCTGAAGGCCACGTTCCAGTTCACCGTGAAGGCGCCGAGCGGCTGGACGGTGATCTCGAACTCGCCGACGCCCGAGCCCACGGGCCCCGGCGGCGACGTGTGGGTCTTCGAGCCCACGCCGCGCATCTCGTCGTACATCACGGCCCTGATCGTCGGCCCCTACCACGCGGTGCACTCCTCGTACGAGAAGGACGGCCAGAGCGTGCCGCTCGGCATCTACTGCCGTCCCTCGCTCGCGGAGTACCTGGACGCGGACGCGATCTTCGAGGTCACCCGGCAGGGCTTCGACTGGTTCCAGGAGAAGTTCGACTACGCCTACCCGTTCGCGAAGTACGACCAGCTCTTCGTGCCGGAGTTCAACGCGGGCGCGATGGAGAACGCGGGCGCGGTCACGATCCGCGACCAGTACGTGTTCCGCTCCAAGGTCACCGACGCCGCGTACGAGACGCGCGCGGAGACGATCCTGCACGAGCTGGCGCACATGTGGTTCGGCGACCTCGTGACGATGGAGTGGTGGAACGACCTCTGGCTGAACGAGTCGTTCGCGACCTACACCTCCATCGCCTGCCAGGCGTACGCGCCGGGATCGCGCTGGCCGCACTCCTGGACCACGTTCGCCAACTCCATGAAGACGTGGGCCTACCGGCAGGACCAGTTGCCGTCCACGCACCCGATCATGGCGGACATCCGTGACCTGGACGACGTGCTCGTCAACTTCGACGGCATCACGTACGCCAAGGGCGCGAGCGTCCTGAAGCAGCTCGTCGCCTACGTCGGCATGGACGAGTTCTTCAGCGGTGTGCAGGCGTACTTCAAGCGGCACGCCTTCGGCAACACCCGGCTGAGCGATCTGCTCGGCGCCCTGGAGGAGACCAGCGGCCGGGACCTGAAGACCTGGTCGAAGAAGTGGCTGGAGACGGCCGGCATCAACGTGCTGCGTCCGGTCGTGGACGTCGACACCTCCGGCACCATCACCTCCTTCGCCGTCAAGCAGGAGGCCCCCGAGCTGCCCGCGGGCGCGCAGGGCGCGCCGACGCTGCGCCCGCACCGCATCGCCATCGGCCTGTACGACCGGGACGCCGCGACCGGCAAGCTGGTGCGCACCGAGCGCGTCGAGCTGGACGTGGACGGCGAGCTGACGGCCGTGGACGCGCTGGTGGGCCGGGCCAGGCCCGACGTCATCCTCCTCAACGACGACGACCTGTCGTACGCCAAGGTCCGCCTCGACGCGGACTCGCTCGCCTTCGTCACCGAGCACCTCGGCGACTTCGAGGCCTCGCTGCCGCGGGCGCTCTGCTGGGCGTCGGCGTGGGACATGACGCGTGACGCGGAGCTGCCCACGCGGGACTATCTCTCCCTCGTCCTGTCCGGCATCGGCAAGGAGTCCGACATCGGCGTCGTGCAGTCGCTGCACCGCCAGGTGAAGCTCGCGCTCGACCTGTACGCGGCCCCCGCCCACCGGGACGCGCTGCTCACCCGCTGGACGGAGGCGACCCTGGAGCAACTGCGGGCCGCCGTGCCCGGCAGCGACCACCAGCTCGCCTGGGCGCGGGCGTTCGCGGCCACCGCCCGCTCGGAGTCCGACCTGGCGCTGCTCGAAGGGCTGCTCGACGGCTCCGAGTCGATCGACGGCCTGGCCGTGGACACCGAGCTGCGGTGGGCGTTCGTGGCGCGGCTCGCGGCGACCGGGCGGCTCGACGAGGCCGGGATCGCGGCGGAGTTCGAGCGGGACCGTACGGCCGCGGGTGAGCGGCACGCGGCCGCGGCTCGGGCCGCTCGGCCCACCGCCGCGGCCAAGGCCGAGGCCTGGGCCTCCGTCGTGGAGTCCGACAAGCTGCCCAACGCCGTGCAGGAGGCGGTGATCTCCGGCTTCGTCCAGACCGATCAGCGGGAGCTGCTCGCGTCGTACACGCAGAAGTACTTCGACGCCGTGGCGGGGGTCTGGGAGTCCCGTTCGCACGAGATGGCGCAGCAGATCGTGGTGGGTCTGTACCCCGCGCTCCAGGTGTCCGCGGGGACGCTGGACGCGACGGATGCGTGGCTGAAGTCCGCTGAGCCCTCCGCCGCGTTGCGGCGACTCATCACTGAGTCGCGCGCGGGGGTTGAGCGGGCCCTGCGGGCCCAGTCCGCCGACGCCTGACCCTCCCTCCGGGGGGCGGTTCCCCTCCGGGGGGGCCGCCCCCCTGCGGGGCCGCTTGTGCGGGGGCGTTTCTGGCCCGCCGCTGTGGCGGGGGGCCATTCCTGGCCCGCCGCTCCGCGGCGGATGCTTCCCACCCACCCACCCGTTACCCCGCAC
>NZ_JOAP01000019.1 GCF_000720475.1 Streptomyces aureocirculatus
GTTGCCGTACGGAGGGTGCGCAACCCGGCGCGGCGGGGGGCCGCCCTGTGCCCACCCGTTCCGCCCTCTGGGCGGCCCAGTTGCCCACAGGGCGGCGGCCCGGCTGCCCACAGGGCGGCGGCCCGGCTGCCCACAGGGCGGCGGCCCAGTTGCCCTCAGGGCTGGGGCGGGGGCGGGGCCCCGTCGGAGTGACGGGGCCCCGTGCCGCGTACCGAGCCGGAGGCTAGAGGCCGTACTTGGCCCTGGCCTCCTTGACCGCGGCCGCAGGCACCTCGCCGCGACCGGCAAGCCGGGCAAGCGCCGCCACGACGATGGACTCGGCGTCGACGCCGAAGTGGCGCCGCGCCGCGTCCCGGGTGTCGGAGAGTCCGAACCCGTCCGCGCCGAGCGAGGAGTAGTCCTGCTCGACCCACTGGGCGATCTGGTCGGGGACCTGACGCATGTAGTCGGAGACGGCGAGGACGGGTCCCTGGGCGCCTTCGAGAGCGGCACGCACGAAGGGCGTGCGCTCCTCGCCGCGCAGCACCGCGGCGTCCGCCTCCAGGGCGTCCCTGCGCAGCTCGGTCCAGGAGGTCGCGGACCACACGTCGGCGGCCACCCCCCACTCCTCGGCGAGCATCTTCTGGGCCTTGAGGACCCAGTGGATGGCCGTGCCCGAGCCGAGGAGCTGGATCCGCGCGGCGTTGGCGGCCGGCGACAGACCCGCCGACTCGGCCGTGTTGAAGCGGTACAGACCCTTCACGATGCCCTCGTCCACACCCGCGGGCTTCGCGGGCTGCGGCATCGGCTCGTTGTATACGGTCAGGTAGTAGAAGACGTTCTGGTCCTCGCCGGGAGCGGCCTCGCCGTACATCCGGCGCAGACCCTCCTTGACGATCGCCGCGATCTCGTACGCGAACGCCGGGTCGTAGGACAGCGCGGCCGGGTTCGTCGCGGCGATCATCGGCGAGTGGCCGTCCGCGTGCTGGAGGCCCTCACCGGTCAGCGTGGTGCGACCCGCGGTGGCGCCGATGAGGAAGCCGCGGCCGAGCTGGTCGCCGAGCTGCCACATCTGGTCGGCGGTGCGCTGCCAGCCGAACATCGAATAGAAGATGTAGAAGGGGATCATCGCCTCGCCGTGCGTCGCGTACGACGACGAAGCGGCGATGAAGTCCGCCATCGAACCGGCCTCGGTGATGCCCTCGTTGAGGATCTGGCCGTTCTTGGCTTCCTTGTAGTACATGAGCTGGTCGCGGTCGACCGGCTCGTACGTCTGCCCCTTCGGCGAGTAGATGCCGAGCGAGGGGAACAGCGACTCCATGCCGAAGGTGCGGGCCTCGTCCGGGACGATCGGCACCCAGCGCTTGCCGGTCTCCTTGTCGCGTACGAGGTCCTTCAGGAGCCGTACGAGAGCCATGGTGCTCGCCACGTTCTGCGAGCCCGAGCCCTTGTCGAAGGACGCGAAGACCTTGTCGGCGGCGGGCGGCAGCGGCGCGAGCGCGTGCGTGCGGCGGGCCGGGGCGGGACCGCCGAGGGCGGCACGGCGCTCCTGGAGGTAGCGGACCTCCGGGGAGTCGGCGCCCGGGTGGCCGTAGGGCACCACGTCGTCGACGAACTGCGAGTCCGAGATCGGCAGGTCGAGCAGGTCCCGCATGTTCTTGAACTCGTCCGTCGTCAGCTTCTTCATCTGGTGGTTCGCGTTCTTCGACGCGAAGCCCTCACCGAGGGTGTAGCCCTTGACGGTCTGCGCCAGGATGACGGTCGGCGCGCCCTTGTGCGCCAGGGCGGCCTTGTACGCGGCATACACCTTGCGCGGCTCGTGGCCACCGCGGGAGAGGTGGAAGCACTCCAGGATCTTGTCGTCGCTCAGCAGCTTCGCCATCTCGACGAGCGCCGGGTCCTTGCCGAAGAAGTCCTCGCGGATGTAGGCGGCGTCCCGCGTCTGGTACGTCTGCACCTGCGCGTCCGGCACCTCGCGGATACGGCGGACCAGAGCGCCCGTGGTGTCGAGCCGGAACAGCTCGTCCCAGGCGTTGCCCCACAGCGACTTCACGACGTTCCAGCCGGCGCCGCGGAACTGGGCCTCCAGCTCCTGCACGATCTTGAAGTTGGCGCGTACCGGACCGTCGAGGCGCTGGAGGTTGCAGTTGATGACGAAGGTCAGGTTGTCCAGGCCCTCGCGGGCGGCGAGTGCGAGGGCCGCCGTCGACTCGGGCTCGTCCATCTCGCCGTCGCCGAGGAACGCCCACACGTGCGAGGGCGAGACGTCCTTGATGCCGCGGTTGGTGAGGTACCGGTTGAAGCGGGCCTGGTAGATCGCCGACAGCGGGCCGAGGCCCATGGAGACGGTCGGGAACTCCCACAGCCAGGGCAGCCGGCGCGGGTGCGGGTAGGACGGCAGGCCGTTGCCGCCGGCCTCCTGGCGGAAGTTGTCGAGCTGCGTCTCGTTCAGACGGCCGTCGAGGAAGGCGCGGGCGTAGATGCCGGGCGAGGCGTGGCCCTGGATGTAGAGCTGGTCGCCGGAGCCGTCGCCTTCCTTGCCGTGGAAGAAGTGGTTGAAGCCCGTCTCGTACAGCCAGGCCGCCGACGCGAAGGTGGCGATGTGGCCGCCGACGCCGTGCTTGGCGCCGCGGGTGACCATCGCGGCCGCGTTCCAGCGGTTCCACGCGGTGATCCGGGCCTCCATCGCCTCGTCGCCGTCGATGACGGGCTCGGCGGCGGTGGGGATGGTGTTGACGTAGTCCGTCTCAAGAAGCTTGGGGAGCGCCAGGCCCGCGCCCTCGGCGCGCTCCAGCGTGCGGCGCATCAGGTACGCGGCACGGTGCGGCCCGGCCGCCTTGGTCACGGCGTCCAGGGAGGCCTGCCATTCGGCGGTCTCCTCCGGGTCGCGGTCCGGGAGCTGGTCGAGCTCGCTCAACTGGATGCGGGAGGGGTCGGTCATTACGCCGCCTTCCTGAGTCGGAGGGGGTGCCCATGCCTGTGTCGGGCGGGGGTCCCTTAACGGAAAGGGTCGGGGGTGCCCTTGGTCTTTGGCAGGACAGGGCGCGGGGCTCAACTGCGCAGTCGTTGGTGCGGCTCCGCAGCGGGCCCATCGATGACTGTAAGCCCGCGATCGATGATCGATCAAAGCATTGAAGGGAAAACTTCCCCGATATGACAAAAGTGGGCACAGGGTGCCGCACAAAAGGGCACGCAGTGCCTTTGTTTTGAAGGGTTTTCGCAGGTGGGCGACTTATGAGCACGGTGCTCGGAGGATGAGCGCGGGCCCGTCGGCCAGCCCGGTCAGGGATCGTGTGACCGTCGGCCGACCCGGTCAGGGACGGGGCGCGCAGCCGAGGACATGCGCCTTCACCAGGGCAGCGATCGCCGGATCGCGCTCCCGGAACGCCGACACCAGGGCCTCGTGCTCCTCCGCGTACGACTGCTGGACCGTGCCGAGCCAGCGGATGGACAGTGCGGTGAAGACCTCGATGCCGAGGCCCTCCCAGGTGTGCAGGAGCACGGAATTGTGCGCGGCCCGCACCATTTCCCGGTGGAAGGCCACGGTGTGCCGCACCTGGCCGGTGCCGTCGGACGCCCGGTCGGCCTCGTACAGGGCCGCCACATGGGGTTCGAGGGCCGAGCAGTCCTCGGCGAGACGGTCGGCCGCGAGCTCCGCCGCGATGGCTTCGAGACCGGCCCGCACGGGGTAGCTCTCCTCCAGGTCGGCGGCGGTCAGGTTCCGCACCCGGACGCCCTTGTTGGGCGCGGACTCGATCAGGCGAAGCGACTCCAGCTCCCGCAGCGCCTCGCGCACCGGGGTCTGGGAGACCTCCAGTTCGACGGCGATCCTGCGTTCCACGATCCGCTCGCCCGGTTTCCAGCGACCGCTCACGATGCCTTCCACGATGTGCTCGCGAATCTGTTCGCGCAGCGAGTGAACGACGGGCGCGGTCATGGGGGCTCCTCCGGCGGTCGGAAGCGTGGCCCGAAGGGCCTCGGTGGGGGGCGACGGGCGGGCAACCCTTAGACAATACGGCCAATACGGCCGCGCCCCCGCCCGGAGGACTCCGGACGGGGGCGTACTCGCTGATGAGACGAGTGTTACAGCCGAAAGTGAGGCGACTACAGGCCGAGTTCGACCTCGAACTCGCCGGCCTCAAGGATCGCCTTGACCGTCGTCAGGTAGCGGGCGGCGTCCGCGCCGTCCACCAGACGGTGGTCGTAGGACAGCGTCACGTACGTCATGTCCCGCACCGCGATGGTCTCGCCGAGATCGGGGTGGTTGATGACGACCGGGCGCTTGACGGTGGCACCGATGCCGAGGATGCCCACCTGGTTCGGCGGCACGATGATCGTGTCGAACAGCGCGCCGCGCGAGCCGGTGTTGGAGATGGTGAACGTCGCGCCCGACATCTCGTCCGGGCTGATCTTGCTGGTGCGGACCTTGGTGGCCAGGTCGGCGGTCGCCTTGGCGATACCGGCCAGGTTCAGGTCACCGGCGCCCTTGATGACCGGCGTCATCAGACCCTTCTCGGAGTCCACGGCGATGCCGATGTTCTCCGAGTCGAAGTACGTGATGGTGCCCTCGTCCTCGTTGATGCGGGCGTTGACGACCGGGTGGGCCTTCAGCGCCTGCGCCGCCGCCTTGACGAAGAACGGCATCGGGGACAGCTTGACGCCCTCACGGGCGGCGAAGGAGTCCTTGGCCGCGGCACGCAGCTTCATCAGCTTCGTGATGTCGACCTCGACCACGCTGGAGAGCTGGGCCTGGCCGTGCAGCGCCTTCATCATGTTGTCGCCGATGACCTTGCGCATGCGGGTCATCTTGACGGTCTGACCACGCAGCGGGGACGCCTCGATGACCGGAGCCTTCGACGCGGCCTGCGCCGCGGGAGCCGCGGCGGGGGCGGGGGCGGCGGCCGGAGCCGGGGCCTTGGCGGCCTCGGCGGCGGCGAGCACGTCCTGCTTGCGGATGCGGCCACCGACGCCGGAGCCCTTGACCGAGCCCAGGTCGACGCCGTTCTCCGTGGCGAGCTTGCGCACCAGCGGGGTGACGTAGGCGCCGTCGTCCGCCGGGGTCGCCGGAGCCGCCGGGGCGGCGGGCTTGGCCGGGGCGGCGGGCTGCGCCGGGGCCGGAGCGGCGGCTGCGGGCTGCGCGGGGGCGGCGGGCTGCGCTGCCGGGGCCGCGGGCTGCGCCGGAGCCGGGGCTTCCTCCTTGGCCGGAGCCGGGGCGGGAGCCTCCTCCTTGGCCGGGGCCGGGGCCTCGGCGGGAGCGGCCGGGGCCGCGGCCGGAGCGGCGGCGGGGGCCGCGCCCGGGGCACCGATGACGGCGAGCTTGGCGCCGACCTCGGCGGTCTCGTCCTCACCGACGACGATCTCGAGCAGCACACCGGCGATGGGCGACGGGATCTCGGTGTCGACCTTGTCCGTGGAGACCTCGAGCAGCGGCTCGTCGGCCGCGACGGAGTCGCCGACCTCCTTCAGCCAGCGGGTGACGGTGCCCTCGGTGACGGACTCGCCGAGCGCGGGCAGGGTGACCTCGGTGCCCTCGGCGGAACCGCCGGAGGCAGCCGGGGCCTCGGCCTGCGGTGCGGCCTGCTGCGGGGCCTCCTCCTGCGCGGGGGCGGCCGGGGCCTCTTCCTGCGCGGGGGCGGCGGGGGCCTCTTCCTGCGCGGGGGTGGCCGGGGCCTCTTCCTGCGCGGGAGCGGCGGAGCCGCCCGCGTCGCCGGAGCCGTCGTCGATGACGGCCAGCTCGGCGCCGACCTCGACGGTCTCGTCCTCGGCCACCTTGATGGAGGCGAGCACACCGGCGGCGGGGGAGGGGATCTCGGTGTCGACCTTGTCGGTCGAGACCTCGAGCAGCGGCTCGTCGGCCTCGACGCGCTCGCCCTCGGCCTTCAGCCAACGGGTGACAGTGCCTTCAGTGACGCTCTCGCCGAGCGCCGGAAGGGTTACGGAAACCGACATGGTTTCTGTTGCTCCTTAACTACGTACGTATGTGGTCGTCGCGCCCGTGGGACTGAAGGCTCAGTCGTGGGAGTGCAGCGGCTTGCCGGCGAGGGCGAGGTGGGCCTCGCCGAGCGCCTCGTTCTGCGTCGGGTGGGCGTGGATGAGCTGGGCGACCTCGGCGGGCAGCGCTTCCCAGTTGTAGACGAGCTGGGCCTCGCCGACCTGCTCACCCATGCGGTCGCCGACCATGTGGACGCCGACCACGGCACCGTCCTTGACCTGGACGAGCTTGATCTCGCCCGCGGTCTTGAGGATCTTGCTCTTGCCGTTGCCCGCGAGGTTGTACTTCAGAGCGACGACCTTGTCCGCGCCGTAGATCTCCTTGGCCTTGGCCTCGGTGATGCCCACGGAGGCGACCTCGGGGTGGCAGTACGTCACCCGGGGCACGCCGTCGTAGTCGATCGGGACGGTCTTGAGACCGGCCAGACGCTCCGCGACCAGGATGCCCTCGGCGAAGCCGACGTGCGCGAGCTGGAGCGTCGGGACCAGGTCACCTACGGCCGAGATCGTCTCCACGTTCGTCCGCATGTACTCGTCGACGAGGACGTAGCCGCGGTCCATCGCGACGCCCTGCTCCTCGTACCCGAGGCCCTGGGAGACCGGGCCGCGGCCGATGGCGACGAGCAGCACCTCGGCCTCGAAGGTCTTGCCGTCGGCGAGGGTGACGCGCACGCCGTTCTCGGTGTACTCGGCCTTGTCGAAGAAGGTGCCGAGGTTGAACTTGATGCCGCGCTTGCGGAAGGCGCGCTCAAGAAGCTTGGAGCTGTTCTCGTCCTCGACCGGCACCAGGTGCTTGAGGCCCTCGATGACCGTCACGTCGGTCCCGAAGGACTTCCAGGCGGAGGCGAACTCGACGCCGATGACGCCGCCGCCGAGGATGATCGCGGACTCCGGCACGCGGTCGAGGACCAGCGCGTGGTCGGAGGAGATGACGCGGTTGCCGTCGATCTCCAGGCCCGGCAGGGACTTCGGCACGGAGCCGGTCGCCAGGAGGATGTGGCGGCCCTGGATCCGCTGGCCGTTCACGTCCACGGAGGTCGGGGACGACAGGCGGCCCTCGCCCTCGATGTAGGTGACCTTGCGGGATGCGACCAGGCCCTGGAGGCCCTTGTACAGGCCGGCGATCACGTCGTCCTTGTACTTGTGGACGCCCTTGATGTCGATGCCCTCGAAGGTGGCCTTGACGCCGAACTGGTCGGCCTCGCGTGCCTGGTCGGCGATCTCGCCGGCGTGCAGCAGGGCCTTCGTGGGGATGCAGCCGTTGTGCAGGCAGGTGCCGCCGAGCTTGTTCTTCTCGATCAGTGCGACGTCGAGACCAAGCTGCGAGGCGCGCAGGGCCGCGGCGTAACCGCCACTGCCACCGCCGAGGATCACTAGGTCGAAAACGGTGCTGGCGTCGTTCGCCACGTCACGTCCTCCATGCATGTGCGCCGTGCGCCGGACCCCTGTTACCGGGGACGACCGGTCGGTCGGCTGGTATACGGCCGCTCTTCTTCGGCCCTGTGGTGGGGGCCCTGTCCTGCCGAGAACCCATCTTCGCACTTGTCGGCGACAGGCGGGACGCCGGGCTGGTCCCAGAGCCGTCCGATCGTCCGTGGCGGCGGGCATCGTCGCGTACGGACGTACGGATTTCATCCACAGCGAACAGCGGCCTTCGTCGCGCCGTGGGCGGCATCACATCCGCTCATGGGTACGGTCCCGGACCCGAGGGCGTCCGGGACCGTACCCAGGTTGCTGAGCAGTTGGGGTGGGCCAAGGTCAGCCGAGGTCGCCCGCGGCGGTGCGCTCGGCGAGGCGCACCAGGGTGCGGACGGCGGAGCCCGTGCCGCCCTTGGGGGTGTAGCCGAAGGGGGCGGACTCGTTGTAGGCGGGGCCCGCGATGTCCAGGTGGGCCCAGGCGATGCCCTCGCCCACGAACTCCTTCAGGAAGAGACCGGCGACCAGACCGCCGCCCATGCGCTCGCCCATGTTGGCGATGTCGGCGGTGGGGGAGTCCATGCCCTTGCGCAGGTGCTCCGGCAGCGGCATCGGCCAGGACGGCTCGCCGACCTCCTCCGCGATCTCGTGGACCGAGGTGCGGAAGGCGTCGTCGTTGGCCATGATGCCGAAGGTGCGGCCGCCGAGCGCCATCATCATGGCGCCGGTCAGGGTGGCCACGTCGACGATGGCGTCGGGCTTCTCCTCCGAGGCCCTGGTGAGGGCGTCGGCCAGGACCAGGCGGCCCTCGGCGTCGGTGTTGAGCACCTCGACGGTCTTGCCGCTGTACATGCGAAGGACGTCGCCGGGGCGGGTCGCCGAGCCCGACGGCATGTTCTCGGCGAGCGCCAGCCAGCCGGTGACATTGACGTCGAGGCCGAGGCGGGCGGCGGTGATCACGGCGGCGAACACGGCGGCGGCGCCGGCCATGTCGCACTTCATGGTCTCGTTGTGACCGGCCGGCTTCAGCGAGATGCCGCCCGAGTCGTACGTGATGCCCTTGCCGACGAAGGCGAGGTGCTTCTTGGCCTTGCCGGCCGAGTACGAGAGCTTCACCAGGCGCGGCGGGGCCTCGGAGCCCGCGCCGACACCGAGGATGCCGCCGTAGCCGCCCTTGGCGAGGGCCTTCTCGTCCAGGACCTGGATCTTGACGCCGTGCTCCTTGGCGGCGGCGGTGGCGACCGCGGCGAAGGCCTCCGGGTTCAGGTCGTTCGGCGGGGTGTTGACCAGGTCGCGGGCGCGGTTGAGCTCCTCGGCGACGGCGGTCGCACGCTCGACGGCGGCCTTGTGGGCCTTGTCGCGCGACTTGGCGCCGAGCAGGGCGACCTCGGCGAGCGGCGCCTTGGCGCCCTTGGCGCCCTTGCCCTTGGCGGCGGTGTCGTCGCCGTTGTCCTTGTAGGCGTCGAAGGAGTACGCGCCGAGAAGCGCGCCCTCCGCGATGGCGCCCGTGTCGGCGGCGTCCTCGATCGGCAGCGCGAAGGCGGCCTTCTTGCTGCCCGCGAGGGCGCGGGCGGCGGCACCGGCCGCGCGGCGCAGCGCCTCGGCGTCGTACCCGGAGTCCTTCTCGGGGACCGCGCCGAGGCCGACTGCCAGGACGAGCGGCGCCTTGAATCCGGACGGCGCGGGCAGCTTCGTCACCTCGCCCTCGGCGCCCGCGGCGCCGAGGGTCTCAAGGACGGAGGCGAGCTTGCCGTCGTACGCCTTGTCCACGGACTCGGCGCCGGGGGCCACCACGGGTCCCTTGGCGCCTTTCGCGACACCGACGACGATCACGTCGGCGCGCTGGCCGGACGCGGCGGCGGTGCTGAGAGTCAGAGCAGTCACGGTGCTGAAGTCCCTCTTTCGTGGAGTTCCACTGAGTTCTTGAGTTCTGTCGAGCTCAGGTGAGATCTACGCGATCTCATGGGCTTTGGGGTGGTAAGCCCGTCGCGAGCCTACGCCCGTAAGTGTTGCGGTGTGCCTCACTGTGCGTGCTGGCCGAGGGAGAGCACAAGGAGGGCCGTGGTCGCGGCGGTCTCGGCGAGGCCGCCGAAGACGTCTCCGGTGACGCCGCCGAAGCGGCGCAGGCAGTGGCGCAGGAGGAGTTCGGCGACGGCGCAGCCGAGCACCACGGCGGCGGCGCCGCGGACCGCTCCGTAGGGTCCGTCGGGGGCGCCCGCGGCCGCCGCCGCGGTGGTGGCGACGGCCAGGACAACTGCGGCGGCGGGCCCCGGCACGGTCCCCGCGACGGCGGCGCCCAGGCCTTCGGGGCGGGCTGCGGGGACGTTTCTGCGGGCCGCCAGGGTGAGCGCGAGGCGGGCCGTCACGGCGGCCACGACCGTGCCTGCGGCGCCGTGCAGCCAGCCCTTGTCGTAGAGCCCCGCGAGCGCGGCCACCTGGGCGAGCAGCGCGAGGACCAGGGTGATCACACCGAACGGGCCGATGTCGGACTGCTTCATGACGCGCAGCGCGTCGTCGGCCGGCTTGCCGCTGCCGAGGCCGTCGGCGGTGTCGGCGAGGCCGTCCAGGTGCAGCCCCCGGGTGGCCGCGGCCGGAACCGCGACGGCGGCGACGGCGGCCAGCAGCGGGCCCGCGCCGAGCACGAGCAGGCCCGCGCCCGCGGCGGCGGCACCGACGCCCACGGCCAGGCCCGCGAGCGGGGCGCACAGCATGCCCGTACGGGCGGCGTCACGGTCCCACCGGTGGACGCGGACGGGAATCACGGTGAGCGTCCCGAAGGCGAACCGGAGGCCGTCGGCGGGGCTGGGTCGTGGCATCCGGCGAGGCTACCCGCTGCGCGGGGGCGGTCCGGGGGCGAGGTGCCGCTGCGCGGGGGCGTGGGCTGGAGGCGAGGTGTCCGTCGGGCGGTGGTGGTCGGGCTGCGGGGTTCGGGGGCCGGACGGAGGATGGGGCGCATGGACGGCTGGTGGTACCGGAACGTCGTGGAGCCCGGGAAGCTGCCGCTGCTGCTCGCTCTGGTCGCGTTCGTGGGCTGCTTCGTGGTCACCAGGACCATCACCCGGCTCATCCGGGCGGGCCGCGGGCCGTTCCGGAACATCACGACGGGCGACGTGCACATCCACCACGTCGTACCGGGCATCTTCCTGATGCTGGTGGGCGGTTTCTGGGCGGTCGCGGCGGGCCGGCACAGCGTCGGGTCGATGTGCGCGGCCGTCCTGTTCGGCCTCGGCGCGGGCCTGGTCCTCGACGAGTTCGCGCTGATCCTGCACCTCGACGACGTCTACTGGAGCGAGCAGGGCCGCAAGAGCGTCGAGGTCGTGATCCTCACGGCGGCGCTCGTGGTGCTCGTCCTCACCGGCTTCAGCCCGCTCGGCGTCAACGAGCTCACCGCGGACGAGCGCCACGACCGGGTCGCTTTCGCCTTCAACATCACCCTGAACTGCGGCTTCGCCCTGATCGCGCTGGCCAAGGGCAAGCTGCGCCTGGCCCTGATCGGCATGGTGGTGCCGTTCGTCGCCCTGGTCGGCGCGGTCCGCCTCGCCAGGCCAGGGTCGGCGTGGGCCCGCAGGTTCTACCGCAACCGCCCCCGGGCGCGGGCCCGCGCGGGGCTGCGCGCGTTCCACCACGACCGCCGCTGGTCGGGCCCGCGCCGCAGGCTTCAGGACCTGATCGGCGGCAAGCCGGACCCGGTCGCGCCCCTCCCGCCCCGGCGGCGGTGACGCGACAGCGCCGACACCGCGCACAGCAGGAGGACCCCGCCGATCGCCGCCAGGTGCTCCTTGCCCGCGAGGTTGTCCTTGAAGATCACCTCGACGACCATCAGGACGACCACGAGAACCCCGGTGGCGTACGCCCGGTAGCGCCAGCACACGTACACCGCGAGCCCCACCACCGCCGCCGAGGGACCGGTGTCGACGACAGCGGCGTCGGACGCGGGAAGGCCGAACCAGTTGTCGTATCCCAACGCGATGCCCACGCGCGCGTACAGCGTGCCCGCGAGCGTCGCCACGTACCCGATGACGAGCGTGCGCCACCAGCCGAGACAGATCTCCGCGATGCCGAAGACCAGCAGGATCTGCGCGAGCGCGCCCCACACCGGCAGGTCCAGGGCCGGGACGAAGAGCGAGAGCGGGGTGCGGAGCAACGCGAGCCACAGCGGGTCCTCGGCGCGCACGCAGCCGATGTTCTGGACGAACCGATAGCCCCAGGACTGGTTCTGCGCGTACTGGAACGCCGCCGTCAGGCAGACGGCCGCCAGCGTCAGCGGGATCGCGCGCAGGTGCCGGTCGGCGAGACCGTCGCGCAGGGTGGCGTACAGCGGACCCCACTCGGCACGCGCCAGTTGGGTCAGGGTGCTCATCGTCGGGACTCCAGATGTGTGCGGTGCAGCCGCCCCCAAGCTCTCGGCTTCGCTCGAGCAGGGGGGACCCCCCTCGCAAGCCCCGGCGCTTCCAGGAAACCTTCGGCACGGGCGGACGCGATGCCGATGCGCGGCAGGTCGCCGCTCTTCTCGAAGAGCAGGAAGCGCGGTTCCCAGATGGGCCGGTACTTGGCGTTGGCGCGGTACAGCGACTCGATCTGCCACCAGCGGGAGAAGAAGCTGAGCAGCGAGCGCCACAGCCGAAGGACCGGGCCCGCGCCGAGCCGCGAGCCACGTTCGAAGACCGACCTGAACATCGCGAAGTTCAGTGACACCTGCGTGATCTGGATCTCGGTGGCGCGCTGGAGCAGCTCGATGACCATGAACTCCATCAGGCCGTTCTCGGAGTCGCGGTCGCGCCGCATCAGGTCGAGCGACAGACCGCTCGGCCCCCACGGCACGAAGGAGAGCACCGCCCGCAGCACCCCGTCGCCGTCCCGGCACTCCAGCATCACGCACTCACCGTCCGCCGGGTCGCCGAGCCGCCCCAGCGCCATGGAGAAGCCGCGCTCGGTGGCGCCGTCGCGCCAGTCGTCGGCGCGCTCCAGGAGGTGGGCCATCTCGTCGGCGGGGATGTCGTGGTGGCGGCGGATGCGGACCTCGTACCCGGCGCGTTTCACCCGGTTGTAGGCCTGCCGGACGGTTCGCATGGCCCGCCCTTCCAGCGTGAAGTCCGCGATCTCGACGATCGCCTCGTCACCGAGTTCCAGGGCGTCCAGGCCGTGCCGGGCGTAGATGGTGCCCGCCTCCTCGCTCGCGCCCATCACGGCCGGGGTCCAGCCGTGCTCGCGGGCCTCGGCGAGCCAGGGCTCGATGGCGCCGGGCCAGGCCTCCGGGTCGCCGATGGGGTCGCCGGATGCCAGCGAGACACCGCCGACGACGCGGTAGGCGATCGCGGCCTTGCCCGTCGGCGACCACACCACGCTCTTCTCGCGGCGCAGGGAGAAGTACCCGAGGGAGTCCCGCTCGCCGTGGCGCCCGAGCAGCCCCCGCAGTTGTGCCTCGTCGTCCTCCGACAGTGGGTCGACGGCCCTGCGGGAGCGGAAGGCGGCGTACAGGACGGCGCAGAGCAGCACCGTGCTCAGGACGTTGACGGTGACGTTGACCCAGCCCGGCGTGGCGATCCCGGCGAACCGGGAGTCGTCGGCCGCCAGGGAGACCAGGCGCATGGTGCCGTAGCGCCAGCGGTCGAGGAACGTCGAGCGGTACTCGTCGTGGGCGTGGTTGGTGACGGTCACAAGGAGTGCCGCGAGCAGCGAGGTCACCAGGAGTCCGCCGACCGCCACGGCGGCGGCGAGCTTGGGGTTGGAGCGGTCGCCCTTGGCGTAGAACTCGCGGCGGCCGACGAGCAGCGCGCCGACGAACAGCGCGGTGAGGCCGAGTGAGATCCAGTTCTGCGCGTACCGCCTGATCTCCGGGAAGCACATCGCGACGGCGAACAGGAGCAGGAACAGGCCGCTCAGGACGAGGTTGAGGATCCATGCGGCCCGCTTCCTGCGCCGCATGGTGATCGCCAGGAACACCGTGAAGACGCCGGAGGCGAAGCCCGCCGTGAGCAGGTACGGGGTGAAGTAGTCCGCCGTGTTGTGGCGGCGCAGGTCCTGGCCGAGGGAGACCCATACCGCACTGAGGAAGTTCACGAACGCGACGGCGCGCAGATACCAGACCGCCACGGCCGCCGCCCGCCGTGAGGCCGTCGTGGACGTGCGGACCTGCTCTTCCCCTGCCCTTGCATCTCCCATGAAACGGGATCTTATGGGGCGTTGTGGTGTGATATGCGGTTCTGCAGCCCGCTGCCGCCTCGCCCGCCGGGACCGGGCAGCCCGCTGCCACCCTGCCCGCCGGGACCGGGCAGCCCGCTGCCACCCCGCCCGCCGGGACCGCTGTCTCCGTTACTCGCCGTCCTCCTGGCCGGTGGGCGGCTCCGCGGCCGACGGCTCCGCGGTCGACGACTCCGTAGCCGACCGCTCCGCGGCGGGCAGCTCCGCGGCGGGCAGCTCCGCGGACAGCGCGGCAGCGGCCCGTACCAGCGGCACGGCAAGGAGCGCCCCGACGCCCTCGCCGACCCTCACGCCATGGCTGAGCAGCGGTTCGAGCGCCATCCGGTCCAGCGCCTTGGCCTGGGCGGGCTCCCCGCTGTCGTGCCCCGCGAGCCACCAGTCCGGCGCCCGGAAAGCGACCCGCTGGGCCACCAGGGCCGCCGCCGCCGACACCACCCCGTCGAGGATCACCGGCGTGCGCCGCACCGCGCACTGCAACAGGAACCCGGTCATCGCCGCCAGGTCGGCCCCGCCCACCGCGGCGAGCAGCTCCAACTGGTCGCCGAGCACGGGACGCGCCCGCCGCAGGGCATCCCGGACGGCCGCGCACTTGCGCATCCACGCCAGGTCGTCGATCGGCGCGCCGCCGCGCCCGGTGACGACGGACGCGTCGGTGCCGCACAGCGCCGCGATCAGCGTCGCCGCAGGCGTCGTACCGCCGACGCTGATGTCGCCGAGCACGATCAGGTCCGTGCCGGAGTCGGCCTCCTCGTCGGCGAGGGCGATACCCGCCCGCACCGCCTGCTCGGCCTCCTCCCGCGACAGGGCGTCCTCGATGTCGATGCGCCCGGAGCCGCGCCGCACCCGGTGCCCCGCGACCTCGGCGGGCAGCGCGTCCTCGGCGCAGTCGAGCGCCATGTCGACGACCCGCACGGGCACGTCGAGGCGGCGCGCGAGCACCGCCGCGGGGCTCTCGCCGGTCAGGACGGCGCGTACGAGATCGGCCGCGCCGCCCGCAGCCCGCGCGGACACGCCGAGCTCCGCCACCCCGTGGTCACCCGCGAACAGCACGGCCCGCGGCCGCTCGACCGGCTTGACCGGCACCTCGGACTGCGCGGCCGACAGCCACTCGGCGAGGTCGTCCAGGCGGCCGAGCGCGCCGGGAGGCACGTCCTGGCGCTCCCTGCGCTCCTCGGCGTCCCGGCGCACCCCGCCGTCGGGCCGCTCGATCAGATCGGTGAAGTCGTCGAGAATCAGCGAGCTCATTCGGCGAACAGTACCGGCGGGGCGTGTCCTGCGCGCGTACGGGGGCCATGCGCTCCGGCCGTCGGCGGGCCTCGGGTGACATGCCGTCAGCCCTGCGGCGGGCCTCGGGTGACACGCCGTCAGCGTGCCGCCCGCCCCGAGGGAATCGCCGGGGCGCGCCCCCTTCCCGGCGCGCCCCTTTCTTTCCGGTACGTTCCAGATGTCCCGCATGTATCACATGGTCGTACCGCATCCGGGAGTATGTGATGGACCTCGCCCAGCAGACCGCCGAACGGCGCCCCGCCTGCCTCGCCCGCCTCGCCGAGGGCACCGAACCCTTCCACGAACCGCGCCGCGACGACTGCCCCTGGTGCGGCTCCCACCGGCTGCGGGTACGGCTGCGCACCCGCGACCTGATCCAGGGCAAGCCGGGCCACTTCACCCTCGCCCGGTGCGCGGACTGCGCCCACACCTTCCAGAACCCCCGCCTCAGCCCCGAGGGCCAGGAGTTCTACCGCCTGGGGTCCGGCCGACAGGACCTCGGCCACCGGGACTTCTGGCGCCAGGACCTCTGCCAGGGGGCCGGCGGCGCGGCGGCCGCGATCCTGACCCGGGCCAGACCGAGCCGTACCCGGCAGCTCGCCGGTGTGCGCGCGCTGAGCCGGACCGGGGAACCCGAGAGCTGGCTGGACGTGGGCACAGGGCGGGCCCGCTTCCCCGCGGCCGCCAGGGAGGTCCTGCCGTACACGGCCTTCGACGGGCTCGACGGGCTCGACGGCGATCCCGGCCTCGCCGAAGGGGTGCGGCGCGGCCGCATCGAGGAGGCCCACCACGGCAGGCTCACCGACCTCGCCGGGCGCCTCGCAGGACGCTACGACGTGCTCAGCATGATCCACTACTTGCAGGGCCGCCCGGATCCGCGCGCCGAGCTGCGCGCGGCGAGGACCGTCCTGCGCCCCGGCGGGCACCTGCTGATCGAGGCACCGGACCCGGAGAGCCGCTCCGCCCAACTGCTCGGCAAGTGGTGGGCGTCCTACCGCCAGCCGCACCATCCGCACTTCGTGCCGCTCGCCAACCTCTGCCGGGAGCTCGACGAGCTCGGCTTCACCGTCGTCGGCGTGGACCGGCGCACCCCGCACGTGCCGTCCGACCTGACCACGGCCTGTGCCCTGCTCCTCAACCAACTGCTGCCCGACCCTGACCTCCCGTGGCGCCCGCGGCCGCAGGGCGCGCTGCTCCTGCGCCTGCGCCGCACGGCGTGGTGGGCGGCGGTCCCGCTGCTCGTCCTCGCCCGGGCGGCGGACGCGCTCCTCGCCCCGCTGCTCACCCGCACCGGCCTCGGCAACGCGTACCGGGTGATCGCGCGCAGGGAGCCGGAGGCCTGAGCGCGCGGAAGCCGGGGCGTTCGCGGGGAGGGCCGGGCGGCAGCGTCAGGGGCGCAGGGGCAGTGCCTGGCCCGCGACCACCAGGAGGACGTGCTCGCACTCGGACGCGAACGCCGCGTTGAGGCGGCCGAGTTCGTCGCGGTAGCGGCGGCCCGACGCGGTCGCGGGCACGATGCCCGAGCCGACCTCGTTGGAGACCGCGACCACGGTGCGCCGGGTGCCGCGTACGGCGTCCGTGAGTTCCGTGACCCGCTTGCGCAGCGAGCGTTCCCCGCCGCCCGCCCACTCCGCGTCGTCCCAGGCGTTCACGTCGTCCATCACCTGGGTCAGCCACAGCGAAAGACAGTCCACGAGCAGCGGCGGCCCCGGCTCCGCGAGCAGCGGCACCAGATCGCAGGTCTCCGTGGTCCGCCAGGACCCGGGCCGCCGCTCGCGGTGCACCCGCACCCGCTCCGCCCACTCGCCGTCACCGCCGCGGGTGCCGCCGGTGGCGACGTAGAGCACGTCGGGGAAGGCCTCAAGGCGCCGCTCCGCCTCCACGGACTTGCCGGAACGGGCACCGCCGAGGATCAGGGTGCGGCGCGGCAGGTCCGGTACGTCCTCGTAGGCGCCGACGGCCAGGGTGCTGCCGTCCGGCACGGCCCGCGCCCCGGCCGCCGCGAGCCGCCGCACCAGCTCGGGGCCGCCAGGAGCCCCGTGCCCGATGTGGACGGCCACGACATCCGTGGTTGGCGCCACGGCACCGGCGGCGCGCAGCCTGGCGAGGCCGTCGGGGCGGCCGACGACATCGGCGACGACCATCTCGTACGCCGTCTGCTCCGCGGGGGACCCGGCGGGCGCGGTGCCCGGCGGCAGGTACAGGAGGCGGTCGCCGTCCGGTCCCGTCACCTCGTAGCCGGTGCCGGGCGCGTCCGTCGCCACCGCTCGCACCCGGTGCCCGGTGAGGAGCGCGAGCTCCCGCCCGTCGGGCACCCGGCCGGGCTGCGGCAGCCCGGCGGGCACTTCCACGGCGGGTCCGTCGTGCGGATGCGAGAGCAGCACCTGGCGCACCCCCGCGAGGGAGTGCCCCGCGCGGGCGGCGGCGAAGGCCGCGCCGGGCGTGAGGTCGAGCAGCAGGACGCCGTCGACGAGGAGCGCGGTCGCGGCCCGCGCGGCGTCGCCGAGCGCGGTCGCGCACACGGCGCAGGGACAGCCGGGGGACGGCAGCCCCTCGGGGGCTCCGGTGCCGAGCAGAGTCAGTTCCACAGGAAGATCCTCCCGCGTCGCCCCCCGCGCCGCGCGTCCGGATAGGCTTCGAACGGCTCCGGCTTCCGCTCCGGGCGGCTGCCGGGACACCCACTGGACCTCGGGAGGCTGACATGGCGGCATGGACGTGGCGGTTCGAGAAGGCGGACGGGACGGAGGTCCAGCCTGCCGTGCGGCCCGAGGAGTTCACCACCCAGGGCGACGCGGAGACCTGGCTGGGGGAGCACTGGAAGGAACTCGCCGAGGGCGGCGCGGACCAGGTCTCCCTGTTCGAGGACGACAAAGAGATCTACGGGTCGATGAGTCTGCACGAGGAAGGCGCGGCGTAAGCCGCTGGGCTCGCGGCCCGGACGTGGGACGGCTGTCGGCTGCGCCGTGGCAGCCGTCCCGCCGCGGGGTCACGGCCCGTCCGGCGTTCGAGGACGAGGCCGCAGGCCGGTACGGCGCCCCGGGTACGGCGCCCCGGGTACGGCGCCCCGGGTACGGCGCCCCGTCCGGCGCGCTACATCTCCCCGAGCGTGACCTCGGCCGTCCGCTCGTCCCCCGCCCGCACATATGTCACCCGCTCCTTGTCGCCCGGTTTCAGCGCCGCCAGGGCCTCGGACAGCGAGGTGAGGGTGGTGATCGGGGCGTCGCCCAGGCGGGTGAGGATGTCGCCGGGGCGCAGGCCCGCCCCGGCGGCGGCGCCGTCGTCACGGACCTCGGCGATCGCCACGCCCGCGGGGCGGTAGTCGTCGCCGAGGACCGTGCGGGCGGTGATGCCGAGCGCGGCCCGGCCCGAGTCGGTGACCCGGCCGCTCTTGACGATCTGGTCCGCCACCGTCCTGACCATGGACGCGGGGATCGCGAAGCCGATGCCGGGGGCGGCGCCTTCGCCCATGCCCGGGTCGGTCGCGGCGAGCGTCGGGATGCCGATGACCCAACTGTCCAGGCCGACGAGGGCGCCACCGCTGTTGCCGGGGTTGATCGCCGCCGACGTCTGCACCATGTCGGCGATCGTCGCACCGGTGCCGCCGCCCGCGCGGCCCTCGCTGACCGTGCGTCCCGTGGCCGAGACGATGCCCTGGGTGACGCTGGAGGAGAGGCCGAGCGGGGAGCCCATCGCCAGGACGATCTGGCCGACCTCGGTCTTCGTGGAGTCGCCGAACCGCGCGGCCCTCAGCCCGCCCGGCACCTTGTCCAGCTTGATGACGGCGAGGTCCTGCTCCGGGTACGCCGACACCAGCTTCGCGCCGAGGGGGTGCTCACCGGTGGCCGTGGTCACCCGGAACGTCTTCTCCTCGCCCACGACATGGGCGTTGGTGACGATGTGGCCCTTGTCGTCGTAGACCACGCCGGAGCCGAGACCGGCCGACGCGTCGATCTGGACGACCGACGGCAGCACGTCCTTGATCACTTTCTGGTAGTCGTCCTGGAGGTCGCTCGCGGCGGCGGGGGCGGCCCGGGTGGCCTGGGCGGCGGCCTGGACGTTCGGCCGTTCGGGCCGTTCGCCGCCGGTGTCGCTCCGGCGGCCGTCGTCGGAGCAACCGGCCACCATGGCGACGAGGACGGCCGTGGCCGCGGCGGCGGTGACCCGTGACGACGGGAGGCGGGTACGAGGGACTGTCATGGGCCGAGTCTGCGTCGGGCAACGGGCCCCGGACTGCGCGAACCGCCCGAAACGGTGGTGAGTCGTCCGAACAGGGGGCAAGTCGACGGAGCGGGGCGCGCCGCCTGCGTAGGAGGCGATGTGCCTGAACGGGGGCGAGCCGTCTGTGCAGGGCGAGCCGTCTGTGCAGGGCGAGCCGTCTGTGCAGGGCGAGCCGTCTGTGCAGGGCGAGCCGTCCGCACAGGGCGCGGGCCGGTCCGCGCAATGGCGAGCCGGTCCGCGCAAGGCCGAGCGTTCGCACCAGCCCGCGTAGCCCGACCCGGCGGCAAGGGGACCCCGGGGGCCCCGGACCTCAGTCCCGGCCGCCGCAGAGGTGCAGCAGCGTCGCCACCCGGCGGTAGGGATCCGTGCGCCCGGCCCGCTCCTCGGCGGCGAGCAGCGCATCGAGCTCGGGCCCCGCCTCCGGGACGTCGGTGGCCTCCGAGAAGAGGCGCACCCCGTACCAGGACACCAGCGGCGCCGCGATCCCCGCGAGCGCCTGACCGACCGCGTCCAGGCGATGGGCCCGCGCCTCGGCCCCGGCGCCGTCCCGGTAGGTGTCGGCGCCGAACGAGGCGAGCGCGCCCGCCCAGTCCCCGCGCAGCCCCGGCCGCATGGCGAGGGCGTCCGCGTTGCGCACCACCAGGGACAGCAGGCCTCCGGGCGCCAGCACCCTGCCGAGCCCGGCGAGCAGCGCGTCGGGCTCCTCGACGTGCATCAGCACGCCGTGGCACAGCACGACGTCGAAGCTTCCCGGCAGGAAGTGCACGCCGGTGTCACGCCCGTCGCCCTCGACGACCCGCATCCGTGAGCGGATGCCCTCGGGCTCGGCGGCCACCGCCGCCCGTACCGTGGCGAGGCCGTCAGGGTCGCGCTCGACGCCCGTCACCTCGTGCCCGCCGCGGGCCAGGCGCAGCGCCTGCACTCCGCGCCCCATGCCCACGTCGAGCACCCGCAGGCGCCTGCCGAGGGGGAACCGGGCCACGATCCGCTCGTCGAGCTGGCGGCCGACCAGTTCCTGCTGGACGGCCTCGTGCGTTCCAGGGCGCAGGCCCCGGTCCTCGCTCAGGGCCGCGCTCCGCGCTTGCCCTGCGGCTTCGGCATCCGCAGCCGGCGCATCTGGAGGCTGCGCATCAGGGCGTAGGCGACGGCGCCCTTCCTGCTCTCGTTCGGGAACCGCTCGCTCAGGCGCTTCTTCAGGCGGAAGACGGTGGAGACCGAGTCGACCACGATCAGCACGATCACGAAGAGCCACAGCAGCAGCGCGATGTTCTGCAACTGCGGGACGCGGACCATGCTCAGTACGAGGATGAGCACGGCCATCGGCAGGAAGAACTCGGCGACGTTGAACCGCGAGTCGACGAAGTCCCTGGCGAACTTGCGCACAGGACCCTTGTCCCGCGCGGGCAGATACCGCTCGTCGCCGCTGGCCAGCGCCTCACGCTGCTTCGCCATCTGGACGCGGCGCTCCTCGCGCTGCCGCTTCACGGCCTCCTTGCGCGACGTCGGCGCGTTCATCACGCTGCGGCGCTGGGACTGGGCCATGGCGCGCTTGGGGGTGGGGCGGCCCTTGGGGGCCTGCGGGTCACGGGTCTGCGCGGACTCGGAGTCGGTCACCGGGGCCTTGGCTGCCGGGGCCTTCTCGTCCTTGGATCGGCTACGGAACACAAGAGCCAAGGGTACGGGGTTCGAAGCCTCGACCTCCGCCGCGCGGGGAACGATCCCACAACGCCGAGCGTCTTGAATAGGTGACTAAGGGGCGATGCGGGCAGATTCCCAGGGGTGCACCTACTCCCTGCGCCGGAGAGGTGCACGAAGCATTCGTCCTTGGGGATGACCGCATCCGCTCGCGAACAGTGCGGTAATGGATACAGAGCCCGTACCGTGGGTTCTGTTGCAGTGGCTGGAGCCGGGAAGTCCGTCAGAAGGGGGCGCGCGAAGCCCATGAGCGGTGTCATGAAGCGTATGGGGATGATCTTCCGCGCGAAGGCGAACAAGGCCCTTGACCGGGCCGAGGACCCGCGCGAAACCCTCGATTACTCATACCAGAAGCAGTTGGAGCTGCTGCAGAAGGTGCGCCGCGGCGTCGCCGACGTGGCGACCTCACGCAAGCGCCTTGAGCTGCAGCTCAACCAGCTCCAGAAGCAGTCCTCCACGCTTGAGGACCAGGGCCGCAAGGCCCTCGCCCTCGGCCGCGAGGACCTGGCCCGCGAGGCGCTGTCCCGCAGGTCCGCCCTCCAGCAGCAGGTCAGCGACCTGGAGGTGCAGCACCAGACGCTGCAGGGCGAGGAGGAGAAGCTCACTCTCGCGGCCCAGCGCCTGCAGGCCAAGGTGGACGCCTTCCGTACGAAGAAGGAGACCATCAAGGCGACGTACACCGCCGCCGAGGCCCAGACCCGGATCGGCGAGGCCTTCTCCGGCATCTCCGAGGAGATGGGCGACGTCGGCATGGCGATCCAGCGCGCCGAGGACAAGACCGCGACCCTCCAGGCCCGGGCCGGCGCGATCGACGAACTCCTCGCCTCCGGCGCCCTCGACGACTCCTCCGGGCT
Organism: Streptomyces aureocirculatus; assembly: GCF_000720475.1. GTDB lineage: Bacteria > Actinomycetota > Actinomycetes > Streptomycetales > Streptomycetaceae > Streptomyces > Streptomyces aureocirculatus. The sequence continues at coordinate 21,621 of NZ_JOAP01000019.1, forward strand.
GCACAAGGACGACATCCAGTCCGAGCTCGACCGGCTCTCCGGCGGCACGGACGTGGAGCTGGAGCTCCAGCGCATGAAGGCCGAGCTCGCCGGTGGTTCAAGCTCCTCGCAGCAGGCCATCGAGGGCGGTCAGGGCAATCCCGGCCAGCAGTCACAGCCGCGGGACACCCCGCGCTTCGACAAGCAGTGACGGGTAGCGTCGACGAGTGACGCCGGCGCACGGCGTCACGGCCGGACCGCTCACGTCCTTAGGAGGGCGTCATGATCGTACGGATCATGGGGGAGGGGCAGGTGAAGCTGGCGGACAGCCACTTCACCGAGCTGAACAAGCTGGACGACGAACTGCTCGAAGAGATGGAGAGCGGTGACGAGTCCGGCTTCCGCGGCACGCTGCACGCGCTTCTGGACAAGGTGCGTGAGCTCGGCGAACCCCTGCCCGATGACGCCCTCGAACCCTCGGAACTGATCCTTCCCGCACCGGACGCGTCCCTCGACGAGGTGCGGGAGATGCTCTCCGACGACGGCCTCATCCCGGGCTAGCGCACGCCCGGCCGACGGACCCGCGCCCGCCCCGCCCCCGGCGGGGCGCGTCAACGGGCGGCGTCAACCCTTGTCCAGGGACACCCCGTTTCCGTTCCGCCTGCCGGTGGGGCCCCGTACCGTCTAGTGCGTGACCAACTTTGAACGGTGCCGTGGCTGGGCCAGAACGCACCCGTTGGCCGTCGACGCGATCCTCGCGGCCGCCGCCCTCGTCTGCATGGTCATCGGCTCCTTCGCCGAGCCGTACGGAGAGAAGGGCTCGACCTGGAACGTGCACGCCCCAGGTGGCCTGAGCCTCACCCTGATGGCCTGCGGTGCCGCCGCCCTCGTCTTCCGCCGCCGCACCCCATGGGCCGTCCTCGCGGCCGCCTCCGGCTTCTCCATCGTGGAGCTTGTGACCACGGGGCCCCGCGCCCCGGTCGTCATGTCCGCGGTCATCGCCCTGTACACGGTCGCGGCCACCACCAACCGGCCCACCACCTGGCGCATCGGCCTGATAACCATGACGGGCCTGACCGGCGTCGCCATGCTGGCGGGACCGCTGCCCTGGTACGCGCAGGAGAACCTCGCCATCTTCGCCTGGACCGGCATGGCAGCCGCCGCGGGCGACGCCGTCCGCAGCCGCCGCGCCTTCGTGGACGCCATCCGGGAGCGGGCCGAACGCGCGGAGCGCACCCGCGAGGAGGAGGCGGGGCGCAGGGTCGCCGAGGAGCGACTGCGCATCGCCCGCGATCTGCACGATGTCGTCGCCCACCACATCGCCCTGGTCAATGTGCAGGCCGGAGTCGCCGCGCACGTCATGGACAAGCGGCCCGACCAGGCCAAGGAGGCGCTCGCCCATGTCAGGGACGCCAGCCGCTCCGCGCTCGGCGAACTGCGCGCCACCGTCGGCCTGCTGCGGCAGAGCGGCGACCCGGAGGCGCCCACCGAGCCGGCCCCGGGGCTCGGCCGCCTCGACGACCTCGTCGACACCTTCCGGCACGCCGGCCTGCCCGTGGACGTGGTCCGCGGCGACGCGGGACCGACGCCCCCGGCCGCCGTCGACCTGGCCGCGTTCCGCATCATCCAGGAGGCGCTCACCAATGTGCAGAAGCACGCGGGTGAGCACGCCAAGGCGGAGGTCAGCATCGTCCGCGTGGGCCCGAACCTGGAGATCACCGTCCTGGACGACGGCGCAGGTCCCGCCCCCGGGGCCGCCGGTGAACCGGACCGCGGCGGCGGGCACGGGCTCCTCGGCATGCGCGAGCGCGTGAGCGCCCTCGGCGGCCGGTGCAGCGCGGGGCCCCGGTACGGCGGCGGTTTCCGCGTCCATGCGATCCTGCCGGTCACGACCGTGAAGCAGGGGGACCGTGGGCACGCCCCGGTCAAGGGAGGGACGACCGCGTGACGATCCGGGTGCTGCTCGCCGACGACCAGGCGCTGCTGCGCAGCGCGTTCAGGGTCCTCGTCGACTCCGAACCCGACATGGAGATCGTCGGGGAGGCCTCCGACGGCGCGCAGGCGGTGCGGCTGGCCAAGTCCGAGTCCGCGGACGTCGTCCTGATGGACATCCGTATGCCCGGCACCGACGGTCTCGCGGCCACCCGGATGATCAGCGACGACCCGGCCATGTCCCACGTACGCGTGGTGATGCTGACCACGTTCGAGGTCGACGAGTACGTGGTGCAGTCGCTGCGGGCCGGGGCGTCGGGCTTCCTGGGCAAGGGCGCGGAGCCGGACGAACTGCTCGGGGCGATCCGGATCGCCGCGGCGGGTGAGGCGCTGCTCTCGCCGGCGGCGACGAAGGGGCTCATCGCGCGGTTCCTCGCGCAGGGCGACGGTGGTGACGACTCGCCCGCGCGCAGCGAGCGCCTTGACGCCCTCACCGGGCGCGAGCGCGAGGTCCTGGTCCAGGTCGCGGGCGGCCACTCCAACGACGAGATCGCCGAACGCCTCGAAGTCAGCCCGCTCACCGTGAAGACCCATGTGAACCGGGCCATGGCCAAACTCGGCGCCCGCGACCGCGCCCAACTGGTCGTCATCGCCTATGAGTCGGGCCTTGTGCGGCCGCGGGGGGACTGAGCCCGCGTACGCGTAAGGGGCGTCCACCATGGCGGACGCCCCTTACCCGGCGGGAGTGTGGCGGCTACGGCAGCGCCAGCATCCGCTCCAGGGCCAGCTTCGCGAACTGCTCGGTCTCGCGGTCGACCTCGATGCGGTTGACGAGCTTGCCGTCGGCGAGCGACTCCAGGGCCCACACCAGGTGCGGCAGGTCGATCCGGTTCATGGTCGAGCAGAAGCAGACCGTCTTGTCGAGGAAGACGATCTCCTTGTCCTCGGCGGCGAACCGATTCGCCAGGCGGCGGACGAGGTTCAGCTCGGTGCCTATCGCCCACTTCGAGCCGGCCGGGGCCGCCTCCAGGGTCTTGATGATGTGCTCCGTGGAGCCCACGTGGTCCGCGGCGGCCACGACCTCGTGCTTGCACTCGGGGTGGACGAGCACGTTCACGCCCGGAATGCGGGCCCGTACGTCCTCGACCGACTCCAGCGAGAAGCGACCGTGCACCGAGCAGTGCCCGCGCCACAGGATCATCTTCGCGTCGCGGAGCTGCTCGGCGGTCAGGCCGCCGTTCGGCTTGTGCGGGTTGTAGACGACGCAGTCGTCCAGGGACATCCCCATGTCGCGCACGGCGGTGTTCCTGCCGAGGTGCTGGTCGGGCAGGAAAAGTACCTGCTCCCCCTGCTCGAAGGCCCACTCCAGGGCGCGCTTGGCGTTCGACGACGTACAGATCGTGCCGCCGTGCTTGCCCGTGAACGCCTTGATGTCCGCGGAAGAGTTCATGTACGAGACGGGCACCACCCGCTCGGCGATCCCGGCCTCGGTCAGCACGTCCCAGCACTCGGCGACCTGCTCGGCGCTCGCCATGTCGGCCATCGAGCAGCCCGCGGCCAGGTCGGGGAGCACGACCTTCTGGTCGTCGCCGGTCAGGATGTCCGCGGACTCGGCCATGAAGTGCACGCCGCAGAAGACGATGTACTCGGCCTCGGGGCGGGCGGCGGCGTCACGGGCCAGCTTGAAGGAGTCACCGGTCACGTCGGCGAACTGGATGACCTCGTCGCGCTGGTAGTGGTGGCCGAGCACGAAGACCTTGTCCCCGAGCCGCTCCTTGGCGGCGCGGGCGCGCTCCACCAGACCGGGGTCCGAGGGCGAAGGCAGGTCACCGGGGCACTCCACGCCGCGCTCGCTCCTGGGATCGGCCTCGCGGCCGAGCAGCAGCAGGGCCAGCGGCGTCGGCTGTACGTCCAGCTCGGAGCTGTCCGCGGTGGACTGGGCGGTGGTCACGACACACACCCTTTCTTCTGTGACGAACGCGGCCTGAACCGCGTTTCAAGTGGGCCGAGGACCGGCACCACGGATCCTTTTCGTCGAATTGACATTATCTATCATAACTGCTTCACGTCAGTTTGACGATGCCCATAGTGTCGATGTGACGCATCCCGCGTGCGGGCCTGTGTGCGAGCATGGGAATGAACACGCGTCACCGCCGGTTGCAACCGTCGGCAAGCAGTCTCCGTACAACCCGGGAGAGAAGCAGATGTCCGTATCGGACGAGACCACCACCGTGAGCGACGGCATCCTCCTGTCCGACGCCGCCGCGGACAAGGTCAAGGCTCTCCTTGACCAGGAAGGCCGGGACGACCTGGCGCTGCGCGTGGCCGTTCAGCCCGGCGGCTGCTCGGGCCTTCGTTACCAGCTCTTCTTCGACGAGCGCTCGCTCGACGGCGACGTCGTCAAGGAGTTCGGCAGCGTGAAGGTCGTCACCGACCGCATGAGCGCTCCGTACCTGGGCGGTGCCTCCATCGACTTCGTCGACACCATCGAGAAGCAGGGCTTCACGATCGACAACCCGAATGCCACCGGCTCCTGCGCCTGCGGCGACTCGTTCAGCTAAGCGCGTCCGGCTGAGCGCACGCACGGCTCGGCACGCGCGAGACGGCGGCGGCACCCCCTGTGGGGAGCCGCCGCCTTCGTCGTGTCCGCCTCGTTCCCGGGCCGCTCAGCGCGTCCGGGGCGCCGGTACTCGCTCGTGCCGACCGTCGTCCCGCGGTACCGCCTTGCCGCCGTCGGTCACGACGTCACGGTCGCCGAGTGGCTTGTCCAGCTTCACGGAGAGCTCGTAGGACTGCGCCATCGCGACGCACACCGTGCCGTTCTTCATGGTCTCGGTGATCTTCACGGCGACCCGGTCGCCGCTCTCGTCCGCCGACACCGCGTACGTACTGCACACGCCACCCGTGAAGTGAACGGTCAGCGTCCGCCCCGCCGTGCTGTAGCCGTCCGCCTTCACCGTGTCGGTGCGGGTGTCCGGGTCACCGGGCCGGGCGGTCGGACCCTGCGAGGGGCCCACCGTTCCCGGAGCCCCGGGCGCCCGCAGATACTTCGGGTCCACCGCGGGATGCGTCACCGTGTAGCTCTCCGGCGCCCCCTGCGGCTTCACCTGGAACAGCCAGGACGGCACAAGGGCCGTGCGGCCGTCCACGAACTGCGCCGCGAGCCCGAACTCCGCGCCCTCGACCGCGATCGGCCGCGGCTCGGGCGGTGTGGAGTCCGGCGGGCAGACAGCCTTGCCGGAGTCCGCCCCCGGCCCCGCACCGGAGTCCCCGTCCCCGTGCGGCACCGGGGTCGCGCAGCCGCCGATGCCCACATGGCCGCGCCCGCCCGACTTGTTGAGCAGGTCCAGGGCCTTCTCGGCGCTCACGACGGGGTACGTCGCGCCCTTCTCCGGCTCGGTCAGATGCCCGGAGGCCCCGACGACCCGGCCGTCCGCCCCGACCTGCACCCCCGTCGACCAGCCGTACGTCGGCAGCCCGGCGATCCTCGGGTCGGCGTTCACCACCCGCACCGAACCCATGAGCTGGCGCGCGTCCAGCTTGGCGTCGTCGAGGCCGACGGCCTTCAGGACGGGGGCGGCCGCCTTCTTCGCCGCCGCCTCGCCGACGGCGCCGCCCGAGTCGTCGGGATGCCGGTCGGCCGACCCGCCGCCCTGGCCCGGGCAGCGCTTGCCCTTCAGGCAGTTGTCGGAGCCGGGTGCCTGGTGCCGGGTGTAGGTCCAGGCGCCCGGCGCCTCCTTGCCGACCTGGAGCGCGGGCCCCGCACCGTCGTTGGGCGGCCCGATCCGCCAGGTGCCGTCGCGCACGACCGGGGTGCCGGACAGGCCGAGGGCCTCGGCGAGCCGGGCCACCCGCTCCCGGCCGACCTCACCGCGCACATGCTGCACGGACGCCGAGTCCGGCCCCTCGGGCAGCTCGCCCGCGGCCTTGTACGTCACGCCGCTCGGGTCGGGCTCGCCCGGTGCGATGCCCCCGGTGCCACCTCCCGACCCCTGCTCCGACCCCTGGTCCGGGCCCTGGGTGGTGCGCCCGTCGCGGTCACCCGCGTACCCGTCGAGGGTGAGGGGAGGCGGCGCGCCGCCGTCCCCCGCCGCGCTGTCGCGGCCCCCGCCGTCGGACGACGCCGTCGCCAGATACGCACCGCCGCCGCCCGCGAGCAGCACCGCGGCCGCGACCGAGGCGACCGCCAGCGGAGTCCGCCGCCGTTGTCCGTCCTGCGTCTGCTCGGTGCTCACCGCATCGCTCCTTAGAACGCCAGCCGTCTCCGAAGCCCCACCTGTGGGGCTTCGTCGTACACTGCGTCCCCTTCCCGGGGGACAGCGGTGGGACGCGGCAGGGGAGCGCGCGGTTCCCTCGGACGCACGCCGGGGCGAACGCGGCCTGTGCGCGGCCTGTTCCGGTCCCCGTACTCCGACTCTCGGTCCCGTACTCCGACTCTCAGTCCCCGTACATCCGACTCTCAGTCCCCGTACTCCGACATCCCGTCGAGGACGCGGGCGGTCGCGGCCGGGACCGTGACCCCGTGGATCAGCGACGGCGGCACCGGTACGACGGGCACGGCCGGCACCACCCAGTGCGGAGCCATGCGGACGCAGGCGCCGCGCAGGGTCTCCAGGGTCTCGACCCCGCCATCGGGGGCCTGGTCGGCGATGTGCCGGGGAACACTCTGCTTTGCGAAGACGGCCATAACGGAACCGTATGCACCGCTTGCCCGATGGAGAAAGACCTACTATTGGGTATTTTTGGCCACTACAACGAGGGCTCCACGACCGGATAGCGTTAACCGTCAACCCCTCGCCTCCTTGCAGGAGCTTCCAGCCGTGCGAATCGCAGTCACCGGCTCCATCGCCACCGACCACCTCATGACCTTCCCCGGCCGCTTCGCCGACCAACTGGTCGCCGACCAGCTCCACACGGTGTCGCTGTCATTCCTGGTCGATGCCCTCGACGTCCGCCGCGGCGGCGTCGCCGCCAACATCTGCTTCGGCATGGGCCAGCTCGGCAGCGGCCCCGTCCTCGTCGGCGCCGCGGGCTCCGACTTCGACGAGTACCGCGCCTGGCTCGACCGGCACGGCGTGGACACCCACTCCGTCCGCATCTCGGAGACGCTGCACACCGCGCGCTTCGTGTGCACCACGGACGCCGACCACAACCAGATCGGCTCCTTCTACACCGGTGCGATGAGCGAGGCCCGCCTCATCGAACTGCAGGCGGTCGCCGAGCGCGTCGGCGGCCTCGACCTGGTCCTGATCGGCGCGGACGACCCGGAGGCCATGCGCCGCCACACCGAGGAGTGCCGCACCCGCGGCATCCCGTTCGCCGCGGACTTCTCCCAGCAGATCGCCCGCATGGAGGGCGACGAGATCCGCAACCTCCTGGAGGGCGCGACCTACCTCTTCTCGAACGAGTACGAGAAGGGTCTGATCGAGTCCAAGACCAACTGGACCGACGCCGAGATCCTGGGCAAGGTCGGCCACCGCGTCACCACCCTCGGCGCCAACGGCGTGCGCATCGAGGCGGTCGGGCAGGACCCGGTCGTGGTCGGCGTGCCCGAGGAGAAGGCCAAGGCGGACCCGACGGGCGTCGGCGACGCGTTCCGCGCCGGCTTCCTCTCCGGCCTGTCCTGGGGCGTCTCGCACGAGCGCGCCGCGCAGGTCGGCTGCATGCTCGCCACCCTGGTGATCGAGACGACCGGCACCCAGGAGTACGAGCTGCACCGCGCCCAGTTCATGGAGCGCTTCACCAAGCAGTACGGCGACGAGGCCGCCCTCGAGGTCAAGGCCCACCTGCCGTAGCACGACGGCCGGGTACGGGGCTCCCGTACCCGGCCGCCCTCCGGGCGACGACGGGAATGGTCAGACAGGCCCTAGCGAAGGCGCCGCACCACGTACGCCACCCCGTGCGCCCGCTCCCGCGCCCCCACGTACTCCTGCCGCTGCGTCCAGCACCACGCCGGGATGTCCACGGCCGCGACCTCGTCGTCCGACAGGACGGTGACCTCGGCGCCGACGCGGACCCGGGGGAGTGCCTTCGCCAGTTCGATCACGGGCTGGGGGCAGCGCTCGCCGAGCGCGTCGACCGTCAGCTCGTCCAGCGTGCCGGCGGCGGCAGGGGCGACCGGCGCTCCGAGCCTCGCGCGCACCCCGGCGACGGCCCCCGGCAGCACATCGAGGAAGCGCTCGACGTCCGCGGTGCCGGTGCCCGGCGGCAGCGAAACGCGTACGTTGCCCTCACTGACCACACCCATCGCCTTGAGCACATGGCTCGGCGTCAGGGTGCTGCTCGTACAGGAGGAGCCGGACGAGACCGAGAAGCCCGCGCGGTCCAGCTCGTGCAGCAGGCTCTCGCCGTCGACATAGAGACAGGAGAAGGTGACGAGGTGCGGAAGGCGCCGCTCCGGCGCGCCGACGACCTCCACGTCCGGCACCAGGTGCGGCACCCGGGCCCTGATCAGGTCCGTCAACTCCCGCAGTCGCGCCGCCTCCGCCGCGGCCTCGGCCCGCACCGCCCTGAGCGCCGCGGCGGCCGCCACGATCGCCGGAATGTTCTCGAACCCGGCGGACCGCCCCGACTCCCGCTCGTCCACCGGACCTTGCGGCGCGAACCGCACCCCCTTGCGCACCACGAGGAGCCCGACCCCCGCGGGGCCGCCCCACTTGTGGGCACTCGCCGTGAGCAGGGACCAGCCGCCGTCCACCGGTCCCCACGCGAGGGACTGCGCCGCGTCCACAAGGAGCGGCACCCCGGCCGCCCGGCAGGCCGCCGCGACCTCGGCCACCGGCTGCTCGGTTCCCACCTCGTGGTTGGCGGACTGCAGACAGGCGAGCGCGGTGTCCTCGCGCAGCGCGGCGGCGTACGCGTCCGGGGCCACCGCACCCGATCGGTCCACGGCGACCTCGGTCACCGTGCCGCCCGCCCGCTCGTGGGACGCGGCCGAATGGAGGACGGCCGAATGTTCGACGGCGGAGACCACGAGGTGCCGCCCCACCCGGCGCCGCCCGGCGAGCGCACCCGCGATCCCGTCGTACAGCGCCCGCGTCCCCGACGAGGTGAACACCACCTCGTCCGCCCGGCACCCCACCGCCTCGGCCGCGGCCTCCCGGGCGGCGTCGAGCAGCATCCGGGCCCGCCGCCCCTCCCGGTAGAGCCGAGCGGGATCGGCCCACCCCTCGTCGAGCGCGGCCACCAGGGCCTGTCGGGCAACAGGGTGAAGGGGAACGCCGGAGGCGGCATCGAAGTAGGACACGCGGTCAACCTAAACGTTCTGGCCGGGAGTGCCCCTGAAAGGGGCGCGGGGAACTGCGCGCGCAACCACAACGAACCGCCGGTCGCCGAACAAGCGTGCTGCCCCGGGCTCCGGGGCGCCCGATCCTCCGTCAGATAACGGCTGACGGAGGGGCACCCCACCCCGACAGAGTGACCCGCGGCGCGTTAGGCACCCTCCCCGCGCGACCCCAAATAGCGTCCAGTAGGGTTTGGTCCGCATAAACATCCAAACCCCTGCCCGACGCAGGGCGGCGACCGACCACCGAGAAGGCCGCAGCCAACAGCGCGGGCGAGACTCTCGGGAAGGCGCTACGTGAGTCCCAACGGCTCCGACCGCTCGCCGCGGCGCCCGATGCGGCGGAAGCTGCTGCAGGCATTGACTGCGGGCCTGGTCCTGGTAACCGCCACCGGTTGCACATCCAAGGACTTTCCCCGCCTTGGTATGCCGACCCCGGTCACGGAGGAGGCCCCGCGGATCCTCTCCCTCTGGCAGGGCTCGTGGGCGGCTGCGCTCGCCACGGGCGTGCTGGTCTGGGGCCTGATCCTGTGGAGCGTCATCTTCCACCGGCGCAGCCGCACCAAGGTGGAGGTCCCTCCGCAGACGCGTTACAACATGCCCATCGAGGCGCTGTACACGGTGGTCCCGCTCATCATCGTCTCGGTGCTCTTCTACTTCACGGCACGTGACGAGTCCAAGCTCCTCAAGCTCGACGACAAGCCCGCCCACACCATCAACGTGGTCGGCTTCCAGTGGAGCTGGGGCTTCAACTACATCGAGAACGTGCCGGGGTCCAACAAGGACAACGCCAGGACCGCCAAGGAACTGGACGCGATCCCGGACCGGTTCCGCAAGGACTTCCCGGCGAACGCCGGCGGTGTCTACCAGGTCGGCACGCCCGGCGAGCGGAACCCGCAGAACGGCAACCCGGGCCCGACCCTCTGGCTCCCCAAGGGCGAGAAGGTCCGCTTCGTACTGACTTCGCGTGACGTCATCCACTCCTTCTGGGTGGTTCCGTTCCTCATGAAGCAGGACGTCATCCCGGGCCACACCAACGCCTTCGAGGTCACTCCGAACAAGGAGGGCACCTTCATGGGCAAGTGCGCCGAACTGTGCGGCGTCGACCACTCCCGGATGCTCTTCAACGTCAAGGTCGTCTCTCCCGAGCGCTACAAGCAGCACCTCGAGGACCTGGCGAAGAAGAACCAGACCGGTTACATCCCGGCCGGCATCGAGCAGACGGGCCACGAGAAGAACCGGGAGACGAACAACCTGTGAGCATCCTCAACGAACCCCAGGGTGCCGCGGCGGCGAAAGACTCGTACTACGAGGACGAGCTGCCGGTCAGGCGCAAGCAGCCGGGCAACGTCGTCGTCAAGTGGATGACCACCACTGACCACAAGACGATCGGCACGCTCTATCTGGTCACGTCGTTCGCGTTCTTCTGCATCGGCGGAGTGATGGCGCTCTTCATGCGCGCCGAGCTGGCCCGTCCCGGTACGCAGATCATGTCGAACGAGCAGTTCAACCAGGCGTTCACGATGCACGGCACGATCATGCTGCTGATGTTCGCGACGCCGCTGTTCGCGGGCTTCGCGAACTGGATCATGCCGCTCCAGATCGGCGCCCCCGACGTGGCCTTCCCACGTCTGAACATGTTCGCCTACTGGCTGTACCTGTTCGGCTCGCTGATCGCGATCGGTGGCTTCCTCACCCCGAACGGCGCCGCGGACTTCGGTTGGTTCGCCTACTCGCCGCTCTCGGACGCGGTCCGGTCGCCGGGCATCGGCGCCGACATGTGGATCATGGGTCTGGCCTTCTCCGGCTTCGGCACGATCCTCGGCTCGGTCAACTTCATCACCACCATCATCTGCATGCGCGCGCCCGGCATGACGATGTTCCGCATGCCGATCTTCGTGTGGAACGTGCTGCTCACGGCCGTGCTTGTGCTGCTTGCCTTCCCGGTCCTGGCTGCCGCGCTGTTCGCCCTGGAGGCGGACCGCAAGTTCGGTGCCCATATCTTCGACGCGGCCAATGGCGGCGCATTGCTCTGGCAACACCTCTTCTGGTTCTTCGGCCATCCAGAGGTGTACATCATCGCGCTACCATTCTTCGGAATCATTTCCGAGGTCATTCCGGTCTTCTCCCGCAAGCCGATGTTCGGCTACATGGGCCTGATCGGTGCGACCATCGCGATCGCCGGTCTCTCCGTGACGGTGTGGGCGCACCACATGTACGTCACAGGCGGCGTGCTACTGCCGTTCTTCTCCTTCATGACGTTCCTCATCGCCGTGCCAACAGGCGTGAAGTTCTTCAACTGGATCGGAACGATGTGGAAGGGCTCGCTGTCCTTCGAGACCCCGATGCTGTGGGCGGTCGGCTTCCTGATCACCTTCACCTTCGGTGGTCTGACGGGTGTCATCCTGGCCTCGCCGCCGATGGACTTCCACGTGTCGGACTCGTACTTCGTGGTCGCGCACTTCCACTACGTCGTCTTCGGCACCGTGGTGTTCGCGATGTTCTCCGGATTCCACTTCTGGTGGCCGAAGTTCACCGGCAAGATGCTCGACGAGCGCCTCGGCAAGATCACCTTCTGGACGCTGTTCGTGGGCTTCCACGGCACGTTCCTCGTCCAGCACTGGCTGGGTGCCGAGGGAATGCCGCGCCGGTACGCGGACTACCTGGACGCCGACGGCTTCACCGCCCTGAACACGATCTCGACGATCTGTTCGTTCCTGCTCGGTCTGTCGATCCTGCCGTTCTTCTACAACATCTGGAAGACCGCCAAGTACGGCAAGAAGATCGAGGTCGACGACCCGTGGGGCTACGGCCGCTCCCTGGAGTGGGCCACGTCCTGCCCGCCGCCGCGGCACAACTTCCTCACGCTGCCGCGCATCCGCAGTGAATCCCCGGCGTTCGACCTGCACCACCCGGAGATCGCCGCGCTCGACCAGCTCGAGAACGCCGATCACGGCGACAAGGCCCTCGCCGGCAGCAAGGAGGCCGGCAAGTGAAGATCCAGGGCAAGATGTTCATCTGGCTGAGCGTCTTCGTACTGATCATGGCCGTCGTGTACGGCTGGTGGTCGAAGGAGCCCGCCGGTACCACCGCGCTCTTCCTGGCCTTCGGCCTGTGCATCATGATCGGCTACTACCTGGCCTTCACGGCCAGGCGGGTCGACGCCTCGGCTCAGGACAACAAGGAAGCGGACGTCGCGGACGAGGCCGGCGAGGTGGGCTTCTTCAGCCCGCACAGTTGGCAGCCGCTGTCCCTGGCCATCGGTGGCGCGCTCGCCTTCATGGGCGTCGTCTTCGGCTGGTGGCTGCTGTACTTCTCGGCCCCGATCCTGCTGATCGGCCTGTGGGGCTGGGTCTTCGAGTACTACCGCGGCGAGAGCCAGAACCAGTAGTTCTCCCGCACCGCAGGTCCGAAGGGGCCCGGACACTCCGTCAGGAGCGTCCGGGCCCCTTCGGCCTGCCGTTCGCCCGTCCGGGGGAATCCGGGGAGACTCGTACGGAGCACTCGGCGCGCCGGACTTGGCGGATCTTCATACCGTGTGCTCATGAGCAACTCTCCGCGAATCCGCACGGTACTGAGCTGTACGTTGCTGGTGGTCGCCCTCGGTGCGGGGGCCACGGCCTGCGGCAACGACGGCCATCCGCTGTCGGCCAAGCCGTACGACGCGGCGAGCCAGATCGCCTTCAGCGGGCCCGCGGGCAGCAAGAAGGCCGACCCGGACAAGCCCCTCGAAGTCACCGCCCAGGGCGGCGAGGGACGCATCACCGATGTGACCGCCACCGACGCCATGGGGCGCTATGTGGCGGGCGAACTGCGCGCCGACGGCTCCCGGTGGCGCAGCACGGCGCCGCTGGCCGCGGGCGCCCACTACAGGGTCCGGGTCAGCACCGAGGACGACAAGGGCGCACCGGGCCGCAAGGTCATCACCTTCGCCACGGACCAGGCCGACCAGAGCAAGCAGTTGCAGGTCACCTTCGGCCCGCAGGCGGGCAAGTACGGCGTCGGCCAGCCGGCCACCGCGAAGCTCAGCGCCGACGTCAAGGGCAAGGAGCCCAGGGCCACCGTGGAACGGGCCCTGAAGGTGCGCTCACAGCCCGCCACGGAGGGCGCCTGGCACTGGGTGGACGACAGGACGCTGCACTACCGCCCCAAGGAGTACTGGCCCGCCAACGCCACCGTCGACCTGCACAGCAACCTGGACGGCATCAAGGTCACCGACAAGCTCTGGGGCGGCGCCGCCAAGCCGCTGCGCTTCACCACCGGCGACAGGATCGAGGCGGTGACGGACGCGGGGGCGCACTCGATGACCGTCTACCGCAACGGCAAGGAGATCAACTCGATCCCGGTGACCACCGGCAAGCCCGGCTACGCCACCCGCAACGGCATCAAGGTGGTGCTCGGCAAGGAGTACGTCGTCCGCATGACCAGCGCCAGCATCGGCTCCGCGGACTTCTACGACAAGATGGTCTACTACGCGACCAGGGTCACCGACAGCGGCGAGTACGTGCACGCGGCCCCCTGGTCGGTGGGCTCCCAGGGCAGCGCGAACACCAGCCACGGCTGCACGGGCATGAGCACGGGCAACGCCGCCTGGTTCTACGAGACCGTCCGCCAGGGCGACATCGTGAAGGTCGTCAACAGTTACGGCGCCGACATGGACCCGTTCGGGAACGGATTCGGCGACTGGAACGTGAGCTGGGACAAATGGCGCAAGGGCAGCGCCCTCCTGGCCGACACCAAGGAGGGCCCGCCCCCCACGGACACGGCCCGCCTGCGCCCCCAGTCGGCCTAGGGGCCCTGTAAGGGCCGCGCAAGGGGCGCGGGGAACCGCGCGACAAGCCACAACGGCGCGACACCCGCCATACAGCCCAGGCCCCACTCTCTCAGGCGCTCAAGGCGGCCTTCTCGCGCAGCAGGGAGGCCAGCGAGGAGGCGAACTCCACCGGTTCGACCGGCAAGGTCACCGCGGCCTCAGCCCGGCTCCACGTGGCCAGCCAAGCGTCCTGCGGCCGCCCGATGAGCAAAAGCACCGGCGGCGCCTGGAAAACCTCGTCCTTGATCTGCCGGCACACGCCCATGCCACCGGCGGGCGCGGCCTCCCCGTCGAGCACGCAGACGTCGATGCCGCCCTTGTCCAGCTCCCGGAGAACCGCCGGGAGCGTCGCGCACTCGACGAAGCGGACTTCCGGGACGTCACTGGCGGGCCTGCGCCCGGTGGCCAGGCGGACCTGCTCCCGGGTGCTCGCGTCGTCGCTGTAGACAAGCACCGTGGCGGTCGGCTGCATGGTTCCTCCGCTTCGTCGAGGGGATCTCGCGCGGATGCTACCCCTCCCGACACCCCGTCAACAGCGCTTCGGACACCGCCGCGATGGGCCATACGGGCTGGACACACGCCGCAGACACTCCGAACGGCACCCCCCGGGGTGAGGGCGGGATAAGCGACCGACATAATGTCGGTCGTGGCGACAGCAACGACAGTAGATACCGGGCACGCGCACCCGCCGGTCAATCGACCGAACCTCACCAGCGTCGGAACCATCATCTGGCTGAGTTCCGAGCTGATGTTCTTCGCGGCCCTCTTCGCGATGTACTTCACCCTGCGATCGGTGACAGGTCCAGAGCACTGGAAGGAAATGGCTGACAGCCTGAACTTCCCGTTCTCGGCGACGAACACCACCATCCTGGTGCTCTCCTCTCTCACATGTCAGCTCGGCGTCTTCGCCGCCGAGCGCGGTGACGTGAAGAAGCTCCGGATGTGGTTCATCGTCACCTTCATCATGGGTGCGATCTTCATCGGAGGTCAGGTCTTCGAGTACACGGAGCTGGTCAAGCACGAGGGCCTCTCGCTCTCGTCGGACCCGTACGGCTCGGTGTTCTACCTGACCACCGGCTTCCACGGACTGCATGTGACAGGCGGACTCATCGCCTTCCTGCTGGTCCTCGGCCGCACCTACGCGGCCAGGAGGTTCACCCACGAGCAGGCGACCGCCGCCATCGTCGTGTCCTACTACTGGCACTTCGTCGATGTCGTCTGGATCGGCCTCTTCGCCACGATCTACATGATCAAGTAATCGGTAGCGGGGACCGCGGCGGCGCTTCGGCCGCCCCGACGCACCCGACGTACCGACACATTCCAGAAGCATCGACGCAGAAGATCCTGACACCGGGGTAATCCGTGAAAAAGCTCTCCGCACGACGACGCCATCCGCTGGCGGCGGTCGTCGTCCTACTCCTCGCGCTGGCGGCCACCGGGGGGCTGTACGCCGTGTTCGCTCCGGCGGACAAGGCGCAGGCCGACGAAACCGCTCAGTCCCTCGCCATCGACGAGGGCAAGAAGCTCTATGCCGTGGGCTGCTCAAGCTGCCACGGAACCGGCGGTCAGGGCTCCTCCGACGGCCCGAGCCTGGTGGGCGTGGGCGCCGCCGCTGTCGACTTCCAGGTCGGCACCGGCCGGATGCCGCTCCAGCAGCAGGGCGCCCAGGCGCCCAAGAAGAAGGTCATCTACAACCAGGCTCAGATCGACCAGTTGGCCGCGTACGTGGCCTCGCTCGGCGCGGGACCCAACGTTCCGACCAAGAAGCAGGTCAGCCCCGAGGGCGCCGACATCGCCAAGGGCGGCGAACTCTTCCGTACCAACTGCGCGCAGTGCCACAACTTCACCGGTGAAGGCGGCGCGCTGACGCACGGCAAGTTCGCTCCGAGCCTGGAGGGCGTCAGCCCCAAGCACATCTACGAGGCCATGCAGACGGGCCCGCAGAACATGCCGTCCTTCCCCGACACGACGATGCCGGAGAAGAGCAAGAAGGACATCATCGCGTACCTCGACGCGGTCAACGGTGAGAAGACCGAGAGCCCCGGCGGTCTCAAGCTGGGCGGTCTCGGACCGGTCAGCGAAGGCCTGTTCGCCTGGATCTTCGGCCTCGGCGCACTGATCGCGGTCGCCGTGTGGGTCGCCGCCCGGACCGCAAAGGCCAAGAAGTCATGAGTGGACAAGACAACCCAGAAGAGAACCTGCCCAGCGCGCAGGAAACCGAGCACGGCTCGGTGGCCGTAGCCGGCCACGCCGACACGGACCCGTTCGCGGACCCGGGGCTTCCGCCCCACGCGCACCGCGTCCAGGACATCGACGAGAAGGCCGCCCGGCGCTCCGAGCGCACGGTGGCGCTGCTCTTCACCATCTCGATGCTGGCCACCGTCGGCTTCATCGCCTCGTTCGTGGCGTTCCCGGTCGACAAGAGCGTCTTCATCTGGCCCATCGGTCACATCAGCGCGCTGAACTTCGCGCTCGGCATGACCCTCGGTGTGGCGCTCTTCTGCATCGGTGCGGGCGCGGTCCACTGGGCCCGCACCCTGATGTCCGACGTGGAGGTCGCCGACGAGCGGCACCCGATCGAGGCCGAGCCCGAGGTCAAGGCCAAGGTCATGGCGGACTTCGCGGCGGGCGCCAAGGAGTCCCAGCTCGGCCGGCGCAAGCTGATCCGCAACACCATGTTCGGCGCGCTCGCGATGGTCCCGCTGTCCGGCGTCGTCCTGCTGCGTGACCTCGGTCCGCTGCCGGAGGACAAGCTGCGGCACACCCTGTGGTCCAAGGGCAAGCTGCTCGTGAACATGAACACGAACGAGCCGCTGCGCCCCTCGGACGTCCAGGTCGGATCGCTCACCTTCGCCAAGCCCGAGGGCCTGGAGGAGCACGACCACGACTTCCAGACCCAGATCGCCAAGGCGGCCCTGATGATCGTCCGGATCCAGCCGGACAACATCAAGGACAAGCGTGAGCTCGAGTGGTCGCACGAGGGCGTCGTCGCGTACTCCAAGATCTGCACCCACGTGGGCTGCCCGATCTCCCTGTACGAGCAGCAGACGCACCACGTCCTCTGCCCGTGCCACCAGTCCACCTTCGACCTCTCCGACGGGGCCCGAGTGATCTTCGGCCCGGCCGGTCACGCGTTGCCGCAGTTGCGCATCGGTGTGAACGAGGAGGGCTATCTTCAGGCGCTTGGCGACTTCGAAGAGCCCGTCGGTCCTGCCTTCTGGGAGCGCGGATGAGTACCGAGAACAGCACGTCGCCACAGGCTCCGGCCGCCCCGGCGAACGACAGCCGCAAGAAGGCGCCCGCGGGTGAGCGGGTCGCCGACTGGGCGGACGGCAGGCTCGGGATCTACTCCCTGGCCAAGGCCAACATGCGCAAGATCTTCCCGGACCACTGGTCCTTCATGCTCGGTGAGATCTGCCTCTACAGCTTCATCATCATCATCCTCACGGGTGTGTATCTGACGCTGTTCTTCCACCCGTCGATGAACGAGGTGGAGTACCACGGCAGCTACGTGCCCCTGCAGGGCCAGCTCATGTCCGAGGCGTTCAACTCGACCATGCACATCTCCTTCGATGTGCGCGGTGGTCTGCTGATCCGGCAGATCCACCACTGGGCGGCGCTGATCTTCCTCGCCGGCATGTTCGTGCACATGATGCGCGTGTTCTTCACGGGTGCGTTCCGCAAGCCGCGTGAGGTCAACTGGCTGTTCGGCTTCCTGCTGTTCGTCCTCGGCATGTTCACCGGCTTCACCGGTTACTCGCTCCCGGACGACCTGCTCTCCGGCACCGGTGTGCGCTTCATGCAGGGCGCGATCCTGTCCGTGCCGATCGTGGGCACGTATCTGTCGATGTTCCTGTTCGGCGGCGAGTTCCCCGGCGGCGACTTCGTGGCCCGGTTCTACTCGGTCCACATCCTGCTGCTGCCGGGCATCATGCTCGGCCTCGTGGTGGCGCACCTGATCCTGGTCTTCTACCACAAGCACACGCAGTTCGCGGGCCCCGGCAAGAGCAACAAGAACGTCGTCGGCATGCCGCTGCTCCCGGTCTACATGGCCAAGGCCGGAGGCTTCTTCTTCCTGGTCTTCGGTGTCATCGCGGCCATCGCGGCGATCGCCTCGATCAACCCGATCTGGGCGCTCGGCCCGTACCGCCCCGACCAGGTGTCCACCGGCGCCCAGCCCGACTGGTACATGGGCTTCGCCGAGGGTCTGATCCGAGTGATGCCGGGCTGGGAGATCAACATCTGGGGTCACACGCTTGTCCTCGGCGTGATGATCCCGCTTGCGGTCTTCCCGCTGGTCCTCGTGGCCATCGCGGTCTACCCGTTCATCGAGTCCTGGGTCACCGGCGACAAGCGCGAGCACCACATCCTGGACCGCCCGCGCAACGCCCCGACCCGTACGGGCTTCGGTGTCGCCTGGATCACCGCGTACATGGTGATGCTGGTCGGTGGTGGAAACGACCTGTGGGCCACGCACTTCCACCTGTCGCTGAACGCCATCACCTGGTTCGTCCGGATCTTCTTCTTCGTCGGACCGGTCATCGCGTTCATCGTCACCAAGCGGATCTGCCTCGGCCTGCAGCGCCGTGACAAGGAGAAGGTGCTGCACGGACGCGAGTCCGGCATCATCAAGCGCCTGCCGCACGGCGAGTTCATCGAGGTGCACGAGCCGCTCGACTCCGAGCAGCTCCACACCCTCACCGCGCACGAGCAGTACAAGCCGCTCGAGATCGGCCCGACGGTCGACGAGAACGGCGTGCAGCGCAAGGTGAAGGGCTCGCAGAAGCTGCGGGCGAAGCTGTCCAAGAGCATGTACGGCGAGGACAGCCAGATCCCGAAGCCGACCACCGAGGAGTACAAGGAGATCACGAGCGGCCACGGCCACCACTGATCCCCCGCGCGCCTCGACGCGCCGACCCCGAGGTCGCCACGGCAGGAGCCCCGTCCAGTGCATGGACGGGGCTCTTTGCCGTCCCCGGGGCTGGATAGGGTGGCGGGGCACCCCCATGTGCCGGGGTGCCCTCATCGAGAGATCCCGCGAGAGATCCCGTCTAGCACCCAGGAGCGGCCATGAGCGCTGTGCACCCCGCAGGAGGCGACACCGCGGCGGCCCGTTCCTGGCCCGACGTGCTGAACGGGCTGCTCGACGGGCGCGACCAGAGCGCGGACGACACGGCCTGGGCCATGGACCGCATCATGCGCGGTGAGGCCACCGACGCGCAGATCGCGGGCTTCGCCGTGGCGCTGCGGGCCAAGGGCGAGACCGTCGAGGAAATCTCAGGCCTTGTCCGTGCGATGTACGAGCACGCCCACGTCATCGACGTGCCGGGGCCCAGCGTCGACATCGTCGGCACCGGCGGCGACGGCGCCAGAACCGTGAACATCTCCACCATGTCCGCGATCGTCGTCGCCGGCACCGGCGCGAAGGTCGTCAAGCACGGCAACCGCGCCGCGTCCTCCGCGAGCGGCGCCTCCGACGTCCTGGAGAAGCTCGGCGTCAACCTCGAACTCACCCCGCAGCGGGTGCGGGAGGTCGCCGATGAGGCGGGCATCACCTTCTGCTTCGCCGTGAGGTTCCACCCCGCGCTGCGGCACGTGGCGCCGGCCAGACGCGAGCTCGGCATCCGGACCACCTTCAACTTCCTCGGCCCGCTGACCAACCCCGCCAAGGTGCGGGCGCAGGCCACGGGTGTCGCCGACGCGCGGATGGCGCCGATCCTCGCCGGGGTGCTCGCCGAGCGCGGCTCGTCCGCGCTCGTCTTCCGCGGTGACGACGGGCTCGACGAGCTGACCACGACGGCCACGTCCCGGGTGTGGGTGGTACGGGACGGGGGCGTCCGCGAGGAGGCCTTCGACCCCCGGGACGTCGGTGTGGACCTGGTGCCGGTGGAGGCGCTGCGGGGCGCCGACGCGGCGTACAACGCGGATGTCGCCCGGCGGTTGCTCGACGGGGAGTCCGGTCCCGTGCGGGACGCGGTCCTCCTCAACTCCGCGGCGGCGCTGGTCGCCCTGGGGCAGGGCGAAGGCTCTCTCCCTGAGCTGATCCTGGCCGGGATGGCCGAGGCCGCCGAGGCCATCGACTCGGGCGCCGCCAAGGCCGCCCTCGCCCGCTGGGTGACCGCCAGCAACCGTTAGCCCCCGTAAGGGGCGCGGGGAACTGCGCGCTCAGCGCGCGACAAGCCGCAGACGCGTCTGCCGAGCAACTGTGCAGCCGCGTCCGCGGCTTTTTTCGTGGCCGGTCGCGCAGTTCCCCGCGCCCCTTACGGGGCGGGTGTTGCGAAGGCATGGTCATGTGGCAAGATGCTGCGCAGGTCATGAGTAACAGCGACTACGGCCCCGGCCCGCTGTTCGGCAACCCTCCGTCCGTGGCGGGGTGCCCCGGGTGAAGACCAGGCGGTGAACAGCAAGGTTCATCGCAAGCGCGGACCCCTCGCGTCACCAGGGGTCCTGGTCGTCGAGGGAGCAGTCTCGTGAGCAAGCGAATGCGCTAGGGCCCAGAGCCCCGTTTTCCGTAACCCCTCCGCCCGGCGAAGAGCGCCGCGCGTCGAGGCAACACCCGTACGCAGAGCGCCGATCGCGCCGTAGCGGTCGCCGTCGCCGTCGCCGTCGCACGGGATCTTACGTAGCTGTTCCTTCGTGCCCGCAGGGAGATCCGTCATGTCCGCACGCCCCGCCGCCCAGATCGCCACCGCCCCCGCCACCGGCACCTCCGCCGTCGCCACCGACCCGGCGGACCCCTCCTGCGCGGCGCCGCTCCCCGTACTCGGCCGCGATGTCACCGTTCCCCTCGTCACCGGGGGCGAGGTGACGTACGCGGCCCTCGACTACGCCGCGAGCGCCCCCGCCCTGCAGCGCGTGTGGGACGACGTGGCCGCGTACGCGCCGTACTACGGGAGCGTGCACCGCGGTGCCGGATACCTGTCGCAGCTCTCGACCGACCTGTTCGAGAACGCCCGCAGGACCGTCGCCGACTTCCTCGGGTGCCGGGAGGGCGACCAGGTGGTGTTCACCCGGTCCACCACCGACTCGCTGAACCTGCTCGCCGCCGCCCTGCCCGCCGACTGCCAGGTCTTCGTGTTCGAGACCGAGCACCACGCGTCCCTGCTGCCGTGGCGCGACGCCCGCGTCACCTACCTCGACGCCCCGCGCACCCACGACGACGCCGTCCACACCCTGGAGCGCGCCCTCGCCGACCGCGATCCCTACGGGCCCGCCCTGGTGTGCGTCACCGGCGCCTCCAACGTCACCGGTGAGCTGTGGCCGGTCCGTGAGCTGGCCGCCGCCGCGCACGCGCACGGCGCCCGCATCGTGCTCGACGCCGCCCAGCTCGCGCCCCACCACCCGGTGGACCTGGCCGAGCTCGACGTCGACTGGGCCGCCTTCTCCGGCCACAAGCTGTACGCGCCCTTCGGCTCCGGCGTGCTCGCCGGGCGGGCCGACTGGCTCCAGGAGGCCGAGCCGTACCTGGCGGGCGGCGGCGCCTCGCGGAAGGTGGCGCGCCGCGCCGACGGGGGAGTGGACGTCGAGTGGCACGACACGGCCGCCCGGCACGAGGCGGGCTCGCCCAACGTCATCGGCGCGTACTCCATCGCCTCCGCCTGCAAGGCCCTTCAGGAGGCCGGGTTCGACGGGCTCGTGGAGCGGGAGCGGCACCTGATCCGCACCGTCCGCGAAGGGCTCGCCGAGGTGCCGCGGGTGCGGGTGCTCTCGCTGTTCGGGGACGACGCGCCGCGCGTCGGCGTCATCTCGTTCGTCGTGGACGGCTGGAACAGCTCCCACTTCGCGGCCGCGCTGTCCGCCGAGTACGGCATCGGGGTCCGCGACGGCCTCTTCTGTGCGCACCCGCTGGTGCGCACCCTGCTCGGCGGCACGTCCGACGAGCCCGGCGAGTGCGGCGCCCCCGAGGCGGCGCCCGGCGAGCGGTCCCTGAACGCGATCCGGGTGAGCTTCGGCGCGGGCACCCCGGACGAGCACGTGGAGCGGTTCGTACGGGCCGTCAAGGAACTGGTCGCCGACGGCGCGCGCTGGAACTACCGCACCGAGGACGGGCGTTGCGTGCCGGACACCGACGCCGCCGGTGCTGCCACCGGTGCCGCCGCGGCCTGACCCGGCAGCAGGGGCGCAGCGGGACCCGGCCCCGAAAGCACGGGCCCCGGCAGCCTGGAACCCAGCACGATCATGCGCAGGGCGCGTTCGGTGGCGTCGGTGAGGAACTCGGCGCCCCGGTTCAGCGCCTCCGTCAGCGACACCGGGGCGGGCAGGATCGCGCTGTAGGCGTCCACGCCGAGCGCGCGCACCTCCTGCGCCCCGTCGCCGATGGTGCCCGCGAGCACGAGCACCGGTCTGCCGGACCGCTTGGCGCGGCGCGCCACCTCCGCCGGCACCTTGCCGCGCGGCGTCTGGTGGTCGAGGGCGCCCTCGGCGGTGACGACCAGGTCGGCGCGGGCGAGCCTGGCGTCCAGGTCCAGGTGGTCCAGGAGCACGTCGAAGCGGGGCAGGAGCCTGGCGCCGAGCGCGGCGAGCCCCGCGCCGAGACCTCCGGACGCGCCGGTACCGGGGCCCCCGCAGAGGTCGGTGGTGACGCCGAGGTCGCGCGTCAGGACGTACGCCCAGTGATCGAGGGCCCCGGCGAGCTCCTCGACCTGGGCGGGAGTCGCGCCCTTCTGCGGGCCGAACACCCGGGCCACGCCGTGGGGGCCGCACAGGACGTTGTACGGGTTGCAGGCGACGAGCAGCTCCGTGCGGGCGAGGCGGGGGTCGAGGCGCGTGCTGTCGATGTGGTGAAGCCGCGTCAGCTCCCGGCCCCCGTAAGGGAGTTCCCAGCCGTCGGCGTCCAGGAGCCGGGCGCCGAGAGCCTGTAGCGCGCCCGCGCCCCCGTCGGACGTACCCGAGTCGCCGCAGCCCACCAGGACGCGGCGGGCGCCGGTGTCGAGGGCGGCCCTGATCAGCTCGCCGACGCCGTACGTCGTGGTGGCCCCCGGGTCGCGCAGGTCCCGCGGGACCAGGCCGAGGCCCGCGGCGGCGGCCATCTCCACGACGGCGGTGCCGGAGCCGAGCAGTGCGAAGTGCGTGCCGATGCGCTCGCCCAGGGGGCCCGTCGCGGGCAGCGCCACCAAGCGGCCCCCGGTCGCCGCGGCCAGGGCCTGTGCGGTGCCCTCGCCGCCGTCCACCAGCGGGATCAGGTCGACCTCGGCGTCCGGTACGACACGTCGTACGCCGGTGGCGATGGCCTCGGCGGCGGCCTTGGCGGACAGGGACTCCTTGAAGCCGCTGGGCGCGACGGCGACACGGGTCAGGGACATGGACGTACTCCTTGCGGGCAGGGGGGCGAGAGGACTCGGCCGACGGGCGGTGCCGGCGTACGGCGAAGGCGTGGGCTCAACGGACGACGGGCACGCCGAGCAGGGGCCATACCGAGAGCGCGAACAGCAGGACGAGGGCCGCCGTCAGGGGAGCGAGCACGGCGGACAGACGCAGCAGGTCACGCGAGGTGTAGGTGGGCGTCCCCGGTATGTCGGCGAAGAGCGTGACCGGCTTCGCGGACGCGGGCAGCGTGTGACAGAACCCGGCGGCGGCGGTGGACGCGAGCGCGGCGGCGACCGGGTTCACACCGGCGCCCACGGCAGCCGCGATCACCAGCGGCACGAGCACCGACGAGCGGGCGGAGCGGGACTGCAGGACCAGATGGGCCGCCGTGCTGACCAGGACGACCACGGCCAGGAACAGCCAGGGCGCCACATCGACGGGCAACCCCGCCACCAGCCACTTCGCCGCCCCCGAGTCGGACATGGCGACGCCCATCGCCATCGTCGCCGCCATGAAGAGCAGCAGCGACCACGGCACCGTCTTCAGCGCGTCCTTCAGGCGTACGGTGCCGAGCGCGGGCGACGACGCGACGACGGCGCCGATCAACGCGACCATCGCGGGCGGCACTTGGTGCAGCGGCTCGCTGCACCACAGCGCGACGACGGTGGCCAGGAGGAGGGCGCAGCGGGTCTCGGCGGGCTCCCAGGGTCCTGTGACCGGGCCGCCCACGTCCTCGGTGTCGCGCACGTGTTCCTGTATCTGCTCGGGCGTGATCCGGACGGGGCCCGCGCGGTCGGCGCGGCGCGTCGTCGTCAACAGCACGGCCTCGGCCGCCAGATGGGACGAGACGATCGCGAGGGGCAGACCGAGCAGCAGCCACTGCGTGAAGCCGATCCGCTCCCCGGTGCTCTCCCACAGGACCGAGACCGTGATCAGATGGGCGCCCGCACCGATCAGGGTGGCGACGGCGGACAGCAGGATCACCGTCGGGAACAGCAGCGCCAGCATCACGACGAGCCGTCGGCGGTCGGCGAGGGCCTTGGCGAGCGCGAGGAAGACGGGCAGGGCCAGTGCCGCCCTGCCGGAGGTGGCGGGTACCGCGAAGGCCGTCACGACGAGCGCGGCGGTCGTCAGATGCGTGAGCTGGCGCACGCTGCGGGCCCCGCTGACCAGGAACACCGCGGCGCGCCCCGCGAGGCCGCTGCGCGCCACGGCGGCGGCGAGCACGAACGCGCAGATCAGCAGCCACACCGTCGCGTCGCCGAGGGCCCCGAAGAGGGTGTCGCTGCTGATCACGCCGGTGGCGGTGAGGGCGAGCCCGGCGCCGAGCGCGATGTACGTGTCGTCGATCGGTGTGCCGATCCAGGCGCAGGTGGCGAGCGCGAAGACCGCGAGCGTGAGCCGGGCGTCCCCGCTCAGACCGGGGAAGTTGGCGGGCACGACGAGCAGCGCGCACAGGCTCAGGGCCAGGCAGAGCAGGGTCGACTGCCGCAGGGTCGGTGTCACGGCATCCAGGGTTGTGCCGGGCCGTGAGCCGCCGATGAGCCGAAGATGAAGGGAACTTCACCGAGCCCCGCGCCCCCTCAGGCCGGCAGCCGGTACCCCATCCCCCGTACCGTCTCCACCCGCTCCGCCCCCAGCTTCTTGCGCAGCGCCCGCACGTACACGTCCACGATGTTCGAGCCCGGGTCGAAGTCGTAGCCCCACACGTGGGACAGGATCTGCTCGCGGGACAGGACCTGTCCGGGGTGGCGCAGGAACAGCTCCAGGAGCACGAACTCCCGTGCCGTCAGGTCCACCGTCCGCTCGCCCGAACGGGCCCGGCGCGTACGCAGGTCGAGCGTCACCTCGCCGGCGCGAAGGACGGTCACCTCGGGCGCCCGGGCCGCCGTGCGCAGCCGCAGCCGCACCCGCGCGAGGAGTTCCTCGAAGCGGAACGGCTTCGTCATCCAGTCGTCGGCGCCGCCCTCCAGACCGGCGACCGTGTCCCGCACGGAGTCACGGGCCGTCAGCACGATCACCGGCGCCGACATCCGCGCCTCGCGCAGCTCCCGCAGGACCGTGAAGCCGTCGCGTCCGGGCAGCCCGATGTCGAGCAGGATCAGGTCGAAGCCACCGGTGAGGGCGTAGTCGTACGCCGTGTCGCCGTCGCCCACGATCGTCGTCGTGAAGCCGTTGGCGCGCAGCCCCTTGTCGACGAAGGACGCGATGCGCTCCTCGTCCTCCACGATCAGGATGCGGTTCACGCGCGGTCCCCAGCGATCGGGTGCAGACTCATGTCCGGTCCTCCAGTACGAGTACGAAAGTGGCGCCGCCGCCCTCGGTGGGGCGCAGCAGGACCTCGCCGCGGTGGCCCCTGGCGATCGCGCGGACGATGGCGAGGCCGAGCCCCGCCCCGCTGGTCCTCGCCCCGCGCCGGGACGTGCCGCGGCGGAAGCGTTCGAAGATGACCTCGGCGTCCTGGTCCTGGACGCCCGGGCCGCTGTCGGCGACGTACAGCTCGACGCGCCCCGCGGTGACCCGGGAGCCGATGCGCACGCGCTGCCCGGGCACGGTGTGCTGGACGGCGTTCTGGGCTAGCTGGACCATCGCCTGGGTGATGCGCTGCGGGTCGAGTCCGGCCTCGCAGTCGGCGACCCCGGCCAGCTCCCAGCGCCGCTCGCCGAGCGTGCGCGCCTTCACGAAGACGTCGGCCGTCAACTCGGCGACCTGCACCGGCTCCGGCCTGATGAAGTCCGGGCGTTCGGCCTTGGCCAGGAGCAGCAGGTCCTCGACGATGCGGCTCATCCGGTCCAGTTCGTCGGTGACGAGCCGGACGGTCTCCTCGCGTTCGGCGGCGGTCTCCGTGGCGCCGCCCATCAGCTCCAGGTGGCCGCGCACGATGGTGATGGGGGTGCGCAGCTCGTGCCCGGCGTCGTCGACGAACTCGCGCTGCGCGGCGAAGGCCCGCTCCAGGCGGTCGAGCATGCCGTTGAACGTCTCGGCGAGGGCGGCGATGTCGTCCCCGCCGTGCACGGGGATGCGCCGGGTCAGGTCCTGCCCGGTGAGCTGCGCGGCGGCGGTCCGCACCACCCGTACGGGTTTGAGGATGCGCCCGGCCACGGCCCACGCGATGCCCGTGGTGAGCACGAGCGCCACGCCGGAGATGGCGAGCAGGATGCGGAAGACGTCGTCCGCCTTGGCCTGTTCGGCGGCCGGGTGGAAGGCCACGACGAACGCCGCCTCCGGCTCGCCGCCGTGCCGGGCGATGTCGACCTTGGACCAGCGCAGCTCGCCGGTGGGGCGGTCCAGGGAGCCGGTGGAGCCGCGCGCCGCGAAGATCGCCCGCCGGGCCGCGGGGTCGTGGTGCAGCGGATGGCCCACCGACACCTCACGGGGCTGGGTGTACTGCGCGGGGCCCGCGCCCTCGCGCCGCACCAGACCGATCAGTTCCTCGCCCGGGTCCGCGTACTGGCGCTCCAGGAAGACCGTGAGCAGCCTGCGCGGGTCGGTGAAGCTCTCGCCGGTGTCCGGGTCGACGCCCCGGTCGACGAAGTTGGTGAACTCGCCGGTCTCCTGGGCGAGCAGCCGGTCGACGCGGCGGTCGACGTCGCGCAGCAGGATCGAACGGGTGGTCGTGGCGACCGCGGCGAGCGCGACCGTCATCATCACGAGCAGCCACAGCAGGATGCGGACGCGCGCGGAGAGCCTGCGGCGGCCGGGCCCGGACGCGTCAGCCGTCGTCGCCGGGCCCGTCGTCCCCGTCGTCCCCGCCGTCGTCCCCGCCGTCGTCCGCGTCGTCCGCGGGCCCGGACCCGCTGCCGCCGGACCCGCTGCCGCCGGACTCGGGGCCGCTGCCGGACGCGGGGCCGCTTCCGGAGCCAGGGCCGCCGCCGGAACGCTGGCCGCTCCCGGGCCCTGGGCCGCTCCCGGACCCGGAGCTGCCGCCGGTGCCGGGGTCGCCCCCCGTTCGGGGGTGGCCCCCGGTGCCGGGATCGCCGCCCGGCCTGGGGGCGCGGGATCCGGTGCCGCCGTCGCCGTGCCTGTCTCCCGTGTCTCCCGTGTCTCCTGCGTCACCCGTGCCGCCCTGATCGCCGTGCCTGCCCGTGCCGTCCGTGGGGTTGTCGCCGACCGGGGGCGGGGAGACCACCTGGTCGCTCGGGGTGGGCGGGGGTTTCGCCGGTGTGTCCGACGGGGCGCCGCTGTCCAGCTCGACCTTGGGCGGGGCCTTGGGGGCCGAGGGGTTGTCGGCGAGGACATAGCTCGTCACGGCGATGCCGAGCGGAATCGCCACGACAGCCGCGAGGGCCGCGATGCGATGCGAGAAGACCATGGCAGCGATCGTGCGGGGCGTACCGCCTCACCAGATGAGCCGCAGATGAAGAAACCCTCATCCAGGGGCGGCTACGAGTCCAGACCGATCGCGAACGCCGCTTCCAGGTCGTGCTGCGAGTACGTACGGAACGCCACGTGGGTGTCCGTCCCCTGCACGCCGGGGATCTTGCTGATCTTCCCCGGGATGACGTCCGCCAGATCGTCGTGGCGGGTCACGCGGACCATGGCGATCAGGTCGTAGGTCCCGGTCACGGAGAAGACCTCACTGACGCAGTCGAGGGCGGCGATCGACTCGGCGATCTCGGGGATCCGGTCCACGCTGGTCTTGATGAGCACGATCGCGGTGATCACGGCTGACTGTCTCCCTCGGTGGCCTTGCCAGAGGTCTTCACTCTACTTGGCCCCCGACCACGCACCCAGGCGTACAGGAACCCCAGGGAGAAGCCCACCAGGTGCGCCAGGTACGCCACCGCGGGACCCCGGCTCGCCTGCCCCGCCGCCACCCACTGCAGTGCCACCCAGAACGGCAGCACCACCCAGGCGGGGAACCGCAGCGGCAGGAAGAACAGGAACGGGAAGAGGCTGGTGACCCGCGCCTGAGGGAAGAGATGGAGAAAGGCGCCGAGCACGGCCGAGATCGCCCCCGAGGCGCCGACGAGGGTCTGACCCGAGCCCGCGTGCGCGATCGCGTAGGCGAGCAGGGCCAGCGCTCCGCAGCCGACGTAGAAGAGTGTGTACTGGAGGTGACCCATGCGTTCCTCGACCATGAGCCCGAACACATACAGGAACAGCATGTTGCCGAGCAGATGCAGCCAGCTTCCGTGCACGAACAGCGCGGTCACGGGGGTGAGCCAGGCCCGCGGGCTGCCGCTGAGGAGTTCGACGGGTACGACGCCCCAGCGCTCGAAGTAGGCCCGCTGTGCCGCGACGAGGCCGTCCCCGGTGCCGTGGACGGGATTGAGGCCGGAGTTCGGAGAGATCACGAAGATCGCGCAGCACGCGACGATCAGCGTGTACGTCACCGGAGCCGCCTGCTGCCTCGCCACCCGGCCGACGGCCGGAACCCACGAACCGATCATGAGCAGAGCATATGGACAGAAGGCCACTTAACGGTGGCAATACACCCAGAGTGCCCCGCCCGCTCGTATGCGTACGGAGCCCCTTACCCAGGCCTTAGGGTTACGGGCAATACGCACCACGGTTCCCGAAGGAAAGCGAACGTCACGATGACGGTTCCCCTGCCGACCGACACCACCCGTTGGCGCTGCACCCTCTGCGGCAACCTGACGCGCTTCGACGTGACCCGGTCGTCGAAGGCCGTCGAGTATGTGCACCTCGACCTCGCCGGAGAGCCCGAGGTCGAGGAACGCGAGGTGGTCAGTGAGACCATCGAGTCGGTCCGCTGCCGCTGGTGCAACGCGGTGGACCAGGTGGAACTCGTGGACAGGCCCGGGGCCGGCTCCTGAAGGAGCGGGCCCCGCACAGCTAGTGGGGTGACCGATGGTTGAGAGCGCGAGCGGAGCGCCGGAGGACGGCGCCGCCGAGGTGCTCGACCGTCCGCTGCCCGACGGCGTGCGGCGGGCGGTCGTGCAGATCGTGTCGGACGGCTTCGGCGGCCTCACGGTCGCCGAGCTGCCGCCGCAGTTGCGTCAGTACGCGCGGTTCACCCCGAGCAGGCGGGTGAAGTTCGCCGCCAACGCCATGGCCGCCGCCCTGGAGAGCGACCACGTGTTCCGGCAGCGCATCGGCGAACGCCTGCGGGAGGCGCAGCCGGAGCTGACGGGGGCGCTCGACGCCGGCACGCCGCCGCCCGCCGCCGACCCGCTGGACGTGGCCGCCGCGGCCTATGTGCTCCGCCCCACCGGCTGGGTCAAGCTCGTCACCGCGGCGGGCGAGGAGGCGCAGCGCGTGGACGCCGAGCGCGCCGCCGAGGAGACCAGAGCCGAACTGGAGCGGCTGCGCGCCGAGCTGGCCGCCGCGCGCGCCCACACCAAGTCCGAGACCGAACGGCTGCGCGCCGAGCTGGACGCGGCGAAGCGGGAGGCCGAGTCGGCGCACCGCAAGCTGCGCAGCGCGCACAGCGACATCAAGCGCGGCGCGGCCGCCCTGCGCAAGTCGGCCGCGGAGACGGACGCCGTGCGCGCCGAGGGCCAGGCACAGTTGTCGGCCGCCGAGAGCGAGGCGCGGCGCCTGAAGGCACGGCTCGGCGAGGCCGAGGCGGCCCTGGAGGCCACCCGCCGGGCCGCGCGCGAGGGCCGCAGCGTCGAGGACATGAGGGTGCGGCTGCTCCTCGACACGGTGCTCGACGCCGCCCAGGGCCTGCGCCGCGAACTGGCGCTGCCGCCGGTGTCGGTGCGGCCCGCCGAGACCGTCGACGCCGTCGAGCCCGGGCGGATGACTCCGAAGGACATCGCCGCCCGCGCCCTGTCCGAGAACGACCCGGCCATCCTCGACCAACTGCTCGCACTGCCCCAGGCGCATCTGGTCGTCGACGGGTACAACGTCACCAAGACCGGCTATCCCACCATGCCCCTGGAGAAGCAGCGGCTGCGCCTGCTCGGTTCGCTCTCCCAGTTGGCGTTGCAGACCGGGGCCGAGGTGACCTGCGTCTTCGACGGTGCCGAGCTGGCCGCGCCGGTGCTGCTCGCGCCGCCGCGCGGGGTCCGGGTGCTGTTCTCCAAGCCCGGTGTGACGGCGGACGAGCTGATCCGTCAACTCGTGCGCGCCGAGCCGCCGGGTCGTCCGGTGGTCGTGGTGTCGACCGACCGCGAGGTGGCCGACGGCATCGCCAAGGCGGGGGCGAGGCCGGTGGCTTCGGCGGTGCTTCTGAAGCGGCTTTCGCGGGGCTGAGCCCAACTGGGTCCCATCCGTGACTCCCGTACCGTATGCCCGAATTGGGTCACGCGTGTGCGAGACGGAGCGTCAATTGACTGTTACCGAACGTCGATTCTTCGTAAAGAAAACGCTTGGCGGCGGACTTTTTCACGGCCAGGATTTGATCTGATCATCGGCAGGTCACTAGGGTCACGCCCAGACCTCCGCTCTGTTGATCACTCATCGAAGGAGCCGCCTTCGTGGCGTCCCACCGTCGACCCAAGCAGCCGGGCCGCGCCCGTGTGACCGTGCTGACCGCGACCGCCGCCGCGGCCGTCGCACTCACCTCGCAGGCCGCCAACGCCGCCCCGAGCGAGAAGCCGAGCAAGGACGAGGTCAAGTCCAAGGTCGACAAGCTCTACGAAGAGGCCGAGAAGGCGACCGAGAAGTTCAACGGCGCCAAGGAGAAGCAGCAGAAGCTGGAGAAGCAGGTCGACACCCTCCAGGACAAGGTCGCCCGCGGCCAGGACGACCTCAACGAACTGCGGAGCGGCCTCGGTTCGCTCGCCAGCGCCCAGTACCGCTCCGGCGGCATCGACCCCTCCCTGCAGCTCTTCCTCTCCTCCGACCCGGACAACTACCTCGACAAGGCCTCCGCGCTCGACCAGCTCAGCACCAAGCAGGCCGAGGCGCTGAAGAAGATCCAGGGCAAGCAGCGCACGCTCGCGCAGCAGCGCAAGGAGGCCGCGGACAAGCTCGAGGACCTCGCCACCACGCGCACGGAACTCGGCAAGAAGAAGCGCGAGGTCCAGGGCAAGCTCGGCGAGGCCCAGCGGCTCCTGAACACCCTCTCCGCCGCGGAGCGGGCCGCCCTGGAGAAGAAGGAGGCGCGCGCCTCGCGCGACGCCGAGCGCCAGGCCGTGGGTGACCAGGCCGTGGGCGGCAAGCAGGAGGCGCCGAAGGGTGCCCCCAAGGGCTCCGGGCGCGCCGCCTCCGCCTACGCCGCCGCGCAGAGCAAGATCGGTTCGCCCTACGTCTACGGCGCCACGGGCCCCAGCTCCTTCGACTGCTCCGGCCTCACCTCCTGGGCCTACGCCCAGGCGGGCATGAACATCCCGCGCACCTCGCAGGCCCAGGCCAACTACGGCACGCGCATCGCATCGCAGAGCGACCTGCGCGTCGGGGACCTCGTCATCTTCTACGGCGACCTGCACCACGTCGGCTTCTACGCGGGCAACGGCCAGGTCCTGCACGCGC
Organism: Streptomyces aureocirculatus; assembly: GCF_000720475.1. Taxonomy (GTDB): domain Bacteria; phylum Actinomycetota; class Actinomycetes; order Streptomycetales; family Streptomycetaceae; genus Streptomyces; species Streptomyces aureocirculatus. The sequence continues at coordinate 53,318 of NZ_JOAP01000019.1, forward strand.
CGCGCACCGGCACCGTGGTCCGCTACGAGTCGATCAACAACATGCCGTTCCAGTTCGGCGTCCGCATCTGAGGGACGCGGTCCCGGACCCGGACACCGCCCCCCGACCGGCGTCAACCACACCGTCCGTTCGGGCGAATTCCGATAACGCACGCTGACCCCGCGCCCCGCCGATGACCTGCGTCTGAGGCGGGGCGTCGGCATGCGCGGGCGCCGGAGGTCTTTGGCCGGGACGCGATCACGCCGCTACTGTCGCGCGCGTTCCCCGACATCCGGGGCGCAGCCCCCGCCCCGCGCGGGGGACCGGCAGTCCTCCGCCGCGTGCGGAGGTGAAGTTCCAGCGGAAGGGAGAGCGGCTACCCGTGGGGTCCCATCGCCGTCCCGCAGCACCACCCACCGGTCCCGACCGGTGCGTACGCACCGCCACCATCACCGTCCTGTCCGCCGCGGCCACCGCGGCGGCGCTCGCCGCCGCACCCGCGGGCGCGGCCCCGCAGGAGCCGCGGTCCGACACCAAGGCCAAGGTGGACCGCCTGTACGAGCAGGCCGAGAAGGCAACGGAGTCGTACAACAAGGCGGACGAGCTCACGGACCAACTGCGCACCGAGGTCGACCGGGCCAAGGACAAGGTCGCCCGCGGCCAGGAACGCATCAACACGATGCGCGGCGCCCTCGGTTCCCTCGCCGGGGCCCAGTACCGCTCGGGCGGCATCGACCCCGCGCTCGCGCTGCTGCTGTCCTCCGATCCCGACCGCTACCTCGACCGGGCCACCGCCCTCGACCGCGTGAGCGCCCGGCAGAGCGGCGAACTCACCAAGCTCCAGCGGGCCCAGCGCGCCCTGACCCAGGAACGCGCCGAAGCCACCCTGAAACTCGCCGAACTGGAGAAGAGCCGCAAGACCGTCGCCCGCCACAAGCGCACCGTCGAGAGCAAACTCGCCAAGGCCCGGCAACTGCTCAACTCGCTGACGAAGAAGGAGCGCGAGGGATACGAGGGCTCCGGCCGGCCGTCCCGCTCGGCACGGGACGGCGCGCCCGACCTCGCGGGCGCGGGCGCTCCCGCCTCCGGCCGCGCCGCCGCGGCGATCGCCGCCGCCCGCTCGGCGGTCGGCAAGCCGTACGTGTGGGGAGCCAACGGCCCCGCCGGCTTCGACTGTTCGGGCCTGACCCAGTGGTCGTACGGGAAGGCCGGGGTCGGCCTGCCCCGCACCTCGCAGGCCCAGGCGGGCGCGGGCCGGCGGGTGCCGCTCGGCCAGGCGCAGCCCGGCGACCTCGTCGCCTACCGCGGCGACGCCAGCCACATCGGGATGTACGTCGGCAACGGCCAGGTGGTGCACGCGCCCTACCCCGGCGCCGCCGTGCGCTACGACCCGGTGGGCATGATGCCGGTGTCCTCGGTGACCCGCGTCTGACGGGTCCGCTCAGGTCTGTCCGCTCAGTCCGGTCCGCTCAGGTCTGTCCGCTCGGGCCGGTCCGCGCGGGCACGGACGCGGGGTTCGCGGGCCGCCCCCGTACGATCGGAACGTGGCTGGTCGAGGGCGTGGGCATGGGCGTGGGTGGGGGCGTACGGGGGCGCGGCGGCACGGCGGGCGGGCGGTGGCGGGCGCGGCCGTGTGCCTCGCCGTCCTCGCGCCCGCAGGCCTCGCGGGCTGCGCCGGAGGGGACGAGGCACACAGCGCGCCCGGTGACGTACGGCGGCTGCTCGACCGGCGCGCGACGGCGGTCCTGGAGCGCGACCCCCGGGCGTACCGGGCGACCGGCGGCCCCGCCACCGGCTATGACAACCTGCGTGCCGTCCCCCTGAAGTCCTGGTCCTACCGACTCAAGGACTTCGAGCGTGACGGCACCAGGGCCACCGCCACCGCCGCCCTGAGCTATCGCGTCGCCGGCTACGACCGCGCCCCGCTGACCGCCGACCGAACCCTGTCCCTGCAACGGCGCCAAGGACGCTGGTACGTCACCTCGGAGCGCCCCGCGAAGAAGGCCGTGGAGCAGTTGTGGGACCAGGGCCGGGCCGTCGCCGTGCGCGGCACCCACAGCCTGGTGCTCGGTGTGGGCCGGGAGCGGGCCGAGCTGCGGCGGTACGCGGAGCTCGCGGACCGGGCGGTGCCCGCCGTGCGGGACGCCTGGCGCGGGTCCTGGCCGGGCAAGGTGGTCGTCCTCGTACCGAAGTCCCTGGACAACATGGCCGACCTGCTCGGCGCGCCCGCCTCCGGCTACCAGGGGATCGCCGCGGTGACCACGGGCGAGGCGGGCGGCTCCGGCCGGACGCCCGCCGACCGCATCGTCCTCAACCCCGAGGCGTACGGCGTCCTCGGCGAGCTGGGACGCCAGGTCGTCCTCACCCACGAGACCACCCATGTGGCGACCCGCGCCGCCACCTCGCGGGCCACCCCGCTGTGGCTCTCCGAAGGGTTCGCGGACTGGGTCGGCTACCGCGGCACCGACCGCGACCCCCAGGAGGCCGCCCCCGAACTCCGCCGCGCGGTCGTCGAAGGCCGCCTGCCCGCCACCCTCCCCACGGACGACGCCTTCGGCTTCAGCGGTGACGCCGGGGGGCTCGCGCGGGCCTACGAAGGGTCCTGGCTGGCCTGCCGGATGATCGCGGAGGACTGGGGTGAGGAGAAGCTCCGCGCCTTCTACGAGGCCGTGGGCCGCCATGGGCAGCGGGCGACCGCCGTCGAGGGTGCCCTGCGGGATGTGCTCGGCACGACGGTGGAGGACTTCACCGGGCGGTGGCGGGAGTATCTGCGGGGGGTGCTGCTGTAGGGCCCGCGCGGGGCGCCCCGGTCCCGCCCCTTCTCCGATCCTGGGGCTCCGCCCCAGACCCCGCTCCTCAAACGCCGGAGAGGCTGGAACTTACCGGCACATATTTCAGCCCGTCCGGCCCCACCCCCAGCGCATCACTCGCCACCACGTGCGAGAACCACACGGGGAACTCCAGGAACGTCACGAGGGTGGCGGCGAGGACGAGGGCGGCGGGACGGAGCATCCGGCTGTCGCGGAAGGACAGACACACGGCGGCAACCCCCACCAGCCACAGCATGTACTGCGGACTGATCACCCGACTCGTCGTGGTGAACAGGAGCACCGCCACGAACGCCGCCTCCGCGGCCGTCGCCACCCCCCACACACGAACCCGCACCCGCCACACCACGAGCCACCCGAGCCCGGCCGCCGAAAGCCCCTGCGCGAGGCCGCTCACCAGCGGAACCCCGGGGCCGAGGAACTCCACCGAGCCGTAGTTGAGTTGCACCGTCCCCGGCCAGTTGAGGTGGCGCGCCACATGGAAGACGAGGGCGCCGAGCGACTCGATCTCCGTGCCCCGGTCGCGCTGGAAGGTCAGGAACGCGAGCGCGCCCGGCATCGCCACCCAGAACAGCAGGGCGACACCGCCCGCCGTGGCCACCGCTGCCGCCCACGCACGCCGGGCGGCCCGCCCCCGCGTGACCCCCGCGAGCAGCAGCACCGGCCACACCTTCACCACCGCGCCCACCCCGGCGAGCGCCCCCATGGTGCGGGCCCGCCCGGTCCCGGCGAGCAGGGCGGCCACCGCGACGGCGGTCACCATCAGGTCGTAACGGGCGTACGCGGTGGGCCCGAGCGCCGCCACCCCCACCGTCCACACCCAGACGCCCCGCACCGTCCTGCCGGGCCGCACGGACGCGTACCCGAGCAGTACCGTCACCACCGCGTCGGCCGCGAAGGACAGCAGGAAGAAGGCGGCCGGATAACCGAGGAACGGCAGCGCGCCAGGGGCGAGCACGGCGAGCGCGGCGGCGGGCGGGTACTGCCAGGTGACGTCGTCGAGCGGGAACGTGCCGGTGCGCAGGATCTCGTACCAGCCCTGGTAGATGAAGGAGACATCACTGGTGACGTCCGGGCCCGGGACGGTCAGGACGCGGAAGACGCAGAGCAGGAGCAGCGCGCGGGTGACGCCCCAGACGGCGAGGACCCGCAGCCCGGGCAGCTCGCGACGCACCGGCCCTGACCGCTCCGCCGGGTCCGCCGCGCCCGCCGGGTCCGCCGCGCCCGCGGGGTCCGGCAGGTCTGCTGTGTGCGTCGAGCCCGTCGTGCCCGTCGTGCCCGCCATGTGCACCTCGCCCGCTTCTGCCGTACTTCCGTGGGGTCCGGAGGATCATGATGCCGGGCGGGGCCGTGCCGGGGGACGAGGCGGGGCCGTGCGGCGGGGGAGGGCGCCGGGCCGGTACATTCGGCGGCGATGCACAAGACCCTGATCGTCACGAACGACTTCCCGCCCAGGCCCGGTGGCATCCAGGCGTTCCTGCACAACATGGCGCTGCGCCTGGACCCGTCCGAGATCGTCGTCTACGCCTCCACCTGGAAGCGCGGCCGCGAGGGCGCGGAGGCCACCGCCGCCTTCGACGCCGAGCAGCCCTTCACGGTCGTCCGCGACCCCACGACGATGCTGCTGCCCACGCCCCGCGTCACCCGCCGCGCGGTCTCCCTGCTGCGGGAACACGGTTGTACGTCCGTGTGGTTCGGGGCGGCCGCGCCGCTCGGACTGATGGCGCCCGCGCTGCGCAGGGCCGGGGCGCGGCGCCTCGTGGCCACCACCCACGGCCACGAGGCGGGCTGGGCGCAACTGCCCGCGTCCCGGCAACTCCTGCGCCGGATCGGCGAGTCGACCGACACGATCACCTATCTCGGTGAGTACACCCGCTCCCGCGTCACCGCGGCGCTCACCCCGGCCGCCGCCGGGCGCATGGTCCAGTTGCCGCCCGGCGTCGACGAGAAGACCTTCCACCCCGGCTCGGGCGGTGACGCCGTACGGGCGAGGCTCGGGCTGAGCGAGCGGCCGGTGATCGTGTGCGTCTCGCGGCTCGTGCCGCGCAAGGGGCAGGACACGCTGATCCTCGCCATGCCGCGGATCCTGGCGCGGGAGCCCGACGCCGTGCTGCTCGTCGTCGGCGGCGGGCCCTACGAGAACGAGCTCCGCAAGCTCGCCGCGGAGACGCGGGTCGCCGACTCCGTCGTCTTCACCGGGGCCGTGCCCTGGGCCGAGCTGCCCGCGCACTACGGCGCCGGTGACGTCTTCGCCATGCCCTGCAGGACCCGGCGCGGCGGCCTCGACGTCGAAGGCCTCGGCATCGTCTACCTGGAGGCCTCCGCCACCGGGCTGCCCGTCGTCGCCGGGGACTCGGGCGGGGCGCCCGATGCGGTGCTCGACGGGGAGACGGGGTGGGTCGTGCGGGGCGGCTCCGCCGAGGACGCGGCTGATCGGATTGTTGCGTTGCTCGGGGACGCGGAGTTGCGGGGGCGCATGGGGGAGCGGGGGCGGCAGTGGGTCGAGGAGCGGTGGCGCTGGGACCTATTGGCGGAGCGGTTGCGGGAGTTGTTGTAGGCCCGGCTGGGAGCTCCCCAGTCCCGCCCCTTCCCGAAACTGGGGGCTCTGCCCCCAGACCCCCGCTCCTCAATCGCCGGAGGGGCTCCAAAGAGCCCGTCCGGCGATTGAGGACGAGCCGCGGAGCGGCGATACGGGGGTCCAGGGGGCGGAGCCCCCTGGTCTCGGGAAGGGGCGGGACTGGGGAAAGCCCCGCAGGGCCCAAGCCTCAGCCCCGGTACAGCGCCTCGATCTCGTCCGCGTAGTCCTTCGCGACGACGTTCCGCTTCAGCTTCAGGGACGGCGTGAGGTGCCCCGACTCCTCGGTGAACTGCGCGGGCAGGACCCGGAACTTGCGGACGGACTCGGCCTTGGAGACCGCCGCGTTCCCGTCGTCCACGGCCCTCTGCACCGCGGCGAGCAGCTCGCCGTCCTCCCGCAGGGAGGCAGCGGTCACCCCGGCGGGCTTGCCGTGCTCGGCGGCCCACCGCCCGAGAAACTCCTCGTCGATGGTGACGAGCGCCGCCACGAACGGCCGCCCGTCCCCGACGACCATGCACTCCGCGACCAGCGCGTGCGCCCGGATGCGGTCCTCGATCACGGCGGGCGCGACGTTCTTGCCGCCGGCCGTCACGATGATCTCCTTCTTGCGGCCGGTGATCCGCAGATATCCGTCCTCGTCGAGGGTGCCGATGTCCCCGGTGTGGAACCACCCGTCGGCGAGCGCCTCCTCGGTGGCGCCCTCGTTGTTCCAGTAGTGCGAGAACAGGTGCTCGCCGTGGAGCAGGACCTCGCCGTCGTCGGCGATGCGGACGACCGATCCTGGCAGCGGCTGGCCGACGGTGCCGATCTTCTGCCGGTCCCAGGGGTTGAAGGCGGTGGCGGCGCACGACTCGGTGAGGCCGTAGCCCTCCAGGACGGTGAAGCCGATGCCGCGGAAGAAGTGGCCGAGGCGCTCGCCGAGCGGGGCGCCGCCGGAGATGGCGTGCTCGCCGCGCCCGCCGAGCACCGCGCGCAGCTTGCTGAAGACCAGCTTGTCGAAGAGCTTGTGCTTGATCCGCAGGCCGAGCGACGGCCCGCCCGGGGTGTCGAGGGCGCGGCTGTAGGCGATCGCCGTGTCCGCAGCCTTGTCGAAGATCTTGCCCTTGCCGTCGGCCTGCGCCTTGGCGCGCGCCGCGTTGTAGACCTTCTCGAAGACCCGGGGCACCCCGAGGATCAAGGTGGGCCGGAACGCGGCCAGTTCGTCCGTCAGATGCTTGATGTCGGGCGCGTGGCCGAGCTTGATGGGGGCCATCAGGGCGGCCACCTCCACCAGGCGGCCGAAGACGTGCGCGACGGGCAGGAAGAGGAGCACCGAGCACTCGCCGGTACGGAACAGCGGCTTCAGGCGCTCCACCACGTTGCCACACTCCGCGAAGAAGCTGCGGTGGGTGAGGACGCAGCCCTTGGGGCGGCCCGTGGTGCCGGAGGTGTAGACGATCGTCGCCGGGTCGTCGGCGCCGGCGACGGCGCCGCGCTCGTCGAGGGTCGCGTCGGAGACCTCCGCCCCCGCCCGGTTCAGCTCCGCCACGCCGCCCCGGTCGATCTGCCACACATGGGCGAGGGACGGCAGGGCCACGCGCACCGACTCCACCGTGGCGGCGTGCGTGTCGGTCTCCACCACGCAGGCCACCGCGCCGGAGTCGCCGAGGATCCACTGGATCTGCTCGGCCGAGCTGGTCTCGTACACCGGCACGCTGACCGCGCCCGCGCTCCAGATCGCGAAGTCGAAGAGCGTCCACTCATAGCGGGTACGGGACATCAGGCCCACCCGGTCGCCGGGCCGGACGCCCGCCGCGATCAGGCCCTTCGCGGCGGCGCGCACCTCGGCGAGGAACGCCGTCGCCGTGACGTCCTGCCAACTGCCGTTCACCTTGCGGCCGATGACCGCCACATCCGGGTGCTGCGCGGCGTTTCTGCGGACGATGTCGGTCAGATTGCCGTCCGCGGGGACCTCGTACAGGGCCGGAAGGCTGAACTCGCGCAAGACTGCTGCTCCTACATAGGGCGCCGGCGCCACGACGTTGTGCGATGCGACGGTGCGGTCCAAGGTCGGGCAGGTGCTCAGTCGGGGGGCTCGGGGGGGTTCCTCAGGATTTCGTTGAGGGGCTGAGCACTACTGGACTGCCCGGACGTTACCCATCGGTATGGCTGGTTCGGTAGGGGGGTCGGCCCAGATGTTCCGTGCGTCACACGACGTTGTGGTCTGAACCGCACAGTACGCCACGGACTTCCTGACTCGGAAGTAACCAGAGGCCGGAGCCCGGACGTAACCGCAGGTCCGGCGCCCGTGCCCGGCCCTGGGCCGCCTCTCTCCGTAAGGGGACCGCTCTGGTCCGGCGCCGACCGCTCGTCCTAAGGTGACCGGCATGCGAGGTTTCCGGGTCCATGTGGTCAGTGATGTGCACGGCAACACCGAGGGCCTGGCCCGGGCCGGTGACGGCGCGGACGCCCTGATCTGCCTGGGTGACCTGGTGCTCTTCCTCGACTACGCCGACCACGCGCGCGGCATCTTCCCCGACCTGTTCGGCAAGGAGAACGCGAGCCGCCTGGTGGAGCTGCGCACCGCCCGCCGCTTCGAGGAGGCCCGCGCGTTCGGCGCCTCCCTGTGGGCGGGCCTCGACCGCGGCCCCGCCGTGGAACGTGCCGTACGCAAGCAGTACGCCGAGCTCTTCGCCGCCTTCCCCACTCCTACGTACGCCACCTACGGCAATGTCGACATGCCGGAGCTGTGGCGTGAATACGCCGGTGCGGGCACGACCGTCCTCGACGGGGAGCGCGTCGAGATCGGCGGCCGCGTCTTCGGCTTCGTCGGCGGCGGCCTCAAGACCCCGATGCGCACGCCGTACGAGATCAGCGACGAGGAGTACGCCGCCAAGATCGAGGCCGTCGGCGAGGTCGATGTGCTGTGCACCCACATTCCGCCGGAGGTCCCCGAGCTGGTCTACGACACCGTGGCGCGCCGCTTCGAGCGCGGCAGCCGCGCGCTCCTCGACGCCATCCGGCGCACCCGGCCGCGGTACGCCCTCTTCGGGCATGTGCACCAGCCCCTGGTGCGGCGGATGCGGATCGGCTCCACGGAGTGCGTGAACGTCGGGCACTTCGCCGGGTCGGGGCGGCCCTGGGCCCTGGAGTGGAGCGGGTGACCGTCGCCGGTCGGGTGCGCGGTAGCCTTCACGCGCAGGCACTGCACCCGCACCGGACCGCATCTGGAGGAGCCACGGCGATGGCGGAATACACCAGCTCGAGCATCACGATCGAGGCGGCACCGGCCGACGTCATGGGAGTGATCGCCGACTTCGCGCGCTATCCGGAGTGGACCGGCGAGGTCAAGGAGGCCGAGGTCCTCGCCACCGACGACGCGGGCCGCGCCGAACAGGTCCGCCTCGTCATGGACGCCGGCGCGATCAAGGACGACCAGACCCTCGCGTACACCTGGACCGGCGCCCACGAGGTCTCCTGGACCCTCGTCAAGTCCCAGATGCTGCGCTCCCTCGACGGCTCCTACCTCCTCAAGCAGGCGGGCACCGGCACGGAGGTCACCTACCAGTTGACCGTCGACGTCAAGATCCCCATGCTCGGCATGATCAAGCGCAAGGCGGAGAAGGTCATCATCGACCGCGCCCTGGCGGGCCTGAAGAAGCGCGTCGAGTCGGGCCCGAAGGCCTAGGGCCTTTCTGACCATTCCCGTCTGCCACGCGATGGGAATTGCCAGACAGGCCCTAGCCCCCCCGGCTCCCGTCCGGCCGGGCGGCGGCGACGCCGGGCGCCCACCGTAAACTGCCCCCGCATGCGCACCCTCTTCGTCACCGGCCCCGGCGGCGCCGGCCGCACCACCCTCGCCGCCGCCACGGCACTCGCCGCAGCCCGCGGGGGCGCCCGCACCCTGCTCCTGTCCGCCGACGCCACGGACACCCTCGGCGCCGCCCTCGGCACCCCCACAGGTCCCCGGCCGGAACACGTGGCCCCGGGCCTGACGGCGGTGCGCCCGGACCCGGACGCCGGTTTCCGGGCGGGCCTCCTCGCCCTCCAGGAGCACGCCCGCCCCGCCCTCGACCTGCTGGGCGCCGACCACCTGGACGACGAGGAGCTCACCCCGCTGCCGGGCGCACAGGACCTCGCCCTGCTCGGCGCCATACGCGCGGCGGCGGCCCGGGGAACGGCACCCGGGGCATCCGGCGAACCGGCGTACGACACCGTCGTCGTCGACCTGCCCGCCGCCCCCAGGGCCCTCGCCCTGCTCGCTCTGCCCGCCCAACTGCGCCGCTATCTGCGCAGGCTGCTGCCCCAGGAGCGGCAGGCGGCCCGCGCCCTGCGCCCGATGCTGGGACGGCTCGCGGGCGTGCCGGTGCCGAGTGCTTCGCTGTACGAGGCCGCCGCCCGCTGGGACGCCGTGCTCGCCGCCGCGCAGGCCGTGATCGAGGACCCCGCGACGAGCGTCCGCCTCGTCGCCGAGCCGGGCCCGGCCGGTGCCGACGCCGTGGACCGCACCGCGACCGGCCTCGCCCTGTACGGACTGGGCGTCGAGAGCCTCGTCGCCAACCGGGTCCTGCCGCCGCCCCACGACGACGCCACCCCCTGGCTGGCCGCCCTGCGCGCGCAGCAGGACAAGACGCTCGGCGAGTGGGCGCAGGAGCACCGCACGCACGTGGTCGCCCACCGCGGCCAGGACCCCCGCGGCACCGACGACCTCGCCGCCCTCGGCGTGCCGGCACCCGCCAGGGACACGGAAGCCGTGCGCTGGCCCGTCGTCGACTCCCTCGCCACCGACTCCCTGCTGACGTGGTCCATCCCGCTGCCCGGCGCCGTACGCGACGAGCTGCACCTGGTCAGGCGCGGCGACGAACTGGTCGTCACCGCGGGCCCGTTCCGGCGGATCGTGCCGCTGCCGTCCGCGCTGCGCCGGTGCACCGTCACCGGCGCGGGCCTGCACGAGGGCGCCCTGCGGATCCGCTTCGCCCCTGACCCGGACCTGTGGCCGCGTACCCGATGAACGCCGTGCCGCCGTTCGGGTAACGTCGAGAGTACGAAAACGTCGGCCCTGCGCAGGAGTCAGCCCGTCATGAGCGATGCCATCGAGCGCGACGCGTCCGAGCCGGACAAGCCCGTAAGCGGCGCGGAGCCGCACGCCACCCCAGGTGCCGCCCCCGACGCCGACGCCTGGGCCACCGCCTGCGCCGAGGATCTCGCGGCCGAGAAGGCCCGCCGCCGTGCCCAGTACGGCCCGCCGCCGGGATCGGCCGCCGAGGAGCTGCGCAAGCTCGTCGACGCCGTCTCCGACAAGCTGGCGGGGCTCCAGTCGCCGCTGCTCGGCGCGGTCGCCCAGGGGGCCGTGCAGGAGACGGTGCAGCAGGTCGTCCGGCAGGCGAAGGCGGCCGTGGAGCCCGTCATCGAGCGCAACCCCGACGTCTTCGACCACCTCGCCGCGGCAGGATCCGAGCTGCTCGCCGCCTACCGCAGCGCGGTCACCCGGCAGGAGGGCCGCTGGACGCGCGACGACGCCGGGCCGAGCGCCCCGGGCGGCTCCGGACGCCACGAGGAGGGCCCCGGACCGGCGGAACACATCGATCTGGACTGACCCCCCTCGGGTACGGTGGGCCGTAGCGGGGCTCGATCGAACTGAGGGATTCATGGGACTCACCATCGGCGTCGACATCGGCGGCACGAAGATCGCGGCCGGAGTGGTCGACGAGGACGGTCACATCCTGTCGACGTTCAAGGTGCCCACCCCCGGCACCTCCGAGGCCATCGTGGACGCGATCGCCTCCGCCGTGGAGGGCGCCCGGGCCGGGCACGAGATCGTCGGCGTCGGCATCGGCGCCGCCGGATACGTCAACCGCCAGCGCTCCACGGTGTACTTCGCACCGAACATCGACTGGCGCCAGGAGCCGCTCAAGGACGAGGTCGAGCGGCGCGTCGGGCTGCCGGTCGTCGTCGAGAACGACGCCAACGCGGCCGCCTGGGGGGAGTACAAGTTCGGTGGCGGCAAGGGCCACCGCAACGCCATCTGCATCACCCTCGGCACCGGCCTCGGCGGCGGCATCATCATCGGCAACAAGCTGCGCCGCGGGCACTTCGGCGTCGCCGCCGAGTTCGGCCACATCCGGATGGTCCCCGACGGCCTCCTGTGCGGCTGCGGCAGCCAGGGCTGCTGGGAGCAGTACGCGTCGGGCCGTGCCCTCGTGCGATACGCCAAGCAGCGCGCCAACGCCACGCCGGAGAACGCCGAGTACCTGCTCTCCCTGGGCGACGGCACCCCCGACGGCATCGAGGGCAAGCACATCTCGATGGCCGCCCGCCAGGGTGACCTCGTCGCCGTGGACTCCTACCGCGAGCTGGCCCGCTGGGTCGGCGCCGGGCTCGCCGACCTGGCCTCGCTGTTCGACCCCTCGGCGTTCATCGTCGGCGGGGGGCTCTCCGACGAGGGTGAGCTCGTGTTGGACCCGATCCGTAAGTCTTTCAAGCGGTGGCTTGTGGGGGCGCAGTGGCGTCCGCAGGCGGAGGTCATCGCTGCGCGGCTCGGGAACAAGGCCGGGCTTGTCGGTGCCGCGGATCTGGCTCGGGAGCCTGACCCTGTGATGTGAGCCCCTGCGTGGGGTGCCGTCGATCGCGCTGCGCGCTCGTCCTCAATCGCCGGACGGGCTGAAACTTCGCTCAGGTCGGCATAGCGGTCCAGAACGTCAATCGCTGGGCCCGTCGGATCACCCGGCGGGTCAAGCGATTGACGTATCTTGATCGCCATGCCGACCAGCCCCACCCCCGCGCTGCCCAACTCCCGCACCGAACCGGACGGTTCGGCCGTCGTGCGGGTGCTCAGTTACAACATTCGCTCGATGCGTGACGACACCGACGCGCTGGCCCGCGTGATCGCCGCGTGTGCGCCCGACCTCGTTCTCGTACAGGAGGCGCCGCGGTTCTTCCGCTGGCGCAAGAAGCTGGCGCGGCTCGCCCGTGCCGCCGACCTGGTGGTGCTGTCCGGCGGCGGTACGGCGGCCGGGCCCGCGCTGCTGTGTTCGCTGCGCGCCACCGTCGAGCGCACGGAGGACGTGCTGCTCCCGCTGACGCCGGGACTGCACCGGCGTGGCTTCGCGACCGCGGTCGTGCGCTTCGGGAAGGTCAGGCTCGGTGTCCTGAGCTGCCACCTGAGCCTGCAGAACCAGGAGCGGTACGAGCAGAGCGGGATGCTGCTCGACCAGCTCGCCGGAATGGGCGTGGAGCACGCCGTCGCGGGCGGCGACCTCAACGACCGCCCCGAAGGACGTTCCTTCCGCCGCCTCGCCGAGTCTCTTCAGGACTGCTGGGCCACCGCCCCCTGGGGCGGCGAGTACACCTCGACCCCGTCCGACCCCCACCAGCGCATCGACGGTATCTTCACCACGTCGGGTGTGGAGGTCCTGGCCTGCGGGGTGCCACTGGACCTCCCCGGCGTGACGGAGCAGGACCTGCGGACGGCAACGGACCACTTGCCGGTCCTGGCAGCTCTACGGGTGTCCGCCTGACGGCCCGGCCAGGCCCGCGCAGGGGTTCAGACGACGGCCCCCCGCCCGGGGTCGTCGTCCTCCTCGTCGTCCCCCTTCATGCGGACGACCAACGTGGCGAACCCCCCGAGAAAGCCGCCGATGCCCAGCGTCGTCAGCCACCACGTCATCTGCCAGCCGAGCAGCACCGCGAGCAGCAGCAGGAGCGGGCCGCCGATGACGGCGAGCCAGGCGAATCTGGAGGTGGGGTCCGCGTCCGGCAGCGGCGGCGGCTCCGGCGGCACGAAGTGGCCCTCGTCGCCCTCGTCGAAGTCGTCCTCCGACGCCTCCGCGGCGCTGTAGTCACGCGGCCCCCCGCCGCCCACACCCGGCGCGAAGGACACCGAGCTGCCGAGCGGCTTGCCCGCCCCCGCACCGTCGTCGGCACCCTTGCCGCTCTTGCCGCTCTTGCCGCTCTTGCCGACCTTGCCGTCGTCGTCGGCGTCGGCACCGGTGTCGGCGTCCACGGCCGTGCCGGTGCCCGCCGTGCCGTTGCTCTCCGACTCCAGGAGCGCGAGGTCCTCGACGGACTTGAAGGGCTTGGCGCCCGGCGGGTCCACGGGCTCCTCGCCGTACCCGGCGACGATGGCGCGCCAGGCGGCGTCCTCGTCAAGCGGCACGGCCTGCTCCGACGGCTCCCGACTGTCGTCCTCGCGGCTCTCCTCGCGGTCCGCGTCATGCTGCTCAGCCACCGGTTGCCGTCCCTTCCTTGCCTGCGCTGGGGGCGAGCCGGCCGATGAACGCGAGGCTCTCCGCGAAGATCCGGTCCGCGTCGTAGTCCAACGTCGCGACGTGGTAGCTCTGTTCCAGGAGGATCTCCGTGACGTCCGTGGACGACACCCGGCTGAGCACGCGGGCGGAGTCGGCGGGCGGCACCACATGGTCCTGGGGGCTGTGCAGCACCAGGAGCGGCTGCGTGACCTGCGGCAGCTCGGCGTCCACCAGACGGAAGAACTGGCGCAGCGAGTGCGCGGCGTGCAGCGGCACCCGGTCGTACCCGATCTCCTCCGAGCCGGGCTTGGCGATGTCGCTGACGATGCCCTTGGTGGAGGGCACCAGGAAGCGGGCGACCGGCAGGGCGGGGGCGGCCTTGTCGTGCATCTTGTTCGCCGGGTTGACGACGACCACGCCGCGCACCGCGTCGCCGTGGCGTGCGGCCAGGCGCAGGGCGAGGGCACCACCCATGGACAGGCCGAACACGAACACCTCCGCGCACCGTTCGGTCAGCGCGCGCAGTTCGCGGTCCACCTCCGCGTACCAGTCCTGCCAGCCGGTGACCTGCATGTCCTGCCAGCGCGTGCCATGGCCGGGCAGCAGCGGAAGCGAGACCGTCAGGCCCCGGTCGGCCAGGTGCTCCGCCCAGGGGCGCAGCGACTGCGGGGATCCGGTGAAGCCGTGACACAGCAGGACGCCGACCTCGCCGCCCTCGTGGCGGTACGGCTCGGCTCCGGGGAGCACCGGCACCTCGGTCTCCTTCGTGGGATGAGTGGTTCTGCTACGGGGGGTACTTCACCGTACGCGACCGGACCGACACCGACCAGGGCCGTCTCCGGAAGGAGCGCGGGCCCCACTCGGGTTATGGTCTGATCCACAGACACAGGAGGCACTCGGTTTGATCTACGGCGCAATGAAGCTTTCCATCGGAGGGCCGCTGAAGCTCGCCTTCAGGCCCTGGGTGGAAGGCCTCGAGAACGTGCCCGCCGAGGGCCCCGCCATCCTGGCGAGCAACCACCTGTCCTTCTCGGACTCCTTCTTCCTGCCCGCGGTCCTCGACCGCAAGGTCACCTTCATCGCCAAGGCCGAGTACTTCACGACGCCCGGCATCAAGGGACGCATGACGGCCGCCTTCTTCAAAGGCGTCGGCCAGTTGCCCGTGGACCGCTCGGGAGCGCGCGGCGCGGGCGAGGCCGCCATCAAGAGCGGCATCGAGGTCCTGGAGCAGGGCGAGCTGTTCGGTATCTACCCGGAGGGCACGCGGTCGCCCGACGGGCGGCTCTACCGCGGCAAGCCGGGTGGCCTCGCCCGGGTGGCCCTGGCCACCGGCGCTCCCGTGATCCCCGTAGCGATGATCGACACCGAGAAGATCCAGCCGCCGGGCAAGGTGATGCCGAAACTCATGCGACCCGGCATCCGCATCGGCGAGCCCCTGGACTTCAGCCGCTACCAGGGCATGGAGCACGACCGCTTCGTCCTGCGGGCCGTGACCGACGAGGTCATGTACGAAATCATGAAGCTCTCCGGCCAGGAGTACGTCGACATCTACGCGACCGCCGCGAAGCGCCAGCTCAGCGAGGCGGCCAAGGCGGATAAGGAAGCCGCCAAGGAGGCGGCGAAGAAGGAAGAGGCCGCCAAGAAGGAGGCCGCGGCCAAGCGCACCGCGGCGGCCGCCAGGGCGCAGGTCGAGGGCGGCTCCGTCCCGGACGGCAAGCCCCACGGCAAACCCCATGGCGAGCCCGACGGCAAGCCCGACGACGAGCCCGACGGCAAGCCCGACGAAGAGGGCCGGGCCGGTTCGGCGGGTGTCGGACGCTCCGGTGGGGAACGATCCGGCTCGTAGCGGCGTCGGTGCAGGGGGACGCTGATTCCGGGGGTGGATGCCTGCGTGGCCGGGCGTGAGAGAGTTCTGAAGATGTCGGTCGAGCAGCCGCTCTGGCGTGCTCTGACCGCTTACCGCGTGCTGACCATGCTGTACGCCATCGGGCTCTTCGTGGCCGCGTACTCCGGCTTCGCCCGGCCCTGGCTCGCCATCGCCTACTTCGCGGTGCTCGCCGTCTGGACGCTCGCCACCCTGCCCAAGGTGGCGAGCGCCGCGCGCTGCACCAAGCGGTTCCTGGCCGCCGACCTCGCCGTCGCCCTCACGGGCATCCTGTTGACGCCGGTCGCGGACGCCCACTGGCGGGTGCTCGACGGCGGGCCGACGCTGCCGTCCATATGGACGGCGGGCTCCGTGCTCGCCTTCGCGATCAAGGGCGGCTGGCGCTGGGCGGCCTGCGCGTCGCTGCTCGTGGGCGTCGCCAACGTGGTGCAGCGCGGCGCGTTCAGCCGCGACACCGTCCACAACGTCCTGCTCGTCTGCATCGCGTCCATCGCCATCGGGTACGTGGTGGAGGTCGCCCGCGCCTCCGAGCGGACGCTGGCCCGCGCCCTGGAGATCGAGGCCGCCACCCGGGAGCGGGAACGCCTTGCCCGCGACATCCACGACAGCGTGCTCCAGGTCCTCGCCATGGTGCAGCGCAGGGGCACCGCCATCGGCGGTGAGGCGGCCGAGCTCGGCCGGATGGCGGGCGAGCAGGAGGTCGCGCTGCGCACCCTGGTCGCAGGCGGTCTGGCCCGCACCTCCCACGTCTCGGAGGACGCCTCCCAGGGAGCCGTCGTCCGCGTGGTCGAGGAGACCGGTGCCGGAGGAGCGGCCGGTGCCGGTGGAGCGCCCGGCGGCACCGGTGCGGACGGTTCCGGCGGCGGCGCGGAGCGCGACCTGCGCCTGCTGCTCGCGCCGTACGCCGGGTCACGGGTCACCCTCTCGGAGCCCGGCGCCGCGGTGCCGCTCGCGCCGCACGCGGCCAGGGAGGTCGCGGCGGCCGTCGGCGCCGCCCTGGACAATGTCCGCAAGCACGCCGGGGCGGGCGCCCGTGCCTGGATCCTGGTCGAGGACGATCCCGACGCCGTCGTCGTGACGGTGCGCGACGACGGCCCCGGCATCCCGCGGGGGCGGCTCGCGCAGGCCGAGGGCGAGGGGCGGCTCGGCGTCGCCCTGTCCATCCGGGGGCGGCTGCGGGACATCGGCGGCACGGCCGAGCTGATCTCGGTGCCCGGCCAGGGGACGGAAGTGGAACTGAGAGTGCCGCGCACCGCGCGGGACATCCGGGGGAAGGCGGAAGCGAAGCGATGAGCAGCCTGCACGAGCCGCACAGGGGAGCGGCGGACGAAGGGGACGGGTCCGCCGCGGGCGCGGACTCGCCCGTCAGAGTGATGGTCGTCGACGACCACCCGATGTGGCGCGACGCCGTCGCCCGGGACCTGACCGAGGCGGGCTTCGACGTGGTGGCGACCGCGGGCGACGGCGAACAGGCGGTGCGCCGGGCCGGGGCCGCCGCCCCCGACGTCCTCGTCCTGGACCTCAACCTGCCGCTGAAGCCCGGTGTGCAGGTCTGCAAGGAACTCGTCGGAGCCAATCCCGCGCTGCGCGTCCTGGTCCTCTCGGCCAGCGGCGAGCACGCGGACGTCCTGGAGGCGGTCAAGTCCGGCGCCACCGGGTACCTCCTGAAGTCCGCGTCCACCGCCGAGCTGATCGACGCCGTCCGCCGCACCGCCGTCGGCGACGCCGTGTTCACACCCGGCCTCGCCGGTCTGGTCCTCGGCGAGTTCCGGCGCCTCGCCTCCGAGCCCGCGCCCGCGGCGCCCGACGAGCCGGGGGCGCCTCGCCTGACCGAGCGCGAGACGGAGGTGCTTCGTCTGGTCGCGAAGGGCCTCAGCTACAAGCAGATCGCCGAGCGCCTCGTCATCTCGCACCGCACCGTCCAGAACCACGTCCAGAACACCCTCGGCAAGCTCCAGTTGCACAACCGGGTGGAGCTCGTGCGGTACGCGATCGAGCGCGGCCTCGACACCGACGACTCCGGGTGATCTCCAGGTGATCTCCAGGTGGTCTCCTTCGAGTGAAACCGGAGCCGTCGTGGTGTGACAACTCCTCGGCTACGTCCGGGAATTCACCGTTCGTCCCATGCCGAAGTGACGCGGATCACCATTAGCGTGGCCCGCGTCAGCGCAACTGCGGCGAAGGGACATTTCCATGCGGGTCGGAGTTCTGACCGGAGGCGGCGACTGCCCCGGCCTCAATGCCGTCATCCGGGGCATCGTCCGCAAGGGCGTACAGGAGTACGACTATGACTTCGTGGGCTTCCGCGACGGCTGGCGCGGGCCCCTCGAAGGCGACATCGTCCAGCTCGGCATCCCAACCGTCCGCGGCATCCTGCCCCGCGGCGGCACCATCCTCGGTTCCTCGCGCACCAACCCCCTCAAGGTCGAGAACGGCATCCGGCGCATCAAGGAGAACCTCGCCAAGTACGAGGTCGAGGCCCTGATCGCGATCGGCGGCGAGGACACCCTCGGCGTCGCCGCGCGGCTCACCGACGAGTACGGCATCAACGTCGTCGGCGTGCCGAAGACCATCGACAACGACCTGTCAGCCACGGACTACACCTTCGGCTTCGACACCGCGGTGGGCATCGCCACGGAGGCCATCGACCGTCTGCACACCACCGCCGAGTCGCACATGCGGGTCCTCGTCGTCGAGGTCATGGGGCGGCACGCCGGGTGGATCGCCCTGCACTCCGGGCTCGCCGGCGGCGCCAACGTCATCCTCATCCCCGAGCAGCGCTTCGACCTCGACCAGGTGTGCGCCTGGGTGACCTCGCGCTTCAAGGCCTCGTACGCGCCGATCGTGGTCGTCGCCGAGGGGGCGATGCCGAAGGACGGCGAGATGGTCCTCAAGGACGGCACGCTCGACTCCTTCGGGCATGTACGGCTCTCCGGGGTGGGGGAGTGGCTGGCCAAGGAGATCGAGAAGCGCACCGGCAAGGAGGCGCGGACCACGGTCCTCGGGCACGTCCAGCGCGGGGGGACTCCCAGCGCCTTCGACCGCTGGCTCGCCACCCGCTTCGGGCTGCACGCCATCGATGCCGTACGGGACGGGGACTTCGGGAAGATGGTCGCGCTGCGGGGTACGGACATCGTCCGGGTGCCCATCGCCGATGCGACCGCCCGTCTGAAGACGGTGGATCCCGCCCTGTACACCGAGGTCGGTGTCTTCTTCGGCTGAGGCTGCCGAAGAGCCACCGTGCACGGGCGGGGGGGCGAAAGCCCTCTGGAGGGCCAGGAACGTATATTCGGGGGCAATAGGGAGCTACGTACCTAAAACGGGAGCACACCGTGGAAATCCTCGCCTTCGGCGTCCAGGCGGACGAGCGCCCCCTCATGGAGAGGGCGTTCGCCCCGCACCACGAGATCCGTTGCCTGAACGTCTTCCTGAACGAGGACACCGCCCCCATCGCCGCCGGCTACGAGATCGTCTCGACGAGCGTCAACGCCAGCCTCGACAACCGCGTCCTGCAGACCCTCGCCGCCGGCGGCACCCAGTTGATCGTCCAGCGCTCCACCGGCTTCAACAACATCGACCTCCAGGTCGCCGAGCGCCTGGGCCTGACCGTGGCCCGCGTCTCGTCCTACTCCCCGTACTCCGTGGCGGAGTTCGCCTGGACCCTGGCGACGGCGGTCAACCGCCGCATCGTCCGCGCCAGCAACCGCACCCGCGACTTCGACTTCCGCCTCGACGGACTCATGGGCAGGGACCTGCGCGGCCGCACCGTCGGCGTGCTCGGCACCGGCAGGATCGGTGAGGCGTTCACCCGGATCGCGCACGGCTTCGGCATGAGGCTGCTCGGCTGGGACGTCGACATCAATCCGGCGTGCGCCGGGCTCGGCATGACGTACGTGCCGAAGGAGAAGCTGTTCGCCGAGGCCGACCTGATCAGCCTGCACGTACCGCTGCTGCCCGCGACCCGGCACCTCGTCGACGCGAGCGCGCTGCGCGCGATGAAGGACGACGCGATCCTGATCAACTCCAGCCGCGGCGGCCTGATCGACACCGAGGCCCTGGTGCGGGAGCTGCGCGCGGGCCGCTTCACCGGCGTCGGCCTCGATGTGTACGAGGCCGAGGCAGGGCTGTTTTTCCTCGACAAGTCCCTGGAGGTCGTCGAGGACGACACCCTGGCCCGGCTCGTCACCTTCCCCAACGTCGTGGTCACCTCGCACCAGGCGTACTACACCCATGACGCCGTGAGCCAGATCATCGAGACCACGGTCCAGAACGTCCTCGACTACCGGGCGGGCCGCCGCTCCGAGAACGTCCTGGTGCCCGCCGCGCCCACGAGCTGACCGAGGAGCTCCCCGACGATCGCCGGGCCCCGCAGCGAAAGCACCGACTCGGGGTGGAACTGGGTGCCCGCGAACCCGGGCCCGCGCAGCGCGTGCACCTCACCGCTCGCCGGGTCCCTGCTCACCTCGATGCCCTGCGCCGCGAGTTCGACGGCCGCCTCCTCGCCGCAGCGCGCCACGAAGCTGTTGTAGAAGCCGACCGTCTCCGCCCGCCCGAACAGATCGACCGTCGTCTGCGCGCCCTGGTACGGGACCTCCTTGCGGACGATCTGAAGGCCGAGCTCGGCCGCGATCAGCTCGTGGCCCAGGCACACCCCGAGCACCGGGTGCCGGTGGCCGCGGATCAGCTCCGACGTCAGACCGCGCAGGAACCGCATCTTCGGGTCGGCGGCGTCACCGGGGTCGCCAGGGCCCGGGCCGAGCACGACGGGACCCTCGTGGGCCCGCGCCGCCCGAGCGAGCCCGGGCTCGTCGTAGCGCCGCACGGACACCGCGAGGCCGGACGAGCGCAGCACGTGCGCGAGCATCGCCGTGAAGGTGTCCTCCGCGTCGACGACGAGCGCGTGCCCGGCCGGGGCGGCCGCCGCGCCCGGGTCCTCGGGGGCGGCCTTCGCGGACGGTGCTCCCTCCTGCATGCGCAGCCAGAACGGGGAGAGCCCCGCCCTGCGGGCATCGAGCGCGGCCCGTACCCGCGGGTCGTCGGCGAGCGCGGGCCTGGTGTTCTCCTGCCGCGGGCGGCCGGGGCGCACCCCGAGCGCGGCGAGCACCCCGGCCGCCTTCGCGTGCGTCTCGGCCACCTCACCGGCCGGGTCGGAGCCGCGGACCAGCGTCGCCCCCACCGGCACCCGCAGTTGCCCGGCCGCGTCGATGTCGGCGGTGCGGATCAGGATCGGTGAGTCGAGGGTCCGGGCGCCGCCGGAGTCCCTGCCGATCAGCGCGAGCGCGCCCGCGTAGTAGCCCCGCCCGCCCGACTCGTGGCGCCGGATCACCCGGCACGCGTTCTGCACCGGCGACCCCGTCACCGTCGCCGCGAACATCGTCTCCTTCAGGACCGTACGGACGTCCAGGGACGAACGGCCGCGCAGCTCGTACTCGGTGTGCGCCAGATGAGCCATCTCCTTCAGGCGCGGCCCGACCACCACACCGCCCCGGTCGCCGACGGTGCACATCATCTTCAGCTCCTCGTCGACGACCATCGAGAGTTCCTCGGTCTCCTTGCTGTCGGCGAGGAAGCGCAGCAGGCCGTCGGCCGTGGGGCCCGCGGGCGGATAGCGGTACGTCCCGCTGATCGGGTTCATCACGACCGTGCCGCCGGACATCCGCACATGCACCTCGGGACTGGCGCCGACCAGCGCCCTGTCCCCGGTGTGCACGACGAACGTCCAGTACGCGCCGCGCTCCCCGAGCAGCAGCCGCCGGAACAGGGCGAGGGCGTCGGCACGCCCGAAGCCGGGGATCTCGCCCCGGTACGTACGCCGGATCACGAAGTTCGCGCCCTCACCGCTGCCGATCTCCTCGCGCAGCACCCGGCCGACGGTGTCCGCGTACTCCTCGTCGCTCACGTCGAAACCGCCGTCGGTGACGTGCACATCGTGGTCGGGCAGCGCCGAAAGGGCCTCGGCGAGCGGGACTTCGTAGGTCTCGTCGGGAGTGAGGGCGGTGAGCGGCGTGCCGTCGTCCGTCACCTCGAAGCCGCGCTCCCGGATCTGCCGGAAGGGCACGAGCGCGAGCCCCTCGGGCAGGTCGGCGAGGCGTTCGCAGGTGGTGACGGGGCCGACGAGGACCTCCACCGTGTCGTGGTCACGGCCGGGTGTGCGGCGGCGCAGCAGGGCGAAGGGGCGGTCGTCGGTGAGCAGGTTCCGCAGGTTGCGCAGGTCCATGGGGTGTTCCTTCTCCTTTGAGCGGTGGGAGAGGAACGGCCGGTCCGGAGTGGGTCCGGAAACACCGAAGGCCGCCCCTCGGGGCGGCCTTCGCGAGTCGTGGGTACGCGCAGTTCAGTGGGCCGCCGAAAGAGCGGGCCACCACCAGGAACGGGTCGAGTGCGCGAACATGCCCCGCACCTTAACGCATCGGCGCACCGGTGCGGCGGCGCGTCTCAGGGGCGTGCCATCAGCGCGTCCAGGGCTTCGTCCAGATAGGCGCCGAACTCGTCGTCGCCGGGAAGCACCGATGGCGCGGCGTGCCCGAGCTGGGCGTGGCCCAGATACACCGTGACCGCGAGCAGACCGCGGCGGCGGGCCTCGGCGGCGGGGAAGCCGAGGGCGGCGAAGAGTTCGGCGACGTACGCCACCCGGCGCTCGGTGACGCGCCGCAGTGCCGTAGCGACCTGGGGGTGCGAGGCGGTCGCGAGCAGCGTGACCTCCAGGGGGTCCGCGGAGGCGGAGCTGATGGCCTCGGCGAACAGACGCCGGATCCGGCGCCGGACGTCGGGCTCCGCCTCGACCTCCTCGATCGTGCCCTCGGTGTTGACCTCCGCCCAGCGTTCGAGCGCGGCCTCGATGAGGGCCTCACGGTTCGCGAAGTGCCAGTAGAAGCTGCCCTTCGTGGCGCCGAGGCGAGCGGCGAGCGGCTCCACGGCGACCGCCGCGAGCCCGCCCTCACCGATGGCGGCGAGCGCCGCGTCGGCCCAGTCCCGCGCGGTGAGCCGGGCCTTGCCCCCGGACCCCCGCGCGCCGGGTGCCACTGTCTTCCGCTGCCGTTGCACCATGACCATACGGTACCGTACGGTTGACCATACGCTAGCGTATGGAGGTGCGTGATGGGTGTGGTGCGCAATGCACACGAGCGCGTCGTCGAGGCTTCGGCGGCGGACGTCGGGGAGCTGCTCGACCGGCTCTCCGGCCCGGACGACCCCCTCTTCCCGACCCCGGCCTGGCCCGCGATGACCTTCGACGGGCCGCTCGCGGTCGGCGCCGCGGGCGGCCACGGCCCGGTGCGCTACGCGGTCGCGGAGTACGAGCCGGGGCGCCGCGTGCGCTTCGCCTTCACGGAGGTGACGGGCGGCACCGGCTCGGCGGGCGGCTTCCACGAGATCTCCATTGAGCCCCTTGGGGAGCGGCGCTGCCGGGTGCGGCACGTCATGGAGCTGGAGCCGAGGGGCGTGGAGCGGCTCCTGTGGCCCACCGTCGTCCGGCCCGTGCACGACACGATGGTCGAGGAGGTCCTCGACAACGTGGAGCGGGCCGCGGCGGGCGGTTGCGCGCGTCCCGTGCGCTGGTCGCGCCGGGTGCGGCTGCTGAACGCCCTCGGCTGGGACCGGCCCGAGACCGTCGCTGTCCCCGAGGCGGCCCGGCTCCTCCGCGGCTCCCTGGAGCGGCCCGCCTATCAGGACGCGTACCGCGTGCGGCTGCTCCCCGGGCTGCCCCGCGACCCGCGGGCCTGGGCCCCCATGCTGCGCGACACCTTCCCCGTACTGGGCTGCGAGGGCGGCGAGCTGCTGCTCCGGGTGGACGTCGCGGGCCTGACGGCGCGCGCCTCGATCCTCGTCGACGAGGAGTTCGTCACGCTCAGTACGTTCGCGCGCCCCGACACCCGGCGCGGCCGCCTGTACTGGGGCGTGGTCCGGTTCGGTCACCCCGTCATGGCCAGACTGATGCTGCGCCGTACGCACCGCGCGCTGGCACTGGCGGCCCCGAGCGCGGGTGACCGGGCCCTCACCCGCTGTCCCGTCGGCCGGGACTCCCTCCCCGTGGTTTGAACCACGGCCACCAACGCTGACGTGCGGCGAACCCCGAACGCACCCTCCGAAGCCCACATGACGAAACCGCACTGGAACGGACCATCGAGCCATGCTTGGTACGAGAAGTGGCAGAACGTCGCACGGTCGGACAAAAAACCGGTCGTCTCATCAGCCGAGCGGGGGCAAAGTCGCTTGACGGGACCCCGTAATGTTTACGGCGTGACCCCGAATGCTGATTCCCACGCCGCCGCCATCAACGCGACCTGGCGAGACCTGCCTGCGGCGCAGCAGCCCGAGTACCCCGATGCCGAGGCGCTGCGCGACGCTGTCGACGAGCTCAGCTCGTATCCTCCGCTCGTCTTCGCGGGTGAGTGCGACCAGCTTCGTTCCCGCATGGGCGCCGTGGCCCGTGGTGAGGCGTTCCTGCTCCAGGGCGGCGACTGCGCCGAGTCCTTCCACGGCGTGAGCGCCGAGGACATCAGGGCGAAGCTCAAGACGCTGCTCCAGATGGGCGCCGTCCTCACCTATGCCGCCTCGGTGCCTGTCGTGAAGGTGGGCCGGATCGCAGGGCAGTACTCCAAGCCGCGCTCCAAGCCCACGGAGACCCGCGACGGCGTGACGCTGCCGACCTACCGCGGCGACTCCGTCAACGGCTTCGCCTTCACTGAGGAAGAGCGCGTTCCGGACCCGCAGCGCCTGAAGCGGATGTACAACGCCTCCGCCTCGACGCTCAACCTGGTGCGCGCCTTCACCACCGGTGGCTACGCCGACCTGCGCCAGGTGCACGCCTGGAACCAGGACTTCGTGAAGTCGTCCCCGTCCGGACAGCGCTACGAGCAGCTCGCCCGCGAGATCGACAACGCCCTCAACTTCATGCGGGCCTGCGGCACGGACCCCGAAGAGTTCAAGACCGTCGAGTTCTACTCCTCGCACGAGGCGCTGCTCCTGGACTACGAGACCGCCCTCACCCGCGAGGACTCGCGCACGGGCAGCCTCTACGACGTCTCCGGGCACATGATCTGGATCGGCGAGCGCACCCGGCAGTTGGACGGCGCGCACATCGAGTTCGCCTCGAAGGTCCGCAACCCCATCGGCATCAAGCTCGGCCCCACCACGACGGCCGAGGAGGCGCTGCAGTACATCGAGCGCCTCGACCCGGACCGCGAGCCCGGCCGGCTCACGTTCATCGTCCGCATGGGCGCCGACAAGATCCGGGACCGCCTCCCCGAGCTGGTCGAGAAGGTCACGGCGTCCGGCGCCACCGTCGCCTGGGTCACCGACCCGATGCACGGCAACACCTTCGAGGCGGCGTCCGGACACAAGACCCGCCGCTTCGACGACGTGCTCGACGAGGTCAAGGGCTTCTTCGAGGTCCACAAGTCCCTCGGTACGCACCCGGGCGGCATCCACGTCGAGCTGACCGGCGACGACGTCACGGAGTGCGTGGGCGGTGGCGACGAGATCTTCGTCGACGACCTGCACCAGCGCTACGAGACGGCGTGCGACCCCCGCCTCAACCGCAGCCAGTCGCTCGACCTGGCGTTCCTGGTGGCGGAAATGTACCGGGACCAGTAAGAGCGGGCCCTCGGGCGTAGCTGTGGGGCACGGATCCGTGTGATCCGTGCCCCACAGGCGTACCCGGGGCTTTTCCGGTTCCGGGGTCGTGGGTAAGGTTAGGTTAGCCTCACCGAGCAATCGGTACGGCGCTGCCCATGGACCCTGGTCGGGAGGTGAACCGCGTGTACGTCTGCAACTGCTTCGGGGTGACCGAGACGCAGGTGAAGCAGCACGCGGCGGACGGCGCCTGCACCCCCCGGCAGATCGCCTCGGCCTGCAAGGCGGGCACGGACTGTGGTTCGTGCGTACGCCGCATCCAGGCCCTGCTCGGCCGGGGCGCGTGCCCGCGGCGGGATCTCGTGGACCAGGGCGAGTCGGCCGTGGCGCTCGCCCCGGCGGCCGAGCTGCCCAAGATTCCCGGTATCCCGGGGAGCCCCGGAGTCCCGGTGGAGCGGGAGCTCCCGGAGGCGGCCTAGCTGTCCGGCTGCTCCCGGGGGCGCCTAGCTGTCCGGCTGCTCGATGAGCTGCGCGATGTACAGCGGCTCGCCGAGCTTCTCGACCAGCTCGAGCTGAGTGTCGAGATAGTCGATGTGGTGCTCCTCGTCCTCAAGGATCGACTCGAAAATGTTCGCGGACGTGATGTCGCCCTTGGCGCGCATCACCTCGATCCCGCGCTTGAGGCGATCGATCGCCTCCGCCTCGATCTGCCGGTCCGCCTTGAACATCTCGGTCACGGTCTGGCCCACGCGCACATGGAACAGCCGCTGGTAGTTGGGCAGGCCGTCGAGGAAGAGGATCCGGTCGGTGAGCACCTCCGCGTGCTTCATCTCGTCGAACGACTCGGACCGGGTGTACTTGGCGAGCTTCGTCCAGCCGAAGTTCTCCTGCATCTTCGCGTGCAGGAAGTACTGATTGATCGCGGTCAGCTCGGCGGTCAGTTGCTCGTTGAGAAATTCGATGACCTCGGGGTCGCCCTGCATCGCAGAGGCTCCTTCCAAGCAGGTGACTGGGCAGGTAGCGGGCATCCTTGCACCGGCATCCTGGGGCGTCCAGTAAGTGCATGCTTAGTAGGAGTTGCCCGAATCCCCGTATACCTGGTCACGTCCACCGCCTGCGGTCTGTCAGGATGGAGGCATGGGTCAGCCGGTGGGTCGCGCATCTCGGGACGTAGCGGAACCGGATCTTCCGCCGGGGCAGCGGCTCCAGCGCGGCTGGCCGGTCACGCACTACGGCCCGGTGCCCAAGTTCCGTCCCGAGCGCTGGGAGTTCAGGGTCTTCGGCGCCACCGCCGACGGCGAGAAGCACTGCTGGACCCACGAGGAGTTCTCGGCCCTGCCGTACAGCTCGGTGGTCGGCGATTTGCACTGCGTCACGAAGTTCAGCATGCTCGGCGCCGAATGGGGCGGGGTGCTCGCCCGCGATCTGCTCGCCCTCGCGCCGCCGGCGCCCCAGGCGACCCACGTCATGGTCTGGGCCGAGTACGGCTTCAGCTCGAATCTGCGCATGGCCGACTTCGCCGCCGAGCGCACCATCTTCGCCACCCACAAGGGCGGTGAACTGCTCACCGCGGAACACGGTTTCCCGCTGCGGCTCGTGGTGCCGCAGCTCTATGCCTGGAAGGGCCCCAAGTGGGTCCGCGGCGTCGAGTACATGACGGCCGACCGCCGTGGCTTCTGGGAGGAGCGCGGCTATCACAACGTCGGCGACCCCTGGCGCGAGCAGCGTTACTCGTACCAGGAGGAGCCGGGCGACGGCCCGGAGCTCTAGCGCCCCGGACCGTGCCGCCGCGAGGTCGGCTCAGATGTCCCTGAGCTCCTTCAGCCGGGCCACGTCCGCCGCGTGCCCCTCCTTGCCGCCCGGCGTCTCGATGACAAGCGGCACCCCCTCGGTAGCGGGGTGCAGCATCAGCTCGTGGAAGGGGTCGGCGCCGATGTGACCGGAGCCGATGTTCTCGTGCCGGTCCTTGTGGGCGGCGACCACGTCCTTGGAGTCGTTGGCGTGCACCAGCTTGAGGCGGCCCTCGCCGACCGTGTCGACGAGCAGGTCCAGGGTCTGCTTCATGCCGCTCGGCCCGGTCAGGTCGTGTCCGGCCGCGAAGATGTGGCAGGTGTCCAGGCAGACGCCGAGCTTCGGGTGGGCGTCGAGGGCCTCGAAGTACGGCCCGAAGTCCCAGGTGCGCGAGCACAGCGACGCGCCCTGCCCGGCCGTCGACTCCAGGAGCAGGAACGGGTCGTCGTCGTGCGTCAGCTCGTCGAGGAGCGGAAGCACCCGCTCCCGCACCTGCCGCAGGGCCACCTCGCGCTCCCGCCCGCCCGTCGCCGAGCCGGTGTGCACGACGACGCCGAGCGCGCCGATCTCCCGGCCGCGGCGCAGCGAGTGCCGCAGCGACTCCACGGACTTCTCCACCGTCGCCTCGGTGTGCGAACCGAAGTTGATCAGGTAGGGCGCGTGGACGTAGGCGGGGATGCGCTCGGCCGCGCAGGCGGCGCGGAACGCCTCGTCCTGCTTCGGGTTGCCGGGCGGGGTCGCCCAGCCGCGCGGGTTGGCGACGAAGACCTGTACGGTCTCGGCGCCGATGTCACGCGCGTACGCGAGGCCCACGGAGGCGAGGCCACCGGCGACGGGGACATGGCTGCCCACGGGGTTGCGGCGGGCGCGGGCGGCGGTGGGGGATGCGGGGGACTTCTCTGTGCTCACCCGGTCCAGGGTGACACGGGCGCGGGGCTGGTCCGGAACGGGGTCGGGGGCGGGCGGGCCCGGAAGCCCGGAACGGGGTCGGCCCGGGAGTCCGGAACGGGGTCGGCCCGGGAGGCCGGCGGGGTTCCGGCCCCCGCCAGGGGAGGCGGCACCGCGCCGGGCGGACGTACGCAGGTGTGCGCGTACGTCGGTACGTCTAGCGGATCCGGATGGTGATCGTCGACCCCTTGGGGGCCTCGTCGCCGGGGTCCACGGACTGGTCCTTCACCGTGTCGCCGAAGATGCCGAGCAGACCGCGGTCCTCCTTGACGTCGAAACCGGCCTCTCTCAGCTCGTCCTTGGCGTCGCCGACGCTCATGCCCTCCACGTCCGGGACCTCGATCATCTCCGGGCCCTTGGAGAGCGTCAGGGTGACCGTGTCGCCCTCGGCGCGGATCTCGCCGTCGACCGGGTCCTGCTCGACGACCTCGCCCTTGTCCTCGTCGGACGAGAAGACCCGGCCCGGCGCGATCCGCACCTTGAGGCCCGACTCCTCCAGCTCCTCGCGGGCGTCGGCCTCCGGCTCGCCGGTCACGTCGCGCACCTCGATCTTCTTGCCCTTGCTGACGACGAGCGCGACCGCCGAGCCGGTCTTGCGGACCGTGCCGGGCTTCGGGTCCGTGCTGATCACGGAACCCTTGTCGACATCGCTGCTGAAGGCCTTGGTGACCATGCCGGCGCCGAGGCCCAGGTCGTCCAGCTTGTCCTTCGCCTCGTCGAGCGGGGTGCCCTCCAGGTCGGGCACCTTGACGGTCTGCGGGCCGAGGGAGACGGTCAGCGTCACCTTGCCGTTGTGCCGGATGCGCTCGCCGGCGCCGGGGTCGGTCGCCATCACCGTGCCGCGCTTGTCGGTGGCGCTGTAGGCGCGCTCGACCTTGCGTACGTCGAGCCCCGCGCCGTCCAGGCGTTCGCGGGCCTGCGCCTCCGTCTTCGCGAGCAGCGGCGGGACCTTGGTGAACTGGCCGGAGTTGATGTACCAGACGCCCGCGCCGAGGCCGAGGGCGAGCAGGACGGCGGCGATGGTCGCGGTTATCCCGCGGCGGGTGTTCAGTCGGCGGCGCAGCCGCTGCGCGGGCGATGAGGGGGCGGCGGGGGCGGCCGGGGCGGCGGGTCCCGGCGGGGGTGTGCGGAGCACGCTGGTGTGGCTGAGCCCGTCCTCGCGGCGCGCCTTCAGGGACGTCGTGGCCTCGTCCTCGGGGGCGGCGGGCAGGGGGAGCTGCACGGAGCGGGCCGCGCGCGGGATGACGCTCGTACGGTCGTCGGAGTTGTCGTGGCCGTTGAGCTCCTCGCCCCTGGCCAGCGGAGGCAGGGCGTCGAGCTGGGTGTCGACGAGCGTGGCCCGGGCCGCACGCAACTGCCCGAGCAGCGCCACCGCGTCGTAGGGGCGCAGGTCGGGGTTGCGGGCGGTGGCCGAGGCGACCAGCTCGTCGAGCTCGAAGGCGAGGCCCGGTACGGCGGCGGACGGCGGGGGCACGTCCTCGTTCAGATGCTGGAAGAGGACCTGGGCGGGGGACTCGCCGTGGTGCGGCTTGCCGCCGGTGAGCATCTCGTACAGCACGACCCCGGAGGCGTACACGTCCACGCGGGTGTCGGCCGTGCCGTGCTCGATCTGCTCCGGGGCGAGGTAGGAGACCGTGCCGAGGACCGTGCCGGTGGTGTTCGTGACCGAGTCCACGGCCCGTACGAGCCCGAAGTCGGCGACCTTGACGCGGCCGTCGTCCCCTATGAGGACGTTCTCGGGCTTCATGTCGCGGTGCACGAACCCGGCGCGGTGCGCGGCGCCGAGTGCGGCGAGCACCGGCTCAAGGATGTCCAGGGCGGCGCGGGGGCGCAGGGCGCCGCGCTCGCGCAGGACGTCCCGCAGGGTGCAGCCCGCCACGTACTCCATGGCGAGATACACGTACGGGCCGTCGGTGCCCTGGTCGAAGACGCCGACCACGTTCGGGTGCGCGAGGCGGGCCACCGATTTGGCCTCGCGGATGAAACGGTCGACGAAGGAGGCGTCGGCCGCCAGCGTCGGGTGCATCACCTTCAGGGCGAGCACGCGGTCGAGGCGGGTGTCCACGGCCCGGTAGACCGTGGCCATCCCGCCGACCGCGATCCGTCCGTCGACGCGGTAACGGCCGTCGAGCACCTGCCCGACGAGGGGGTCCTTGAGGGTCGTGTCCACGGAGGGAGTCTACGAGGCGCTGCCCGGGGGGTGCGGGGCGTGGGCACCGGGGCGGCGACACTGCAGCGCACCTGTGACCGACGCGGCCACCGCCGGGGTCAGAACGCCGGGCGTTCGGGGTCCAGGGCCGCCCGGCCCTCCGCGGGGGACGACGCCTCGGCGAAGTGCCGCCGCGGTATCCGGCCACCCAGGTAGGCCAGGCGCCCCGCGAGGACCCCGTGCCGCATCGCCTCCGCCATCAGTACCGGCTCCTGCGCCCGCGTCACGGCCGACGCGAGCATCACCCCGGCGCAGCCGAGCTCCATGGCCAGGGCCGCGTCCGACGCGGTGCCCGCCCCGGCGTCCAGGATCACCGGAACCCGCGCCTGCTCGACGATGAGCTGGAAGTTGTGCGGGTTGCGGATACCGAGCCCGGAGCCGATGGGGGAGCCGAGCGGCATCACGGCCGCGCAGCCCACGTCCTCCAGCTTGCGGGCGAGCACGGGGTCGTCGTTGGTGTACGGCAGCACCGTGAAACCGTCGTCGACCAGCGTCTCCGCCGCGTCGAGGAGCTCCACCGGATCGGGCAGCAGCGTGCGCTCGTCCGCGATGACCTCCAGCTTCACCAGGTCCGTGCCCAGGGCCTCCCGGGCGAGCCGGGCCGTGAGCACCGCCTCGCCCGCGGTGAAGCACCCCGCCGTGTTCGGCAGCACCCGGATGCCGAGCCGGTCGAGGACCGAGAGGACGGACCCCTGCACTCCGGGGTCGAGCCGCCGCATCGCGACGGTGGTCAGCTCCGTACCGGAAGCGACCAGGGACCGGTCGAGGACGTCCAGGCTCGGCGCGCCACCCGTACCCATGATGAGCCGCGACGACAGCGTGAGGCCGCCGATGACGAAGGGGTCGTCTGCCATGCCGGTCAGCCTCCCTGGACGGCGGTGAGGATCTCGACGCGGTCGCCGTCACCGAGCACGGTGACGGCCCACCGCGCGCGCGGGACGACGGTTTCGTTGAGTGCGGCGGCGACGCCGGACGGCGCGGCGGTCAGCTCGGCGACGACGGCGTCGAGCGTGGTCCCCGCGGCCACGTCTCGTACGTCCCCGTTGACGGAGACGGCACATACGGCGAACGGCGTGGTCATGCGGACAGCTCCGTGAAGTTCGTGGGGGTGTGAGGGGAGGAGGGGGAGGTTTCCGGCGCAGCCGGTGGCGCTGGCGGGCCTGGGGGGGCCGGTGGTGCTGGCGGGCCTGGGGGGGGCCGGTGGTGCTGGCGGGCCCGGGGCGTCCGGTGGTGCTGGCGGGCCCGGGGTGTCGGGTGACGACGGCGTGCTCGGGGCGTCGGGTGGTGACGGCGGGCCCGCAGCGTCCTGCTCGCGCTGCGCGCCCCGCGCGCCCCGCGTGTCCGCCGCCGTGAACCTGCGCGGAGTGAACGCCCGCGCCCCCTCGGGCAGTTCGCCCGCCGTGAGGGCGTGCGCCATGACGTCCCCGGTGACCGGCGTCAGGAGGACGCCGTTGCGGTAGTGGCCGGTGGCCAGGTGCAGCCCCGCAAGCGCGGTGGGGCCGAGCAGCGGCGCGTTGTCGGGGGACCCGGGCCGCAGCCCCGCGCGCGTCTCCGTGAGCGGCAGCTCGGTGATGCCGGGTACGAGTTCGTGCGCGTCGCGCAGCAACTCGTACACGCCCCCCGCGGTGACCGTCGTGTCCCAGCCGAGCTCCTCACTCGTCGCGCCGACGACCAGCTCGCCGTCGGCACGCGGCACCAGGTAGACGTGACTGCCACGCACAACGGCCCGCACGGTACGGCCGAGGAACGGAGCGAACCGTTCCGGCATCGTGAGCCGCAGGACCTGCCCCTTGACCGGGCGTACTGGCGGCAGGACGTCGGCGGGGACCCCGGCGAGCCGCCCGCTGAGGCTGCCCGCGGCGAGGACCGTCTGCCCGGCGCCGAGCGCGGTGCCGTCACCGAGTACGACCCCGGTGGCCCGGTCCCGTACCACCGACAGCTCCCGCGCCCACGCGCGCGTGAAGGTCACTCCGGCCCGCTGGCAGGCCACGACGAGGGCCGCCGCGAGCTTGCGCGGGTCGACCTGGTGATCACCGTCGACGCGCAGCCCGCCGCGCACCCCCGGAGCGAGCATCGGCTCCAGGCGCCGGCACTCGCGGCCGTTGAGCCACTCCGACGTGAGGCCCGACTGCTTCTGGAAGGCGTGCAGCTCGCGCAGGTGGGCGCGGTCGTCGGAGTCGAGGGCGACGGCGAGTGTGCCGCACGCGCGGTAGCCGACGTCCTGCCCGGCCGCCTCCGTCAGCTCGGCCGCGAAGTCCGGGTAGCGGCGGGCGGAGGCCACGTTCAGGCCGAGCAGCGTCTGCTCCCCGTAGTGCAGCTCGGTGACGGCGGCCAGCATGCCGGCCGCGACCTGCGCCGCGCCGCCACCCGGGTCGGGGTCGACCACGGTGACGGAGAGCCCGCGCTGCGCCGCCCGCCACGCGGTGACGAGCCCGATGACGCCACCCCCGACGACGAGAACGTCACAGGGCGGCACCTCCCCGGACGACGCCGCCGCCGACGCAGACGCGGCGGACGACGCCGCGGACACGGACGCCGCGGACGAGGCAAGTGATGTCGAGGTCGGGTCCATTGGACTGTTCGGATGGGAACGCATGGGCGTCCAGCCCCTCCCTTCGCCGGCATGACCCGGATCAGGTTCGTACGGTCGGAGGCCGTCCCAGCCCCCCTCTCAGCCCGGTGCGTCCGGGCTCCCGCGAGTGCTCTGCACCGCCACCCTAGCCCTTCGCCCTGCGGCGGGTTAAGCCCGTCGTGCTCGGCCGCGGAGACCCCGTCCTACAGTTGATCGGGTGAGCGAGCAGCAGAAGCGGGTGGAGGCGGGGCGCCGCGTCGTGATCGTCGGCGCGGGCATGGCCGGGGCGCAGTCCGCGGTGGCGCTGCGCGAGCAGGGCTTCAGGGGCACGATCACCATGATCGGCGCGGAGCCCCATCGGCCGTACGACCGGCCGCCGCTGTCCAAGGCGGTGCTGCTGGGCACGGCGGACGGCTCCGCCTTCGACATCGACTTCGAGGCGCTCGGCATCGAACTCCGGCTCGGCGTGCACGTCACCGGCGTACGCCCCGCCGACCATGAACTGGACACCGGGGCGGGCCCGGTCGCGTACGACAGCCTGGTCCTGGCGACCGGAGCGGAACCGATCCTGCTGCCCGGCTCCGAGGGCGTCCCCGGTGTGCACGTGCTGCGCACTCTCGACGACGCCGAGCAACTGCGCCCCGTCCTCGCCGGGCGGCACGACGTCGTGGTCGTCGGCGCGGGCTGGATCGGCGCCGAGTTCGCCACGGCGGCGCGCGAGGCGGGCTGTGCCGTGACCGTGGTGGAGGCCGCCGACCGTCCGCTCGCGGGCGCCCTGCCCGCCGAGGTCGCGGCCCCGATGACGGCCTGGTACGCGGACGCGGGCGTCGACCTGCGCACCCACGCGCGCGTGCGGCGCGTCGAGCCCGGCGCGGTGTTCCTCGACGACGGCACCCGGCTGCCCGCGGGAGCGGTCGTCGTCGGCATCGGCGCCAGACCCGCCACGGCGTGGCTCGCGGGCTCCGGCATCGCGCTCGGCGCCCACCACGAGGTCCTCGCCGACGACCGACTGCGCACCTCGGCGCCGGACGTGTACGCGGTCGGCGACTGCGCGTCCTTCCCCTCGGGCCGCTACGGGGAACGGCTGCTCGTGCACCACTGGGACAACGCCGTCCAGGGCCCGCGCACCGTCGCGTCCCGCATCATCGGCGAGACCCCGGCGGTGTACGACCCGGTGCCGTACTTCTGGTCCGAGCAGTTCGGCCGTTTCGTGCAGTACGCGGGCCATCACGCCCCCGGTGACGAGCTGATCTGGCGCGGCGACCCCACGACCCCGGCCTGGACGGTGTGCTGGCTCCGCGACGGCGTCCTGACCGCCCTCCTCGCGGTGGGCCGCCCCCGGGACCTGGCCCAGGCCCGCAAACTGATCGAATCAGCGACCCCCCTGAACCCCACCCTGACGGCGAACCCGTCGATCCCCCTGAAGAAGGCCACAGCCTGACGTTCCGGTGGGCGCGGGGCTTCCCTCCCTGCCGGGCGGCATGCTCCTCCCCGCCGGGCGGCCATGCTCCTCCCTGCCGGGCGGCAGGCCCCTCCCCTGTGGGCGGCTGGTCCGCCCAGAGGGCGAGGGGGGCACCTCCCTGGTCGAGCGAAGCCGAGAGCTTGGGGGAGGGCGGGCACACTCCCACTTCCGGCCACCCCAAGGCCACCAGCACCCCCCGGGGGGCACCCCCGAGCCCCCCGGCGCCCCACCCCAGCTACCGGCCCCCGGCCAGAAATGGCACGCTTGATCCGTGACCGAGATTGACGCAAGAACCGATGCTCTCGTCCCCGCCTGGCTGCACCTCCCCGACATCGCCGAGATGCTCGATGTCGAGGTGACACGCGTGCGCCAGTTGGTCAAGGAGGGCCAGCTCATCGCCGTGCGCCGTGGTGAGAACCGCGCGCTCCAGGTACCCGCCGCCTTCATCGACGGCGACAAGGTGGTCAAGGGCCTCGTCGGCACCTTGACGCTCCTGCGGGACGACGGTTTCACCGACGAAGAGGCCCTCGAATGGCTCTTCACCCCCGACCCGACCCTGCCCGGCACCCCCGCGCAGGCCCTGAGCGAGAATCGCGGGACGGAGGTGAAGCGCCGCGCGCAGGCGCTCGCCGTCTGACCTGAAACAACCTTCCGGCGTACGGGCCACGCCCGTGGCCCGTACGCCACCGACACGGGGGGACTTCTCCATGGCCACCGACACGGCGGGCGCGCCCACGCGCGCCCGGCTCGCCGACGCGCTGCTCTATCTGTGCGTGGACGCGCGCAAGCGCCAGGGCGACCTCCCGCAGTTCCTCGACGCCGTCCTCGCGGGCGGTGTCGACATCGTGCAGTTGCGCGACAAGGGCATGGAGGCGGCCGAGGAGCTTGAGCACCTTGAGGTCTTCGCCGACGCCGCACGCCGGCACGGCAAGCTCCTCGCCGTGAACGACCGCGCGGACGTCGCCCACGCCATCGGCGCCGACGTGCTGCATCTGGGCCAGGGCGACCTGCCGGTGCCCGCTGCCCGCGCCGTCCTCGGCGAGCAGGTCCTGATCGGCCGCTCCACGCACGCGGAGCACGAGGCCGCCGCGGCCGCCGTCCAGGAGGGCGTGGACTACTTCTGCACGGGCCCCTGCTGGCCGACGCCCACCAAGCCCGGCCGCCACGCGCCGGGGCTCGACCTGGTCAGGTACACCGCCTCGCTCGGCACCGACCGTCCCTGGTTCGCCATCGGCGGTATCGACGCGGGCAACCTGGACGAGGTCATCGATGCGGGCGCACGCCGCGTGGTGGTCGTCCGTGCCCTCACGGAGGCCGACGACCCCGGGGCGGCCGCCGCCGACTTCGCGAAGCGGCTGCGTACGGCCCTCTGACCGGCACAGCCCGGCACAGCCCGGCACAGCCCGGTGCGGGGCGCAGCTCTGGCCCGGTCTCCACCGTACGGCCTTTCGACGCGAGGGCCCAGATTTCCAGGGCGTACGGCTGTTTGATCAACCCCCCTATGGTGTCCGATGCGTGGACAACAAGCCGACTAACAGGACAAATGACCAACGTGCGGTTGGGGGACCGTCCGGGCCTGGCTAACCTGCCGGTATGGCCCTAGGAACTGCTTCCACCAGGACTGACCGCGCACGCACCGTGCGCGACATGCTCGCAACCGGCAAAACCACGTACTCGTTCGAATTCTCGGCGCCGAAGACCCCCAAGGGCGAGCGGAACCTGTGGAACTCGCTGCGGAGGGTCGAGGCCGTCGCGCCGAGCTTCGTCTCGGTGACCTACGGAGCGGGCGGTTCGACGCGGGCGGGCACCGTGCGCGAGACCGAGCAGATCGTCGCCGACTCGACGCTCACCCCGGTCGCCCACCTCACGGCCGTCGACCACTCGGTCGCCGAGCTGCGCAACATCATCGGGCAGTACGCCGACGCCGGCATCCGCAACATGCTGGCGCTGCGGGGCGACCCGCCCGGCGACCCGATGGCCGAGTGGGTCAAGCACCCCCAGGGCCTCAACTACGCCGCCGAACTGGTGCGGCTCATCAAGGAGTCGGGCGACTTCTGCGTGGGCGTGGCCGCGTTCCCCGCGATGCATCCGCGCTCCGGTGACTGGGACTCGGACGTCAGGCACTTCGTCGACAAATGCCGCGCGGGCGCCGACTACGCGATCACCCAGATGTTCTTCCACCCCGAGGAGTATCTGCGCCTGCGCGACCGCGTCGAGGCGGCGGGGTGCGAGACACCGATCATCCCGGAGATCATGCCGGTGACGAACGTGCGTCAGTTGGAGCGATTGCCGCAGCTCAGCAACGCGGACTTCCCGCCCGCCCTGAAAGAGCGCATCCTCTCGTCCAAAGACGATCCCGCCGCTGTACGCTCCATTGGCATCGAGTTCGCGACGGAGTTCTGTGCGCGGCTGCTGTCCGAGGGCGTGCCCGGGCTGCACTTCATCACGCTGAACAACTCCACGGCGACGCTGGAGATCTACGAGAACCTTGGTCTGCACCACCAGCAGGCCTGACCGGTCGTACCCCTGTGGCCGCGGCCGTGGGGGAGAGGGGCGTACATGGGCTGGACGGTCCTCTACATCGCGTTCGGTGTGGTCGCGCTGTGGCTGCTCGGCGAGGTGCTGCTGCAGTACAAGGCGCGACTGCGCTGGCGGCTGCTCGCGTTCGTCGGCTTCCTCGGTGTCGTCGTCGGCGTGCTGATGCCGGCGGTGGTGGTCATCGCCGTCGGCGCGATCGCGTTCGCCACCGGGCAGACGTATGTGACGCTGTCGTTCCGCCGCGGCTTCTCGACGGGCTGGGCGCTCGGCGGGAGGCCGGGCGCGAGCAGGCGGCGGAAGGCCACCGGCGCGCGGGCCGCGGCCCCCGAGCCGACGCTCCAGGTCTCGGACCTGGAGTACGAGGCCGGGCCCGAGCCCGACGCGGCAGCGCCCGGCGACGTGGAGACACAGGCCGCCGGACCCGGTGTGTACGCCCCCGAGCCCATGCCCGACGACACCGGGCAGTACGGCGTCTACAACGAAGCCGCGGACACGGCGTACGCCCCGGCCGCCCCCGACGACTACGGCTTCGCCGGATACCCCGGGTACGACCCCCAGGGCCCGGATCGGCAGGACGCGCTGCACTTCACGTACGGCGAGACCGGCGAGCAGCGGTACGCCGCCTACTCCGACCCGTACATCGGCACCCAGACCTATGGCGCGCAGCCGGGCTACGACTCGTACGCGGACCCGCAGCCTTACGCGCCCTACGGCGGTGACACCTACGGCGGCTACCAGGACACCCCGCCCGGCGGCGTCTGGGTCCCGCACCAGCGCACCGGCGAGCCCGCGCCGCCGTACGGCGGGGAACTGCCGCCCGAGCAGCCGGGCTGTCCGCCGTTCCCCGGCGAGGCGGCACCGCAGGTTCCGGGCGACCCGTTCGGCTATCAGCCGGAGGTCGGCGGGGAGCAGCAGTACCGGTACTGAGGCCGGTGCCGCTCGTAGCTTTACGGAGGCCGATGGCGCTCATAGCCGTACTGAGGCTGGTGCCATTCGTAGCCGTACGGAGGCTGGTGCCATTCGTAGCCGTACGGAGGCCGGTGCCGCTCGGTCACTGTGATCCGCGGAATTCCGGTCCCTCCACGATGAGACCGGCGACCAGTGTGCCGGACATGCCCGCGTGCGGCAGCCCGCCGCCGGGGTGGGACCAGCCGCCGACGGCGTAGAGCCCCGACACGGCCGTGCTGTTGGCGGGGTGCAGGCGTCTTCCGGAGTCGGCGGCGAGGGCGGGCGGCGGGACGGCGCCGCCCTCGGCTCCGGTGGCCTCGGCGAGGTCCGCGGGGGTGCGGACCTCGTGCCACAGGAGCCGGTCGGCCAGGCCGGGGACCGCCGTGCTCGCACGGTCGAGCAGCCTGCGGACGTCCGCGTCGGTGACCTCGGCTCCGGCCGCGACCGTGGCGGTCAGCGTGACGGCCTCGTGGTCCGCGTCCGGGACGGCCGTCGGATCGTCAGGGCGCAGCACGGTCAGGGTCGGCGAGACGGCCAGGGCGGGGGCGCCTGGGGAGGCTGGGGCGTCCGTAGGGGCCGGGCTGCCCATGGAGGCCGGGGCGCCCGGGGTTCCGGGGGTCGTGAAGACCCGGTCGAGTTCGTCCGCGCGGTCGGCGGTGTGCAGGACCGTGCGGTGCGGTGTGCCCTGCGGGCGGCCGCCGCGCAGGGCGAGCAGGACCGTGAGACGGCTGGGCAGGCCGGACCGCGCGGGCACGTCCTCGGGCGCCCGGGCGGCCGTGCCGCCGGACAGCAGCGCTGCCAGCGCCCGCGGGGGCACCCCGGCCACCACGAAGTCGGCGGCCACGACGGACCCGTCGGCGAGCTCCACGCCCGCCGCGCGGCCGTCCTTCTCCACGACGCGCACCACCGCGGAGTCGAAGGCGAACTCGACCCTGCGCGCCAGGCACCGCTCGTACACCGCGGTGGCGAGCGCGCGCATGCCGCCGCGCGCCGACCACGAGCCGAACGTCTGCTCCATGTAGGGCAGCACCGCGGCGCTCGCCGGGGCCGTGCGCGGGTCCAGGCCGCGGGCCAGCGCGAAGTGCTCCAGGAGCGCCGTCAGACGGGGCTCGCCCGCCAGCTCGAACTCGGCGACCTGCGCCAGCGTGACCGCGCGCCGCTCCCGGCGGAGCAGGCGCTTGTGGGCCACCGAGGGGTAGGGCTCACGCTCGGCGAGCACCTGCCAGTTCGGCCACAGGGGCTCTTCCAGGAGGGGGCGGCGGGTGCGGTCCCAGGCCTCCCGCGCGCGGTTCATGAACGCCGCCCAGCGGGCGCCCGCGCCGGCGCCGAGCGCGGCGTCCAGGGCCTCGCCCACCCCTGCCCGGGAGGCGTTCGGCAGGTCCGTCGCCGTGCCGTCCGCGAAGACGTGCCGGACGGCGGGCTCGACCTGGGACAGCTCGACGCAGTCCTCCAGGGGCTGCTTGCCCGTCTTCACGAACAGATCGCGGTAGACCGCGGGCAGGTGCAGCAGGGAGGGGCCCGTGTCGAAGCCGAAGCCGTCGCGCCGCACACGGCCGAGCGCGCCGCCGTACGTCCCCGTGCGCTCGTGCACCACCACCCGGTGGCCCGCGACGGCCAGCCGGGCGGCGGCCGTCATGGCGCCCATCCCGGCGCCGATCACCACAATCCGTGCCATGCCAGGGACTTTATCGGCACCCACTGACAGCGCCGCCGGGGCCCGCTCGGTCCGGCCGGGGGCCGCTGGGCTTGGGGGCGCCCGGTCAGGCCGGGATCTGTTCGGCACGGGGGCGCCTGGTCAGGCCGGGATCTGTTCGGCACGGGGGCGGCCGGTCAGGCCGGGATCTGTTCGGCACGGGGTCGCCCGGTCAGGCCGGGATCTGTTCGGCACGGGGTCGCCCGGTCCTGTCAGCCCGCTGACCGCTTGCCCGCCGACGCAAGCCGCCGCTCCTCGCGCCGCTGCGCCCTGCGCCGCAGGAACCGCCGGATCCGGTGGGCGAGGAAGAGCAGCAGGACCAGCCCTGCGACCAGCAGCACGGCCGCCACGATCGCCGCCGCCTCGGGGTGGAACATCGCGAAGCTGACGACCCCGCCGACGCCGAGGTCCTCCGCGGTGCTCAGGACGAGGTTGCTGAACGGCTCGGGTGAGGTGTTGACCGCCATCCGCGTCCCGGCCTTCACGGCATGGCTCGCCAGGGCCGTCGACCCGCCGATCGCACCGGCGGCCACATCCGGCAGCGAACCGCTCTGCCCGGCGAGCAGCGTGCCCACCACCGCCCCGGACACCGGCCGGACGACGGTGTGCACGGCGTCCCACACCGAATCGACGTAAGGGATCTTGTCGGCGACGGCCTCGCAGGCGAAGAGCACGCCCGCGGTGATCAGCACCCAGGGGCTCTGCAGGGACTCGGGCACCTCGTCGGAAAGACCCGTGGCCCCGAAGACACCGAGCAGCAGGACCACCGCGTAGGCGTTGATCCCGCTGGCCCAGCCACTGGTGAACACCAGGGGAAGTACGGACACGATCGTGATCGTAACCAGTAGGGCACGTTCCGGCTCGTGGGTGAGCAGATCGGCCTGAGTATCCGTACTCAGTGCTGGAGATGAGTACGCGCGCGGATGGGCCACGACCTGCGCGGAAGGGAGAGTGAGGGCACGGAAAGGGCGCGGTACCGGCACCGCCGACACGGGGCGGCGGAACGGGCGGCGCCCTTGGCCGTTCTCCCCGCCCTCGGGAGGGGGGGAACGGGGGACCGGGGGGCGACCACGGGGGTCGCGCGGGGGAATGCAACAAGCGCCGGTCCGGCGGGACCAGGGACATCAGGTCCCGCCGGACCGGCGCCGCGCGATGAACCGAACGGGTGAACCGGACCCCCGCGGCGCCTGCGCAGGCGGCCTGCCACCCGCCGCGCCTCACGCCATCGCCGCCACCCGCTCAGGCCAACCTGCCGCTCACCCGCCCCTGCAGCAGCCTGGACAGCGCCGCGTGCACGTCGTCCAGTGAGCGCTCCGGCTGGAAGGCCTGCCAGTCCAGGGCGGCCACCAGGACCATCCCCACGAGCGCGGCCGCCGTCAGGGGGACGTCGATCTCCTCGCTCAGCTCACCGCTCGCCACCCCGCCGCGCAGCACGTCCTCGACGACCGCCACGGCCTGCTGTCGCACCACCATGAGCGTCGACTGCCAGGCACGGTTGGTGCGCCACAGCTCGGCCACGTAGAGCTGGGTGAAGGCCGGATAGCGGTCGATGAAGACGAGGCCCGCGCGGATCATCGCGTCCAGCGCGTCCACATGCCTGCCGCCCTCCTGGGAGGCCTCGTCCGCCGCCGTCTTCAAGGAGGCGGTGAGCAGCCCCACGCCGTGCCGCAGCAGTTCTTCGAAGAGGACCGATTTGCTGGCGAAGTTGTAGTAGACCGTGCCCTTCGCCACCCCCGCCCGTTCGGCGATCTCGTCAACTGTCGTGGCGGAGAACCCCTGTTCCGCGATGAGGGTGACGGCGGCTTCGTAGAGCTTCTGCCGGGTGGCCTCGCGCCGCGTGCTGCTTGCGCCGGTTGCGCTGCTTGCGCTGCTTGCGCTGTTTTCCATGGGGTTGATTTTCACAGGTTCCGTCACGTTCACAGGCTCAGCTCCGGGTGCAGCCGGTCGAGAGTCCACACCTGTTTGCGGCGCGCGGAGTCAGCGGTGAGCGCGAGCGCGCCCACGGTGAACGCGGTCAGGACCGCGCACGCCGTCCACACCGGACCGAGGCCGCCGCCCGTGATGAGCCTGCGCAGGGCGTCGACGACGTGACTCATCGGCAGGTACGGGTGGATCGCGCCGAAGAACGCCGGGCTCGTCTGCACCGGATAGGTGCCGCCCGCCGAGGTCAACTGAAGCATCAGGAGGGCGAGGACGAGGATCCGGCCCGCCGCTCCGAAGCGCGCGTTGAGCCACTGCACGATCGCCGCGAAGCAGCACGTCACAAGCATCAGGAAGCCGATCGTCCCGGCCGCCCGCTCCATCTGGAGACCGAGTCGCCAGTGCAGCACCGACATCAGGGCCGCCACTTGCAGTGTGCCGAGGGCGGCCACCGGCAGCCAGCCGGCGAGGGCGATGCGCCAGGCGGGCGCGCCCGCGGCAAGGGCGCGCCGATTGAGCGGCTGGATCAACATGTACGCGACCATCGCGCCGACCCACAGGGACAGCGGGATGAAGTACGGGGCGAAGCCCGTGCCGTAGTTGGGTGCCTTGTGCAGGGACTGGGAGGCCAGTTGCACCGGGTCGGCCATGACGTCCGTGCGCCGGTCGCGGTCCTGCTTGTCGTAGTCGGGGATCTTCTTGACGCCGTCGTGCAGTCCGCCCGCCAACTTCTGGGTGCCGTCGGCCAGTTTGAAGATGCCGCCGTCGAGGTCGCTCGCGCCGGTCTCCAGGTCGCCGACGCCGGTGTCCAGCTTCGTGGCGCCGGTCTTGGCGGTACCGAGGCCCGTGTGCAGCTTCCTGGCACCCTTGGCGACGTCGCCCGCGCCCTTGTTGAGCTCGTTGATGTCCCGGACCGCCTTGTCCAGGTCCTCGTCCAGACGCGGTGCCCGGTCGGCGAGGGCCTGGGCCTTGCGCTGCAGCGTGCCGAGGTCCCGGTCGAGCCGGTCGAGGCCGCCTGCCTGGTCCTCGACGAGGGTCTCGACGTCGGCGGCGACGGTCGCCACGTCGGCGGCGGCGTCCTTCGCCTTCTTCAGGTCCGGGCACGCCGGATCGGGCGCCGGGAGGTTCTCGCAGCGCCTTTCGTAGACGCCGTTCATGGCCGCCGAGCCCTTCTTGGCGCCCTCGACCGCCGCCGGTGCCGCCTTGACGAGGTCGTCCAGGTCGCGGCGCACCGCCTTCGAGGAGTCGGCCACCAGTTGGGCGCTGTCCCCGATGGTCCTGCCGTTGTCCTTCAGGTACGGGCGGACCTTGCCGGCCACGCCGTTGACCTTGTCGGCCAGCTTCTGCGTCCCGTCGGCGAGCCGCCGCGAACCGTCCTCCAGGTCGCCCGCTCCCGTGTGCAGCTTCTTGACACCCCCGGCCAGCTTCCCGCTGCCCTCCTTGGCGTCCTTGAGGCCGTCGACGAGTCGCTGCGAGCCCTTCTTCGCCTTCCCGATGCCGCCTTCGATCCGGTCGGCGCCCCGCGCGGCGTCCTGCGTCTTGCCGTGGATGTCGGAGAACGAGATGAAGATCTTGTCGAGCATGTTCCGGGACGCCTTCGTCGACGCGGCCGAGCGCACCTCGGAGAAGACGGTCCGTGAGATCTGGCCGACGATGTAGTTGTTGGAGTCGTTGGTGCGCACCCGCAGGGCGCCCGTCTCCGGGGAGTCGCCGGAACTGGAGCCCACGCGCTTGCTGAAGTCGGACGGCATCGTCAGGGACAGGTAGTACGAGCCGTCCGCGACGCCCGCACGCGCCTCGGTGTCGCTCACCTCGTGCCACTCGAACGTCTTGCTGTCGCGCAGCCGCTCGACGATGTCGTCGCCCGCCGTGACCTTCTTGCCGTCGACGGTGGCGCCCCTGTCGTCGTTCACGAGAGCCACCGGGATCTTGTCCAGGCGGCCGTAGGGGTCCCAGAAGGACCACAGGTACAGCGCGCCGTACAGCAGGGGCAGCAGCAGGAGAGCCACCAGGGCCGCGCGCGGCAGCCTGCCCCTGCCGAAGCGCTTGAGCTCAAGCGCGGCGAGCTTCGGCGACCGCATCGGCTGCCTCCTTGTCGGTGTTGGCGCTGTCGCCGGTGTCAGCGGTGTCAGCGGTGCCGTCGGTGTCAGCGGTGTCAGCGGTGCCGTCGGCGCCATGCGTGCCGGCGGCACCGTCAGCGTCAGCGGTGGCATCCCCGTCAGCGGGTCCACCGGCGTACGCGTGCGTGGCCGACGGTGCCGTCGAGACGACGACCACGCCCTGCGGGGCCTCGCGGCACACGGCCACCACCGTCGTCCCCTGCTCGGCGACGGACCGCAGCAGCGCCCAGGCCTCGTCCCGTTCGGCGTCCGAGAGCTTCAGGTCGAGGTCGTCGACGCCGAGCAGCCGGGGCCGCCCCATCAGCGCGAGGGCCACGGAGAGCCGCAGTACCTCAAGGCGCTCCAGGTCCCGTACGGAGGTCCGCGGCCCCTTGGGCAGCGCCTCGACATCGAGTCCGGCGGCCCGCACCGCGTCGTCGACGCGCAGCCGGGAAGCGGCGGCCCGCTCCGCCCGCGGGCGGAGCAGCGCGCGCAACGGGCTTTCGAACCGCCGCTCGAGAAGCGCGCGCTCCCGCAGGTGTTCGGCGACGGTCAGTGCCGGGTCGAGGTCGGTGACGCCGGGCACATTGGCGACCGCGCTGATCCCGCGCACCGCCGCGAGCTGCTTGGGCAGTCGGAACCGGCCCACCGAGGCCGTTCCCTCGGTGGCGCGCATGCGTCCCGTCAGGGCGAGCAGAAGACAGGTGCGGCCGGAGCCCGACGGACCCTCGACCGCGACGAGGGCGCCGGGCCCCGCGGTGATGCCGACCCCGCGGAACGCCCAGCCCCGCGGTCCCTTCAGGCCGAAGTCCGCCGCATCGACGGCGGCGCCGTGCGGACGAGCGTCCACGGCCCACTCCCCTCTTTGAACTGACCAGTCAGTACAAAAGCTAACCCGAGTTTTCGACACAGACAAAGACCCCGAGGCAAAGGCCCAGGTCAGGCCGGATTGTCAGTGGCGTACTTCACGATGGGCACATACGGCCACTGCGCCGTCACACAGACGACAGGAGGTTCGTCATGGCCAGCACCAACGCAGCAGCCGCACACCGGCGCCGCGCCCTCGGCCCTGCCCCCTCACTGACCGGTCCCGCGAGCGACGTCCACCCGGTGCTCCGCCGGGCGACGGCCCCGCCCGCCGCCCTCGAACTGCTCGCCCAGGCCCGCGCCGGACTCGACGAGGCGGCGCACCTGGACACTCCGAACGAGCGCTATGCCACCGCCCACCTCGCCGCCCTGCGCACCGCCGCCGCGGTCCTCGCCGCCCGCGGCCGCCCGGAACTCG
The DNA here is from genome assembly GCF_000720475.1 of Streptomyces aureocirculatus. Classification (GTDB taxonomy): domain Bacteria; phylum Actinomycetota; class Actinomycetes; order Streptomycetales; family Streptomycetaceae; genus Streptomyces; species Streptomyces aureocirculatus. The sequence goes on from NZ_JOAP01000019.1 coordinate 97,848, forward strand.
CCCCGCGGCGCAGGCAGCGCATCCGAAGCGCCTGGGAGGTGCTCCCCGAGATAGCCCCCGAACTGACCGAATGGAGCGCCCTGTTCGCCTCCGGGGCCGCCCGCAGGGCCCGCGCGGAGGCGGGCATCCAGGGCGCCGCGAGCAGCCGTGACGCCGACGACCTGCAGCGGGACGTCTCGATGTTCCTGCGCCTCGTCGAGCGGATGCTCGTGCTCCAGCCCGTGCTGCCCCAGCCACGACAGGAGCCGCCGGACGCGAGCTGACCTGCCGGGGCGGGCGAAGCGCCTCTTCGATTCCCATTAGGGTGGGAGCGCCCGTACCCGAACAGCCCGCCGTAGATCAGGCGGAGCCGCGCCGAGGAGTCAACTGCCGTGTCGGACCCGATGCGCCCCCGCGCTTCTCTCCGTACCGCCGTGGTCTGGGACGTCCTGAAGGACGCCATCGACCGCCGGGTCAAGGCCACGGCACCGGGTCCGGACGGCGCATCCGGGGGCGGCGCGGGACCGGTCGCCCTGGACGTGCTCGACACCGGCGGCGGCAGCGGCAACTTCGCGGTGCCCGTGGCCGCACTCGGGCACCGTGTCACCGTCGTCGACCCCAGCCCGAACGCCTTGTTCGCCCTGGAGCGCCGCGCCGCCGAGGCCGGTGTCGCCGACCGCGTGCGCGGCGTGCAGGGCGATGTGCACGGCCTCTTCGACGTGGTCGAGCGCGGCGGGTACGACGCCGTGCTCTGCCACGGCGTCCTGGAGTACGTGGACGACCCGGCCGAAGGAGTGCGGAACGCCGTCGGCGCGCTGCGTCCCGGCGGTGTGCTGAGCCTGCTCGCCGCGGGCCTCGGCGGCGCCGTGCTCGCCCGCGCGCTCGCCGGACACTTCAGCGAGGCGCACCGGGCGCTCGACGACCCGGCGGGGCGCTGGGGCGAGAGCGACCCCGTGCCGCGCCGCTTCACCGCCGAGCAGCTCAGCGGCCTGGTAGAGGGCGCCGGGCTGCGCGTCGGCGCCGTGCACGGCGTGCGCGTCTTCGCCGACCTGGTCCCCGGTGTCCTCGTGGACACCGAGCCGGGCGCCTTCGACGCCCTGCTCAAGCTGGAGGCCGCCGCCGCGGAGCTGTCCGCCTTCCATGCGGTGGCCACGCAGTTGCACGTCCTCGGTGAGAATCGCGGGGCCGATGAGACCCCCGAGTCCCGAGAGGTCCCCGGGGCCTGAGTGCCCTCGGTCCCGGTGTGTCGGGAGTGACGGCTGGGACCGGGTCGCTGATCAGCGGCGCAGCGGCACATGGAGTACGCCACAGGCGCCCCGAACGGGCTACTGGCGCCGTATGATCGAGGGACACCGTCCGGCATGACGGACCGGTCGCTGGGGAATGCAGGCTTCAGCGAGCCGGAGCGACCTGGCGGTCCGGTTTGGCGAAGTTGGCGCAGAGGGGCGGGTTTCACGGGGGCGATTCCCTGCCTATCCTGAAGGGGACCCCCCGGTCGCCCCGGCGACTGCACGATGAGGAGGACTCCGTGCCGCTCTCGGAGCACGAGCAGCGCATGCTCGAGCAGATGGAGCGAGCGCTGTACGCCGAAGATCCCAAGTTCGCGACAGCGCTTGAGGGAAGCGGGCTGCGTACGTACACCCGGAAGCGGGTCTACCAAGCGGTCGCGGGCTTCCTGGTGGGCATTGCCCTTCTCATGGCCGGAATGGTCGCCCAGCTCATCTGGGTGAGCGTGGTGGGTTTCCTCGTCATGCTGGGGTGTGCCGTGCTCGCCGTCACCGGTTGGCGCAAGGCGCCCAAGCCGGGTGAACAGGCACCCAACGCCGCCGCCCCGGCCACCGGCCCCGGCGCGCCCGTGGGCCGCCGGCATCAGCCCAGGCAGCAGCGCCGGTCCATGATGGACCGCATCGAGCAGCGTTGGCAGCGCCGCAGGGACGAACAGCAGGGCGGTCAGTAACTTGCCGGGCCCCTGGGCCTGACTGAACACGACGCCTCGGCCTGAGTCCGAGTACGGCTCGGCCTGGGCCTTGATACGGCTCAACCCGGGCCTGAATACGACTCTGCCGCCGCCAACGCCACTGCCACCGCGCCCCGGCGCAGGCACCACCCCGTACAACAGCCGCACCTCGCTCGACATACGCGTGGGGGGTGACCGTCATCAGATGCGGTCACCCCCCACACGTATGCCCCAGGCGGAGGCCGTACGCGCCCGGCCCGCTCAGCCCCCTTGCCGGGCAGGCTTCCGCAGGGCCGCCCAGCGCCTCGCCGCCCACTCCGACCAGCGGGCGGTGAAAGCCGACCAGCGGTCCGACGCCGTCCACACCACCCGGGCGGCCGAACGCGGCGCGAGCGTCGCGCGCAGCCGCGTCGGACGGCTCGCCGAGGCACGCAGACCCTGCCGCAGCCGCCGCACATCGTCCCCGAGACCCTGAGCGGGCTGCGGATGCGGCGCGTACAGGACCTGCTCCACGGCGGCCGCCACCCGGTGGACCGACTCCGCGGGACCCGGGCCGAGACCGCCGACACGGACGATCCGGGCAGCCGCCTTCCGCGGGGTGTGGGACTCGTCCGGGGCGATGCCGTGATCCCATGCGGTGTCGGTGACCTCCTGCCAGGCCGCCAGCGTGCGCGCCGCCGCCGCGTCCGCCGCAGTGCGCCCGCCGTCCTCGAAACGCACCGAACGCGCCCCGTCCGCCGAGATACGCGCCCCGCCTCCGAGCCGCACCGCGCGCACCCGCGCCCGCCACAGCATCGGCAACAGCGGCACCACGAGGACGAGGAGCGCGAGCAGCGACCCGCCGACGATCCAGCCGAGCGGCGGCCCGTCGTCATCGGAGCCGCCCGCGAGCTGCGGCATCGCGCTCGCACAGCCGCCCTGCCGCTGCATGTCGCGCGGGCAGTCCTGCGACTGCGAGGGAGTCGGCGACGGTGCCGCCGAGTCCGACGGCGCCGGTACGGCCGACTCGTCGGACCGCTCGGACGGCGTGTCCTCACGGGTGTAGTCGGGCACCGAGCCACGGTTGGGCGTCGGCTCGAACCGCGTCCAGCCCACGCCCTCGAAGTACAGCTCGGGCCACGCGTGGGCGTCCCGCAGACCCACCGACATGGTGCCGTCCGCCTGCGCCGAACCCGGGGTGAAGCCCACCGCGACGCGCGCCGGGATGCCGAGCGTGCGGGCCATCGACGCCATGGCGAAGGAGAAGTGGACGCAGAAGCCCTCCTTCTGCTCCAGGAAGCGCACGATGGCCGAGGGCCCGCTGCCCGCCCGGACCTGCGTGTTGTACGTGAAGCCGCCGTCCGACGCGAACCAGTCCTGCAGCTTCACCGCGCGTTCGTAGTCGTTGGCGGCACCGTCGGTGATCTTGCGGGCCGTGGCCGCCACCACCGAGGGCAGCGAGTCCGGCACCTTGGTGAACTCCCTGGCCAGGCCGGACGGCGCGGGGGGCGCCGCCGCGAGCTGCTCGGCGGTCGGCTCCACCACCAGGCTGTTCACGCTGTACTGCGCGCCGCGCGTGGTCTGGCGGCGGTCCCCGACGACCGTGCGGCCCACCGGCTCGTACCGCCAGCGCCCGCCGATGCGGACCTGACTTGCCGGATACGGCATCGGCAGCCAGTTCTGCGCGTAGCGGTCGTCGGCCGAGATGTTCGTCTGGATCTCGGTCCTGCGGACGGACGGGGACAGGCCCTGCGGGTCCGGGAGGCGCCCGGGGATGTCCTCGATGTCCCGGACCGTGGTCTTCCAGGTGGTGCCGTCGAACTTGTCGAGCGAAACGATCCGCAGATACATGTCCTGCGAGTTCTTGGCGTTCGTCCGGTACGAGATGACCTGGCGGTCCTCCGGCTGGTTCAGGCTGTCCTGCAGCGCGACCAGCGGGTTCACCGCGGAGATCGTGCCGCCGCCGCTGCCGCCACCGCCCCCGGGGCCGTCGGAGCCGTCCAGGAGGCCCCCGTCCAGGGAGGGCAGCGCGAGCGGCACCACGAGCGCGACGCCCAGGGCGACGGCGCCGATCCGGCGGCCCGTGCGCACCGGTGCGGTGGCGCCGCCGTCGGTCTCCAGGCCGCCCGAGAGATGCCCCGGCGCCCGCGCGGCCCCGCCGAACACGCGACCCCACTGGGAGAGCCGGTCCCGGCCCTCGGCCAGGAGCAGCAGCAGATACCCGGCCGCCGCGAGGAGGAACCACAGCCACCCGGCGCCGTCCTCGGAGAGACCCGCCGCGACCGAGTACAGGGCGAGCAGCGGCAGCCCGGCGGGCGCGGCCGTGCGGAACGTCACCGCGAGCGCGTCGACGGCGAGGCCGACCAGAAGCACACCGCCGACCACCATCAGGCGGATGCCGTCGGTGAGCGGCGCCGGAATGGCGTACCGCCCGACGTCGTTGCCGCCCGCCTCCAGGAGCACGCCGAACCGGCGGAAGACCTCGGGACCCGGGAGCACCCCGGCGAGAGCCTGCTCCTGTGCGAACAGCAGCGTCAGGCAGAGCAGCGACACCAGGGCCTGGGCGGCCACCGTGACCGGGCGCGCGAGGGGCACCCGGCGCGCGAGCCCCCCGACCCCGCTCTGCAGGGCGAGGAGGATCGCCGCCTGGACGATCCAGCCCGACGTGTCGACGAGCGGCAGCAGCGCGCCCGACGCCATCAGCGTGGCGGCGGTGGCACACAGCGCAAGCCGCGTACGCCCACTCATGAAGCACCCCCCGGGCTCACCGAGAACCCCTCGTCGTCCGTGCGGACCCGCCCGCTCATGACCAGCCCCCGCCCGTCGCCCCCGGCGCCCCGAACGCCCCCGCCACCGGAGCGGGCCCCGCCCCGGTGCGCAGGTGGTCCGCCTGGCGCCACAGGTCGGCGAGCGTGCCGCCCGGAGGCACCGCGACCGCCGTCCAGCCCGCGTCGCGCAGCAGCCGCACCGGGTGCCGCGCCGCCGCGGGCGGTGTCCCGCCCGGGCCCTGGGCCCAGGCCGCGCCGTCCAGGACGAAGGCGACCGCCGCGCCGCTGCGCCGGCGCATCTTCGCGAGGACCGCGGCCTGTTCGTCGTCGAGATCGCCGATGAAGGCCACCAGGAGGCCTTCGTTGCCGCCGCGCAGCACGTCGTACGCGCGCGAGAGCCCCGCGCCGTCCGAGTGGTCGATCACGGCGAGCGTGTCCATCATCAGCCCGGCGGCGTCCGCCGACTCCTGGTTCGCGCCCGCGAAGCCGTCCGCGCCGTCCCCGGGCAGCGAGTTGCCGGTGTCGGTCAAAAGGCGGACCGAGAAGCCGCGTTCGAGCATGTGCACCAGCGTGGACGCGGTGCCGGACACGGCCCACTCGAAGGCCGAGCCGGGTCCCGTGCCCTCATAGGCCACGTCCCTGGTGTCCAGGAGCACCGTGCAGCGCGATCGCTGCGGCTGCTCCTCGCGGCGCACCATCAGCTCGCCGTAGCGCGCCGTGGAGCGCCAGTGGACGCGGCGCAGGTCGTCGCCGTGGCGATAGCCGCGCGGGATGACGTCGTCCTCACCGGCCAGGGCGAGCGAGCGGTGCCGCCCGTCGCCGTACCCCTTCGCCTCGCCCGTGAGCCGCACCGGCGGCAGTGCCTCCACGCGCGGGATGACGGTCAGCGTGTCGTACGTGGAGAAGGAGCGGGTCAGCTCGCACATCCCGAACGGGTCGGTCAGGCGCAACTGGAGCGGGCCGAGGGGATAGCGGCCGCGCAGGTCCGAGCGCACGCGGTAGGACACCTCGCGGCGGCCGCCCGCCTCGACCCGGTCGAGCACGAAGCGCGGCCGGGGCCCGAGGACGTACGGCACCCGGTCCTGGAGCATCAGCAGGCCCGTGGGCAGACGCGAGACGTTGTCCATCCGCAGGTGCACACGGGCCTCCGAACCGGCGGGCACGCGCGCGGGGGAGAGCCTGCGGCTGCCCGCGACGCGGTAGCGCGTGCGGTAGAGCACGGCCGCGCAGACCAGGGGGAGCACCGCGAGCAGCAGACCGACCCGCAGCAGGTCGCTCTGGCCGAGGACGTAGGCGCACACGGCCGCCGCGATGCCTGCCGCGAAGAAGGACCGCCCGCGGGTGGTCAGACCGGCCAGCGCCGTGCGCAGGCCGCCCCGGTCGTCCTCGGCCCGCGCGCCCTGCCCCCCGGCGGCCATCACAGCCCCCGGGTGCCGGGCGGCTGCTGGCCGAAGAAGCCCTGGCCCGGCTGGGGGGCCGCCGGGACGGGGGTGCGCTGGAGGATCTCCAGGACGACCGACTCGGCCGTGCGGCGGTTGAGCTGTGCCTGGGCCGTGGGCAGCAGGCGGTGGGCGAGGACCGCGACGGCGAGTGCCTGCACGTCGTCGGGCAGGGCGAAGTCCCGGCCGCTGAGCGCGGCGGAGGCCTTGGCGGCGCGCAGCAGGTGCAGCGTCGCGCGCGGCGACGCGCCCAGTCTCAGGTCCGGGTGGGTGCGCGTCGCGCCGACCAGGTCGACCGCGTACCTGCGCACGGCCTCGGAGACGTGGACCGTGCGGACCGCGTCTATGAGCTTCACGATGTCGTGCGCGTGGGCCACCGGCTGGAGGTCGTCCAGCGGTGAGACACCGCCGTGCACGTCCAGCATCTGCAACTCGGCCTCCGGGCCCGGATAGCCGATCGACACCCGGGCCATGAACCGGTCGCGCTGCGCCTCGGGCAGCGGATACGTGCCCTCCATCTCGACCGGGTTCTGGGTGGCCACCACCATGAAGGGGCTGGGCAGTTCGTATGTCTGCCCGTCGATGGTGACCTGGCGCTCCTCCATGGACTCAAGGAGCGCGGACTGCGTCTTCGGCGACGCGCGGTTGATCTCGTCGCCGATCACGATCTGCGCGAAGATCGCGCCCGGCTTGAACTCGAAGTCACGGCGCTGCTGGTCGAAGATGGACACACCGGTGATGTCCGACGGCAGCAGGTCCGGCGTGAACTGGATGCGCCGCACCGAACAGTCGATGGACCGTGCGAGCGCCTTGGCGAGCATCGTCTTGCCCACGCCCGGTACATCCTCGATGAGCAGGTGCCCCTCCGCCAGGAGCACGGTCAGCGAAAGCCGTACGACCTCCGGCTTGCCCTCGATCACACCCTCGATCGACCTGCGGACACGCTCCGCGGTCGTGGTCAGATCTGTGAGGCTCGCTCGATCGTCATAGGTCGTCACCCGGCCCTCCTCGGCCCTTCCCCACGCTCGGCAAGGAGCAAGGGATACCTCTTTCATGGTTTCCCCGGGCCGACGCTCTCGTACGGACCGGGCCCACCCCGAAACACGGACACCACGCGGGAATGGTTCAGCGTGACGCCACACACGCATTCTTGTTGGGCTTACCGGTTCGTGTCACTTGCCTGTGGACAACTGGCGGCGATATGTCCGTTCTTGCCGTGTTTGGGTACCGGAGATTGTCCGGTACCCACCACGCGGCGGTCACTCAGGGTCGACGCGGTCACGCAGGGTCGATCTCGCGCAGCAGCCCCGTCTTCACGTCGAAGACGAATCCGCGCACGTCGTCGGTGTGCAGGAGGAACGGCGACGTCCGCACCCGCTGCATGGACTGGCGCACGTCCTGGTCGACGTCGCGGAACGACTCCACCGCCCAGGCCGGCCGCTGGCCGACCTCCATCTCCAGGTCGTGCCGGAACTCCTCCGTGAGGGACTCCAGGCCGCAGCCGGTGTGGTGGATGAGGGCCACGCTGCGGGTGCCGAGCGCCCGCTGGCTGATGGTCAGGGACCGCAGGACGTCATCGGTGACCACGCCGCCGGCGTTGCGGATCGTATGACAGTCGCCCAGTTCGAGGCCGAGCGCGGCGTGCAGGTCGAGGCGGGCGTCCATGCAGGCCACCACGGCGACCCGCAGCACCGGGCGGGCGTCCATGCCCGGGTCCGTGAAGTCCGCGGCATAGCGCGCGTTGGCCTTGACGAGACGGTCGGTGACCGTGCCGTCCTCGCCCGCACCACCGGTGCGTATGGCGCCTTCGGGACCTGTGGGTACTGATGCGGAAGTCGTCATGACTATGACGGTAATGGTCACGGGGCGTGTGAGCCTGCTGTGAGAGCGGACAAAGAACGCCTTGGAGCGTTGTTGTGAGGGAACCCACAGGGGCGGCGATGGCGCGTCCGAACAGGTGACGCGCGCTCTCCGGGAGCGAACGGCCGCTCCCGGCGGGGCCGGGCCGCGCCGCGCAGGCCAGTTGATTGACCGCGAGACACGGTGGACTAAAGTGACGCGAAGCGGGAGTGGAGTCCGCTCGGCCTCCTTCCTGGTCTCCGCCCCGCTGGACCGCTCCGGAGCTTCCCGGGCGGTTCCGGAGATTTCCATTGAGTCCCCCCACGTGCGCGGCGCGTACGTACGGCTCGGCCTCCTCCCGCTCCCGGTCGGCCGACGCCACTTCCCCGGCGCCGGCCAGCCGGATTCCCCTTCAGGAGCGGGTGGGGACCCGGCCGTGCGCACGGCGACCGCGCCGGACCCTGAGAGGGTGCAGTGAGTTCTGCCCGACATGTCCCGGTGATGCTCCAGCGGTGCCTGGACCTGTTGGCCCCGGCGCTCGCGGAGCCGGGAGCGGTCGTCGTCGACTGCACCCTCGGGCTCGGCGGGCACAGCGAGGCACTGCTCGCCGCCTTCCCCTCGGCCCGGCTCGTCGCCCTGGACCGCGACAAGGAGGCGCTGCGCCTGTCCGGCGAGCGTCTCGCCCCCTACGGCGACCGGGCCACCCTGGTGCACGCGGTCTACGACGAACTGCCCGAGGTCCTCGCCAGGCTCGGCATCCCGCGCGCGCAGGGCGTCCTGTTCGACCTCGGCGTCTCCTCCATGCAGCTCGACGAGGCCGACCGCGGCTTCGCCTACGCCCAGGACGCCCCGCTCGACATGCGCATGGACCAGACGACCGGCGTCAGCGCGGCCGAGGTGCTCAACACCTACCCGCCAGGCGACCTGGTGCGGATCCTGCGCGCGTACGGCGAGGAGAAGCAGGCCAAGCGGATCGTGTCCGCCGTCGTGCGCGAGCGCGAGAAGGAGCCGTTCAGCAACAGCGCCCGGCTCGTCGAGCTGATCCGTGACGCGCTGCCGCAGGCCGCCAAGCGCACCGGCGGCAACCCCGCCAAGCGCACCTTCCAGGCCCTGCGCATCGAGGTCAACGGCGAGCTGAGCGTCCTGGAGCAGGCCATTCCCGCGGCCGTGAAGACGCTCGCCGTCGGCGGCCGCATCGCCGTCCTCTCGTACCACTCGCTGGAGGACCGCCTTGTCAAGCAGGTGCTCGCGGCGGGCGCCGCCACCACCGCGCCCCCCGGTCTGCCGGTCGTACCCGAGCAGTACCAGCCGCGGCTCAAGCTGCTCACGCGCGGCGCCGAACTGCCCACGGACGAAGAGATCGCCGAGAACCGCCGGGCCGCGCCGGCCCGGCTGCGGGGTGCCGAGCGCATCCGCGAGGACGCGCTGTGAGACCCCGCCGCGAGGTAGCCACGTGAGCGGCCTCTTCGGAGAGGTCCCCTTCTTCGGGGAGGCCCCGCACTTCAGGAAGGCCCACTCTTCGGAGAGGCCCCTTCTCTTCGGAGAGGCACCATGAGCCGCGTCCGCAAGGAGGCCCGATGAGCAAGAAGCCCGAGCTGCGGGGGAGGGCGGCGCGGCTCGCCCAACTGCTGCCCGCGGCCCCGAGCCAAGCCGCCCGCACCCCCTTCGTGCTCCTGGTCGTGCTGCTGCTCGGCGGCGGCCTGATCACGCTCCTGCTGCTCAACTCCTCGCTCAACGAGGGCTCCTTCCAGCTCACGAAGCTCAAGAAGGAGACCCAGGAGCTGACCGACGAGGAACAGGCCCTCCAGAAGGACGTGGACAAGTACGCCGCCCCGGACGCCCTCCAGCGCCGCGCCCGTGAACTCGGCATGGTCCCGGGCGGCGACCCCGCCTTCCTCGGCCCCGACGGCAAGGTCCGCGGCGTCCCCGGTGCCGCCCAGGGTGCCGCCGTCCGCCCGTCGGCGGCCCGGCAGCCCGCCGTCCTGCCCCCGCTCCTCGCGTCCCCGGCGTTCCCGGCACCGCCGCCGGGCGTGACGTCCGCCTTCCCTTCCCCTTCCGCCTCCGCCTCCGCTTCCACTTCCGCTCGGCAGCCGGTCACGCCCTCCCCGCAGCCGCCCGCGACGGGCTCCCCGAGCGCGGCCGCAGGACCGTCGGCACCGGCCTCCGCCGCCGCGGGCGGCGCGCCCCGGCCGCCGGTCTCCGCCGAGCGGCCGACCCCCACGACTCCCGGCAGGTGACGTAAGTGACGGACCGCCAACCGCCACCCCCACGGCGCCGGGTCCCCGGCCCCGCACGCCCCGCCCGCCCCGCAGACCGGCGCAGGCCGGACCCGGGAGCGCGCCCGCCCGCCGCGCGCGGCCCCCGTCCGCCCGGACGGGGACCGAGGAACAAGGCCCCCAAGACCATCCGCCTGGGCAGCCCGCGGCCTCGGCTGCGCATGGTCAGCCTCGGTCTGACCCTGGTGATGCTCGCCTTCGTGGTGCGGCTCCTCCAGGTGCAGGCCGTGGACGCCGACGTGTACGCCGCAAAGGCGGAGAAGAACCGGTACTCCAGCCACAAGCTCGCCGCCGAGCGCGGGGCCATCACCGACCGCAGCGGCGTCGAACTCGCCACCAGCGTGGACGCGTACGACATCACCGCCGACCCCTCGCTCTTCACGCGGAAGGAGACGAAGACCGGCGACGCGCCCGAGCAGGCCGCCGCGCTGCTCGCGCCGATCATCGACAAGGACACCGACGAGATCGCCGAGAAGCTGCGCACGCCTAAGTCGCGCTTCACACTGCTCGCCCGGCGCGCGACACCGCAGGTCTGGAAGCAGATCAAGGACCTGCGCACCGCCCTCGCGGACAAGGCGAGCGCCGACCCGGGGGCGGTCAACGTCCTCGGGGGCGTCTTCGCCGTGCCCACCAGCAAGCGGGTGTACCCGAACGACGGGCTCGCCGCCGGGATACTGGGCTGGGTCAACGCCGACGGCAAGGGCGGCGGCGGCGTCGAGCAGCAGCTCAACAAGGAACTCGCGGGCAAGCAGGGCGAGATCCGCTACGCCCAGTCGGGCGGCCTGCGGGTGCCCACCGCGGGCAGCACGGAGAAGCCCGCCGTGCCCGGCTCGGACGTCGAGCTGACCATCGACCGCGACATCCAGTGGGCCGCGGAGGACGCCATCACCGAGCAGGTCGAAAAGTCCCGTGCGGACCGCGGTTACGTCCTCGTACAGGACACCAGGACCGGCGAGATCCTCGCCATGGCCAACGCACCCGGCTTCGACCCCAACGACATCTCCCAGGCCCGGGGCACGAGCCTCGGCAACGCCGCACTCCAGGACGCCTTCGAACCCGGCTCCACCGCCAAGATCATGTCGATGGCCGCAGTCCTGGAGGAGAACGCCGCCACCCCCGGCACCCGCGTGACCGTGCCCAACCGTCTGCACCGCGGGGACCGTCTTTTCCAGGACGACATCGACCACCCGACCTGGTACCTCACGCTCAACGGCGTGCTCGCCAAGTCCAGCAACATCGGCACCATCCTCGCCACCGGCGAACTCGGCGAGACCCAGAAGCAGGCCAACGAGAGCCTCTACTCGTATCTGCGGAAGTTCGGCATCGGCAAGAAGACCGGGCTCGGCTTCCCCGGCGAGACCTCCGGCATCCTCGCGCCGCCCGCCAAGTGGTCGACGTCCCAGCAGTTCACCATCCCCTTCGGCCAGGGCGTCTCCATCAACGCGATGCAGGCCGCCTCGGTGTACTCGACCATCGCCAACGGCGGCGTACGCGTCGAACCGACCCTGGTGCGCGGCACCAAGGGGCCCGACGGCCGCTTCACGCCGGCGCCCGCACCCAAGAAGACCCGGGTCGTCAGCGACAGGACCGCGCGGACCGTCGCCCAGATGCTGGAGTCCGTCGTCGACGACGAGCAGGGCACGGGGACCAAGGCCCGCATCCCCGGCTACCGCGTCGCGGGCAAGACCGGCACGGCCAACCGGGTCGACCCCAAGACCGGCCGCTACCACGGCTACACCTCGTCCTTCGCCGGCTTCGCCCCCGCCGACAAGCCGCGCGTCACCGTCTACTGCGTCATCCAGAACGCCACCGAGGGGAGCTACTTCGGCGGTCAGATCTGCGGTCCCATCTACAAGAAGGTCATGCAGTTCGCCCTCAAGACGCTCCAGGTCCCGCCCACCGGCAAGGCCCCCGCGCGCCTGCCGGTGACGTTCAGCCCCGGCAAGCCGGAGACCCCGGGACGGCCCGCGAACGGCCGCTAGGAACAGACCGAACGGACCGGAACAGACCGAACGGACCGGAACAGACCGAACGGACCGGAACAGACCGAACGGACCGGAACGGACCGGAACGGACACCCGAACAGGAAAAGCCCGTGACGACGATCACCCCGGACCCGGGGAACCGGGCCGCGACACACCGCCCGACGAGCGGCCCCGCGCCCATCCCCGGGACCGACCGCACTACGCCCGGACCCCTCCCTTTTGGCTCTGGGGCGGGTACGCCCGGTACGCTCACCGCCGTGCCACACGCTGATCAGTCCCAAACCACTCAGAAGGACGCTCCCGTGAACCACCCGGGTCCGCCGAGGCCGACGCAGGTCTCCGCCACCCCCCTCGCGGAGCTCGCCGATCAGCTTGGGGCCGCGGCCCCGGGCACGGACGCCGCCATCACCGGCATCACGCACGACTCGCGTGCGGTGCGTCCCGGTGATCTCTACGCCGCCCTGCCCGGCGCCCGTATGCACGGCGCCGACTTCGTCGCGCAGGCCGCCGACCTCGGCGCCGCCGCCGTCCTCACCGACCCGACGGGCGCCGACCGCGCCGCCGCCACGGGACTGCCGGTGCTCGTCGTCGCCGACCCGCGCGGCAGTATGGGCGAGCTCGCCGCCACGGTGTACGGCAGGCCCGGCCGCGATCTGCTCCAGATCGGCATCACCGGCACCTCCGGCAAGACCACCACGGCGTACCTCATCGAGGGCGGCCTGAAGGGCGTCCGCCAGAGTTCTGGGGACGGGCGCGAAGCGCAGTCGGCCGAGGGCGGTGGTGGGCGCCGGGTGGGCCTCATCGGCACCGTCGAGATGCGCATCGGCGAGGAGCGCATCAAGTCGGAGCGCACCACGCCCGAAGCCACCGACCTGCAGGCGCTCTTCGCGGTGATGCGCGAACGCGGCGTCGAGGCGGTCGCGATGGAGGTCTCCAGCCACGCCCTGGTGCTCGGCCGGGTCGACGGGTGCGTCTTCGACGTCGCCGTCTTCAACAACCTCAGCCCGGAGCACATGGAGTTCCACTCCGGCATGGAGGACTACTTCCAGGCCAAGGCGCAGTTGTTCACGAAACGGCGCGCGCGGCTCGGCGTGGTCAACTTCGACGACGAGTACGGCCGCAGGCTCGTGACCGAGTCCGAGATCCCCGTCACCACCTTCTCCGCCGAGGGCCACCCCGACGCCGACTGGCGCGCCGAGGACGTCGAAGTCGGCCCCCTCGACTCGACGTTCACCGCCGTCGGACCCAAGGGCGAGCGGATCGCCGCCAAGTCGCCGCTCGCGGGGCCCTTCAACGTCGCCAACACGCTCGCCGCGATCGTGGCGCTCGCCGTCGCCGGGCTCGACCCGCAGCGGGCCGCCGACGGCGTCGGGGCCGTCGCGGGCGTCCCCGGCCGCCTGGAGCGCGTCGACGCGGGCCAGCCCTACCTCGCCGTCGTGGACTACGCCCACAAGACGGACGCCGTCGACTCGGTCCTGCGCGCGCTGCGCAAGGTCACCGAGGGCCGCCTCACGATCGTGCTCGGCTGCGGCGGCGACCGCGACCGGACCAAGCGGAAGCCGATGGGCGCGGCCGCGGCCCGGCTCGCCGACACCGCCGTACTGACTTCGGACAACCCCCGCGGCGAGGACCCCCTCGCCATCCTCGCGACGATGCTCGCGGGCGCCGCCGAGGTGCCCGCCCACGAGCGCGGCGACGTCGCCGTGTTCGAGGACAGGGCCGCCGCCATCCGCGCGGCCGTCGCCCGGGCCGAACCCGGCGACACCGTTCTCGTCGCGGGCAAGGGGCACGAGCAGGGCCAGGACATCGCCGGAGTGGTCCGTCCCTTCGACGACCGCCAAGTGCTTCGCGAAGCTATCGAGCAAACCCAGGGATGAAGTTGTGATCGCCCTCTCCCTCGCCGAGATCGCCACCGTCGTCGGCGGGCAGACGTACGACATACCGGATCCGCAGGCCCAGGTCACCGGACCGGTCGTCAAGGACTCCCGTGAGGTGCAGCCAGGCGCCCTGTTCGCCGCCTTCGTGGGCGAGCGCGTCGACGGGCACGACTACGCCGCCCAGGTCGTGGGCGCGGGCGCGGTCGCCGTGCTCGGCTCGCGGCCGTGCGGGGTGCCCGCGATCGTCGTCGACGATGTGCAGACGGCGCTCGGTGCCCTCGCGAGGCACGTCGTCGCCCGGCTCGGCGCGATTCCGGTCGCCCTCACCGGGTCCGCGGGCAAGACGAGCACCAAGGATCTGATCGCCCAGGTCATCGGCCGCAAGGCGCCCACGGTGTGGACGCCGGGCTCGTTCAACAACGAGATCGGCCTGCCCCTGACCGCGCTGAGCGCCACCGACGAGACCAAGTTCCTCGTCCTGGAGATGGGCGCCCGCGGCATCGGCCACATCCGCTACCTCACCGGCCTCACACCGCCGCGGATCGGCCTGGTCCTGAACGTCGGCACCGCCCACATCGGCGAGTTCGGCGGCCGGGAGCAGATCGCGCAAGCAAAGGGTGAGCTCGTCGAGGCGCTGCCCGCCGACGGCACGGCGATCCTCAACGCCGACGACCCCCTCGTCCGCGCGATGGCCACGCGCACGAAGGCCAGGGTGCTGCTCTTCGGAGAGGCCGACGACGCCGACGTACGCGCCGAGAATGTCCGGCTCACCGAGAACGGACAACCCGCCTTCACGCTGACCACACCCTCCGGGTGCAGCGACGTGCGGCTGCGCCTGTACGGTGAGCACCACGTGTCGAACGCGCTCGCCGCGGCCGCCGTCGCCCATGACCTTGGCATGTCCGTGGACGAGATCGCCCTCGCGCTCTCCGAGGCGGGCACGCTGTCCCGCTGGCGTATGGAGGTCACCGAGCGCCCGGACGGTGTGACGGTCGTCAACGACGCCTACAACGCGAACCCCGAGTCCATGCGAGCCGCCCTGCGCGCGCTCGCGGCCATGGGCAGGGCCGGACAGGCCGGCGGAGGACGCACGTGGGCGGTGCTCGGTCACATGGCCGAGCTGGGTGACGACGGGCTCGCCGAGCACGACGCGGTCGGACGCCTTGCCGTCCGGCTGAACGTGAACAAGCTCGTGGCAGTCGGGGGCAGGGAAGCGTCCTGGCTCCAACTGGGCGCATACAACGAGGGTTCGTGGGGTGAGGAGTCGGTGCACGTGTCCGACGCACAGGCGGCGATCGACCTGCTGCGCAGCGAGCTGCGCCCAGGAGACGTCGTGCTGGTGAAGGCGTCCAGATCGGTCGGTCTCGAGCGGGTCGCCCTGGCGCTGCTCGACGACTCCGCCGCGTCTTCGGAGGGGCAGGTCGCCGGCCGATGAGGCAGATCCTCTTCGCAGGTGTGATCGGGCTCTTCCTGACCCTGGTCGGTACGCCCCTGCTGATCAAGCTCCTGGCCCGCAAGGGCTACGGCCAGTTCATCCGGGACGACGGTCCGCGCGAGCACCACAGCAAGCGCGGTACGCCGACCATGGGTGGTATCGCCTTCATCCTGGCCACGCTCATCGCGTACTTCCTCACGAAGTTCATCACCGGCGGGGAGTTCACGCTCTCCGGCCTCCTGGTGCTCTTCCTGATGGCGGGCATGGGCCTGGTCGGCTTCCTCGACGACTACATCAAGATCGTCAAGCAGCGTTCGCTCGGTCTGCGCGCCAAGGCGAAGATGGCGGGCCAGTTGATCGTCGGCATCGGCTTCGCCGTGCTCGCGCTGAACTGGCCGGACAACCGCAACCAGACCCCGGCCTCCACCAAGCTGTCGTTCGTCACGGACTTCGGCTGGTCGATCGGCCCGGTCCTGTTCGTGGTCTGGGCGCTGTTCATGATCCTCGCGATGTCGAACGGCGTGAACCTCACCGACGGCCTCGACGGCCTCGCCACCGGTGCCTCCGTGATGGTCTTCGGCGCCTACACCTTCATCGGTGTCTGGCAGTACCAGGAGTCCTGCGCCAACGCCAACACGCTCACCAACCCGGAGGCGTGTTTCGAGGTCAGGGACCCGCTCGACCTCGCCGTCGTGGCCTCCGCGCTGATGGGCGCCTGCTTCGGCTTCCTGTGGTGGAACACCTCGCCCGCGAAGATCTTCATGGGTGACACCGGTTCCCTCGCCCTCGGCGGCGCGCTCGCGGGCCTCGCGATCTGCTCCCGCACCGAACTGCTGCTCGCCCTCCTCGGTGGTCTCTTCGTCCTGATCACCATGTCGGTCGTCATCCAGGTCGGATCGTTCCGGATGACCGGGAAGCGGGTCTTCCGGATGGCGCCACTCCAGCACCACTTCGAACTCAAGGGGTGGTCCGAAGTCCTTGTGGTGGTCCGGTTCTGGATCATCCAGGGCATGTGCGTGATCGTCGGACTCGGACTCTTCTACGCAGGGTGGGCGGCCACCAAGTGACCACCGACTGGCAGGGCAGGCACGTCACCGTCGCGGGCCTCGGCGTCTCCGGCATCCCGGCGGCCCGGGTCCTCAGCGGCCTCGGCGCGAGGGTCACGGTCGTCAACGACGGGGACGACGAGCGTTCCCGTACGCAGGCCGCCGAGCTGGAGGCCGCGGGCATCACCGTCCGCCTCGGCGACGGCGCTACCCTGCCGGAGGGCACCGACCTGGTCGTCACCACACCCGGCTGGAAGCCCGACAAGCCCCTCTTCGCCGCGGCTGCCGCTGCGGGTGTCGAGGTGTGGGGCGACGTCGAGCTGGCCTGGCGCCTGCGCGGCGAGGACGCGGCGCCGTGGTTGGCGGTCACGGGCACCAACGGCAAGACCACGACCGTACGGATGCTCGCCTCCATCCTGGAGGCGGCGGGCCTGCGCACCGCCGCCGTCGGCAACATCGGTGTCTCGCTCCTCGACGTCGTCACGGGCGAGCAGGAGTACGACGTCCTCGCGGTCGAGCTCTCCAGCTACCAGTTGCACTGGGCGCCCTCGCTGCGCGCGCACTCCGCGGCGGTCCTGAACCTGGCGCCCGACCACCTCGACTGGCACGGCTCCATGGAGGCGTACGCCGCCGACAAGGGCCGCGTCTACGAGGGCAACCAGGTGGCCTGTGTCTACAACGTCGCGGACAAGGCCACCGAGGACCTGGTCCGCGACGCCGACGTCGAAGAGGGCTGCCGGGCCATCGGTTTCACGCTGAACGCGCCCGCCCCCTCCCAACTGGGAGTCGTGGACGGCATCCTGGTCGACCGTGCCTTCGTGCCGGACCGCCAGAAGCAGGCCCAGGAACTCGCGGAGATCGCGGACGTACGGCCGCCCGCGCCGCACAACATCGCCAACGCCCTGGCCGCCGCCGCCCTCGCCCGCGCCTACGGCGTGCCCGCGTCCGCGGTCCGTGAGGGCCTGCGCGCCTTCCGCCCGGACGCCCACCGCATGGAGCACGTGGCCGATGTCGACGGGGTCGCGTACATCGACGACTCCAAGGCCACCAACACCCACGCCGCGCAGGCGTCGTTGGGCTCCTACGAGTCGATCGTGTGGATCGCCGGTGGCCTCGCCAAGGGCGCCACCTTCGACGAGTTGGTGGCCGGTGCCGCCGCGCGGCTCAAGGGCGTCGTCCTGATCGGCGCCGACCGCGCGCTGATCAGCGAAGCGCTCGCGCGACACGCCCCGCAGGTCCCGGTCGTGGACCTCGACCGGACGGACACTGGTGCGATGTCCGAGGCGGTACGGCAGGCGGCACGGCTCGCGGGGCCGGGAGACACCGTCCTGATGGCGCCCGCCTGTGCGTCGATGGACATGTTCACCAACTACAACAAGCGTGGTGACGCGTTCGCGGCAGCCGTCCGCGAACTCGGCGCGAGCGCCTGACGGCGGGCCCAGCGGTGGTCCGGGGGCGCCCGGCACCCGAAGGAGGGCACGTGGCAGCCGTGGCAAGCGTTCGTACGCCGTCGTGGCGGGGGTTCCGTGGACGGCCGGGAGCCGGGACGGGCCGCGCGGCCGCCGGGAGGGGGCCTGAGGCCCTCGGTACGGGACCGGTGGCCCTTGGTACGGGACCGGTGGCCGCCGGTACGGGACCTGTGGCCCTCGGCGGTACGGGACCGGTGGCCCTCGGTGCGGGACCGGTAGCCGCCGGTACGCAACCTGTGGCCCTCGGTACGGGGGCTCGCTGATGCCCGGACGAGCTCCTGTGCGCACGCCGCGCACCCCCAAGCGCCCCCCGCGCCCGCGCACCGCCCCGGCGGCCACCGTGAGCCCGCTGCGGCAGTTGTACCTCCGGGCCCGGCGGGCCTGGGACCGGCCGCTGACGGCGTACTACCTGATTTTCGGCAGCAGTCTGCTGATCACCGCGCTCGGCCTGGTGATGGTCTACTCGGCGTCGATGATCCAGGCGCTGCAGCTCAACCTGCCCGCGTCCTACTTCTTCCGCAAGCAGTTCGTGGCCGCGGTGCTCGGCGCGGGACTGCTGCTCGTGGCCATGCGGGTGCCGGTGAAGCTGCACCGGGCGCTCTCCTACCCGATGCTCGCCGCTTCCGTCTTCCTGATGGTGCTCGTACAGATCCCGGGGATAGGGCGCAGCGTCAACGGCAATCAGAACTGGATCTATCTGGGCGGTCCCTTCCAGCTCCAGCCCAGTGAGTTCGGCAAGCTCGCCCTGGTGCTCTGGGGCGCGGACCTGCTGGCGCGGAAACAGGACAAGCGCCTGCTCACCCAGTGGAAACACATGCTGGTGCCGCTCGTTCCCGTCACCTTCATACTGCTTGGCCTGATCATGCTGGGCGGCGACATGGGGACGGCCATCATCCTCACCGCGATCCTCTTCGGCCTGCTGTGGCTGGCAGGGGCGCCGACGCGGCTGTTCGCCGGTGTGCTGAGCATCGCCGCCGTCCTCGGTGTGATCCTCATCAAAACGAGCCCCAACCGCATGGCCCGGCTCGGCTGCATCGGCGCCACCGATCCCGGGCCGAGCGACCAGTGCTGGCAGGCCGTGCACGGCATCTACGCCCTGGCCTCCGGCGGATTCTTCGGTTCCGGCCTCGGCGCGAGTGTGGAAAAATGGGGTCAACTGCCCGAACCGCACACCGACTTCATCTTCGCCATCACCGGTGAGGAACTCGGTCTGGCGGGGACACTGTCGGTCCTCGCCCTGTTCGCGGCTCTAGGCTATGCGGGTATCCGCGTGGCCGGACGCACGGAGGACCCCTTCGTGAGGTACGCCGCGGGAGGCGTGACCACCTGGATCACGGCCCAGGCCGTGATCAATGTCGGTGCGGTGCTCGGTCTGCTGCCGATCGCCGGTGTCCCGCTCCCGCTGTTCTCCTACGGGGGCTCGGCCCTGCTGCCGACCATGTTCGCCATCGGGCTCCTCATCGCCTTCGCGCGTGAGGAACCGGCGGCGAAGGCGGCCCTGGCCATGCGGCAACCTCGGGTGAGATGGAACACGATGCGACGGCGCGTCAAGGCGCGCTCGTCCGGAGAGCGGTGAATTTCGGTGCATGTCGTACTCGCCGGTGGGGGGACCGCCGGCCACATCGAGCCTGCGCTCGCCCTCGCGGACGCCCTGCGCAGGCAGGACCCGACCGTGGGGATCACGGCCCTGGGCACGGAGCGCGGCCTCGAGACCCGACTCGTACCCGAGCGGGGCTATGAACTCGCCCTGATCCCCGCCGTACCCCTGCCGCGCAAGCCCACGCCCGAGCTGATCACGGTGCCGGGCCGGCTGCGCGGCACCATCAAGGCGGCCGAGCAGATCCTGGAGCGCACCAAGGCCGACTGCGTGGTGGGCTTCGGCGGCTATGTGGCGCTGCCCGGCTATCTCGCTGCCAAGCGCGCGGGAGTGCCGATCGTGGTGCACGAGGCCAACGCGCGCCCCGGTCTGGCCAACAAGATCGGCTCCCGGTACGCCTCGGGGGTCGCGGTCTCCACCCCCGACAGCAAGCTGCGCGGCTCGCGCTACATCGGCATCCCGCTGCGCCGCACCATCGCGCTGCTCGACCGCGCCCGGGTCCGCCCCGAGGCCCGCGCCGCGTTCGGCCTCGACCCGAACCTGCCCACGCTGCTCGTCTCCGGCGGCTCCCAGGGCGCCCGGCGCCTGAACGAGGTCGTCCAGCAGGTCGCTCCGGTCCTCCAGCGGGCGGGCATCCAGATCCTGCACGCGGTCGGCCCGAAGAACGAAATGCCGTACGTGGAGAACATGCCCGGGATGCCCCCCTACATCCCGGTACCGTACGTGGACCGGATGGACCTCGCGTACGCCGCGGCGGACATGATGCTCTGCCGTGCGGGCGCGATGACCGTCGCCGAGCTGTCCGCCGTCGGGCTGCCCGCCGCCTACGTCCCGCTGCCCATCGGCAACGGCGAACAGCGGCTGAACGCCCAGCCGGTGGTCAAGGCCGGTGGCGGACTGCTGGTCGACGACGCGGAACTGACGCCCGAGTGGGTCCAGGGCAATGTCCTGCCCGTACTCGCCGACCCGCACCGGCTGTACGAGATGTCCCGCGCCGCCTCGGAGTTCGGGCGCAGGGACGCCGACGACCTCCTCGTCAACATGGTGTACGAGGCGATTGCGTCACGCCGCAGCGCGTGAGAGAAGGCAGGGACAGTGGCCGGACGGGCCGGACCGACGACCGCCGAACGACGGGGGGCCGGTTCTGGGCCGTCCCGCCCGTCCCGCCCGCGCCCCCGCCGCCCGCGGCTGCCGCGCCTGTCGCGGCTGCCGGGGGGTCTGCGGCTGCGCACCCTGATCGTCGTGACGGCCGCGCTCGCCGTGCTCGTGGGCGGCGGCGCCTGGGTGCTCTACGGCTCGCCCTGGCTGCGGGTGGAGCGGGTGACGACCTCCGGCACGATGGCGCTCAAGCCGCACGAGGTGCGCGCGGCGGCCGGCGTCCCGCTCGGCGGACCGCTGATTTCGGTCGATTCCGGAGCCATCGAGGAGCGGCTGCGGAGAGAATTGCCCCGAATTGACGCGGTTGCTGTCACTCGCTCCTGGCCCCACGGAATCAGCCTGAAAGTGACGGAGCGCACTCCGGTACTGCTGATGAAAAAGGGCAGAAAGTTCATCGAAGTGGATGCGAAGGGTGTCCGGTTCGCCACGGTCGAGAAGGCTCCGCGGGACACCCCGCTCCTGGAAATGGCGACCGACCCCGACGGCAGCGCCGGTGCCAGCCTCCGCCGCTTCGACGCCGAGCGGCTGCGCCGCGAGGCCGTCCGCGTGGTGGCCGCCCTGCCGGGCGCCGTCGCCGCGGACACCCTGGCCGTCAAGGTCCGTTCGTACGACTCCATCTCGCTGCGGCTGCGCGACGGGCGCACGGTCCTGTGGGGCAGTGGCGAGAAGGGGCGCGCGAAGGCCGAGGCACTTGCCGCGCTCATGAAAGCAGTTCCGAAGGCACGGCACTTCGACGTGAGCGTCCCCACGGCCCCTGCGTCATCCGCGAGTTGACGTACATCGACGCAGGCCAGCACCCTGGATGGGCAGTGCTCCGCCTGATCACATAGGGTGAAAAGAAAAACGGGAGGTTCGGCGTGTTCGTTGAACGCGCGCCACTTGTCGACTTAGTGTCCTGTTCGGAAGAGTCCAAGGAACAGACACACTGGTAACCCTAAACTTCAGCGTTAGGGTTCGGGTCGGCGTTCGGACCGTCCCATTCGGCATCAGTCGACGTTTCGCGGCAGTGCGAGACGACGACACGTAACTCGAGGCGAGAGGCCTTCGACGTGGCAGCACCGCAGAACTACCTCGCAGTCATCAAAGTCATCGGTGTCGGCGGCGGTGGTGTCAATGCCATCAACCGGATGATCGAGGTCGGTCTCAAGGGCGTCGAGTTCATCGCCATCAACACCGACGCGCAAGCCCTGTTGATGAGCGACGCCGACGTCAAGCTCGACGTCGGCCGGGAACTCACCCGCGGACTCGGCGCCGGAGCCAACCCGGCCGTCGGCCGCAAGGCCGCCGAGGACCACCGCGAGGAGATCGAGGAGGTCCTCAAGGGGGCCGACATGGTCTTCGTGACGGCCGGCGAGGGCGGTGGCACCGGAACGGGCGGCGCGCCCGTGGTCGCCAACATCGCGCGCTCCCTCGGCGCCCTGACGATCGGCGTGGTCACCCGGCCCTTCACCTTCGAGGGCCGCCGCCGCGCCAACCAGGCGGAGGACGGCATCGCCGAGCTCCGCGAAGAGGTCGACACCCTCATCGTCATCCCCAACGACCGGCTCCTGTCCATCTCGGACCGCCAGGTCAGCGTGCTCGACGCCTTCAAGTCGGCCGACCAGGTACTGCTCTCCGGCGTGCAGGGCATCACCGACCTCATCACCACGCCCGGCCTGATCAACCTCGACTTCGCCGACGTCAAGTCGGTCATGTCCGAGGCGGGTTCGGCGCTCATGGGCATCGGCTCGGCCCGCGGCGACGACCGCGCCGTGGCGGCGGCCGAGATGGCGATCTCCTCACCGCTCCTGGAGGCGTCCATCGACGGCGCCCGGGGCGTCCTGCTCTCCATCTCCGGCGGCTCCGACCTCGGCCTGTTCGAGATCAACGAAGCCGCCCAACTGGTCAGCGAGGCCGCGCACCCGGAGGCGAACATCATCTTCGGCGCGGTCATCGACGACGCCCTCGGCGACGAGGTGCGGGTCACCGTCATCGCGGCGGGCTTCGACGGCGGCCAGCCCCCGTCCAAGCGGGACACCGTCCTCGGCTCGGCGTCCGCCAAGCGCGAGGAACCGGTCACCCCGGCCCGGCCGAGCGAACCGGCCCGCCCCGCCCCGGCGTTCGGGGGCCTCGGCAGCGTCACGGCGCGCGAGGACTCCGCCGCCCCGGCCGAGCAGCCCGAGCCCGCCGCTCAGGCGAGCGAGCCCCCGTCGTCGCCGTCGGCGCCGCCACAGGTCCCCTCGACGCGTCTGCACCAGGACAGCCAGGCCGAGGAGCTGGACGTGCCGGACTTCCTGAAGTGATAGACCAGCGCTCCACCACGAGCACCGCGAGCGGCGCGCACTTCGCCTTCACCGACAGGTGGGGCGGGGTGAGCGCCGTTCCGTACGAGGCGCTCAACCTCGGCGGCGCGGTCGGCGACGACCCCGAAGCCGTACACCGCAACCGCGAACTGGCCGCCAAGAGCCTCGCCCTCGACCCCGCGCGCGTGGTCTGGATGAGGCAGGTGCACGGCCGGGACGTCGCGGTGGTCGACGCGCCCTGGTCCGCCGAGCAGGAGATCCCGGCGGTCGACGCCGTGGTCACCGCCCGGCGCGGCCTCGCTCTCGCGGTGCTCACCGCCGACTGCACTCCGGTGCTGCTCGCCGACCCGGTCGCGGGAGTCACCGCGGCCGCGCACGCCGGGCGCCCCGGCATGGTCGCCGGGGTGGTGCCCGCGGCCGTCGAGGCCATGGTGGGCCTCGGCGCGAGGCCGGAGCGGATCGTGGCCCGCACGGGGCCCGCGGTCTGCGGCCGTTGTTACGAAGTGCCCGCGGACCTGCGCGCCGACGTGGCCGCCGTGGAACCCGCGGCGTACGCCGAGACGAGCTGGGGCACGCCCGCGGTCGACGTGACCGCCGGAGTGCACGCCCAGCTCGACCGGCTCGGAGTGCGCGACCGGGAGCAGTCGCCGGTGTGCACGCTCGAGTCGGGTGACCACTTCTCGTACCGCCGCGACCGCACGACCGGTCGGCTCGCGGGCTATGTCTGGCTGGACTGATGAGGCATGACGGACCGTAAGGCGGAACTCGCCGCAAATCTGGCGAAAGTGGAAGAGCGCATTGCGGCGGCCTGTGCGGCCGCGGGCCGCAAGCGCGAGGAACTGACCCTGATCGTGGTCACCAAGACCTACCCCGCGAGCGATGTGCGGTTTCTCTCGGAACTCGGCGTGCGCCACGTGGCCGAGAACCGCGACCAGGACGCCGCCCCGAAGGCCGCCGCCTGCTCGGATCTGCCCCTCGACTGGCACTTCGTGGGTCAGTTGCAGACCAACAAAGTGCGTTCCGTGGTCGGTTACGCGGACGTGGTGCAGTCGGTCGACAGGACCAAGCTGGTCACGGCCCTGTCGAAGGACGCCGTGCGCGCCGGGCGCGAGATCGGCTGTCTGCTCCAGGTCGCACTGGACGCGGGGGTCGGAGGCCGGGGCGACCGCGGCGGGGTGGCGCCGGACGGGATCGAGGAGTTGGCGGCGGCGGTGGCCGGAGCACCGGGGCTTCGGCTCGACGGTCTGATGACTGTCGCGCCGCTCACCGGGGAGTACGCGGGCCGGCAACGGGCGGCGTTCGAGCGGCTGATGGATTTGTCGACTGCCCTGCGCGTGACCCATCCAACTGCGAACATGGTGTCGGCAGGGATGAGTGCGGACCTCGAAGAGGCTGTGGCGGCCGGTGCGACACATGTGCGCGTCGGTACGGCGGTACTCGGAGTCCGACGCGGGCTCGGGTAACGTCGCCAAGAAGTCGGACCACAGCAGAAAATATGGTCATTCCCGCAGTTCGGCGGGGATACCTCGTGGATCGCGGGCAGTTGATGACGACGGACCTCTCGATCCACCACAGAGCGGAGGACTCAGAGCATGGCCGGCGCGATGCGCAAGATGGCGGTCTACCTCGGCCTCGTGGAGGACGACGGTTACGACGGTCGGGGATTCGACCCCGACGACGATTTCGAGCCCGAGCCGGAGCCGGAGCGCGACCGCCGGCGGCACGAGCCGCCGCACCAGTCGCACCAGTCCCACCTGTCGGACCGGGACTTGGATCGGGATGAATCGGTACGAGTGGTACAGCCGCCGGCGCCGCGCGACCCGGCGCCCCGCGCCGCTTCGCTCCCCGCTGAATCGGGACGTCCGGCACGAATCGCCCCCGTGGCATCCATCACACCCGAACGCCAGAGCCTGGAGAAGAACGCACCGGTGATCATGCCCAAGGTCGTGTCCGAGCGTGAGCCCTACCGCATCACCACACTCCACCCCCGGACCTACAACGAAGCCCGTACCATCGGGGAACACTTCCGCGAAGGCACCCCGGTGATCATGAACTTGACGGAGATGGACGACACGGACGCGAAGCGACTTGTCGACTTTGCGGCCGGTCTTGTCTTCGGTCTGCATGGCAGTATCGAACGAGTGACACAGAAGGTGTTCCTGTTGTCGCCTGCTAACGTCGATGTCACGGCGGAGGACAAGGCCCGCATCGCAGAGGGCGGGTTCTTCAACCAGAGCTGAGACGCACGTGCAGTAGACAGCAATCATCGGATCGACACGGCACGAACTCGACTGAGAACAGGGGAGAGGGAAACGCGAACATGGGCGTGGTCCTGCAAGTGATCCATATCGCGTTGATGTGTTTCCTCATCGTGCTGATCTTCCGACTGGTCATGGACTACGTCTTCCAGTTCGCCCGCTCATGGCAACCCGGCAAGGCGATGGTGGTCGTTCTGGAGGCCACCTACACTGTCACCGATCCACCGCTCAAGCTTCTGCGGCGGTTCATTCCGCCGCTGCGTCTCGGGGGCGTGGCGCTCGACCTGTCCTTCTTCGTGTTGATGATCATCGTCTACATCCTGATCACCGTCGTGAGCAAGCTGTGAGCGCGATGTCAACTACGTTCTTGCCGAATGCCGACGAATACGTTGAGGTGAAGAGATGCCGCTGACCCCCGAGGACGTGCGGAACAAGCAGTTCACGACCGTCCGCCTCCGAGAAGGCTATGACGAGGACGAGGTCGATGCCTTCCTAGATGAGGTCGAGGCCGAACTGACCCGTCTGCTCCGCGAGAACGAGGACCTGCGCGCCAAGCTGGCCGCGGCCACGCGTGCCGCCGCGCAGAACCAGCAGCAGGGCGGCATGCGCAAGGGTCCCGGCGGTCCTGGTGGCCCCGGCGGCCCCGGTGGACCCGAGGGCCCGCAGGACCAGCGCGGCCCCGGCGCCCCCGTGCCCGCCGCAATATCGGGTCCGCAGCCGGTGCCGCCGCAGCAGCAGCACCCGATGGGCGGTCCGCCGCAGCTTCCGGGCGGTGCGCCGCAGTTGCCCGCGGGACCCAGTGGGCACGGCCCGCAGGGTGGTCCGCAGGGCCAGGGCCAGATGGGTCAGGGTCAAATGGGTCAGGGGCAGATGGGCCAGGGTCAGATGGGCCAGGGCCCGATGGGTCAGGGTCCGGGTCCGATGGGCCAGGGTCCGATGGGTCAGGGTCAGATGGGTGGCCCGATGGGCGGTCCCATGGGCGGCCACGGTCCGCAGATGCCCCAGCCCGGACAGGGCCCCGGCGGCGACAGCGCCGCCCGTGTCCTCTCCCTCGCGCAGCAGACCGCCGACCAGGCGATCGCGGAGGCCCGTTCCGAGGCCAACAAGATCGTCGGCGAGGCCCGTTCGCGCGCCGAGGGGCTGGAGCGGGACGCCCGTGCCAAGGCCGACGCCCTGGAGCGGGACGCGCAGGAGAAGCACCGCGTCGCGATGGGCTCCCTGGAGTCCGCCCGCGCCACGCTGGAGCGCAAGGTCGAGGACCTGCGGGGCTTCGAGCGTGAGTACCGCACGCGTCTGAAGTCCTACCTGGAGTCGCAGCTTCGTCAGCTCGAGACGCAGGCCGATGACTCGCTGGCCCCGCCGCGGACTCCGGCGACCGCCTCGCTGCCGCCGTCCCCGACGCCTTCCATGGCATCGGCCGGCGCGGGTGCCCCGTCCTACGGCGGCAACCAGTCGATGGGGGGCAACCAGTCCCCGGGCGCGCCGTCCTACGGTGGGCAGCAGCAGATGTCGCCGGCGATGACGCAGCCGATGGCGCCGGTGCGGCCGCAGGGGCAGCAGCCCATGCAGCAGGCTCCGTCTCCGATGCGTGGGTTCCTCATTGATGAGGACGACAACTGACGGCCCTCAGTACGCCCTAGGCGTCGGCAGTTTTACAGGGCGGAGCCCCCGGTGTTTTCCGGGGGCTCCGCCCTTTTGTGCGCACGCCCGCGTTACGGGCACCCGGCGCCGGGGCTGGGTACGACAAAGGCCCGGTCTTGGCCGGGTGAGCGGCGGAGACCGGGCCTTCGGGGGCGCCGTTACGCCTTGCGGAGGCGGAAGGTGAGGTTCAGGGCGTCGTCCTTGAAGGGCTCGCCGTAGGTGTCGTCCGCCTCGCCGGAGGCGAAGTCCGTGGCGAGGACCTCGTCGGCGATGAGGGCGGCGTGGTCCGTGAGGGCCGTGGCCGTGGCCTCGTCCGTGGCGGCCCAGCGCAGGGCGATCCGGTCCGCCACGTCCAGGCCGCTGTTCTTGCGGGCCTCCTGGATCAGGCGGATGGCGTCGCGGGCCAGGCCCGCCCGCCGCAGCTCGTCCGTGAGCTCCAGATCGAGGGCGACCGTGGCGCCGGAGTCGGACGCCACCGACCAGCCCTCGCGCGGGGTCTCGGTGATGATGACCTCGTCCGGGGCGAGGCTCACCTGCTCGCCGTCGACCTCCACCGACGCCGTGCCCGCGCGCAGGGCGAGGGACAGGGCGGCCGCGTCGGCCTCGGCGACGGCCTTGGCGACCGCCTGGACGCCCTTGCCGAAACGCTTGCCGAGGGCTCGGAAGTTGGCCTTGGCGGTGGTGTCGACCAGGGAGCCGCCGACGTCGGAGAGCGACGCCAGGGAGGAGACGTTCAGCTCCTCGGTGATCTGGGCGCGCAGCTCCGGGTCGAGCGACTCGAAGCCCGACGCCGCGATCAGCGCGCGGGACAGCGGCTGGCGGGTCTTGACGCCCGACTCCGCGCGCGTGGCCCGGCCGAGCTCGACCAGGCGGCGCACGAGGACCATCTGCTTCGAAAGGTCCGGGTCGATCGCCGACAGGTCCGCCTCCGGCCAGGAGGACAGGTGCACCGACTCCGGGGCGCCCGGCGTGACCGGCACGACCAGGTCCTGCCAGACGCGCTCCGTGATGAACGGCGTCAGCGGGGCGAGCAGGCGCGTGACCGTCTCGATGACCTCGTGCAGCGTGCGCAGCGCGGCCGCGTCACCCTGCCAGAAGCGGCGCCGCGAGCGGCGGACGTACCAGTTGGAGAGGTTGTCCACGAAGGCGGAGAGCAGCTTGCCCGCGCGCTGGGTGTCGTAGGCGTCCAGGGCCTGCGTCACCTGGTCCGTGAGCGCGTGCAGCTCGCTGAGCAGCCAGCGGTCGAGGAGCGGACGGTCGGCGGGGGCCGGGTCGGTGTCCGAGGGGGCCCACTGCGACGTACGGGCGTACAGCGCCTGGAAGGCCGCGGTGTTCCAGTACGTCAGGAGGGTCTTGCGGACGACTTCCTGGATGGTGCCGTGGCCGACGCGGCGGGCCGCCCACGGGGAGCCGCCGGCCGCCATGAACCAGCGGACCGCGTCGGCGCCGTGCTGGTCCATGAGCGGGATCGGCTGCAGGATGTTGCCCAGGTGCTTGGACATCTTGCGGCCGTCCTCGGCGAGGATGTGGCCGAGACAGACGACGTTCTCGTACGACGACTTGTCGAACACCAGGGTGCCGACCGCCATCAGCGTGTAGAACCAGCCGCGGGTCTGGTCGATGGCCTCGCTGATGAACTGGGCGGGGTAGCGGCTCTCGAAGAGCTCCTTGTTCTTGTACGGGTAGCCCCACTGCGCGAACGGCATCGAGCCCGAGTCGTACCAGGCGTCGATGACCTCCGGCACGCGCACCGCTTCGAGGGCGCAGCCCTTGTGGGTGCAGGTGAAGGTGACGTCGTCGATGAAGGGGCGGTGGGGGTCGAGGTCCGACTGGTCGGTGCCGGTCAGCTCGGTGAGTTCCGCGCGCGAGCCGACGCAGGTGAGGTGGTTCTCCGCGCAGCGCCAGATGGGCAGCGGGGTGCCCCAGTAGCGGTTGCGGGACAGCGCCCAGTCGACGTTGTTGGTCAGCCAGTCGCCGAAGCGGCCGTGCTTGACCGAGTCGGGGAACCAGTTGGTCTTCTCGTTCTCCTCCAGGAGCCGGTCCTTGACGGCCGTGGTGCGGATGTACCAGGACGGCTGGGCGTAGTAGAGGAGCGCGGTGTGGCAGCGCCAGCAGTGCGGGTAGCTGTGCTCGTACGCGATGTGCCGGAAGAGCAGGCCGCGGTCGGCCAGGTCCTTGGTGAGGCTCTCGTCCGCCTTCTTGAAGAAGACGCCGCCCACGAGCGGGACGTCCTCCTCGAAGGTGCCGTCCGGGCGGACCGGGTTCACGACCGGCAGGCCGTAGGAACGGCAGACCTTCAGGTCGTCCTCACCGAAGGCGGGGGACTGGTGGACGAGGCCCGTGCCGTCCTCGGTGGTGACGTAGTCCGCGTTGACGACGTAGTGCGCCTCCGCGGGGAAGGGGACCAGCTCGAAGGGGCGCTGGTAGGTCCAGCGCTCCATCTCGGTGCCGGTGAAGGACTGCCCCGTGGCCTCCCAGCCCTCGCCGAGGGCCTTCTCCAGGAGGGGCTCGGCGACGACCAGCTTCTCCTTGCCGTCGGTCGCCACCACGTAGGTGACGTCCGGGTGCGCGGCGACGGCCGTGTTGGACACCAGCGTCCACGGGGTGGTCGTCCACACCAGGAGGGCGGCCTCGCCCGCGAGGGGGCCGCCGGTGAGCGGGAAGCGGACGTAGACGGACGGGTCGACGACCGTCTCGTAGCCCTGCGCCAGCTCGTGGTCCGACAGGCCCGTGCCGCAGCGGGGGCACCAGGGGGCGACGCGGTGGTCCTGGACGAGCAGGTCCTTGTTGAAGATCTCCTTCAGGGACCACCAGACGGAGTCGACGTACTCCGGGTTCATCGTGCGGTACGCCTCGTCGAGGTCGACCCAGTAGCCCATGCGGGTCGTGAGCTCGGCGAAGGCGTCGGTGTGCCGGGTCACCGACTCGCGGCACTTGGCGTTGAACTCGGCGATGCCGTACGCCTCGATGTCCTTCTTGCCGTTGAACCCGAGTTCCTTCTCGACGGCCAGCTCGACGGGCAGGCCGTGGCAGTCCCAGCCGGCCTTGCGGGCGACGTGGTAGCCGCGCATGGTGCGGAAGCGCGGGAAGACGTCCTTGAAGACGCGGGCCTCGATGTGGTGGGCGCCGGGCATGCCGTTGGCCGTGGGCGGGCCCTCGTAGAACACCCACTCGGGGCGGCCCTCGGACTGCTCCAGGCTCTTGGCGAAGATCTTCTGCTCGCGCCAGAAGTCGAGCACGGCGTGCTCCAGGGCGGGCAGGTCGACCTGGGCCGGCACCTGGCGGTACTGCGGGGGCGGTGTCATGTTCGCGCTTCCTCCGGCGGACGTTCTTCCCTTCCGTCGGAGGGACGAGAGGCTGCGCTGCTGCGCTCCCGCGGTACCACCCTCCTTGGCCTTCCTGGCGCTCGTGGCGCCCTGGCAGGCCCCCTCATTGGGGTCGCGATGCCGGGTCTACTCGCCGCGTCCGCCCCGGCTCGGGGCTGCTGCGGCTTTCTTCCGGCGGCTCCGGGGTGATCTTCACGTCGCGCTCGCCCCCGGGCTCACACCGTCCCCGGGTCGCTCCTGGCCGCGTACGCCGCTACTCGTCCCCATCCACGCTTCTCGCTCCGGTCAGTGTACGGCGCCGGGGCGGGGGCGGCCGACCGGTTTTCGGCGGGCCGGGTGGAACGGGGGTTTTCGGCGGGGCCGGGCGGGGTGGGGTGGCGGGCCCGCACTGACCCGAATGGCGAGACGCCCGCCGACGGGTCCTCGCGCGCTGTCCTCGGCGGATTTACGGGGCGGGGAGCTGGGCACAACGCTTGCAGGCTCGTCGCGCGGCCCCCGCGGGGCGGGTGCATCGGGCGGCGTGCCCCGTTGCCGCGGGCGTGGGGTCGATTTATCGTCCCAGCACGATTCGCGTGCAAGATCACAATATGTGAAGGGGCCGCGGCCATGGTGGCGAAAAAGACCGCCGGACATCAGCCGGCGTCGAACAGATCCACCGGCGCGGGAGCCGCTGGGGCGGCTGGGTCTGCGGGGGGTAAGGCCGCCCGCGCGGTCAAGACGGTGCGGGCGGGTGGGGTGTCCTCCTCGACGGGGTCGAAGAAGACCTTCGCCCCGCCCAGGAAGACGTCGAAGACCGCTGCCGCGGGGGTTGCCGCCTCTGCCGAGGAGGTCTCTGCCGAGAAGGGCGGCGGTGCGGAGGAGAAGGCTGCCGCCACGAAGGCTGCCCCTACGAAGGCGGCTGCCACAGAGGCGGCTGCTACGAAGAGGGCTGCCAAGACGGCTGCCGCGAAGACGTCTGCCAAGAAGGTGGGCGCCAGCAAAGTGGCTGCCAAGGGGGCGGGTGTCAGCAAAGCGGGTGCCAAGGAGCCAGCCACTAGCAGGGCGGCTGCCAAGACGGCTGCCGTGAAGACGGCCGCCGTCAAGACGACTGCCAAGGAGACGGGCGCTAGCAAATCGGGTGCCAAGGAGGCAGGCGCTAGCAAAGTGGCTGGCAAGGAGGCGGGTGCCAGCAAAGCTGGTGCCAAGGAGGCGGGCGCCAGTAAGGCGGCTGCCAAGGAGGCAGGCACCAGCAAAGTGGCTGGCAAGGAGGCGGGTGCCAGCAAAGCCGGTGCCAAGAAGGCGGCTGCCAAGGGGGCGGGTGGCGGCGAGACGGCTGTCGGTGCGAAGGCGGGCGCCACGAAGGGTGGGGGCGAGAAGGCTGCCGCTCAGAAGGCCGTAGGTGTGCGGTCGGGTGAGGTGGGGGGAGTGGGCGGGGAGGTGGAGGGCGGGGTGACTGCGTCCAAGAAGGCGACGGGCGCCGCCAAGGGCCCCGGGGCCGGAAAGCGTACGGCCAGGAAGACGGCCGCGTCCGCGGCCGACGGTGCGGCTCAGGCCGCGGAGACGACGGGAGCCACGACGGTGGTTGCGAAGAAGACTCCGGGCACGGCGACGGCGGCGAAGAAGCCGGATGCGGTGCCCAAGGCGCGGGCCGCGGCGGCGGCGCCCGGCGAACTCGCGGTGCGGCCCGGCGAGGACCCGTGGACCCCGGCGGAGGTCGCCGAGGCACGGACGGAGCTGACGTCCGAGACGATGCGGCTGCGGACCGAGATCGAGGCGTCCGAGACGGCCCTCGCGGGCCTGATGCGGGACTCGGGGGACGGCGCGGGCGACGACCAGGCGGACACCGGCACCAAGAACATCACCCGGGAGCACGAGATGGCGCTCGCCGCCAACGCCCGGGAGATGCTGGAGCAGACGGAACGCGCCCTCGAGCGCCTCGACGCGGGCACGTACGGCCTCTGCGAGAACTGCGGCAACCCCATCGGCAAGGCACGCATGCAGGCCTTCCCGCGCGCCACCCTGTGCGTGGAGTGCAAGCAGAAGCAGGAACGGCGCTACTGAGCGTGGCCTGGACGCCGTGCACCGTACGTGTGTGCCGTACCCTCGTCCCCAGTCAGGTACCTAGGTCGAGGGACTCACGTGGCAGAGGCGGAGCGCATCATCGGTACGCCGGACATCCCTGAGGCGTCGGGAGCCGGACCGGAGCAGTCCGATTCCGGCGCCACGGGAGGACCCGGCCCCAAGGACGGCGCGTCGCCCAAGGGCGAGGAGCTCGCGGACGAGCGCCCCAAGGGGCGGCGCAAGATCGCCGTCCTGTTCGGCGTGGCCCTGTTCGCGTACGCCCTCGACCTGATCAGCAAGATGATCGTGGTCGCCAAGCTGGAGCACCACGACTCGATCGAGGTCGTCGGCGACCTGCTGCGCTTCAGCGCCATCCGCAACGCGGGCGCCGCGTTCGGCTTCGGTGAGGCGTACACCATCATCTTCACGGTGATCGCCACGGCCGTGATCGTCGTGATCGCCCGCCTCGCCCGCAAGCTGTACAGCCTGCCCTGGGCGATCGCGCTCGGCCTGCTCCTCGGCGGCGCCCTCGGCAACCTCACCGACCGGATCTTCCGCTCGCCCGGCCTCTTCAAGGGCGCGGTGGTCGACTTCATCGCGCCGAAGAACTTCGCGGTGTTCAACCTCGCGGACTCCGCGATCGTCTGCGGCGGCATCCTGATCGTGCTGCTCTCCTTCCGCGGGCTCGACCCCGACGGCACCGTGCACAAGGACTGACACCCCTCCTGCATACTCGTGGGGTGAGCACGATTCCCGAGATCCGTACCCTGCCCGTACCTGACGGCCTTGAGGGCGAGCGCGTCGACGCCGCCATCTCGCGCATGTTCGGTTTCTCCCGTACGAAGGCCGCCGAGCTCGCGGCCGCAGGCAAGGTGCTGGTCGACGGCGCGGTGGCCGGCAAGTCCGAGCGCGTGCACGGCGGAGCCTGGCTGGAGGTGGAGATGCCGCAGGCGGCCGCCCCGGTGCAGATCGTCGCCGAGCCCGTCGAGGGCATGGAGATCGTGCACGACGACGAGGACATCGTCGTGATCGTCAAGCCGGTGGGCGTGGCCGCGCACCCGAGCCCCGGCTGGACGGGCACGACCGTGATCGGTGGCCTGGCCGCCGCCGGATACCGCGTCTCGACGTCCGGCGCCGCCGAGCGCCAGGGCATCGTGCACCGCCTGGACGTGGGCACCTCCGGCCTGATGGTCGTCGCCAAGTCGGAGCGGGCGTACACCTCGCTGAAGCGACAGTTCAAGGAGCGCACGGTCGACAAGCGCTACCACGCCCTGGTGCAGGGCCACCCCGACCCCATGAGCGGCACCATCGACGCCCCCATCGGCCGCCACCCGAACCACGACTACAAGTGGGCGGTCACGGCCGAGGGCAAGCCCTCCGTCACGCACTACGACCTGATCGAGGCCTTCCGCGCCGCCTCCCTGCTCGACATCAAGCTGGAGACGGGCCGCACCCATCAGATCCGTGTGCACATGTCGGCGCACCGGCACCCCTGCGTGGGCGACTTGACGTACGGCGCCGACCCCACGCTCGCCAAGCGCCTCGGCCTCACCCGCCAGTGGCTGCACGCGATGCGGCTCGGCTTCGAGCACCCCGGCGACGGCCAGTGGGCGGAGTTCGAGAGCGGCTACCCCGACGACCTCCAGCAGGCGCTCGACCGGGTCCGCGCGGAGAGCGCGTGACCGCCGCGGACGACGTCCGCCGCGCCGGGGTGACCTGCCGGGTCGCGGAGGACCAGGGGGACCTGGACGCCTGTTTCGCCGTGCGCAAGGAGGTCTTCGTCGCCGAGCAGGGGGTGCCGGAGGACCTGGAGTACGACGAGTACGACGCGGGGGCCGTGCACGTGCTCGCCGTGCGGGCCGGTGACGGGGTGCCCGTGGGGGCGGGGCGGCTGCTCACCGGTGCCGCCGCTGTCGTGAAGAACGGTGACCCGGACACGGGTGTGGGGGCCCTCGGCCGGCTCGCCGTGGTGCGCTCCGCGCGGGGACTCGGGGCCGGGGCCGCGCTGGTCGGGGCCATCGAGGAGGCCGCCCGCGCGCGCGGGCTCACCGCCGTCGACCTGCACGCGCAGACGCATGCGCTGGGGTTCTACGAACGCCTCGGGTACGTGGCGTACGGGGCGGAGTTCCTCGACGCGGGGATCGAGCACCTGGCCATGCGCAAGGCGCTGCGTTAGTCGTTCGGCTCGATCGAGCGGGGTGCGTGGCAAGGTTGAGGGACTGATCGTTCTCGTCTCCCACCGCCGGAGGGCACCCCGTGGATCAACTGGCACTGCTGCTCCTGCTGTTGCTGGGGGCTCTGGTCACCGTGCCGGTGGGGGACCGGATCGGGCTGCCCGCGCCGGTGCTCATGACGCTCGTCGGGGGCGTCCTCGCCTTTGTGCCGTTCGTGCCCAACGTCGACGTACCGCCCGACCTCATCCTGCCGCTCGTCCTGCCGCCGCTCCTGTACGCGGCCGTGCAGCGCACGTCGTGGCGGCAGTTCGCGGCCAACATCCGGCCGATCCTGCTGCTCGCCGTGGCACTGGTGTTCGTGACCACGGCGGCCGTCGCCGCCGTCGCGAACGCCGTGGTGCCGGGCCTCCCGCTGGTCGCCGCCGTCGCGCTCGGCGCGCTCGTCGCCCCGCCGGACCCGGTGGCCGCGACCGCCGTCGCCGGGTCGCTCGGGCTGCCACGGCGGCTCGTGTCGATCCTGGAGGGCGAGGGCCTCTTCAACGACGTGACCGCCATCGTGCTGTACCACGTGGCGATCGCCGCCGCCGTCAGCGGCGACTTCTCCTGGTCCGCGGCCGCGGGACAGCTCGTGCTCTCGGCCGTCGTCGCCGTGGCCGTCGGCCTCGTACTCGGCTGGCTCTCCAACAAGCTGATGGCCCTGCTCGACGACGCCACCCTGCAGACCGGTCTGACGCTCCTCGTGCCGTTCGTCGCCTATGTGCTCGCCGAGGAGCTCCTTGGCTCCGGCGTCCTCGCCGTCCTGACCACCGCGCTCTACCTCGCGGAGAAGGCCACCGACGCGGACGACGTACTCGGCCGGATCACCGGACAGTCCTTCTGGCAGATCGTCGACACGCTCGTCACCGGTGTCGCCTTCGGCCTCATCGGGCTCGAACTGCACAACGTCTTCGGCACGGCCGACGGACGCGAGTGGGAGATGGCGGGCTGGGGCGCCGCCATCGTCGCCGTCGTCGTCGGCGTACGGCTGCTGTGGCTGCTTCCGGCCACCTGGCTCGCCAAGCGGCTGCACAAGCGCAGGGACTACGACGAGGAGATCCCGACCAGTTGGCGTGAGACCGTCGTCATGTGGTGGTCGGGGATGCGTGGCGTGGCGTCGGTCGCGCTGGCTCTCGCCATTCCGCTGAAGACGGACGACGGGGCTCCGTTCCCCGCCAGGGACGAGATCGTCTTCATCGCCTTCTGTGTGATCGTCGCGACGCTCGTCGCACAGGGCCTCACCCTGCCGTGGCTGGTGAAGAAGCTCGGCGTGCGGGCCGACACCGACGCCGAGCGGGAACTGGAGCGCGAGCTCGCGGTGCGCGCCGCCAAGGCCGCCAAGGCGCGCCTGAAGGAGATCGAGGACGTCGAGGAGCTGCCCGAGGAGATCTCCGAGCGGCTGCTGCGCGGCGCCTTCGACATCGGCGCCCGGATCAGCCCGGACATCGTGGACGACGAGCGCCGCGAGCGGCACATCAAGCGCGTCGACCGGATGAAGGCCTTCCAGCGCGTCCAGCGCGAGATGATGTCGGCCGCCCGCCACGAGGTCCTGTCCGCGCGCAGCGAACCCGGCTACGACCCGGAGATCGTGGACCGGGTGCTGCACCACCTCGACGTACGCAGCCTGCGCTGACGCCGAGCGGCCGCCCCCTCCCGGAGGTCAGGGGGCGGCCGCCGTGTTCCGGTGCCGTCAGCCGCGGCCCGTGCGCGGCACGTGCGGCGTCACCGGACGCGGACGGTCCCCGTTCGGCGACTCCGCCGCCCAGGCCGTGTTGACCCGGGGCAGCGCGTACGGATGGTGCTCGGTCAGCCAGGCGACCATCCGCTCGCGCACCGTGACCCGCACCGTCCAGATGTCGTCGGCGTCCTTGGCGGTCACCAGGGCCCGCACCTGGACGGTGTTCGGGGTGGTGTCGGTGACGGCGAGGCCCCAGTCACGGCCGTCCCAGGCCGCGCAGTCGCGCAGGATCTCCTGCAGCTTCTCCCGCATGGCCGCCACCGGGGCCGTGTGGTCGAGCTGGAAGAAGACGGTGCCGGTCATCTGGGCCCCGCCGCGGGACCAGTTCTCGAACGGTTTCGACGTGAAGTACGACACCGGCATCGTGATCCGCCGCTCGTCCCAGGTCCGTACGGTCAGGAACGTCAGCGTGATCTCGTCGACGACACCCCACTCGCCGTCGACCACCACCGTGTCGCCTATCCGCACCATGTCGCCGAAGGCGATCTGCAGCCCCGCGAAGAGGTTGCCGAGGGTGGACTGGGCGGCCACACCGGCGACGATGCCGAGGATGCCCGCGGAGGCGAGCAGCGAGGTCCCGGCCGCCTGCATGGCGGGGAAGGTCAGCAGCATCGCGGCGACCGCCACCACCCCCACGATGGCCGCGACCACCCGCTGGATCAGCGTGACCTGCGTACGGACGCGCCGGACCCGGGCCGGGTCGCGGTGCGCGTGGGCGTAGCGCGCGTACGAGGACTCCACCACGGCGGCCGAGCCCCGCACGGCCAGCCAGGCCACCGAGCCTATGAGCACAAGGGTGAGCGTTCTGGCGAGGCCCGCGGTGTGCTCCTTGGCGATCTCCGCCTGCGAGTACGAGCCCCGCAGCAGAGCCGTGCACATGACCACCTGTAGCGGCACCCGGCAGCGACGGAGCAGCCCCCACAGCGGTTGGTGGGGGCGCCGGGCGTCGGCACGCCGCAGCACCCAGTCGGCCAGCCAGCCGACGGCCAGCGTGAGCACGACCGAGCCGCCGACGACGATCAACGGACGCAGTACGTTCTCCATGCCTCCGAGGGTAGGTGCACGTGCGCCCCGACCTGGAAGGCAGGTGGCACGATGGCTCCATGAACATCATGCTCTTCCATTCGGCGTACGGGCTGCGGCCCGCGGTGCACGCGGCGGCCGACCAACTGCGCGCGGCAGGTCACGAGGTGTGGACGCCCGACCTCTTCGAGGGCCGCACCTTCGAGACCGTCGAGGAAGGGCTGGCCTTCAGGGAGGAGCTCGGCACCGACGAGCTCCTGAAGCGCGCGGTGCTCGCCGCCGCGCCCTACTCCGAGCGGGGCCTGGTGTACGCGGGCTTCTCGCTGGGCGCCGCCACCGCGCAGACCCTCGCCCTCGGCGACGACAAGGCGCGCGGCCTGCTCCTGCTGCACGGCACCTCGGACATCGCCGAGAACGCGTCCGTGGCCGACCTGCCGGTCCAGTTGCACGTCGCCGAGCCGGACGCGTTCGAGACGGACGACTGGCTCAGCGCCTGGTACCTGCGGATGGGCCGCGCCGGGGCCGACGTGGAGGTCTACCGCTATCCGGGCGCGGGACACCTGTACACCGACCCGGACCTGGACGACTACGACGCCGAGGCGGCGGAGGCGACATGGCGTACGGCGCTGGGATTCCTCGACAGCCTGTAGGCACGTACCAGCGGCGGCGGCACCCGCTCAGGAGCGCGTGCGGCGCCCCACCGGGCTGCTCGCGGGCGGCTTGCAGCGCAGCCCCACGTCCGCGCCGCTGTCACTGAGACGGCGCCCCAGGCACGCCCTTCCCGTGGTGCGGCCGTGCGCGCCGCGCAGAACCGCAGCGCCGTGCGCCCGTCGGCGAAGGGGCCGGGCGCGTAGAACACCCAGAAGCCCGGACGCAGCGAGGCGTAGTCGTCGCTGTGCGGGTACCGCGCCTGCGGCACCGCCCTGCGCAGGGCGGCGAGCTTGCGGTCGCGCGTGGCGGCGGACGAGCTGTCCGGCTCGGAGTGCAACTGCGCGATCCAGCGCCCGGCCGCGGGCGGAGCCGACGAGGCGGGTCCGGAGCCGGCCGACGACCCGGCCGACGACCCGGCCGACGACCCGGCCGACGGGCCGGGCGGGGGCCGGGCGGGGAGCCGCCCGACGGGCCGGGCGGGCAGCCGGGCGGCGACCCGGTCGCGGCGGAGGGTGGCGGGGCGGGCGCCGAGGCGGACGGCGTGCGGGCCCTGTCGGTGGGCCGCCCGGCCGGATCCGAGGTGCGGGACGCTCCGGTTGCGGCACTGCTCGTACCGCGGCCGCCGCCCTCGGCGCCGTCGCTCCCGCCGTCCCGCAGCGCCAGTGCCAGCGCCGTCCCCGCCACGAGTGCGACGGCCACCGAGACCGCGGCCACGATCACCGGCGTGCGCCGCCGGGCGTCACCCGCGAGGGACGGGCCTGGC
Organism: Streptomyces aureocirculatus; assembly: GCF_000720475.1. Classification (GTDB taxonomy): domain Bacteria; phylum Actinomycetota; class Actinomycetes; order Streptomycetales; family Streptomycetaceae; genus Streptomyces; species Streptomyces aureocirculatus. Next base: position 136,584 of record NZ_JOAP01000019.1, read on the forward strand.
CTCGGCGCGGTCTCGGGGGGCTGTCACGACACTCCCTCCGCCACCGCCGTGAGCATCCCGTCGAGCCGGTCCGCCGTGGGCCGCAGCGCCGGGTCCCGTACGAGGAGTGCCCGCAGGACCGGCGCGAGCGGGCCCGAGCGCACCGGTGGCGGCACCGGCTCGTCGAGCACCGCGGCCAGCGTGGCCAGGGTGGAGGCGCGGCGCAGCGGACTCACGTTCCTCCGCGAGGCCTCCTGCCCCCGCACCTCCCGCGGGGCCTCACCAGCCGGTTCAGGGCCCGCCGGTTCAGGACGCGGGGGCTCCGGGCCTGAAGGCTCCGGTCCCCCAGGCTCCGGTCCGCGAGGCTCCGGTCCCCGAGGCTCCGGTCCCCGAGGCTCCGGTCCGCGAGGCCGTGGGCCCTGAGGCAGGACCTCCTCGGCGCCACCTCGCGGTGCAGCACGGTGTCGCGCGCCCGCCACACCGTGCCCATGCCACCGCTGCCGAGCCGCTCCAGCAGTTCGAAGGGCCCGTCGACCATGTCCCCACGGCCACTCATGGGCGACAGGGCAGGGGCTAGCGCACCGGCGCGTGCACCCGCTCGACCTTCTGCGTTCCGCTCAAGGTGCGGTACGAACGTGCCCACGACGAGGTCGCGTGCGGGTCGGTGCGGTCGGAGAGGACGTAGTAGTCCATCTGGGACCGCTCCTTGGTGACGTCCAGGACGCCGTATCCGTGGGAGTCCATGTCCAGGTACTTCACATGGCGGTTGGCGGCCTTGATCGCGGCGACGCCGACGAGCGAGAGGGTGTGCGGCGCGACGTTCAGGAAGTCGTCGACGTTGTCGGAGGTCACGGACGTGACGACGAACTCCGTGGCCACGGACGGCGACGCCGGGTACGTGGCGGCGGTCACCGGCACGTCGTTGGCCCACGCCATGTGGATGTCACCGGTCAGGAAGACCGTGTTCCGGACGGCCTTGTCGCGCAGGTGCCCGATCAGCTCCTTGCGGTCGTGGGTGTAGCCGTCCCACTGGTCGGTGTTGACGGCGAGACCGCCCTCGGGCAGGCCGAGCAGCTCCGCGAGCGGCTTCAGGAGATACGCGGGCAGGGAGCCGAAGGCGACCGGTGAGATCATCACCGAGGTGCCGACCAACTGCCAGGTGGCGTTCGACGCGGTCAGGCCGGACTTCAGCCAGTCGAGCTGGGCGCGGCCCGTGATCGTCCGCGTGGGGGAGTCGACATCGCCGCTGCCGACGCCCGCCTGCTGCGAGCGGAACGAGCGCAGGTCGAGCAGGTGCAGCTCGGCAAGGCTGCCGAAGCGCAGCCGGCGGTAGACGGTGCCCTCGGTGGCCGGGCGCACCGGCATCCACTCGAAGTAGGCCTGCTTGGCGGCGGCCACGCGTGCGGCCCAGGGGCCCTCCGTGTCCGGGGTGTGGTTCTCCGCGCCGCCGGACCAGGCGTCGTTGGCGACCTCGTGGTCGTCCCAGATCGCGATCACCGGGTGCGTGCCGTGCATCGCCTGCGCGTCGGGGTCGGTCTTGTGGGCGCCGTGCCGGGTCCGGTAGTCGGCGAGGGTGAGGATCTCGTGCCGGGGCCGGTGCTCGCGTACGACGTCGCCCGAGGAGGCGAAGCCGCCGGACGCGTACTCGTAGAGGTAGTCGCCGAGGTGCAGGACCGCGTCGAGTTCGGTGCGCGCGGCCAGGTGGCGGTAGGCGGAGAAGTACCCGGCCTCCCAGTTGGAGCAGGACACGAGGCCGAAGCGGACCCCGGCCGCGGAGGCGTCGTGGGCGGGCGCGGTCCGGGTGCGGCCCACGGGGGAGCGCACCGGCGACTCGCTGTCCCCGTTGCCTCCGTTGCCCTCCTTGCCGACGATGAAGCGGTAGTAATAGGTGCTCGCCGGGCGCAGGCCCCTTACATCGGCCTTGACGGTGTGGTCGCCCGCGGCCTTCGCCGAGAGCGCGCCGCTGCCGACGACCCGGGTGAAGCCCTTGTCCTCGGCCACCTCCCAGCGCACCTCGACGTCCGGGCCCCTGCCGGACCCCGGGGTGGCGTCGGGTGTCGGGGTGACGCGCGTCCACAGCAGGACGCCGTCGGGCAGCGGGTCGCCGGAGGCGACACCGTGCAGGAAGGCGGGGCCGTCGGCGGCGCGGGCGGCCGGTATCGCCGCGAGCGGGGCGGCGAGGGCGGCGGTGGCGGCCGCCGCCTTGACGACGGTGCGGCGGCGCGGGGCGCGGGAGGCGTCCGGGGATCTCTCGGAAACCTCGGCGGGCGCAACGGAGTTGTTGTCTATTCGACTGGTCACAGGGCGGACCCTACGGACCGGTAACGGCGAAGAGCGGGCGACTGCCGAAAGTTCGCCCGCTCTTCCGCAACACGCCTACTGCGCTTGCGTGATAACTCCTGGATCAGCCCTTGATCTCCGCGTCGACGGCCTTGTTGAACTCCTCGACGGTCATCGGCGCGTTCCTGCCGTCGGCGCCCTTGAGCTGCTTGCCGTTCATGACGACGGCCGGGGTGCCCTCGACCTTGTCCTCGTTGTCGCCGAACGCGTCCGAGACCTCCAGGGCCCAGCGGTCGTACGTGCCGTCCTCGACCGCCTTCTTGAAGGCCGCGCTCTTCTTGAGCTCGGGCACCTCGTTCGCGATCTTCAGCAGGTAGGAGTCGTCCTTGAACTTGTCGTCCTGCTCGGCCGGGTGGTTGTCGGTCGAGTACAGCGCCTTCTTGTAGGCGAGGAAGGCGTCGGGGGAGACGTTCAGGGCGGCACCGAGTGCGCTCATCGCGTTGCGGGAGCCCTCACCGGGGAAGCTGTTGTCGAGGAAGGTGGCGCCGACGAACTGGACCTTGTACTTGCCGTCCTTGAGGTCCTTCTCGACCGTCGGGCCCACGGTCTGCTCGAAGCTCGCGCAGATGGGGCAGCGCGGGTCCTCGTAGATCTTCAGGGTCTTCTTGGCGCTCGCCTTGCCGACGATGACGGTCGTGCCGTTCGCGCCGCTGGTGTTGGCCGGCTTGACCAGCTTCTGGTCCTTGGCCTCGTCCCAGTAGCCGGGCTTGTTGTTCTGCATGACGGCGTACGAGACACCGCCCGCGATGGCGAGGACACCGAGGATGGAGGCGCCGACGAGGATCGACCGCTTGCGCTTCTCGCGCCGGCGCTCGGCCTCCTGCTGGGCGCGGATCCGCTCGCGGGCCGCCTGCTTGGATGCCTGGCTGTTGCGCTTGCTCATGATTCTTCTCCGTGGTGTGGCAGGGGGGACACTGCTGTGCTCAGGCGAATGCGGCCGAGCACGGCGGTCCACGCCGTCCCACGATGTGCACGAGCAGTCTGCTGCGGACGACCGGCGCCCGGCGGACGGGGCGCGGCAGGCGGCGCGCGGGCTCGCCGCGCGGGGCCACCGCCGCGACCGCGAGGATCAGCGGCCGGAACGTCGCCGCGGCAGCGGCGCGCAGCAGTCCGGCGACGGCACGCTCACCGCGCCCGAGCCAGGAGGCCGCGAGCAGCCCGGTCCCGACGTGCGCGGCGAGCAGCAGCCAGGCCGCGGCGGGGTCGGCGTCGGCGAGCACCGCGGCGGCGCCGTGACTCTCGCCGCCCGCCATCCGGGCCAGGGGCGTGCCGACGCTGCCGCCGCCGCACAGCACGTCGAAGCCGACGGAGCGCAGCGGGCCCGCGACCGGGCCGCCCGCCTGGCCGTAACAGACGTGCTGGCCCGCCGTGAACACCGTGTCCGCGGCGAGTTCCAGCGGGATGAGCAGGGTGGCGATCGCGCCGAAGCCGCGCTCGCGCCCCGCGAGGGCGTACGCGAGTCCGAAGACGGCGGCGCTCACCGCGGCGACCGGGATGAGCGGCAGCGGGGCGCGGGACAGCAGGACGTGCGACGCGGCGGAGAGCGTCACGACAAGGGCCGTGAACACTGCCGCGCGCGCCACTCTCCACTGGGTCCCTGATATGTCCATCGCGCAGTTGAGTGTGCCATGTGCCGTCGTAAGAGACCCCTAAAGGGTCCCTGTGGAAGTCCCTGCGGAAGTCCCTGTGCATCCGACGACCGGCCGCATCGGGGCTACAGGCCCGGGATGCGGCCGTTGCGGAAGAGGTCGACGAAGATCTGGTGGTCCGCGCGGGCCCGTGCGCCGTAGCTGTGCGCGAAGTCCACCAGGAGGTCGGCGAAGCCCGCCTCGTCGGCGGCGATGGCGGCGTCGATGGCGCGCTCCGTGGAGAACGGCACCAGGTCGGAGTGGCCGCTCTCGTCGTCCGCCGCGGAGTGCATCGTCGCCGTGGCCCGGCCCAGGTCGGCCACCACCGCGGAGATCTCCTCCACGTCGTCGATGTCCGACCAGTCGAGGTCCACCGCGTACGGCGAGACCTCGGCGACGAGCTGGCCCGTGCCGTTCAGCTCGGTCCAGCCGAGCCAGGGGTCGGCGTGCGCCTGCAGGGCCCGCTGCGAGATGACCGTGCGGTGGCCCTCGTGCTGGAAGTAGTCGCGGATCGCGGGGTCCGTGATGTGCCGGGAGACCGCCGGGGTCTGGGCCTGCTTGAGATAGATCACGACGTCGTTCTCCAGGGCGTCGCTGTTGCCCTCGAGCAGGATGTTGTACGACGGCAGGCCCGCGGAGCCGATGCCGATGCCGCGGCGGCCCACGACGTCCTTCACGCGGTAGGAGTCCGGGCGGGCCAGGGAGGACTCGGGGAGGGTCTCCAGATAGCCGTCGAAGGCGGCAAGGACCTTGTACCGGGTGGCGGCGTCGAGCTCGATGGAGCCGCCGCCGGACGCGAAGCGGCGCTCGAAGTCACGGATCTCCGTCATCGAGTCCAGGAGCTCGAAGCGGGTCAGGGAGCGGGCCGCGCGCAGGGCGTCGAGGAGCGGGCCCTCGGCGGTGTCCAGGGTGAAGGGCGGCACCTCGTCGCTCTTCGCGCCCGTCGCCAGGTCGTGGACGCGCTCGCGGTACGCCGCGGCGTAGGTGCGCACGAGGTCCGTGATCTGCTCGTCGCTGAGCGCCTTGGTGTAGCCGATCAGGGCCAGGGAGGCAGCGAGGCGCTTCAGGTCCCAGGTGAAGGGGCCCACGTACGCCTCGTCGAAGTCGTTGACGTTGAAGATCAGGCGGCCCTGGGAGTCCATGTACGTGCCGAAGTTCTCCGCGTGCAGGTCGCCGTGGATCCACACCCGGCCCGTGCGGTCGTCCACGTAGGGACCGCCGTGCTTCCCGCCGTCCGCGTGCTCGCCCTCCAGGTCGTGGTAGAAGAGGCAGGCCGTGCCGCGGTAGAAGGCGAAGGCAGAGGCCGCCATCTTCCGGAACTTCACCCGGAACGCTGCGGGGTCGGCGGCGAGCAGCTCGCCGAACGCGGTGCCGAAGACGGCGAGGATCTCCTCGCCGCGCTGGTCGGCGGGGGGCTGCGGGACCGACATCGGGGGGTGCCTCCTGGTGCATGACATGGGGGGGACGGCTCTCCGCCCTCCTCTCCAACGGACGACCGTACTCCCGAGTGCCCGGCCGGTGTCAGCGAGCGGGACTAGACTTCCACGCTGTCCACCCCCGCCGCCCGCAGAGTCCCACCCGGAGGCCCAAGCCGTGTCGAAGCCGCCCTTCACGCACCTGCACGTCCACACCCAGTACTCGCTCCTGGACGGTGCCGCGCGGCTGAAGGACATGTTCAACGCGTGCAACGAGATGGGCATGACGCATATCGCGATGTCCGATCACGGCAATTTGCACGGGGCGTACGACTTCTTCCATTCGGCGAAGAAGGCGGGCGTGACGCCGATCATCGGGATCGAGGCGTATGTGGCGCCGGAGTCGCGGCGCAACAAGCGGAAGATCCAGTGGGGGCAGCCGCACCAGAAGCGCGACGACGTGTCGGGTTCGGGTGGTTATACGCACAAGACGATCTGGGCGGCGAACCGGAAGGGTCTGCACAATCTGTTCCGTCTTTCCTCGGACGCGTATGCCGAGGGGTGGCTGCAGAAGTGGCCGCGGATGGACAAGGAGACCATCGCGCAGTGGTCGGAGGGCCTGATCGCGTCGACGGGGTGCCCGTCGGGTGAGTTGCAGACGCGGTTGCGGCTCGGGCAGTTCGACGAGGCGGTGAAGGCGGCTTCGGAGTACCAGGACATCTTCGGCAAGGACCGGTATTTCCTGGAGCTGATGGACCACGGCATCGACATCGAGCGGCGCGTCCGTGAGGATCTGCTGCGGGTCGGCAAGAAGCTGGGCATTCCGCCGCTGGTGACGAACGACTCGCATTACACGTACGCGCATGAGGCGACGGCGCACGACGCGCTGCTGTGCATTCAGACGGGCAAGAACCTGTCGGACCCGGATCGCTTCCGTTTCGACGGGACGGGCTATTACCTGAAGTCGACGGAGGAGATGTACGCCGTCGATTCCTCCGACGCCTGGCAGGAGGGGTGTGCGAACACGCTGCTCGTGGCGGAGCAGATCGACACCAGCGGCATGTTCGAGAAGCGCGACCTGATGCCGAAGTTCGACATCCCGGAAGGCTTCACCGAGGTCACCTGGTTCCAGGAGGAAGTACGCCGCGGCATGCAGCGCCGCTACCCGGCCGGCGTCCCCGAGGACCGCCAGAAGCAGGCCGAGTACGAGATGGACATCATCATCCAGATGGGGTTCCCCGGCTACTTCCTGGTGGTCGCCGACTTCATCATGTGGGCCAAGAACAACGGCATCGCCGTCGGCCCCGGCCGCGGCTCCGCGGCAGGCTCGATCGTCGCGTACGCCATGGGCATCACCGACCTCGACCCGATCACGCACGGGCTGATCTTCGAGCGGTTCCTCAACCCCGAGCGCGTGTCCATGCCCGATGTCGACATCGACTTCGACGAGCGCCGGCGCGTCGAAGTGATCAGGTACGTGACCGAGAAGTACGGCGAGGACAAGGTCGCCATGATCGGTACGTACGGCAAGATCAAGGCGAAGAACGCGATCAAGGACTCCGCACGCGTCCTCGGCTACCCCTACGCCATGGGCGACCGGCTCACCAAGGCCATGCCCGCCGACGTCCTCGGCAAGGGCATCGACCTCGACGGCATCACCAACCCCACCCACCCGCGCTACAGCGAGGCGGGCGAGATCCGGGGGATGTACGAGAACGAGCCGGACGTCAAGAAGGTCATCGACACCGCCAAGGGCGTGGAGGGCCTGGTCCGGCAGATGGGTGTGCACGCCGCCGGCGTGATCATGTCCAGCGAGCCGATCGTGGACCACGCCCCGATCTGGGTGCGGCACACCGACGGCGTCACGATCACGCAGTGGGACTATCCGCAGTGCGAGTCGCTCGGCCTGCTCAAGATGGACTTCCTGGGCCTGCGCAACCTCACGATCATGGACGACGCCGTCAAGATGGTGAAGGCCAACAAGGGCATCGACCTGGAGATGCTCAGCCTTCCGCTCGACGACCCCAAGACCTTCGAACTGCTCTGCCGCGGTGACACCCTCGGCGTCTTCCAGTTCGACGGCGGCCCGATGCGCTCGCTGCTCCGCCAGATGCAGCCCGACAACTTCGAGGACATTTCCGCCGTCTCGGCCCTCTACCGGCCGGGCCCGATGGGCATGAACTCGCACATCAACTACGCGGAGCGCAAGAACGGCCGCCAGGAGATCACCCCGATCCACCCGGAGCTCGAAGAGCCCCTGAAGGAGACCCTGGGTCTCACCTACGGCCTGATCGTGTACCAGGAGCAGGTGCAGAAGGCCGCCCAGATCATCGCCGGATACTCGCTCGGCGAAGCCGACATCCTGCGCCGCGTGATGGGCAAGAAGAAGCCCGAGGAACTGGAGAAGAACTTCGTTCTCTTCCAGGCGGGCGCCAAGAAGAAGGGCTATTCGGACGCCGCGATCCAGGCCCTGTGGGATGTCCTGGTGCCCTTCGCCGGATACGCCTTCAACAAGGCGCACTCCTCCGCGTACGGCCTCGTCACGTACTGGACCGCGTATCTGAAGGCGAATTACCCGGCGGAGTACATGGCGGCGCTGCTGACGTCGGTGAAGGACGACAAGGACAAGTCGGCGGTGTATCTGAACGAGTGCCGGCGTATGGGTATCAAGGTGCTGCCGCCGAATGTGAACGAGTCGGTGCACAACTTCGCCGCGCAGGGTGACGACGTGATCCTGTTCGGTCTGGAGGCGGTGCGCAACGTCGGTACGAACGTGGTCGAGTCGATCATCCGCTCGCGCAAGGCGAAGGGGAAGTTCGCCTCCTTCCCGGACTACCTGGACAAGGTGGAGGCGGCGGCGTGCAACAAGCGCACCACGGAGTCGCTGATCAAGGCGGGTGCCTTCGACACCATGGGGCACACCCGCAAGGGCCTGACCGCGCAGTACGAGCCGATGATCGACAATGTGGTGGCGGTCAAGCGCAAGGAGGCCGAGGGGCAGTTCGACCTGTTCGGGGGGATGGGGGAGGACGAGTCGGACGAGCCGGGGTTCGGTCTGGACGTGGAGTTCTCCACCGATGAGTGGGACAAGACGTATCTCCTCGCCCAGGAGCGGGAGATGCTGGGTCTGTACGTGTCCGACCATCCGCTGTTCGGGCTTGAGCATGTGTTGTCGGACAAGGCGGACGCGGGGATCGGGCAGTTGACCGGCGGGGACTTCTCCGACGGCGCGGTGGTGACGATCGGCGGGATCATCTCCGGTCTGCAGCGCAAGATGACCAAGCAGGGCAACGCGTGGGCGATCGCGACCGTGGAGGACCTCGCCGGTTCGATCGAGTGCATGTTCTTCCCGGCGACGTATCAGTTGGTGTCGACGCAACTGGTCGAGGACGCGGTGGTGTTCGTCAAGGGCCGCCTCGACAAGCGTGAGGACGTCCCCCGCCTCGTCGCGATGGAGATGCAGGTCCCGGATCTGTCGAACGCAGGGACCAACGCCCCCGTCCTCATCACCATCCCGACCGTGAAGGTGAGCCCGCCGATGGTCACCCGCCTCGGCGAGATCCTCAGCCACCACAAGGGCAACAGCGAGGTGCGGATCAAGCTCCAGGGTGCCCAGAAGACCACCGTGCTCCGGCTCGACCGGCACCGCGTGAAGCCCGACCCGGCGCTCTTCGGCGACCTGAAGGTGCTGCTCGGCCCGTCCTGCCTGGCGGGCTGAGCCCGCGGACGGTCCTACCGGGCGGGCTCGGCCCGCGCGTCGTCTGCGAGGCGGGCCGACCCTGCGGATCCTGGCGTGACTCAGGGGCGCACTCGATGCGGGTGCGCCCCTGAGGTGTGCCTGTGCTTGCGTCAGTTGTGGCCGAAGCGGCGCTGGTGCTTACGGGCAACATCCGCCGGGCTGCCCTGGGCCTGCGTCTGCATGGCCTGCTGCGCCTCGGTGGCTGCCGACCGTGCCTCTTCCGAGGCGCGCTCGGCCTGCGAGGAGCGGTTTTCCTGGGCGGCCTGCTTGCGGTTCTTGTTCTTGGCCATGGTGATCTTCCTCCTGAGGGGAATCTGGGGGCCATGACGCGATCAGGCTCACATAACTATGCGAAGAGCGCATTTCGGATAATTACCGTGCGTAATAAGACCTGCCGGCGGGTACAGAGCGGATACGCCACGCCGAAGATCGAGTTCCGGCCGTTAACCTCCCCGAGGTCGGGCAGACTCGAAGGAAACCCGAAGTAACCTCCAGGATCCGCCGGATCTCCCGATCCTTTGAATCTCCAGGTCCCCGCCCGGGATCTGTGGGACCTTCGGGCACCTTCAGGAAACCAGGGAAAGAGGGTGGATCGCGTGGACCGCTGCATCGTCCTGGTGGACGCCGGGTATCTGCTGGGGGCCGCCGCGAGCCTCCTCGCGGGGGAGCCGTCCCGGTCCAGGATCACCGTCGATCACTCCGCCCTGATCCAGGGCCTGCGCGAGCGCGCCGAGTCCGACACCGAGCGCCCCCTGCTGCGGATCTACTGGTTCGACGGCGCCCCCGACCGCGTACCCCAGCCGGAGCACCGCAGACTGCGCGTGATGCCCCGCGTCACCGTGCGCCTGGGCGCGCTGACCCGCAGCGACGGGCGCTGGGCGCAGAAGGGCGTGGACGCCGCCATGCACGCCGAGCTGACCGAGCTCGCCCGCAACCGCGCCTGCTCCGACGTCGTCCTCGTCACCGGCGACGGCGATCTGCTGCCCGGCATGATGGCCGCCAAGGAGCACGGCGTCGCCGTCCACCTCTGGGCCGTGCAGGCCGCCGACGGCGACTACAACCAGTCCGAGGACCTGGTCGCCGAGGCCGACGAGCGCCGCGTCCTCGACCGCATCTGGATCACCAAGGCCGTCCAGGCCAAGGAGCTGACCGGCGTCTGCGCCCCGGCGCCCGCGCCCCGCCCGGAGATCGCCGCGATCCTCTCCGCGCCGCTGCCGGAGTCCGCGCTCGCCACCGGCGCCGACCGGGCACGCCCGCCCGCGCCCCCGCACCACCCCGCCACCGCCTCCCCGGGCGAGCGGAACGGGGAGCGCGTCCCCGCCACCAAGGGCGTCCCCACCCCCAAGGACCTCGCCGCCCTGCGCGGCCCGGGCGCGCCGCCCGCCAAGGAACCGGCGAACGCGACGCTGCGCTGGTCCTCCGACAAGGGCTGGGTGGACCGCCCCGGCACACCCGCCGAGCCCCCCGAGGCCGCGGCGCTGCCCACCCTCGCCCAGCTCACCACCGCCGAGCAGCGCTGGGCCGACCGGGAGGAGGACATCACCACCGTCGGCGGCGACCCCTTCGAGGTCGGCCAGGTCTTCGCCCGCCGCTGGATGGGCCGCCTGCCCGAGCAGCACAACGTGCAGAAGCTCGCCACGATGTATCCGCGCATCCCGCACCGCGTCGACGGTGAACTGCTCCGGTACGCGGCCCGGTTCGGTCTGCTCGCCCACAAGGACGACCAGATCGACGAGCACGACCGGTACGCGATCCGGGCGGGCTTCTGGCGTGAGATCGATGTGCGGACCGCCGCCGAGCACGGCCCGATGGGGGAGTGAGGGGCGCGACGGCGGCCCCGGGCGCCATACCGGACATCGGACCCCGTAGTCTCGTCCTTCGTGAGTACGCGCGCGGCACAGGCGGTCCGACAAGGGCTCCGGCAGGGACACGGCAGCGATGCCGTCTGCGTGGTGCGCGACCTCGTCAAGGTCTATCCCGCCGCCCGCGGCCGCCGCGGCAGGCCCGCGACGCCCGAGGTGCGGGCCAGCGACGGCCTCGGCATCGAGGTCGGCCGCGGTGAGATCTTCGGCCTCCTCGGCCCCAACGGCGCCGGCAAGTCCACCCTCGTACGCCAGCTCACCGGCCTGATGCGACCCGACAGCGGCAGCGTGCACGTGCTCGGCCACGACATCGTGCGCCACCCCGAGCGGGCCGCCCGGCTCCTCGCCTATCTGGGGCAGGAGTCCACCGCCCTGGACGAGCTGACCGTCTCCCTGGCCGTCGAGACGACCGCGCGCCTGCGCGGCCTCGACGCCGCCCGGGCGCGGGCCGAGCGCGACGACGTCATGGCGGAGCTCGGCCTCACCGGCCTGGCGGGCCGCCCCCTGAAGAAGCTCTCCGGCGGGCAGCGCAGGCTGGCCTGTTTCGCCACCGCCCTGGTGGGGGAGCGGCCGCTGCTCGTGCTCGACGAGCCGACCACCGGCATGGACCCGGTGGCGCGGCGGGCCGTGTGGGGCGCGGTCGACCGGCGGCGGGCCGAGCGCGGCACGACGGTTCTGCTGGTCACCCACAACGTCATCGAGGCCGAGACCGTGCTCGACCGGGTCGCCGTGCTCGACCACGGCCGGGTCATCGCCTGCGACACCCCCGGCGGACTCAAGGAACAGGTCGCCGGGGAGGTCAGGGTCGAACTCGTGTGGCGCGAGCGGGCGCCCGTCGACGTGCCGGAGGTCGCCGCGCTGCGCTCGTCGGCCGTCGAGTCCGGGCGCAAGTGGACGCTGCGGCTTGCTCCGGAGGAGGCTCGGGCGGCCGTCGCCGCGGTTACTGGCGGGGGCGCCTTTGCCGCGTTGGACGATTTCACTCTGGCCACTCCCAGCCTGGAGGATGTGTATCTCGCCCTTGGCGGGCGGGGCGGGGACGGGCTGGTGAAGGTGTGACCGGTTCTGTTCGAGGTGGGGATTTGTGTCCCGCCGCTGCGCGGCGGATCTCTCCCACCCGCCCACCCGTGACCCCGAACAGGGACGGCGGGGTACGGAGCCGTGCGGACGGCGGCCGTGCGCGTCAGGTCGGCCGTGAGCGTCACGTTGGCCGTGCGCGTCAGGTCGACCGTAAGCGTCACGGCGGTCGTGCGCGTCACGGCGGTCGTGGGTGTCAGCTCGGCTGTAAGCGTCAGGACGTCGGCAGGAAGGTTGTCCGTTGAGTGCCGTTCCCCTGGAAGCCGTCGTGCGTGCCGAGGAAGGTGCCGTGCGGGTGCCGCCGGACGCCGCGGCGCCGCTCGGGGCGCGGGCGCGGCTCATGCCGGCCCTGGCCGCGGTCTACCGGGCGCAGTTGTCGCGTGCCCGGGTGGCGCGGATCCCGCTGCTCTTCGTCGCCACGTTCCAGTCCGTCGGCATCATGGTCCTGATGCGGGGCGTGGTGGACGGCGGCGACGAGGCGCACGCCGTCGTGGCCGGGTCCTCCGTCCTCGTCGTCGCGTTCGTCGCGCTGAACCTGCTCGCCCAGTACTTCGGCCAGCTCCGCGGCGACGGCGGCCTCGACCACTACGCCACCCTGCCCGTGCCGCCCGCCGCCGTCGTCCTCGGCGCCGCCGCCGCGTACGCCTCCTTCACGGTGCCCGGCACCGTCGTCACCGCCGTCGTCGGCTGCGGTCTCTTCGGCCTGCCGCTGACGCACCTGTGGGTGCTCGCCGCGGTGGTCCCGCTGTCCGGCGCCGCGCTCGCCGGGCTCGGGGCGGCGCTCGGCCTGCTCGCGCCGCGGCCCGAACTGGCCACCCTGCTCGGCCAGATGGGCATGTCCGCGGCGCTGCTGCTCGGTGTGCTCCCGGCCGAGCGGATGCCCGGACTGCTGCAGTACGCGCGCGACCTGCTGCCGTCCACGTACGGCGTGGAGGCCCTCGCCCGCACCTTCGATGCCGACCCGGACTGGGGCGCCGTGGCGCTCGACCTGGCGGTGTGCGCGGGTGTCGGCGTCGCCTCGCTGGCGGTCGCCACCTGGGCCTACCGGCGGGCCGCCGTCCGCTGACCCGGATCCGCCGTCCGGTGGCGCGGTTCTCAGATGGAGCTGGCACCATGTGTGCGTGACCGCACCGCTTACCCCCTCCCAGCCGCCGCACGACAAGCCGGACAACGAGTCCGAAGAGCCCGCCGACCCGTGGCGTGAGCCCGCGCGGGCCGCCGGGCCCGTACCCGAGCAGGCGCGCGAGGAGGACGGCCCCGGCATGAGGGCCGAGGTGCGGGACGCCGTGGTGATCGCGGTCGCGGTGGCCGCGTCCGGCGTGCTGCTCGGGCTGCTGTGGCTGTGGCTCGCGCCGCGCGTGCCGCTGATCGCCGACGACAAGGCGGTCTTCCTCAAGGACACCGAGGGCGAGCAGGCCATCGGGGGCGACGGAACGTTCACTCTCCTTGGGCTCGCGTTCGGGTTCGTCAGCGCCCTCGTGGTGTTCCTGGTGCGCAGGCGCGGCGGTATCCCGCTCGTCGTCGGTCTCGCGGCGGGCTCACTGCTCGGCGCCGTGCTCGCCTGGAAGGTGGGCGTGTGGGTCGGCCCGGAGACGGATGTGGTGGCGCACGCCAAGTCCGTGGGGCGGGGCGTCGTCTTCGACGCGCCCATGGAGCTGAAGGCCAAGGGCGTGCTGCTCGCGTGGCCGGTCGCCGCCATGGTCGTCCAGCTCGCGCTGACGGGCTTCTTCGGGCCCCGGGACCCCGAGCCCGCCACCGCGTACGACGACGGCTACCGCGACCCGTACGGGGCACCGGAGCGGTAGCCGCCACCGATCTTCGGGGCCTCAGGGAACTCGGGGTCCTCAGGCCGGGCGTCTGCCGTGGTTGGCCTTGCCCTTCTTGGTCCGCCACTTCCGCTTGCGTGTTTTCTTCGACATGGGAGTGGTCCTAGTCGAGGACCGGGGCCCCGTCGAGGGTTCATTCACGCCCGATCGGGGCGAGCACCGCGCCCGTGAGCGCGGTCAGGTCGGCGGGGGCCAGCTCCACCTCCAGGCCGCGGCGGCCCGCCGAGACACAGATCGTGGGATGGCCGTCGGCCGAGTCGTCGAGGACCGTGCGGAGCTGCTTGCGCTGGCCGAGGGGCGAGATGCCGCCGCGGACGTAGCCGGTGGTGCGCTCGGCGGCGGCCGGGTCCGCCATCGTCGCCCGCTTGCCGCCCACCGCCGTGGCCAGGGCCTTCAGGTTCAGCGTCCCGGCCACCGGCACGACCGCCACGGTCAGCTCCCCGTCGACGTCGGCGACGAGTGTCTTGAAGACCCGGTCGGGCGAGACGCCCATCGCCTCCGCGGCCTCCTGGCCGTAGCTGGGGTGGGCGGGGTCGTGATCGTAGGAGTGCACGGTGAAGGGTGTGCCCGCCCGGGTCAGGGCGACCGTCGCGGGAGTGCCGCCCGCCTGCGTCTTCTTCTGCTTCTTCGCCACGCTGCTGGTCGCTTCCCGGCTCGGCTTCGTAGGTCAGGTACGCGGATCACGTCCGTGGGTCTCGCGGATCAGGTCCGTAGCTCAGTTGAGGCTGGTCGTGCCGCGCGTCAGCTCCGTCGCGGGCAACGACGGCAGATTACGGATGATCGCGGTCTCGGCGCGAAGGAGTTTCAGCTCGTCGCGCAGCCGGGACGCGGTGTCGGTGGCTTCGAGCAGCCGCTGCTTGGTGGGGGTGTCGAGCACGGCAGCGGCCGCGACCAGGTACGACACCACCGATGGTTCGTCGGGCAGCTCGGTGCCGGAGGCCAAGGAGCGCTCCCGGGCGCCCGCGAGCCGCTTCTGGTACGAGCGGAAGGCCCGCAGCACACCCTCGGCGAGCGCGCCCGCCTCGTCGCCCGGCTTCTCCTCCAGCGGTTCGAGCTCGGCGGTCAGAAACGGACCCGACGCGTCCACCGAGCGCAGCCGCACCCGGGTGGTACCGGTGGCGAGGACCTCGAAGCCGCCGTCCTCGCGCTCGCGGATGGTCGCCGCGTCCGCGACGCAGCCCACCTCGTGGAAGGCGCGCAGCGGGTCGTCACCGAAGCCGGCTGCGGGGCCGTGTTGGGGCTGCGCGGTCTGGTCGGGGAGTCCGGGCGCGCTCGGCGCGACCTCCCTGCCGTCCCGGATCGCCACGACGGCGAACTGCCGCTGCTCCTCGTCGGGAACCTTCAGGAGTTCGCGCATCATGGCGCGATAGCGCTCCTCGAAGATGTTCAGGGGCAGCACGAGCCCCGGGAACAGCACCGAGTCGAGCGGGAAGAGCGGAAGCCGGACGGTCGTCACGATCCGAAAGCCTAACGGCCGTCGACACCCGGGCCGTCCGCCCGCCCGCCCCGCGCCCGCAGCGGTGTCCGCGACGCCACCTCTATCCGCACCCCGTCCCGCAGCTCCAGGAACTGCCCGAGCGGGTCGTCGGAGAGCCGGTCCCAGGGGAACGACGTCGCGTTCGGGCCGATCAGGTGGAGCTGGTCGAGGGCGTCGTGCCAGCGTTCGAGGCGGATCAGGACATGGGTGAGGAGGTTGCGGACCTCGGCGGGCCAGGGGTCCCCTGCCGCGTACTCGCCGGACAGGGCGATCGCCAGGTCGGCGGCCTTGTCCAGGCGCTCGCGCGGCAGGTTCCCGGCCGCACTGGTCAGATAGGCGAACGCCGCGCGCACCGGCAGCGCCTGTATCAGCGAGCCGGGCAGCGCGTCCGCCGCCGCCCGCTCCGCGAAGGCGAAGCACTCGGTGTGCGAGCCGTACCAGTGCGCCGACAGATACATCAGGGCCGAGGTGTGACAGCCGTAGTGGTACGAGGAGCGGCGCACCGCCTGCGCCCACAGCTCCTCGAACTCCGAGTGCGAGGCGTGTGTGCCGCGGGCGTGGTCGAGCGCGATGCGCCACGGCACCGGGTCGCGCGGGTCGGCGTCGGCGGCCGCGGTGAGCAGCGGGCTCACCTCGCGCAGGAGTTCCGCGCGTGCGGGCGACTCCCAGCCGCGGACCACCGCGAGCTCGGCCTTGAGGAGGAGCGCGTCCGGGTCGTGCGGGGCGGCGGACAGCCAGTCGTCGAACCACTCGGCGCGGGAGCGGGCGAAGGCGGCGAGGCGGGTCGCGTACCGGTCGCGGTTCTCCCACTCGGCGGCCTCGCGGGTGGTGGCGAGGAGCTTGGCTGCCGGGCCGTACTCACCGCGGCCCGCGGCGACCAGGGCCGGGCCGAGGCGGTCGTCCGGCACGTCGAGCAGCACCTCGTCGTCCGGGGGGAGGCCTGCGGCCAGGCGGGGGGTGTGCCGGATCATGCGGGCGGTACGGATCAGGGCGCGCAGGAGCGGCATCTGTCTGTCCCCCTTCACGCCCGGGTCGCGTTCGTCGGCCGTTCGTGGTCCGGGAACGGTGCGTATTGCTGGTCGCGTGTGTTGACGGGTGGGGTGGGTCGATGGTTGTCCTGTGCTCGGTAACGGTTCGGCTGCGGAGCCTATGGGGCTTCGCCCCTTTCCCCCTGTCGGCCTTCGGCCTCGTCCTCAAACGCCGGACGGGCTGGAATGCGTCGGCCCGGGCCGAGTCCCAGGACGCCGGACGGGCTGAAACGCGTCGGCCACGGGCCGAGTCCCATCGGAGCGGGCCGGAAACGCTACGACCTCCGGAGCAGGCGTGTCGCGCCTGCCGCCACCGTCGTCGCCAGGACCCAGCCGCTGAGGATCAGTGCCGTCGCCAGCCACTGCCAGCCGCCGCGGAGCTGCCAGTAGGCGTCGTGGCCCAGGTCGATGACGGGGAGCAGCAGGTCGAGGGCGAAGAGGGAGGGGTTCCAGTCGGGGTGCTCACCGGGCTTGAGCGGGGGATGGTCCGCCCGGGAGAAGGCGACGGCGCTGGCCGCCCAGAGCACCGCCATCCACAGCGCGGCCCGCCCCGGGCGGTAGCCGTAGGCGACCGTCCAGTCCTGCGCGTACCCCCACAGCTTGGCCGCGGGGGGCAGCGTCTCGCGGCGGCGGCGCTGCTTGGCGAGCAGCACCTCGCGGGCGTCGGCGTCCTCGCCGCCGTTGCGGAGCACGGTGGCGAGCTTCTCGTACGGCTCGGGGTTGTACTCGGCCGTGGCAGCCGTCACCCACTGCAGGCGCCGTGACAGCGGGAAGCTGCCCTGCGGGATCAGGTTCTCGTAGGTGAACCCGCCCATCTGGAGCTGACCGGGCCCCGGCCAGCTCGAAGCCCGGTCCATCAGGTTCACCACCCGGGCGCCGGAGAGCACGATCTTTCCGCGCCGGGGCGCCTCGGAGAGGAAGCGCAGCTCGGGCGTCTGGACGCGGCGCAGCGACACCTCCTGGTCGCTCTGGAGAATGAACCTGGCCTGGCCGAAATCCACCGCGTCGCCGAAGCGTCCGTCGTCGAGCCGGACCCCGCCCTCGCACTCGAAGCGCTGCACCCGGGTCCCGCGCGCGGGCGTCGTGCCACTGGTGTGCGGCGGATTGCCGATGCCCGCCGGGGTCAGGTAGAGGGTGCGCTCGACGGTGAGCTGGGGCGCGTTCAGGGCGCGGCGGCCGTAGGGGTTGGACAGGCGGCTGCCGCGCAGGCTCAGGCTGACGCCGATCTTGGCGCCGCGCAGGCTCAGCTCGCCGTGCGACTCCAGCATCTCGGCCTGGAGGTCCTGGCCGACCGTGAGGCCGTCGGCCATGACCGAGCGTGCGCGCCGGTCGCGGTAGACGACGGCTTGGTTGAGCAGCAGGTCCGTGCCGATGTGGGCGTCCGTGAGGCGCATGCCGTTGTGGACGCGGCAGCGCGGCAGATGCAGATCGCCCTCGGTGTGCAGGCGGGCCGCCTCCAGGCGCGGGATGGAGCAGTCGACCATCCGCAGCGTGGTGAAGCGCGCCTCGGGGAGCAGCACCTCCTTCTCGAAGCGGCAGCCCTTCAGCTCCGTGTACGGCACGACCGTGCCGCCCGCCAGGTCGAGCACGTCCGTGATCTGCACCCCGGTCAGCTTCAGGGCCGACACCCGCCCGGCCAGCGCGGGCGGCCCGCCGAGCAGCAGCCAGCACACGATGCGCGCCCGCACGCTCCGCTCGGGGCCCCAGGGGTGGCCGCCGTGCGGGTCGTCCATGGCGGTGTCCCCGGACCGGAGGTCGTACATGCTGCCGTTGCGGAAGGCCTGCCACATGCCCATCTCCGCGGCGGTCAGCCCGTCCGGCGGGTCCCCGATGCCGGTGTCGTCGACCACTGCTGATGTCCTCCCGTGAACCGCCCGCGGCGCGCACATGTGACGTACACCTGTTCATGCCCGCTGTGTGACCGCCTGAACGCCGTTGGTGAACGTGATCTTCCGTTGAACGCAGGATGGCGCGCCCGGGGCGGGGCGGGACGTATCAGCCATTGATACGGGCGACCGGCCGCCTCCGGCGGTCTGCGAGAATTGGCCATGTGATCTCTCGAATCGATCTGCGCGGCGATGCCCTCACGGAGTTTCCGTCGGGCTCCGCTCTGCGCGCCCTGCTGCCCCGTGCCGACTTCGATGTCGCCGCCGCCCTGGAGAAGGTGCGGCCGATCTGCGAGGACGTGCATCATCGTGGCGACGCGGCACTGATCGAGTACGCGGAGAAGTTCGACGGTGTGCGCCTCGAGCGGGTCCGGGTGCCCGCCGCCGCCCTCGCCGACGCCCTCGAACAGCTCGCCCCCGACGTCCGCGCGGCCCTGGAGGAGTCCATCCGCCGCGCCCGCGCCGTCCACCGCGCCCAGCGCCGCGCCCCGCACACCACCCAGGTCGTCCCCGGCGGCTCGGTCACCGAGAAGTGGGTGCCGGTCGAGCGCGTCGGTCTGTACGCGCCGGGCGGCCGCTCCGTCTACCCGTCCTCCGTGATCATGAACGCGGTGCCCGCGCAGGAGGCCGGTGTCGCCTCCATGGCGCTCGCTTCCCCGCCGCAGGCCGACTTCGGGGGCCTGCCCCACCCGACGATCCTCGCGGCCTGCGCGCTGCTCGGCATCGACGAGGTGTACGCCGTCGGCGGCGCCCAGGCCGTCGCGATGTTCGCGTACGGCACGGCCGAGTGCGCGCCCGCCAACATGGTCACAGGGCCCGGCAACATCTGGGTCGCCGCGGCCAAGCGGTACTTCACGGGCCTCATCGGCATCGACACCGAGGCCGGGCCCACGGAGATCGCGATCCTCGCCGACGACACCGCCGACCCCGTGCACGTGGCGTCCGACCTGATCAGCCAGGCCGAGCACGACCCGCTGGCCGCCGCCGTCCTGGTCACGGACTCCGCGGACCTCGCCGACGCCGTCACCAAGGAATTGGAACCGCAGGTCGCCGCCACCAAGCACGTCGAGGACCGGATCGCCCCCGCCCTCGCGGGCAGGCAGTCCGCGATCGTGCTCGTCGACGACCTGGAGGAGGGCCTGCGCGTCGTCGACGCGTACGGCGCCGAGCACCTGGAGATCCAGACCCGGGACGCCGCCGCGGTCGCCGACCGGGTCAAGAACGCGGGCGCGATCTTCGTGGGCCCCTGGGCCCCGGTGTCGCTCGGCGACTACTGCGCGGGCTCCAACCACGTGCTGCCGACGGGTGGTTGCGCGTGCCACTCCTCGGGCCTGTCCGTCCAGTCCTTCCTGCGCGGCATCCACATCGTGGACTACACCCGCGAGGCACTCGCCGACGTCGCGCACCACGTGGTGACACTGGCCGAGGCCGAGGACCTGCCCGCGCACGGCGCGGCGGTCAAGGCGCGGTTCGGATGGAAGGTGCCGGGCCAGTGAGCGAGAGTGTGCCGGTGAGCGGCCTCGGGATCGACGACCTGCCCGTGCGCGACGAGCTGCGCGGCAAGTCCCCCTACGGGGCGCCCCAGCTCGACGTACCCGTACGCCTGAACACCAACGAGAACCCCTACCCGCTGCCCGAGCCCCTCGTCGAACGGATCGCCGAGCGCGTGCGCGAGGCCGCCAGGGACCTGAACCGCTACCCGGACCGGGACGCGGTGGAGCTGCGCACGCGGCTCGCCGAGTACCTGACACGGACCGGCGGCCACGAGGTCACGCTCGCCAATGTGTGGGCTGCCAACGGCTCCAACGAGGTCATCCAGCAGTTGCTCCAGACCTTCGGCGGCCCGGGCCGCACGGCCATCGGCTTCGAACCCTCGTACTCGATGCACGGCCTGATCGCGCGCGGCACCGGCACCAACTGGCTCTCCGGGCCGCGCCACGACGACTTCACCATCGACGTCCCGGCCGCCGTCGCGGCGATCACCGAGCACCGGCCGGACGTCGTCTTCATCACCACCCCCAACAACCCCACCGGCAACGCCGTCCCGCGCGAGGCCGTCCTCGCCCTGTACGACGCCGCGCAGACGGCCAAGCCGTCCATCGTGGTCGTCGACGAGGCGTACGTGGAGTTCAGCCACGGCGACTCGCTGCTCCCGCTGCTCGCGGGGCGGCCGCACCTGGTCGTCTCACGCACCATGTCCAAGGCGTTCGGCGCCGCGGGCCTGCGCCTCGGCTATCTCGCCGCCCACCCGGCGGTCGTCGACGCCGTGCAGTTGGTGCGCCTGCCGTACCACCTGTCGGCCGTCACCCAGGCCACCGCGCTCGCCGCCCTTGAGCACACGGACACGCTCCTCGGCTACGTGGACCGGCTGAAGGCCGAGCGCGACCGCCTGGTGGACGAGCTGCGGGCGATGGGCTACGAGGTGACGGACTCGGACGCCAACTTCGTGCAGTTCGGGCGCTTCGAAGGCGAAGGCGCCGCCCACGAGACCTGGCGGAAGATCCTCGACCGGGGCGTCCTGGTCCGGGACAACGGAGTGCCGGGGTGGCTGCGCGTCACCGCCGGAACCCCCGCCGAAAACGACGCGTTCCTCGATGCGGTACGCGCACTGAAGAAGGAGCAGGACGCATGAGCCGCGTAGGCAGGGTCGAGCGGACCACCAAGGAGACATCGGTCGTCGTCGAGATCGACCTCGACGGCACCGGCAAGGTCGATGTGGCGACCGGAGTCGGCTTCTACGACCACATGCTCGACCAGCTCGGCCGCCATGGCCTGTTCGACCTCACGGTCAAGACCGACGGCGATCTGCACATCGACACGCACCACACGATCGAGGACACCGCCCTGGCCCTCGGCTCCGCCTTCAAGCAGGCGCTCGGCGACAAGGTCGGCATCTACCGCTTCGGCAACTGCACGGTGCCGCTCGACGAGTCGCTCGCCCAGGTGACCGTCGACCTCTCGGGACGCCCGTACCTGGTGCACACCGAGCCCGAGAACATGGCGCCGATGATCGGCACCTACGACACGACGATGACCCGGCACATCTTCGAGTCCTTCGTGGCGCAGGCCCAGATCGCGCTGCACATCCACGTGCCCTACGGCCGCAACGCCCACCACATCGTGGAGTGCCAGTTCAAGGCGCTGGCCCGCGCGCTGCGGTACGCCAGTGAGCGCGACCCGCGCGCGGCCGGCATCCTCCCCTCCACGAAGGGTGCGCTGTAAGCCATGAACGGCATCTCCACCCTGCTGCTCTTCGTGGGGCTCTTCCTGCTCGGCGGCGTCTACTCCTTCGCCAAGCAGAAGCAGTCCAAGAGCGTCATCACGCTGCTCTCCGTCGCCGCCGGTATGTGCCTGATCGCGGGCATCGTCCGTCTGGAGGTATGGAATTGAGCACCACCGGTTCCGCCTCCGCTTCCGGTTCCGCCTCCGCCACCGGTTCTGCTTCCGGTCGGTCCAAGAAGGTCGTCGTCTTCGACTACGGCTTCGGCAACGTCCGCTCGGCCGAGCGCGCCCTGGCGCGCGCGGGCGCCGACGTGGAGATCACCGGTGACTTCGACGCGGCCATGAACGCCGACGGCCTCCTGGTGCCGGGCGTCGGCGCCTTCGCCGCCTGCATGCGGGGGCTCAAGGACGCGCGCGGCGACTGGATCGTCGGACGCCGCCTCTCCGGCGGGCGCCCCGTCCTCGGGATCTGCGTCGGTATGCAGATCCTCTTCGAGCGCGGCATCGAGCACGGCGTCGAGACCGAGGGCCTGGACGAGTGGCCCGGCGCCGTCGAGCCCCTGAAGGCCGACATCGTGCCCCACATGGGCTGGAACACGGTCGCCGCGCCCGCCGACTCCGAGCTGTTCAAGGGCCTCGGCCCGGACGAGCGCTACTACTTCGTGCACTCGTACGCGGTCCACGACTGGACCCTTCAGACGGCGAACCCCGCGCTGCGCGCCCCCAAGGTCACCTGGTCCACGCACGGTGCGCCCTTCGTCGCGGCCGTCGAGAACGGCGCCCTGTGGGCCACCCAGTTCCACCCCGAGAAGTCCGGCGACGCCGGCGCCCAGCTCCTCACCAACTGGATCGGAACCCTGTGAGCACCCTCGAACTCCTTCCCGCCGTCGACGTCCGCGACGGCCAGGCCGTACGCCTCGTCCACGGCGAGTCCGGCTCGGAGACCTCCTACGGCTCCCCGCTGGAGGCGGCCCTGGCCTGGCAGCGGTCGGGCGCCGAGTGGCTGCACCTGGTCGATCTGGACGCGGCGTTCGGGACCGGCGACAACCGCTCCCTGATCGCCGAGGTCACGGCCGCCATGGACATCAAGGTGGAACTCTCCGGCGGCATCCGCGACGACGACACCCTCGCCGCGGCCCTCGCCACCAACTGCACTCGCGTCAACCTCGGCACCGCGGCCCTGGAGACCCCCGAGTGGGTCGCCAAGGTCATCGCCGAGCACGGCGACAAGATCGCGGTCGGCCTCGATGTGCGCGGCACCACGCTGCGCGGCCGCGGCTGGACCCGCGACGGCGGTGACCTGTACGAGACCCTGGAGCGCCTGAACGCCGAGGGCTGCGCGCGCTATGTGGTCACCGACATCGCCAAGGACGGCACCCTCCAGGGCCCGAACCTGGAGCTCCTGCGCACCGTGTGCGCGGCCACGGACCGTCCGGTCGTCGCCTCCGGCGGCGTCTCGTCCCTGGACGACCTGCGGGCCATCGCCGAGCTCGTGCCGCAGGGCGTGGAGGGCGCGATCGTCGGCAAGGCGCTGTACGCCGAGGCGTTCACCCTGGAAGCGGCTCTTGAGGCGGTGCGGTCATGAGCGGTGTACGGCGGGTGCAGAGCGGAAGCCCGTGGGAAGACGCCTTCGGGTTCGCGCGGGCGGTCGCGGCGGGTGACCGGGTCGTGGTCGGCGGCACCACCTCCTTCAAGGACGACATCCTGTACGGCGAGGGCGACCCCTACGAGCAGGCGCGGGTAGCCATGGCCAACGCCCTTGCGGCGATCGCCGAGTTCGGGCTCGGCCCCGAGTCCGTGACGGCCGTGCGTCTCCTCATCACCCACGCGCGGGACGTCGACGCGGTGGGCCGGGCGCACAAAGAGGTCTTCGACTCCGTGCGCCCGGTGATGACCATGGCGGTCGTCTCCGGTTTCGTCGACTCGCGCATCCTGGTCGAAGTGGAGCTGGAAGCTTTCCGAGGAGACCCCGCATGACGCTGGCCGTAAGGGTCATCCCCTGCCTGGACGTGGACAACGGCCGGGTCGTCAAGGGCGTCAACTTCCAGAACCTGCGTGACGCGGGCGACCCCGTCGAGATGGCCAAGGTGTACGACGCCGAGGGCGCCGACGAGCTGACGTTCCTGGACATCACCGCGTCCTCCGGCGACCGCGGGACGACGTACGACGTGGTCCGCCGCACCGCCGAGCAGGTCTTCATCCCGCTCACCGTCGGCGGTGGCGTCCGCACGGCTCAGGACGTCGACAAGCTGCTGCGGGCCGGGGCGGACAAGGTGGGCGTGAACACCGCGGCCATCGCCCGCCCCGAGCTGATCCGGGAGATCGCGGAGCGGTTCGGGCGGCAGGTGCTCGTGCTCTCCGTGGACGCGCGGCGCACGCCCTCCGGCACCTTCGAGGTCACCACGCACGGCGGCCGACGGTCGGCCGGTATCGACGCCGTCGAGTGGGCGCACCGGGCGGCCGAGCTCGGCGCCGGTGAGATCCTTCTGAACTCGATGGACGCCGACGGCACGAAGGACGGCTACGACATCGAGATGATCGAAGCCGTCCGCAAGCACGTCACGGTTCCCGTCATCGCGTCGGGCGGCGCCGGGCGCCTCGACCACTTCCCGCCGGCCGTCGCGGCGGGCGCCGACGCGGTGCTCGCGGCTTCCGTCTTCCACTTCGGCGATCTGCGCATCGGCGAGGTCAAGGAGACGCTGCGCGCCGCGGGGAGCCCTGTGCGCTAGGGCTCCGCCCCGGTGCGGGGGCAGGCCACTCGGCCCCGGTCCACCTCAGGGTGACCGGGGCCTTTTCACGCGCCGACAGGAAAGAAAAGTTGCGCAAAAATGATTGCGCAACTTTTCTTTCCTGCCTAGCGTGGCGGCATGAGTGACAAGCCCGGCGCGAGCGGTACGCCAGAAGACCGCCGCATCACCGACCTCGGCACGCTGAAGGCCTTCGGCCATCCACTGCGACAGAAGCTGTACCGCTCCCTGTACGTGCGCCGCAGGGCCACCGCCTCGCAGCTCGCCGAAGAGGTCGACGGCGCCGTCTCGCTGGTCAGCTATCACCTGCGCAAGCTCGCCGAGCACGGCCTCATCGAGGAGGCGCCGGGCGCGCAGCGCGGTGACGGACGCGAACGCTGGTGGCAGCCCGCGCAGGAGGGCCTGAGCCTGCACCGGCGGGACTTCGAGGACGCACCCGAGAAGCTCGCCGCCCACACCGCCGTGGCCCGCACGATCGTCGACCAGCGCACCGACGCCTATCTCCGCTACCTCGACGAGCAGCCCGCCTGGAGCCCCGAGTGGCAGTCCGCGGCCGTCGGCGCCGACTTCCTGCTCCGGCTCACCGCCGCCGAACTCGCCGCGCTGTCCGACGAGGTGCGCGCCGTCGTCAGGAGGTACGCCGACTCCGGCAACGCCGCGCACGAGGCAGGCGACGCCGAAGGGCGCGAGAACGTCGCCCTGCACCTGTACGGCTTCCCGTTCAGGACCTGAGGGGCGCGCCCGTGACCGCCACGCCGCCCCACACGGACACGTCCCCCGGGACACCGGCCCACCGCGACGGCAACGTCCTGCGCTGGCTCACCGCCTACACCGCGTCCATGGTCGGCGACAGCGTCTACTTCGTGGCCCTGTCCTGGGCCGCGGCCCGCAGCGGCGACGCCGCCCAGACCGGTCTCGTGCTCGCCGTGGGCGCCGTGCCGCGTGCTGCCCTGATGCTTGTCGGCGGTGTCCTCGCCGATCGCTTCGGGCCGCGTCGCGTGGTCGTCGGCAGTGACGCCGTGCGCTGCGTGGTGATCCTCGCCGTGGCCGGGGTGCTGCTGCTTTCGGCGCCCGCGTTCTGGCTGCTCGCGTCGGCGGCCCTGGTCTTCGGGGTGGCGGACGCGCTGTTCCTGCCGGGCGTGGGCGCGCTGCCGCCGCGCATCACGGCCCCGGGCGAGCTCGTCCGGGTCCAGGGGATGCGCGGGCTCGCCCATCGGGCGGCGACGGTGACCTCGGCCCCGCTGGGCGGCGCGGCCGTAGCCTTCGGCGGCCCCGCGGCCGGTTTCGCCGTGGCCGGGCTGCTCTTCGCCGTGTCACTGCCGCTGCTGCTCGCCGTACGGATCAGGGAACTGCCCGCCGACGACGTGGCGGGGCGGGCGGAGTCCCCCCGGCGGCAACTGGCGGGCGGGCTGCGGTACGTGCGCGGACACGCGGTGCTCGCACCCCTCATGATCGTGATCGCCGTGACCGAGATGGGCTTCTCCGGCCCCGCCAACGTGGGGCTCGTGCTGCTCGCCGACGAGCGGGGCTGGGGCGCGGCGGGGATGGGGTGGGTCGTCGCCGGGTTCGGGTTGGGGGCGGGGCTCGCCTCGCTCCTGGTGGCGCTGCGCGGAAGGTTCGCGCGGCCGGGGGCCGTCCTCTCGTGGGCGGCACTGCCCGGCGCCGCCGCGCTCGCCGCCCTCCCGTTCGTACCGTCCGTCGCCTGGGGCGTGCTCGCGGCGCTGCTCGTCGGGCTGATGCTCGGGCTCGGCGGGGCGCTGGCCGGGGCCCTGGTCCAGGCGGTCACCGACCCCGCCTACCTGGGACGCGTCACTTCGGTGTCCGGGCTGCTCACGCTCGGGGTACCGCCGCTGTGCTACCCGCTGACCGGGGTCGCCGTCGGCGCCTGGGGCACCGGGCCGGTCTTCGTGGCGGGGGCTTCGGTGAGCGCGCTGGGCGGCGTGGTGGGGCTGCGGGGCGTGCGGATGCGAGGGGCGGACGCGGAGCCCATGCTTGAGGTGACCGACGACAGCAAGGAGGCCGGCTATGTCTGTGATGGACAAGCTGAAGCAGATGCTCAAGGGTCACGAGGACAAGGCTGGGCAGGGCATTGACAAGGCCGGTGACTTTGTCGATGGCAAGACCCAGGGCAAGTACAGCGGCCAGGTCGACTCGGCCCAGGACAAGCTCAGGGACCAACTGGGCGGGGACCAGGGCGGCGGGCCGTCCCAGCGGTGACACCGCCGGGACGGCGGTAGCCCCGCGACCGCCGCGGTGACACCGCCGGACGGCGGTAGCCCCGCGGCCGTCCACGGGTAAGCCGCGGCACCACGGGTGAGGATCGGCCGGGACGGCGGCGACGGGCACGCACAGCGCGCCCTCCGCCGCCGTCCCGCGCCGCTCGGCCTCCGGCCTGGCGCCGGACCCTCACGGCTCGGCGGCCGTCCACTCCCGGCCCTGGCGGTGGCTTGCTTCCGGTCCTGGCGGGTCCGCTTCCGGCTCGGAGGCTGTCGGCTTCCGCCCCCGACGGTGGCTCGTTTCCGGTCCTGGCGGGTCCGCTTCCGGCTCGGAGGCTGTCGGCTTCCGCCCCCGACGGCGGCCCGCTTTCGGTCCTGGCGGGTCCGCTTCCGGCTCGGAGGCTGTCGGCTTCCGCCCCCGACGGTGGCTCGTTTCCGGTCCTGGCCGGTCCGCTCACGGCCCCGGTAGCCGTCCGCTTCCGGCTCGGCCGGGGTCCGCTCGCGGCTCGGCGGCGGCCCGCTCCCAGCCCGGCCGCCACCCGCACAGCCCGGCGGCGGTCCGCTTTCGGCCCTGGCCGGTCCGCTCACGGCCCCGGTAGCCGTCCGCTTCCGGCTCGGCCGGGGTCCGCACAGCCCGGCGGCGGTCCGCTCACCCCCCGACGGCGGCCCGCTCCCGTCCAGCGGACGTCGGCGCACAGCCCGCGGCCGACGCCTCCCTCAGAGCCCCAGTTGCTTCGTCTCGTGCAGCCGCGCGACCGCGTCCTTCTCGCCGGTCAGTTCCACGTCCGCCGCTTCCTGGCGTCCGAAGGCGAAAAGCAGTAGCTCGGAGGGCTCGCCCGTTGCCGTGACCACCGGTGTGCCGCGGTGGGCCACCGCTGTCTGGCCGTCGGGGCGGCGGAGGACCAGGCCCACCGGGGCCTTGCGGCCGACGACGCGGGCGAGGCGCTCCAGGCGGGACCACAGGGCGTCGGCGAAGACCGGGTCGAGGTCGCGCGGCGTCCAGTCGGGCTGGGCCCGGCGCACGTCCTCCGTGTGGACGTAGAACTCCACCGAGTTCGACGCCTCGTCGACCTGCTTCAGGTTGAAGGGCGAGAACCGCGGCGGTCCCGTACGGATGAGCTGGATCAGCTCCTCGTACGGCTTGGCGGCGAACTCTGCCTGCACCCGCTCGAGGCGCGAGGCGAGTTGCTTGATCAGGATTCCGCCCGCGGCGTCCGCGCGTCGCTCGCGCACCACCACGTGGGCCGCGAGATCGCGGGTGCGCCAACCGTCGCAGAGGGTGGGAGCGTCCGGTCCCGCGGCTTCCAACAGATCGGCGAGGAGAAGTCGTTCACGCTTGGCATGGGTCGACATGGAGCCAGCCTACGACCGGCGCGCCGGTCCGCACAGTGGACGTCCCCCGGGCAGGCGCCGAGCGGGCGGCCACCATGGCCCACAATGGCCCCATGACCGCATCGCCCAAGGCCAGCAGCCTCGACCCCAAGATCGCCGCCCGCCTCAGGCGCAACGCCGAAGGACTGGTCCCCGCCATCGCCCAGCAGTACGACACCGGCGAGGTCCTCATGCTCGGCTGGATGGACGACGAGGCGCTGCACCGCACCCTGACGACGGGCCGCTGCACCTACTGGTCGCGCAGCAGGCAGTCGTACTGGGTCAAGGGAGACACCTCCGGGCACGTCCAGTACGTGAAGTCCGTGGCCCTCGACTGCGACGCGGACACCGTACTCGTCCAGGTCGACCAGGTCGGCGCGGCCTGCCACACGGGCACCCGCACCTGCTTCGACGCCGACGTGCTTCCGGTGTCCGACACCCCCGCACCGGGTCAGTAGGGTCTGTCCCCATGGACCTGGAGACCTTCCGCAAGCTCGCGACCGACCGCCGAGTGATCCCCGTCAGCCGCAGGCTCCTCGCGGACGGCGACACTCCGGTCGGGCTCTACCGCAAGCTCGCCGCCGAGCGCCCCGGCACCTTCCTCCTGGAGTCCGCGGAGAACGGCCGTACGTGGTCCCGGTACTCGTTCGTGGGCGTCCGCAGCGCCGCCACCCTCACCGTCCGCGACGGCGAGGCCCACTGGCTCGGCACCCCGCCCGTCGGCGTCCCCGTCTCCGGCGACCCGCTGGCCGCCCTGCGCGCCACCATCGAGACCCTGCACACCCCGCGCGACCTGACCGGCGCCGCGGGCCTGCCGCCGTTCACCGGCGGCATGGTCGGCTACCTCGGCTACGACATCGTGCGCCGCCTGGAGAAGATCGGCCCGGGGGAGCGGGACGACCTGAAGCTCCCCGAGCTGACCATGCTCCTCACCAGCGACCTCGCCGTACTCGACCACTGGGACGGCTCCGTCCTGCTGATCGCCAACGCGATCAACCACAACGACCTCGCCAGCGGCGTCGACGAGGCCCACGCCGACGCCGTCGCCCGCCTCGACGCCATGGAGGCGGACCTCTCCCGGCCCGTCTCCCAGCCCCCCGCAGTCCTGCCGCCGTCCGAGCTGCCCGAGTACACCGCGCTGTGGGGCGGCGAGCAGTACCAGGAGGCGGTCGAGGACATCAAGGAGCGCATCCGCGCCGGCGAGGCCTTCCAGGTCGTGCCGTCACAGCGCTTCGAGACCCCCTGCGACGCGAGCGCCCTCGACGTCTACCGCGTGCTGCGGGCCACCAACCCCTCGCCGTACATGTATCTGTTCCAGTTCCCCCACGGGGACGGGGAGGCGTTCGACGTGGTCGGGTCCTCGCCGGAGGCCCTCGTCAAGGTCGAGGACGGGCGCGCCATGGTCCACCCCATCGCGGGCACCCGGCACCGCGGCGCCACCCCGCAGGAGGACCAGGCGCTCGCCGATGAGCTCCTCGCCGACCCCAAGGAGCGCGCCGAGCATCTGATGCTCGTCGACCTGGGCCGCAACGACCTGGGCCGGGTCTGCGAGCCGGGCTCCGTCGAGGTCGTCGACTTCATGTCCGTCGAGAAGTACTCCCACGTCATGCACATCGTGTCGACGGTCACCGGACAGGTCGCCGGGGGCCGCACCGCCTTCGACGTCCTGACCGCCTGCTTCCCCGCGGGCACCCTCTCCGGCGCTCCCAAGCCCCGCGCCATGCAGATCATCGACGAGCTCGAACCGTCCCGGCGCGGCCTGTACGGCGGCTGCGTCGGCTACCTCGACTTCGCGGGCGACTCCGACACCGCCATCGCCATCCGCACCGCGCTCCTGCGCGACGGCACGGCGTACGTGCAGGCCGGAGCGGGGGTCGTGGCCGACTCCGACCCCGTCGCCGAGGACACGGAGTGCCGTAACAAGGCCGCCGCCGTGCTGCGCGCCATCCATACCGCGAACCGCCTGCACGCTGCCGCGGGCCGTGAGGGATAGTAGACGGGTGACTTCTGCAGTACCAACGCCCCGTACCGAGGACGCGCCGCAGGTGGCCGCCGACCCCGCCCCGCGCGGTGGCCGGCGCAGCCTCGCCGCCGCCCTGCTGCTCGGCGCCGCCGGCGCGGCCCTCGCGCTGCTCGCGTCCCGGCAGTCCTGGGCGCACGGCACCGCGGCCGTCGCGGGCGGCGACTTCCCGCTGACCGCCAAGGGCAGCGACGTCACGGGCGTGCCCGCGGCCCTCGCGATAGTGGGCCTGGCCGCGCTCGTCGCCGTCTTCGCCGTGCGCCGCACGGGCCGGCTGCTCGTGTCGCTGCTGCTCGCGCTCAGCGGCGTCGGCATCATCGTGTCCGCGCTGCTCGGCGCGGACGACAGCGCCGCCCTCGACGACAAGGCCGCCGAGACCTCCGGCGACACCGCCCAGCGGATCTCCGACCTCAGCCACACCGGCTGGCCCTACGCGGCCGTGGCCGCGGGCGCGCTGATCCTCGCCGCCGGTCTTCTCGCCCTGGTCCGCGGCCGGCACTGGCCCGCGATGTCGGGCCGCTACGAACGCGACGGCGCCCCCCGCCCCCGGGCACCGCGCCGCGCCCCCGACCCGGACCGCCCCGAGGACCTGTGGAAGGCCATCGACCGCGGCGAGGACCCCACCCGCGAGGCCTAGCCCCGCCCGACGCGCCCGGGCCCGGCACACACCCCCGCGCGCGGGCATACGCGCGGGTACGGGACAATGATGCCGAGCGTCCGACTCACGGTGGCGCGACACCGGCGAACCGGGCCGGCGCACCACCCCACACGCATAGCTACGAGGAGCAAGTCATGGCGGGCAGCAGCCACGGACACGGTCACACCCCGGCCGCCTGGACCGGTGTCATCATCGCCTTCATCGGTTTCTGTGTCGCGGGCGCGTTCATGGTGATGGACAACCCCATCGGCTTCTGGGCCGGCCTGGCACTCACCCTCGTCGGTGGCATCGTGGGCGGCGCCATGCGCCTCGCGGGCCTCGGCCAGAAGCCGCAGCGGCCCGCCCGGATGGCAGGCTCCGAGAGCTGACCCCGACGCGGAACCCTCGCCCACGGGGCGGCCGGAACACCTACCGGCCGCCCCGTCGGCGTACCGGGGTCCGGCGCGCCGACGGGCGTACGGGGCCAGCGCCTCGGCGGGCGTACGGGTCCCGCCGCCCCGTCGGCGTACCGGATCCGGCCGTCCCGGTGCCGTGCGGGAGACAATGTCCGGGTGAACACAGATCCGGAGACCGCCGCGCCCCCGGGCGCGGACGGTGCGCTCCGGCGCCTGGGAGTGCCGCTCGCCGTGCTCGGCTCGGTCGCCGCGGCCTTCGCGTACGTCGCCGCCGTCGACCCGAACGAACCGGGCCACTACCCCGCCTGCCCGCTTCTGTACTACACGGGCCTGTACTGCCCCGGCTGCGGCGGCCTGCGCGGCGCCCACGCCCTCGCCCACGGCGACCTGCCCGCGGCGCTCGGCGCCAACGCGGTGGCCGTCGCCGGCTTCGGCGTCCTGGCGGTGGTGTGGGTCCTGTGGGCGGCCGCCGCGGCGCGCGGACGCCCGGTGGGGCTCCGGCTCGGCCGGGCGCAACTGTGGGGCGTCGGTGCCGTCCTCGCCCTGTTCACCCTCGTACGGAACCTGCCCTTCGGCGCCTGGCTGCACCCCTAGGCCGCCCCCCTAGGACCCCTGAGCCCTCCAGGTCCCGCAGGGGCCTGTCCGACGTGCCGGACGGGCCCTAGCACTCCGCCGGGCGTCTGGCAAATGTCCAGGTGGTGGGACCCGTGTCAACCGGATGCGGGTCCTTCGCCCCGCTGCGGATACCATCGCAGTGACCATGGGGTCGCCCGCCGAGGGCGGGCCGAGTACCGCTGCAGTGCTTGAACGTAGGTTCAACCGTCCTGGAAGGGGGCCGCTCGCGTGAGTGTGCTCAACGAGATCATCGACGGAGTCCGTGCCGACCTCGCACAGCGACAGGCGCGCGTCAGCCTCGACGAGCTCAAGGAGCGCGCGGCGAAGGCTCCCGCCGCCAAGGACGGCGTGGCCGCGCTGCGCGGCGACGGCGTCAAGGTCATCTGCGAGGTGAAGCGCTCCAGCCCGTCCAAGGGCGCGCTCGCCGCGATCGCCGACCCCGCGGGCCTCGCCGCCGACTACGAGGCGGGCGGCGCCGCCGCCATCTCCGTGCTCACCGAGGAGCGCCGCTTCGGCGGTTCGCTCGCCGACCTGGAGGCCGTCCGCGCCAAGGTCGACGTCCCGGTGCTCCGCAAGGACTTCATCGTCACCTCGTACCAACTGTGGGAGGCCCGCGCGTACGGCGCCGACCTCGCCCTGCTGATCGTCGCCGCCCTCGACCAGGCGGCCCTGGAGTCGCTGATCGAGCGCGCCGAGTCCATCGGCCTCACCCCGATCGTGGAGGTCCACGACGAGGACGAGGCCGAGCGCGCCGTGGACGCCGGGGCGAAGGTCGTCGGCGTCAACGCCCGCGATCTGAAGACGCTCAAGGTCGACCGCGCCACCTTCGAGCGGGTCGCGCCCGAGCTGCCCGACTCCGTCGTCAAGATCGCCGAGTCCGGGGTGCGCGGGCCGCACGACCTCATCGCCTACGCCAACGCCGGGGCCGACGCCGTGCTCGTGGGCGAGTCCCTCGTCACCGGCGGCAACCCGAGGTCCGCCGTGTCCGACCTCGTCGCCGCCGGGGCGCACCCCGCGCTGCGGCACGGGCGGGGCTGATCCGCCGATGCGTTCCGACCGCCGCGCCGTCGCCGTCCGCCCGGGCTCACGCCCGGACGGCGGGCGCGCGTGCGTGCGGTCGGCGGCGGCGCCGGTGCCCGCCGCCGGGGTCCGTGACCCGTACGCGCGGCTGGCGCGCGGGTGCCGTCCTCGGGGGTGCAGGGCGCCTGCTCGGCGGGTGTACGGGCGTCGGGTGCGGTATGTCATCGGGGACGAGCCCGGGCAGGTGAACGGCATGCGATGGCGCCCGCGTGACGCGCGCCTTCGCCTTCGCCTGCGCCGACGACACGCCTAGGCCCCTGCGGGGGCCCTGAGGTCTGGGGCCACTTCGGCACCGCCGGACCCCGTCGTCCGGGTTGCTCGCCGTCGCGGCGGATCAAACTTCCCCGAGCCCACCCCTTCCCGAAACCGGGGGCTCCGCCCCCTGGACCCCCGGGCGGGTGGGAGTCCCGTACCCAAGTACGAGGGCCTGCCTCCTGGGTCCCCGGTTGGGCGGGAGTCCCGCACCCTGGACGGGGCGGTGCCCCGGCTTCCGTACCCGCACCTGGGGCGGAGAGTCACGGGTGGGTGGGTGGGAGCAATCCGCCGCGCAGCGGCGGGGCAGTCGCCCCCTACCCCCGGCCGGCAAGGCCCCCGCGCAGACGGTGACCACAGCCCACCCCACTCCACGTGAGGTTCCACATGCCCAGCGAGTACTTCATCCCCGACCCGGAGGGTCGCACCCCGAGCGCCGAAGGCTACTTCGGCGCGTTCGGCGGCAAGTTCATCCCGGAGGCCCTCGTCGCCGCCGTCGACGAGGTCGCCGTCGAGTTCGACAAGGCGAAGTCCGACCCGGAGTTCGCCCGCGAACTCGACGACCTCCTTGTGAACTACACGGGCCGCCCGAGCGCCCTCACCGAGGTGCCCAGGTTCGCCGAACACGCAGGCGGCGCCCGCGTGTTCCTCAAGCGCGAGGACCTCAACCACACCGGGTCACACAAGATCAACAATGTTCTCGGGCAGGCCCTGCTCACAAAGCGGATGGGCAAGACCCGGGTCATCGCCGAGACGGGCGCGGGCCAGCACGGCGTCGCCACGGCCACCGCCTGCGCGCTGTTCGGCCTGGACTGCACCATCTACATGGGCGAGATCGACACCGAGCGCCAGGCCCTGAACGTGGCCCGCATGCGGATGCTCGGCGCCGAGGTCATCGCCGTGAAGTCCGGCAGCCGCACCCTGAAGGACGCCATCAACGAGGCGTTCCGCGACTGGGTCGCCAATGTGGACAGGACGCACTACCTCTTCGGGACCGTCGCGGGCCCGCACCCCTTCCCCGCCATGGTCCGCGACTTCCACCGCGTCATCGGCGTGGAGGCGAGGCGGCAGATCCTGGAGCGCGCCGGACGGCTGCCCGACGCCGCCGTCGCCTGCGTCGGCGGCGGCTCCAACGCCATCGGCCTCTTCCACGCCTTCATCCCGGACACCGGCGTACGCCTCATCGGCTGTGAGCCCGCGGGACACGGCATCGAGACCGGTGAGCACGCGGCCACCCTCACCGCGGGCGAGCCCGGCATCCTGCACGGCTCGCGCAGCTACGTGCTCCAGGACGAGGAAGGCCAGATCACCGAGCCGTACTCGATCTCCGCGGGCCTGGACTACCCCGGCATCGGCCCCGAGCACGCCTTCCTCAAGGACAGCGGCCGCGGCGAGTACCGCGCGGTCACCGACGACGCCGCGATGCGGGCCCTGCGCCTGCTCTCCCGTACCGAGGGCATCATCCCGGCGATCGAGAGCGCGCACGCCCTCGCGGGCGCCCTGGAGATCGGCCGGGAGCTCGGCAAGGACGGTCTGCTCGTCGTCAATCTGTCGGGGCGCGGCGACAAGGACATGGACACCGCCGCCCGCTACTTCAACCTGTACGACACCGACGCCACCGTCGCCGCGGACGCCGCGGGCGAGAGTGCCGAGATCGAGGGGGACGCCAAGTGAGCGGCAACATCGAGCTGTTGGACCGGACCCTGGCCGCCGCGAAGGCCGAGGGCAGGTCCGCCCTCATCGCCTATCTGCCCGCGGGCTTCCCCACCGTGGACGGCGGCATCGAGGCGATCAAGGCGGCCTTCGACGGCGGCGCGGACGTGGTCGAGGTCGGCCTGCCGCACAGTGACCCCGTCCTGGACGGGCCCGTCATCCAGACCGCCGACGACATCGCCCTGCGCGGCGGCGTCAAGATCGCGGACGTGATGCGGACGGTGCGTGCCGCGCACGAGGCCACCGGCAAGCCCGTCCTCGTCATGACGTACTGGAACCCCATCGACCGCTACGGCGTCGAGCGGTTCACCGCCGAACTCGCCGAGGCGGGCGGCGCCGGCTGCATTCTGCCCGACCTGCCGGTCCAGGAGTCGGCCCGGTGGCGCGAGCACGCCGCCAAGCACGACCTCGCCACGGTCTTCGTGGTCGCCCCGAGCAGCAAGGACGAACGGCTCGCGACGATCACCGCGGCCGGTTCCGGGTTCGTGTACGCGGCCTCGCTGATGGGGGTCACCGGCACCCGCGCGTCCGTGGGCGCCCAGGCGCAGAACCTGGTCGAGCGCACCCGCGCCACCACGGACCTGCCGGTCTGCGTCGGCCTCGGGGTCTCCGACGCCCGCCAGGCCGCCGAGGTCGCGGGCTTCGCCGACGGCGTCATCGTGGGTTCCGCGTTCGTCCAGCGGATGCTCGACGCCGCCGACGAGGCGGCGGGCGTCGCCGCGGTCCGGGCGCTCGCGAGTGAACTCGCCGAAGGAGTGCGCGGACACGCGTAATCCTTAAGGGTGGCCTTGAGCCGGGGAGGCACGCTGGGGCCTCCCCGGTTCGTTTGCCCGGGTGTGAGCGAGATGAACCGAGAAGGCAAGCGAACGGCCCGCGAGCGGATGGCGGAAGAGCGAGAGCGGCAGAAGGCGCGCGACAAGCGGCGCCGGGTGCTCCTGGTGAGCGTGACCGTCGTCGGGGTGCTCGCCCTGGCCGCGGTCGTCGGCCTGCTCGCGGCGAACTCCGGCGACGACAAGAAGAAGGACACCTCGGGCCCGGTCGTCGTGCCCAAGGGGGCCAGCGGCGACGGCGGACTTTCCATCCCTCTCGGCAAGGACAGCGCCAAGTCCCGGCTCACGGTCTGGGAGGACTTCCGCTGCCCGGCCTGCAAGCAGTTCGAGGACATGTACCGCTCGACGATCAACGAGCTGACCACCCAGGGCAAGCTGAAGGTGGAGTATCACCTGGCGACCCTCATCGACGGGAACATGGGCGGCAGCGGCTCCCTGCGCGCCGCCAACGCCGCCGCCTGCGCCCAGGACGCCGGCAAGTTCGCTCCGTACCACGACGAGCTGTTCAAGAACCAGCCCCCGGAGCCGGACGACGCCTTCGGGGACAACGACAAGCTCCTCGACCTCGCAGGGAAGGTCGAAGGACTGGTGACGGACACGTTCAAGAAGTGTGTGAACGACGGCAGCCACGACAGTTGGGTCGGCAAGTCCAACGAGGCCTTCCAGAAGGCGAAGCTGCGCGGCACGCCCACGGTCCTGCTCGACGGCAAGGACATCTTCAGCGACCAGAAGAACCCGCTGACGCCCCAGAAGCTGAAGGACCGGGTGGAGAAGGCCAACCAGTAGCCCGACGCGGGGACGGGCGGCGCCCGGCCGCCCGGTCCCGTTACTGACCCGTTGCCGGGCTGGCTGCCGTCGCCCCCGCCCGGCACGGTAGCGTCGACCCTGCCATGGAATTTGCCTACATCCCCAGCCCGTCCCGCGGAGTGGTCGACCTCGGCCCCATCCCGCTGCGCGGCTACGCGTTCTGCATCATCATCGGCGTCTTCGTTGCCGTGTGGCTCGGCAACAAGCGATGGATCGCCCGCGGCGGCCGACCAGGCACCGTGGCGGACATCTCCGTGTGGGCGGTGCCCTTCGGGCTCGTCGGCGGCCGCCTCTACCACGTGATCACGGACTATCAGCTCTACTTCAGCGACGGCCGTGACTGGGTGGACGCCTTCAAGATCTGGGAGGGCGGGCTCGGCATCTGGGGCGCGATCGCCTTCGGCGCGGTCGGCGCCTGGATCGGCTGCCGCCGGCGCGGGATCCCGCTGCCCGCGTGGGCCGACGCCCTCGCGCCCGGCATCGCCGTCGCCCAGGCGATCGGCCGCTGGGGCAACTGGTTCAACCAGGAGCTGTACGGCAGGGGGACGGACCTGCCGTGGGCCCTGAAGATCACGTCCGCGGAGGACGGGCGGGTGCCCGGCACCTACCACCCGACCTTCCTGTACGAGTCGCTGTGGTGCATCGGCGTCGCCGTCCTGGTCATCTGGGCCGACCGCCGCTACAAGCTCGGCCACGGCCGTGCTTTCGCCCTCTACGTCGCCTCGTACTGCATGGGCCGCTTCTGGATCGAGTACATGCGCGTCGACGACGCCCATGAGTTCCTCGGCCTGCGCCTCAACAACTGGACCGCTCTCGCCGTCTTCGTGCTCGCCTTCGTCTACCTCGTGGTGTCGGCGCGTACGCGGCCGGGGCGCGAGGAGGTCGTGGAGCCTTCCCCTGGCCCCGGGGCCCTGGGCGGCGACGGCGCGAAGGCCGACGAGAGCGAGCCCTCGGACGCCGCCGACTCCGGCTCCGGCTCCACCGACTCCGACTCCGGCTCCGGCTCTGTCGAGGCCGACTCGAAGTCCAAGGGGACCGCGGAGTCGGCCGCCGAGAAGGCCTGAGCGCAGCCCGGCACCGCCGGGACGGTTCGCCGGGGTGGCCCGCCGTCCCGGCGGGATTCGCCTGCGGCGGGCTGTGCGGGGAGGGCCGAGGCGGGTTCGCCTGCGGCGGGCTGTGCGGGGGAGCGGCGACGTCCGCTGTGCGGGCCGGTATGCCGAGCGTGGCTGCGTCGGCGGGGCCGGTCCGCGAGACGTAGGGTGCCGCTTGCCTCCCTCACCACCGCTCTGTCCACGAAGTGGCCGGCCGGCAGGGTCAGTCCGACAGCCAGTGCAGCTCGTGCGCCAGGGTTTTGGCGAGGGTACGGACGCGGCGGTGCAGTGGCGACTGTTCGCGCGGAAGGACCAGGTGGATCGACAGGCTGGGTGCGCCGTGCAGCGGTCGCCAGGTGATGCCGGGCGGTGGTGCCGCGGCGGCGGCCTCGCCGGCCGGGGCGAGGGTGAGCCCGTCGCGCAGGTCGCGCTGTGACATGTCGAAAGAGACCGCGGGCGGGTGGAAGCGGGGATGTGGCCGGGTATCGCGGAACAGTGCGGCGAACTGGTCGTGGATCACGGGGTTGGCCGCACGGTCGGGGAGCCGCAGCGGATACGCGGCCGCGGCGGCGATCTCGATCTCCGGGTGTTCGGCCAGCGGATGGTGCTGCGCCAATTGGACGCCGATCCGCGCACGCCGCAGCAGGTACCGGCGCACGCCACGGCCCAACTGTTCACCGCGGGTGATCCCGGCGTCGATGCGGCCGTCGGCGACCGCGGGGGAGATCTCCGGCGTCGCCATCGGGACCGCGCCGACCTCAAGTCCGGGACTGCTGCGAATCAGCTTGTCCACCAGGGCCGGAGCCGTCTCGGCCCCGGTGCTGAGGCTGTATCCGATGCGAAGCGTGCCCAGCTCACCGGCCCCCGCCCGCCGGGCGGTGTCGTCCTCGGCCTTCAGCAGCAGGCCCGCGAGGACGGGCGCTGGCGGCCGAGCCGGGAGGCTGCGTGCCGCCCACGCCACCGCCTCCGCGAGTACGTCGCGCTGCTCCGAGTCCGCCCCCACCCCGGCAGGCTGACAGGGGCGTGCCGGCGGTACGGGCTCCTCGGCTGTTTCGTGTACGCACCGCCGGTGGGCGACCGACCGGGTGCGGCGCGGATGTTCGCGCCGGCGATCGGTGTCGACGAGGACGTCGCCAACGCCAACAGCACCGCCCGACGCGGGCCGGCGGGCATCACGACCCGGGTCGGCGGGTTGGCGGTGGTCCGCGCTGTACCGGCCGTCACCCCGCTCGACATCACTCCGGCGGCGTGTTTTCGCAGGTAAGTACGGCCTTCCTTGCTGGCGGGCGGGATTTTTCGCGCGTACTTTCGATGTTGTTCAGGGGGAGGAGACGGGGCCCGAGGGGGCCCTGTCCGTGTTGCGCGGGGTACGAGGGCGCGCCACGTGTCCCCGTCCACGCGAGGAAGGAGCACGGGTCCGCCATGGCCATCATCGAGACCGAAGCGACACTGCACGAGGCGCACCGCGACAACCACACCCACCGTGACGTCAACGGTGGCTGGCTGCGCCCCGCCGTGTTCGGCGCCATGGACGGCCTGGTGTCCAACCTCGCGCTGATGACCGGTGTCGCGGGCGGATCCGTCTCGCAGCAGACCATCGTCATCACCGGCCTCTCGGGCCTCGCGGCCGGTGCCTTCTCCATGGCGGCGGGCGAGTACACCTCCGTCGCCTCGCAGCGCGAGCTGGTCGAGGCGGAGCTGGACGTGGAGCGCGGGCAACTGCGCAAGCACCCCAAGGACGAGGAGCGGGAGCTCGCGGCGCTCTACGAGTCGCGCGGCGTCGAGGCCGATCTCGCCCGCGAGGTCGCCCGGCAGTTGTCCAGGGACCCGGAGCAGGCCCTGGAGATACACGCCCGCGAGGAACTCGGCATCGACCCGGGCGACCTGCCCTCGCCGCTGGTCGCCGCCGTGTCCTCCTTCGGCGCCTTCGCCCTTGGCGCGCTGCTGCCCGTACTGCCGTATCTGCTCGGCGCCGACGCCCTGTGGCCCGCGGTGCTGCTCGCCCTGGTCGGGCTCTTCGCGTGCGGTGCGGTGGTAGCCAGGGTGACCGCGCGGTCCTGGTGGTTCAGCGGCCTGCGGCAGTTGGCTCTGGGCGGTGTCGCGGCGGGTGTGACGTACGCCCTGGGCAGTCTGTTCGGGACGGCCGTAGGATAGGCGGCCGCAGGTGTATGCAGGATCCTGCATAAGTAGTCGTTACCGTGCGGTTTCGATTCCTTGATGGCTGGGCATGAGCCGTAAGCGCTGCGGGCAATGAGGCCTGTGGCGCTCCGGGCCCGCGGTCACCGATCTGTCCGCCGGAGCCCCTTTTCTCCGCTCGCCACCCCGGAGCGCTCTGTCCACATGCTGGAATGAAGTATCCGCTTTTCGAGAAGCGGTCCATCATGTAACCTGCACGAAATTTAGCCAGGGCCAACGTCGTCCCTATCGCCGCTCGCGCCCCCGGAGCCCCTTTTCGCCCGGGAGGTTGCCCCCATCACGACGACGGGAGTGCCGATGCGTTCCGACGCCTGGTCGCCCATGGACGGTCGCCCCGCCCCCCAGGGGATGTACGACCCCAGGAACGAACACGACGCCTGCGGTGTCGGGTTCGTGGCCACCCTCACCGGTGAGGCGAGCCATGAGCTCGTCGAGCAGGCGCTGACCGTACTGCGCAATCTCGAACACCGCGGGGCCACCGGTTCCGAGCCCGACTCCGGCGACGGCGCCGGCATCCTGCTCCAGGTCCCGGACGCGTTCCTGCGCGAGGCCGCCGGATTCGCGCTGCCCGCCCCGGGCGAGTACGCCGTGGGCATCGCCTTCCTGCCGACCACCAGCCCCGACGAAGCCGTCTCGCGGATCGAGACGATCGCCGCCGAAGAGGGCCTGACGGTGCTCGGCTGGCGCGAGGTGCCGGTCGCCCCGACACTGCTCGGCGTCACCGCCCGCTCGACGATGCCGGTCTTCCGGCAGTTGTTCGTGTCCAACGGCACGAGCGGGCTCGACCTGGACCGCAAGGCGTTCGTGCTGCGCAAGCGCGCCGAGCGCGAGGCGGCCACCTACTTCCCGTCGCTCTCGGCCCGCACCATCGTCTACAAGGGCATGCTGACCACCGGCCAGCTCGAACCCTTCTTCCCCGACCTGTCCGACCGCCGCTTCGCCACGGCCATCGCGCTCGTCCACTCGCGCTTCTCCACGAACACCTTCCCGAGCTGGCCGCTCGCGCACCCGTACCGCTTCGTGGCGCACAACGGCGAGATCAACACCGTCAAGGGCAACCGCAACTGGATGCGCGCCCGTGAGTCGCAGTTGGCCTCCGACCTGTTCGGCGACGGCAACCTGGAGCGGATCTTCCCCGTCTGTACGCCGGACGCCTCCGACTCCGCGTCCTTCGACGAGGTCCTGGAACTCCTTCACCTCGGCGGGCGCACGCTGCCGCACTCGGTCCTGATGATGATCCCGGAGGCGTGGGAGAACCACGGCTCCATGGACCCCGCCCGCCGCGCCTTCTACCAGTACCACTCCACGATGATGGAGCCCTGGGACGGCCCGGCCTGCGTCACCTTCACCGACGGCACCCAGGTCGGCGCGGTCCTCGACCGCAACGGCCTGCGCCCAGGCCGCTACTGGGTCACCGACGACGGCCTTGTCGTCCTCGGCTCCGAGGTCGGCGTCCTCGACATCGACCCCGCCAAGGTCGTCCGCAAGGGCCGCCTGCAGCCCGGCCGGATGTTCCTCGTCGACACCGCCGAGCACCGCATCGTCGAGGACGACGAGATCAAGGCGGGCCTCGCCGCCGAGAAGCCGTACCAGGAGTGGCTGGAGGCCGGCGGCATCGAGCTCTCCGACCTGCCCGAGCGCGAGCACATCGTGCACACGCACGCCTCCGTCACGCGCCGCCAGCAGACCTTCGGCTACACCGAGGAGGAGCTGCGCATCCTGCTCGCGCCGATGGCCAAGGCGGGCGCGGAGCCGATCGGCTCGATGGGCACGGACACGCCGATCGCCGCGCTCTCCGACCGCCCGCGGCTGATCTTCGACTACTTCACGCAGCTCTTCGCGCAGGTCACCAACCCGCCGCTCGACGCCATCCGCGAGGAACTCGTCACCTCGCT
Organism: Streptomyces aureocirculatus; assembly: GCF_000720475.1. Lineage (GTDB taxonomy): Bacteria > Actinomycetota > Actinomycetes > Streptomycetales > Streptomycetaceae > Streptomyces > Streptomyces aureocirculatus. Next base: position 177,946 of record NZ_JOAP01000019.1, read on the forward strand.
GCACTCCACCCTCGGCCCGCAGGGCAACCTCCTGGAGCCGACGGCCGCGTCCTGCCGGTCCGTCACCCTGCCCTTCCCGGTGATCGACAACGATGAGCTGGCCAAGCTCATCCACATCAACGCCGACGGCGACATGCCGGGCATGAAGGCCGCGACCCTCTCCGGCCTCTACCGGGTGAGCGGCGGCGGCGACGCCCTCGCCGCCCGCATCGAGGAGATGTGCGTCGAGGCCGACGCCGCCATCGAGGCCGGTGCCCGCCTGATCGTGCTCTCCGACCGGCACTCCGACGCCGAGCACGCCCCCATCCCCTCGCTCCTTCTCACCTCGGCCGTCCACCACCACCTCATCCGCACCAAGCAGCGCACCCAGGTCGGCCTGCTCGTGGAGGCGGGCGACGTGCGCGAGGTGCACCACGTCGCACTGCTCATCGGGTTCGGCGCCGCCGCCGTCAACCCGTACCTGGCCATGGAGTCCGTCGAGGACCTGGTCCGCGCGGGCACGTTCCTCGAAGCCACCGACGGCGGCGCCGAGACGGCGATCCGCAACCTCATCAAGGCCCTCGGCAAGGGCGTGCTGAAGGTGATGTCCAAGATGGGCATCTCCACCGTCGCCTCCTACCGCGGCGCCCAGGTCTTCGAGGCCGTCGGCCTTGAGGAGTCCTTCGTCGAGAAGTACTTCAACGGCACCACCTCCAAGATCGGCGGCGTCGGCATCGACGTCATCGCCGCGGAGGTCGCCGCCCGGCACGCCAAGGCCTACCCCGTCTCCGGTGTTCCCTCGGCGCACCGCGCCCTCGACATAGGGGGCGAGTACCAGTGGCGCCGCGAGGGCGAGCCGCACCTGTTCGACCCCGACACGGTCTTCCGCCTCCAGCACTCCACGCGCACCCGCCGCTACGACATCTTCAAGCAGTACACGGGCCGCGTGAACGAGCAGTCCGAACGCCTGATGACCCTGCGCGGCCTGTTCGGCTTCAAGGAGGGCCGGGAGCCGATCTCCATCGACGAGGTCGAGCCCGCCTCCGAGATCGTCAAGCGCTTCTCCACCGGCGCCATGTCGTACGGCTCCATCTCCAAGGAGGCGCACGAGACCCTCGCCATCGCCATGAACCAGTTGGGCGGCAAGTCCAACACCGGTGAGGGCGGCGAGGACGCCGACCGGCTCTACGACCCGGCGCGGCGCTCCAGCATCAAGCAGGTCGCGTCCGGCCGCTTCGGCGTCACCTCCGAGTACCTGGTCAACGCGGACGACATCCAGATCAAGATGGCCCAGGGCGCCAAGCCCGGCGAGGGCGGCCAGCTCCCCGGCCACAAGGTCTACCCGTGGGTCGCCAAGACCCGGCACTCCACCCCGGGCGTCGGCCTGATCTCGCCGCCCCCGCACCACGACATCTACTCCATCGAGGACCTCGCCCAGCTCATCCACGACCTGAAGAACGCCAACCCGCAGGCCCGCATCCACGTGAAGCTGGTCTCCGAGGTCGGCGTCGGCACGGTCGCCGCGGGTGTCTCCAAGGCGCACGCGGACGTGGTCCTCATCTCCGGCCACGACGGCGGCACCGGCGCCTCCCCGCTGACCTCGCTCAAGCACGCGGGCGGCCCCTGGGAGCTCGGCCTCGCCGAGACCCAGCAGACCCTGCTCCTCAACGGCCTGCGCGACCGCATCGTCGTACAGACCGACGGCCAGCTCAAGACCGGCCGTGACGTGGTCATCGCCGCGCTGCTCGGCGCCGAGGAGTTCGGCTTCGCGACCGCGCCGCTCGTCGTGTCCGGCTGCGTCATGATGCGCGTCTGCCACCTGGACACCTGCCCGGTCGGCATCGCCACGCAGAACCCCACGCTGCGCGAGCGCTTCAGCGGCAAGGCCGAGTACATCGTGAACTTCTTCGAGTTCATCGCCGAGGAGGTCCGCGAGCTCCTCGCCGAGCTCGGCTTCCGCTCCATCGAGGAGGCCGTCGGCCACGCCGAACTCCTCGACACCGAGCGGGCCGTCGACCACTGGAAGGCGCAGGGCCTCAACCTGGAACCCCTGTTCCACGTCCCCGACCTGCCCGGCGGCGCCGTGCGCCACCAGGTCGTCGCCCAGGACCACGGCCTGGAGAAGGCCCTCGACAACGAGCTGATCAAGCTGGCCGCCGACGCGCTCGCCGCGGACTGTCTCCAGGACGCCCAGGTGGTCCGCGCCCAGGTCGCCATCCGCAACATCAACCGCACGGTCGGCACCATGCTCGGCCACGAGGTGACGAAGAAGTTCGGCGGCGCGGGCCTGCCCGACGACACCATCGACATCACCTTCACCGGCTCCGCGGGCCAGTCCTTCGGCGCGTTCGTGCCGCGCGGTGTGACGCTGCGCCTGGAGGGCGACGCCAACGACTACGTCGGCAAGGGCCTCTCCGGCGGCCGGATCGTCGTACGCCCCGACCGCGGCGCCGACCACCTCGCCGAGTACTCCACCATCGCGGGCAACACCATCGCCTACGGCGCGACCGGCGGCGAGCTGTTCCTGCGCGGCCGCACCGGCGAGCGGTTCTGCGTACGCAACTCCGGCGCCCTCGTGGTGTCCGAGGGCGTGGGCGACCACGGCTGCGAGTACATGACCGGTGGCCACGCGGTCGTCCTCGGCGAGACGGGGCGCAACTTCGCGGCCGGCATGTCGGGCGGCGTCGCGTACGTCATCGACCTGGACCGCGACAACGTCAACGCCGGGAACGTGGCGGCCGTCGAGCCCCTGGACGACACCGACAAGCAGTGGCTGCACGACGTCGTGCGCCGCCACCAGGAGGAGACGGGCTCCACCGTCGCCGAGAAGCTGCTCGTGGACTGGGACGCCTCCGCGGCCCGCTTCAGCAGGATCATCCCCCGTACGTACAAGGCAGTGCTCGCCGCCAAGGACGCCGCCGAGCGAGCCGGTCTCTCCGAGACCGAGATCACCGAGAAGATGATGGAGGCGGCGACCAATGGCTGATCCCAAGGGCTTTTTGAACCACGGCCGCGAGGTCGCCAAGACCCGCCCGGTGGGGGAGCGCGTCCAGGACTGGAACGAGGTCTACGTCCCGGGATCGCTGCTTCCGATCATCTCCAAGCAGGCCTCGCGCTGCATGGACTGCGGCATCCCGTTCTGCCACAACGGCTGTCCGCTGGGGAACCTCATCCCCGAGTGGAACGACTACGCCTACCGCGAGGACTGGTCGGCGGCGCAGGAGCGCCTGCACGCCACCAACAACTTCCCGGAGTTCACCGGCCGGCTGTGCCCCGCGCCCTGCGAGGCGGCGTGCGTCCTCGGCATCAACCAGCCCGCGGTCACCATCAAGAACGTCGAAGTCTCCATCATCGACAAGGCCTGGGAGACCGGTGACGTGGCGCCGCAGGCGCCCGAGCGGCTCTCCGGCAAGACGGTCGCCGTGATCGGCTCGGGCCCGGCGGGCCTCGCCGCCGCCCAGCAGCTCACCCGGGCCGGGCACACCGTCGCCGTGTACGAGCGCGCCGACCGCATCGGCGGCCTGCTGCGCTACGGCATCCCCGAGTTCAAGATGGAGAAGCGGCACATCAACCGCCGCATCGAGCAGATGCGCGCGGAGGGCACCAAGTTCCGCACCGGCGTGGAGATCGGCCGCGACATCGACGCCGCGAAGCTGCGCAAGCGCTACGACGCCGTGGTCATCGCCGCCGGTGCCACCACCGCCCGTGACCTGCCCGTCCCCGGCCGTGAGCTCAAGGGCGTCTACCAGGCCATGGAGTACCTGCCGCTCGCCAACAAGGTGCAGGAGGGCGACTACGTCACCACGCCCGTCTCCGCCGAGGGCAAGCACGTCGTCGTCATCGGCGGCGGCGACACCGGCGCGGACTGCGTCGGCACGGCGCACCGGCAGGGCGCGGCCTCCGTCACCCAACTGGAGATCATGCCCCGCCCCGGCGAGGAGCGGGCCCCCGGCCAGCCCTGGCCGACGTTCCCCATGCTCTACAAGGTCACCTCGGCCCACGAGGAGGGCGGCGAGCGGGTCTACTCCGTCTCGACCACCCACTTCGAAGGTGACGAGGACGGGAACGTGCAGTTCCTGCACCTGGTCGAGGTCGAGTTCGTGGACGGCAGGCTCACCCCGAAGCCGGGCACCGAGCGGCGCATCCCCGCCCAGTTGGTGACCCTCGCGATGGGCTTCACCGGCACGGACCGTGAGAACGGTCTGGTGGACCAGTTCGGGCTCGACCTGGACGCGCGCGGCAACGTCGCCCGTGACGGCGATTTCCAGACAAACGTTCCCGGTGTCTTCGTGGCCGGTGACGCGGGCCGCGGTCAGTCGCTCATCGTGTGGGCCATCGCCGAGGGCCGCTCCGCGGCCAGGGGCGTGGACCGTTTCCTCACCGGTGCGAGTGATCTTCCCTCGCCCATTCGCCCGACCGACAGGTCGCTTACGGTGTAGCCCGTACGGCCCCTTCATACGTCCCGTACAACGGCGTACGGAACTGGCGCGACGCCTGCCTTGTCCCCGACCGGACACTGGGTGGGCGTCGCGTTTTTCGGTGCCCGGGGGGTTAACACACCATTGCGAGCGACGCAACGGCAGTTGCACGGCGTAGCGCACCGCGCAACGGTGATTACGGTTCGGCCGCTTCGCCGAAAGGGTCTAGACCGCCCACACTCTGTGTGACCAGAATCGCTTCCACCAAATGAACCTGAAGGGGGCCGGCATGAAGCGACGTGTCATCGCGGCGGGTTGTATCGCCTTGACGCTCGGTCTGACCGCAACCGCGTGCGGCGATGACGGCGACGGCGGCAGCGGCGACAAGGCCGACGGCAAGGGCAAGACGCTCACCGTGTGGATCATGGAGGGCACCAACCCCGACCCCCGGCCCTTCTTCAAGGAGGTCGGCGCCGCCTTCGAGAAGAAGACCGGTGCCAAGATCAAGGTCGAGTACCAGCAGTGGGCCACCGCCCAGAAGAAGTTCACGACGGCCATCGAGGGCGGCGAGGACCAGGTCCCGGACGTGGCGGAGGTCGGCACGACCTGGGTGCCGCAGTTCGCGGAGACGGAAGCGCTCGTCGACGTCACGGACGACGTGAAGGAGTCGGGTCTCGCCGACGACCTCGTCGAGGGCCTGAAGGACGCGGGCACCCTGGACGGCAAGCAGTACGGCATGCCGTGGTACGCGGGCGTGCGCTCCATCGTCTACCGCAAGGACATCTTCGAGAAGCACGACCTGAAGCCGCCGACGACCTGGAAGGAGCTCCAGGCCACGGCGAAGACGCTGAAGGGCAAGGAGCCGGGCATGATCCCGTTCCCGGTGGCGGGCGGCGCGGAGATGTTCGCGACCGCCTTCGTCTGGGGCGGCGGCGGTGAACTCGCCACCCAGCAGGGCGACTCGTGGAAGTCCGGCATCAACTCGCCCGAGTCCATCAAGGGCCTGGAGTACTACACGGGCCTCGCCACCAAGGACAAGGTCTCCCCGGCCAAGGTGAACACCTGGACCGAGAAGGAGGTCGGCGACGCCTGGAACAAGGGCCAGATCGCCATGTCGGTCGGCGGCAACTGGACGCCGAAGGCCATCGTGGAGGCGAACCCGAAGCTCAAGGGCAAGCTGGGCGTCGTGCCGGTCCCGGGCCAGAACGGCGGGATGAGCAAGTCCTTCGTCGGCGGCTCCTATCTGTCCGCGTTCAACACGGACAACAAGGACCTCTCCTGGGAGCTGATCAAGCTCATGACCACGGGTGACTTCGCCGCGAAGTGGGCCAAGCAGACCAACTACTTCCCCGGTCAGAACTCCGAGCTGAAGAAGATCGAGGGCCAGAAGGACCCGCTGGTCGAGCCGTTCGCCAAGCAGATGATCGAGGCCGGCGCCACGGTGCCGAAGACCAAGGCGTACGGCGAGATCCAGGCCTCGCAGGTCATCCCGGGGATGGTGCAGTCGATCCTCACCGGCAAGTCGTCCGTGAAGGAGGCCGCTGACAAGGCGGCCAAGGACATGGACGCGATCTTCGCCAAGGACAAGTAACCACCGTGAAAGAGATGCTCGTCGGCGACGGTTCGAAGGCCGGATCCTCCGGTTCTTCGGACCTCCGCCCGCACCCGATCGACAACGGTGAGGCCGCACGCCGTCGCAAGAAGATGGTCACCCTCACCCGCCCCTGGATCCTGCTCGCGCCCTCGCTGATCGTGCTCACGGGTCTGCTGCTGTGGCCGCTGATCCAGGTCGGCAAGCTGTCGCTGCAGGACTACAAGGTCAAGTTCGGCGGCGGTGAGAGTACCTGGACGGGCTTCGACCACTACAGGGACCTGCTCAGCAGCGAACTGTTGTGGAAGACGGTCCTGCCCAACACGGTGTTCTTCGCGCTCGCCTGTGTCGGCCTGACCGTGGCGCTCGGCACGGCCGTGGCACTGCTGCTCAACCGGCTCGGCCCGACCTGGAAGCTGATCTGCTCCGTGTCGATCCTGGCCGCCTGGGCGATGCCCGCGGTCACCGGGACCTATGTCTGGATCTGGCTGTTCTCGCCGGAGGACGGCATGGTCAGCCAGATGGCCGACTCCATGGGCCTGATCGACGCCGAGACCACCAACTGGTTCACCGACCGCCTGCCGTTCTACGGCATCGCCACCCTCAACGTCGTGCACCACGGCTTCCCGTTCGTGGCGATCACCGTCCTCGCGGGGCTCCTGACGATCCCCAAGGAGCTGTACGAGGCCGGGGAGATCGACGGCGCCAACGCCTGGCAGCGGTTCTGGAAGATCACCGTGCCGACCATCAAGCCGGTGTTCCTCGTCGTGACCATCCTCTCCACCATCTGGGACTTCAAGGTCTTCACGCAGGTCTTCCTGATGCCCGGAGGCAGCGGCTCCAATCCCGACGTCTACAACCTCGGCGTGTACTCCTACATCGAGGCGTTCGCCAAGAACGACTACGGCGCGGGTTCGGCGGCGGCCGTCCTGCTCACCCTGCTCCTCCTCCTCATCACCGTCGTCTACGTCCGCACACTGTTCCGGCAGGGGGAGGACCTGTGACAGCCCGCCGCACCACGCTCGCCTCACGCATCGGCCTGCCGCTCGCCGTGGCGTCGCTGCTCGTCTTCACGCTCTTCCCGGTCTACTGGATGGTCTCCACGGCCTTCGACCCGAAGGCGTTGACACGCGGCTCGGACCTGCTGCCGAGCGGCGTCAGCTTCGAGCACTTCGACTTCGTCTTCGACCGCGGCAACTTCGGTCAGTACCTGCTGAACTCGGCGATCGTCGGCATCGCCACGATCCTGGCGGCCGCGCTGCTCTCGCTGTTCGCGGCGATCGCGGTGGCCCGCTTCAAGTTCAAGTTCCGCACCTCCGTGCTGATCATGGTTCTGATCGTGCAGATGGTGCCCCTCGAAGCCCTGGTCATCCCGCTGTTCATCCAGATGCGGGACTACGAGATGCTCAACTCGCTGCTCGGCCTGTCGATCGTCTACATCGCCCTTTCGCTGCCGTTCGCGATCTGGACCCTGCGCGGCTTCGTCGCGGCCGTGCCCAAGGAGATCGAGGAAGCCGCGTACATCGACGGGGCCTCCTGGTTCCGGATGTTCTGGTCGGTGCTCCTGCCGCTGGTCGCGCCGGGCCTCGTGGCCACCTCGATCTTCGCCTTCATCACGGCGTGGAACGAGTTCGTCTTCGCGTACACCTTCATGAAGGGCGACGAGAAGTACACGGCGGCCGTGGGCATCTTCCAGTTCTTCGGGGAGAACACCACGTCCTGGGGCCCCGTCATGGCCAGCTCCACACTGGTGACGGTGCCCGTCATGATCTTCTTCGTGCTCGTCCACCGCAGGCTCGGCTCGGGCCTCGCGGCGGGAGCCGTCAAGGGCTGACGCCCGGCGAGGGCTGACATCCGCCGAAGGGGGGCGGGGGCAGGGTGCCACGCACCTGTCCCCGCCCCCCTTCGCGTTGCCCCGGCCGTGCCCCGCCGCCGCTATTGACTATTAGTCAATTACGCTCCACTCTCGGGACCTCCAAGCCCAGCGCACCTCGGGAGGTCCTGTGAGCACCGAAGCGACCGAAGCACTGGAGACACTGAAGACGGAGCTGGGGACCCGGCCCCCGGAGTCCTTCGCCCGCCTCGCGCCCGAGCGGCTCGCGCTGCTCGCGGGCGCGCTGCGCACGGAGCGCGAGAGCAGGGCCTCAGGCCTGAACCAGACGGCCGAAGAGGCCCTGAAGCTGGTGCCCGCACTGGCCCGGGGTCCGGTGCGCCGGATCCTCTTCCGCTAGGCCGGGGGCGAGGACGGCATGGACAAGCTGCGCGCCAGGGCCGAGGTCCTGAAGACCGCCCGTCTCCTCGACGTGGACCCGGGCTGCCTCGCGTTCCTGCGGGAACTGCCCGCCGACGACGTACGCCGTTTCCGCGGCGACTGTGTGGCGGCGCTGTACGACCGGTCGCCGGAGATGCTGGACCGGATCGCGTCCGCCACGAAACTCGTGCCCGCCGGGGTGGCCGCCGCGATCTCCCAGAAGGCCCTCGGCCCCCGCCTCGCCGCCGCCGTCGCGGGCCGCCTCGAACCGGCCCGCGCCGCCGACATCATCGAGAAACTGCCCGTGCCCTTCACCGCCGAGTCGTGCGCCCACCTCGACCCCCGGCGGATCAGCGGCATCGTCGACCGCCTCGACGAGAACCTGGTCGTCCGCATCGCCGTCGCCCTCGCCGAACGCGAGGACCACATCACGATGGGACGCTTCGTCGGCCACCTCCGCGACAGTGCGCTGCGGCGCATCCTGCCGCAGGTCGCCGACCCCGTGGTGCTGCGCACCGGCTTCCTGATCGACCTCCCCGAACGGCTCGGCCAGATCGTCGAACTCATGGGCGAGGAGCGGCTCGCGGCGGTCATCGCGACCGCCGCGGCGGACGGCCTTTGGCCCGAGGCGCTCGCCGTGGCCGGGATGGTGACGGGGGCGCAGCGCGCGCGGATCGCGGCCCTGGCCGCGGCGCAGCCGCCCGAACTGCTCGACCCGCTCGTGACGACCGTGGCCGAGCAGGAACTCTGGGAGTCACTGCTGCCGCTGGTCGCGCTGCTCGGCGAGGCGGAGCTGCGCACGGTGGCCGGGCTGCCGTCGCTGCGGGACGCCGGCGTCCTCGGCGGGGTGGTGCCCGCCGTCGTCGCCACCGGTCTGTGGGCGGAGTTCCTGCCCCTGGTCGAGGTGTTGCCCGAGGACTCCCGCAAGGTCGTGGCGGACCGGGCCGCGGAGCTGACCGACGCGGAGCTCGACGCGCTCGTGCGCGAGGTCGGCAGACGGGACCTCTGGGAGCTGGTGCTGCCGCTTGTGGAGCTCATGTCCGACCCCGCGAAGGTCAGGGTCTTCGCGCTGCCCTCGTTCACCGACCGCCCCGTGTAGCCGTGCCCCCCGCCGGGGCCGGGGTCTTGTCGCGCTGCGCGCTCGTCCTCAAGCGCCGGACGGGCTGGTTCTTCGTCCGGCTGTGCGTGGGGGTTGGGGTCTTGTTGCGCTGCGCGCTCGTCCTCAAGCGCCGGACGGGCTTGTTCTTCGTCCGGCTGTGCGTGGGGGTTGGGGTCTTGTTGCGCTGCGCGCTCGTCCTCAAGCGCCGGACGGGCTTTTTCTTCGTCCGGCTGTGCGTGGGGGTTGGGGTCTTGTTGCGCTGCGCGCTCGTCCTCAAGCGCCGGACGGGCTTTTTCTTCGTCCGGCTGTGCGTAGCATGAGCAGGGTGACGATCATCAGTGACGGGCGGGGTCCGTCTCCGTACACGTACGAGAACACCTCACGCACCCGCCGGGCCGGTGGTCTCGTCCTGCACTTTCACGAGGGGGGCCCGGCCGATCCCGGCGCGCCGGTCCTCGTGATGCTGCACGGCGGTGGGCCCGGCGCCACCGCCTGGTCGGCGTTCGGCCCTTCGCTGGCCGCCTTCGCACCGCACTTCCGGGTGCTCCTCGTCGACCAGTTGGGCTTCGGCCGGTCCGACAAGCCCGAGTTGGACAAGGACTTCTTCGCCTTCAGCGCGGACGCCGTGGCCGCGCTCCTGGGTGAACTCGGCATCGGGAAGGCGCACTTCGCGGGTGCGTCCCTGGGCGGCGGCGTCTGCGTACGGATGGCGCTCGACCACCCGGACCTCGTCGACCAACTGGTCCTGACGGCGCCCGCGGGCCTCGCCCTGAACCTGTTCACCGCCGAGCCGACAGAGGGCGTCAAACGGCTCGTCGACGTCAACCTCGCGGCCGAGCCGACCCGCGCGCACCTGCGCGGCTTCCTCACCTCCCTCGTGCACGACCCCGCCCTCGTCACCGACGAACTCGTCGAGGAGCGGTACGCGCAGGCCATCGACCCCGAGGCCAGGATCGGCGCCCGGCGCATCGGAGCCGCCTTCGCCAAGTGGCCGGAAGCGGGCATGCTGTGGCGCGAGGCCCACCGGGTCACCGCCCCCACGCTCCTGACCTGGGGCCGCGAGGACCGGGTCAATCCCGTCGACGGTGCCTTCGTCGCGCTCAAGGCCATGCCCGACGCCAGGCTGCACGTGTTCCCGCGCTGCGGGCATCTGGCGTACGCGGAGCGGGCGGCGGAGTTCCAGCGGCTCGTCCTCGACTTTCTCGGCGGCTGACGGTGGGCGGTGGTATCAGTCTGGAGAAGGTGCAGGCCGTGGCTCCGCGGCTGGTCAGTCTGTACAAGGCGGCGGGGCGGCGGGTGCGGGCGCACGGGCTTGCGGGGGAGCGTGCCGCCGTGTATCTCGTCGTCGACCACTCCGGTTCCATGCGGCCCTACTACCAGGACGGCAGCGTGCAGGCGCTCGCCGACCGCGTGCTCGGTCTGGCCGCGCACTTCGACGACGACGGTGTCGTACCGGCCGTCTTCTTCTCCACGGACGTGGACGCGGTCGCCGACGTCGAACTGGCCCGCCACCACGGCCGGATCGAGGAGATCGTCGCCGGTCTCGGCCACATGGGGCAGACCAGTTACCACCTGGCGATGGACGCCGTCATCGACCACTACCTCGACAGCGGCAGCTCCGCGCCCGCCCTCGTCGTCTTCCAGACCGACGGCGGCCCGCTCAGCAGAGCCGCCGCCGAGCGGTACCTGTGCAAAGCGGCGAAACTGCCGCTGTTCTGGCAGTTCATCGGCTTCGGCAACCCGGCGAGCAAGCAGTTCGACTATCTGCGCAGGCTGGACGAGCTCTCCGTCCCCGACCGGCGCGTCGTCGACAACGCCGGGTTCTTCCACGCCGGTAAGGACCCCTTCGTACTGTCGGACGACGAGCTGTACGACCGCCTGGTCGGCGAGTTCCCGCAGTGGCTGGCCGCCGCGCGCGAGCGCGGCATCGTCGGCCCGCCCGCCACGTCTGGCCCACCCCCGCCCGGCGCAGCGTGAGCAGCGCCCCCGCGTCCGCCTTCGTGTCGTACGCGGCACGGAAAGTGCCGGAGGCCAAGTAGCCGTCCACGGCGGTGCGCGCGGGCATGCCCACGGCGCTCAGCAGGACGTACGTGGTCCAGCCGGTACGGTCCTTGCCCGCCGTGCGGTGGTACGGAGCCGCCCGGCCGCCCCGCCCGCCGCGATGTCGCGCAGCGGCGCGGCGAACCGCGCGCGGTTCGTGGCGCGTCCGCGTGAAGAGGGAGGGAATGAGGGGCCGGTGCTACCGGGAGAGCCGGGCCGCCGCCCGGCGCTGCCGCTCCGCCGCGCCGTCCAGGAAGCGGATGACCGTCTCCAGCTCCGGGGTCGTGAAGTCCGCGCAGAGCTCCTCCACCTCGCGCGCCCAGTCCGCGAAGACCTCCGTCATGCCCGACATCTTCTCCATGCGGATCTCGACGAGGACGCGCCGCTTGTCCGTGGGGTGCTTCACCCGGCGTGCGTAGCCCTTGGTCTCCAGGCGGTCCACGAGGCCGGTCACGGACGCGGGCGCGAGACCGGTCTCGGCGGCCAGGTCCTTGGCGGTGAGCGGGCCCTTGCGCAGCAGCAGGTCGAGCGTCTTGCTCTCGGTGGCGTTCAGGCCCTGCCGGGCGGCGACGGCCGAATGGAACATCACGGTGACCGCGCTGTTGGCCCGGCCCGCCGCGGCCAGGCGAGCCATCACGCCGACGCGCTCCGGCTCCTGGTCCTGGCGCTGCCGGGGCGGGCCACGGAGCACACCGGGTGAGGGGTCCGGCCCCGGCAGCGGGGGGCCGCCGGGGGGAGGGTCCCGTTCCTGGTGGCCCCCCGTTGCCGGGGACGGGGCTCGTGTTAGAGTTGAGTGTTGCAGTTTTGGTACCCATGAACTTTATGTGCGCCTGCCGGGATGCTCCGAGGGCGCATTATTTTGTTTTTCCGGCTCTTTAGGGCCGGACTCCGGTCTCTCCGGATGGGGGTCAATGCGGCGCTGGGAGGACCACAATTCCGTGGCTCTCCTTAATCTGCCCCTGTTGAGGAGATTGATATGGCAACCGGAACCGTGAAGTGGTTCAACTCGGAAAAGGGCTTCGGCTTCATCGAGCAGGACGGCGGCGGCCCCGACGTCTTCGCCCACTACTCGAACATCGCCACCCAGGGCTTCCGTGAGCTCCTTGAGGGTCAGAAGGTTTCCTTCGAGGTGACCCAGGGCCAGAAGGGCCTGCAGGCCGAGAACATCGTTCCCGCCTGATTGTCGCGGATCGCGAACCTCGCAGCCGGGGCCCGCACCTCCACGGTGCGGGTCCCGGCTTGTGTGCTGTCACCGGCCAGGAAGGCTTTGCCCCATGAATCGCTCCGACCGTCCCGCGCGCCCCGCCCGCCGGCGCTCAACGAATGCCCGCACGGCAGGCTCGGCCACGCGCGGCACGGGAGGCTCCGCGGAGGGCTCCTCCACCCGTGGCGCGGCGGGGGGTGCCGCCACCCGCGGCGCGGCCGCCGGCTCGGCCGCCCGCGGCAAGAGCTCGGGCGATGCCGGCAAGCGGCCGGTGAACGGCGGCGGCCGCGGTGGCCGCAAGACGTCCCGCCCCGCGGCACGCACCGCCCCCGCGGACTTCGCGCTGCCCGAGAGCACCACCCCCGCGCTGCCCGCCGTCGAGGCCTTCGGTGACCTCGACATGCCCGAGGCGCTCCTGAAGACCCTCGCCGCGCAGGGCGTCACCACGCCGTTCCCGATCCAGGCCGCGACCCTGCCGAACTCGCTCGCGGGCCGCGACGTGCTCGGCCGCGGCCGCACCGGCTCCGGCAAGACCCTCGCCTTCGGCCTCGCCCTGCTCGGGCGCACCGCGGGCCGCCGCGCCGAGCCCGGCAAGCCCCTCGCCCTCGTCCTGGTCCCCACCCGCGAGCTGGCCCAGCAGGTCACCGACGCGCTCGCGCCGTACGCCACGTCCGTGAACCTGCGCGTCACCGCCGTCGTCGGCGGCATGTCGATCAACAAGCAGGCCACCGCGCTGCGCCGCGGCGTCGAGGTGCTCGTCGCCACCCCGGGCCGCCTCAAGGACCTGATCGAGCGCGGCGACTGCCACCTCGGCCAGGTCCGCGTCACCGTCCTCGACGAGGCCGACCAGATGGCCGACATGGGCTTCCTGCCGCAGGTCACCGCGCTGCTCAAGCAGGTGGAGCCGGGCGGCCAGACGATGCTGTTCTCCGCGACCCTGGACCGGAACGTCGACCGGCTCGTACGCGGCTACCTCAGCGACCCCGTCGTGCACTCCGTCGACCCGTCCGCGGGCGCGGTGAGCACGATGGAGCACCACGTCCTGTACGTCGCCGACGAGACGGACAAGAAGGCCGTCGCGCTGCGCATCGCCGCCCGCGAGGGCAACGTCATCCTGTTCCTGCACACCAAGCGGGCCGTGGACCGCTTCACCAAGCGGCTCCTCGCCAACGGCGTGCGCGCCTCCGGGCTGCACGGCGGGCGCTCGCAGCCGCAGCGCAACCGCACCCTGGAGCAGTTCAAGAGCGGTGAGGTCACCGCGCTCGTCGCCACCAACGTGGCCGCCCGCGGCATCCACGTCGACGACCTCGACCTGGTCGTGAACGTGGACCCGCCCGTCGACCACAAGGACTATCTGCACCGCGGCGGGCGCACCGCGCGGGCTGGGGAGTCCGGGCGCGTCGTCACGCTCGTCCTGCCCGACGAGAAGCGCGAGATGACGCGGCTCATGTCCGACGCGGGCATCACCCCGCAGACGGTGGCGGTCCGCTCCTCCTCCGCGGAACTGGTCACGATCACCGGGGCGCGCGAACCGTCCGGCGTGCCGGTCGTCATCGCGCCGCCCGTCCAGGTCCCCGCACAGCGCAAGGGCCCGGGCAGCCGTGCCTCCGGCGCGGGCAACGCGTCCGGCGCGGGTGGCGCGTCCCGGGGCCGCGGAGGGCGCGGCAGGCGCGGGGGCCGGGGGCGCAGCGCGGCTGCGTGACCGACGCGGGCCAACTGCCGTCGCGGCTCATCCGGCCCGCGCGCGGGAGGGGCGGCTGAGCGCCCGGCTGGATGTGCCGCGCCGGGCATCGTGTACCTGCGGGCACGTTGTGGCTGGGTCGCGCAGTTCCCCGCGCCCCTTTTGGGCACCCACCGAACCGCAGCCGACTCGCTCACGTGTCGCACTCCAGAACCGTCCGGCACAGCCCGCACCGGGCCCGGATGCGGCCCCGTGCGGGGACCCGGATCCGCTGGTGGCAGGTGGGGCACGGGAAGGTCACCCGCAGCGGGCCCGTGCCGTCGGAGCGTGAGAAGGCGTAAGGGCCGCCGGGGCGCGGACCGGCCGCCCCGCCCCGGTCCTGGGCCTGGCGGCGGTCCTTCGCGTACCGCCGCCTGCCCGCCCAGCCCGCCGCGGTCAGGGGCGGCTGCTGCTCGTCCTGACGGGCCCGCGCGAGCCCTTTCGTGTACGCCGTGTACGCCTGCGGGCTGGTGAACCAGGTCTCGGGCGCCTCGCCGAACGCGAGGGCCCGCTTGGCGAGGACGTACCCGAACTCCTCCGGCGTCAGATAGCCGAGCTTCTGCGACGAGGCCCGGTCCTCGCGGTACGCGTCGAGCAGCAGCCACCCCGCGCCCAGATACGTCGTCGCCGTGTCGGTCAGGATCTCGTTGGCCCGGGTGCCGGGGAACGACAGGTCGAGGCGGTGCAGATACACATGCATCACCTCGTGCGCCAGGGCCGCGCCGATGTCTTTGCGGTGGGTGCGGAAGCGGTCGTTCAGCTCGATGAAGTACTCGGGGCCCGCGGCCAGTTCGACGTACGCCGCGTGCTCCATCTCGCGGAACGACACGATCACGCGGGCATCCGGAAGCCGCAGATGACGCACCATCTCGCGCGCCACCCGCTGCACACCCAGATACAGGTCGTCCTCGTCGCAGAAGGCCACGTCCGCGGGCGCCACGCTGGTGTCGAAGGTGTGCACGGTGTCGTAGGAGAGCCGTCGGTACAGCGCCGTGACGGCCGCGCGCACCGTCTGAAGATGGGGATAGCCGTGCTCCACGGGGCCGCCGTCCGCCACGCCGCCACCCCCTGAGCCGCTCCGCGCGCACAGTCCAATTCGTCCCCACTCTACGGGGGTCGCGCGCACCGGTTACCAGCCCGCACACGAACCCCTGGCCGAAAACCGCCCCTTGTCGCCCGTGTGTGGCCCTCCTCATAATCCAACAACGCTTGGCGGGCTCATGTCATGCAGTGCTCCGGCGCGTGCGGTATGGGCCCGCCGCGTGCGCAACCCCCCACAACTCCCACGAAGGGGCAAGAAGTTGAAGACGAAGTTCCGTGGAGTCAAGAGAGCCGCCGTTCTCGGGTCGGTCGCCCTCGGTGTCGCCAGCCTGCAGCCCGTCGTCGCCCAGGCCGCCCCGCACCCCGGCCCCAACCCCGGCGAGCGCGTCGTCGGCGGTGTGCGTGCCGCCCAGGGTGAATTCCCGTTCATGGTCCGTCTCTCGATGGGCTGTGGCGGCTCTCTCCTCAAGCAGGACGTCGTCCTGACCGCGGCCCACTGTGTCGACGGCTCGGGCAACAACACCTCGATCACCGCCACCGGCGGCGTCGTGGACCTGCAGAGCTCAAGCGCCATCAAGGTCAAGTCCACCAAGGTCCTCCAGGCACCCGGCTACAACGGCAAGGGCAAGGACTGGGCGCTCATCAAGCTCGCCAAGCCGATCAACCAGCCCACGCTGAAGATCGCCACCGACACCAGGTACAACAAGGGCGACTTCACCGTCGCCGGCTGGGGCGCCAACCGCGAGGGCGGCGCGCAGCAGCGCTACCTGCTCAAGGCCACCGTCCCCTTCGTGAGTGACTCCGCCTGCCAGTCCGCCTACGGCGGCGACATCATCCCCGGCGAGGAGATCTGCGCCGGCAAGCTCAACGTGGGCGGCGTCGACACCTGCCAGGGCGACTCCGGCGGCCCCATGTTCCGCAAGGACGACGCCGGCGCGTTCATCCAGGTCGGCATCGTGAGCTGGGGCAACGGCTGTGCCCGCCCGCAGTACCCCGGTGTCTACACCGAGGTGTCGACCTTCGCGGCCGACGTAACCAAGCACGCCAACCAGCTCTGACCCACCGGGCACCCCACAGTGCCCGCACGGTGAGCGGCTGAGTCGCGGGGCCGGGTCGCGCGGAACGCACCCGGCCCCGCTTCGTGCGCCCCAACTGTCCGGCCTCCTGCCGAGTACGTCCCTCCACTGCCGCCGAGTACGTCCCTCCACCTCCCGCCGAGTATGTCCCCATATGGAACACTCGGGGCCGTACGGGACAGGCTTCGGGCAAGGGCGGGCGGCAGCACATGGCGATCACGGTGGTCATCGCGGACGACCAGGAGATGGTCCGCACCGGCTTCCGCATGATCCTGGAGAGCCAGGCCGACATCGAGGTCCTCGCCGACGTCGTCGACGGCGAGGACGCCCTCGCCGCCGTCCAGGAACACGACCCCGACGTGCTCCTCCTCGACATCCGCATGCCCCGTCTCGACGGCCTCGAAGTCACTCGCCGCCTCACCGCCCACGGCGCGGTGCGCCCCCGCATCGTCATCGTCACCACCTTCGACCTCGACGAGTACGTGCACGCCGCGCTGCACGGGGGCGCCAGCGGGTTCCTGCTGAAGAACGCGAGCCCCGCCATGCTCGTGGAGGCCGTGCGCGCCGCGGCCGCCGGCGACGCCCTCGTCTCACCCGCGATCACCGTACGGCTGCTGCGGGAACTGGCCCCCGGCGCGGCCCCCGCGTCCCGCACCCCCGCCGAACCCCTCACCCAGCGCGAACAGGACGTCGTCCGCGCCCTCGCCCGCGGCCGCACCAACAACGAGATCGCCGCCGAACTGTTCGTCTCCCTGTCCACGGTCAAGTCCCATCTCGCCAACGTGCAGACCAAGCTGGACGCCAGGAACCGCGTCGAGATCGCCGCCTGGGCCTGGGAGAGCGGCCTCGCCACCCGCACCGCGTGAGCGCCCGCCCGCAGGACCCGCCGCGGCGCCGCCCCGCAGGCCCCGGACTCCTCGACCGGTACGCGCGCCTCCTCGACCGGTACCCCGAGCGCCGCACCGCGGCCCGACTGCTGCTCGCCGCCGTGCTCGTCCTCCTCGTCACCGTCGAGGGCCTGACCCTGGGCGGCAGATCCACCGGGCCGCGCGCCGCCGTGTGGACCGCGGGCATCCTGTGCTGCCTGTGCGCCGTGCCCTGGGCACGGCCGCCCCTGGCCCTGCGCGCCTGGACGGCGGCCGGGGTCTCCTGGGCCGCCACGCTGTACGTGTTCCTCAGCACGCGGCCGGGGACCGTCTGGGGCATGGGCGAGGCCATCGCGCTGCTCGTGCTGCTCACCGGCGTCCTGCTGCGGCTGCCCGCCCGCCCCGCCGCCGTCCTCGGCCCGCTGCTCGCGCTCGCCTGCGTGGCCGCCCCCGTACGGGACGCGTCCCCGGGCCGCTTCACGCTCCTGTTCTCCGCGCTCGCCGCCGTGGTCAGCGCGTTCTCGCTGCTGCTCCGCGCACAGCAGGCGCAGCGGGTACGGGACGTGCAGGCGGTGCGCGCCGCCGAACGCCTCGAACTCGCCCGGGAGCTCCACGACCTGGTCGCCCACCACGTCACCGGCATCGTCGTGCAGGCCCGCGCCGCGTCCTTCACCGCGATCGGCGCCGACGCCGCCGCCACCACGTTCACCCGCATCGCCGACGCGGGCGACGAGGCGCTCGGCGCGATGCGGCGCCTGGTACGGGTGCTCCGCGAGGGCGCGGCCCCGACCGTGCCCCTGGCCGGGCTCGCCGCGCTGCGCGACCTCGCCGAGACGCACACGGCCACCGGGCCGCCGGTCACCGTGACGGTGGAACCCGGGCTTCAGGAGCGGCTTCCGGCCGATCTCGCCGCCACGGCGCACCACATCGTGCGCGAGGCGCTGACGAACGTACGCAGACACGCCGCCGGGGCGAGGTCGGTGCACGTCGGTGTGCGGCTCGTCGAGGGCGGCCTGGAGGTCCGCGTCACCGACGACGGCGGACACCGCGCCGCGCCGACCGCCGCGCCCGCCCCGCGGGGCACCGACCGCGGCGGCTTCGGCCTCACCGGCCTGGAGGAACGCGCCACGGCCCTCGGCGGCACCCTGACGGCGGGGCCGACCGCGGACGGCGGCTGGGAGGTACGGGCGGTGCTGCCGTACGGGCAGGGCGCGGCGGGGTAGCGCGGCGCCGGGCAGCCGTGCCCCCGCGCGACCCGACCGGGGCGAAACCGGGTAGCGCCGGGAACGGCCGGGCAGTCGGACAGCGCGGGGGAGCGGCCGGGCGGCGCGGGGGAGCGGCCGGGCCGCGTGGAGGAGTGGCCGGGCCGCGTGGAGGGGCGACGTTAGTCCAAGACCTCTCCCGTCTTTGTCCATGGGCGCCCTCGTCCCGCGCGGCGCATCGTGACCGACACGAATTCCGTCTCGTCACGAATTCCGTCCCGTCACGAGTTCCGTCCCACGGAGGGTGCGTTCATGCTGCCGTCACAGACGCCCGGGCCCAAGGCCGGGCCGAGCCGCAGAGCCGTGGTCGCCTCGGGAGCGATCGCCGGGATCACCGGGATGGGCGCCGCCGTCGGAGCCGGCACCGCCGCGCACGCGGCACCGGCCACCGGGACCGCCGCCGCGGCCGACGAGGCGGTCCTGCGCTCCTCCGCCCTCGACGTCCGCGTCGCCACCGGCTTCCCGCGCGTCGTCTCGTACACCGACCGAGCGAGCCGCGCCGTCCTGCACGGCCAGCCCGACCCCGTGACCACGCTCCTGATCGACGAGAAGGAGCACACGCCGAAGGTCTCCGTGGCGCTGCGCGGCGACCGCGCCGCGTACACCCTCACCCTCGACGGCGGCACCCGCGTCGACGTGGAGATCGCCGTGAAGGGCCGCCAGGTCCACTGGCGCGTCACAAGGATCGACGACACCGCGGCGCTGCGCGTCGGCACCCTCCGCATCCCCGGCCTCGCCCTGCTCTCCGTGCGCAGCGACCAGCCCGGCGCCACCCTGCTCGCCGCGAGGGTGCAGCTCGACAAGGCCAAGAGCGGTGACACCCTGGTGCGGCTCACCCCCGACACACCCGCCGCCGCCCCGAGCGGCTGCGCGTACGCGGTGCTCGCGCACGACGCACTCGGCGGCGCCGTCGAGACCAACACCGTCTACGACAAGCCCACGGGGGAGACCACCTGGGAGAACGGCCGCCTGTGGCGCCACACCGTACGCAAGGACGGCCACGTCGAGGCGCGGCTCACCCCCGGCCAGTGGACGCACCGCGCCGCCACCGCCCCCGTGGACGCCACCGAGCCGCTGCCGTACGCGACCGTCGTCGTCACCGGCGACCGCAACGGAGACGGCAAGGTCGACTGGCAGGACGCCGCCATCGCCTTCCGCGACATCATGGTCAACCCGCTCGGCGCCGACGAGCAGCACCTGCGCGTCGTCCCGCACATCCCCTTCAACTTCGCCTCGCAGGCCACCAACCCGTTCCTCGCGACCCTCGACGACGTCAAGCGCATCCACCTCGCCACCGACGGCCTGCGCCAGTACACGCTCCTCAAGGGCTACCAGTCCGAGGGCCACGACTCCGCGCACCCCGACTACGCGGGCAACTACAACACGCGCGCCGGCGGCCTCGCCGACCTCAACACCCTCGTGAGCGAGGGCGCCAAGTGGAACAGCGACTTCGGTGTGCACGTCAACGCCACCGAGTCCTACCCGGTCGCGAACGCCTTCTCCGAGAAACTCGTCGACAAGAGCAACGAGCAGTGGGACTGGCTGGACCAGAGCTACCGCATCGACCAGCGCCGCGACCTGGTCTCCGGCGACATCGTGCGCCGCTTCGCCGAGCTGCGCCGCGACGCGCACCCGGCCCTCAACACCCTCTACATCGACGTCTTCCGCGAGTCCGGCTGGACCTCCGACCGCCTCCAGCGCACCCTGCGCGAGCAGGGCTGGATGGTCACCAGCGAATGGGGCCACGGCTTCGAACGCTCGGCCCTGTGGTCGCACTGGGCCACCGAGACCGACTACGGGCCCGACACCTCACGCGGCATCAACTCCCAGCTCATCCGCTTCATCCGGCACCACCAGAAGGACGTCTTCGCCGACAAGTGGCCCACCCTGCTCGGCGCCGCCCGCATGGGCACCTTCTCCGGCTGGACCGGCAAGACCGACTGGACCGCTTTCTACGACCTGATCTGGACGCACGCGCTGCCCGCCAAGTACCTCCAGGCGCAGCCCATCAAGTCCTGGACCGAGCACGAGATCACGTTCTTCGGCGCGGGCGCCACCTCCGTGACGGACGCCGACGGCGGAGCCCGGCGCATCACCACCGACAACCGGCTCGTCTACGACGGCGGCAGCTATCTGCTGCCCTGGGAGCCGCGCAGGGCCACCGACCCGCAGCAGCTCTACCACTACCACCCCCGCGGCGGAGCGAGCACCTGGTCCCTGCCCCGGGGCTGGGCCGGACTGCGCAAGGTCGCCCTGTACCGCCTCACCGACCAGGGCCGCGCCTTCGTCGCCGACGTACCCGTACGCCGCGGGAAGATCACCCTCGACGCGCGGGCCGGACAGCCCTACGTCGTCCACCGCACCCGCGTCCGGCGCGCCCCCGACCCCGACTGGGGCCAGGGCACCCCCCTGCGCGACCCCGGCTTCCACGCGGGGAACCTGGACGCCTGGCAGGTCACCGGGCCCGCCACCGTCGAACGCAGCGAGCTGGGCGACCACGAACTGGTGGTGGCCGCGGGCGGCGCCGCCTCCGTGAGCCAGCGCCTGCGCCGCCTGAAACCCGGTACGTACGCCGCGTCCGTGCAGGTAGAAGTGGGCGACGAGGCAGGACAGCGGCGCCGCGCCACCCTTCAGGTGCGCACCGCCGACGGCGTCACCGCCGCCAACTGGACGCACACCTCCACCGCGGTCAACTTCGTCGCCGCCGACCGCAAGCACGGCACCCGGTTCCAGCGCCTGTTCACGTACTTCACCGTGCCCGACGGCGGCGGCGCGGTCCACCTCGCGCTGCGCGCCGAGGCAGGGCGGGCGCGGGTGCGGTTCGACAACGTGCGGGTCGTCGCCGTGGGGGCGCGGCCGCCGCTCGGCCGGGGCGTGCTCGCCCGCGAGGACTTCGAGGACGTGCCGCAGGGCTGGGGGCCGTTCGTGAAGGGCGACGCCGGGGGCGCCACCGACCCGCGCACCCACATCGCGCAGCGGCACGCGCCCTACACCCAGCGCAACTGGAACGGCAAGGCGGTCGACGACGTCGTGGACGGCACCCAGTCCCTGAAGTCCCGCGGGGAGAACAGCGGCCTCGTCCACCGCACCGTCCCGCACACCGCCCGCTTCGCGCCGGGCGGACGCTACCGGGTGTCGTTCCGGTACGAGAACGAGAAGGCGGGACAGTACGCCTGGGTGACGGCCGTGGACGAGCCGGGGGCACGCGAACTGTCCCGCGAGGCCCTGCCCGTGGCCACCGCGCCGACCCAACTGTCCTACGAGTTCACCGCGCCCGCCGAGGGGGAGGCCTGGGTCGGACTGCGCAAGGTCGGCGACGACGGCAAGGCGGAGTTCGTCCTGGACGCGTTCGAGGTGCGGGAGGTGTAGCGCGGCCCCCGGCGAGCGCGGGCGGTTCAGGCAGCGCGGCCCCGGGACGCGCGGCCCGCGCAAGGGTGCCGGGGTGCTGTCAGGCGGCGGCCCGCGTGCGGAAGTCGTCGGCGTGCTCCTCGGCCCACCGCGCGAACGTCCGCGCCGGACGCCCGGTGACGTCCCGTACGGTCGTCGTCAGGTCCGTGTCGCCGCCGACGGCCGCGCCCAGGGACGCCAGGAACACCGGCAGCATCTCCGGCTCGACGTGCGGGAACATGTCGGGGGTCACCTCGGCGGGGGAGATCTCCACGTACCGCAGGTCACGGCCGAGAGCCCGGCCCAACTGGTGGACCTGCTCCTCGGTGGTGAGGGCTTCGGGCCCGGTGAGGCTGTGCACGGCGCCGGTGTGCGTCGCGGTGTCGAGCAGGGCGCGGGCGGCGACCGCGGCGATGTCGCCCTCGTGGACCGGCGCGAGGAGCAGCTTCGCGAACGGACCGCGGACCGTGTCACCGGCGCGGATCTGCGCCGCCCACTGCCGCGCGTTGGTGCTGAAGGCGCCCGGCCGCAGGAACGTCCAGTCGAGCCCGCTGGCACGGACGTGCTCCTCCAGCGCGGCGTGCACGTCATGGAGGGGGTGCCCGGCGGCGTCGTCGTGGTCGACGATGATCGACGAGAGGGCGACGACGTGCCGGACACCACCGGCACGCGCGGCCTCCAGGAGCGCCGCGGTGTGCTCACCGCCCGCCGCCAGGTGCAGGAACAGCGCGTCGGCACCCGCGAACGCCTCGGCCATGGCGGCGGGTTCGGCCGACGGCGCGAAGCGGACCACCTCGGCGCCCCCGGGCATGGCACCCGCACGCGCCGGGTCACGGGTCAGGGCGCGCACGGGCACACCCTCGTCGGCGAGCAGGGAGACGAGGGCACGGCCCACGTTGCCGGTGGCACCGGTCACGACGATCACAGGGACTCCTCGGGTTCGGGACGCTCGGGACGGCACGGGCCGGCGCGGTAGGGCCCCGGCCCGCCGCGGGACGGTGCTGCCCCGCCCCGCCATGCGTCAAGATCGACCCTAGGCAGCGGCCCGCGGCCACCGGATCATCACCGGGGTGGAGATCACCGACCGGCGACCGGGACCGCGGACCTAGGCCCAACGACCCAGGACCCCGGCCCCCCTTCACCCCTGCCCGGCACCGCCCCGCACCCGCAACGCCCGCCGCAGGTCGTCCAACTGGTCGTCCAGACGGCGGCGGAGCGCGGGCAGTACATCCGTGCGATCGAGGCAGCGCTCACCCAGGCGCAGCGTCTCCTCGTCCACGGCGGACCTCGGGAAGGCGTGCCGCCCCGCGGCCTCGGCCATGGCGGGCCCCCGACGATCTGCGAACGCCACCGCGTCCTCGAAGAAACGCGGCACATAAGTCCGTACGAGAGCGTCCTGCCCGGGCTGCCAGAAGCCCTGCGCCGTGGCCGTGAACAGATGGTTGGACAACTCGTCGGACCCGAACATGGCATCCCACGCCTGCCGCTTGGCGGTCGCGTCCGGCAGCGCCGCACGACAGCGCGCGGCACCCTCCTGACCGGTCGCGCTCGGATCGCGGCGCAGCTCAGCGGCGATCGCGGCCCCGTCGACCGCGCCGAGCACGGCGAGCCGGCAAAGGATCCGCCAGCGCAGCTCCGGGTCCAGCTCCGGCCCGCCGGGCACCGCACCCTGCGAGAGCCAGGTCGTGAGCGGCTCGGGCTGCGTCGCGGAGTCGATGACACCCCGCACGGCGATGAGCCGCAACCCGGGCTGCGAACCGTCCTCGGTACGCCGGATCACGTCCTGGCACAGCGCGTCGAGCGTGGCCAGGGCGGCGGTCCTGCCGTCGAGGGGCGTGTACCGGTCGGCGACGACGGCACCGGCGAAACCGAGGACGCCCGAGACGACGGCGAGGTCGCTCTCCGCGGGCAGATGGGCGCGGGCCGCCTCCAGATAGACGGCAGGGGCCAGCTCACCGTCGCGCACCATGTCACGCAGCGCGTTCCACAGCACCGCACGGGTCAGCGCGTCGGGAACACCGGAGAGCGAGGTGAGGACCGTATCCTGCGACACCTCGTCGAGGCGGACCTTCGCATAGGTCAGGTCCTGGTCGTTGGGCACGATCAGCACGGGCCTGCCACCGTCGCGCACCACCGGCTCCGCCCGCGCCGGCACGTCCGTCTCGTACCGCTCGCGAAGCACCAGGGACCGCCCGTCGGACAGGTCCCTGTCGTACACGCCCACGGCGACACGGTGCGGGCGGCTGCCCGCACGGCCGAGGGTGAGGGTCCACTCACGGCCGCTGTCCGTGACGGTGGGCGTGAACGTGTCCACGCCCGTGGTCCGCAGCCACGCCCGCGCCCAGTCGTGCACGTCGCGGTCCGTCGCCGAGGCGAGGTTGTCGATGAAGTCGGCGAGGGTCGCGTTGCCGAACCTGTGACGCGCGAAGTGCGCGTTGATGCCCGCGAGGAAGTCCTTCTCCCCGAGCCACACCACGAGCTGACGCAGCGCGCTCGCACCCTTGGCGTAGGAGATGCCGTCGAAGTTGAGCAGCGCGGACGCCGTGTCGGGGACCGCGTCCGGGTCGGGCGCCACCGGATGGGTGGAGGGCCGCTGGTCGGCGTCGTACCCCCAGGACTTGCGGGCGACACCGAAGTCCACCCACGCGTCGGAGAAACGGGTGGCCTCCGTGAGGGTCTGATAGCCCATGTACTCGGCGAAGGACTCGTTCAGCCAGATGTCGTCCCACCACGCCAGCGTCACCAGGTCCCCGAACCACATGTGCGCCATCTCGTGCGCGACGACCATCGCACGCGTCTGACGCTGGGTGTCGGTCACCGCGGACCGGAAGACGAACTCGTCACTGAAGGTCACAAGTCCCGGGTTCTCCATGGCACCCGCGTTGAACTCCGGGACGAACGCCTGATCGTAGGAGTCGAACGGATAGGGCTCCGTGAACTTCTCGTGATAGCGGTCGAAGCACGCCCGGGTGACGTCCAGAAGCTCATCGGCGTCCGCGTCCAGATGCGGCGCGAGCGAGCGCCGGCAGTGGATGCCGAACGGAAGACCACGGTGCTCGGTACGCACCGAATGCCAGGGCCCCGCGGCGACCGCGACGAGATACGTGGAGATCAGCGGCGTCGGCGCCGCCCGCCAGCGGCCACCGCCCACATGCTCGGTGACCCCGTTGGCGAGGACCGTCCAGCCCTTCGGCGCGGCGACCGTCAGCGCGAACACGGACTTCAGATCCGGCTGGTCGAAGGCCGCGAACACACGCTGCACGTCCTCAAGGAACAACTGCGTGTAGACGTACGTCTCCCCGTCGGCGGGATCGGTGAACCGGTGCATGCCCTCACCGGTACGCGAGTAAGCCATGGCGGCGTCGACCCGCAACTCGTGCTCGCCCGCCGTCAGACCACACAGCGCCAGCCTGTTGCCGTCCAGGTCCGCCGGGTCCAGGGCGGTGCCGTCGAGCGTGACGGAGCGCAGCCTCGCGGGCTTCAACTCGACGAAGGTGTCGCCGTCCGCCGCCGCGGTGAAGGTGATCACCGTGCGGGAGTCGAAGGTGTCCTCACCGGTGGTCAGGTCGAGATCGACCTCGTACCGCCGTACGTCGAGGAGCTGGGCTCGGGTCTGCGCTTCGTCGCGCGTCAGAACGGACATCTGGCCATGGTGCCTGATCCGGCGCACGCCCGTTCAGGGGTCCCCTCAGCGGTTGTTGCCGTCCGCGATGCTCTCGTGGTGCCTGATCACCTCCCCGATGATGAAGTTCAGGAGCTTCTCGGCGAAGGCGGGGTCCAGCTTGGCGTTCTCCGCGAGCTGGCGCAGACGGGCCACCTGACGGGCCTCACGGGCCGGGTCGGCCGGCGGCAACTGGTGGTTGGCCTTGAGGTGACCGACCTGCTGGGTGCACTTGAAGCGCTCGGCGAGCATATGGACGACCGCGGCGTCGATGTTGTCGATGCTGTCCCGTAGGCGGGACAGCTCGGCGCGCACGGCGGGGTCGATGCCGCCCTCCGCCGCCCCCGTTCCCGTGGCGCCGTTGTCGTCACTGGTGTGGTGAGTGGTCATGGCAGATGAGCCTACGTGCCATCGGGCGCCCCGCCGAAGGACGGCAGAGTGGGCGGATGTTCGGGATCGGGCACCTGCTGCGACCAGCCACCCGGCACCGCCCGCCCCTGCTGCTCACGGAAGCGCACCGGAGCCACCCCGACACGGCGCGTGAACAGCCGGGAGAAGTAGGCCGGGTCGTCGTAGCCCACCCGCCGGGCGACCGCGGCGACGGGCAGCTCGGTGGCCGCGAGGAGCTCCTTGGCGCGCCCGAGCCGGATGCCGAGGAGATAGTCCTTGGGGCTGCACCCCGCGCCCCGGCGCACGGCCGTGCGCAGCTCCGCGGGCGTCATGCCGTGCCGGGCGGCGTGCTCGGTCACCGACAGCGCCGTGAACGCGTCCCGGGCCAGGGACTTGAGGACGGGGTCGCCGTCGGGCGCCGTGTCGGCGCGGGCCCGGCGCAGCGTCACGAGCAGCTCGTGCACCGCGGCACTGGTCTCCACCTCGAGCAGCGGGTTTCCACGCCGGGCGGCGCGGGCGATGCGGCCGACGACGGCACGGGCCGCGTCCGGATCGGCAAGCGGCACCACGGGCCGGTCCGGGTCGATGTAGCCGAGTTCCGCGTACGTCGCCGTGGCCGGGCCCGTGAAGTCCACGAAGCACTCGTCCCAGCCGGTCTCCGGATCGGCGCCGTAGTGATGCGGCACCCCCGGCGACAGCCAGATCAGCGCGGGCGCCGTGACCGCCCCGCGCCGCCCGTCCGGCGCCCGGAACCAGCCGCTGCCCGCACTGACGACGAGGGCGACGTGATGGTCGAGGGTGCGCGGCCCGACAGCGGGGAGCGTGCCGTGCTGCAGGCCCACGCCCAGACACACCAGGCCGAGCCGGTGATGGACCGGGCTCGGCGTGAAATACCGCATCCAGGTGTGATACATCCGCCGCCGCCCCTTTCCTCCCGAACGCCTGACCGTGCGGACCACTGCGTCCAACCCGGCTCGATCTTTGTCCATGGACCGTGCCGCCCGCCAGAGGCAATCGTGGCCGCAGCAGGGATCGCGAGGGACACGATGGATACGATGGACGAAAGACACAGCACGGCCGCCGACGACCCCGGCGCCCACGGCGACACCTTCAAGGTGGGCACGGACGACTTCGAACTGGACGGGCGGCCCGTACGGCTGCTCTCCGGGGCACTGCACTACTTCCGCGTGCACGAGGCACAGTGGGGCCACCGGCTCGCCACGCTCAAGGCCATGGGCCTCAACTGCGTGGAGACGTACGTCCCCTGGAACATGCACGAACCCCGCCCCGGCGAACTGCACGACATCACCGCACTCGGCCGCTTCCTCGACGCCGCCCACACCGCCGGACTGTGGGCCATCGTCCGCCCCGGCCCCTACATCTGCGCCGAATGGGACAACGGCGGACTGCCGTACTGGCTGACGGCCGAGACCGGCACCCGCGCCCGCACCCGCGACAAGACCTACCTCGCGCACGTGGAACGCTGGTTCGCCCGGCTCCTGCCCCAGGTCGTCTCCCGCCAGCACGACCGCGGCGGACCCGTGATCATGGTGCAGGTCGAGAACGAGTACGGCAGCTACGGCTCCGACCAGGTCTACCTCGGCCACCTCACCGAACTCCTGCGCGCCCACGGCGTGACCGCGGAACTGTTCACCTCCGACGGCCCCGAGGACCACATGCTGACCGGCGGGAGCATCCCCGGCGTCCTCGCCACCGTGAACCTCGGCTCCCGCGCCCGCGAAGGCTTCGCCGTACTGCGCCGCCACCGCCCCAAGGGACCCCTGATGTGCATGGAGTTCTGGTGCGGCTGGTTCGACCACTGGGGCGCCGAACCCGTCGTACGCGACCCCCGGGACGCCGCGGACGCGCTCCGCGAGATCCTGGAGTGCGGCGCCTCCGTCAACCTCTACATGGCACACGGCGGCACCAGCTTCGCGGGCTGGGCGGGCGCCAACCGCGGCGGCAGCCTCCACGACGGCACCCTGCAACCCGACGTCACCTCCTACGACTACGACGCGCCCATCGACGAACACGGCCGCCCCACCGAGAAGTTCCGGCTGTTCCGCGAAGTCCTCGCCCCCTACGCCGACGCCCCCCTGCCCGACCCGCCGCCACCCCCGCCCACCCTCGCCGCCCCCGCCGTCGTCCACTTCACCGACCGGGTCGCCCTCGACACCCTCGCCGACGGCATCGGCAGCCCCGAGACCGAACACGCCGTACCCCCCACCTTCGAGGACCTCGGCGTCGACCGGGGCCTGGTGCGCTACACCGTCGACATCCCCGGCCCCCGCGAGCCCCACCCCCTGAGCGTGCGCGGACTGCGCGACCGCGCCGTCGTCCACATCGACGGCCTGCCCGCCGGCGTCCTCACCGAAGACGCCCCCACCCTGCCCGAACCCATCGCCGGGCCCGCCCGCGTCACCCTCTGGACGGAATCCCTCGGCCGCGTCAGCTACGGCCCCCGGCTCGGCGAACCCAAGGGCATCACCGGCGGCATCCTCCACGAACGCCAGTACGTCCACGGCGTACGGGCCGTCGCCCTCCCCCTCACCGCCTTCACCGACCCCGCCCCCGTCCGCGACCTCCCCGCCGACACCGGCCCCCTCCCCGGCGCGACCGGCCTCCACCGCGCCACCCTCACCCTCCACGACCCCGGCGACGCCGACCTCGAACTCACCAACTGGGGCCGCGGCTTCGCATGGGTCAACGGCTTCTGCCTGGGGCGCTACTGGGGGATCGGGCCGCAACAATCCCTGTACGTACCCGCCCCTGCCCTCCGGGAGGGAGCCAACGAGGTGTGGGTGCTTGAGGTGGAGGGGGCGGAGGGAGCGGGGGAGGTACGGCTGCGGTAGCCCTCGCCCGGGCTTTGCCGGTGCCGCAGGGTTCCAGCCCGTCCGGCGATTGAGGACGAGGCCGCAGGCCGATACGGGGGTCTGGTGGCGGAGCCCCCTGCGCGGCGGAGCCGCCAATGGACACAGCCGGGAAAGGGGCGGGATCGGGGGAGCCCCCGCCAGGGCCTACCACCCCACCCCCACCCCCCGCAAACTCCCCCCATGAGCAATACCCCTTTCAGGTCCGGATCGTTGAGCCCCCCGGGCAAACCGAACACCACGCGGCCACGCTGGAAACCCCACCCGCGCCCCGGAGGACACCGATGAGCACCCCGCCGCCCCTCGCCGGAGGCACCAACGGCCCCGACGCCCTGCGGCCCCTGCTCGAAACGACCCTCGCCGCCCTCACCGAGGGCGCCGAGACCCGCGGCGGCCCCCTCCCCAGCGGCGGCCCCACCACCGTCACCACCCGCGTCAGCGAAGCCGCAGGCAACCTCCTGCCCACCCACGGAACGGGCGCCCACCACGCCCTGCGCACCCTCATCCGCGCCATCACCGCAGGCGCAGCCGACCCCGCCGACCCCCTGTGCACCGCCCACCTGCACTGCCCACCCCTCGCCCTCGCCGCAGCCGCCGACCTAGCCGCGTCCGCACTCAACCCCTCCATGGACTCCTGGGACCAAGCCCCCGCCGCCTCCGCCCTCGAAGCGCTCCTCACCACCACCCTCGCCGCCGAAGTCCACGGCACCGGCACCGGCGACGCCCTGATCACCACCGGCGGCACCGAATCCAACCAACTCGCCCTGCTCCTCGCCCGCGAACACACCACCACCCCCAGTCGGCCCCAACGCCCCCTGCACCTGCTCGTCGGCGCCAACGCCCACCACTCCCTGCGCCGCGCCGCCTGGCTCCTCGGACTCCCCGAACCCATCACCGTGCCCACACCCGCAGGCGTCCTCGACCCCACAGCCCTCGACAAAGCCCTCACCGCACGCACCGAACTCTCCGGACCCGCCGACGCCTACCTCGTCACCGCCACCGCGGGCACCACCGACGCCGGCCTCATCGACCCCCTCACCGACATCGCCGACCTCTGCGAAGCCCACGGCGCCCGACTCCACGTCGACGCCGCCTACGGCGCGGGACTCCTCTTCAGCGACACCCACAGACCCAAGCTCCACGGCCTGGAACGCGCCGACAGCGTCGCCCTCGACCTGCACAAACTCGGCTGGCAACCCGCCGCCGCCGGACTCCTCACCGTCCGCGACCCCACCGACACCACCGTCCTCACCCACCGCGCCGACTACCTCAACGCCGACGACGACACCGAAGCAGGCCTGCCCGACCTCCTCGGCCGCTCCCTGCGCACCACCCGCAGACCCGACGCCCTCAAGATCGCCGTCACCCTCAAAGCCCTCGGCCGCACCGGACTCGGCGCCCTCGTCGACCAGGTCTGCGACCGCGCCCGCGAACTCGCCGACCTCATCACCGCCCACCCCCGCTTCGACCTCTACGACAAGCCCACCATCAGCACCGTCCTGTTCCGGCCAACCGACGCCGACGACGACCACATCGCCCAGGTCCGGAGGACACTCCTGGACAACGGCACCGCCGTCCTCGGCCGCGCCACGATCGACGGCCGCCGCTGGCTCAAAGCCACCCTCCTCAACCCACACACCCGCACCGAACACCTCACGGCCCTGCTCACGCTCGTGGAAGGAACCAGCCACCGATGACGGCCACGCCCGACACGCCCCACCGCCACGACAGGACCGCGCAGGCACCCACCACCCCCACCGCACCCCGCGACCTCATCGGCATCGGCATCGGCCCCTTCAACCTGTCACTGGCCGCCCTCGCCCACCCCCTCACCGAACGCGGAAAGCTCGACGCCGCCTTCTACGAACAACAGCCCTCCTTCCACTGGCACCCCGGCCTCCTCATCGAAGGCGCCACCCTCCAAGTCCCCTTCCTCGCCGACCTGGTGACACTCGCCGACCCCGCCAACCCCTGGTCGTTCCTCAACTACCTCCGCGCCCGCCAGCGCCTCTTCCCCTTCTACTTCGCCGAGCGCTTCCACATCCAGCGCACCGAATACGACGCCTACTGCCGCTGGGTCAGCGAGAACCTCCCCGCCCTGCACTTCGGCCACCAGATCGACGCCGTCCGCTGGAACCCCGAACGCTCCCTCTTCGACATCGACTTCACCCAACTCGACGCCGACGGCGAAGCCGAAGCACTCGGCCGCACCCACGCCCGCAACATCGCCCTCGGCATCGGCACCGCCCCCTACATCCCCGAACCCCTCAAACCCCTCGCCGACGCCCCCACCGTCCCCGTCATCCACTCCGCCGACTACCTGCAACACCGCGACCGGCTCCGCACCGCCGACCACATCACCGTCATCGGCTCAGGACAATCCGGCGCCGAAATCTTCCTCGACCTCCTCCGCCACCGCCCCCCGGGCGCCGAACACCTGCACTGGCTCGCCCGCACCCCCGCCTTCGCCCCCATGGAGTACTCCAAACTCGGCCTCGAACACTTCACCCCCGACTACACCCGCTACTTCCACGCCCTGCCCGAACCCGTACGCGACCGCCTCGTCCCCGGCCAGTGGCAACTCCACAAAGGCATCGACGCCGACACCATCGCCGCCATCCACGACGAGCTCTACCAGCGCACCCTCCACGGCGGCTGGCCCGACACCGTCCTCACCCCCGGCGTCACCGTGCGCACCGCGGGCCGCGTGGCCACCACCCGCGTCGAACTCCACCTCGAACACATCGAGGAAGGCACCCGCTCCCGCCTCACCACCGACGCCGTCATCCTCGCCACCGGCTACCGCGAACGCCCCCTCGACCAACTCCTCGCCGGCCTCGACCCCTACATGCGCCGCGACAGCGCCGAACGCCCCCGCATCGACGCGCAGTACCGCCTCCTCCTCGACCCCGCCATCACCGCCACCGGCAGCAACGTCTACGTACAGAACGCCGAACGCCACACCCACGGAGTCGGCGCCCCCGACCTCGGCCTCGCCGCCTGGCGCAGCGCCACCATCCTCAACACCCTCACCGGCACCAACCCCTACCCCCTGCCCGACCGCACCGCCTTCACCACCTTCGGCCTCACCGACCCCACAGCCCGCACCCCCACACCCCGCACCCCCCAGCACACCAACCTCGTCCGACTCAAAAACTGACCCCACCCGGAAACGACCGTGCCCCGCTTCCCACGCCCTGACGGACACCAGAAACGGGGCACCGAAACCAACACCTAGAACACCGGCGTACCCGCCCGCGTCAAACGCCAGTCCACCGAAGCGAACTCCGCCGGATCGATCGTGCCCTTCGCCTTCACCCACGCGATGATCGTGTTGCGGATCTCCTCGGAATTCACCCACACCTGCTTCGCACGCGCGATGTGCGGAAAATTCCCCCCACCACTCGCCCGGTAATTATTCACCGCAAGCACGAACTCCGCCCCCGGATCGACATCCCTCCCCCCGAACCGCAGCTTCGATATCCGCGAACCCACAGGCTGCGCTATGTCGATCTCGTACGTCACCCCGTACAACGCGTCATAGTTGTAATCCGGAACGCTCTCCGCATTCGTCAGCCCCGCCGGATCCACCGGCACCCCCGGCTCCGTCCGCACGTAATAACGCGCCGAGAACTCCAGATACTCCTTCAACTGCGCACCCGTGAGCACCCGAGCCTCCAACGTGTTCTCGAACGGATACAGACCCGCCGCGTCCCGGATCGTCACCTCACCCGCCGGGATCTTCGCCGTCCGCGAGAAACACGACGCCTGCGAAAGCACCGGCAGCTTCCCATACGCACCACCCGCAAGCGCAGCCCTCACCGTCTCCGCCTGCACATGACTGATCAGATCAATGATCGCCACATCCTTGTACGGGCCCTCGGCAGTACTCATCGCCTCCTTCGACGTACCGATCACCTGATTCACGTACCGCACGACCTTCTCGTGCTCACCACCCAACAGCCGCGTGATCCGCCGGTCCTCCGCCACCGCATTGGAGTTCAGGACCTTCGCCCCCACCCCCGCCACCCGCCAACGACCCATCGACCACACCAGATCGAAATCGAACAACGTAAGCCGCTGCCCCCACTTCAACGGCTCCGAAAGAACAACCTTCTTCCCCGTCGCCTTGTTCTCCACCCAATACTCAGGAATCTCCGTGTGCGCGTGCCCCACCAAAATCGCATCGATCCCCGGCACCTGCTCCGCCACCAACGCCGCCGCGTTCTCCACATACGGCAACTGATCCCCGTACGACGACGTCCCACTCGACCCCGAATGCGCCGACACCACCACCACATCCGCACCCAACGACCGCAACCGCGGCACCCACTTCGCCGCCTGCTCCTCCAGACCCGGGAACGTCATCTTCCCCTGCACATTCGCCTTGTCCCAGATCGCGATCCCCGGATTCGTCAGACCAAGCACCGCAACCCGCACATCACGCCCGCACGGCGTACGAAGCCGATGCATGCTGTACGGCGCGAACGCGGGCCGCTGCGTCCGCGCATCCACCGCATTCGCCCCGAGCAGCGGAAAGTCACACTGCTCCTCGAACCTCCGCAACACCGGAATCCCGTAATTGAACTCATGATTACCGAGCGCCGCCGCGTCATAACCGATCGCGTTCATCGCCCGCGCCATCGGATGCACCGGACCCCGCGCAGTTGTGATCGGATCGACCTTCGCGTAGTAGTACGACAACTGCGTGCCCTGGATCGTGTCACCCGCGTCGATCAGAAGCGTGTTCCGACGCCCCTTCTCCCCACGAACCTGATCCACCAACGTGGAGATCTTCGCCAGACCCACATCGTTGTGGTCCTTGTCGTCGAACTCCCTGTCCGTGAAGTAATCCCAGTTGAAAACGTTGCCGTGCAGATCCGTGGTGCCCATCACCGTGAAGGAGTACGTACGCGGCCCGCGACCCCGCCGCACCGCGGGCGCCGCCTCCGCCGACTGCGCCACCGCGCCACCCGCCAGCGCCACGCCCACCCCCGTGGCAGCGGACCGACCCAGGAACCCCCTGCGGTTCAACGGCATCCCGAACTCCTCACATACTCGAACAGCACGAACAGCACGAACAAACAGCAGTAACGCGCGTAGATTCTGTCCCGCCCACGCCCTCCGCGACAGACCCACCAGGTTTCGATCCGGTGACCGCCCCGTTGACTGTCCCGTTGACCGTCCCGTTGACCGTCCCGTTGACTGTTCCGCACCCCGAGGCAGTGCGAAAGTGACCCCATGACCACCGAAGAAACCACCCCCAACACCCCCTACGGCACCCCCGAAGCCCCACGCCTCGCGGTCCGCGGCGAAGCCCACCTCGAAGTCGACCCCGAAATCGCCCGCATCGGCATCACCGTCAGCGCCCGCGGCACCGACCGCCGCGACGCCCTCACCGACCTCACCCGCCGCAACACCGCCGTCATCGACCTCGTCAAAACCTACGGCGAAGCCGTCGAACACGTAGAGACCGGCGCCTTCTTCATCACCCCCGAACTCACCAAACGCGGCAAAGGAGAACGCGTCCGCACCTACCACGGCCGCGTCCACATCACCGCCGAACTCACCGACTTCACCGCCCTCGGCGAACTCACCACCCGCGTCGCCGACCTCGAACTCACCCACATCGACGGCCCCTGGTGGGCCCTGCGCCCCGACTCACCCGCCCACCGAACCGCCCGCCAACAAGCCGTCAAAGAAGCCGTCCAACGCGCCCGCGAATACGCCGAAGCCCTCGGCACCACCCTCGCCGCCCTCGTCGAGATCGCCGACATCGGCGCCGACAACGCCCCCTACGCCTTCGGCGGCCCCGCCGCCCCCGGCATGGCCCGCGCCGCCTACGGCGGCGCCCCCGAAGCCACCCCCGCCCTCGACCTCGAACCCCAACGCCAATCCGTCTACGCACAGGTCAACGCACGCTTCACCATGAACCCACCACAACTCTGAGCAACGGCAACCCTCACACCCGCGACCACTCAACGCCCCATGGACCAATGAACGCGCTCATCGGAGCGAACACGCGCACACTTCAACACTTGTCAAGAGCCCTTCACGCAAAGGACGTTGAGTAGTCACGCCCGGCCAATTCTCTACCCACCGGTAAGGCCTAGGGTCGAAACATGCGCCGAGCAAAAATCGTCTGCACCCTGGGACCCGCCACCGACACCTACGACCAGATCAAAGCCCTGGTCGAAGCCGGAATGGACGTGGCACGCTTCAACCTCAGCCACGGCACCTACGCCGACCACGAGGAGCGCTACCAGCGCGTGCGCAAGGCCGCCGACGAGAGCCGCCGCAGCGTCGGCGCCCTCGCCGACCTTCAAGGCCCGAAGATCCGCCTCGGCCGCTTCAGCGAAGGACCCGTACTCCTCGAACGCGGCGACGAATTCACCATCACCGTCGAACCCGACGTCCAAGGCGACCGCCAACACTGCGGCACCACCTACGCCGGCCTCGCCAACGACGTCACCACCGGCGAACGCATCCTCGTCGACGACGGCAAAGTCACCCTCGAAGTCACCGCCGTCGACGGCCCCCGCGTCACCACCACCGTCATCGAAGGCGGCATGGTCTCCGACCACAAAGGCCTCAACCTCCCCGGCGTCGCCGTCTCCGTCCCCGCCCTCTCCGACAAGGACGAAGCAGACCTCCGCTGGGCCCTGCGCACCGGCTTCGACGTCATCGCCCTCTCCTTCGTCCGCAGCGGACGCGACATCGAAGACGTCCACCGCATCATGAACGAGGAGAACCGCCGCCTCCCCGTCATCGCCAAAGTCGAAAAACCCCAAGCCGTCGACAACATCGACGACATCGTCGCCGCCTTCGACGGCATCATGGTCGCCCGCGGCGACCTCGGCGTCGAAATGCCCCTCGAACAAGTCCCCATCGTCCAAAAACGCGCCATCAAACTCGCCCGCCGCAACGCCAAACCCGTCATCGTCGCCACCCAAATGCTCGACTCGATGATCGACAACTCCCGGCCCACCCGCGCCGAAGCCTCCGACGTCGCCAACGCCGTCATCGACGGCACCGACGCCGTCATGCTCTCCGGCGAGACCAGCGTCGGCAAATACGCCATCGAGACCGTCCGCACCATGGGCCGCATCGTCGAAGCCGCCGAAGAAGACATCCTCGCCAAAGGGCTCCCGCCCCTCACCGAACGCAACAAACCCCGCACCCAAGGCGGAGCCGTCGCCCGCGCCGCCGCCGACATGGGCGACTTCCTCGGCGCCAAGTTCCTCGTCGCCTTCACCCAGTCCGGCGACACCGTCCGCCGCCTCTCCCGCTACCGCTCCCCGATCCCCCTCCTCGCCTTCACCCCCGACGCTGCGACCCGCTCCCAGCTCAACCTCACCTGGGGCGTCGAAACCTTCCTCGGCCCGCACGTCGACTCCACCGACGCGATGGTCCGCCAGGTCGACGAGCAGCTCCTCAAGATCGGCCGCTGCGTGCCGGGCGACATCGTCATCATCACCGCGGGCTCACCCCCCGGAGTCCCCGGCTCCACGAACCTGGTCCGCGTCCACCACATCGGCGAGTCCGACAGCCCCCGCTAGCCCGGCCCTCCCTCAGTACTTTTTCCCGACGTGGGCGTCCATGAGGGCTACGGAGGCTTTGCGGGCGATGGAGACGGTGACGGCGGCGCGGCTCTGGTGCAGCGTCTTCCACTCGACGCCGAGCCGGTCGAGGGTGTCCGTGCAGAGCCGGATGATGTCGGTCGACGTATTCGTGAAGAAGTACCGCGGATACTCGTAGCGCTTGCGTTCGCCGCCGACGATCCGGGTAGTCCAGTTGATGACACGGCAGCCGTCGGAGTGGATGAGCCCGCGGAGGAACTCCCAGGGGTGATCGTCGACGATCTCCTGCTGCCAGGCTTCGAGCGCGATGGTGCGCGTGTGCTTCTTGCCGGGGCCGTGCTGCGGGAAGAAGCAGGGCCAGTGCTTGCTGTAGCAGGTGACGTTCTGGCAGCCCTGGCGCTGGACGCGGAAGACCTTGTTGTCGGGGCGCAGCACCTGCATCGCCGCGGCGCAGGCGTCGATCAGTCCGGGCCAGGCGTCCGCGCAGGCGATGCGGAGGAAGTAGACGCCTCGGTGGAGGTGGCTGAGGCAGCCGTCGCCGAGATAGAGGCCCAGTAAGTAGGCGTACGAGGACTGATCCTCGGGCTTGCCCGGCGTGTCGTCACACCTCGGACACCCGACGGAGCTCATGACGAGCGGTTCGATCCGGGTCTGCCAGGAGCGGATCGCCGCACGTGATACGCCGGTTTCCTTGCTGACGGAATTCAGGCTGCGGCCTTGCGCAACCAGCGCGAGTGCACGCTTGCGTGTGCCCATGTCGTACATGCGGTCGATGCTGGAGCGGCCGCGACGCCTTTGGCGGGAGAATGGGAGCCGCGTACACGATCAAGTGAAGCTGATCGATTCCGACGTGACCTTGGAAAGTAAGGAAAGGTGCCCCAGGTGGGATTCGAACCCACACTGTCCGCTGTTTGAGAGCGGCCTCTCTAACCAGTTGGAGTACTGGGGCCTAAGAAAAGAAGGGAGAGCGTCCCCCCTCGCGCAACCACCTTACCGCAGCTAGGTAGGCTCATGGGAAGCAGATCTGCCCCGAACGAGGAGCTTCCGTGACCGCCCCCGAGTCGCCCCAGCCCGAAGAGACGACCGACGACGAACAGTCGCACGTCCCGCCGCTGACGACCCGTGTCGTCATCGCCGAGGACGAGGCCCTCATCCGGCTCGACCTCAAAGAGATGCTGGAGGAGGAGGGCTACACCGTCGTGGGTGAGGCCGGCGACGGTGAGAAGGCGATCGAGCTCGCCCGCGAGCACAAGCCGGACCTGGTGATCCTGGACGTGAAGATGCCGGTGATGGACGGCATCTCCGCGGCGGAGAAGATCGCGGAGGAGTCCATCGCCCCGGTGCTCATGCTGACGGCGTTCTCCCAGCGAGACCTGGTCGAGCGGGCCAGGGACGCGGGCGCGATGGCGTACCTGGTGAAGCCGTTCTCCAAGAGCGACGTGGTCCCGGCCATCGAGATGGCGGTGTCGAGGTTCACGGAGCTGAAGGCGCTGGAGCAGGAGGTCGCGGACCTCACGCAGCGTTTGGAGACGCGCAAGCTGGTGGACAGGGCGAAGTCGGTTCTTCAGACGGAGTACGGCCTGTCGGAGCCTGCCGCGTTCCGGTGGATCCAGAAGACGTCGATGGACCGCCGTCTGTCGATGCAGCAGGTGGCGGAGGCGGTCATCGAGGACGCCCAGGAGAAGAAGGCAGCGAAGGGCTAGGGCCCCGCAAGGGGCGCGGGGAACTGCGCGCCGAGCCCCCACCGGCGGGCAGCCGAAAAGAACGAGGAGAGGGCGGTCACCCCACACCGGGGTGCCCGCCCTCTTCGCTGCTCAGGGCCCAGGGGCCAGGAGAAATCAGTCTTCGCCGAGGTAGGCCTTGCGGACGGACTCGTCGTGCAGCAGGTCCTGTCCCGTACCGGAGAGGACGATGTTGCCGACTTCCATGACGTGGCCGTGGTCGGCGAGGGAGAGCGCGGCCTGGGCGTTCTGTTCGACGAGCAGGATGGTGGTGCCCTGGGATTTCAGCTCGGTGATGGTGTGCATGATTTTCTGCATCATGATCGGTGAGAGCCCCATGGAGGGTTCGTCGAGCATGAGGAGTTTGGGGCGTGACATCAGGGCGCGCCCCATGGCGAGCATTTGCTGTTCGCCGCCGGAGAGGGTGCCGGCGGCTTGTTTGCGGCGTTCTCCGAGGATGGGGAAGAGGTCGTAGGCGCGTTGGATGTCTTTTTGGATGTCTGCTTTGTCGTCGCGGAGGTAGGCGCCGAGTTGCAGGTTTTCGGTGATGGTGAGGCGGGGGAAGATGTGTCGGCCTTCGGGGGAGTGGGCGAGGCCGAGGGCGACGATTTTGTGGGCGGGGACGCCGTTGAGTGGCTGTCCGTCGAACATGATTTTTCCGGCGAGGGGTTTGAGGAGGCCGGAGAGGGTGCGGAGGGTGGTGGTTTTGCCTGCGCCGTTGGTGCCGATGAGGGTGACGACCTGTCCGGCTTGGACGCTGAAGGTGATGCCTTTGACGGCTTCGATTTTGCCGTAGGCGACCTTGAGGTCTTCGACTTCGAGCAGTGTGGTCACGGGGTCTTTCCTTCCGCCGAGGTGTCCCCGGGGGTGTCCGCCGAGGTGTCCGCGGGGGTGTCGGCCGGGGTTTGCGCGGCGCCGACTTCTGCGGCTTCGACTTCGGCGACTTCCGCGGCGCCGGGTGCGCCTTCGAAGGGTGTGCCGAGGTAGGCGGCGACGACGCGTTCGTCGGCCTGGACGGTTTCGGAGGTGCCTTCGACGAGTTTTTCGCCTTGTACGAGGACGGCGACGCGGTCGCAGAGGTTGAAGATGAACCGCATGTCGTGCTCGATGACGAGGATGGCGATGCCTTGGTCGCGGATGGCGAAGACGAGTTCTTCGGCGGCGCGGGTTTCTTGCGGGTTCATTCCGGCGGTGGGTTCGTCGAGCAGGAGCAGACCGGGTTCGCTGGCGAGGGCTCGGGCGATTTCGAGCTTGCGTTGTTCGCCGTAGGGGAGGTTGCGGGAGAGGTGGTCGGCTTTGTGGGCGAGGCCGATGAATTCAAGGAGTTCCATGGCTCTGGCGTGGGAGGCGGCTTCGGCTTTTTTGAAGCCGGGGCCGCGCAGGAGGGCGGACCAGAGGCCTTCCTTGGTCCTGGTGTGGCGTCCGACGAGGACGTTTTCGAGGACGGTCATGTTGGCGAAGAGTCGGATGTTCTGGAAGGTGCGGGCGATGCCTGCGTCGGTGACGAGGTGGGGTTTGGCGGGTAGGACGGTGCCTTTGTAGGAGACCTTGCCTTCGGTGGGGACGTACAGGCCGGTGAGGCAGTTGAAGAAGGTGGTCTTTCCGGCGCCGTTGGGTCCGATGAGGCCGACGATCTCGCCGGTGCTGACGGTGAGGTCGACGCTGCGTACGGCGGTGAGGCCGCCGAAGCGCATGGTGACGCCGCTGGCTTCGAGGACGGTGGTTGTGGTGGTTGTGGTGGTCATGGTGTTCACGCCCCCGCCTTGCTTGCGCCGACGGTGCCTTCGGGGAGTTTCTGCTGGTCGGGTACGTCGAGTTGGTCGGTCTCGTGGTATTCGAGCTGGGCGCGCTTGTTGGCGACGAGGCCTTCGGGCCGGAAGCGCATGAGCAGGATGAGGGCGAGGCCGAAGAGGAGGAGTTGGTAGTCCTCGAGGAATTGGAGTTTGGCGGGGATGAGGTAGAGCAGGGCGGCGCCGATGAGGGGGCCGCTGATGGTTCCCATGCCGCCGAGGATGACGGCGGCGAGGAGGAACGCGGAGTTGGGTGGCACGGTGTTGGCGAAGAGGTATTGCTCGGGGGTGATGCTGTAGGAGACGTGGGCTTGGACGGTGCCGGCGAAGCCGGCGAGGGTGGCGCCGAGGGCGAAGGCGATGAGTTTGACGCGGAAGCCGTTGATGCCCATGGCGGTGGCGGCGGTTTCGTCCTCGCGGATGGCGACCCAGGCGCGGCCGATGCGGGATTCGCCGGAGCGGCGGAAGGCGAGGACGACGACGGCGGTGAAGAAGAGCATCAGCAGGTAGTAGTTGGCGGGCCTGCTGAGGGTGAAGCCGAGGACTTCGTGTTCGATGCCCAGGTTCCAGCCGAGGATTTCGAGGTCGGGGATGTTGGGGATGCCTTGGGCGCCGTTGGTGAGGTCGGGGCCCGCGCTGCCGTTGAGGTTGTTCATGGTGATGCGGAAGATCTCGCCGAAGCCGAGGGTGACGATGGCGAGGTAGTCGCCGCGCAGTCGCAGGGTGGGGGCGCCGATGATGACGCCGAAGGCGAGGGAGGCGGCGGCGCCGGCGAGGACGGCGGCCCAGAAGGGGAAGTGGACGTCGAAGGGGGAGGCGGGGGATCCGGAGACGAGGGCTGCGGTGTAGGCGCCGACGCCGAGGAAGGCGACGTAGCCGAGGTCGAGGAGTCCGGCGAGTCCGACGACGACGTTCAGGCCGAGGGCGACGGTGGCGAAGATGAGGATGTTGACGCCGATGAGGGCGTAGCTGGCGTCGCTCTGGGTGAAGGGGAACATGGCCGCGGCGATGATGGCGGCGGTGAGGGTGACGTTGCGGTGTTTGGCGGTGAGGGTGTTGAGGCGGGGGATGAGTCCGGCTCGGTTGAGTGCGGTGGCGCCGAGGATGGTGGTGATGAGGAAGCCGATGAAGAGTTCGGAGTAGGCCTCGATGCCGTAGGCGAGGACGTAGAGGCCGATGCCGAAGGCGGCGGCGATGATGAGGATCTCGACCCAGTCGGGGAGGGTTTTGGCGCGTTGTGGTGCGGGTGCTTTGAGGCTGTGGCGCAGGCGTTGCCAGGGTCCGGCGTGGGGTTCGTCTGCGGGTAGGTCGGAGGGGAGTCCGAGGGCGCCGATGGTGGCGATGAGGGCGCCGATGCCGGAGATCCAGGCGCCGGGTTCGAGGTTGACGATGCCGCCGAGGTGTTCGGCGATGGCGCCCATGGTGTAGCCGGTGGTGCCGAGGACGCCGAGGCTGAGGAGGAGTACGGGGCTGTTGGTGCCGCCGGGGGTGAGCCAGCCGAGGCCGCGGATGCCGTGGCTGGAGAGGGCGAGGAGGAGGGTGAGGGCGGCGCCGGTGAGGGTGACGACTTGGAGGCCGCCGGGGTAGCCGGTGACGGTGAGGTTGCCGGGGAAGGCGGTGGTCCAGGTCCAGGCGAGGAAGGTGCCGATGAGGGCGGTGGCGGAGCCTGCGAGGACGGCGATGCGGGCTGCGGTGGCGGGCAGTGGCAGGGTGGCGGTGGGGGCGTTCGCCGGGGTTTTGGCGGTGGTGCTGGTGTTGCTGGAGTTTTTGCCGTTGCCGGAGTTGCCGTTGCCGGAGTTACCGTTTCCGGAGTTGTCCGGGCCGCCGGTGTTCTTGGTGGTGTTGGTGGTCATGGGTATCACGCCCGATCCGCGACGCGTTCGCCGAGTAGGCCTTGGGGCCTGAGGAGGAGGACGAGGATGAGGAGGGCGAAGGCCCATACGTCCTTCCAGGCGCCGCCGCCGAACTGTTCCATGCCGGGTACGTCGGCCATGTAGCCGGTGGCGAGGGCTTCGGCGACGCCGAGGACGATGCCTCCGAGCATGGCGCCGTAGATGTTGCCGATGCCGCCGAGTACGGCTGCGGTGAAGGCTTTGAGGCCCATGATGAAGCCCATTTTGAAGCCGACCTGGCCGTTGTGGAGGCCGTATCCGACGGCTGCGACGGCGGCGAACGCGGCGCCGATGGCGAAGGCCATGACGATGATGCGGTCGGTGTTGATGCCCATGAGTTTGGCGGTGTCGGGGTCCTGTGCGGTGGCCTGCATGCCGCGTCCGGTGCGGGTTTTGTTGACGTAGTAGGCGAGGGCCAGCATGCACAGGGGGGCGGCGATGATGAGGAAGAAGTCACCGCGTTGGACGTCGGCGCCGAAGATGTGCACGGGTTCGCCGCTGAACTGGGGGAAGGTCCGGTCCTTCTTGGCTTCGGGGTACCACTTCCAGACGGCCTGCTGGAGCAGGATGGACAGGCCGATGGCGGTGATGAGGGGTGCTAGTCGTGGTGCGCCGCGCAGGGGGCGGTAGGCGAAGCGTTCGGCGGCGGTGCCGACGGCGACGGAGCATATGACGCCGCCGATGATCATGAGTGGGATCGCGGCGAGCAGTGAGAACCCGTCGGGTAGCCACAGGGAGACGGTGAGGGCGCCGAAGCCGCCGACCATGAAGATCTCGCCGTGGGCGAAGTTGATGAGCTGGACGATTCCGTAGACCATCGTGTAGCCGATCGCGATGAGACCGTACATCGCGCCGAGGATGAGTCCATTGGCTAGCTGTTGCGGCAGTTCGTTCACCGCACGCCCTCCGTTGGGTGGTTCGGATATGGCACCGCGCGGGAGCGCTGATAGCGCTTCCCGCGCGGTCGGGAGTCAATGGGGTGGGTCGGGGTCTAGCGGGGCTTGTAGGCCTCGCTGAACTTCGAGGTCCACTTGTTGCTCTTGATTTCGTACGCGGTCATCATCGTGTTCGTGGTGTCGCCGTACTCGTCGAAGGAGACGCTGCCGGTGACGCCGTCGAACTTGACCTTGCTCATGGCTTCGAGGACCTTGGCGCGGCCGTCGGAGGGGAGCTTTCCGCCGTTGTCGGTGACGGCGATCTTCACGGCTTCGATGATGGCCCAGGTGGCGTCGTAGGTGCCGCCGCCGTAGGTCTCCATGTTCTCTTTGTAGTTCTTGTTGTATTCGGTGATGAACTTCTTCGCGGAGGGGAGTTCTTCGACGGGGGCGCCGACGGAGGTGCCGAGGTCGCCTTCGGCCTTCTTGTTGAGTTTGGGGAACTCTTCGCTCTTCATGCCGTCGCCGCCCATGAAGGGGATCTTGGCGCCGGATTCCTTGATCTGCTGGCTGAGGGGGGCGGCGGCGGGGTATTCGCCGCCGTAGTAGACGGCTTGGGCGTCGGTGCCCTTGACCTTGGAGGCGACGGACTTGAAGTCGCGGTCCTCGGGGTTGACGTGGTCCTGGCCGGCGATCTTGCCGCCGAGGTCGGTGAAGGTGTCCTTGAAGGACGCGGCGAGGCCGGCGCCGTAGGTCTTCTGGTCGTCGATCAGGTAGACCTTCTTGATCTTCGCCTTCTGGAACAGGTACTGGGCGGCGAACTGGCCCTGGACCTGGTCGGTGGTGGCGGTCCTGAAGAAGGTCTTGAACTGCCGCTTCTTGTCGCCCTTCTTCCAGCCGTCGCCCTGGGTGAGCTCGGTTCCGGTGTTGGCCGGGGAGATCTGGGTGAGGTCGGCGTCGTTGAAGGGTTTCTGCATCGACTGGGAGACGCTGGAGTTCAGGGGGCCGACGACGCCGATGACGTCCTTGTTGCTGATGAACTTCTGGGCGTTCTGGCCGCCGACGGAGGGCTGGGCCTGGTCGTCGAGGGGCTGGAGCTTGAACTCGACGCCGGCGACCGTTTTCTGCTTGTTGGCGGTCTTGACGGCGAGTTCGGCGGAGTTGCGCATGCCGATGCCGAGCGCGGAGAGGTCGCCGGTCAGGGGGGCGTCGAAGCCGATGGTGACCGTGGTCTTGTCGCCGCCGCCGTTGTCGTCGGAGTCCTTGTCGTCGCGCGACCCGCAGGCGGTGAGGGTGAGGGCTCCGGTGGTCAGCACCGTGGTGAGTATGAGCGCGGAACGGTTTCGCACGATGGGTCCTTTCCCTGGCGCGGCCACCTCAGCGGAGGTGCCGTGAAGATCGCCGGGCCGTACTGGTGGTGGTACAGGGCCGTGCAATTCAGTTCGCGCCCGGCGGCGCGGTGACTGGCCGTGACTCTAAGGGGGCAATTGATCCAGGTGGAGTGGTCGGGCCAAGGCTGTGACGCTCTTGTTATGCCACGGAGTATTCCGCGCTGGAACGCAGGGGGTGGTTGTGGCGGAATCTGCATGCTTCGGCAGATCCTGACCTCAGGAAACGTGCAGGACCGTTAACTGGTTTCACTCATGACAGCGGTGTTCGGGGCGTATGTGGGGCGCGTCCGCGAGGAAATGATCTTTTGCGGATGCGAGGTGCTTCCTGTGGGTCTCGGCGGGATTGCGCGGGCATTACGCAGTGTTACTTCTCAAGAATGGAGTCCGGCATTCCGGGCACTTTTCCGCTTTCGTGAATGTGTGCGTCAGGAGTGTTTTTGCGTAGCACTCCTGTTTTCCCGGTGAAGAGTGCGGAGCCTGCCCGGGTGCGGGGGGATACGTGGATATGGCACCGGTTCGGCGTGCCGCGAATACGGTTGGTGACGACGCATGTCCGCTATCCGGACGCCGTACCGGCGAGGGTGGTCGGCCCCTTGCCATTCGTTCATGGGCGCGCGAAGCGCG
Organism: Streptomyces aureocirculatus; assembly: GCF_000720475.1. GTDB lineage: Bacteria > Actinomycetota > Actinomycetes > Streptomycetales > Streptomycetaceae > Streptomyces > Streptomyces aureocirculatus. The sequence goes on from NZ_JOAP01000019.1 coordinate 222,674, forward strand.
TCCGGCGGGGCGCCACCAGCGGCTTTGTGCCTGGGCTGCCGTCGGCGGTGGTGGGCCCGCACTGAGTGTGGGCTGGGCGCCCATCAGTTTCCGGCCCCGGACGGCTTCGCGCCGCGCGAGCCCACCGCGGCGAGGGCACACGGGCCGAGGCGTCGGCCCGTGCGCCCGTGCTTGGGCGGGGCCCGCGTTCGTGCTTGGGCGGGGCCCGCGTTCGTGCTTGGGCGGGGCCCGCGTTCGTGCTTGGGCGGGGCCCGCGGGCTGTGCGTCCGTGCTCGGGCTGGGCTCCGCGCGTCCGGTGCTCCGGGCGGGCTCTGTGCGTCCGCAGTCGGGCCCGGCCCAGTGCGCCCGTGCTCGGGTGGGGGCTGTGCGCCGGTGCTCCGGGCGGGGTTCCGTGCGTCCGCAGCCGGGCCCGGCCCAGTGCGCCCGTGCTGGGGCGGGCTCCGTGAGCCCGTGCTCGGGTGAGGGCTGTGCTCGGGCCGGGCTCCGCGCGCCGGTGCTCGGGCGGGGTTCCGCGCGTCCGCGCTCGGGCCCGGCACCGTGCGTCCGTACTCGGGAGGGCCGCGATTCCGTACGCGGACCGGGGCTGTGGGGCCATGCCCGGGTCGGGTCTGTGCGTCCGTGCTCGGGCGGGGCGTGTGCGTCCGTGCTCGGTTGGGCCCGTGATTCCGTACCTGGGCCCGGTCCGTGCGCCTGTACTCGGGCGCGGCCTCGTGCGTTCGTGCCCGGGCGGGTCCGCGATTCCGTACGCGGGCCGGGGCTGTGGGGCCATGCCCGGGCCGGGTCTGTGCGTCCGTGCTCGGTTGGGCCCGCGATTCCGTACTCGGGCCGGGCCCACGCGTCCGCGCTCGGGCCCGGCCGCCCGTACCTCCGCACACGGGCGGGGCCCCTACGCCCCTACTCGGGCGCGGCCCGTACCCGTACCGGCGCGCCGGAGCCGTAGGCCCGGGATCAGGCGGTGGTGTTGTTGCCGGGTGCCGTCCCTGGGCCGTCGGTCGTGTCGCCCGTGGTCGTCGCGGGGCGCAGCATGCACGTCAGGCGGGCGGTGCACACCCGCTTGCCGTGCTCGTCGCTGATGACGATCTCGTACGTGGCCGTGGAGCGCCCCCGGTGCACCGGGGTGGCCACGCCGGTGACCAGGCCGGAGCGCACGCCGCGGTGGTGTGTGCAGTTCAGGTCGACGCCTACGGCGAGCTTCGTGCTGCCGCCGTGCAGCATCGAGCCGACCGAGCCGAGGGTCTCGGCGAGGACGGCGGACGCGCCGCCGTGCAGCAGGCCGTACGGCTGGGTGTTGCCCTCCACCGGCATGGTGCCGACGACGCGCTCGGCGGAGGCCTCCACGATCTGTACGCCCATGCGGTCGCCGAGGTGGCCGGCGGAGAACAGGGCGGGCAGGTCGACGCCGAGCGCGGCGTACTCGTCGATGACCTCTTGCGGGAACTTCGTCGTGTGCTGCTCACCCATCGGTCCTGGCTCCGTTCGTCGACGACACCTGTGCACCACGACGGCGGTCGCCGTGGCGGCCCACCGGTTGCTGAGCGAACGCTCAGTCGGTCGTCGATTGTTCCAGGCGCACGACCACGGACTTGCTGGCGGGGGTGTTACTGGTGTCGGCGGTGGCGTCGAGCGGCACCAGGACGTTGGTCTCCGGGTAGTACGCGGCGGCGCAGCCGGGCGCCGTCGGGTAGTGCACGACGCGGAAGCCGGGGGCGCGCCGCTCGACGCCGTCCGTCCACTCGCTGACCAGGTCGGTGTACGAGCCGTCGGCGAGGCCGAGTTCGCGGGCGTCGTCGGGGTTGACGAGGACGACGCGGCGGCCGTTCCTGATGCCTCGGTACCGGTCGTCGAGGCCGTAGATCGTGGTGTTGTACTGGTCGTGGGAGCGCAGGGTCTGGAGCAGGAGGCGGCCCGCGGGAAGGCGTGGGTACTCCACGGGCGCGGCGGTGAAATTGGCCTTGCCGGTGGCCGTCGGGAAGCGGCGTTCGTCGCGCGGGGCGTGCGGCAGCGTGAAGCCGCCGGGCTGTGCGACGCGTGCGTTGAAGTCCTCGAAGCCGGGCACCACGCGCGCGATGCGGTCGCGCACCGACGCGTAGTCCTTCTCGAACTCCTCCCAGGGCGTCGCCGACTTCGGGCCGAGGACGCGGCGGGCGAGGCGGCACACGATGGCGGGCTCGGACAGCAGGTGGGGGCTCGCGGGATCGAGGCGGCCGCGGGATGCGTGCACCATCCCCATGGAGTCCTCGACGGTCACGAACCGCTCGCCGCCGCCCTGGACGTCGCGTTCGGTGCGGCCGAGCGTCGGCAGGATCAGGGCGCGCGCCCCGGTCACGGCGTGCGAGCGGTTCAGCTTCGTGGAGACGTGCACCGTGAGGCGGGCGCGTCGCATCGCGGCCTCCGTGACGTCGGTGTCCGGTGAGGCGGCGACGAAGTTGCCGCCCATCGCGAAGAACACCTTCGCCTTGCCGTCGCGCAGCGCCCGGATGGCGCGGACGACGTCCAGGCCGTGGTGGCGCGGCGGGGCGAACCCGAACTCCTTCTCCAGGGCGTCGAGGAACGCGGGCGCGGGCCGCTCGAAGATGCCCATCGTGCGGTCGCCCTGCACGTTCGAGTGGCCGCGCACCGGGCACACGCCGGCGCCCGGCCTGCCGATGTTGCCGCGCAGGAGCAGGAAGTTGACGACCTCGCGGATCGTGGGCACCGCGTGCTTGTGCTGGGTCAGGCCCATCGCCCAGCACACGACCGTGCGTCTGGAGGCGAGGACCATGCGCAGCGCCTCCTCGATGCGGGTGCGGTCGAGGCCGGTCGCGGTCAGCGTCTCGTCCCAGTCGGCGGCGCGGGCGGCGGCCACGAAGTCCTCGTACCCGTGGGTGTGCTCGCGTACGAAGTCCTCGTCGACGGCGCCTTGCGTCTCCAGGATCAGCTTGTTGAGGAGGCGGAAGAGGGCTTGGTCGCCGCCGATGCGGATCTGGAGGAACAGGTCGGTGAGGGCGGTGCCCTTGAGCATGCCCTGGGGGGTCTGTGGGTTCTTGAAGCGCTCCAGGCCCGCCTCGGGCAGCGGATTCACCGTGATGATCTTCGCGCCGCCGCGCTTGGCCTGTTCCAGGGCGGACAGCATCCGCGGGTGGTTGGTGCCGGGGTTCTGCCCGGCCACGATGATCAGGTCGGCCTTGTGGAGGTCTTCGAGCAGCACGCTGCCCTTGCCGACGCCGAGTGTCTCGGTGAGGGCGGAGCCCGAGGACTCGTGGCACATGTTCGAGCAGTCGGGGAGGTTGTTCGTGCCGAGCTCGCGGGCGAAGAGCTGGTAGAGGAACGCCGCCTCGTTGCTGGTGCGTCCCGAGGTGTAGAAGAGGGCCTCGTCGGGGGAGTCGAGGGCGGTGAGCTCCTCGGCGACGATGTCGAGGGCCCGCTCCCACGGCACCGGCTCGTAGTGGTCGGCGCCCTCCGCCAGATACATGGGGTGGGTGAGGCGGCCCTGCTGGCCCAGCCAGTACCCGCTGCGGATGGCCAGGTCGGTGACGGGGTGCGCGGCGAAGAAGTCCGGGGTGACGCGGCGCAGGGTCGCCTCTTCGGCGACGGCCTTCGCGCCGTTCTCGCAGAACTCCGCCGTGTGCCGGTGCTCCGGCTCCGGCCAGGCGCAGCCGGGGCAGTCGAAGCCGTCCTTCTGGTTGACGCGCAGCAGGGTGAGCGCCGTGCGCCGCACGCCCATCTGTTTCTGCGCGACGCGCAGCGTGTGGCCGATGGCGGGCAGACCGGCGGCGGCGTGCTGCGCCTCGGTGACCTGGGGCGCGTCCTGGACCGGATCGCCCTTGGGCGGCTTGCTTGCCATGGCCTGCTCCTCTTCGAGCGCATGCGTGAGATACGTCTCCGATCCTCCCACGCACCACTGACACAGGCGCCGGCCGGGCTCGCGGTGGCCTGAGTGTCAGTGGGGCGTGGCAGGATCGGGGGCGTGGCAGAAACAGCAGCGAAGAAGAAGTCCGCGCCCGCCGCGAAGGCGGCGAAGAAGGCGACCCCGGCCGGCGGCGGTGAGCGTCCCCGCCTGCTCCTGATGGACGGGCACTCGTTGGCGTACCGGGCGTTCTTCGCGCTGCCCGCGGAGAACTTCACCACGGCGACGGGCCAGCCGACGAACGCGATCTACGGCTTCGCGTCGATGCTGGCGAACACGCTGCGCGACGAGGCGCCCACGCACTTCGCGGTGGCCTTCGACGTCTCCCGCAAGACCTGGCGCTCCGAGACGTATCAGGAGTACAAGGCGAATCGCTCCAAGACCCCCGACGAGTTCAAGGGCCAGGTCGAGCTGATCGGCGAGCTGCTCGACGCGATGGGCGCGGTGCGGTTCGCGGTCGACGGCTTCGAGGCCGACGACGTGATCGCCACCCTCGCCACGCAGGCGGAGGCGGCCGGTTTCGAGGTCCTGATCGTCACCGGTGACCGTGACTCCTTCCAGTTGATCACCGACCACGTCACGGTGCTGTATCCCACGAAGGGCGTCTCGGAGCTGACGCGCTTCACGCCGGCGAAGGTCGAGGAGAAGTACGGCCTCACTCCCGCCCAGTATCCGGACTTCGCGGCCCTGCGCGGCGACCCGTCGGACAACCTGCCCGGCATCCCCGGCGTGGGCGAGAAGACCGCCGCGAAGTGGATCACCCAGTTCGGTTCGTTCGCGGAGCTGGTGGAGCGCGCCGACGAGGTCAAGGGCAAGGCCGGGCAGAACTTCCGCGACCACTTGGAGGCGGTGCGGCTCAACCGCCGTCTGACCGAGCTGGTGCGGGACGTGGAGCTGCCGAAGTCGGTCGCCGACCTGGAGCGTGCCGCGTACGACCGCAAGGGCGTCGCGATGGTCCTCGACACCCTGGAGATCCGCAATCCCTCGCTGCGGGAGCGGCTGCTCGCCGTGGACCCGGGCGCGGAGCAGGCCGAGGAGGCCCCGCCCGCCGAGGGCATCGACCTGGACGGCTCGGTCCTCGGCGCCGGTGAGCTGGCGGGCTGGCTCGCCGAGTACGGCAACGCGGTCCTCGGTCTGGCCACGGTCGACTCCTGGCAGCTCGGTGCCGGCTCGGTCACCGAGGTCGCTCTCGCGGCGGCCGGTGGCGCCGCCTGCTGGTTCGACCCGGCCCGCCTCGACCAGGCCGACGAGAACGCCTTCGCGACCTGGCTCGCCGCTCCCGGCAAGCCCAAGGTCCTGAACAACGCCAAGGGGGTGATGCGTGTCTTCGCCGAGCACGGCTGGAGCGTCGACGGCATCACCATGGACACCTCCCTCGCGGCCTATCTGGTCAAGCCGGGCCGCCGCTCCTTCGACCTGGACGCGCTGTCCCTGGAGTATCTGGGCCGGGAGCTGGTCCCCGCGGCGGCGGCGGACGGCGGGCAACTGGCGTTCGGTGAGCCCGACGAGGACGACGAGAACACAGCGGGGGCCGCGGCCGACGAGCTGATGGTGCGCGCCCGCACCATCCTCGACCTGGGCACCGCCTTCGGCGACCGCCTGAAGGAGGTGAACGCCGCCGGTCTCCTCAAGGACGTCGAGCTGCCCACCTCCACCCTCCTGGCCCGCCTGGAGCGGTACGGCATCGCGGCCGACCGCGCCCATCTGGAGGCCATGGAGCAGCAGTTCGCGGGCGCCGTGCAGCAGGCGGTGAAGGAGGCGCACGCAGCGGCGGGCCACGAGTTCAACCTGGGCTCGCCCAAGCAGCTCCAGGAAGTCCTCTTCGGCGAGCTGGGCCTGCCCAAGACGAAGAAGACGAAGACCGGGTACACCACGGACGCCGACGCGCTCGCCTGGCTAGCCGCCCAGACGGACAACGAACTGCCCGTCATCATGCTCCGCCACCGCGAGCAGGCGAAGCTGCGCGTCACCGTCGAGGGCCTGGTCAAGTCGATCGCCGCGGACGGCCGCATCCACACGACGTACAACCAGACGGTGGCCGCCACCGGGCGTCTCTCCTCGACCGACCCCAACCTCCAGAACATCCCGGTGCGCACCGACGAGGGCCGGGCCATCCGCCGCGGCTTCGTCGTCGGTGAGGGCTTCGAGTCCCTGATGACCGCCGACTACAGCCAGATCGAACTGCGCGTCATGGCGCACCTGTCGGAGGACGAGGGCCTCATCGAGGCGTTCACCTCCGGTGAGGACCTGCACACCACGGTCGCCTCACAGGTGTTCGGCGTGGAGCGTTCCGCCGTCGACGCCGAGATGCGCCGCAAGATCAAGGCGATGTCGTACGGCTTGGCGTACGGCCTGTCGGCGTTCGGCCTCTCGCAGCAGCTCGGCATCGAGGCGGGGGAGGCGCGTGCCCTGATGGACACGTACTTCGAGCGCTTCGGCGGGGTGCGCGACTATCTGCGCCGCGCTGTCGACGAGGCCCGCGCCACGGGGTACACGGAGACGATGCTGGGCCGTCGCCGCTATCTCCCCGACCTCAACAGCGACAACCGGCAGCGGCGCGAGATGGCTGAGCGGATGGCGCTCAACGCGCCGATCCAGGGGACGGCCGCGGACATCGTCAAGGTCGCGATGCTGAACGTGGACCGGGCGCTGACGGAGGCGGGGCTCTCCTCGCGGATGCTGCTCCAGGTCCACGACGAAATCGTCCTGGAGATCGCTCCTGGCGAGCGGGGGGCGGTCGAGGGTCTCGTCCGCCGGGAGATGGCGGGGGCTGTCTCGCTGCGGGCGCCGTTGGATGTGTCGGTGGGAGTGGGTGCCGACTGGGAGTCGGCGGCTCACTAGCCTTCGGCCGGGGGGGCTTCTCGGGCTGCGGAGTGCGTTTTGGGTTGCTGCCGGTTGGGGGTGTCGCGCTGCGCGCTCGTCCTCAAGCGCCGGACGGGCTTGGATTTCGCGTCCCGGGGGGTGTTTGGCTGCGGGCCGTGGGTGGGTTGTCGCGCTGCGCGCTCGTCCTCAAACGCCGGACGGGCTATGGGGGCGCCGGGCGGGCTATGGGGGGTCACCGGACGGGCTTTGGGGGGCACCGGGCGGGCCGCCAGGTCGCCCTCTGGGCGTGAACGCCGAGCAGCCGTGGTCGTAACGTGTGGAATCGGGACGGGGCTGTGACGCGGTAATCGGGAAAATCGGGCACGAACAGGTGTCTCGGCTGGTGAAGTTGTCGTAGTGTCGCCTGAGTCGTTCCGGGAGGGCGCGCGGGTGCGCGGAGTCGGGGCGGGGCAGGGTCGCCAAGGGGAGGGACATACGGACATGACGGCGGTATTCGGCAGGCGGATGCGCAGGACCGCGGTGACCACCGCCGTCGCCGCCGCGGCGGTGGCGGCGCTGGCCGCCTCGCAGGCGCCGGGCGCGACGAGCGACGACGCGCGGGACGACCGGGCGGGTGCCGCGGGCTCCTCGCCGGCGCCGGACGGTGACTCCGCGACCGGCAACTCGCCGTACTACACGGACCTCCCGCCCCTGCAGAGCCCCGTACCGCCGACCGGAAAGCCCGGCGGCCCCGGCACCGGCGAGCGGGAAGCGGGCCTGCCCGCGACCGTTCTCGACGCGTACAAGAAGGCCGAGACGGCCGTGCGCACGGACCGGCCCAACTGCAACCTGCCCTGGCAGTTGCTCGCCGCCATCGGCAAGGTCGAGTCGGGCCAGGCCCGCGGCGGCCGCGTCGACGCCGAGGGCACGACGTTCACGCCGATCCTCGGCCCGGTGCTCAACGGCAACGGCTTCGCGAAGATCACCGACACCGACCGCGGCGCCTACGACGGCGACACCACGCACGACCGCGCCGTCGGCCCCATGCAGTTCATCCCGTCGACGTGGGCCTTCGCCGGCAAGGACGGCAACGGCGACGGCAAGAAGGACCCCAACAACATCTACGACGCCGCGCTCGCCGCCGCCCACTACCTGTGCGCGAACGACCGCGACCTCGCCGTCGACGACGACCTGCACGCCGCGATCCTCAGCTACAACCGCTCCACGGAGTACCTGAACACGGTCCTGTCGTGGCTGGAGTACTACCGCAAGGGCACCCACGAGGTCCCCGACGGCACCGGTGTCCTGCCCGACGACCGCAGCGACACCACGCGGCCGAACCGGCCGAACCGGCCCACGCGCCCCACCCCCGGGCCCAGCAGCCCGCCCACGTCGCCCACCCCCGGGCCGAGGCCGCTGCCCTCGCCCGACAAGCCCGACAAGCCCGACAAGCCCGACAAGCAGCCCGGCGAGACACACCGGCCCGGCACTTCCGACCCCAACACCGGGACCCACAAGCCGCCCACCCCGGGCAAGCCCGGCGACGGCACAGGCAAGCCCAGGCCGCCGAAGCCGTCCGAGCAGGTCGCCCAACTGGCGAACGCGGGCGCCGACGAGCTCACCGCGACCGCCGGTGACGCCTTCGAGGAGCGCGTCGCCGTCAAGGCCGAGACCCGCTCGGGCCTCGGCGTCGCCAAGGTCAAGGTGCGGTTCACCGTCTCCGGCGACACCGACACCCGGTTCGACGGCGGCGCCCGCAGCGTCACCGTCACCACGACCGCCACCGGCACGGCGACGGCGCCCGAGCTCCGGGCGGGCGAGCGGACCGGCGAGTTCACCGTCCGGGCCCGCGTCGTGGACCGCTCCCTGAGCGCCGTCGAGGTGCCCGCGACCGTCACCGCACCCCGCGCCGACGCCCTGGAGCGCATCGGCGACAAGCCGCTGACCTGCGCCCCCGGTCAGGAGTTCGCCGAGCGCCTGCGCGTCAAGGCGACGTACGAGGGAGAGCGCGCCGCGGGCGTCGCCGCGACCGCCACGCTGGTCGGGTCGGCGCGGGACGCCACCGCCAACGACAAGGGCCCCTACTTCAAGGACGCGAACGGCAAGCCGCTGCGTGCCCTCAAGGGGCTCAAGACCGACGCCGACGGCAAGCTGCTGCTGCCGAAGCTGTACGCCGACGACACCGAGGGAACGTACCTCCTGCGCATCGTCACCAACGGCGGAGCCACGCTCACCGTCGAGCTGAAGGTGGCCGCACCGGCCGCCTAGAGCCGCACCGCGCCCGCGCCGCGCCCGCACCGCGCCCGCACCGGTCCCACCAGGTCCCGCCGCAGCACCCGGACCGCCTCCGGCCCCTCGGGGCCGGGGGCGGTTTCGTGTGCGACGTGTTCTCATCTGGCCCGCACGTTGCTACGGTGCCCCCGCCCTGACGCACAGTCAGTTCCCGGGAGACCCCGTATGCGTGCCCTCATCGCCGCCGCCATCGGCCTCGCCGTCGCCCTCGCCCTGGTCCTGACGGTCACCGCCATCGGCGCCCCTACCGGCGAGACCTCGCCCGAACCGCTGCTCACCACCGTCCCCGAGCACCCGTAGGGAGGGCCGAGATGCGCCGCAAGGCCGGCCTGGTCCTGCTCGCCTTCGCCGTCTTCTGCGCGGCCATGTCCCCGCTGCTCCGCTGGTACGCCTTCCCCCGCCTGGTCAAGATCCCCGCCGACCGGTACCAGACGATGGTCCTGGAGGCGAAGCCCGCGACCCTCATCGACTACGGCACGATGAAGGCCAGGAAGGTCCCGAAGATCACCGTCGTGCAGACCCTCAAGGGCAACGTCGAGGCGTCCGAGAAGATCGAGAAGAACGACGGGGACTCCTCGCGGGACGTCGTGGTCTGGGACGGCCTCTCCTACGTCCAGGGGCCCGACGGGAAAATGGTCTCCAAGATCCCCGAGCGGTACATCTTCGACGCCCACAGCCAGGAACCCGTCCACGCCACCGGCGAAACGGTCGACGGCGACCCCGTCAAGCGCGAGGGCATCGAGTTCAAGTGGCCCTTCCTCACCGAGAAGCGGGACTACGCCTACTTCGACGCGCAGGCCCGCGTCACCAAGCCCATCCACTACAAGGGCGCACAGAAGTTCCGCGGCGTCGACGTCTACTACTTCGAGCAGACCATCCCCTGGACCAAGGTCCCCCTGCCCAAGACACTCCCCGTCAAGGGCATCACCCCGCGGTCCATCGCCGAAACGGGTACGACGCGCTGGTACACCACGGTCCGCAAGTTCTGGGTCGAACCCACCACCGGGGCGCCCGTGTACGGCGAGGAGATCCACCGGGAGGAGCTGCGGGGCGGCACCCTCCTCGGCGACCGGGACAAGGTCACCGCGTTCTCCGGGCACGTGAAGATGCGCGAGGACTACATCCGGGACACCGTCGACCTGGTCAAGTCCCAGCGAGTCCTGGTCGTGCTCATGACCTCGTACCTGCCGTGGGGCCTGCTCGTCCTCGCCGCGCTGCTCCTCGCCCTCGCCCTGTGGCTGGAGGCCCGCAGCCGCCGACCCGGCGATCCGGCCCCCGCGACGGACCGGGACCCGCAGCCGCAGCCTGCGAACGCGTGAGCCCCCGCCGCGGGCGGTGACTCAGGACCGCTCCTGCCGGGCCTTGGTGTGCCGTGTCGGCGCCGCCGTCGCGGGGTCCTCGGGCCAGGGGTGCTTCGGGTAGCGGCCGCGCAGTTCCGCGCGCACGGAGCGGTAGCCGTCGCGCCAGAACGAGGCGAGGTCGGCGGTCACCGCGGCCGGGCGGCCCGCGGGTGACAACAGGTGCACGAGCAGTGGCACGCCCGCCACCCGCGGAGTGTCGTCGAGCCCGAACATCTCCTGCAATTTGACGGCGAGTACGGGCTGTTCGGGGTTCGTGTAGTCCACCCGGATCCGTGATCCGCTCGGTACCGCGACGCGCTCCGGCGCCAGCTCGTCGAGGCGCACCGCCTCGCCGGTGGCCCACGGCAGCAGCCGCGTCAGGGCCTGGCCCGCGTCGATGCGGCCCAGGTCGGCGCGGCGGCGGGCGCGGCCGAGCTCGGGTTCGAGCCAGGCGTCGGGCCGGTCGAGGAGCGCGTCGTCGGACACGTCGGGCCAGGGGGCGCCGAGGTGCCGGTGCAGGAACCGCAGCCGGTCGCGCAGCGCGTCGCCGTCCCGGTCCCAGCGCAGCAGCCCGAGCCCCGCACGCCGCAGCCCCTGAAGGAGCCCGTCCCGTACGAGTCCGGGGTCCGGGTCCTTGAGCGGGCGCACCGCGAGCTCCACCGCGCCGAGCCGCTCCACGTGCCGGGCGAGCAGGTCGCCGTCGGCCCAGGCCACCTCGTCCCGCTCCGTGTGCAGCGGGGCGGCGGCAGCGCGGGCCGTGTCCTCGTCGACCACGGCCCCCAGCCGCACCCGCGCGTGCCCCGCACCGACGGGCCGATCGGCCACCGCGACCGCGATCCACGGCGCCCCCGCAAGCCCCGACCCCCCACCGACCTCGGCCCGCGTCCCACCCACCATCAAATACGTCCCGTCCTCCTGCAGCCGCCCCACCCGCTCAGGAAACCCCGACGCGACAACACCCCCGACAACGAAATCGTCCCCGGGACCCCGGCCCCCACCCTGCCCTCCGCCCCCACTCGTGGCACCGGTCCCGCCCCCGACCTGCGACGCCTCGCCCGCAGCGCCAGCACCCCCCAGCTCGGGTTCAGGTTCAGGTCCACGTTCACGGGCGGATGGGTGGGAGATACCCCGCGCCGAGGGCGAGGAGCTGACGGACGAGGACGACGAAGGCGAGGACAAGTTGGCGGACGCCGTGAGGCGGGAGGTCTCGCGGCGCCAGCGTGCCGCGTACGCATCACCCCCGCGCCGCGCGGCCCGCAACACCCCGGCGAGATCATCCCCGTACGCACGGGGAGGCTCCTCGCTGAGCAGAGCGACGACCTCCGCGGCCCGTCGCGAGCCGACCCGCGGCGCCGCGTCGAGCAGCGCCCGCGCGAGCCGGGGATGCACCCCGGCCCGGGACAACCGGACCCCCCGGTCGGTGACCCGCCCCGTCCCCGAGTCCACCGCCCCGATCGCCGCGAGCACATCCCGCGCCGCGGCCATCGCCCCGGCGGGCGGCGCGTCCAGGAGAGCGAGCCCGGCAGCGCCGGGGTCCCCCCAGCACGCGGCCTGGAGCGCGAACGCGGTCAGGTCCGCCACCTTGATCTCCGGCGCGGGGAACCGGGGCAGCCGCACGTCCTCCGCCTCCGCCCAGCACCGGTACACCGCTCCCGGCGCCTCCCGCCCGGCCCGCCCCGCCCGCTGCCGCCCGGCCGCCTGCGAAGCCCGTACCGTCACCAGGGAGGAAAGCCCCCGCGCGTGGTCCACCCGCGGCTCCCGCGCGAGACCGGAGTCCACCACCACCCGCACACCCGGCACCGTCAGGGACGACTCGGCCACGGACGTGGCGAGGACGACCCGGCGCCGCGCACCCCCCGCGAGCACCGCGTCCTGCACCGCCGCGGGCGCCCGCCCGTGCACCTGAAGCACCTCCACACCACCCGCGCCCCCGCCGCCGTTCACGCCATCCACCTCGCCCCCGGCCCCGAGCTGCGCCGCCACCCGCCCGATCTCACCCACCCCGGGCAGAAAACACAGCACGTCCCCCGTGCGCTCCCGCAGGGCCCGCCGCACCACGGCGGCGACATGGGAGAGCAGCGCCGGGTCGACGTGCGTCCCGCGCGGCGGCCGTACGGGACGCGTGGGCGGCGCCCACACCACCTCCACGGGGTGCGCGGTCCCGGCGGCCGTCACCACGGGGGCGCCACCGAGGACCCGCGCCCACCCCTCCGCGTCCGTGGTCGCCGACGCCGCGATCAGCTTCAGCTCCGGGCGCAGCGCCTCGCGCACGTCGACCAGGAAGGCCGCGACCGTATCGGCGTCCAGGTGCCGCTCGTGGCACTCGTCGATCACGACGACGTCCACACCGGCGAGCTCCGGGTCCCGCTGCAGGCGCTGCAGCAGCACCCCGGTCGTGACGACCTCCACGCGCGCGTGCGGCCCGACCACGCGTTCGCCGCGCACCGTGTAGCCGACGCGCTGCCCGACCTGCTCGCCGAGCAGCCACGCCATCCGCCGTGCGGCGGCCCGAGCGGCGATGCGCCGGGGCTCGGCGACCACGACCCGGCGTACCGGACCGCCCCCGCCCCCGCCGTCCGCGGCGAGCCCGGCGAGCGCGAGCGGTACGAGGGTGGTCTTGCCGGTGCCGGGCGGCGCGCACAGGACGGCGGCACCCGGCCCCTCAAGGGCGGCACGCAGCGCGGGCAGCACCTCGCGCACGGGCAGGTTCAGAGCGGCGTCACGGATCACCCGCTCAGTCTCGTACGCCGCCGACCCGACCCGGAACGGACCTCAGCCGCGGGCGCCCGCGCCGAACACCCCTGGAACGCGTCTCAGTCGCGTTCGCACACGAAGATGGCCGTCCCCGGGATCAGGTTCCCGCGCAGCGGCGACCACCCGCCCCACTCCTGGGTGTTCCACGCGGGCCACTCCGGCTCGACCAGGTCCACGAGCCGGAAGCCGCCCGCGACCACGTCCCGCACCCGGTCCCCGAGCGTCCGGTGGTGCTCCACGTACACCGCGCGCCCCTGCTCGTCCTGCTCGACGTACGGGGTGCGGTCGAAGTACGAGGCCGCGACCGAGAGGCCCTCGGGCCCCGGCTCGTCAGGGAACGCCCAGCGCACCGGGTGCGACACGGAGAAGACGAAGCGGCCGCCGGGGCGCAGCACCCGGTGCACGTCCCGCAGGACCCGCACGGGGTCCGCGACGAACGGCAGCGCCCCGTACGCGGAGCAGGCGAGGTCGAAGGAGCCGTCCGCGAACGGCAGCGCGCCCGCGTCGGCCTGCACAAGGGGCACCCCGGCCCGCCCCGCGCCGGCCTCTACCGGGGGCGCTCCGGCCCGCCCCGCGCCGACCTCTACCGGGGGCACCCCGGACCGCTCCGCGCCGATCCGCTCCGCGTCGATCCGCAGCGCGTGCTGGAGCTGGCGGTGGGACAGGTCGAGGGCCACCGGCCTCGCGCCCTGCGCGGCGAGCCAGCGCGAGCACTGGGCCGCGCCGGCGCCGATCTCCAGGACGTCCTTGCCCGCCAGCTCCTCCGGCGGGCCGAGCAGCTCCGCCTCGACCTCGTCGAGCCCCTCCGGGCCCCATACGAACCGGTCGTCCCCGAGGAAGGTGCCGTGCTCGATCTGGTAGTCGTCCGCGTTCGTGTCCCACCAGCCCCGGCTGGCGCGGCTGCTCTCGGTGACGTCCGCGTCGCGCCGGGTGGCAGCGGGTTCGGGGTCGGGTGTCCCGTGAAGGCCGGGTGCCTCGTGCTCTTGGATGATCCGCTCCATCGTCGTACTGTGCCGTTCCGTGCCGCCGGGCCGGCGCGGGCCGCGAGGGGCCCTCCGGATGCGGCGCGGCAGGGCGTGCTGCGCCCCGTGTGGCCTCTGGCAACAGGTTTTGTGCCGGGAATGCGGGGATCCGCCCCGGGTGTGCGCCTTCGCGCATTGACCCTGTACCGCAGCCCCCGTATGCTACAAGTTGCGCTGCGGGCCTGCGTTCCTCAGACATAGCAGGTTGCGCTCGCGTCTGTTGTATGTCCCCTCGGTTGTCGAGGCGCTTTCCGTTCCTTCGGGAACCAAGGAAGTCGGCGTCTCCTAAGCTGTCCGGCTTCTGCAGAGCGAAACGGGCTCCGGCGTAAGCAGTACCTACGACTTCAATGTCCGTACCGGAGCCCTTTCCCACATGACGAGCAGCACCGAGACCACCGCCACCACCCCGCAGGTTGCGGTCAACGACATCGGTAACGAGGAAGCCTTCCTCGCCGCGATCGACGAGACGATCAAGTACTTCAACGACGGCGACATCGTCGACGGCGTCATCGTGAAGGTCGACCGGGACGAGGTCCTGCTCGACATCGGTTACAAGACCGAAGGCGTTATCCCGAGCCGCGAGCTCTCGATCAAGCACGACGTCGACCCGAACGAGGTCGTCAAGGTCGGCGACGAGATCGAGGCCCTGGTCCTCCAGAAGGAGGACAAGGAAGGCCGTCTCATCCTGTCCAAGAAGCGCGCTCAGTACGAGCGTGCCTGGGGCACGATCGAGAAGATCAAGGAAGAGGACGGGATCGTCACCGGTACCGTCATCGAGGTCGTCAAGGGTGGTCTCATCCTCGACATCGGCCTCCGTGGCTTCCTGCCGGCCTCCCTTGTCGAGATGCGCCGCGTCCGCGACCTCCAGCCCTACGTGGGCAAGGAGCTCGAGGCCAAGATCATCGAGCTGGACAAGAACCGCAACAACGTGGTCCTGTCCCGCCGTGCCTGGCTCGAGCAGACCCAGAGCGAGGTCCGCCAGACCTTCCTCACGACCCTGCAGAAGGGCCAGGTCCGCTCCGGCGTCGTTTCCTCGATCGTCAACTTCGGTGCGTTCGTGGACCTCGGTGGCGTCGACGGTCTCGTCCACGTCTCCGAGCTCTCCTGGAAGCACATCGACCACCCCTCCGAGGTTGTCGAGGTCGGCCAGGAAGTCACCGTCGAGGTCCTCGACGTCGACATGGACCGCGAGCGTGTCTCCCTGTCGCTCAAGGCGACGCAGGAAGACCCGTGGCAGCAGTTCGCCCGTACGCACCAGATCGGGCAGGTCGTTCCCGGTAAGGTCACCAAGCTCGTTCCGTTCGGTGCGTTCGTGCGCGTCGACGAGGGCATCGAGGGCCTGGTCCACATCTCCGAGCTGGCCGAGCGCCACGTGGAGATCCCGGAGCAGGTCGTCCAGGTCAACGACGAGATCTTCGTCAAGGTCATCGACATCGACCTGGAGCGTCGCCGGATCTCGCTGTCGCTGAAGCAGGCCAACGAGTCCTTCGGCGCCGACCCGTCGTCCGTCGAGTTCGACCCGACCCTGTACGGCATGGCCGCGTCCTACGACGACCAGGGCAACTACATCTACCCCGAGGGCTTCGACCCCGAGACCAACGACTGGCTCGAGGGCTTCGAGACCCAGCGCGAGGCTTGGGAGGGCCAGTACGCCGAGGCGCAGCAGCGCTTCGAGCAGCACCAGGCCCAGGTCATCAAGTCCCGCGAGGCGGACGCCCAGGCCGAGGCCGAGGGTGCGGCCGCTCCCGGTGGCGCGGCTCCGGCCGCCAGCACCGGTGGTGGCGGTGGCGGCGGCGGTTCGTACTCCTCGGAGTCGGACGACAACTCCGGCGCCCTGGCGTCGGACGAGGCGCTCGCCGCGCTGCGCGAGAAGCTCGCCGGAGGCCAGAGCTGACCTCGCGTCGCTCTGCCTAGGCAGTAGCTGAAGACTGTGGGCCCGCACCGGATGGTGCGGGCCCACAGTGCTTTCCGGCCCCGCGGCTCTACGGCGTCACGCGGATCGCAAGTGGGAAGGGTGACGTGTCGGGGAACGAGGGACGTTTTCCTGGCGCCCGCCCTGACAAGAGGAAGTGAATCTCCACCGTTCCTTCGCCGATCGGCGACCCTTTCCACAGGTTCTCCGCCCATTCGCCCCCGATGGAGGGTGCACGACGCCAGCTATGTTTCGCGTATGCACACGACATGGATCAAGAATCGTCTGAGCACCGGAATCGCGGCCCTCGCCCTTGCCGGCGGAATCGGTGCCCTCCAGCCCGCCTCCGCGCACGCGGCTCCGGCTCCCGAGTACTGGACCTTCAAGAACATCGACATAGGGGTGAACCAGGACCAGTGCCTCACCGGCGGGAAGATCGACGGTGGTACGTCGAGTGTCTTCATGTCGAAGTGCAACGGAAGCAACTTCCAGCAGTGGGACTGGCGTGGCACGGACTCGGGTTCGTTGCCGTTCAAGCAGCTCCAGAACAAGGCCACCGGTCTGTGTCTGGCCACTGACAACAAGAGCTGGACGCACAACGCCGTCTGGGCGAGCCGGTGCGACTGGCGGGACGGCATGCGCTTCAACTATGACGGTGAGCTGTACTACTTCATGTCCGCGCTGACCAACTACAACGTCTTTCTGACCGCTCGTGACTCCGGAGCTGTCTACAGCACCTCTGAAGACGACAACGAGAGGACCGGCTGGAGGGGTTGGCACTCGTAGGCGCCCTCGGGGGGCGGGGCCCGGCGTGCGGACCCCGCCCTCCTCACGGCGTCACGGGGATGTTCGTGAGCCCCCTGCCGCCCTTGACCGTGTTGTTCGCGTACACCGACGTCCGGCAGCCGGCGCTGTTGTTCGTCACGTTGGCCGCCGGTGACGGTGATGCCCCGCACGGTCCAGTACGAGGCGCCGTCGAGGTGCAGGCCGTAGCCGCCGCCGGTCTTGAGTACGGCCTTGGACGAGCCGGTCAGGGTGATCCGGGAGCCGGAGTTCGCCGCTTCGGAGGTCTTGGCGTTCCCGGTGTACGTGCCGTCCGCGAGGCGGATGGTGTCCCCCGGGTCCGCCGAGCCCAGCGCCGCCTTGAGCTGGGCGGCCGTGGAGACCTCGATGGTGGCTGCCGGGCGGGGAGCGGCGGAGGCTGTGAATGCGCGGCGGGTGGGAATGCGGACCCCGCGGTACGTGTTCTGCTCAATGAACACGAGGAGGAGCGGTCACAGTGCTTGATCCGCAGGGTTTGTACGCATGGGAGCCGAAGGGCCTCGCTGTCGTCGACATGGCACTCGCCCAGGAGTCGGCCGGCCTGGTCATGCTCTACCACTTCGACGGATACATCGACGCGGGCGAGACCGGCGACCAGGTCGTCGAACGGCTCGTGGACAGCCTTCCCGGGCAGGTCGTGGCGCGCTTCGACCACGACCGCCTCGTGGACTACCGCGCCCGGCGCCCGCTGCTCACCTTCCGGCGCGACCGCTGGAGCGACTACGAAGTGCCGACGCTGGACGTGCGGCTCCTCCAGGACGCCACCGGCGCGCCCTTCCTGCTGCTCTCCGGCCCCGAGCCGGACATCGAGTGGGAGCGGTTCGCCGCGGCTGTCAGGGAGATCGTCGAACGCCTCGGTGTGCGGCTCGCCGTGAACTTCCACGGCATCCCCATGGGCGTACCGCACACGCGCCCCGTCGGCCTCACCCCGCACGGCAACCGCACGGACCTCGTCCCGGGCCACGCGAGCCCCTTCGACGAGGCGCAGGTGCCGGGCAGCGCGGAGGCGCTCGTGGAGTACCGCCTCGCGGAGGCCGGCCACGACGTGCTCGGCGTAGCCGCCCACGTACCGCACTACATCGCGCGCTCGGCCTACCCCGACGCCGCCCTGACCGTCCTGGAGGCGATCACGGCCGCCACCGGCCTGGTCCTGCCCGGTGTCGCGCACACCCTGCGCACCGAGGCGCACCGCACCCAGACCGAGATCGACCGCCAGGTCCAGGAGGGCGACGAGGAACTGGTCGCCCTGGTCCAGGGACTTGAGCACCAGTACGACGCCGCCGCGGGCGCCGAAGCGCGCGGCAACATGCTCGCGGAGCCCGCGGACATACCGTCCGCCGACGAGATCGGCCGCGAGTTCGAGCGGTTCCTCGCCGAGCGGGAGGGCGACGGCTAGGCGCCAGGGCCCCGTGCCCGGCGGCTGAGTGCCCGGCGGGTGAGTGCCCGGCGGCCCCGCGGTCGCCGGGCACCGGGCCGTCAGTGGAGCCGGCCGGGCTCGTAGCTGCCCGCGGGCTGCCGGATCATGACGTTCCCGCGGTTGAAGGCGTTGATGAGGGCGATGGCGCACACCAGGGCCGCGAGCTGCTCCTCGTCATAGTGCTTGGCCGCGTTCGCCCACACCTCGTCCGTGACCCCGTCGGCGGCGTCGGCGATACGGGTGCCCTGCTCGGCCAGTTCCAGGGCGGCCCGCTCGGCGTCGGTGAAGACCGTGGCCTCGCGCCAGACGGCGACGAGGTTGAGGGTGGCGTGCGGAACCGTCGACTCCGCGAGTACCTGTCCCGCCGCGACGAGGTGCCTGCCGAACTTCGCCGCGACCTGGCTCTCGAAGAGGTTCAAGCGAGCATTCATGGCGTACTCCTGTGTCGTTGTAGCTGATTGCACCCCCAGGACGGGGCAGCCCCGCCAGATGTGACATCGCCTAAGCTGCCGAGCATGCTGAAAGTGGGGCTGACCGGCGGGATCGGTGCCGGCAAGAGTGAAGTGTCACGGCTGCTCGTGGAGCGCGGCGCCGTGCTCGTCGACGCCGACCGGATCGCCCGCGAGGTGGTCGCGCCGGGCACCGAAGGCCTGGCCGCGGTCGTCGCCGAGTTCGGGGCGGACGTCCTGGACGCCGACGGTGCCCTCGACCGCCCGAAGCTCGGCGCGATCGTCTTCGCCGACCCCGGGAAGCTGGCCGCGCTCAACGCGATCGTGCACCCCCTGGTGGGAGCGCGCTCCGCGGATCTGGAGCGGGCCGCGGCCGAGGCCGACGAGGACACGGTCGTCGTGCACGACGTGCCGCTGCTCACGGAGAACGGCCTCGCGCCGCTGTACGACGTCGTGGTCGTCGTCGACGCCAGGACCGAGACCCAACTCGACCGCCTGGTACGGCTGCGCGGCATGACCGAGGACGACGCCCGCGCCCGGATGGCCGCCCAGGCCACGAGGGAGAAGCGCCTGGAGATCGCCGACATCGTCATCGACAACGACGGCACCCTGGAGAAGCTGCCGCCCCGCGTGGACGAGGTGTGGCAGGAGCTGCGGAACCGGGCCAGGCCCTAGCGGGCCCGGAATACGCCGGGCGGCGGCGAGTGTTGGCCCTGGGGAGTGAGGGAAGGAGTCCGGCGTGCCCGAAAGCAGCCCGGAGAGCCATGTCATCGACTTCCGCGCGGCCGAGCAACTGCTCGCCGCCCGGGACCCGCGGGGTGCGGTGAAGCTGCTCGACTCCGTGATCGCAGCCCACCCGGAGAACACGGCGGCGCGCCTCCTGCGCGCCCGCGCCTTCTTCGCCTCGGCCCAACTGCGCGCCGCTGAGCTGGAGTTCAGCATCGTCCTGGAGCGCGAGCCGGACAACGCGTTCGCGCACTTCGCCCTCGCGCGCACCTATGAGCGCGCCGCGCGCCCCGATCAGGCGCGCCGCCACTTCCGGCTCGCGGCCGCGCTCGATCCGCAGCCGGACTATCTGGCGGCGGCACGGTTCGACGACGGCGAGGGCGGCTCCTAGCTCTCCGGGACGCGCAGGGCTGCTTCTCGGAGTGCCCGGGCCCGCTTTCCGGGGCGTTCAGGGCCGCGGTGGCGGGCGCGGGGGCTCGTACGGCGGGATCTCGCGGCCGGGCTGATAGTGCGGGCCCTGCCGGATATGGCGTACGACCAGCGCCATGTCCACGGTGATCACGAGCCAGAGCACCCCGCAGGCCAGTGCCCACTGCGGGCGCCCGGCGAGCGCGAACGCGACCGTGCCCGCGATCGCCCAGATCAGCCCCCATACGCTGAACCAGAAGCGCATGCGCAGTGGGCTGCGTGCAGTCACCGGTTCACTGCCTGTGCGCATGGAACCTCATCTCCTCCTCCCAGGGTCCACCCGGCACGGGCCGAGCGGAAGAGGAGACACAGGAAGCAGCGGAAGCAGCGCCGGCACAGGAGGCCAGGGAGTCAGGGGGCTGGTGCCTCCTAACCCCCGCTCATCGGCCCTTGGCCTTGGCCTTGGCCTCGTCCTCGGCCGCCGGACGGGCCGAGATCGGTCCCGTGCGGCTGTTGAGGGCCCGCAGGCGGTCCATGTCCCTGCGGTCCCGCTTCGTGGGGCGGCCCGTGCCGCGGTCGCGGACGCCCGCGGGGGCGACGGCCTCGCGCGGGGGCGGCGGCGGGCTGTTGTCCACGTAGCACTCGACGGCGACGGGGGCGCCGACCCGTTTGCGGATGGCGCGCTTCACGATCACGACGCGCTCACGGCCGCCCGCCTGGCGCAGCCGCACCTCGTCGCCGGGCTTGACGCCGTGCGCCGGCTTCACGCGCTCGCCGTTGACCCGCACATGGCCGCCCTTGCAGGCGGCGGCGCCCGCCGAACGGGTCTTGACGAGGCGTACGGACCAGATCCAACTGTCGACGCGCACGGAGCCGCCGTCCGGCTCGCCCGTGCGTGGTGAAGTCTCCGAGGCCATGCACCGACCTTAGTGCGGCATCGGTGCGGGGGCGGCGGCCGACCGGCGAGCCGTCCGGAAACCGCGAGCGAGCACATTCGATAATTCAGGCGGTTAACGGCAAATGACGCACATATCCGTATGCAGAGGTGCTGCCCATGACGGCCCAAGAGCTCGCCCGCACGGTCGAAGGACTGATCGACTGATGGACGGATCACGCGCCGACCTCGTCCGCCTCGCCGCGATCCCCCCGGTCGCGTGCCCCGGGCCCCAGCCCGCGCCGGTCGCGGAGCTGCCGCACGGCGCCTTCGTCCGTGAGTACGGCGCCTTCGTCCGTGAGTACGGCGCCTTCGTCCGTGAGTACGCGGCCACCTCCGCCGCCCGCGGAGACGGGAGCCGTGCGTGAGCACCACGGCGACCGGGCCCGGGGCCGGGAAACCCGCTCCCAAGGGCGGGTTCAGCTTCCCCAGCGCCCTCACCGTCCTCGCGATCGTCACCGTCGCCGTGTGGCTGCTCGCCTTCCTGGTGCCGCCGGGGGCCTACGACCGCGACGACAAGGGCGCACCCGTCGAGGGCAGTTACCACCGTGTCCCCGACGACCGGTCCTTCGTCGACCGCCTCAACGACCTCTTCCTCGCCCCGGTCAACGGCCTTTACGGGGTGCAGGACACCGCGTCGGGACAGGTCGGCCCGGACCTGGCCGGTGAGCTGTACGGCAGCGCGGGCGTGTTCCTCTTCGTTCTCGCCATCGGCGCGTTCATCACCGTCGTGTTCGCGACCGGCGCCCTCGACCGGGGCATCGGCCGACTCGCGCACCGGCTCCGTGAGCGCGGCGCGCTGCTCATCGCGGGCGTCATGGTCGTCTTCTCCGTCCTCGGCACCGTGGAGGGCTTCGCCGAGGAGACACTGGGCTTCTACGGGCTCATCGTGCCGCTGATGCTCGCGCTCGGGTACGACCGGATGACCGCCGTCGGCGCGATCATCCTGGGCGCGGGCATCGGCGTGCTGTGCTCGACCGTCAACCCCTTCGCCACCGGCGTCGCCTCCTCGGCCGCCGGCATCTCGCTCGGCGACGGCATCGTGCTGCGGTTCGCGATGTGGCTGGTGCTCACGGCCGTCACGGTCTCCTACGTCGTCCGGTACGCGACACGCGTGCGCGACGACCCCGAGCGCTCCCTGAGCGGCTTTCTGCCCGGCGACCGGGAGGGGGTGGCGGCCGAGGCGGCGAAGGGCGAGGTGCCCGAACTCACCGGCCTGCACAAGGCGATCCTGGTCCTCGTCGCCCTGATCTTCGCCTTCATGATCTTCTCGGTGGTGCCCTGGGCCGGCGCGCTGACGGGCGACGCGAACGCCACCCCGTACGGCTTCGAACTCGGCTGGTCCTTCCCGCAGCTCGCTGCCCTCTTCCTGTGCGCGGCGGTGCTCGTGGGACTGGTGGCGCGGATGGGTGAGCAGAAGCTCAGCTCCACGATCACCCAGGGGGCGGCGGACTTCATCTCGCCCGCGCTTGTCATCGTCCTGGCGCGCGGAGTGACGGTGATCATGAACAATTCGCGCATCACGGATACCGTGCTGCACTCGATCGAGGGGGTCGTGAAGGGCACGTCGTCGGGTGTGTTCGCGGTGATCGTGTTCCTGGTGAACCTGCCGCTTGCCTTCCTCATCCCGTCCACGTCCGGGCACGCCACCCTCGCCATGCCGATCCTCGCGCCGCTCGCCGACTTCGCCGGTGTCTCCCGGGCCGTGGTCGTCACCGCGTGGGCCGCGGCCAGTGGGTGGATGAATCTGTGGGTGCCGACTACCGCCGTGACCATCGGCGGGGTTGCGCTCGCGAAGGTCGGCTACGACAAGTATCTGCGGTTCGTGTGGCCGTTGCTTGCCATGCTGGCCGTGCTGATCTGTGCGTTCGTTGCGGTGGGCGCGGCGTTGACTTGAAGCCGGGGGCGGGTGGGGTGCGGGCTGCCCTCGCGGGGCGCCCCAGGCCCGCCCCTTCACCGTAACCATGGGGCTGCCGCCCCCTGGACCCCCGCTTATCGGCGCTCCGCGCCTCGTCCTCAGACTCCCCCAAGTTCTTGAGGAGCAGGGGGTACCCCCATGACGGGCTGAAAGATCCTCAGCGGTCGGGGTGAAACTGTGCCGCAGCGGCGAGAGTTTCAGCCCGTCCGGCGTTTGCGGACGAGCGCGTCGGCGCGATGGAAGGGCGGGCGGGTGGGGGAGGAGCGCCCTGCCGCCGTCCGAGCGCGGGGCCGAACGGGTGAAAGGTGCGGGCAGTGGAGTGAGTGGCCGGGCGGGCGGGGGAGCCTAGAGCTTTCGGTGCCCAGAGAGCGGAGCCGTCCGGTGACCCTGTCGACCGTCCCCCGCCGCACGCGGCGAATCCGGCTGCGCGCCACCCTCGCGGCCGCCGCCCTGGCCACCACCCTCACCGGCACCACCGTCGCGGCAGCGGGTACCCCGACCGCAGCCGCCCGGACGGCAAGCGCCGCGACGGCAGGCGCCCCCACCGTAAGCGTGCCGACGGCAGGCGCCCCCGCAGCACGCGTGCCGACGGCAGGCGCCCCCGCAGTACGCGTGCCGACCGCAGGCCCGCCGACCGCAGCCGCCCCGACGCCAGGTGGTGCCCCGGCCGCAACGGCCCCCGCCCCCACCTCCGCCGGGGAGTTCTGGGTGAACCCCGACACCCACGCCGCCCGCCAGGCCGTGGCCTGGCGTGAGAGCGGGCGGGTTTCCGATGCCTGGTTCGTCGAGCGCATCGCGCGCCGTGCGCAGGCGGAGTGGTTGAACAAGGACGGCCCTGGCCCCGGGGACCTGGTGCGCGCCCACGTCGACAGGGCGGCCGCCGCAGGGCGCATCCCCGTACTCGTCGCCTACTTCATCCCGCACCGCGACTGCGGCGACTACTCGTCGGGCGGGGCCCGCGACGCCCACCACTATCGCGCGTGGATCGACGCGTTCGCCAAGGGCCTCGGCACCCGCGCCGCGTACGTGATCGTCGAACCCGACGCCGTCGCCCAGCAGATCGCGGGTTGCGACGTCGCCGACGCCTCCGAGCGGTACGGGCTGCTCGCCCACGCCGTGGCCCGCCTCAAACAGCAGCCCGGCGCCAAGGTGTACCTCGACGCGGGCAACGCGAGCTGGATCCCGCAGGAGGAACGCCTCGTCGAACCGCTGCGCCTGGCAGGCATCGCCCGGGCCGACGGGTTCGCTCTCAACGTCTCCAACTACCGCACCACCAAGGAGAGTACGGAGTACGGCCACCGCGTCGCGCGCGCCCTGGGGGGCGGCAAGCACTTCGTCGTCGACACCAGCCGCAACGGCAACGGCGCCTACACGGGAGGGGACAAGCCCTGGTGCAACCCGCCAGGACGCGCCCTGGGCACCCCGCCCACCACCCGCACCGGCGACCCCGCGGTCGACGCCTATCTGTGGGTCAAACGGCCCGGCGAGTCGGACGGCACCTGCCGCGGCGGGCCTGCGGCGGGGACCTGGTGGCCCGAGTACGCGCTGGGCCTGGCCCAGCGCGCCCGGAACACCTAGTCACGGAAGTTCCGTACCCCGTCGTCGGCGTCGTCGGAATGGGCTCGGCGGACCGTGGGCAGGGCCGCGTCGTACGAGCGCGGATGGACGTCGGCCACGGCCCCCGCGTCCGCTTCGGTCGCGGGGCGCAGCGTCACGGCGGCCGTCGTCGCGGGCGCGTTCACGCGCCGGTCCGCTCCGGTACGACGGCCGTGGCGGTGATCTCCACGAGCTGGCCCGGATAGCCGAGCACCGTCACACCGAGGAGCGTCGAGGTGTGCGGCTCGACGGTCAACAGCTCGGAGGCGCGCACCACTTCCCACACCTGGGAGAGCACCCCGGGCTCGGTACCGACCACGTACACCGTGCTCGCCACGACCCGCGTCGGATCGCTGCCGACGGCGCGCAACGCCTCGTCGAGGTTCGCGAGGACCTGCTGGGCCTGCCGGACCGGATCGCCCTCGCCGACGAGCTTCCCCGCGGCGTCGAGCGGCACGGAGCCGGCCATGAACGCGAGCCGCGTACCGGCTTCGACGACGGCCGCGTGGGCGTAGCCGGGGGGCGGGAAGAGGGAGGGGACGACGGTGCGGTGGACCACGGGGGCCGAGGAAGGCACGGGAGGCGCGGGAGGTGTCGGAGGCGTGGGCGGTGTGGGTGGTGTGGGTGGTTCGGGAGGTGTGGGTGGCATGAGGGCATCGTGCGGGACGGGCGGGTGCGGGCGCATCCGGATTTCAGCGCACCGCCGCCGGTGAACTCGCCCCGCGGACGCGGAGTGCGGGCCTGCCCGTGCCGTCGGCCCGTACCGTCCACACGTCCTGCTTGCGGGTGCTCCGGCCCTCCCGCTCCGGCAGTGCGTACGCCAGCGTGTCGTCATCCAGCCATGCCGCCTGGTCGTCGACGCTGCGGTGCTCGGCGAGCGGGTGCTCGCGCATCGTTCGCAGGTCGAGGACGTACAGCCGCCAGGGGTTCCTCGTACCGCCGCGGACGCGCTTCTTGAAGGCCAGACGGGTGTTGTCGGGGGACAGGGACGGGCATTCGACGTTCTCGCGCAGGGCCCGCGCCCGCCACTCGCGCATGTCCCCCTGGACGAGGTGCGTACGGCCCTTCGTCGAGACGGTGGCGTAGAAGCGGTTGTCGTCGCGGGCGAAGGTCACGCCCCAGTAGTTCACGTCGGGGGAGTGGTGGCGGCGCCCCTCGATGGTGAGGGGGATCTCCTCCATGTTCTTGACCAGGTAGCCGGTGCGGGTGTCCAGGATCGACGTGCGGGTGGAGAAGGACGAGTCGCCGCCCGCGTAACTGTCGCCGGTGGTGAACATCGTCCACGACAGCATCCGCCCGGACGCCGAGACCCGCGCCCGGTTGGGGATGCCGGTGAGCGCGACGCGCCGCTTCTCGCGCAGCTTCCCGTCGAGGACCACGGCGTACGACTTGGGCGGGATGCCCGGGCGGCGCAGCAGACACAGGGCGGTACCCGCGGCGGCGTGGAAGCGCTCGCAGGACGGGCCGTCGGGGGTCCGCGGGGTGCGCGGCCCGGCGCCGGACACCGGCACTCGGGCCACGCGGCCCGCCCCCTCCTGCGTCGAACGGAAGTAGAGGTGGCCGGGGTCGAGGGCGAACTCCGAACCGGACGCGACCGGTTCCGCCCGCTGCACGGCACGCACCGTGTACGTGACGGCCACGGCGGCGAGCAGCGCGGCGGCCGCCACGACGGCGACGACACGCGTACGGGTGGAGGCCTCGGGCGGGGTGAGGGTCATGCGGTGCCTTCCGAGGGGGAGCGGGGCGTCGGGCCTTTTGTCGGGCGGAGCAGCAGGGCCGCGCCCGCGAGGGCGGCGACGAGGGTGAGGGCCGCGCAGGTCAGGGCGGCCCCGATGCCCCACAGGGTCCATGCGGCGCCGAACCCCGCCGCGGCGAGGAGCCTGCTGAGCGCCTGGCCGGTCTGGAGCACCGCCATGCCGCTCGCCCGCCGCCCCTCCGGAAGACAGGGCGTGGCGAGGGCCATCAGGACGCCGTCGGTCGCGGCGTAGAAGACGCCGAGCGCGAGCAGCACCCCGAGCAGGAGTGGACGACCGCCGGTGGGCAGGAGCAGTAAGACGTACGCGGCGAGCAGCGCGACGTGCCCCGCGAGGAAGGGACCCCGGCGCCCGAGCCGGTCGGCGAGGCGCCCCACCGGTACGGCGAGCAGCAGATAGACCGCAGCGGTGCCGAGCGGAAGCAGCGGGAACCAGCTCCCCGCGAAGTCCAGGCGCCGCTGAAGCAGGAGATACAGAAACGCGTCACCGATGGTCGCGGCCCCCAGGAGGGTTGCGGCGGCGCAGACGCGGCGGAAGGCGGGGACGCGGAGGAGGGCGAGGGTGGCTTTGGGGGAGCCTGCGGCCTTGGGGGACCCTGTGGCCTTGGGGGAGCGGGTGGCCTTGGGGGTGCGGGAGCCTGAGCGGGTGCCGATGCGGGGCCGGGGCGGGGGGCGGTGGCCTGGGCGTGCACCTGCGCTCGTGCCTCCGGCCGCGTTCGCTTCTGCGCCGCCCGCGCTGCCTGTGCCGCTCGTGCTGCCTGGGCTGCCCGCGCCTCCGGCCGCATTCGCTTCGGTGCCGCTCGTGCCCCCCGTGCCGCCTGCGCTGCCCGCGTCGCCCGGGCTCGCGCCCACGTCCGCGCCGCGCCCGCCCACGTCCGCGCCACCCACGTCCGCGTCCGCGCCGCCCGTGCCTGCGCCCGCGTCGACACCGCCCGCCCCCGCACCCCCCACCGCCGACGTGCGGCGAAGCCCCGCCGACAGCGTCCGCGTCGCTTCCCGCCCCGGTACGAATGCCACCAGGAGCAGCACCCCGAACAGGCCGAAGCAGAAGCTGACGACGAACACCGCGTCGTACGCGTCCGCCGTCACCCACAGCAGCGCGAACGCGGCGAGCGGGCCGAGCAGCGCGCCCGTGGTGTCCATCGCCCGGTGCACCCCGAACGCCCGGCCGAGGCCGTCCGGGGGGCTGTTCAGCGAGATCAGCGCGTCCCGCGGCGCGGTCCGCACGCCCTTGCCGAGGCGGTCCGCCGCGATGGCCGCCCCGATCCCGGCCGTGGCGCCGCCCGCGAGCAGCAGCCCGAGCCGGGACAGGGCGGAGAGCAGATACCCGGAGCCCGCGACGAGCTTGTGCCGCCCGCCGCGGTCGGCCGCGTATCCGCCGAGGAGTCGTACGAACGCCGTGGCGCCGTTGTAGAGGCCGTCGAGGAAGCCGAAGGCCAGCGGGGACAGGCCGAGTCCGAGGACGAAGTAGAGCGGGAGCACGGCGGCGACCATCTCCGAGGAGATGTCGGTGACGAGGCTGACCGCGCCGAGGGCAAGAACGGGACCCGTGACGCGCCCGCGCCCCGAGCCCGTGGCCGCACCCTTCGTAGCCCCGGGGCCAGCCCCGGCCCCGGCCTCGGACTGGGCCTCGGACTGGGCCTCGGGCTGGGCCTTGGCCTTGGTTCTGGCCGTGGCCACCGCGTCCGTGGTCGACAGATACATCTGCGCGAGCCCGCCGGATCAGCGGCAGTCGTAGGACGGGCTGCTGTCCTTCGTGGACCCGTCCGTGCCGATGAGTTTCCAGGAGAAACCGGAGTCGGTGAAGTCGAGCTTCACGACACCGTGGGTGTTGGTGATCCTCTTCTGGCTGTGCGGCTGGACTTCCTCGATCTTGTACGGGTTGGCGCCGCCGGTGCCCGCGAGCAGTTCGACCATGCCGTCCGCGTCGGCCCTGCCGTTCGCGTCCTGCGGGGCGAACCGCTCGTAGTGGTGGTCGTGACCGCCGAGGACGAGTTCGGCCCCGGCCTCATCGAGGATCTTCCAGACCGGCTTGCCGACCGGGTTGTTGCCGTGCTCGCCGGAGGAGTACAGCGGGTGGTGCCAGTACGCGGCCACGCACTTCTTGCCGTTGGCGGCGAGGTCCTTCTTCAGCCAGTTGATCTGGGCGCTGTCGAAGCTGTTGGAGTCCAGGGCGATGAAGTGCCAGTTGCCCTGGTCGAAGCTGTAGTAGCTCTTGCCGTCCGGGTACGCGACGGACCCGAAGTACGACTTGTAGCCCTTGAGCGGGCCCGCCGGGTCGTACGTCTCGTGGTTGCCGGGCACCGGGCGGGTCTTGTTCTTGAAGGCGCCCCAGGTGGTCGCGTAGTACTTCTGGAAGTCCTTCAGGCGGGCGTCGTCGTACTGGTTGTCGCCCATGGTCAGCACGAACCGCGGGTTGATCTGCTGCACGAGCGCGGCGGTCTTCGGGTGCGCGCAGCGGCTGTCACTCTTGGTGCACTGTTCAGCGATGTCACCCGCGGCCACAGCCATGAACGCGGCCCTGGCCGACGGAGCGGCGTCCGCCTCGTCGGCGGGCGACCACAGGAGCACACCGCCGACGAGCGCGAGCGCCCCGGCCGCGGCGACCGGCACGACCCAACGGGCCTGGTGCTTACGGGAGTTGGAGGGGCCTTCACCAGTACGAGGGGTGCGCGACATGTCCGCCTCCTGGGCGTGGTGGGGGGGCTGGGGGGTGAGCGATGGCCGTCTCAGGCATGGTGACGAGAGGGCATGTTCGCGTCAAGGATGTGGACGCATTATTGTTAGGAAACTTTCCTTTCAGGGTGCGAGCCCGGCGGGCGGCGGCCGGGTGGCGGTCGGGCGGCGGCCGGGTGGCGGTCGGACGGTGGTGTCAGTGGGCTCGCCTAAGGTGGCGGAGGCGGGGGTGTGGAGCGGATGAGGTGGTGGTGATGGCGACGGTCGACGTCGACGCCTTCGCCGCGCTCGTCCGCCCCTGCGCCGCCGTCTTCCTCCCGGCACATGTGCCCCGGGACGGCCGGATCGCGTGGTGGCGACCGGACGGCGGGAAGCTGCCCCGGTTGCCGGGTGGTGCGGGTGTGTCCGGTGCGGATGCGGTGCCTGGTGAGGCCGGCCCGTCCGGTGCGGAGGGTAGTGGGCCGGGCGGAGGTTCTTCGCCGGGTGACGGCCCCTGGGCCCAGGGCGAGATCACCGTCGTACGCCGGCACGGCGCGGGTGTGCGGCGCCATGCCGTGCCCGCGCTGCTCGCGCCGGTGGCCGAGGGGGTCGGGGTGCTGTTGGCCGATGGGCCTGGTGGGCCTGGTGGGCCTGGTGGGCCTGGTGGGCCTGGTGGGCCCGGTGGGTCTGGTAGGCCTGGCGCCGCGCACCCCCGCGCCCTGCACCCCGCCGCCGCGTGCTGGCGCGCAGCCGCCCTGCACGCCCTGCATCTGGCCGCCCGCGGCAAGCTCCTGCCCGGGCTCACCGGTGCGGACGTGGACGCGTGGCGGGCGGGGCCGCTGGGGGCCGACGACATCGCGCAGTTGCGGGCCATCGCCGCCGCCATGCCTGCCGACGCGCATGCGGTGCCGCTGCCGGGCAGTCGCCCGCCGTTGCGGCTCCCCGAGCCGTATGCCCTGGTCAGGGCGTTTGTCGACGCGGTCGTTGACACGCTGCCGCGCACGCCCGCGGCAGCGTACGCCGTCGGTGCGCCGTTCGCGGCGCGCGAGCCGCAGTCGCTGCCCGGGGCACGGGCGTGGGCGGCGGAGGTGGCCGCCGGGCAGGACGTCGGGGTACGGGTGTCGCTGCGGGTGGATCTGCGGGCGCAGGATCTCTTCGACGGGGGGGAGGTGTGGACGGCGGGGGAGGGCGAGGCAGCCGGAACCCCCGAGTCTTACGGGGTCGCCGGGACCACCGGGATCACCGGGACTGCTGGGGCCACCGGGCCTGCCGGGCCTGCCGGGGTCACCAGGACCACCGGGTCTTCCGGGGTCACCGGGGTCACCGGGCCTGCTGGGGTCACCGGGCCTGCCGGGCCTGCTGGGGCCACCAAGCCTGCCGGGCCTGCTGGGGCCACCGGGCCTGTCGGGTCTTCCCGGGCCACCGGGCCAGCCGGGCCAGCCGGGGTCACCAGGACCGCCGGGCCTCCCGGGGCCACCGGGACCGCCGGGTCTTCCGGGGTCACCAGGCCCGCCGGGGTCACCAGGACCGCCGGGTCTTCCGGGGTCACCGGGCCTGCCGGGACCGCCGGGACCGCCGGGCCTCCCGGGGTCACCAGGGCCGCCGGGTCTCCCGGAGCCCCCGGCGCCGCCAGCTCCGCCGGAACCCCCGGCGCAGCCGCCGCCGTGCTCCAGGTGCACAGCCTCGCCGACCCCACCCTGGTCGTCGACGCCGCTCAACTCTGGTCGGGGGTTGAGCACTTCGGGTCGCGGGCCAAGGCGCACACCCTGCTGGCGGTGCGCCGCGCGGCACGCGTGTGGCCGCCGATCGGGCGCCTCCTCGACCGTCCGCGCCCCGACGTGCTCCCACTGGCGGAGCAGGAGCTGTACGACCTCCTCGGCACCGCGGCGACCCGGCTCGGCGCGGCCGGGGTCGACGTCCACTGGCCGCGGGAGCTGGCACGGGAACTCACCGCCACGGCCGTGGTGCGCCCCGCGCCGGGCACCGCGGCGGACAACTTCGACTTCTTCAAGGCGGACCAACTCCTGGAGTTCCGCTGGCAGGTGGCGCTCGGGCACGGCGGCGGCACCGACCCCGCCGACCCCGCGGGCCCCACCGATCCCGCAGACCCCACCCCCCTCACCGAGGCCGAGATGGACGCCCTCGCCGAGGCGCACCGCCCCATCGTGCGGCTGCGTGACCAGTGGGTCCTGGTCGACCCCGCCCTCGTACGCAAGGCCCGTAAGCGCGACCTCGGCCTGCTCGACCCGGTGGACGCCCTGACGATCGCGCTCACCGGCACCGCGGAGGTGGACGGCGAACGCGTCGCCGCCGTGCCCACCGGCGCCCTGGCCGGGCTGCGCGAACGCCTCACCGCGGAACCGCGCCCCGTGCCGCAGCCGCCCGCGCTCAGGGCCACCCTGCGCGACTACCAGCTCCGCGGCCTCGCCTGGCTGGACCGCATGACCGCGCTCGGCCTCGGCGGCTGCCTCGCCGACGACATGGGGCTCGGCAAGACGGTCACCCTGATCGCCCTGCACCTGCACCGGGCGCGCCCCGAACCGACCCTCGTCGTCTGCCCGACGTCGCTGCTCGGCAACTGGCAGCGGGAGATCGAACGCTTCGCACCGGACGTCCCCGTCCGCCGTTACCACGGCCCCGGCCGGGGCCTCGACGGCATCCCCGACGGCGGCATCGTGCTCACCACGTACGGCACGATGCGCACCAGCGCGGCCGAACTGGCCGCGCACGACTGGGACCTGGTGGTCGCCGACGAGGCGCAGCACGTGAAGAACCCGTACGCGGCCACGGCGCGGGCCCTGCGCACCCTGCCCGCCGCGGCGCGGGTCGCGCTCACCGGCACGCCCGTGGAGAACAACCTCTCCGAGCTGTGGGCGCTGCTCGACTGGACGACACCGGGGCTGCTCGGACCGCTGAAGGCGTTCCGGGCCCGGCACGCGCGGCTCGCGGAGACGGGCGGCACCCCCGAGAGCGACGAGGCGCTGGCCCGGCTGTCCCGCATCGTCCGCCCCTTCCTGCTGCGCCGCCGCAAGTCCGATCCGGGCATCGCCCCCGAACTGCCCCCGAAGACGGAGACCGACCACCCCGTCCCGCTCACCCGTGAACAGGCCGCGCTCTACCAGGCGGTGGTGCGCGAGACGCTCGCCCGCATCGAGGCGGCGGACGGGATCGCACGCCGCGGCCTGGTCATGAAGCTGCTGATGTCGTTGAAGCAGATCTGCAACCACCCCGCGCAGTACCTGAAGGAGGGCGCCGGCCGCCCGGGCACCACCGACTCCGGCTCCGGGTCCGGCTCCCGCTCCCGCTCCCGCTCGGGCAAACTGGACCTACTCGACGAGCTGCTCGACACGATCCTGGCCGAGGACGGTTCGGTGCTCGTCTTCACGCAGTACGTGCAGATGGCGCGGCTCCTCGAAGCGCACCTGGGCGCGCGTGGCGTGCCCGTCCAGCTTCTGCACGGCGGTACGCCGGTGACGGCGCGGGAGGCGATGGTGGACCGCTTCCAGGCGGGCGAGGTGCCGGTCTTCCTGCTGTCCCTGAAGGCGGCGGGCACGGGCCTGAACCTCACCAGGGCGGGGCACGTCGTCCACTACGACCGCTGGTGGAACCCCGCGGTCGAGGACCAGGCGACGGACCGCGCGTACCGCATCGGCCAGACCCAGCCCGTCCAGGTCCACCGCTTCATCACCGAGGGCACGGTGGAGGACCGCATCGCCGAACTCCTCGCCGCCAAACAGGCCCTCGCGGACGCGGTCCTCGGGGACGGCGGCGAAATGGCCCTGACGGAACTCTCCGACGCGGAACTCGCGGACCTGGTGACCCTGCGGAGGACGCGGTGAGCGGCACGGGGCGCGGGAGCGGCGGGCGGGGAGGCCGTGTTCCCTCGCGCGGCGGTGACACCCCGCCGGAAGGCGGCGGCGTCTTGGCCGGGGGTGGCACCCCCCTCAGGGGCGCGGGGAACTGCGCGGCCGGCCACAGCGAAGCCGCAGACGCGTCTGCGTGCTCGCTCGGCAGATGCGTCTGCGGCATTTCCTGGGCTGAGCGCGCAGTTCCCCGCGCCCCTGAGGGGGGTGGCAGCAGCCTGGCCGGGGGTGCTCCGAGCAGTGGCGGCAGTGCCCCGAACGACGGGGGCTGTGCCCCGAGCGGCGGTGGCGGCCCGGCCCCGAGCGGCGGTAGCCGTGTCCCGAGCGGTGGCGGCCCGGCCCCGGGCGGCGGTGGCCGTGCCCCGAGCAAGGGCGGGGGGAGCGCGCGCGGCGGTGGCGGTGGGGGCCGTGCGCGGGTCTTCCCGCCGTTCCCCCCGCGCACCGACCCCGAGGCGCCCTTCGCGTCGACCTGGTGGGGCGACGCGTGGATCGCCGCCCTTGAGGAGTCCGCCCTGGACCCGGCACGCCTGGCGCGCGGTCGCGCGTACGCGCGTGCGGGGCACGTCGACACCATCACCGTCGAGCCGGGGCGCATCGTCGCCTACGTACACGGCAGCCGCCCCCGCCCCTACCGTGCCGAACTCCGCATGCGCACCCTCACCCCCGAGGACTGGGACCGCTTCCTCGACGCGGCCGCCGCGGACCCCGGGCACCTCATGTCCCTGCTCGCCAGGGACATGCCGCACGCCCTCGCGGCCACCGCCGACCGCACCGGCGCCCGGCTCCTGCCCGGCCGCGGCGACCTGATCTCCTCCTGCACCTGCCCCGACCGCGGCCACCCCTGCAAACACGCGGCGGCCCTCACCTACCAGACGGCCCGCATCCTGGACGCCGACCCCTTCGCCCTGCTCCTCCTCAGGGGCGGCGAGGAGCGGCACATCCTGGACGAGCTGTCCCACCGCAACGCCCGCGCGGCGACCCAGGACACCCCCCGCGCCCCGGGCGGCCCCGAAAGCCCTGCCGCCGACCCCCCGCCGCTCCCGGGCGTCCTCGCCCGCGAAGCCCTGGCCTCGGACCACCGCCCGCCGCTCCCGCCCCCGCTGCCACCTCCGGCCCACCCCGGTGAGGCCCCCCTGCTGCCCTCCGCCCCCGGCGCCCCGGACCCCGCGGCCCTGGAGTTCCTCGCCATGGACACGGCCGCCCGGGCCCACGCCCACCTGACGAAGGGCGCGCCGCCCTTCGCGGACCCCGACCCCTGGAAGGACGCGATCCGGCTCGCCGCGTCCCACCCCGGCCTGTCGGGCCGGCGCACCTTCAGCCGCCAGTTCGCGGAGCTGGCACACGCGGTGGGCCACGCCCCCGCCGACCTCTCCCGCGCGGCGGCGGCCTGGCGCCAGGGCGACGAGGAGGGCCTCGCGGTCCTGGAAACCGCCTGGGACCCGCCTGCGGGACCGTTCGACCGCGCCCGGGGAGCCCTGGCGGCGGCCGGTCTGCCCCGCATGACGATCGACCGCAACCGCCTCACGGACCCCACCGGCACCTGCCAGCTCCGCTACGGACGCGACGGCTACTGGTACCCGTACCGAAGCGAACCGGGCAGAGCCGACTGGTGGCCGGAGGGCCCGCCGGACGTGGATCCGGCGGGAGCCCTTACGGGACTCCTCGCCACCTGAGGCCGCTCCGGCCGCTACCTTGGACTCTCCAGTGACTCCTCAGGAGCTACGGCGAAGTGCGACGTACACAAGGAGACCCGGTGGACGCAGAGTTGGCCGCCCTCGCGGCGGCCGGAGCCACGGCGCTCGTGCAGTCGATGGTGGGGGACGGGTGGACGGCCGCGCGGGAGCGGGTCGTGGGGTTCTTCTCGCGGCGCGGCGCCGCGGGTGCCGCGGGTGGTGAGGACGCCATCGCCGGTGAGCTCGACGAAGCCCGCGAGGAGTTGGTGGCGGCGCGGGACGCCGATGACCCCGACGCCGCTGCCGCCGCCGCGGACGTACAGGCCGAGTGGCGCAACCAACTGCGCCGGACCCTGCGGGCCGATCCCGAGGCCGCCGCCGAACTGCGCGCCCTGCTGGCGGAGCTTGCCCCCGCCGACGGCGCCGAGGGGCCCGGCGGTGTCGTGCACAACAGCATCAGCGGCGGCGTGCAGCACGGCAACGTCATCCAGGCCCATACGGTGGGAGACGTGCGGCTTGGGTAGTCGGGACCGGCGGCCGGTGGGCCGCCCGCCCGGCCGCCCGGTGCGTCAGAAGTCCACCCGGGCCCGGTCGTCCAACCGCCCCACCGAGTCCTGCGCGAACTTCTTCTCGTAGTCGGAGCGGATCTCCTCGATGAGGACGTCGCGCTTCTTCGCCTCGGCGGTGGGGTAGAGGAGGATCAGTTCGTAGGACCGCTCCCGCTCGATCCTGCCGTTGCTGTCCTTCCACTGGCCGCGGCCCTGCTGGATGGTGAGGCCGTCGGGGAAGCCGGGCGTGACCTCCTTGTCGATGAACCTCATGAACTGTTTGTCCGTCACGTCCGGGCCGCCGTCGGGGCGTTCGGTGCCGAAGAACAGGCGGGTCTCCACGAAGGGCTTGCCGCCGCGGGGCGGCGTGGTGGACGAGGTTTCCTTGCCCGCCGACGCGGCGGGCCGCCGGTCGGCCGTGCCGGGTTCGTCGCCGTCGAGGGCCGCGTACGCCGTCGGCGCGCCGATCGCCAGGACGGCGGCCGCCCCGGCCAGGGCGAGGCGCGGGCCGGTGAGCGTGAGGGTGAGGGCCATGGGGGTGTGCCGCCTTTCGTGCGGAAACTCGACGGCCGCTCACAGTAGAGGACCCGGTCCCGGGAATCCGCCGCGCCACGAGGCCTGGCCGTAAAGCGCCGTCTTCCGTCCCGACACGCGAGTCCCCTACGTTGCCCGGTACTTGACGATGTGACGATGTGACGGTGTGGCGGAGGGGACGACGGTGCGCGAAGTGACGGAACGTGCGACGACGACGGGTCGGCAGGCTGCGTCCGTTCGAGGGAGGGCCGTCGGCCTCGCGGCGGCATGCGCGCTCGCCGCCGCTGCGCTGACCGCCGCCCCGCCCGCCCTGGCCGACGGCCGCACCGGGCCCGCGACCGCCGACACGGCGACCACCGGCACCACCGACACGGCGACCACCGGCACCGCCGGCGCCGACACCAGGGGCACCGACACCGCGGCCAACGACCCCCGTACGCGGTACGCGGACGCCTCGATACGGCCGTGGTTCGTGCTGTTCGACGGTTCCGCGTCGACGTACGCGGGCGGCACGGTCGACACCAAGTGGTACGCCGACCGGCGCTACTTCGTCGTCATGTCCGACGCCCACAGCGTCCCGCCCGCCATCGACGCGGTCCGCCCGGCCGAGGCCCAGGCCCGCGACCGGGTCGCCCTCCTCGCGGGGCGGCACGCCGGCGTCGTGTCGTCGGACTGGTACCCGCTGCCGGGGGTCCTCTCGACGGTCGTGCCGCGCGGTTGACCGCCCGGTCGCGGGACCGAGCCCGGGACCGGCCCCGTCCCGCTCCCCGACCCGGGACCGGGACCAGGCCGCGTCCGCGTCCGGCAGGCCCGTGCCCGCGGCGCCGGTCGCCGTCACCCGGGCCGTGGGGCGGCGGCTCAGGAGTACGTGGTCGCCCGCCGCGACAGCGCGGGGAACGGCGCAGTCCCCGTACCGTGAACGGATGACCGTGCCTGCCGCATCCGGCCCCGCCGACCTCGTCGTCACGGGCTGCACCGCCCTCGTCCACGACGAGGCCGAACGCGTCGGCTTCGCCGAGGACGCAGCCGTCGTCGTACGCGACGGGGTGATCGCCGACATCACCACCGCGGACGCCGTGGCCGGGCTCGCCGCCGTCGAACGCATCGACGCCCGCGGCCAGGCACTGCTGCCCGGCCTGATCAACTGCCACACCCACTCCCCGATGGTGGCCCTGCGGGGCATCGCGGAGGACCTGCCGGTGGAGGAGTGGTTCAACGACCACATCTGGCCCATCGAGTCCAACCTCGGCGAGCGCGACGTGGAACTCGGCGCGCGGCTCGCCTGCGCCGAGATGATCCGCGGCGGTGTCACCACCTTCGCCGACCACTACTTCGCCATGGACACCGTCGCCGACGTCGTCGCGGGGACCGGCCTGCGGGCCAGCCTGGGCCAGGCCTACTTCTCGTCCCAGGGACCCGGGGGGCGGGCGGCGTCCCTGGACTTCGCCCTGCGCAGACGGGGCTCCGCCGACGGCCGCGTCACCACCTGCCTGGCCCCGCACGCCCCGTACACCGTCGACGACGCCGACCTCGCCGCCACCGCCGAACTCGCCCGCGAACACGGCCTGCGCGTACATCTGCACGCCGCCGAGAGCCGCGCCCAGACCGAGCACAGCCTCACCCGGCACGGCGTGACACCCATCGGCGTCCTGCACCGCACCGGCCTGCTCGACACGGACGTCCTGATCGCCCACGGCACCGGCATCGTGGAGAGCGACCTCGACCTCATCGGCGCGGCCACCGGACGCGTCGCCGTCGCCACCGCACCCCGCGGCTATCTGAAGTTCGCCTGGGGCCCCACCCCCGTGCGGGCCCTCGCCGACCTCGGCATCCCGGTGGGTCTCGCCACCGACGGCGCGGCCTCCAACAACTCCCTCGACGTCTGGGAGGCCATGGCGCTCACCGCCCTCGTGCAGAAGTCCACCACCGGCGACCCGCGTTGGCTCAGCTCCCGGCAGGCGCTGCACCACGCCACGCTCCAGAGCGCCCGCGCGGTCGGCCTCGGCGACCGGATCGGCTCCCTCGCCGTGGGCCGCCGCGCCGACCTCGTCCTCGTCGACCTCTCCGGACCGCACACCCAGCCCGTGCACGACCTCGCCGCGACCCTGGTGCACAGCGCCCGCAGCTCCGATGTCCTGACGACGATCGTCGACGGCCGCGTCCTGATGCGGGACCGCGAGCTGCTCACCGTCGACGTACCCGCCGTGGTGGCGGAGTTGGGCGAGCGGCTGCCCGCCCTGGTCGAGCGGGGGCACGGGGGACGGATCCAGACGTACGACGGGTGACCCGGCGGCACCGGGACGGGCCCCGCTTCCTAGGCTGACCCCATGGCGACTCCCGCGGCTCCCGCTCCCCTCGACGGGCTCATGACCGACCCCTACGGCACGTACGCGCGGCTGCGCGAGAGCGACCCGGTGCGGCGCATCAGCGGACCCGACGGCAGCCCGGCCTGGCTCGTGACGCGCTACGACGACGTACGCGCCGCGCTCACCGACGAGCGGCTCTCGGTGGACAAGAGGCACGCACTGCCCGGGAGCTACCGCGGCTTCTCGCTGCCGCCCGCCCTGGACGCCAACATGCTCAACATGGACCCGCCCGACCACACCCGCATCCGGCGCCTGGTCGTCAAGGCGTTCACCAAGCGGCGCGTCGAGAACCTGCGCGAGCCCGTGCGGAACACCGCCGACCGGCTCCTCGACGCCATCGAGCGCGACGCCGTCGAGCGCGATGCCGTCGAGCGCGAGGGCCGCGCCGATCTCGTGGCCGCGTACGCCGAGCCGCTGCCCATCGCCACCATCTGCGACCTCCTCGGCGTGCCCGCAACGCACCGGCGCGACTTCACGGACTGGACCGACGCCCTCATCGCCCCCGACCCCGCGCGGCCCCACCGCGCGAAGGACACGGTCGTCGCGATGCTCGGGTTCTACACCGGCCTCATCGCGGACAAGCGGAAGGCGCCGGGCGACGACCTGCTCTCCGACCTGATCGCCGCCCGCGACGAGGGCGACAGGCTCAGTGAGGACGAGCTGACGTCGCTCGCCTTCCTGCTGCACTTCGCCGGGTACGAGAACGCCGTGCAGCTCATCGGAAACTCCGTGCTCGCACTCCTGACCCACCCCCACCAGCTCGCCGCCCTGCGGGCCGACCCGGCGCGACTCGCGGGCGCCGTCGAGGAGTTCATGCGGTACGACACGTCGGCGGTGTTCTCCATCCGGCGGTTCGCCCGCGAGGACGTCACGATCGGCGGGGTGACCGTGCCCGCCGGGGAGACCGTGTTCCTCGGCCTCGGCTCCGCGGGCCGCGACCCCGACCGCTTCCCCGACCCGGACCGTCTCGACATCACCCGCGACGCCGGCGGCCATCTCGCCCTCGGCCACGGCATCCACCACTGCGTGGGCGCGCCACTGGCCCGCCTGGAGCTGACGGTGGCGATCGGCGCGCTCCTCGAACGCTTCCCGCGGCTCGCGCTCGGCGTACCGGAGCAGGAGCTGCGGTGGCGTCCTTCGATGCGGGCGCGGGGGCTGCTCGCGCTGCCGGTGGTGTACTGAGGCGGCGCGCCTGCCCCGTCGTACCCGTCCCGGAGCGCCCGCCCCGCTGAGAAAAAGCTTCAGAAATCCCGTACAGCGCCGATGAGTTCTTGTGAGACGTCCGGTCAGCCCTTCCGAGAGCCGCGCACCGCGGTCCGGATCCGGAGGAATGCGCCATGGGACTGCCGCACATCGTCACGCGCGCGGAGTGGCTGGCCGCGCGCGAGAGGCTGCTCGCGAAGGAGAAGGCCGCCACCCGTGCCCGCGACCGGTTGAACGCCGAGCGGCGCGGCCTGCCGATGGTCGAGGTGCGGCGGGAGTATCTGTTCGACGGGGCGGACGGCAAGGCGACGCTGCTCGACCTGTTCGAAGGCCGCGACCAGCTCATCGTCTATCACTTCATGTTCGCCCCCGAGTGGGACGCGGGCTGCCGAAGTTGCTCGGCGTTCCTCGATCAGATCGGCCACCTCGCGCACCTGCGGGCCCGCGGCACGACATTCGTCGCCGTCTCGCGCGCCCCGTTCACCCGCATCCTGCCCTTCAAGGCCCGCATGGGCTGGGTCGTGCCGTGGTTCTCGGCGTGCGGCGACGAGTTCAACCGCGACTTCGCCGCGTCGTACGCGGACGCCGAAGGACGGATCACCGACCGGCCGGGGATCAGTTGCTTCCTGCGCGACGGCGACCGTGTCTGCCACACGTACTCGACGTTCGGCCGCGGCCTCGACGGCCTCGGCTCCACCACCAGCCTCCTCGACCTCACCGCCCTCGGCCGCCAGGAGGAGTGGGAAGAGCCGAAGGGCCGCGCCTCCGCCCTGGGCGCCCCCGCGGGCAGCGACCGGGTGCGGTACCACGACGAGTACGACGACTACGGCTACTGAAGCCGTCACGTCGTGTGAGGATCGCCTCCGTACGGCCCCAACTCGGTGTCGGTTGCGTCACGTTGCGAGTTCTCGGGGTGCCCCGCGCGTTCTACCCGGTGCAGAGTCCAGTCGCACAGGTGCAGAGACCAGTCGTACACGGGGGAACGAGAA
This sequence comes from Streptomyces aureocirculatus, assembly GCF_000720475.1. Lineage (GTDB taxonomy): Bacteria > Actinomycetota > Actinomycetes > Streptomycetales > Streptomycetaceae > Streptomyces > Streptomyces aureocirculatus. The sequence goes on from NZ_JOAP01000019.1 coordinate 262,536, forward strand.
GATGGTGAACGGACGAGTCGTCCTGGAGAGCTTCCCGGCGGGCGGACCGCGTGGATCGTGGCCCGCGGAGGAGTTCGCGCGGGACCGGCGCAGTGAGGGACAGCGCGCGGAAGTCGTGATGGATCTGTCGACCGACGCGTTTCTGGTGATCGTACGAGGTGCTGCGGATCTGGCTGATTCCTGACGCTCACCCGGGGTGCCCTCGACGCCGTGAGGGCACCCACACGATGAGGCGCGCACACGATGAAGGGCGCGCGCACACGGTGAAGGGCGCCGCGCGGTCGACCGCGCGGCGCCCTTCGGGTGTGGGCAAGGGTGTGGCGGCACCCCTGAGGCATCTCCGGATCAGGCCCGGACCGCCCGCGCCCACCCCGGCACGGCCCCGGCCATCCGGCACAGGGCCAGGTACAGGGGGATCGGCGGGGTATAGGGGACAGCGCTCCCGGGACCTTCGGGGTCCTCGGGGCGGTGCACCAGGACGGGTTCCCGCGTCGAGTCCGGCAACAGGGCCCCGCGCGAGTAGTACGCCGAGGGCGGCCACTCCAGGGCCACGTCCGAATCCACGGGCACGATCCACCACCAGCGCGGCCCGTCCTCGTACACACAGCCCACGCGGGGGAGCCGTGCGAGCAGTTGCGGTCCGAACTCCGCCGGTATGGCCACCGCGTCGCATCCGAGCGGCTGCCGCATTCCGGCGGGGACGGCGAGCCGTGCCACTGGCTGCACACTCACGACCCGCCGTCCGACCGCCCGCTCCCGCTCTCGCGAGAGCCGTACCAAGGTGTCAAGCTCGAACAGCCGCACTGACCCCGTGCTCACATATCCCCCGACCACATCACTGTCGCAATTGCCGCACTTGCTGCACTCGTCGTACCGGCCGCACTCGCCGTACTCGTCGTACCAGCCGTACTCGTCGTCCTTGCGTCACCCGAAGGCCGCCGCGTCGAACCCGCCGACACCGTCGAACCCATCGACACCGTCGACCCCATCGACACCGAACTCCTCCATACCGAAGGAGCACGCCGCCGGATCGGGTGATCTTGGCAGCTCCGCCCACACCGAAAGGCCGGGTCCGAAGTCCTGGACACCCCATGCGCTGCTCACGGCACTCACGAGAAGCAGTCCCCTCCCATGCTCCTCGTCGGGCCCCCTGGGCCCCGCCGGCCGTGGCACTCCCGCGCCGTGGCCCTCGTCGCGTATGGCTATCCGCACGGTGTCGGCACCCGTGCAGATCTCGCAGACGACGGTACGGCTTCCGGTGTGCACGATCGCATTGGTGACCAGCTCGGACACGACGAGCGCCGCGATGTCGCAGGCGTCGTCGCCGACCGCGAGGGAACTGAGCCTGTCGCGCGTCAGCCGCCTTGCCCGCGCCACGGAACTCGGCGTCGCGGCGAGGGTGAAGGTGGCACAGGGCTCGCCACCGTGCGTCCGGCCCCTGGTGCACGCACCAAGTCGGCCGCGGGTGGCATCAGTTCCTAACGATGCGGGCGGAGTCACGTTTTCCACTATCGCCCCGGCGCGAACACCTTGGCAAGAGCCACTCTGAAATGTGCACAGTGACGTGTTCCTTTGAGACGGCGCATGGCACACTTCTCGCAACGCCTCACCAAGCGGCGTGAGTTGGCACGACACGCAGTGAAGAGCGGTTACGCACGGTAACGCGGGTGGTGCGCAGACATGCAGAGAGCGACGCGAAGTGGGTGGAGGTAGGACGTGAGCGAACCGCGGTCGGCGCCGACCGTCGGGCAGGTCGTTCTCGGTCGTCGCCTGCAGGACCTGCGCGAACGAGCCGGTCTGAAGCGCGACGAGGCCGCACGGATACTCCGTGTGGCCCCCGCCACGGTCCGCCGGATGGAGACCGCCGAGGTCGCCCTGAAGATTCCGTACCTCCAGCTCCTGCTGAAGGCGTACGGCGTCACGGACGAAGAGGCGGACGCCTTCGTGCTGCTCGCCGAGGAGGCGAACAAGCCCGGCTGGTGGCAGCGCTTCCACGACATCCTGCCCAACTGGTTCAGCATGTACGTCAGCCTGGAGGGCGCCGCGAGCCTCATCAGGTCCTACGAACCGCACTTCGTGCCGGGGCTGCTCCAGACGGAGGACTACGCGCGTGGCGTGCTGCACTCGGGGGCCATCGGCCAGACCAGGCCCGAGGACATCGAGCGGTATGTGGCGCTGCGCATGGAGCGCCAGGCGCTGCTCGCCCGCGAGGACGCGCCGCGGCTGTGGGTCGTGATGGACGAGACCGCGCTGCGCAGGCCCGTCGGCGAGCCCGATGTGATGCGCGCGCAGGTCGACCGGCTGCTCGAAGCCGTGGAGCTGCCGCATGTGACGTTGCAGGTCGCGCCGTTCGCGGCAGGCCCGCACCCCGGCACTTTCGGCCCGTTCGTGCTCTTCCGCTTCGCCATGGCGGAGCTGCCGGACATGGTCTACAGCGAGTACCTGACCGGCGCCGTCTACCTGGACGCGCGCACCGAGGTGGCGACCCACCTCGAGGTCATGGACCGCATGGCGGCCCAGGCCGCGACCGCACAACGCACGAAGGAGATCCTTCGGGATGTCCGCAAGGAGCTGTGAATGGACCGAGATCGACACCGTGCGGGCACGGGCCCCGCGTCCCGGCTCGACGCCCGCGCCGACTCCCGGCCACCGGGGTCCGGATCCCGGGTCTACAACGGCATGCCGGCCCGCGACCTGGGTATCGAGGGCTGGCACAAGCCCTGGAGCGGCGGCAACGGCGGGAACTGTCTCGAAGCCATGAAGCTGGCCGACGGCCGCGTCGCCGTCCGCCAGTCCTCCGACCCCGACGGACCCGCGCTGATCTACACCGACGGTGAGATCAGGGCGTTCATACAGGGGGCGAAGGCGGGGGAGGCGGACTTCCTGCTGTCGTGACACGTGCTGCCATGACACGTGTGGGTGAGCCAACTGTGTACGTGGATGACGCGTGATTCGGTGAATTGGTCGATGAGGCATGTGAAGGGGCAGGGGAGCCACGGATGACCGGGACGGAGCAGGCCCAGGGCGATCAGGGCGGCTCGGCGTACATCGACACGAGCAAGCCGCATCCCGCGCGGATGTACGACTGGTGGCTCGGCGGCAAGGACAACTATCCCGTCGACGAGGAGCTGGGCCGCCAGCTCGTCGCCATGGACCCACGGATCCCGGCCGTGGCGCGGGCCAACCGCGCGTTCATGCAGCGCGCCACGCGCTGGCTCGCCACGGCCGGGATCCGGCAGTTCCTCGACATCGGCACCGGCATCCCGACCGAACCCAATCTGCATCAGATCGCCCAGGGCGTGGCACCCGACACCCGCGTCGTCTACTGCGACAACGACCCCATCGTGCTCGCCCACGCCGAGGCACTGCTGCGGTCGACGCCCGAAGGCGCCACGGAGTACATCCAGGGCGACGCGCGCGACCCGGCCGCGATCCTCGCGGAGGCCCGCGGGACCCTGGACTTCACCCGGCCTGTGGCACTGTCCCTCGTCGCCCTCCTGCACTTCGTCCCCGACGAGGACGGCGCGTACGACGTGGTACGGGAACTGGTGTCCGCGCTGCCGCCCGGCAGCTATCTAATGCTGACGCACGGCACCGGTGAGTTCACCCCCGAGCGGGCGCGCTCCGCGGGCGACCTGTACAAGGCGCGCTCCCTGAACCTCGCGCTGCGCGACCGCACCGAGGTGATCCGCTTCTTCGAGGGGCTGACCCTGGTGCCGCCCGGGGTGACGGTGGCTGACGAGTGGCATCCGGAACTGGGCGAGCGGGTGCCGCCCGTCGGGGACGGGCCGCTTCCCATCTTCGGTGGGGTTGCCCGTAAGGGGCCGTAACGGTCTGTGGGGGTGGCGGGGGCTTGGCGTTCGCCGCCGGGGGAGCCTTGGGGGTTCACGCCCTGAGGGGGGCGTCTTGGTGGTTCACGCCCTGCGGGGGTGATCTGGTCACGTTCTGAGGGGGCGCGGGACGTTCATGCCCTGAGGGGGCGCGGGGCGTTCACGCCCTGAGGGGGGCGGGGCGTTCATGCCCCGAGGGGGCGCGGGGCGATTACGCCCTGAGGGGGCGGGACGACGCGGTCACGGGGGACGGCAGCATTGTCGTGCCCATGAGGTGGCGGTCCACGGCTGCCGCGGCCGACCGGCCCTCCGCGATCGCCCAGACCACCAGGGACTGGCCGCGCCCCGCGTCCCCGGCGGCGTACACCCCCGGCACATCCGTGGCGTACTCCTCGTCCCGTGCCACCGTTCCGTCCGGCGCCACCGCGACCCCCAGCTCCGCGACCGCGCCGCCCGCCGCCACCTCGGGGCCCTGGAACCCCAGGGCGAGCAGCACCAGGTCGGCCCGCAACGTGCGCTCCGCGCCCGGCACCGGGCGCCGCCGCGCGTCCACGCCGGCGAGCAGGACGGCCCGTACCCGCCCCGTCCCGTCCCCGGAGAACCGCAGGGCCGACGCCGCGAACAGCCGCGCGTCGACGTCGGGCTCCTGCGCGAAGCGCAGCTCACCGGCCTCCTCGTGGGCGGGCGACACCCGGTGCACGGTGGGATACACCGGCCAGGGGTCGACCGCCTCGTCCCGCTCCGCGGGCGGGAGCGCGCGGATGTCCACCTGCGTCACCGACGCGGCACCCTCCCGCACCGCCGTGCCCAGACAGTCCGCCCCGGTGTCACCGCCGCCCACGATCACCACGTGCTTGCCGGCGGCGGAGACCGGCGAGACGTCGAGGTCCCCCTCGCAGACGCGGTTGGCCGGCGGCAGATACTCCATGGCCTGTACGACCCCCGCCAACGCGCGCCCCGGCACCGGAAGTTCCCGCCACGCCGTGGCCCCGACGGCGAGCACCACCGCGTCATGGCGGGCCCGCAGCTTGGCGGCGCCGATGTCCCTGCCGACCGCCGTCGACGTACGGAACCCGGTGCCCTCGGCCCGCAGTTGCGCGAGCCTGCGCTCGAGCTGCGCCTTCTCCATCTTGAACGCGGGGATCCCGTACCGCAGCAGCCCGCCGGGCCGGTCGTCCCGCTCGTACACGACGACCGTGTGTCCTGCCCGCGTGAGCTGCTGCGCCGCCGCGAGGCCCGCGGGCCCCGACCCGACGACCCCGACCGACTTTCCGCTCAGCCGCCCCGGCGGCCGCGGCGGCGCGAGACCGTCCGCCCAGACGCGGTCGGCGATGGCGGCCTCGACGTTCTTGATGGTCACGGCGGGCTGGTTGATGGCGAGCACACAGCCCGCCTCGCACGGCGCCGGACACAATCGTCCGGTGAACTCGGGGAAGTTGTTCGTGGCGTGCAGCCGCTCGGCGGCGGCTTGCCAGTCGGCGCGCGAGACGAGGCCGTTCCACTCCGGAATGAGGTTCCCCAGCGGGCAGGCCTCGTGGCAGAACGGGACCCCGCAGTCCATGCACCGCTCGGCCTGCTGCTCCACGAAGGGCAGCAGACCGCCGGGTACGTACACCTCGTCCCAGTCCTTGACCCGCTCGCCCACCGGCCGCCGCGGCCACTCCCGGCGCGGGTGCCGCATGAACCCCTTGGGGTCGGCCATGGCCGTCTCCCTACGCGTAGGCCGCGTCCTTCCGCCACGGTACGTCGGCGAGGAGTGCTCGGCATGCGGTGCGGGAGGCGCGCTGCCTGGCGACGGCGCCCGGGTTCTCGGCAGGTCAGGGCGAGGGCGGCGGCAGGGCAGGGCGAGGGCACCGGGCCAGGGCAGGGGGTGCGGGCGGTGGCAGGGCAGGGGCGCGGGCGCCGGGGTCAGGTCAAGCCCAGGATGAAGGAGAAGGCCGCGGCGGTCGCGGCGAGGGTGCGGACGTGGTTCCACATCGTCCACTCGGCCACATACGTACGCCAGTACTCGGCGCCCTGCTCGGACGCCGCGTCGACCTTCGCCAGGGCCTCGTTCCGTGGCACGTTCGCGGCGACGGTCACACCGAAGCACCCGAACAGATACAGCGCGCAGCCGAGCAGCAGCTCCACCGTGCCCTCGTCCGGCCACAGCACGAACGTCACCACGGCGAGCACCGCGCTCAGGCCCGTCGCCCCCATGAACACGGCCATGAACGCGGGCTTGACCGCCGCGACGTTGATCGCTTGCATGGCCGCGGCGCCCTGGGCGGGCGGCAGGGCGGCGAGGCCCCTCATCACGAAGGTGGAGAAGCCGATGAACACTCCGGCGACGAGCCCGCAGGCCACCGCACCGACCACGGTCAGCACGAAGTAGGGTCCCTCGATCATGGCAACTCCCTGGCTGGGTCCGGCCCCGGCCGGACGGGCACCGCGCCGATCCCGAACGACGCGGACTGTCTGGGACCAGTCAATGACCACGACGCCCCGGAAGCCATACGCGGAGCCCGCGATCTCATACGCCCTCGTCTCACACTCCCGGGCGCCCGCGTCTGATACTCCCGTGTTCCACCGTGTTCCACCGTGTTCCACGGAGGGGGGCGACGACAGCCTGGCCCGCCGGGCGGTCACGTGAACCTAGTGGCCTGCCCGCTGCCGGGCCAGGTCTGCGACCGCGTGGCACGTCGCGGCATCATGGGCCCGTGCGACTCGAAGCGATCACCTGGGAACGGCTCACGGACACTCTCGCCGACCGTCTCGCCGACCTCGAACCGCAGGACGGCGGCCCCTGGCCCCGGATCGCCTTCGACGGCGCCCCCGCCGCCCGGCCGGGCGAACTCGCCCGGCAGGTGGGCGAGGCGCTGCGCCTGCGCGGACGACCCTCGCTCGTCGTCGGCACCGAGGGGTTCCTACGGCCCGCCTCGCTCCGCCTGGAGTACGGGCACGAGGACGTCGAGGCCTACTACAGCGGTTGGTTCGACACCGGCGCCCTGTGGCGTGAGGTCTTCGGGCCGCTGGAGGCGGACGGCACGGGGCGGGTCCTGCCCGACCTGTGGGACCCGCACGCCGACCGCGCCACCCGCACCCCCTACGTCCAACTCCCCCCCGGCGCGCTGCTGTTGCTGCACGGCCCCCTGCTGCTCGGCCACTGGTTCCCCTTCGACCTGACGGTGCATGTACGGCTGTCGCCCGGCGCCCTGCGACGGCGCACACCGGAGGCGGAGCACTGGACCCTGCCCGCCTTCGAGCGCTACGAGACGGAGACCGGGCCCACCACCGCGGCCGATGTCGTCGTCCGCGCCGACGACCCCCGCCACCCCGCCTGGAACGGAAGCGGCTGACCCCGCTGCCCGCCCGCGAGCCCTGCCGCCGCCTGTCCGTGAGCCCCGCCGCCCGGCACTGCGGGTGCGGCCCGTCGGCACGGCGGCGACAATGGGGATGCCGGGGCCCATGCGGGTGCCGGGACCAGCGGTGCTCCCGCGCCGCGCCGGCTCTCCGGCACCGGGAGGTACCCATGACCACCGCCGCAGACATCATGCACCGGGGCGCCCAGTGGATCCCCGCGCACGAAACCCTGGACCGCGCCGCCCAGCTCATGCGCCAACTCGACGTGGGCGCCCTGCCGATCAGCGACGAGAACGAACGGCTGTGCGGCATTCTCACCGACCGCGACATCGTCATCGGCTGCGTGGCCATGGGACACGACCCCGCCAAGGTCACCGCGGGCGAGATGGCCAAGGGCACACCGCGCTGGGTGGCGTCGGACGCGGATGTCGATGCCGTACTGGAGGAGATGCAGGGACATCAGATCCGCAGGCTGCCCGTGATCGAGAACAAGCGCCTGGTCGGGATGATCAGCGAGGCCGACCTCGCCAAGCACCTCACCGAGGAGCAGCTCGCGGGCTGGGTCGAGAGCGTCTACGCCCGGTCCTGAGGCAGGGCCCACCAGGCCCCGCCGGACCCCGCCAGGCCCCGCCGGACCCCGCTAGGCCCCGCCGGGCTTCGTCACGGCCCCCCCGTCACAGCCAGCCGTTGCGCCGGAAGCCTCGGTACAGCGCGAGGCAACCCGTGGCGATCACCCCCATCACCAGTGCGTAGCCGTACCGCCAGCGCAGCTCGGGCATGTGGTCGAAGTTCATGCCGTACATCCCGCAGACCATGGTGGGCACGGCGACGATCGCGGCCCACGCCGTGATCTTCCGCATGTCCTCGTTCTGCGCGACCGTCACCTGGGCCAGATGCGCCTGAAGGATCGAGTTGAGCAGTTCGTCGAAGGCCGCTATCTGCTCGGTGACGCGCTTGAGGTGGTCGTCCACATCGCGGAAGTACGCCTGTATCTCGGGGGCGATCAGACGGATCGGTTTCGCGGCGAGCACCTGGAGGGGGCGGCCGAGCGGCACCACCGCCCGCTTCAGTTCGAGCAGCTCGCGCTTGAGCTGATAGATCCGGCCCGGGTCGACCCCTCGCGCCCCCTCGGGCGCGAACACGTCCGCCTCCACCTGGTCGATGTCCTCCTGCACCGCGTCCGCCACCCCCAGATAGTCGTCCACGACCTGGTCCGCGATGGCGTGCAGCACCGCGGCCGGGCCCTGCGCGAGCTGCTCCGGCGTTCCTTCGAGCTGCTCGCGCAGCGGTCCGAGCGAACCGTGCCTGCCGTGCCGCACGGTGATCACGAACTCCTTGCCGACGAAGACCATGATCTCGCCGGTGTCCACCACCTCGCTGGTCGCCGTCAGCTCGGCATGCTCCACGTAACAGACCGTCTTGAACACCGCGAACAGCGTCTGGCCATAGCGCTCGACCTTCGGCCGCTGGTGGGCGTGCACCGCGTCCTCGACCGCCAGCGGGTGCAGGTCGAAGAGGTCGGCGACGTCCGCGAACTCCTGCTCCGTGGGCTCATGCAGCCCCAGCCACACAAAGCCGTCGTCGCTCTTGCGGATCTGCGCCACGGCCTCGACGAGACCGCCGTCACGGCCCGGTGCCTGACGCACACCCTTGCGATACGTCACGCACTTGACGACGGAGGAACCCAGCGGCGAGCGGGCGGGGTGGCTGAGGTCGACACGGGGACCGCGCCGGGTCAGCCGTGCCACCTTCCGCAATCCGCGGACGGTCCGCAGATTCCCCACCTTGCGCAGGCCACCGACCTTCCGCAGGTTGTCCGTCATCGACATGTGCAGCTCCTAGCGCTGGACTTGATGACCAAGTCTGCCAGTCCGGTCCGACACCACGCTGAGGCCTGTGGGAACGGAATACTCCGCTCCGAAGCTGTAATGATCGCCACATGACACGAATCGACGGACATGTCCTCACCAGTCGGCCACGCGAGGCGGCGGCCCGCTGCACCGCCTTCGCGGCCCTCTTCGACCCCACCACCTTCCGGCACATCGAACGGCTCGGCGTCGGGCCCGGCTGGCGCTGCTGGGAGGTCGGCGCCACCAGCACGTCCGTCGTGTCCTGGCTCGCCAAGCGGGTCGGACCCACCGGCCTCGTCCTCGCCACCGCCACCGACACGGCGCCGCTGCGGCCCGCAGCGCGCCAGCCCGTCCAGGTACGGGCCCACGACATCGCGGCCGACTCGCCGCCCCCCGAGGCGTTCGACTTCGTGCACGCCCGCCTCGTGCTCACCCATGTACCGGACCGCGAACAGGCCCTGCGGGCCATGGTCCGGGCGCTGCGACCGGGCGGCAGACTCCTGATCGAGGAGGCCGACCAGGCCTTGCAGCCGCACGCCTGCCCCGACGAGTACGGGCCCGAACAGGAGTTGGCGAACCAACTGCGGAAAGGCGTCCGCACCCTGCTCGCCGAGCGCGGCACCGACCTCGCGTACGGGCGGATGCTGCCGCGGCTGCTGCGTGCCGCTGGGCTGCGTCACGTGGAGGCCGACGCGTACTTCCCGCTCGTCTCCCCGGCGAGCGCGGCCCTGGAGTCCGCGACCGTCGAGCAGTTGCGCGCGGACCTGGTCGCCGCGAGGCTCGCCACGCACGACGACATCGAGCGGCACCTCGCCCACATCGCCGAGCGCGCCGTCGACCCGGCCTCGGCCCCACTGGTCTCGGCCTGGGCGCGCAAGGCCTGACGCGGGGCGCACGCGCGCACGACGCCGCGTCACGGTCATCACGTTCGCCGACGGTTACGTCGTGATGACCTGGTTCATGACGTTCATCGGCACGTTCCTTCACGTCTCCTCGCGGAGCGGGGCCCGCCACGCCGGCCGGGCCCCCACCCGTGACACCGCCCGCGCCCCGGCCCTGCACCCCTCGGCCACCGCGTCCCGCAGCGCCGCCCCCGCGAGCCGCGACGCGACGAACGCCCCGGTGAACGCGTCACCCGCCCCGGTGGAGTCCCGCACGTCCGCCCGGACGGCGGGTACGCGGGCCCGCACCCGCCCGCTCCGTACGGCAAGGGCGCCCTCCCCGCCCAGCTTGACCACCACCTCGGGGAACCGACGGCTCAACTCGGCCGCCGCGTCCGCGGGTGCGGGCAGCCCGGTGAGCAGTTCCGCCTCGTCCCAACTGGGGAGCAGCACGCTCACGCCTGCCGTGTCGGCCAGGAAGCGGTCCGCCCCGTACCGGGCGAGGAACCCCGCCGACGCCGGATCCACACTGACCGTGAGCCCGCGCGCGCGTGCCGCCGTCAGCGCGGCCCGCGCGGTGGCACGGCTTGGCCCGGCGAAGAACAGATAGCCGGACAGATGGAGCCAGGCGACGCCGTCGAGCAGCGCGGGCGTCCAGTCGTCGGGGGACAGGCGCAGGGAGGCGCCGCTGTCCGTCAGGAACGTCCGCTCGGCCGCCGCACCGGCCGCGTCCACCAGACTGATCACGGTGCCCGTGGGGGCGTCGTGGTCGACGGCCAAGTGGGGGCGTACGGCGGCACGGGCCAGCATCTCCTCGTGCCACGCAGCCGAATCGGCCCCGGCCCGCCCCAGGAAGCGCACGTCGGCGCAGCCCCAATGGGCCGCCCAGCACGCGACGTTGGCGCCCGCGCCGCCCGGCACGGTGCGGATGGCCGCGGCCGTGTCGGTGCCGGGCGTGAGGGGGGTGCGGTGCCGGGCGACGATGTCCGTGACGACGTCACCCACGACCAACAGGGCCCCGGGAGCGGCCCCGCCCGGCCCGGCGGCAGCCGTCACCCCCGTGCCCATGCCGCCGCGATCCGGGCGGCGAGGCGTACGTTCCCGCGCACGGCGGCGAGGTTGGCCTCCAGTGAGGCCCCGTCGGTGTGGCGCATCAGGTGGTCGAGGAGGAACGGGGTCACCGCCTGGCCGGTCACGCCCCGCGCGGCGCACTCCCGCAGTGCCTCGTGCAGTACGCGCGCGTGGAGGGCGGGTTCGAGCTGTTCGGCCTCCGCCACCGGGTTGGCCACGACGAGCGCCGACTCCGGGCCCGCGACCGCGTCCTGGGCGCGCATGACAGCGGCGACCTCCGCGGGCGTCCGCAGCGTCCAGTCCACGCCGTGCCCGGAGTCCGTGAGGTAGAAGCCGGGGAAGCGGTCGGTGCCGTAGCCGGCCACCGAGACGCCCAGCGTCTCCAGGCGCTGCAGCGTCGCCGCCACGTCCAGGATCGACTTCACCCCCGCGCACACCACCGTGATCCGGGTCCGGGCGAGCAGGCCGAGGTCCGCCGACTCGTCCTGGGTGCGCGTCCACTCCCGGTGCACCCCGCCGAGGCCGCCCGTGGCGAAGACCCGAAGTCCCGCGCGGGCCGCGAGGGACGCGGTCGCGGACACCGTGGTGGCTCCGTCGGCACCCGTGGCGACGGCGAGCGGCAGGGCACGGTGGCCCAGCTTGCGAATGCTGTCGGACCCGGCGACCCGCTCCAACTGCGCCTTGGACAGGCCTATGCGGGGGCGACCGTCCAGGACGGCGATCGTCGCAGGCACGGCGCCCTCGGCGCGCACGGCCTCTTCGAGTTCGAGTGCCACCCGCAGATTGCGCGGGCGCGGCAGCCCGTGCGCGATGATCGTGGATTCCAGGGCGACGACCGGTTGCCGCCGGGAAAGAGCCGCCTGTACCTCGTCGGACACCACCAACACGGTCAGCCTCCTGCCAGTCGGGCCGCTCGGGTCTCCCTTCATCCCTGGCGGTCGGCGCGGCACGGCAAACCCATTAGGGTGACCGGCCATGACCACGAATGATCAGAACGTCGCCTCCTTTGCCGTGCACATTCCGGATGTCGAGCTGGAGGAGGAGCCACTCGACCCGGCGCAGATCGTCTCCGGCGAGCCCGTGGTCACCGGCAAGGTCCTGTGGGAGTCCGCCGACGGCAAGCAACTGCGCGGCATCTGGCAGATCACGCCGGGCGTGGTGACCGACACCGAGGCCAATGAGCTCTTCGTGGTCGTCAGCGGTCGCGCCACCGTCGCGGTCGAGGGCGGCGACGTGCTGGAGGTCGGCCCCGGCGACGCGGCCGTCCTGCGCGAGGGCGACCGTACGACGTGGACGGTGCACGAGACGCTGCGCAAGGCGTACCACATCACGCTCGGCGGCTGAGCAAGGTCTCACCCGGCTGCTGAGCGGGATCACCGCAGCCGTCGGGTGAGATCACGGCCGCCCTCGGGTGAGATCACCGCCGTCGGGCGGGATCACCGCAGCGGTCGGGGAGGTCATGGCCGCGCTCGGGTGAGATCACCGCCGCCGTCGGGCGGGATCACCGCAGTCGTCGGGGAGGTCATGGCCGCCTGTCGGGCGGGATCACCGCAGTCGTCGGGGAGGTCACGGCCGCCCGTGGAGCCGGATCACGCCCGGCGGCCCAGCAGGGTCACCCTCGGCGGCCGAGCAGGGCGAGCGCGGCCAGGGGCAGCAGCAGGAGCACCGCACCCAGGTTGAGCCAGCCGTAGCTCGCCCGCGCGACCACCAGGCCCGCGACTGCCCCGCCGACGCCCGCGGCGGCGTTCATGGTCAGGTCGGAGAGGCCCTGGGCGGCGGTGCGCGCGGCCTGCGGCACGGAGTCGGTGAGCAGCGCGGAGCCCGCCACGAGCCCCGCCGACCAGCCGAGGCCGAGCAGGAACAAGCCCGCGGCCGTCTGCCCGTGGTTGCCCCCCGCGGTTCCCGCGAGCAGCGCCGCGCAGCCGAGCAGCCCCACGGACAGGCCGATGACGGTGAGCCGTCCGACGCGGTCCGCGAGTCGCCCCATCACCGGTGAGAACGCGTACATGCCCGCGATGTGGCCGCTGATGACCAGGCCGATCAGGTCGATGCTCGCACCGTGGTGGCCGAGGTCGACCGGGGTCATCGACATGATCGAGACCATGGCGGTGTGCGCGACGGTGACCGTGGCCAGGGCGAGCCGTGCCCGCCCGGAGGCGGCCACCGCGGCGATCCCGGCCCGCAGCGAACGGCCACCGGCGGTCTGTTCGGCGGCGGGTTCGAGCGCCCGCGCGGTGAGCAGCGGATCGGGGCGCAGCAGCACCGCCACGACCAGCGCCGAGATCAGGAAGACCCCGGCCGCCCACACGAAGGGACCGGACGCCTCCGGGATGCCGAGCCCGCGGACGCTGCGGCCCGCGGGCGCCGCGATGTTGGGGCCGAGGACCGCGCCGATCGTCGTCGCCCACACCACGTTCGAGATGGCCCGCGCCCTGCCGTCGGGCTCGGCCAGGTCGGCCGCCGCGAACCGGGCCTGCAGGTTGGCCGACGACGCCGCGCCGAACCCCGCCATGCCGACGAGCAGCAGCGGGAAGCTCCCGACGGCCGCGGCCACGACCACGACGGCGGCGCCCACCGCACCGATCACATATGCCAGTACGAGACCGGGGCGCCGGCCCCGTGCCGTCATCAGCGCCGCCAGCGGCACCGAGAGCAGCGCCGTCCCTGCCACGGTCGCCGTCGACACCAGCCCGGACAGCGACTCGCTGCCGCTGACCTCCTTCGCGAGGACGGCCGCGAGCGCGATGCCGGTGGCCACGCCGAGCCCGCCGAGTATCTGGCTCGCGACCAGGACCGCGGTGACGCGGCGCCGCAGCACGGAAAGTTCCTCGACGCCCATCGGCACCCCGGCCACGGGCCCGGATCCCGTCGCCCGCCCCGTGGTGCTCATCGGGGACACCGGAGGCGTCGCGGACGGCGGGGGACCGGCACGAGGACGGCGTGGACGGCGTGGACGGCGTGGGCGGTAAGTACGGCAAGTACGGCAGGGGCGACAGAGTCGGCACTTCGGGGTACCGGCCGCGGCGGCGAGGATATGACCACGCGCGAAGTGTGCCAGGGAAGGCGCTGACGGGGACATGACTTTCCGGGCGCCCCAGAGCCCCCTCAGAACAGCGGCGCAGGCAGCACCCCCTCCAGGGCCAACAGGTGCCGCTTCGTCTCCAGGCCGCCGCCGAAGCCGCCGATGCCGCCGTCGCGCTCCACCACGCGGTGGCAGGCCACCACGATCGGCAGTGGGTTGGAGCCCATCGCCACGCCCACCGCCTGGGCCGCGCCGGGCTGGCCGACGCGGCGGGCCAGGTCGCCGTACCCCACCACCGTGCCGAAGGGCACGCCCGTGGCCAGTTCGCGCAGCACCTGGCGGTTGAAGCCGGAGATCAGCGACCAGTCGAGCGGCAGTTCGAAGTCGCGCAGCTCACCCGCGAGGTACGCCCGCAACTGGCGTATGGGCTCCGCGAGGAGCGGCGACGCGGGGTCCTCGGCCGGCTCGGCGCCGAGGCGGGACGCGAGCCGTGCCAGCGCCTTGTCACGCACGTCGGGCGTGGCGTGGAAGACGACGTTGACCAGGCCGGTGTCCGTCGCGGCCAGCAGCAGCGGGCCGATGTCGGAGTCGACGACGGCCCATACGGCGCGGGGGCGCGGGGGCTGTGGCCCGCGCTCGTCCCGGTCCTGCTCGTGGTGCCCCATGGCGTTCATGACGCTTACGGTACGACCGGCCACTGACAGCGCCGCGGGACGGTGGTCCCGCGGCGCCATGGTTCCGCCGCGTCAGGGCCGGTGCCGCGCGCCCGTCCGTCAGTTGTGAAGCGCCCTGCGTACGACGTCGGGCTTGTTGGTGATGATGCCGTCCACGCCGAAGCCGGCGACGCGCTGGGCGGCGGCGGCCTCGTCCACGGTCCAGGTGAAGATCTCCAGGCGCTTGCCGTGCGGGCCCTTCAGCCCGTGGATCGCGGCTACGTAGTCGGCGGAGATGGACGTGTGCGTCGAGTTGATCTGGTCCGAGAACTTCGCGTACGTCGGCAGGTCGGCGGCCGCGGGCGTGCCGAGGAAGCCGGTCTTGATGTCGGGCCGCAGCTCGTGCACCTTCTTGACGGTGGCCGCGCCGAAGCTCTGGACGACCAGCTTGTTCTTGACGTGGCGGCGGTCGAGCCAGCCCGTCTCGCGCAGCACCCGCAGGGTGTCCTGCTCGATGCCGGGGTACAGCTCCGGCTTCTTGATCTCCAGGACCAGGCTCTGGTGGTTGCGCGAGACGCGGTTCATGTACTGCGTCAGCGTCGGCACCCGCGCGCCCTTGTACTTCTTCCCGAACCAACTGCCCGCGTCCAGCCTGGCGATCTCCGCCGCGGTGAAGTCCTTCACCTTCCACGGGGCGCGGTCGGGGAAGACCTCCTCGACGTCCGTGGTCCGCTTCAGGTTGTCGTCGTGGACGATGACGAGCTCGCCGTCCTTCGTGCGCTGGACGTCGTTCTCGACCCAGCGGAAGCCCATCCGGGCGGCCTTGTCGATCGCGGCCAGCGTGTTCTCGGGGGCGTAGGCGGAGGCGCCGCGGTGTGCCACGACTGTGGGGTTCTTGTGTGCGGCGGCCGGCTTCCCCAGTGCAACGGAGGCGTCGGCGGGGGTCTGTGCGGCGGCGGTGGAGGGCAGGACGAGCGCGCCTGCCCCCAGCAGGGCGGCGGTGGCGGCAGCGGCGGCGCGTACGTACACGGGTTCTCCTCGCGTCAGGACTCACGGGGGGTTCCGCTTGAGAATGACAGTGCACGGCCAACTACTGACAGGTACAGGATGGCCACAGGTTGAACGCCAACCCCTCAAGTGAGGACCCCGCGCGCGGAACCCGTGTTTCTTTGCCGGAAAATCGGTCGTGCGTTCACGGCTGAGCCCTACTCTCACCTCAGTCCACGGCCCCTCGTCCGGCCGTCGGCCGGGGAAGACGGGGCGTTCCGGAACATCCACGTACGACAGGCGGAAGGGCTACCGCTCATGGAGGGCACGGTCGACGGCTTCAGCTACGGATTCGTCACGCCGGTGGTCGCCTATCTGATGGCCTGCCTGGGAGGGGCACTCGGCCTGCGCTGCACCACGAGATCGCTGCTCGTCGCGCACTCCTGGCGGCCCGGCTGGCTCGCCCTCGGCTCGGCCGCCATCGGGTCCGGCATCTGGACGATGCACTTCATCGCCATGATGGGCTTCGCCGTGGAGGACACCCCGATCCACTACGACCGGACGACGACCTTCGCGAGCCTCGCCGTCGCCATCGTGATGGTCGGCATCGGGATCTTCATCGTCGGCTACCGCGGCGCCAGCGGAACCGCGCTCTTCACCGGGGGCACCATCACCGGGCTCGGCATCGCGTCGATGCACTACCTGGGAATGGCCGGTATGCGCCTTGGCGGCAGGCTGGAGTACAACACCCTGACCGTGGCCGCGTCCGTGGTGATCGCCGTGGTCGCCGCCATCGCCGCCCTGTGGGCCGCGGGACAGGTCAGGGGTTTCCTGTGGAGTCTCGGCGCCAGCCTCGTCATGGGCCTCGCCGTCAGCGGCATGCACTACACCGGCATGGCCGCCGTGAGTGTGCACCTGCACGGCCCGTCCACCGCGCCCTCCGGCGACTCCTCCGCCGAGATCCTCGCCCCCCTCATGGTCGGCCCGCTCGCCTTCCTGCTGCTCGCGGGCGTCATCGTGATGTTCGACCCGCTGATGATGCTGGGCAAGGCCGACCTGAAGGCCGCCGCCGCCCGCCCGCGCACCTCCCCGTACTCCGTGCCACGCTCCGGCGACCGCACGCCGGCACACGTGAGCCGCCGCGGCGGACCCCGCCCCGCCACCCGCAGGAGCCGCCGCAGACCGGAGGCACGGGCCCCGCAGAAGTGGTGAGCGGGGGGCGTTGTCAGTGGGGGGTCGTACGGTTGATTCCATGCGGCCCGTATCGAAGATCGAACGCACGGTGGCACCTTTCGAGGTCGTCAGCCCGTACCAGCCCAGTGGCGACCAGCCCACGGCCATCGCCGACCTGGAGAAGCGCATCCGCGCGGGCGAGAAGGATGTCGTCCTGCTCGGCGCGACCGGCACCGGCAAGTCGGCCACCACCGCGTGGATGATCGAGAAGCTCCAGCGCCCCACGCTCGTGATGGCGCCGAACAAAACCCTGGCCGCCCAGTTGGCGAACGAGTTCCGCGAGCTCCTGCCGAACAACGCCGTCGAGTACTTCGTCTCGTACTACGACTACTACCAGCCCGAGGCCTACGTCCCCCAGTCGGACACGTACATCGAGAAGGACTCCTCGATCAACGAGGAGGTCGAGCGCCTGCGCCACTCCGCGACGAACTCGCTGCTCACCCGCCGCGACGTCATCGTGGTCGCGTCCGTCTCCTGCATCTACGGCCTCGGCACCCCGCAGGAGTACGTGGACCGCATGGTGCCGCTCAAGGTCGGCGAGGAGATCGACCGCGACCAGCTCCTGCGCCGCTTCGTCGACATCCAGTACACCCGCAACGACCTCGCCTTCACCCGCGGCACCTTCCGGGTCCGCGGCGACACCATCGAGATCTTCCCGGTGTACGAGGAGCTGGCCGTCCGGATCGAGATGTTCGGCGACGAGATCGAGGCCCTCTCCACGCTGCACCCCCTGACCGGCGAGGTCATCAGCGACGACGACCACCTGTACGTCTTCCCGGCCTCCCACTACGTAGCGGGCCCGGAGCGCCTGGAGAAGGCCGTCACCGGCATCGAGAAGGAGCTCACCGAGCGCCTCGCGGAGCTGGAGAAGCAGGGCAAGATGCTGGAGGCCCAGCGCCTGCGCATGCGCACCACGTACGACCTGGAGATGCTGCGCCAGATCGGCTCCTGCTCCGGCGTCGAGAACTACTCGATGCACTTCGACGACCGCGCGCCCGGCACCGCCCCCAACACCCTCCTGGACTACTTCCCCGAGGACTTCCTGCTCGTCCTGGACGAGTCGCACGTCACGGTCCCGCAGATCGGCGCGATGTACGAGGGCGACGCCTCCCGCAAGCGCACCCTCGTCGACCACGGCTTCCGGCTGCCGTCCGCCCTGGACAACCGCCCGCTGAAGTGGGAGGAGTTCCTCGGCCGCATCGGCCAGACGGTCTACCTCTCGGCGACCCCCGGCAAGTACGAGCTGTCGCGCGGCGACGGCTTCGTCGAGCAGATCATCCGCCCCACCGGCCTCGTCGACCCCGAGGTCGTCGTCAAGCCCACCGAGGGCCAGATCGACGACCTGGTCCACGAGATCCGCAAGCGCACCGAGAAGGACGAGCGCGTCCTCGTCACCACCCTCACCAAGAAGATGGCCGAGGACCTCACCGACTACTTCCTGGAGCTCGGCATCCAGGTCCGCTATCTGCACAGCGACGTCGACACCCTGCGCCGCGTCGAGCTCCTGCGCGAGCTGCGCTCCGGTGAGTACGACGTCCTGGTCGGCATCAACCTCCTCCGGGAGGGCCTCGACCTGCCCGAGGTCTCCCTGGTGGCGATCCTCGACGCGGACAAGGAGGGCTTCCTGCGCTCGGGGACCTCTCTGATCCAGACCATCGGCCGCGCCGCGCGCAACGTCTCGGGCCAGGTCCATATGTACGCCGACAAGATCACCCCGGCGATGGAGAAGGCCATCGACGAGACCAACCGCCGCCGGGAGAAGCAGATCGCGTACAACAAGGAGAGGGGCATCGACCCGCAACCCCTCCGTAAGAAGATCAACGACATCGTGTCGGCGATCGCACGCGAAGAGGTCGACACGGAACAACTCCTTGGCACCGACTACCGCAAGGCGAAGGACGGCAAGAGCGCCAAGGCCCCGGTGCCCTCCCTCGGCGGCGCGGCCAAGGACGGCAAGAAGGCCGCCGCGGCCGGATCCGCCAAGGGCAAGGGTGCCAAGAAGGCACCCACGGACCGCCCCGCCGCCGAACTCGCCGCGCAGATCGAGGAGATGACCGAGCGGATGCGCACGGCCGCCGCGAACCTCCAGTTCGAGATCGCCGCCCGGCTGCGGGACGAGGTGTCGGAGATGAAGAAGGAACTGCGGCAGATGAAGGAAGCCGGTCAGGCATAGCGCTGCGTTGCGGCACGGCGCTGTGCTGCGACATGGCCCCGTGCTGTGACACGGAGCTGCGCCTCGACATAGCGCTGTGTTGCAACACCGACACAAAGTGCCCGACCGGGTGCGTCGCCCTGGACACGGCTGCATAGGGTGAACGGGCAACCGCCGCAACGGGCGGTTGTCGGGGCAGTTCGAGAAGGGGACAGCGCGTGACGGTCAACATGACCAAGGGCCAGGCCATCAACCTGCAGAAGAACGACGGGGGCGCGCTGACCTCAGTGCGCATGGGACTCGGCTGGCAGGCGGCCCCGCGGCGCGGCCTGTTCGGCTCCCGCACCCGGGAGGTCGACCTCGACGCGTCGGCGGTCCTCTTCGCCGACAAGCAGCCCGTCGACGTGGTGTTCTTCCGCCACCTCGTCAGCGACGACGGCTCGGTGCGGCACACCGGCGACAACCTCGTCGGCGGCGTCGGCCAGGGCGGCGACGACGAGGCCATCCTCGTCGACCTGCAGCGCGTCCCGGTCCACATCGACCAGATCGTCTTCACGGTGAACTCCTTCACCGGCCAGACCTTCCAGGAGGTGCAGAACGCCTTCTGCCGCCTGGTCGACGAGACCAACGGCCAGGAGCTCGCCCGCTTCACCCTCGACGGCGGCGGCCAGTACACCGCCCAGATCATGGCCAAGGTGCACCGCGCGGGCTCCGGCTGGCAGATGACGGCCCTCGGCAACCCCGCCAACGGCCGCACCTTCCAGGACCTGATGCCGGCGATCCTGCCGCACCTGTGAGCAGCGCAGCCGTGAGCACCACAGCCGTGAGCACCACAGCCGTGAGCACCGCGGCTGACGGCACCGAAGAGTTGTAAGCGCCAACCTGTAGTACCGCAGACCGGCTGTCCGGCACGGCAGTCCGTACGCAGGCCCGGTGAGGGGGCCGACACAAGGGGGAACGAACGCGATGACGGCTGAGCTGGTCAGGGGGCAGAACCACGCACTGCCCGGCACCCGCCTCGAGATCCGGGTGTCGGCCGGCAGGCCGATCGTGGCCGGTGCCACGCTCAGCGACCACGAGCGCACGGTGCGCGGCACGTCCTGGGTCGCGCACCCCGGCGCGCCCACCCTGCCGGGACTCGAAGTGTCCCAGCAGGCGGCCGCCGACCACCGCCTCGCCGTCGACCTGGACGCCCTGCCCGACGGCGCGCACCAGGTGAACGTGCTGCTCGCGCTGCCGGTCGGCGTCGGTGGCCCGGTCACCTTCGGCGCCGTCGCCGCCCCCTTCGTCGCCGTCACCGGCCTGGACGGCACCGAGATCGCCAGCTATACGATCACGGACCTGTCCGCCGAGTCGGCCGTCGTCGCCCTGGAGCTGTACCGCAGGGGGGACGCCTGGAAGGTCCGCGCCGTCGGCCAGGGCTATGCGGGCGGTCTCGCCGACATGCTCGCCGATCAGGGCCTGCCCAGGGCCCAGGACCTGGCGACCGCCATCAACGACGCGGTGGCGCGCGGCCTGGCCCGCTCGGTGGCCGCGCCCCCGCCCCGCTCCGCGGACGAGGCCCGGGTGCGCGCCGCGGCCCAGGGCCACACCGCCCCCGGCCAGCCGCCGAGCACGCCCGACCCGGCCGCCGAACCCGCCGCCAGGCCCGTGGTCCCCGCCCAGCCCGTCGTCCCCGCCCAGCAGCCCGGCGACGGCGGCGCACCCGCACCCCAGCGCCCGGGCGACGCCGTCCCGCCGCAGCCCGGCGACGGCGGACCCGTGAACTACACCCACCCGCGCCGCCAGACCGCCGCGCCCCCGCCGCCCCCGCCCACGGCCCGCCCCGCGGCGCCCGGACAGCACCCCACCCCCGTCGCCGGTGACGCCACCGGCTGGTCCCCGGAGGAGCGGCTCTACAACCAGGTCTGGGGCATGTTCGAAGACCTGGCCCGCACGGCCGCCGCGTACCGCAGCGCCGTGGACTTCGCCGACTCCCGCATGGAGCAGGAGCTCGACAAGGTCCTCTCCGACCCGCGCAGCCGCATCGGCAGCACCGGGGACACCGCGCGCGCCGCCGCCCGCGCCCGCCACGGCGACCTCGTTGACCAGGCGCGCGCCGCCCTCGACCGCGACCTGGCCCAGCTCGCCGCCGAGGCGGAGGTCGTGGAGCCGGCCCTGCCCGTGGCCTTCGCCGACTGGTCGAGCCCCGTCTGGCAGGGCTATCGCGCGCCCATGGAGGTCCCGATGGCGCTGCGCCTCGGCGGCCTGCACCTGCCCGAGCGCCCGGAGCTGCGCATCCCCATGCTCGTCCGGCTGCCCCTGGAGCGCGGCCTGTGGATCGACAGCGGCCGCTCCGGCACGGACTCCCTCGCGGACGCGGACCAACTGCGCCGCCTCGCCCTGGACAGCGCCGTCGCCCACGCCGCCCGGCTGCTCGCCTCGTATCCGCCCGGCGCGTTCACGGTGCACGTCATCGACGCCGCGGGCACCGGCACGAGCGCCTTCGCCCCGCTCGTGACCGCCGGAGTCCTCGACGAGCCGCCCGCGACCGGCGCCGCCGGTGTCACCGCCATGCTCACCCGGCTCACCCAGCGCGTGGATCTGGTGCAGATGGCGGTCCGCGGCGGCGTCGCCGACGCGCTGCCGCAGGACCTGGACACCGGCGAGCAACTGCTCGTCGTCAACGACTTCCCCCACGGCTTCGACGACCGCGCCGTGACCCAGCTCCGCTACCTCGCCGACGAGGGCCCCGCGGTCGGCGTGCACCTGATGATGGTCGCCGACCGCGAGGAGGCCGCGGAGTACGGTCCCCTGCTCGACCCGCTGTGGCGGGCGCTGCTGCGGCTGACGCCGGTGCCCGAGGACCACCTCGCGGACCCCTGGGTCGGCCACGCGTGGACGTACGAGCCGCCTGCGCTGCCGCCGGGCAGTGAGGTGCTCGGCCACGTCCTGGACCGGGTGGGAGCGGCACGCCGCACCGGCAGCCGCTGACGGCCACCCCCTCACCCCTTCTCGCCCGCCCGTCACTCCTTACCCTCGAAGCCCGCCCGCAGCACGGGCGGGCTTTGTCGACGTAATGACTGTCCACGGCTCATCTACCGTCTTGACCTGGCCACTTGGGCATTGTTTGCCGCTCCCTTTACCTAACCTTGGTGTTTCGCGTACTCTTGTCAGTGCGGAGGGGAGTACTCCCGTACGCGACGTGCCCGTCAATACGGACCGCCATCGGTCCCGGGGCGTCGGCCCGTGGCGCGGACAGCGTGCCCGGGTGGAAGAGACCTCCGGCAGCGACGACGCTGATCAGTAGCCGTACGACGCCGGAGGCGCAGTGGACGTTTCTATGACCCTGTGGGTGCTGACCGTTCTCGGTCTGTGTGCCCTGATCGCAATGGACTTCTTCATCGGCCGCAAGCCGCATGACGTGTCCATCAAGGAAGCCGGTACGTGGACGATCGTCTGGATCGTGCTCGCCGTGCTGTTCGGAATAGGCCTGCTGATAGCAGGTGAGAGTCAGGCGTCCGGCGAGTTCTTCGCGGGCTTCGTCACCGAGAAGTCGCTGAGCGTCGACAACCTCTTCGTCTTCATCCTGATCATGGCGAAGTTCTCGGTGCCGTCGCACCTCCAGCAGCGCGTGCTGCTGTTCGGTGTGCTGATCGCGCTGGTCCTGCGTGCGATCTTCATCGCGGCCGGCGCCGCGATCATCGCCAGCTTCTCCTGGGTGTTCTACCTGTTCGGCGCGTTCCTGATCTACACCGCCTGGAAGCTCATCCAGGAGGCGCGTGCCGACGAGGAAGAAGAGGAGTGGGAGGAGAACCGCCTCCTGAAGTCCGTCGAGAAGAAGTTCGGCGTCGCCGACCGGTACCACGGCACGAAGCTGTTCATCGAGAAGAACGGCAAGAAGATCCTGACGCCCCTCATGGTCGTCATGCTCGCCATCGGCACCACCGACGTCCTGTTCGCGATGGACTCCATCCCGGCGATCTTCGGCCTCACCCAGGACCCGTACATCGTCTTCACCGCCAACGCCTTCGCGCTGATGGGACTGCGGCAGCTCTACTTCCTGATCGGCGGACTGCTCAAGAAGCTGGTCCACCTCAGTTACGGCCTGTCGGTGATCCTCGGCTTCATCGGCGTCAAGCTCGTCCTGCACGCCCTGCACGAGAACGGCGTACACGTCCCGGAGATCTCCATCCCGGTGTCGCTCGGCGTCATCTGCGGCGTGCTGATCATCACCACGATCACCAGCCTCATGGCCTCCAGGAAGCAGGCCGAGCGCGAGGCGTCCGAGGCCGGTCCGACTGGCCCTACCGGCCCTACCGGCCCTACCGGCCCTACCGGCCCTACCGGCAAGGACGACAGCCAGAAGGACAGCGTCGAGGCGTAAGCGCACTGAAGAGCCACCCCGGAGCGGTGCACGGTCGGTCGTCGACCGTGCACCGCTCTTGCGTAGAAAGGCACACATGAAGTCGCGGCCCTCCCGTGAGCGGGGCAGCATCAATCACATGATCCCTAAGTTCCGGGCACTCGCCGCGCGGTGGACGACCGCCGTGCCCGTGCTCGGAGTCGTCCTCCTCGTCCTCACCTGGGGGCGCGATCTGCCGGGTGTGGTCGTCGCCCTGGTGACGGCGGTCCTCGCCGGAGCCGTGCTCTCGGCGGTGCATCACGCCGAAGTCATCGCGCACCGCGTCGGCGAACCCTTCGGCTCCCTGGTCCTGGCCGTGGCGGTCACGATCATCGAGGTCGCCCTCATCGTCACCTTGATGGCCGATGGCGGCGACAAGAGCGCGACCCTGGCCCGTGACACCGTCTTCGCGGCCGTCATGATCACCTGTAACGGCATACTGGGCCTCTGTCTGCTGACCGGCGCCCTGCGCCACCGCGTGGCCGTCTTCAACCCCGAGGGCACCGGTGCCGCGCTCGCGACCGTCGCCACGCTGGCCACGCTCAGCCTGGTCCTGCCGACCTTCACGACGTCCAAGCCGGGCCCGGAGTTCTCCACCTCGCAGCTCACCTTCGCGGCCCTGGCCTCACTCGTCCTGTACGGCCTGTTCGTCGCGACCCAGACCGTACGGCACCGCGACTACTTCCTGCCGGTCACCAAGCAGGGCAAGGTCGTCGACGCCGACGACCACGCCGAAGGGCCCTCCGCGCGCACCGCCCTCATCAGTCTCAGCCTGCTCGGGCTCGCCCTGATCGGCGTCGTCGGGCTCGCCAAGGGCGTGTCGCCGACCATCGAGTCGGGCGTCGAGTCCGCGGGCCTGCCGCATGCCGTGGTCGGCGTGATCATCGCCCTGCTCGTGCTGCTTCCCGAGACCATCGCGGCCGTGCGCGCGGCCCGCAGGGACCGCGTCCAGACCAGCCTCAACCTGGCACTCGGCTCGGCGATGGCCAGCATCGGCCTGACCATCCCGGCCGTCGCCATCGCCTCCGTGTGGCTGTCCGGGCCGCTTGTGCTCGGGCTCAGCTCGACACATATGGTGCTGCTCGTCCTCACGGTCCTCGTCGGCACGCTCACGGTCGTTCCCGGACGCGCCACGCCCTTGCAGGGCGGTGTGCACCTGGTGCTGTTCGCGGCGTACCTGGAGCTCGCGGTCAATCCATGAGACGTGGTGTCCGGCCGGGGCTGGTGCCCACCCGGGGGGCGTACGTGCGGTCCGGCCGGGCACCACGCCGCACCACACGTACGCCCCCCCGGCGGCTTCCGGGAAGCGGCGTACGGTCACCCCGCGACCGGCACCGCCACCTCCTTCCGCGCGGGCCGCGTCTCCGGAAGCAGCGCGAAGCACCCGAGGCTCAGCACCGCCATCGCCGCCAGATACGCGGCCACACCCCACGGAGTGCCCTCGCCCCGGGCCGCCGCGGTCGCCACCATGGGCGTGAGCGCGCCCCCCAGGACACCGGCGAGGTTGTAGCCGACCGCCGCGCCCGTGCAGCGCACGCGGGGCGCGTACAGCTCGGGCAGATAGGCGGAGACCACGGCAAACATCGAGACGAACGCGAGCATCGCCACCAGGAAGCCGAAGAACATCAGGAGCGGCTCCCCCGTGGCCAGGAGCGCGACCATCGGGAACATCCACAGGGCGGTGGCCGCGCACCCCGCAAGACACATCGGCCGCCGCCCGTACCGGTCGCCGAGCAGGGCCGCCACCGGCGTCAGGGCGCCCTTGACGACGACGGCCGCCATGATGCAGGCCAGCATGACCGTACGGCTCACGCCGAGCCGCTCCACGCCGTACGCCAGAGACCACGTCGTGACCGCGTAGAACACCGCGTACCCGACCGCGAGCGCGCCCGCGGTGAGCAGCACCAGGCGCCAGTGCTCGCGCGCCACCTCGACGAAGGGCACGCGCGCGTGCTCGCGCACCTGAAGGAAGTCCGGGCTCTCCACGAGCGAGGCGCGCAGTACGAGACCGACCAGGGCGAGGAGCCCCGCCCCCCAGAAGGGGATCCGCCATCCCCAGGACGCGAACTGGGCGTCCGTCAGTGTCGCCGAGAGCGTCAGCATGACGCCGTTGGCCAGCAGGAACCCGATCGACGGGCCGACCTGCGGGAAGCTCGACCACAGCGCGCGCCGCTCGGGCGGTGCGTGCTCGGCGGTGAGCAGGACCGCACCGCCCCACTCGCCGCCGAGCCCCACGCCCTGGACGAAGCGCAGCACCAGGAGCAGCAGGGGAGCGGCCACGCCGATCGACTCGAACGTCGGCACACAGCCGACGGCCACGGTGGCCAGACCGGTCATGAGCAGCGAGAGCACCAGGACGGGCCGCCGGCCGCGCCGGTCGCCGAGATGCCCGAAGAGCACGGAGCCGAGGGGACGGGCCACGAAGCCCACACCGAAGGTCGCGAACGCGGCGAGCGTTCCCGCCAGTGGGGAGAAGGTCGGAAAGAACAACGGCCCGAGGACGAGCGCCGCCGCGGTGCCGTAGATGAAGAAGTCGTAGAACTCGATGGCCGTTCCGGCCAGCGACGCGGCGGCGAGCCGTGGCAGCGAAGGGCCACCTGGGGCCCGCTCTGTTGACGGAGAGTGACTATTGTGCACGTTGCGTCAACTGCCCGGTGTGACGGGCGGTTACGGGGGCGTGCGGAGGTCGGCCTTCGGGGGCGGCTTGACCACACTCGTCGCGGCGGCCCTCGTCACCTCCTTCGGGATGATGATCTACGGCCCCACCACGTCGGCGTTCATCAACCGCCACGCCGGTGGCCTTCGGTCGCCGGGACGTATCACACCGGCCGATTCACGAAGGTGCCCCGCCTCGCCAAGCTCCTGCGGGTCCGGACCCCCGCCGACCGCGGGCCCGGCCAGCCCTGGCGGCCCGGTACTCCGCCGGGCGTACGCGGAGAGCGCTCGGAGTACGGCCTCGCGCTGCTCGTGTGCGTAACGGGTGCGCTCCTCGGGGCCGGTGGGGTGCTCGAAGCTCCAGCGCTTGGCGCGGCCCATGATCAGCGCGGCGAAGCGGGTGAGCAGTCCGCGCTCGCCGAGGCAGCGCAGGATCCGGAACACCTCGGTGGCGGCGGGGAGTTCCTCGGTGGTCTCCAGGAACGGCACATGCCCGTTGTACTCGGCGGGGTCCCGGGCCACCTCGCGGTCGGCCGTCAGGAGCTCGGACAGGATCTCCAGGCAGCCGCCCCAGGTGCGGCCCTCCACGACCCGCTCGGCACCCTCCACAGGAACGCGTGCAGGTTGGTGTTGTCGCTGAACCCGAAGAACGGCTTGGGGCTGGCGCGGATCAACTCCCGGTCCAGATGCGGCAGGACGGTGATCTGGTCGTCGCCCCCGATGCTCGCCATGACCGCCTTCACGTCCGGGTCGGCGAACGCGGCGTGCAGGTCGTCGGCGCGCTCCCGCGGCGAGGCGCCCATCCTGCGCGTCGTCGGATACTCCACCGGCTCCAGGAGGAAGTCCTCGCGCAGCCGCCGCAGGCCCAGTTCGAAGGGGAGCGGGAAGAGTCCGGGCAGACCGGCCGAGGGCGACACGATCGCCATGCGGTCGCCAGGAACGGGCTTCGGCGGATACAGCGGGTGCGCGGGGCGGGTGGGGCGCGGCCCGGCCGGTGGTCCTGGTGGTCCTGCGGGCGTGATCATGGCGGCGGCCTAGGCTGGGACCGGCGCTCAGGCACCGTGATAAACCATCTGTGAGCAGTAGCCCGACGCATGGAGGACCCTGTGCCCCACACCCTCGCCACCGCCCCGGTCATGATCCTCAACGGGCCGAACCTGAACCTCCTCGGCAAGCGTCAGCCGGAGATCTACGGCACCGACACGCTCGCCGACGTCGAGGCGATGTGCGCCGAGGCGGCCGCCGCGCACGGGGGGACGGTCGACCTGCGCCAGTCCAACCACGAGGGCGAGCTGGTGGACTGGATCCACGAGGCGCGCGAGCAGCACGCGGGCATCGTCATCAACCCGGCCGCGTACTCGCACACCTCGATTGCGATCCTGGACGCCCTCAACACCTGCGACGGACTGCCCGTGGTGGAGGTCCACATCTCCAACATCCACCAGCGCGAGGCGTTCCGGCACCACTCGTACGTCTCCCAGCGCGCCGACGGCGTCATCGCCGGATGCGGGGTGCAGGGGTACGTGTTCGGTGTCGAGCGGGTGGCGGCGCTGGTGGCGCGGGCCTAGCCCGCGCGCACCAGCAAGATCACCAGCCGCGCGTGCGCCACTCCGAGAGGTGCGGCCGCTCGGCGCCGAGGGTCGTGTCGTCGCCGTGGCCCGGGTAGACCCACGTCTCGTCGGGCAGCGTGCCGAAGATCTTCGTCTCGACGTCGTCCATGAGGTTCGCGAACCTCTCCGGGTCCTTCCAGGTGTTGCCGACGCCCCCGGGGAACAGGCAGTCACCGGTGAAGACGTGCGGGTGGCCGTGGGGGTCGTCGTACACGAGGGCGATCGAGCCCGGGGTGTGGCCCACCAGATGCCTGGCCGTGAGCGTGATCCGGCCGAAGGCGATGGTGTCGCCGTCGTCGACCAGGACGTCCGTGGGCACCGGGATGCCCTCGGCGTCCTCGCGGCCCGCGTACGTGCGCGCACCCGTGGCCGCGACCACCTCCGCCAGCGCCTGCCAGTGGTCCCCGTGCTGGTGCGTGGTGACGACGGACCCGATGCCGTCGTCACCGATCAGCGTCAGCAGCGTCCGGGCCTCGTTGGCCGCGTCGATGAGGAGCTGCTCGTCGGTGGCCCGACAGCGCAGCACGTAGGCGTTGTTGTTCATCGGCCCGACCGCGACCTTGGAGATCATCAGGTCCTGCAACTCGTGCACGTCCGCGGCTCCGCCGACCCGCACCGCTCCGCTGTACGTCATGGCGCCAGCCTATAGCGGGGGGAGGGCGGGAAGAGGGCCGCCTTCGGAGGTCAGCTCGGCCGCGAGGGCGTCGCCGCCGCGGCGCCCGGCGAGCCAGCCGACCAGGGCCGGAGCCGGGCCGGTGACGGTCACCTCGGGGTTCTCCGCGGAGCGGCCCGTGCGCCACGCGCGCGTGCCGTCGCTGACGCTGGTCGCGGGCACGTCGGGGTTCCCCGAGAAGCGGTCGGTGAGGAAGTCGGTCTCGCGTGTGAGGAACTCGGCCGGCAGGTCTTCGAGCTCGTACCCGACCCCCAGGTCGACGTGGTGCAGCTCCAGCTCGACCCAGCGCCGGAACGGCACCCGTGACGCCGAGTCCGTGACGCCGTTGCGCATCGTGATGGTACGGGACCAGTCGGCGGGGAGCGCGGCCTGCGCCTCCAGGCGCGCGGCGGACTCCCGCAGGTCGACGAGGTGGGCCGCGATCGGCCGGGGCGCGTCCCGCTCGATGTCGGCGTCGCGGGCGGTACCGCTCACGTACATGGGCCGCCCGGCCAGCACGTTCACGAGCGCGTCGGCGTTCCGCGCCACGTGGGCGAGGACATGGCCCCGCGTCCAGTTGGGAAGCAGGGACGGCTCGGCCGTCGAGACATCGTCCAAGGCGGTGGCTGCGGCGAGCAGCCGTTCGGTCGCGTCACGTACAGACGCCAGGTCGCGCACATGATCAATCATGAGCCCGACGATAGCTTCGCCACACGTTCGGGTGAAGGCGGTGGATGAGCCCCGCAAATCGAATGCCCGTGCTATACGCTCGATGATGGCATCGGGCACTCTTGATGGTCGGGCTTCATCCCTCCCCGACTTCGTCCACTCAGAGATCCAGCCCGGCGTTGTCAGTGGGTCGCTCTAGTCTGTGAAGGACGGGGGCCCCGCCCCTGTCACTTCTCTCAAGAAAGGTGCGGACCGGCGTGGCCGACCGTCTCATCGTCCGTGGCGCGCGCGAGCACAATCTCAAAAATGTCTCGCTCGACCTCCCGCGTGACTCCCTCATCGTCTTCACCGGTCTGTCCGGGTCCGGCAAGTCCTCGCTCGCGTTCGACACGATCTTCGCCGAGGGGCAGCGCCGGTACGTCGAGTCCCTGTCCTCGTACGCCCGCCAGTTCCTCGGTCAGATGGACAAGCCGGACGTGGACTTCATTGAAGGCCTCTCCCCGGCGGTCTCCATCGACCAGAAGTCGACCTCGCGCAACCCGCGCTCCACGGTCGGCACCATCACCGAGGTCTATGACTATCTGCGCCTGCTCTTCGCGCGCATCGGCAAGCCGCACTGCCCCGAGTGCGGCCGCCCGATCTCCCGCCAGTCGCCGCAGGCCATCGTCGACAAGGTCCTCGAGCTGCCCGAGGGCAGCCGCTTCCAGGTCCTCTCGCCGCTGGTGCGCGAGCGCAAGGGCGAGTTCGTCGACCTCTTCTCCGACCTCCAGACGAAGGGCTACAGCCGCGCCCGGGTGGACGGCGAGACCATCCAGCTCTCCGAGCCGCCCACGCTGAAGAAGCAGGAGAAGCACACCATCGAGGTGGTCGTCGACCGCCTCACCGTCAAGGACAGCGCCAAGCGCCGCCTCACGGACTCCGTGGAGACCGCGCTCGGCCTCTCCGGCGGCATGGTCGTCCTGGACTTCGTGGACCTCCCCGCGGACGACCCCGAGCGCGAGCGGATGTACTCGGAGCACCTCTACTGCCCCTACGACGACCTGTCCTTCGAAGAGCTCGAGCCCCGCTCCTTCTCCTTCAACTCGCCCTTCGGCGCCTGCCCAGACTGCACCGGCATCGGTACGCGGATGGAGGTCGACCCCGAGCTGATCGTCCCCGACGAGGACAAGTCGCTCGACGAGGGCGCCATCCACCCCTGGTCGCACGGCCACACGAAGGACTACTTCGCACGCCTGGTCGGCGCCCTGGCCGACGCGCTCGGCTTCGCTACGGACATGCCCTGGGCCGGCCTGCCGCAGCGCGCCAAGAAGGCACTCCTGAACGGCCACAAGACCCAGATCGAGGTCCGCTACCGCAACCGCTACGGCAGGGAGCGGGTCTACACCACCGCCTTCGAAGGCGCCGTCCCCTTCGTCAAGCGGCGGCACAGCGAGGCCGAGAGCGACTCCAGCCGCGAGCGCTTCGAGGGCTATATGCGCGAGGTGCCCTGCCCCACCTGTGAGGGCACGCGCCTCAAGCCGATCGTCCTCGCTGTCACGGTGATGGGGAAGTCCATCGCCGAGGTCTCCGCGATGTCCATCAGCGACTGCGCGGACTTCCTCGCCAGGCTGAAGCTGACCGCCCGCGACAAGAAGATCGCCGAGCGCGTGCTGAAGGAGGTCAACGAACGGCTGCGCTTCCTGGTCGACGTCGGCCTCGACTATCTGTCGCTGAACCGCGCCGCGGGCACCCTCTCCGGCGGTGAGGCCCAGCGCATCCGCCTGGCCACGCAGATCGGCTCCGGGCTCGTCGGCGTGCTCTACGTCCTGGACGAGCCGTCCATCGGCCTGCACCAGCGCGACAACCACCGCCTCATCGAGACCCTTGTCCGGCTGCGCGACATGGGCAACACCCTGATCGTCGTCGAGCACGACGAGGACACCATCAAGGTCGCCGACTGGGTCGTCGACATCGGCCCCGGCGCGGGCGAGCACGGCGGCAACGTCGTGCACAGCGGCTCCCTGAAGGAGCTGCTCGACAACGACAAGTCGGTCACCGGGCAGTATCTGTCGGGCAAGCGGGCCATCCCCGTCCCCGACGTCCGCCGCCCCGCCGACCCCACGCGCAGGCTCACGGTGCACGGCGCCCGCGAGAACAACCTCCAGGACATCGACGTCTCCTTCCCGCTCGGCGTCCTCACGGCCGTCACGGGCGTCTCGGGATCCGGCAAGTCGACGCTGGTCAACGACATCCTCTACACGCACCTGGCCCGGGAGCTGAACGGCGCCAGGTCCGTCCCCGGGCGGCACACGCGCGTGGAGGGCGATGACCTCGTCGACAAGGTGGTGCACGTCGACCAGTCGCCCATCGGCCGCACCCCGCGGTCGAACCCGGCGACGTACACCGGAGTCTTCGACCACGTCCGCAAGCTGTTCGCCGAGACCACGGAGGCCAAGGTCCGGGGCTATCTCCCCGGTCGCTTCTCCTTCAACGTCAAGGGCGGCCGCTGCGAGAACTGCTCCGGCGACGGCACCATCAAGATCGAGATGAACTTCCTCCCGGACGTGTACGTCCCGTGCGAGGTCTGCCACGGCGCGCGGTACAACCGCGAGACCCTGGACGTGCACTACAAGGGCAAGTCCATCGCCGAGGTCCTCGACATGCCCATCGAGGAGGCGCTCGACTTCTTCGAGGCGGTGCCCGCCATCGCCCGCCACCTGCGGACCCTCCACGACGTGGGCCTCGGGTACGTCAGGCTCGGCCAGTCCGCGCCCACGCTCTCCGGAGGCGAGGCCCAGCGCGTGAAGCTCGCCAGCGAGCTCCAGAAGCGCTCCACGGGCCGCACGGTCTACGTCCTCGACGAGCCGACCACCGGTCTGCACTTCGAAGACATCAGCAAGCTCATCACGGTCCTCTCGGGGCTCGTCGACAAGGGCAACACGGTCATCGTCATCGAGCACAACCTCGACGTGATCAAGACCGCCGACTGGGTCGTCGACATGGGCCCGGAGGGCGGCAGCGGCGGTGGCCTCGTCATCGCCGAGGGCACCCCCGAGCAGGTCGCCGGCGTGCCCGCCAGCCACACCGGCAAGTTCCTGCGGGACATCATCGCCGCGGACCGGATCAGCGACGCGGCGGTGCCGCAGGCGCGCAGGGGCGCGAAGAAGGCCACCGTCAGGAAGACAGTGGCCGCCGCGGCGACCACCAAGAAGACGGCCACGGCTAAGACCGCCACCAAGCAGGCAGCCACGAAGCAGGCGCCCACGAAGCAGGTGGCTCCCAAGCAGGCGGCCACGAAGCAGGCGCCCACGAAGCAGGCGGCCACTAGGCAGGCGGCGGCCAAGAAGGCGGCGCCCAAGAAGACGGTTGCCAAGAAGGGTGCTGCCAAGAAGGCCGCCACGCGGTCTCGCACGGCCTGAGTGCCAGGGCCGGTCCGTGGCCGGTTCGGGGGGCGGTCTCTCCGGCCCCGGCCCCGGCCCCGGTTCCGGCCCCGGCCCCGGTTCCGGCCCCGGCCCCGGTTCCGGCCCCGGCCCCGGTTCCGGTCACGTCAGCGCGTCGTCCCCGCAGGGACGGCGCGCGGACGTCTTGTTGTGCGTGCGCCGACGTGATCGGCTGGGCCGTGCGGGCCCCGGGCCCGGCGCGGACAAGAGCAGCGAGGAGAGGGCGGACCATGACCGAGGAGACGACGCACGCCAAGCCCGACGCCCCGCCCGTGCGGGTCGAACGCAGCGGCCCCGTCACCACGGTCGTCCTCTGCCGCCCGCACGCGCGCAACGCGGTCGACGGCCCCACCGCCCGTGCGCTCGCCGACGCCTTCCGGGCCTTCGACGCCGACTCCGAGGCCTCGGTCGCCGTCCTGTGGGGCGAGGGCGGCACCTTCTGCGCGGGCGCCGACCTCAAGGCCCTCGGCACGCCCGACGCCAACGACGTCACCGAGATCGACGACGCGAGCGGCACCGACGGCACCGACGGTCCCGACAACGGGCCGATGGGGCCGACGCGCCTGAACCTGTCCAAGCCAGTGATCGCCGCGGTCTCCGGTCACGCCGTCGCGGGCGGCCTGGAGCTGGCGCTCTGGTGCGACCTGAGGGTGGCCGAGGAGGACGCCGTGTTCGGGGTGTTCTGCCGCCGCTGGGGCGTACCGCTCATCGACGGCGGGACGGTGCGGCTGCCCCGGATCGTCGGCGAGGGCCGCGCCCTGGACCTCATACTCACCGGTCGTCCGGTCGACGCGGCGGAGGCCCTCGGCATGGGGCTCGTCAACCGCGTCGTACCGAAGGGGGCCGGGCGTGCGGCGGCCGAGCGGCTCGCCGCGGAGATCGCCGCGTTCCCGCAGACCTGTCTGCGGCACGACCGGCTCTCCGCCCGCGAACAGCACGGGCTGAACGAACGGCAGGCCCTCGCGGGCGAACTGCGGCACGGCCTGCACTCGCTCGCCGAAGCGGCCGAGGGCGTCGCACGGTTCGCCGCGGGAGCGGGACGGCACGGCGCCTTCGGCCCCGATGACCGCGGCGTACCTCCTGGGGCCGAACCCCGGTAGTCGCGACACCGGACCCCGGTAGCCGCAACAACGGTGTGCCAGGGTTGCCAGGGCCCGCGACAACGCACCCCAGGACCCGCTACCTACGCCTCCCCGGTGCCCGGCTCCGAGAACTGCATGTCCAACTGGATCTTCACGACCTCGCCGAGCATGCCGGGGGCGAACGTGAGCCCGTACTCGCTGCGGCGGATCTCGCCCGTCGCCTCGAAGCCGGCGTGCCGGACCTCGCCGAACGCGCCGAGGCCGCCGAACTCCACGGCGAGCGTCACCGGGCGGGTGACGTCGCCGATCGTCAGGTCGCCCGCCATCGTCCACTCCTCACCGGCGCCCGTGATCCGCCGCGAACGGAACGCCATCGTCGGACGGTGCTCCACATCGAGCAGGTCGGAGGCGCGCACGTGCGCGTCGCGGTCGGTGTTGCCGGTGTCGATCGACGCCAGGGCGATGGTGGCGTTCACCGCGGTGTCCTCCAGGGTCTCGCCCACCACCAGCTCCGCGTCGAACTCCGTGAAGCGGCCCCGCACCTTGGAGATGCCGAGGTGGCGGATGGTGAAGTTGACGGCCGAGTGCAGCGGGTCGTGCGCCCAGCGGCCCGCGGGCAACGGCAGGGCGGGGACGGCGGTGGAGGTCAGGGAATCAGCGGCGGCGGTGTTGGTCTCGAAGCTCATGCCGTCCACTCTGCGGCGGCGCGGGAACCCGAGGGAGGCCGGGCCGAGACTGGTAGTGGCAGGGACACGCTGAGGGCGGCCAGGCCGGAAAGCGTCCTGGTACGTTCGAACGGTGAGCGACAACGAGCTGGGAGCCTTTCTGCGCGCCCGCCGCGAAGCCGTCACCCCCACCGAAGTGGGGCTGCCGAGCGGCCCGCGCCGCCGCACCCCCGGGCTGCGCCGCTCCGAGGTCGCCACCCTCGCGGGCATCAGCGTCGAGTATCTGACCCGCCTCGAACAGGGGCGCGACCGCAACCCCTCGCCGTCCGTGCTCGGTTCGCTCGCCGACGTACTGCGGCTGACCGTCGAGGAGCGCCTGCATCTGCGCCGCCTCGACCGGGCGAGCAGCGGGGCGGACGACCCCTGCTGCTCGGCGGCGCCGCCGCCCGCCCTGGCCGTGCGCCCCACCGTGCGCGCCCTCGTCGACCGCCTCGAACCCACTCCGGCGGTGCTGCTCAACCGGCTCAGCGACGTCCTCACGTACACGACGGGCTACGAACGGATCGTCCGGCCCCTCGGACTGCTCGACGACGACAGGCCCAATCTGATGCGCTTCGTCTTCACCGACGTACGGGCGCGCACCGCGTTCACCGAGTGGGACCTCGTCGCCGACGACCAGATCGCGGTGCTGCGCAGCGAATCGCCGATGATCGACCTCCATGTGCGCGAGTTCGTCGACGAGTTGACGGTGCTCGCGGGGAAGCCGTTCGCCGAGCGCATCGAAGGTGTCCCCGGTGTGCCGCGCCGTAGCGGCGTGCAGAGCCTGACCCACCCGCAGGTGGGTGCGCTGCGCCTCGCGTACGAGTCGCTCGCCCTGCCGGACGTGGACGGGCAGCGGCTGCTGGTCCACCTGCCCGCGGACGACGCCACCACGGCGGCGCTCGATCGTCTGAACGGCCGTCGGCCCGGCGGCCTGCGCGTGGTGGGCGACTGACCCGGCCCTACGTCTCCTGGGGCCCCTACGGCTCCTGGCGTCCTTGCGCCCCGCCCGGCGCTTCTACGCCTCGCCCAACTCCCGCGCGTACGGCGGCTCCGCGCCCGCGCGCGAGCAGGTGATCGCCGCCGCGCGCGCCGCGAACCGCAGTACCGCCTGCCAGTCGTCCGCGCCGAGGCCCGCCACCGCGTCCGCGGACAGCGCGTCGCGTGCGTCAAGGGCGTGCAGCAGCGCGGCGTTGACCGTGTCGCCCGCGCCGATCGTGTCCACGACGTCGACCGCGACACCGGGCACGGACACCTCGCCGCCGTCGCGTGTGAAGACGGAAAGGCCGTCGCCGCCCCGCGTCACCACCACGGCCGCGGGCCCCGCCGCCAGCCACTCCTGGGGCGTTCCGCCCAGCCAGCGCGCGTCCTCCTCCGACACCTTCAGGAGTGTCACCGACGGCAGCCAGCTCTTGAAGCGGGCGCGGTAGGCGTCGGCGTCGGGGATGAGACCGGAGCGGATGTTGGGGTCGAGCGCCGTGCAGACGCCGCGCTCCGCCGCGTCCCGCATCAGCTCCTCGTAGGCGGTCGCGCCCGGCTCCAGGGCGAGCGAGCAGGTCCCGAAGGACATCGCCCGTACGCCGTCCGGGAGCCGGGAGGGCGCCGAGAAGAGGCGGTCCGCGGTGCCGTCGACGTAGAAGGAGTAACCGGCGGAACCGTCCGCGCCGATCGAGGCGACGGCCAGCGTCGTCGGCTCGTCCCCGCGCTGGACGTACCGCACGTCGACACCGGCGGCCCGCAGCCCCGCGAGCAGCGCGTCGCCGAACGCGTCGGACGAGACCCGGGAGCAGAAGGCGGTGGGGGAGCCGAGGCGGCCGAGGGCGATCGCGGTGTTGTACGGGCCGCCGCCGAGGCGCGGCGCCAGCGCGGGCAGGGCGGGGACCCGGCCCTCGGCGCCCGCACCCGGGTTTGCGCCAGCGCCCGCACCCGGGTTTGCGCCAGCGCTCGCGCCTGGGTTTGCGCCAGCGCTCGCGCCCGGGTCTGCGCCCGCGCCCGGGTCTGCGCCCGCGCCCGGGCCCGCACCCAGGTTCCCACCCGGGCCCGCACCCAGGTTCCGGCCCGCGTCGGCACCGGCGTCGTCCACCCGCGCCGCGTGCCGTTCGTCCCGTGACGTCGGGGTCTGCGGAACGAGGTCGATCAGGGCCTCTCCTGCGACGACTATCACTGACGGTCCCCTTCCGCGCTCCCGTGCTCCCGTGCTCCGGTGCCCCGGTGGTGTGTCCCGACGGCGTACCGGCGGCGTCCTGCGCACAGGCTAGGGCCCGCGGGAGCGGGGTGCGGTCGATGCGGGCGGCACTCGGGCGCCGCGGAGCCGCACCCGGTCACCGGATCGCCCCCCGGTAGGGTCTATGCGTCGCTGAACCCCCTGACCTGTGGAGAGTCCATGCCCGGCACGTCCCCCGCCCGCCGTACCGTGCTGCGCGCCGCCGCGCTCGTCCCGGCAGCGGGACTCGGGCTCGCCGCCTGCTCGACCGGCGGCAACGGCAACCGGTCGGCGCCGAAGGAGCCGGTGGACCTGGGCGCGGCCGACGAGGTCCCGGTGGGCTCCGCCAAGCTCTACACCGACGAGAACGTGGTGGTCAGCCGGATCGCCGACGACGAGTACAAGGCGTTCAGCAGCATCTGCACCCATGCGCGGTGCCCCATCCAGAAGCTCAGGGGCTCCAAGCTGACCTGCCAGTGCCACGGCAGCGAGTTCGACGCCAAGAGCGGCAAGGTGCTCCGCGAGCCCGCCGTGTCACCCCTGGAGGAGCTGCCGGTGAAGGTGGAAGGCGGCAAGATCGTGGCGGGCCCAGGCGCC
Source organism: Streptomyces aureocirculatus (assembly GCF_000720475.1). GTDB lineage: Bacteria > Actinomycetota > Actinomycetes > Streptomycetales > Streptomycetaceae > Streptomyces > Streptomyces aureocirculatus. The sequence continues at coordinate 299,532 of NZ_JOAP01000019.1, forward strand.
TGACCGGGCCCGAGCCCCCGAGCTCAACTCCAGTCCCACGACATTCCGACGAGCCCGGCCCGCACCTGCGGTTCCACGAGGTGCACCGACCGGTGGCTGCCGCTCAGCGTCAGCTCCTGGCGCCCCAGGCGCGGGGCGGCCGCCGAGTGCTGGGTGAAGCGGTGGCAGCGTACGGGTAGCGCGTTCTCGGCGAACCTGACCTGAAGGGCGTACTGGCCGCCGGCGAAGCTGAAACCGCGTACGTACTCGGTGCTCGTGCCGGCCGTGCCGTCCTCGAAGCCGTAACAGAACAGATGGGTGTCGCCCGCCCGTAGCCGCGCGTCGAACAGGAGCTCCGCGACCAGGACGCCGGTGTCGTGGTGCCAGCGCACGCGGCCGGTGCGACAGTTCTCCAGGGCGCGCACCTCCACGTGTTCGGGGGAGGAGCCGGGGTCGCCGTGATGGATGGCCAGGTAACGGTCGATGCCGTCCTTGTGGGAGCGCACGACGTGCTGGGAGTCGCGCCCGAGGAGTTCGCGGTGCGCGCCGATGCGTACGCGCTCGTGATGACCGACGGTGTGCAGACCGCCGTCGCGCGGCGCCTCCAGGTCGGCGAGCAGCGACTGCAGGACGTCCGACGCCTCCATCAGGGAGCGGTACGAGCGGGCGGCGGGCCGCTCCGCGTCCGGTCGCTCGTCGGCCTTGGCGAGCAGCCGGATCAGGGACTCCTCGGGGAGCCGCAGTATCTCCTCCAGGGCGCGTACGGCGCGCAGCGACTCGGCGCGCTGGGGGCGCCGCGCGCCCTGCTGCCAGTAGCTCAGGCTGGTCACGCCGACATGGACGCCCGCCCGCGCGAGGTGGTGGCGGACGCGCTGCAGGGGCAGCCGCCGGGCGGCGATGGCGGCCCGCAGGGCGACGTGGAAGGGGCCGGTGCGCAGGGCGGTGGCCAGGTCCTCCGCGCGGTCGTCCGAGGGCGGGGCGGGAGAAGCGAGGGAGGGGGTGGCGGGAGGAGAGGCGGAGGGAGTGGCGAGAGGAGAGGCGGAGGGAGTGGCGGGAGGAGAGGCGACGGGGGTGACAGGGGTGACAGGGGGAGAGGCGACGGGGGAGGCGTGGGGGGAGGCGTGCCGCACCGCAGGTCCTTTCTGTGAACGTTCACTGCGGCCGCGCGGGTGTACGCCCCGGCCGGGGCGGGCGGCCTGATGGGCGTACGACCGGTGTTCACACGGGTACGCCGCCGTTCACGCTGCAAGTCATTCCGCATTGAAGCGTGTTGACCTGCACCGGACAACACTTGATGCTCAATCGCAGCGTCCGGACGCGCTCCTCCACCTCTCACCCCACTTTGCTCGGGAGGAACGCGATGCACCACAGAAACAGCGGATTCAGCCGTCGCAGACGGATTTCCGCGCTCACCGCCGCCGCGGCGGCCTTCCTCGCCGTACCGGCGGCCACCGCCGCTGCCGCGCCCCACGGGACGCCGTCTCCCCACAGCGTGTCGTCGACCGACGCTCCGGCCGCCTCGGGAGCGGCCGGCACGTCGGCTCTCGCGGCCAAGCGTCTGAACATCACCATGCAGGCACAGCAGAAGACCAACTGGTGCTGGGCCGCGGCGGGCAACACCATCGCCACGTACCTGGGGAAGAACTACAGCCAGAACCAGTTCTGCAACGCCGCCTTCGGCCGCAACCAGAACACCGAGTGCCCCAACAACCAGGCCACCCTGGGCAATGTGCAGAACGCCCTGGCCTGGGCGGGCATCAACCGGGGCTCGTACGTCACGGGCTGGCTGCGCTACCCCACCGTGCAGGCGGAGATCGACGCCAACCGCCCGATCGAGACCCGCATCCTGTGGTCCAACGGCGGCGGCCACATGCACACCATCTACGGCTACGACACCGCCGACAACTGGGTGTACTGGGGCGACCCCTGGCCCTCCAGCGACCGCTACAACTGGGCCTCCCACGACTGGTACGTGAACAACAACACCTTCTCCTGGACCCACTCGCTGTACCGGATAGGGGCGTGAGCGCGATGACCCGTCACGAAACCCGCACCGGTCAGATCCTGAAGGCCACACTCACGGGGACGGCCGCCGCGCTGCTCCTGGGCCTCGCGGCACCGCACGCCACGGCCGACCCGGGCCCGGCCGCCCGTCCCGCGCCGCCCGCCCCGCCCGCGCCCAGCGCGCCCTCGGAGGCCGCCCGCGACGCCGCCCACGAAGCAGCCGAGGCCCCGAAGACCCTGGACACGCTCTCCCGCTTCTTCGCCCGCGAGGGAGCCGTCACCAAGGCGGCGGCCGACCCGCGCGTGCCGGGCGACAAGGCCGTACCCGTCTACTACTTGTCGCCGGACTTCGTCGCGGGCAAGGAGAGGGCGCCCATCGCCCGGATGGAGTTCCTCGCCAGCAGGGCGGTGTCGGCCGACGGCCAGGAGGCCTCCCTCTGGTCCGTCCGGCAGGGCGGCTCCTGGCAGATCGTGAACATCGCCACCGGGGACGACGAGACCCACTACGCGCGCGTGGGCGCCGACAAGCTCCCCGGAGGCACCGTCTTCCACGAGCCGCAGATCAACGCCTGGTACGTCACCAACGGTGCCCGCGTCCTGCCGCTCGACAAGGACGCCCGGCGGGCGGTCGGTGCCGGGGGCACGACCACCGCCGCCTATCAGCAGCGGGTGCACAAGGAGTACGGCGACAAGCTGCCCGGGTCGGCGTACGCGAAGTCCGGCAAGGCCGGGGGCTTCGCCGAGGGCGCGCAGGGTCCGGCCGGAGGCGCTTCGGCACCGGTCGAGAGCGCGGCGTCCCCTGCCGGGGCGGGCGGGGCGGTGACCGTCGCCTCCTCCGTGGCCGGAGTGGGGGCGCTGGTCGCGCTCGGTCTGTCCGGGGTCGCTGTGGTTCGGCGGCGGGGGCGTCGTCTGGGCTGAGGTGGTCACGGCCTCCGGCCGTGACGTTCCCCACCCGCCCGCCCCTCCAAGGGCGGGCGGGTCACCCCGAGCCGGAGGCGGTCCCGGGCCCCAGGCCGGAGGCCGACCGGAACCCGGGCGTTCGGCTGCCGCGACTGACTGTCACTGCTCGCCAGTAGGCTGTCCGACATGGCCGACCCTTCCAGCTACCGCCCCAAGCCGGGACAGATCCCCGACTCGCCGGGGGTCTACAAGTTCCGTGACGAGCACGGCCGGGTGATCTACGTCGGGAAGGCCAAGAGCCTGCGCCAGCGTCTCGCGAGCTACTTCCAGGACCTGGCGAACCTGCACCCGCGTACGGCCACGATGGTCACCACCGCGGCGTCGGTGGAGTGGACCGTCGTCGCCACGGAGACCGCGGCGCTCCAGCTCGAGTACACCTGGATCAAGGAGTACGACCCGCGGTTCAACGTGAAGTACCGCGACGACAAGAGCTATCCGTACCTCGCGGTGACGATGAACGAGGAATTCCCGCGCGTGCAGGTGATGCGCGGTCAGAAAAAGAAGGGCGTGCGCTACTTCGGCCCGTACGGCCACGCCTGGGCGATCCGTGACACGGTGGACCTCCTCCTTCGCGTCTTCCCCGTCCGCACGTGCTCCGCCGGCGTCTTCAAGAACGCCGCCCGCACCGGCCGCCCCTGCCTCCTCGGCTACATCGGCAAGTGCTCCGCGCCCTGCGTCGAGCGCGTCTCCCCCGAGGAGCACCGCGAACTGGCCGAGGACTTCTGCGAGTTCATGACCGGCCGCACGGGCACCTACATCCGGCGCCTGGAACGCCGGATGACGGAAGCCGCCGAGGACATGGAGTACGAGCGCGCGGCCCGGCTCCGCGACGACATAGAGGCCCTCAAGAAGGCCATGGAGAAGAGTGCCGTCGTCCTCGCCGACGCCACCGACGCCGATCTGATCGCGGTCGCGGAGGACGAGCTCGAGGCCGCCGTCCAGATCTTCCATGTGCGCGGCGGGCGCGTGCGCGGCCAGCGCGGCTGGGTCACGGACAAGGTCGAGGCCGTCTCCACGGCCGACCTGGTCGAGCACGCCCTGCAGCAGCTCTACGGAGAGGAGACGGGCGACGCCGTCCCCAAGGAGGTCCTCGTCCCCGCGCTGCCCGACCCCGTGGAGCCCGTCCAGGACTGGCTCACCCAGCGCCGCGGGTCGAACGTGTCGCTGCGCATCCCGCAGCGCGGCGACAAGAAGGCCCTCATGGAGACCGTCGCGCGCAACGCCCAGCAGTCCCTCGTCCTGCACAAGACCAAACGCGCCTCCGACCTGACCACCCGCTCCCGCGCCCTGGAGGAGATCGCGGCCGCCCTTGACCTCGACAGCGCCCCCCTGCGCGTCGAGTGCTACGACATCTCGCACCTCCAGGGCGACGACGTCGTGGCCTCCATGGTCGTCTTCGAGGACGGCCTCGCCCGCAAGAGCGAGTACCGTCGCTTCCAGATCAAGGGCTTCGCGGGACAGGACGACGTCCGGTCCATGCACGAGGTGATCACTCGCCGCTTCCGGCGCTATCTGGTCGAGAAGGAGAAGACCGGCGAGTGGTCCTCGGAGGAGGTGCAGGAGAGCCTCACCGAGGAGGACGGGCGGCCCAAGAAGTTCGCGTATCCGCCGCAGCTCGTCGTCGTGGACGGCGGGCAGCCGCAGGTCGCCGCCGCCCAGCGCGCCCTGGACGAGCTCGGCATCGACGACATCGCCGTCTGCGGCCTCGCCAAGCGCCTCGAAGAGGTCTGGGTGCCCGGCGAGGACGACCCGGTGATTCTGCCGCGCACCAGTGAGGGCCTCTATCTGTTGCAGCGGGTGCGGGACGAGGCGCACCGCTTCGCGATCGCCTACCAGCGGATGAAGCGGACCAAGCGCTTCCGGTCGAGCCCGCTGGACGACGTGCCCGGTCTGGGCGACGCCCGTAAGCAGACACTGATCAAACACTTCGGTTCGGTGAAGAAACTCCGGTCGGCCACCATCGACCAGATCTGCGAGGTGCCCGGCATAGGCCGCAAGACGGCGGAGGCCGTCCTGGTGGCCTTCGCCCAGGCGGCACCGGTGGCACCCGCCGTGAACACCGCCACCGGAGAGATCATGGAAGACGAGCAGGACGCGCCGCCCGCCCCCGCGGGTGACTCCGGCCACAGGGAGGAGCCCGCGGGGGCGCCAGATCCGCAGGAGCTCGCGGCCCCCACACGCGCGGGTGACGCATACGACGGCGAGCCGCCCGCGGGTGCGGGAGACTCACACGACGGGGAGGGGACCGGTCAGGACCGGGCCCCGAGCAACGGCTAGGGCGCCCACGCGCGTGGGCGCCGCACACAGACGACGGGGGATGGAGACATGAGCGAGCACGACGAAGACGGAGCGCAAGTGAGTACGGGCACGACCATCGAACCGGGCGAGGCGGCGGAAGCGGCCATCCCCGAACTGGTGATCATCTCCGGGATGTCCGGTGCGGGCCGCTCCACGGCGGCCAAGTGCCTGGAGGACCTCGGCTGGTTCGTCGTGGACAACCTGCCGCCCGCGCTGATCCCCACCATGGTGGAGCTCGGCGCCCGGTCCCAGGGCAATGTCGCGCGCATCGCGGTCGTCGTCGACGTCCGCGGGCGCCGCTTCTTCGACAACCTGCGCCAGTCCCTCGCGGACCTGGAGTCCAAGCACGTCACCCGGCGCATCGTGTTCCTGGAGTCCTCGGACGACGCCCTGGTGCGCCGCTTCGAGTCGGTGCGCCGCCCGCACCCGCTGCAGGGCGACGGCCGCATCGTCGACGGCATCGCGGCCGAGCGCGAACTCCTGCGCGAGCTGCGCGGCGACGCCGACCTGGTCATCGACACCTCCAGCCTGAACGTGCACGAGCTGCGCGCCAAGATGGACGCCCAGTTCGCCGGCGACGAGGAGCCGGAGCTGCGGGCCACGGTCATGTCCTTCGGCTTCAAGTACGGCCTGCCGGTCGACGCGGACCTGGTCGTGGACATGCGCTTCCTGCCCAACCCGCACTGGGTGCCCGAGCTGCGCCCGTACACCGGACTCAACGAGGAGGTGTCGGCGTACGTCTTCAACCAGCCCGGCGCCAAGGAGTTCCTCGACCGCTACACCGAACTGCTCCAGTTGATCGCCGCGGGCTACCGCCGCGAGGGCAAGCGGTACGTGACCATCGCCGTGGGTTGTACGGGCGGCAAGCACCGCTCCGTCGCCACGTCCGAGAAGCTGGCCGCCCGGCTGACCGCCGCCGGGGTCGAGACCGTCCTCGTCCACCGGGACATGGGGCGCGAATGAAGCCCAACCGCCGGGTGCTCCGCCTGAACCGCATGGGCCGCAAGCGGGGCGCCCAGCCCAAGGTCGTCGCCCTCGGCGGCGGCATGGGCCTGTCCGCCTCGCTCGCCGCGCTGCGCCGCATCACCGGCGACCTCACCGCCGTGGTGACGGTCGCCGACGACGGCGGCTCCAGCGGGCGGCTGCGTGCCGAGCTCGGGGTGCTGCCGCCCGGCGATCTGCGCAAGGCCCTGGCCGCGCTTTGCGGCGATGACGACTGGGGCCAGACCTGGGCACGCGTCATCCAGCACCGCTTCCAGTCCCGCGGCGACCTGCACGAGCACGCGGTCGGCAATCTGCTGATCGTCGCCCTGTGGGAGCAGCTCGGCGACCACGTCCAGGCACTCGACCTGGTCGGCAGGCTGCTCGGCGCGCAGGGGCGCGTGCTGCCCATGTCCGCCGTGCCGCTGGAGCTCCAGGCGCTGGTCAGGGGCCATGACCCGGACCGGCCCGACGACGTGGACACCGTCCGCGGCCAGGCCACGGTCGCGCTCACGCCGGGCGAGGTGCAGTCCGTGCACGTCGTCCCGCAGGACCCGCCCGCCGTCCCCGAGGCCGTCGAGGCCGTCCTGGACGCCGACTGGGTGGTTCTCGGCCCCGGATCCTGGTTCTCCTCCGTGATCCCGCACCTGCTCGTGCCCGAACTGCTCGACGCGCTCACGGAGACCAAGGCCCGCCGGGTGCTCTCCCTGAACCTCGCGCCGCAGCCCGGAGAAACCGAGGGGTTCTCTCCGCAGCGTCATTTGGAGGTTTTGGCCCGACACGCCCCTAAACTCGCCCTGGACGTGGTGCTGGCCGACGAGGCCGCCGTGCCCGACCGTGGATCCCTCACCGATGCCGCCAAGCGGTTCGGCGCCACGGTGGAGCTGGCGCCGGTGGCCCGGCAGGACGGCAGCCCCAGGCACGACACAGAGCTGCTGGCCGCCGCGTACGACCGTATTTTTCGGATGCATGGAAGGATCGGCCCATGGCGATGACGGCAGCGGTGAAGGACGAGATCTCCCGACTCCCCGTCACCCGGACCTGCTGCAGAAAGGCAGAGGTCTCGGCGATCCTGCGGTTCGCGGGCGGCCTTCACCTGGTGAGCGGCCGCATCGTGATCGAGGCGGAGCTGGACACGGCGATGGCGGCCCGGCGGCTCAAGCGGGACATCCTGGAGATCTTCGGGCACGGCTCGGAGCTGATCGTGATGGCCCCGGGCGGCCTGCGCCGCGGCTCGCGCTACGTCGTACGGGTGGTTGCAGGCGGTGACCAGTTGGCCCGGCAGACCGGTCTGGTGGACGGTCGCGGCCGGCCCATCCGCGGGCTGCCGCCGCAGGTGGTCTCGGGAGCCACCTGCGACGCGGAAGCCGCCTGGCGCGGCGCGTTCCTCGCGCACGGCTCACTGACCGAGCCCGGCCGTTCCTCCTCCCTGGAGGTCACCTGCCCGGGACCCGAGGCGGCGCTCGCCCTGGTCGGCGCGGCCCGGCGGCTGCAGATCGCCGCGAAGGCCCGCGAGGTGCGCGGCGTGGACCGGGTCGTCGTCCGTGACGGGGACGCGATCGGTGCCCTCCTGACGCGGCTCGGCGCCCACGAGTCGGTGCTCGCCTGGGAGGAGCGGCGGATGCGCCGCGAGGTCCGGGCCACCGCCAACCGCCTGGCCAACTTCGACGACGCGAACCTGCGCCGCTCGGCCCGCGCCGCCGTCGCCGCGGGCGCCCGGGTGCAGCGCGCCCTGGAGATCCTCGCCGACGAGGTGCCCGAGCACCTGGCGGCCGCGGGCCGGCTGCGCATGGAGCACAAGCAGGCCTCCCTCGAGGAGCTCGGCGCGCTCGCCGACCCGCCGCTGACCAAGGACGCCGTGGCCGGACGCATCCGGCGCCTGCTCGCCATGGCCGACAAGCGGGCGCAGGACCTGGGCATTCCGGGTACGGAGTCCAATCTGAGCGACGAGCTCGCCGACAACATGGTGGTCTGACGCCACCACGGACCCAGTCAGCCGCCGGTGCCCACGGGCCCCGGCGGCTTCTTCGTTGCCGTCGGCGCTCGCCGCGCCCCGCCCCGGCCGTGCTGCCGCCCCGCCCGTGCTGCCGCCCCGCCCGTGCGGGGAACCGCCCACCCGACGTATTGACATGATCATGAAGGGTGACAAGCCTGGCGTTCGCGCACAACCGTGCCGGACAACTGCAAGGGGGGGCTCATGAGACGAAGAGCGCGCGCGAGATCGATCCTCGCCGCAGGCGCACTGCTCGTCGGCGGACTCGCCGCCGCACCGCACGCCCAGGCGAGCGGACCGGCGAAGGCCACGACCACCGACGACGGCACAGCCGTGCAGGTCTACCGTGCCGACGTCACCAAGAAGCAGATCCCGATCCTGGTCGAGGCGGGCCAGGACGCGCACGAACTCGCCGGGCAGGCGCCCGAGCACGGCACCGGCCGCGTCGAGCTGTATCTGACGAAGGCCCAGGCCGAGAAGCTCGAGCGCCGGGGCATCGCACTCAAGGAGCACAAGGTCTCCGCGGCCACCGCGAAGCGGGTCGAGGCCGCGGGGGACGGCGTCTACCGGCCCTACAGCGGCAAGGGCGGGCTCCAGGAGGAGATCGTCAGGACCGCGCGGGCCCACCCCGGCATCACCAAGGTCGTCTCCATCGGCAAGACGTTCCAGGGCAAGGACATCCTCGCGCTGAAGCTCTCCAAGGGCGCCAAGAAGTCCAAGGACGGCTCCAAGCCCGCCACGCTGTACATGTCCAACCAGCACGCGCGCGAGTGGATCACCCCGGAGATGACCCGCCGCCTGATGCACCACTACCTGGACAACTACGGCAAGAACAAGCGCGTCACCAAGCTCGTGAACTCCACCGAGCTGTGGTTCGTGCTCTCCGCCAACCCGGACGGCTACGACTTCACGCACGCCGCCGACGGCGACCGCCAGTGGCGCAAGAACCTCCGCGACATCGACGGCGACGGCCGGATCGCCGCGGGCGACGGCGTCGACCTCAACCGCAACTTCGCCTACAAGTGGGGCTACGACAACGAGGGTTCGTCCCCCAGCCCGTCCTCGGAGACCTACCGCGGCACCGGCGCGATGTCCGAGCCCGAGACGAAGGCGATCGACCGCTTCCAGAAGCGCATCGGCTTCACGTACGGGATCAACTACCACTCGGCGGCCGAACTGATCCTCTACGGAGTGGGCTGGCAGGTCGCCACGCCCACCCCCGACGACGTGCTCTACAAGGCACTCGCCGGCACCCCCGAGAAGCCCGCGGTCCCCGGCTACCACCCGCAGGTCTCCTCCGAGCTCTACACCACCAACGGCGAGGCCGACGGCCACGCGGGCAACGTCAACGGCATCGCGATGTTCACGCCGGAGATGTCCACCTGCCAGACCGCGTCGAACGTCGACCCCGGCGACGCCTGGAAGCCCGAGGACTGCGCGTCCATCTTCACCTTCCCCGACGACGAGAAGCTGATACAGCAGGAGTTCGCGAAGAACGTGCCCTTCGCGCTCGCCGTCGCCGAGACCGCCCTGCACCCCGACCGCCCGGTGTCCGTGTCCGGCGTCGACGCGCCCGACTTCACCCCCGACTCCTTCACCACCTCCTACGCCCGCGGCGGTGACCAGGAGGTCGCCGTCACCGCCCGCAGGTCCGTGCGCGACAAGGAGCTCCGCTACCGAATCGACGGCGGCCGCACGCACACCGAGGACCTCGCGCGCTGGAAGGGCGGCGAGACCTACGGCGGCGAGGACAACCTGTACTTCGACCAGTACCGCGCCGGGATCGAGGACACGCGCGCGGGCGACAAGGTCGAGGTGTGGTTCACCGGCCGCACCAAGAAGGGCCGCACCGAGAGCGAGCACTTCACGTACACCGTCGCCGAACGCCCCCGAGCGGACACGCTCGTCGTCGCCGAGGAGGGCGTGAAGGCCACCCAGATCCAGAAGTACGTCGACGCCGTCAAGGCGAACGGCCGGACGCCCGCCGTCTGGGACGTCGCCGAACGAGGCGCCCCGCACCCCCTCGGCGTCCTGTCGCACTTCCGCGCGGTCGTGCACCACACCGGCGACTCCGTGCCCGGGGCGCCCACCCAACTGGCCCTGCGCGCCTACCTCAACGAGGGCGGCAAGCTCATCGAGTCCGGCGAGCGGGCCGGCGGCGACGTCGACCTCGGCGAGGCCCTGACCGACGACTTCGCGCAGTACTACCTGGGCGCCTACGAACGGCTCTCCGCGCCCGGCGCGCAGAGCTTCACCGGCAGCGGCGCGCTCACCGGCACCGGGGGCCCGCTCGGCGCCGCCGACGGCAACCCGCTGGACAAGGCGGGCCGCTTCACCGTCACCTCCGACACCCTGCCCGCCAAGCAGTTCCCGCAGTTCAAGAGCGCCGCGGCGGGCTCCTACCCGGGCCTGACCAACCCGTACGCGCCGTTCGCGGGCCAGGGCATGGCCTCCGCGACACACGCCGACCGGGACTACAAGCGGCTCACCCGCACCTTCGACCTGACCGGGGTCTCGGCCGCCGACAGGCCGGAGCTGCGCCTCGCCCTCAACTGGAGCCTGGAGTCCGGCTTCGACCACGGGCTCCTCGAAGCGCACACCGCGGGCGCCGCCGACTGGACCACGCTGCCGGACCGGGGCGGCGCCACCTCCGCCACCGTGCCCACCCAGTGCGCGGCGGGCTTCTTCATGAACGCCCACCCGTTCCTGCGCCACTACCTGACGCGCGGCGCGACAAGCTGCACGGCGAGCGGCACCAGTGGCGCCTGGAACAGCTTCACCGGCTCGTCCGGCGGCTGGAAGCAGGTCTCCTTCGACCTCAGCGCCTACGCGGGCAAGAAGGTCGAGGTGTCGCTCAGCTCGGTCACCGACCCCTCCGACGGCGGGCGCGGTTTCTTCGCCGACAACGCCCAGCTTGTCGTCGGCGGCACCGCGACCGAGACCGAGGGATTCGAGTCCTCGCTCGGCTCCTGGGCCGTCGCTCCGCCCCCGGCGGGGAGCTCCAATATCACAGGGGACTGGGCGCGCACCGGCGAGCTCTACAAGCCCCACGCGGCCGTCACAGCGCGTGACAGCGTGCTGCTCGGTTTCGGGTTCGAGCACCTGCCCGGAAAGGCCGGCAGGGCCGCTCTTATGGGCGCTGCCCTGGCACATCTGCGCAGTTGACGCAGCGTAGTCAGGACCAAGGACCCGGTGGCCCGTACCCCTACCGAGGGGTACGGGCCATCGAGTCGTTTCCGGCCCCGCTCGATGTCACCTATGGGGCTTCAGAGAGGTAGGGTCGGAGGCGGTCGGGGACATCCCATACATCTCGCCGGCGTCTCAGACCGGCGTACCAACGAGGAGATCGGTTCGTGACGATCCGCGTAGGCATCAACGGCTTCGGCCGCATCGGGCGCAACTACTTCCGCGCGCTGCTCGAGCAGGGTGCGGACATCGAGATCGTGGCTGTCAACGACCTGGGTGACACCGCCACGACGGCGCACCTGCTCAAGTACGACACCATCCTGGGCCGCCTCAAGGCCGAGGTGTCGCACACCGAGGACACCATCACCGTCGACGGCCACACCATCAAGGTGCTGTCCGAGCGCAACCCCGCCGACATCCCGTGGGGCAAGCTCGGCGTCGACATCGTGATCGAGTCCACCGGCATCTTCACCAAGAAGGCGGACGCCGAGAAGCACATCACCGGTGGCGCGAAGAAGGTCCTCATCTCGGCTCCGGCCAAGGACGAGGACATCACCATCGTGATGGGCGTCAACCAGGACAAGTACGAGGCGGCGAACCACCACGTCATCTCCAACGCCTCCTGCACCACCAACTGTGTGGCGCCGATGGCCAAGGTTCTCGACGAGAACTTCGGCATCGTCAAGGGCCTGATGACGACGGTGCACGCGTACACCAACGACCAGCGCATCCTGGACTTCCCGCACTCGGACCTGCGTCGCGCCCGCGCCGCCGCCGAGAACATCATCCCGACCACGACGGGTGCCGCGAAGGCCACCGCCCTGGTCCTGCCGCAGCTCAAGGGCAAGCTCGACGGCATCGCGATGCGCGTGCCTGTCCCGACGGGCTCGGCCACCGACCTGGTCGTCGAGGTGTCCCGCGAGGTCACCAAGGACGAGGTCAACGCCGCGTTCAAGAAGGCCGCCGACGACGGCGACCTGAAGGGCTACCTCTCCTACACCGAGGACCCGATCGTGTCGTCCGACATCGTCAGCGACCCGGCCTCCTGCACCTTCGACTCCTCCCTGACCATGGTCCAGGAAGGCAAGTCGGTGAAGATCCTCGGCTGGTACGACAACGAGTGGGGCTACTCCAACCGCCTCGTCGACCTCACGGTCTTCGTCGGCGGCCAGCTCTAAGCGGTCAGCGTCTCAGAGCCAGGCATCTCGATGTGAGCACAGGGTCCGGACAGCGCAAGGTGGCGCGGTTCGGGCCCTGTGGTGCGTGAGCCCCCTCTCCAGAAGTCCCAGTCACGGAGTCCTATTACATGAAGACGATCGACGAACTTCTCGCCGACGGTGTCGCAGGCAAGCGGGTTTTCGTCCGCGCCGACCTCAACGTGCCGCTCGACGGCACGACCATCACCGACGACGGCCGCATCCGCGCGGTCCTGCCCACCGTCAGGGCGCTCGCCGACGCGGGCGCCCGCGTGGTCGTCGCGTCACACCTCGGCCGCCCCAAGGGCGCCCCGGACCCGGCGTTCTCGCTGGCCCCGGCCGCGCGACGGATCGGTGAACTCCTCGACGCCGAGGTCCGCTTCGCCGACGACACGGTGGGGGACTCGGCCAAGGCCACCGTCGCCGCCCTCACCGACGGCCAGGTCGCCGTCATCGAGAACCTGCGCTTCAACGCCGGCGAGACCGCCAAGGACGACGCCGAGCGCGGCGCCTTCGCCGATCAGCTCGCCGAACTGGCCGATGTCTACGTAGGCGACGGTTTCGGCGCCGTGCACCGCAAGCACGCCTCGGTGTTCGACCTGCCTGCCCGCCTGCCGCACTACGCCGGCTACCTGATCAGCACCGAGGTCGGTGTCCTGAAGAAGCTCACCGAGGACGTCAAGCGGCCGTACGCGGTCGTTCTCGGCGGCGCCAAGGTCTCCGACAAGCTCGGCGTCATCGAGCACCTCCTGGAGAAGGCCGACCGCATCCTGATCGGCGGTGGCATGGCGTACACCTTCCTGAAGGCGCAGGGCCACGAGGTCGGCATCTCGCTGCTCCAGGAGGACCAGATCCCGGCCGTGCAGGGCTACTTGAAGCGCGCCGATGAGCGCGGCGTCGAGTTCGTCCTGCCCCTCGACGTCCTGGTCTCCGGTGAGTTCCCGGACCTGAAGACGAAGGCCCCGGCCAACCCGACCACGGTCGCCGCGGACGCCATCCCGGCCGATCAGGAGGGCCTCGACATCGGCCCCGAGACCCGTAAGCTCTACGCCTCGAAGCTCGCCGACGCCGCCACCGTCTTCTGGAACGGCCCCATGGGCGTCTTCGAACACCCCGACTACGCCGAGGGCACCAAGGCGGTCGCCCAGGCGCTGCTGGACTCGTCGGCCTTCACGGTCGTAGGCGGCGGCGACTCCGCCGCGGCCGTGCGCACCCTGGGCTTCGACGAGAACGCATTCGGCCACATCTCGACCGGTGGCGGCGCCTCCCTCGAATACCTCGAGGGCAAGACGCTCCCCGGCCTAGCCGCACTGGAGAACTGACACCCCTCATGACGAATCAGACCACCCGCACGCCGCTGATGGCGGGCAACTGGAAGATGAACCTCAACCACCTGGAGGCCATCGCCCACGTCCAGAAGCTCGCGTTCGCGCTGGCCGACAAGGACTACCAGGCCGTCGAGGTCGCCGTCCTGCCGCCCTTCACCGACCTGCGCTCCGTGCAGACCCTGGTCGACGGCGACAAGCTGAAGATCAAGTACGGCGCCCAGGACATCTCGGCCCAGGACTCCGGCGCCTACACCGGTGAGATCTCGGGCCCGATGCTCGCCAAGCTGAAGTGCTCCTACGTGGCTGTCGGCCACTCCGAGCGCCGCCAGTACCACAACGAGACCGACAAGATCTGCAACGCCAAGGTCAAGGCCGCCTTCAAGCACGGCATCACGCCGATCCTGTGCATCGGCGAGGGCCTGGACATCCGCAAGGCGGGCCAGCAGGTCCAGTACACGCTGAGCCAGCTCGACGGCGGCCTCAAGGACGTACCGGCCGAGGAGGCCGAGTCCATCGTGATCGCCTACGAGCCGGTGTGGGCCATCGGCACCGGCGAGGTCGCGACCCCCGAGGACGCGCAGGAGGTCTGCGGCGCGATCCGCGGCCGCCTCGCCGAGCTGTACTCGCAGGAACTGGCCGACAAGGTCCGCATCCAGTACGGCGGCTCGGTGAAGGCGAAGAACGTCGCCGACATCATGGCGCAGCCGGACGTCGACGGCGCCCTGGTGGGCGGTGCGGCGCTCGACGCCGAGGAGTTCGTCAAGATCGTTCGCTTCGGCGACCAGTGACGTCACCAGTGAGTATGCGCTAGCGGCGATACGTCGTACTCTTGCGGGGTCCGAGGCTCTGTCTCCGAGCGTTCCGCGCTCTCAAACACAGCCTCGGGCCCCGTCGTCGATTCAGATCCGTCGATTCAGATCCGAGGAAGTTGGTCCAGCCGTGGTTATGGGGTTCTCGATCGCCCTGATCGTCTTCAGCCTGCTGCTGATGCTGCTGGTGCTGATGCACAAGGGCAAGGGCGGCGGCCTTTCCGACATGTTCGGTGGCGGAATGCAGTCGTCGGTCGGCGGCTCCTCGGTCGCCGAGCGCAACCTCGACCGCATCACGGTCGTGGTCGGTCTGCTGTGGTTCGCGAGCATTGTCGTGCTCGGCATCCTGATGAAGGTCAACAACTGACAGCAGGCGTGAGCCGCTTGCCCTTTCGGTGGCGGTTCGGTTGTTCGCTGTCCCGCTCATAGCCCCATGTTCAGTACGCGCCCCCGTGCGCGGCTTATCATGGGGCTTGCGTGTCGGGGTGGGGTGTAACTCCCAACACTGGACGCGCGTTGGGCCTTACGTAGACTGAGGCGCCCGCAGCGGAGCCGCAGCCGACCCCGCGGCGCAGCCGCCGTTCGACACAGGCAGCACCATCACGCAGGGAGTTACGACCGTGGCAAGTGGCAACGCGATCCGGGGAAGCCGGGTCGGGGCGGGGCCGATGGGCGAGGCCGAGCGCGGTGAGTCCGCGCCGCGGCTGCGCATCTCCTTCTGGTGCTCCAACGGGCACGAGACGCAGCCGAGCTTCGCCAGCGACGCGCAGGTCCCCGACACCTGGGACTGCCCCCGCTGCGGCTTTCCGGCAGGCCAGGACCGGGACAACCCCCCGGACCCGCCGCGCACCGAGCCGTACAAGACGCATCTCGCCTACGTCCGCGAGCGGCGCAGCGACGCGGACGGCGAGGCCATCCTCGCGGAGGCGCTCGCCAAACTGCGGGGCGAGATCTAGCACATGAACCGGCTGGGCATCCTGAGGTGCCCGGCCGAAGCTGTATCCCCTCCAGCGCCCGGCGATGGCCGCCGCACCCGGAGAGCACCCGGAGAGCGCCTGGTCAGCGGCGCGTTCGGCCGAGTGTCAGTGGTGGCGTCTACGGTTGATCCCGGCTCGGTGGACCGCCGGGCCTGGCCGTGAACCGGTCGGCGCGGAGGGGGAGTTGTGACGACTGCTGTCGAGACGTCGGACGTCGGCACGCGGAGCGTCGCGTGGCGCGGCGGCTTCGGACGGCTGTGGAGCGCCGCCGCCCTGTCCAGCTTCGGCGACGCGCTGCGCAAGGCCGCCCTGCCCCTGCTCGCCGCGTCCCTCACGGACGACCCGCTGCTGATCGCCTCGGTCACCGCCTGCGGTTATCTGCCCTGGCTCGTCTTCGGACTGCTCGGCGGTGCCGTCGCCGACCGGGTGGACCAGCGGCGTGCCATGTGGATGGTGGACGTGGTGCGCGGCCTGCTCGTGGCCGCCTTCGCCGTGGCCGTCGCCCTCGGTCACGCCACGATCGGCCTGCTCATCGCCCTGGCCCTGCTGCTCACCACCCTCCAGACCCTGTTCGACAACGCCGCCACGGCACTCCTTCCCGCCCTCGTGAGCCGCGAAGCCCTGGGCAGTGCGAACGCCCGGCTGCTCACCGGTCAGCAGTTCGCCGGCGGCCTCGTCGCCGCGCCCGCGGTGCCCTTCCTGATGGCCGCGGGCCCAGGCCTGCCGTACGCGGCCGACGCGGTGACGTACCTGGTCGCGGCCGCGCTCGTGGCCTCCCTGCGGGTGCCCGCGCCCGCGCGCCCGCCCAGACCCGCGGGGGCCACCCTGCGGTGCGACATCGCGCACGGCCTGCGAGCCCTGTGGCAGGACCGGGTGTTGCGGGGCCTGTGCGTGGCGACCGCGCTCGGCAACGTCGGCATAGGCGCGCTCCTGGCCACCCTCGTCGTCCTCGTCACCCGCTGGCTTGACGCCGGCAGCGGAGGGTACGCGGCGGCGATAACGGCCTACGCCGCCGGAAGCCTGGTGGGCGGTGCGCTGGCGGGGCGGCTCGCCCGCAGGTTCGGGCGCGTCCGCAGCGTGCTCGTCGCCGGAACGGCCCAGGTCGCCGCGCTCGTGGCGATGGGCACGGTCCGTGACCTCAAGGCGCTGGTCGTGAGCATGACCCTGTTCGGGGCCATGGGGATGGTGTGGAACGTCAGCAGCCACACCCTCATGCAGCAGCGTCCGCCCGCCGCCGTTCTCGGCCGCGTCAGCTCGGCGTTCCGCACCCTGGCGGTCGCGGGAGCACCCCTCGGCGCCGTCCTCGGCGGGGCCGCCGCGGCCCTGTGGGGCCCCAACACGCCGATGCTGCTCGCCGCCGCCCTCTTCGCGCTGTCGGTCATCGCCCTCATCCCCGTGGTCGAGTCCGCCGGACCCGTGCGCAAGTCCGCCGACAGCGGGCAGAAGACTCGAAGCGCGCGCTGATCAATTAGGTTGGAGGGGCCCCGGGGCGCACGCACGGTACTCAGGTTGCACGAGAGAGAGCTGAAGTCCGAGATGAATGCAGAAGTCCGCACCAGGCTGAATCAGACGCCCGAATGGACGGCGCTGGCCAAGCACAAGGAGCAGCTCGGGGAGGTGCGGCTGCGGGAGCTGTTCGACACCGACCCGGCGCGCGCCGACAAGTACACCCTCCAGGTCGGTGACCTGCACATCGACTACTCCAAGCACCTGGTGACCGACGAGACCCTGGCGCTCCTGCGGGACCTCGCCGCGGCCACGGATGTCTTCGGTCTGCGCGACGCCATGTTCCGCGGCGAGAAGATCAACACCACGGAGGGCCGCGCGGTCCTGCACACGGCCCTGCGCGCCGCGCGCGACACGGTCGTCGAGGTCGACGGCGAGCACGCCGGGAATGTCGTGCCGGGTGTGCACGCCGTGCTCGACAAGATGTCGTCCTTCGCCGGCAAGGTCCGCTCCGGCGAGTGGACCGGCCATACCGGCAAGCGCATCAAGAACGTCGTCAACATCGGTATCGGCGGCTCCGACCTCGGTCCCGCGATGGCGTACGAGGCGCTGCGCTCCTTCACCGACCGCGAGCTGACCGTCCGCTTCGTGTCGAACGTGGACGGCGCCGACCTGCACGAGGCGATCCGGGACCTGGACGCCGCCGAGACGCTGTTCATCGTCGCCTCCAAGACGTTCACCACGATCGAGACGATCACGAACGCGACGTCCGCGCGGAACTGGCTGCTCACCGAGTTGCGGGCGGACGAGAGCGCGGTCGCCAAGCACTTCGTGGCGCTGTCGACGAACACGGAGAAGGTCTCCGACTTCGGCATCGACACGGCCAACATGTTCGAGTTCTGGGACTGGGTCGGGGGGCGTTACTCCTACGACTCGGCGATCGGCCTCTCCCTGATGATCGCCATCGGCCCGGACCGGTTCCGTGAGATGCTCGACGGCTTCCGCCTCGTCGACGACCACTTCCGCACGGCGCCCGCGGAGACGAACGTGCCGCTGCTGCTCGGTCTGCTCGGCATCTGGTACGGCAACTTCCACGACGCCCAGTCGCACGCGGTTCTGCCGTACTCGCACTACCTGTCCAAGTTCACGGCCTACCTCCAGCAACTGGACATGGAGTCCAACGGCAAGTCCGTGGACCGTGACGGCAACCCGGTGCGGTGGCAGACGGGGCCCGTGGTGTGGGGCACCCCGGGTACGAACGGGCAGCACGCGTACTACCAGCTCATCCACCAGGGCACCAAGCTCATCCCCGCGGACTTCATCGGCTTCGCCGAGCCGGTGGCCGATCTGCGGCCTGGCCTCGTCGCCCAGCACGATCTCCTGATGGCCAACTTCTTCGCGCAGACGCAGGCGCTCGCCTTCGGCAAGACGCCGGACGAGGTCCGCGCCGAGGGCGTTCCGGAAGATCTTGTTCCGCACAAGACGTTCCAGGGCAACCACCCCACGACGACGATCCTCGCGAGGGAGCTGACCCCGTCGGTCCTCGGGCAGCTCATCGCGCTCTACGAACACAAGGTCTTCGTGCAGGGCGCCGTCTGGAACATCGACTCCTTCGACCAGTGGGGCGTCGAACTCGGCAAGGTGCTCGCCAAGCGCGTCGAGCCCGCCCTGACGGAGGGCGCGGACGTCCCGGGCCTCGACCCGTCGACCACGGCGCTTGTCGCCAAGTACCGGGAGCTGCGCGGGCGCTGAGCCCTGGCCCCTGGGCCGCTGCTCGCCGGGTGGCGCACCGCGGAAACGCGAAGGGCCCCGGACCACCTTGTGGTCCGGGGCCCTTCGCGCGGCCGGAGACGCTGTGCCGTCCGGCTGAGGTGCCGTCCGGCTGAGGTGCCGTCGGGCGGGAGGTCCCGCGGGCGGGCGTGCCGTCCGGCTGAGGTGCCCGCAAGCAGGCGTGCTGCCGAGCCGTCGTGCCGTCAGACACGCGTGCCGCCGAGCCGACGTGCCGTCAGACACGCGTGCTGCCGAGCCGTCGTACCGTCAGGCGGGCGTGCTGCCATGCCGACGTGCCGTCAGACACGCGTGCCGCCGAGCCGTCACACACGCGTGCCGCCAAGCCGTCGAGCCGTCACACACGCGTGCCGCCAAGCCGTCGAGCCGTCACACACGCGTGCCGCCAAGCCGACATGCCGTCAAGCAGACGCCGGGGGATACAGCCCCCGCGGGAGCTGTGACGCCGCCGCCGCGTCCAGGAGCCACAGCGTGCGCGCCCTGCCGTACGCTCCCGCCGCCGGGGCCTGCACCTCGCCCGCCCCGGACAGCGCGATCGCCGCGGCCTTCGCCTTGTCCTCGCCCGCCGCGAGCAGCCACACCTCGCGGGCCGACCGGATCGCGGGCAGGGTCAGCGAGACGCGCGTGGGCGGCGGCTTGGGCGCGCCGTGGACGCCGACCACCGTGCGCTCGGTCTCCCGCACGGCGGGCGACTCCGGGAACAGCGAGGCCACATGGGTGTCGGGTCCGACGCCCAGCATCAGCACGTCGAACGTCGGGACCGGGCCGTGGTCCTCGGGACCCGCCGCCGCGGCGAGTTCCGTGGCGTATGCCTCCGCCGCCGCGTCCGCTTCGTAGAGCCCGTCGGACGCGGGCATCGGATGCACCCGCGCCGGGTCGAGCGGCACCGAGTCGAGCAGGGCCTCGCGGGCCTGCGTGTAGTTGCGCTCGGGGTCGCCGTCCGGCAGGAACCGCTCGTCGCCCCACCACAGGTCGAGCCGTGACCAGTCCACGGCGTCACGGGCGGGCGCCGAACTGAGCGCCGCGAGCAGGCCGTTGCCGTTGCGGCCGCCGGTGAGGACCACGGAGGCGGAGCCGCGGGCGGCCTGCGCGTCGACGATCTTCGTGATCAGCCGGGCCGCGGCGGCTCGGGCCATCAGCTCCTTGTCGCGGTGCACGACGAGCTGCGGGGCGGTGCTCACTTGGGTGCCGCCTTCTTGGCCGGGGCCTTCGCCGCAGCCTTCTTGGCAGTACCCGACGTGTTCCCACCGTCCTTGCCCGAGGCGTCGCCCTTGCCCGAGGCGTCGCCCTTGGCGGACGCGTCACCCCCACCGGGGGCGCCACCCTTGCCGGAGGCGTCATCCTCGCCGGACGCACCCCCCTCGGCGGCGGAACCCCGGGAGGGCCCCGAGCCGGACCCCGGGGACTCCTCGTCCCGCGCGTCCACCGAAGGCTCCGGCACCACCGGCTCACCGAGCCGGTCCACGCCGAACCTCAGCGCGGCCGCGTAGGTGTCGTCCGGATCGAGGCGCCGCAGCTCCTCCGCGATCAGCTCGGGCGTCTCGCGGCGCTTGAGCGCGACCGCACGGTTCGGCTGGCCCTGGATGGACAGCGTCGCGAGGGAGCCGTCGGCACGGTCGAGGACGATAGGGCCGCAGTTGGTCTCCATCCGCACGCCTGTCAGGCCGGGGCCCGGCGAAAGGGTGCGCTTGACCGGCACGCCCAGGCGCTCCGCGAGCCACATCGCGAGCAGTTCGACGCTCGGGTTGAACTCCTCGCCCTCCACCTGCGCACCGGTGACCTCGCAGGCCACCTGGTCCAGGGCGGCGGCCAGCATCGAGCGCCACGGTGTGATGCGGGTCCAGGACAGGTCCGTGTCACCGGGGGAGTAGGCCTCGGCGCGCGCGGTCAGCTCGTGGATGGGCTGCTCGGCCGCGTAGGTGTCGGTGACGCGGCGCTGGGCCAGGGCACCGAGCGGGTCCTTGGCCGGGTCGAGCGGGGCGTTCACCGGCCACCACGCCACCACCGGGGCGTCCGGGAGCAGCAGCGGCAGGACCACCGACTGGGCGTGGTTGAGCACCTCGCCGTACAGGCGCAGGATCACCGTCTCACCGGTGCCCGCGTCCGCGCCGACCCGCACCTCGGCGTCGAGGCGCGAACTCGTACGGTCACGCGGCGAGCGCGAGACCCGCTTGATGACGACCAGGGTCCGCGAGGGGTGCTCGCGGGAGGCCTCGCTCGCCGCCCGCAGCGCGTCGTACGCGTTCTCCTCGTCGGTGACGATGACGAGGGTGAGCACCATGCCGACGGCCGGTGAGCCGATGGCGCGGCGGCCCTGTACGAGGGCCTTGTTGATCTTGCTGGCCGTGGTGTCCGTCAGGTCGATCTTCATGGCCGACGCCAGCTCCGTCCGTCTCGTGCGAGCATTTCGTCCGCCTCGACCGGCCCCCAGGTGCCGGCCTGGTACTGCGCGGGCGTGCCGTTCTCGTCCCAGTGCTGCTCGATCGGGTCGAGGATGTTCCAGGACAGCTCGACCTCCTCCGTGCGCGGGAACAGGTTGGCGTCGCCGAGCAGGACGTCCAGGATCAGGCGCTCGTAGGCCTCCGGGCTGGACTCGGTGAAGGACTCGCCATACGCGAAGTCCATCGACACGTCCCGGATCTCCATCGAGGTGCCCGGCACCTTCGAGCCGAAGCGGACCGTGATGCCCTCGTCCGGCTGGACGCGGATGACGATCGCGTTCTGCCCGAGCTCCTCCGTCGCCGTGTGGTCGAAGGGGGAGTGCGGGGCGCGCTGGAAGACGACCGCGATCTCCGTGACCCGGCGGCCGAGGCGCTTGCCGGTGCGCAGATAGAAGGGCACGCCCGCCCAGCGGCGGTTGTCGACACCCAGCTTGATGGCGGCGTACGTGTCGGTCTTCGACTTGGGGTCGATGCCCTCTTCCTGGAGGTAGCCGACGGCCTTCTCGCCGCCCTGCCAGCCCGCCGAGTACTGCCCGCGGACGGTGTCCTTGGACAGGTCCTTGGGCAGCCGGACCGCGCCGAGCACCTTCGCCTTCTCCGCGACAAGGGCGTCGGCGTCGAAGGAGGCGGGCTCCTCCATGGCGGTCAGGGCCATGAGCTGGAGCAGGTGGTTCTGGATGACGTCGCGCGCGGCGCCGATGCCGTCGTAGTAGCCCGCGCGGCCGCCGATGCCGATGTCCTCGGCCATCGTGATCTGTACGTGGTCGACGTACGACCGGTTCCAGATCGGCTCGAACATCTGGTTGGCGAAGCGCAGCGCCAGGATGTTCTGGACGGTCTCCTTGCCGAGGTAGTGGTCGATCCGGAACACCTGGTCCGGGGCGAACACCTCGTGCACGATCGCGTTCAGTTCCTTGGCGGACTTCAGGTCGTGGCCGAACGGCTTCTCGATCACCGCACGGCGCCAGGCGCCCTCCGGCGCGTCCGCCAGCTCGTGCTTCTTCAGTTGCTGGACGACCTGCGGGAAGAACTTCGGCGGCACCGAGAGGTAGAAGGCGAAGTTGCCGCCCGTGCCCTGTGCCTCGTCGAGCTCCTGGATGGTGTCCTTCAACTGCTCGAAGGCGTCGTCGTCGTCGAAGTTGCCCTGGACGAAACGCATCCCCTGGATGAGCTGCTGCCAGACCTCCTCACGGAAGGGCGTGCGCGCGTGCTGCTTGACCGCGTCGTGCACCTCCTGCGCGAAGTCCTCGTCCTGCCACTCGCGGCGGGCGAACCCGATGAGCGCGAAGCCGGGCGGCAGCAGGCCCCGGTTGGCGAGGTCATAGACGGCAGGCATCAGCTTTTTACGGGACAAATCGCCCGTGACGCCAAAGATGACGAGGCCCGACGGCCCCGCGATACGCGGGAGCCGTCGGTCCGCGGCGTCACGAAGCGGGTTGGCTCCATGAACTGCGGTCAAGGTGTCAGCCCTCCGAGGGGGAAAGGCGCTTGAGCTCCGCCTCGGTCGACTTGAGCAGGTCGTTCCAGGACGCCTCGAACTTCTGCACGCCCTCGTCCTCCAGGAGCTGCACGACCTCGTCGTAGGAGACCCCGAGCTTCTCCAGGGCCGCGATGTCCGCGCGCGCCTGGTCGTAGGCACCGGCGATGGTGTTGCCGGTGACCTGGCCGTGGTCGGCGACGGCCTCCAGGGTCGCCTCGGGCATGGTGTTCACCGTGCCGGGGGCCACCAGGTCGTCGACGTACAGCGTGTCCTTGTACGCCTTGTCCTTGACGCCCGTCGACGCCCACAGGGGGCGCTGCTTGTTGGCGTGCGCCTTGTCGAGCGCGGCCCAGCGGTCGGACGAGAAGACCTCTTCGTACGCCTCGTAGGCGAGCCGGGCGTTGGCGAGGGCGGCCTTGCCGCGCACCGCCTTGGCCTCGTCCGTGCCCAGGGCGTCGATGCGCTTGTCGATCTCGGTGTCCACGCGGGACACGAAGAACGACGCCACCGAGTGGATCTTCGACAGGTCCAGGCCCGCCTCCTTGGCCTTCTCCAGGCCCGCGAGGTAGGCGTCCATGACCTCGCGGTAGCGCTCCAGGGAGAAGATCAGCGTGACGTTGACGCTGATGCCGCGCCCGATGACCTCGGTGATGGCCGGCAGGCCCGCCTTGGTCGCGGGGATCTTGATCAGTGTGTTCGGCCGGTCCACCAGCCACGCCAACTGCTTGGCCTCGGCGACCGTGGCGCGCGTGTTGTGGGCGAGCCGCGGGTCGACCTCGATCGAGACCCGGCCGTCCTGGCCCTCGGTCGCGTCGAACACCGGGCGCAGGATGTCGGCGGCGTCACGGACGTCCGCCGTCGTGATCATGCGGATGGCTTCCTCGACCGTGACCCCGCGGGCGGCGAGGTCGGTGAGCTGCGTGTCGTAGCCGTCGCCCTCCGAGATCGCCTTCTGGAAGATCGAGGGATTGGTCGTGACGCCCACGACGTGCTGCTGGTCGATCAGCTCGGCGAGGTTGCCGGACGTGATCCGCTTGCGCGACAGGTCGTCCAGCCAGATCGCGACGCCTTCGTCGGAGAGGCGCTTGAGTGCGTCTGTCATGGAATTACATCTCCTACTTGGTCGTATATGGGCGTCAGCGCTGAGCGGCTGCGATCGATTCCCGCGCCGCCGCTGCGACCGCGTCGGCGGTGAAGCCGAACTCGCGGAAGAGCACCTTGGCGTCCGCCGACGCACCGAAGTGCTCCAGCGAGACGATGCGGCCCGCGTCCCCGACGAAGCGGTGCCAAGTCAGGCCGATGCCCGCCTCGACCGCCACTCGCGCCTTGACCGACGGCGGCAGCACCGAGTCCCGGTACCCCTGGTCCTGCTCGTCGAACCATTCGACCGACGGCATCGAGACGACACGCGTCGGCACGCCCGCCGCCTGGAGCTGCTCACGCGCCTCCACGGCGAGCTGCACCTCGGAGCCGGTGCCGATCAGGACGACCTCGGGAGTGCCGCCCTCCGCCTCGAACAGGACGTACCCGCCCTTGGCGGCGTCCTCGTTGGGCTCGTACGTCGGCACGCCCTGACGGGTCAGCGCCAGACCGTGCGGGGCGCCCTTGCCGAACTCCTTGGTGTAGCGCCTGAGGATCTCGCGCCACGCCAGAGCGGTCTCGTTCGCGTCCGCAGGACGGACCACGTTCAGACCCGGGATGGCACGCAGCGAGGCCAGGTGCTCGACCGGCTGGTGCGTCGGGCCGTCCTCGCCGAGGCCCACGGAGTCGTGCGTCCACACATACGTCACCGGCAGGTGCATCAGGGCCGAGAGCCGCACCGCGTTGCGCATGTAGTCCGAGAAGACCAGGAACGTGCCGCCGTAGACGCGCGTGTTGCCGTGCAGCGCGATGCCGTTCATCTCCGCGGCCATGGAGTGCTCGCGGATGCCGTAGTGGATCGTACGGCCGTACGGGTCGGCCTCCGGCAGCGGATTGCCCTCCGGCAGGAACGACGACGTCTTGTCGATCGTGGTGTTGTTCGAGCCCGCGAGGTCGGCGGAGCCGCCCCACAGCTCGGGGATCACCGCGCCGAGCGCCTGCAGGACCTTGCCGGACGCGGCCCGCGTCGCGACGCCCTTGCCCGTCTCGAAGACCGGAAGCTTCTCCTCCCAGTTGGCCGGCAGCTCGCCCGCGGCGATGCGGTCGAAGTCCGCGGCGCGCTCGGGCTGCTGCGTACGCCACTCGGCGAAGGACTTCGACCAGGTCGCCTTGGCCTCGCGGCCCCGGTCGAGCGCCGCGCGGGTGTGCGCGAGCACCTCGTCGGCGACCTCGAAGGACTGCTCCGGGTCGAAGCCGAGGACGCGCTTGGTGGCCGCGACCTCCTCGTCGCCGAGCGCCGAGCCGTGCGCGGCCTCGGTGTTCTGCGCGTTCGGGGCGGGCCAGGCGATGATCGAGCGCATCGCGATGAAGGACGGCCGGTCGGTGACGGCCTTGGCCTCCTGGATCGCCGCGTACAGCGCGGCCGGGTCCAGGTCGCCGTCCTCCTTGGGCTCCACGCGCTGCACGTGCCAGCCGTAGGCCTCGTACCGCTTCTCGGTGTCCTCGGAGATCGCGGTCTCCGTGTCGCCCTCGATCGAGATGTGGTTGTCGTCCCACAGCAGGATCAGATTGCCGAGCTTCTGGTGCCCGGCCATCGAGGACGCCTCGGCCGAGATGCCCTCCTGGAGGCAGCCGTCACCGGCGATGGCGTAGATGTAGTGGTCGAACGGCGACTCGCCGGGCGCGGTGTCCGGGTCGAAGAGGCCACGCTCGTAGCGGGCGGCCATCGCCATGCCCACGGCGTTGGCGACGCCCTGGCCGAGCGGGCCCGTCGTCGTCTCGACACCCACCGTGTGGCCGTACTCCGGGTGACCAGGGGTCTTCGAACCCCAGGTGCGGAAGGCCTTCAGGTCATCGAGCTCCAGGCCGAAACCGGCCAGGTAGAGCTGAATGTAAAGCGTCAGAGACGAATGTCCCGCGGACAGGACGAAACGATCGCGGCCGGTCCAGTCGGCGTCCGCCGGGTCGTGCCGCATCACCTTCTGGAAAAGGGTGTACGCGGCAGGCGCGAGGCTCATGGCCGTACCCGGATGGCCGTTGCCGACCTTCTGTACGGAATCCATGGCCAGGACGCGGACGGTGTCGACAGCCCGCTGGTCCAGTTCGGTCCACTCGAGGTCTGTGGTGGTCGGCTTGGTGCTCACCCTGGGTCAGGGCTCCTCTCCACATGTCGAATGCCGGCGGCGTATGGATCCACCGGCCGCTGACGAGCCTACCGCTGTAAGAACGTGCATTCTTTCGAGTCATTCCAGACTGCGGGGGCGGATTCGAATCCGCCTCCTGAAAGGAATGCCTCGTTCACCATGTGAATGCGGTACTGCTCATCTGGTGGCGGGTTCCGGTTGCCCCGACGACGCCGCGCACCGGGTGCGCGCGACGCTTCCCACTCCACTCGTGTTGCCCCTCAACACGAACCCACCCCCGCGAAGGGCGAGGTATGGGCAACGTCTACAGTGGCGTGGTACGCGCGAGCCTTTACCGGATCTTCATGTCCGAACGTCCGACGCAGGCTTGCTGGGAGTCTCTGTCAGGGGTGTGCGTGACGGCCGTCGAATCCCGTCCAGCGGGGGTAATCGGGACTAGCCAGAACCCGAGCAACCGGCCGTTCGGGGCCCGAGTCAAGGCGTTCGTGGCGCTGACCAAGCCGCGGATCATCGAGCTGCTCCTGATCACCACCGTTCCGGTGATGTTCCTCGCCGAGCAAGGGGTCCCGGACCTCACACTGGTCCTGCTCACCTGTGTGGGCGGTTATCTCTCGGCCGGTGGCGCCAACGCGCTCAACATGTACATCGACCGCGACATCGACGCCCTCATGGAACGCACGTCGCAGCGGCCGCTCGTCACCGGCATGGTCAGCCCCCGGGAGTGCCTGGTCTTCGGCATCACGCTCGCCGTCGTCTCCACGCTCCTGTTCGGCCTCACCGTCAACTGGCTCTCCGCCTGGCTCTCGCTCGGCGCGCTGCTCTTCTACGTCGTCGTCTACACGATGCTCCTCAAGCGCCGCACCTCCCAGAACATTGTCTGGGGCGGCATCGCGGGCTGTCTGCCGGTCCTCATCGGCTGGTCGTCGGTCACCAACTCGATGTCCTGGGCGCCGGTCGTCCTCTTCCTCGTGATGTTCTTCTGGACGCCGCCGCACTACTGGCCGCTGTCCATGAGGGTGAAGGAGGACTACGCGCGCGTGGGCGTGCCGATGCTTCCGGTGATCGCCTCCAACAAGGTCGTCGCGCGCCAGATCGTCCTCTATAGCTGGGTCATGGTCGCCGTCTCGCTGCTGTTGCAGCCCCTCGGCTACACCGGCTGGTTCTACACCGCGGTCGCCCTCGTCACTGGTGGCTGGTGGCTGTGGGAGGCGCACGGCCTTCAGAACCGCGCCAAGTCCGAGGCGACCGGCGGCAAGCTGAAGGAGATGCGGCTCTTCCACTGGTCGATCACCTACGTCTCGCTGCTGTTCGTGGCGGTCGCGGTGGATCCCTTCCTGCGCTAGCCCCCGGCGGTTCCCGTACGAGCGGTGAGCGGTCCCGTCGTCCTCAGGACGGCGGGGCCGCTCTGTTTTCCGCTTCCGGCCCGCTTTCCGTTTCCGGTCCGGCTTCCGTTTCCGGTCCGGCTTCCGGTTCCGCTTCCGCCACCGGTTCCGCTTCCGGGCCGGGATACAGGTAGCCGTCCGTGTCCCGCCGGGCCGTGCGGCCGGTGCGGAACCAGCCGTCCCTGAGCACCGCGTCCGTGGCCTTCGCGTCCCCGAAGTACCCGTCGAACAGCGCCGGGCCGCGCACCCACAGCTCGCCGTCCACGAACCGCACCCCGACACCCGGCGCGGGCGAGCCGCAGCTACCCGGCCTTGCGCGGACGTCGGCATGGTCGAGCGTGGCGATGTCGCCCGTCTCGGCGGTGCCGAGGACGGCGCGTACCAGCGCGGCGGGGGTGGCGGTGCGGATGGCTTCGAGCAACTGCGGGGGCGTGTCGGCCGGAGCCGCCGCCTCCACTACGGCGAGGCGCAAGGGGGCCAACTGGTGGGGAGCCGTGTCCAGGACGGCCCACCACACGTCGGGCGGGCCCGTCAGACGGGTGGCCCTGTGCTCACGTACGGCCGCACAGACCGCCGCCGGGCCCGGCTCCGCGGGCAGGACCACGGTGCCCCGGGTCTGCCACTGGCGCAGGACGGCCGTCCAGGCCGCCGGGTGACCCGGCGGGAAGCCGCACACCAGGGTGCCAGGGGGCTCGGGCCTGCACCCCGGGTGGGTGCGCAGGGCGCTCACGCGGTGGGAGAGGACGATGCCTCGCGGGCGCGGGGCGGAGCCGGTGAACAGGATGAGGTGGGCGTCGGACTCGGACGGTGACCGTCCGGCGGGCTGTCGCGGCAGCCCGCCCCAGGGCTTCCCGACCCCTGCGGCCTCGTATGCCGGTACGAGAAGTTCCTCTTGTGCCGGTACATGAGATCCCTCCTGCATCGGTACGTGAAGTCCCTCCTGCACCGGTACGAGGAGTTCCTCCTGTTTCGGGAGTGCGAGGTGCTGGGCCCCGACCGCGGCGGCGAGCCGCGCCCCCGCCCCGACCTGCGCCTCCGCCCACGGCCCGTCCGTCACGACAAGGTGTGGTGCCGCAGCCCGTACGACAGGGACGGAGGCCGCGCCCCGGTCCCGGGGGTCCAGCGGGACGAAGACCGCACCGGCCCGCGCCGCCCCGGCGAACAGCGGCAGCGCGGCGAACAGGTCGCCCGTCAGGCAGACGACGCGGTCGCCGCGCCGGACACCGCACGCCCGCAGGCGCCCGGCGGCCCGGTCGGCCGCCGCGTCCAGCTCCGCGAAGCGGAGTGCGCGATCCCCGCACACCACGGCAGGGCGGTGCGGGTGCGCTCCCGCGGCGGACCGGAAGACCTCGTCGATCAGCAGACCGGTCATGTTCCCCGGTCCTACCACGGGGCAGCGCGCGGCGGAACGTACGCACGGACCGGGGGCCGACTCCGGGCGTACCGTGGCCGAGACCACGTCACCCGGGCGTCGCCGAACGATCTACCCGTCGGTAGCATCCTGTGCCATGGCTGACACGGAGCAAGGCACGGACCAGAGCGCGGAGCAGGACACCGCCGCCACGGACAGGACCGCCACGGACAAGGCCGCCACGGACAAGGCCGCCGCCACGGACGAAACCGTCACGGACAAGGCCACCGCCACGGACGAAACCGTCACGGACAAGGCCGCGGCCCCCACGGACAAGGCCGCTGCGAGCGGCAAGCCCGACAAGGAGGCCGCCCGCGCCGACCGCACGGCCGCCAAGCTCGCCAAGGCGATCACGACGTTCGCGCGGAAGCACGGCGGGGCCGAGGGCCAGGTCGCCTATATCGGCGAGCGGGGCGCGCGGATCGTCCTCGTCGGCGCGGACGGCAACTGGGGCGACCTCGTGGCGCCGACCCACGCGATCGCGACGAGCGCCGTGGAGCGGTCCGGCATCACCGTCCACGAGGACTTCGACGGCGAGTTCGCGGCCAAGGTGAAGACCGGACCGTATGAGTGGACGCGCATGGCGGGCATCCAGGTCGGCGGCCCGGCGAACGGCTGAGACACGCGCGGGGAAGGCCCCGAGCGGCACGGCGAGCAACACCTGATGCCGGGATCGCCCGTTAGGACCGTGGGAACACAGAGGAACACAGAGGAACACAGCGGAACGCTGAGGGACTCTGAGGAGCTCTGAGGAGCTCTGCGGAACCCAGACGAACACGGTCCACGCAGGGGAGCCAGGATGATCGAAACGCCGTCCCTGGTGGACCAGCACTGCCACGGCGTCCTGCGGACGGAGCTGGGGCTCGGCACCTTCGAGGCCCATCTCGGCCGGGGCGAGGGCCCGCCCGCCCCCGGCACCACCTTCTTCGACACCCAGACGGGTTTCGCCGTGCGCCGCTGGTGTCCGCCGCTGCTCGGTCTGGAACCGCACTGTCCGCCCGCCCGCTACCTCGCGCGCCGCCGCGAGCTCGGGGTCCTGGAGGCGGGCCGGCTGCTGCTGCGCGGCAGCGGCATCACGACGTACCTCGTCGACACCGGTCTGCCCGGCGACCTGACAGGGCCCGGTGAGCTGGCGTCGGCCGGGGCGGCGGACGCCCATGAGATCGTCCGCCTGGAACTCCTCGCCGAGCAGGTCGCCGACACCTCCGGCACGGTCGACTGCTTCCTCGCCAACCTAGCCGAGTCCGTGCACGGCGCCGCGAACGGGGCCGTGGCCTTCGTCTCCGTCGCGGGGGCGCGCGGGCGCCGGGCGCTCGCCGCCGAACCGCCGGGGCCCGGCGAGGTGCGCGGGGCGGCGGGGCGGTGGCTGGCCGGACGGCAGGTGGGCGGCGAGCTCGCGGACCCGGTGCTGCTGCGGCACCTGCTGTGGATCGCCGTGGCCTCCGGACTGCCCCTGCAACTGCACGCGGGTGCCGCCGACCCGGAGGGCTCCTTCGAGGACTTCGCCCGCGCCACGGCCGGGCTCGGCACCGATCTGGTGCTCCTGGGCACCTATCCGCACCACCGGGCGGCGGCCCATCTCGCGGGTGTCTTCCCGCATGTGTACGCCGACCTCGGCTCCGCGCTCGTACGGACCGGGGCCAGGGCCGCGGCCGTCCTCGCCGAGATCCTGGAGCTGGCCCCCTTCGGCAAGCTGCTGTTCTCCAGCGGCGCGCACGGACTGCCCGAGCTGCATGTGGTGGGCGCGCACCTGTTCAGGGAGGCACTCGGGCGGGTGCTCGGCACCTGGGTCGCGGACGGCGCGTGGTCGCTGACGGACGCGCAGCGCGTGGCGGGGCTGCTCGCGGCGGGGAACGCGGAGCGGGTCTACGGACTGGCGGAGGAGTAGACCGGGCCGCCGCGAGCAGGACGTGGGTTCAGACCGCCGCGAGCGGGAGGTGGGTTCAGACCGCCGCGAGCGGGAGGTGGGTTCAGACCGCCGCGAGCGGGAGGTGGGTTCAGACCGTGGAGAGCGCCGGGTCCGCCGGTGCCGGGACCCCCGGCGCGACCGTCGGCCGCTCGCGCAGCGACAGGAGCACCCGCAGCACCCCGATCCACACCAGGCACGACCCCAGCATGTGCGCCGCCACCAGCGCCTCGGGCAGGTCCGTGAAGTACTGGACGTAGCCGATGACGCCCTGCGCGAGCAGGATCAGGAACAGGTCCCGGGTGCGGGCGAGCGGCCCGGGGGGCGCGTCCACCGCCTTCAGGACGAACCACAGGGCGAACGTCAGCGTCACCACGATCCAAGCGAGGACGGCGTGCAGCTTGGTCACGCCCTCCCAGTCCAGGCCCACCGCGCCGACGTTCATGCGCGGTACGTCGCTGGAGTCACCGGCGTGCGGACCCGCGCCGGTCACCACCGTACCCATGGCGATGAGCAGCACCGAGACTCCGACCATGACCCACACGAGCTGCGCGACGGCCTTGCCGACGAGCGGGCGGGGCTCCGCGTCGCCTTCCCGCGTGCGCTGCCACATCGACGTGGCGACCGCGATCAGGGCGGTGGAGAGCAGGAAGTGCGCGGCCACGGTGTAGGGGTTGAGGCCGACGAGCACGACGATGCCGCCGAGCACCGCGTTGCCCATGACCAGCCAGAACTGGGCCCACCCGTACCGGGTCAGGCTGCGCCGCCACGGCTTCTGCGAGCGCACGGCGATGATGGCCCAGCCGACGGCGGCGCACAGCACGTACGTCAGCATGCGGTTGCCGAACTCGACGACGCCGTGGAAACCCATCTCATGGGTCGCGGTGAGGGAGTCGTCGGTGCACTTGGGCCAGGTCGGGCAGCCGAGCCCGGACCCGGTGAGCCGGACGGCGCCGCCGGTGACCACGATGACCACCGTCATCACGAGCGAGGCGAGCACCGCGCGCCGGACGGTCCGATCGGTCGGGGTCCAGCGTTCCGCGATGAAGGCGAGCGGATTGCGTGCTGCTTGAGCCAGTTCGGCCCGGGTCACGTTTGGCACGGCCCCATCGTAGGGGGCCGCTTGTGCACGGCTTCACGAGGGGGACGTATCCGGTCCATCTGTGACGCCGGTTACGTGACTTCCGCCTGGCCCCGCAGCGCAAGCGCTACTCCCAGCGGAAGAATCGCGCCGCCGCCCCGAGCCCGAGCACCGCCCACACCGCGAGGATCCCCAGGTCGCCCCACGGCATCGACGCGCCGTCCTGGAGCACGTCCCGCAGCCCGTCGGAGAGCGCCGAGATGGGCAGCAGGCCGAGCGCCGACTCGACGCCGCCGGGGAACTTGTCGAGCGGCACGATGACGCCGCCGCCGACCAGCAGGAGCAGGAAGACCAAGTTCGCGGCGGCCAGGGTCGCCTCCGCCTTGAGGGTGCCTGCCATCAGCAGGCCGAGCCCGGAGAAGGCGACGGTGCCGAGGACGAGGAGCAGCAGGACGGCGAACGGGTTCCCGTGCGGCGACCAGCCGAGCGCGAAGGCGATCGCGGTGAGCAGCGCGATCTGGAGCACCTCGGTGACCAGGACGGACAGCGTCTTGGCGGCCATCAGGCCCCAGCGCGGCAGCGGCGAGGCGCCGAGCCGCTTCAGCACGCCGTACCGCCGCTCGAAGCCCGTCGCGATGGCCTGCCCGGTGAAGGCCGTCGACATGACGGCGAGGGCGAGGACGCCGGGGGCGAGGAAGTCGACCGCCTTGCCGTCGCCGGTGTCCACGATGTCGACCGCGCTGAACAGGACGAGCAGGAGCGTCGGGATGACGACGGTGAGCAGCAACTGCTCGCCGTTGCGCAGCAGCATCTTCGTCTCGAGGGCGGCCTGCGCGCCGATCATGCGGGGGAGCGGGGCGGCGCCCGGCTTGGGCGTGTACGTTCCGGGCGTGCCCGATGTGCCGGTGGTGCTGGTCACGACCGCAGCTCCTTGCCCGTGAGTTCCAGGAAGACGTCTTCGAGAGTGTGGCGTTCGACCGAGATCCGGTCCGGCATGACGCCGTGCTGGGCGCACCAGGAGGTGACGGTGGCGAGCAACTGGGGGTCGACGGTGCCGCTGACGCGGTAGGCGCCGGGGGTGAGCTCGGCGGCGGCGGAGTCCGGTGGCAGGGCCTTGAGCAGGGAGGCGACGTCGAGCCCTGGGCGGCCGGTGAAGCGGAGCGTGTTCTCGGCGCCGCCGCGGCACAGCTCCTCGGGGCTGCCTTGGGCGATGACCTTGCCCGCGTCGATGATCGCGACGTCGTCGGCGAGTTCCTCGGCCTCGTCCATGTGGTGCGTGGTGAGGATCACCGAGACGCCGTCCGCGCGCAGGTCGCGGACCAGGCCCCAGGTGGCCCGGCGGGCCTGTGGGTCGAGGCCCGCGGTCGGCTCGTCGAGGAAGACGAGTTCGGGCCTGCCCACCACGGCCATGGCGAGCGCGAGGCGCTGCTGCTGGCCGCCGGAGAGACGCCGGTAGGTGGTGCGGCCGCAGGAGCCGAGGCCCAGGCGCTCGATGAGCGCGTCGACGTCCAGGGGGTGGGCGTGCAGCTTGGCCACGTGGCGCAGCATCTCGTCGGCGCGGGCGCCGGAGTAGACGCCGCCGGACTGGAGCATCACGCCGATGCGGGGCCGCAGCGCGGTGGCCTCCCGGACCGGGTCGAGGCCGAGGACGCGGACCTCGCCCGCGTCCGGCCTGCGGTAGCCCTCGCAGGTCTCGACGGTGGTGGTCTTGCCGGCGCCGTTCGGGCCGAGGACCGCCGTGACGGCGGCCGCGCGGACGTCCAGGTCGAGGCCGTCGACCGCGGTCTTTGTCCCGTACCGCTTGACCAGACCCTTGGCCTGGACGACGGACTCATTTCCCATGCCGGGAAGTCTAGAGAGGACCGCGCAACCCTCGTCCGGGGGGCGCCCCGTCCCGGCCTGGGGGGGTGCCCCGTAAGGGGCGCGGGGAACTGCGCGACCAGCCACGCGATACCCGCAGACGCGTCTGCGCCTTTCTCGGCAGGCGCGTATGCGGCTTGTCGCGCGCTGACCGCGCTCACGCGGCGGAGCCGCACACCGGCACGGCCCCGCGCCCCTTACGGGGCACCCCGCGGCCGATGCTGCGGCAGCCACACCCGCGCGTACGCCACCGCCTCGGCCAGCGGGAAGAGGCGGCCCGTCGCAGCCCCCACCGCCGCGCGCGCCACCGGGCGCTCCCGCTCGAAGTCCGCCCCCAGCTCGTCGAAGCGGTCCTCGCTGATCGAGGGCTCGCGCACCGTCATCCAGCGGCGGCCCTCGGCCGTCATGACGGCGAATGAGTTCTCCACGAGCGGCGGCGCCGGAAGCCGGTACTCCGCCAGGTGGAAGGCGGTGCAGGAGCCGAAGCCCGCGCCCAGGAGCAGGACGCGCGCCCCGGCGGCCTCAAGGCGGGCGAGCGGGCTGCGCTCACCGAGCCTGCAGTCCAGGGCGTGGCCGTCCATCAGGGCCTTCGCGCGGGGCCCGACGGCCGCGAAGGAGGTCTGCGGGTGGGCGCTGCGGACGGCGCCCGGCCAGGTGCGCACGGTCTCCGGGACGATGCCGACCCCGCGCGTGCGGGCGGTGCGCGGGTCGTACGCGGGCATCGTCTCGCGGATGGCTGGCCACCACTCGGCGGGCACGGGCGGGTGCTGCCACTCGGCGGGGTCGGAGTTGTCGCTGGAGTGGGCGGGTACCACCAGCGTCCCGTTTTCACCCAGACAGTCCAGCAGGGCGCGGACGACCGCTTCCGCGCCGCCGTTGACCCAGCCGAGGGAGCTGAGCGAGGTGTGGACGAGCACGGTGTCGCCGGGTCGCAGACCGAGGGCCCTCAGCTCCTGCGTGAGCGAGTCACGCGTACACAAAGGCCCGGTGAGAGGGGGTGTCGACATGTTCCGGGAGTCTTCAGGACGGTAGGGGGACGCGCCACCGAATTGATCGATCAAAGATCTTTTCCCAGGTCAGCTTAGGTGAACCTAAGTGACACACGGCACCGAACACGGATCCGGACGCGGGTTGTCAGGCTCTGAGGAATTACGCAACAATGGCGTTGTGAAAAACGTTGGCGAGGCTCGGGAGGCCCCCGTGAGGGCTCCGCAGGAAGAGCTCGCGACCGGTGAGCGGTCCACCCGCAACCGCGTCGCGCGCTCCATCCTGGACCACGGCCCGTCCACCGTCGCGGACCTCGCGGGGCGGCTCGGCCTGACCCAGGCCGCGGTCCGCCGCCATCTGGACGCCCTGGTCCAGGAGAACGTGGTCGAGGGCCGCGAGAAGCGGGTCTACGGCGCGCGTACCCGAGGCCGCCCGGCCAAGGTCTTCGCGCTGACGGACTGCGGCCGTGACGCCTTCGACCAGTCCTACGACAAGCTCGCGGCCGACGCCATGCGCTGGATCGCCCTGACCCACGGCGAGGCGGCGGTCGCGGAATTCGCCCGCGCCCGCATCGTCGAGCAGGCCGAGGCGTATCGCCAGGCCGTCGAAGCCGCTCCCCCGGAGCAGCGCACCGACGCCCTGGCGAAGGCGTTGACCGCCGACGGGTACGCTGCTACGGCGCGCAGCGCGCCGGTGGGCGAGCAGCTCTGCCAGCACCACTGCCCCGTCGCGCACGTGGCCGAGCAGTTTCCACAGCTCTGCGAGGCGGAGACGGAGATCTTCTCCGCGCTCCTCGGGACCCACGTCCAGCGGCTCGCCACCATCGCCCACGGAGACGGCGTCTGTACGACGTACATCCCGAAGGCGGCCCCGCAGCCCCCTGCGGTCACAGACACCACTGCCAACACTTCTGCAAGCACGGCCGGGAGGAACCCCGCATGACTCTCCCCACGGAGACTGCCCACCCTGAGCTCGAGGGCCTGGGCAAGTACGAATACGGCTGGGCCGACTCCGACACGGCTGGTGCCTCTGCCAAGCGCGGCATCGACGAGGACGTCGTCCGGGACATCTCCACGAAGAAGAACGAGCCGGAGTGGATGACCAAGCTCCGTCTCAAGGGCCTGCGCCTGTTCGAGAAGAAGCCCATGCCGAACTGGGGCTCGGACCTCTCCGGCATCGACTTCGACAACATCAAGTACTTCGTGCGCTCCACGGAGAAGCAGGCGGAGTCCTGGGAGGACCTGCCCGAGGACATCAAGAACACGTACGACAGGCTCGGCATCCCCGAGGCGGAGAAGCAGCGCCTCGTCGCCGGTGTCGCCGCGCAGTACGAGTCCGAGGTCGTCTACCACCAGATCCGTGAGGACCTGGAGGAGCAGGGCGTCATCTTCCTGGACACCGACACGGCCCTGAAGGAGCACCCGGAGCTCTTCAAGGAGTACTTCGGCACGGTCATCCCGGTCGGCGACAACAAGTTCGCGTCGCTGAACTCCGCCGTGTGGTCCGGCGGCTCCTTCATCTACGTGCCGAAGGGCGTGCACGTAGAGATCCCGCTCCAGGCCTACTTCCGCATCAACACGGAGAACATGGGCCAGTTCGAGCGGACGCTGATCATCGTCGACGAGGACGCCTACGTCCACTACGTCGAGGGCTGCACGGCGCCGATCTACAAGTCGGACTCCCTGCACTCCGCGGTCGTCGAGATCATCGTCAAGAAGGGCGCCCGCTGCCGCTACACGACGATCCAGAACTGGTCGAACAACGTCTACAACCTGGTCACCAAGCGCGCCGTGGCCTATGAGGGCGCGACCATGGAGTGGATCGACGGCAACATCGGCTCCAAGGTGACGATGAAGTACCCCGCCGTCTACCTGATGGGCGAGCACGCCAAGGGCGAGACCCTCTCCATCGCCTTCGCGGGCGAGGGCCAGCACCAGGACGCCGGCTCCAAGATGGTCCACATGGCGCCGAACACCTCGTCCAACATCGTGTCGAAGTCCGTGGCGCGTGGCGGTGGCCGCACCTCCTACCGCGGTCTGGTCGAGATCGGCGAGGGCGCCGCGGGCTCCAAGTCCAACGTGCTCTGTGACGCGCTGCTCGTCGACACCATCTCCCGCTCCGACACGTATCCGTACGTGGACGTCCGCGAGGACGACGTGTCCATGGGCCACGAGGCCACCGTCTCCAAGGTCTCCGAGGACCAGCTCTTCTACCTGATGAGCCGCGGTCTCACCGAGTTCGAGGCGATGGCGATGATCGTGCGCGGCTTCGTCGAGCCCATCGCGAAGGAG
The DNA here is from genome assembly GCF_000720475.1 of Streptomyces aureocirculatus. Taxonomy (GTDB): domain Bacteria; phylum Actinomycetota; class Actinomycetes; order Streptomycetales; family Streptomycetaceae; genus Streptomyces; species Streptomyces aureocirculatus. The sequence continues at coordinate 336,540 of NZ_JOAP01000019.1, forward strand.
CTGCCCATGGAGTACGCCCTGGAGCTGAACCGGCTGATCGAGCTGCAGATGGAAGGCGCGGTCGGCTAGACCCGCCCCCCGTAAGCAGCCGCCAGATTTCTCGACGTAGTGACGCAGGAAGAGAGCAGACCGACAGCCATGGCTGAGGCTCAGAACGCCCCCAAGTCCTCGACTTCGCTCGGACAGGGGGGACCCCCCTCGCTGGGATCCACCACCGCGGGCCAGATCGCGGTGGCCGCCGAGTCGACCGTCGCCACGCGCATGAGCGCGCCCCCGTCCTTCGACGTGGCGGACTTCCCGGTGCCGCACGGCCGCGAGGAGGAGTGGCGGTTCACCCCGCTGGAGCGCCTCCGCGGGCTGCACGACGGCACCGCGGTCGCCACCGGCGGCGGTGTGAAGATCGACATCCAGGCCCCCGAGGCCGTCGTCGTCGAGACCGTCGGCCGTGACGACGCGCGGCTCGGCAAGGCGGGCGTCCCCGTGGACCGCGTCGCCGCCCAGGCCTACTCCGCGTTCAAGGAGGCCGGTGTCGTCACCGTCCCCAAGGAGACGGTGCTCACCGAGCCGATCCGCATCGCCGTGCACGGCGAGGGCGGGGTCGCCTACGGCCACCAGCTCATCGAGCTCGGCGCCTTCGCCGAGGCCGTCGTGGTGATCGACCACACCGGCGACGCCGCGCTCGCGGCCAACGTCGACTACGTCCTCGGCGACGGCGCCAAGCTGACCGTCGTCTCCGTACAGGACTGGGACGACAAGGCCGTGCACGTCGGCCAGCACAACGCCCTGATCGGCCGGGACGCCACCTTCAAGTCCTTCGTGGTCACCTTCGGCGGCGACCTCGTGCGCCTGCACCCCCGGGTGACGTACGCGGGCACCGGCGGCGAGGCGGAGCTGTTCGGCCTGTACTTCACGGACACGGGCCAGCACCAGGAGCACCGCCTCCTGGTCGACCACAACGTCCCGCACTGCAAGTCCAACGTCGTCTACAAGGGCGCGCTGCAGGGCGAGCAGGCGCACGCCGTGTGGATCGGTGACGTCCTCATCGAGGCCAAGGCCGAGGGCACCGACACCTACGAGATGAACCGCAACCTCGTCCTGACGGACGGCGCCCGCGTCGACTCCGTGCCGAACCTGGAGATCGAGACCGGTGAGATCGTCGGCGCCGGGCACGCGAGCGCCACCGGCCGGTTCGACGACGAGCAGTTGTTCTACCTGATGGCGCGCGGCATCCCGCAGCAGGAGGCACGCCGCCTCGTCGTGCGCGGCTTCTTCGCCGAGCTGGTCCAGCAGATCGGTGTCGACGACATCGAGGAGCGCCTCCTCGTGAAGATCGACGAGGAGCTGGAGGCGTCCGTCTGATGGCATTCGAACGCGCCTGTGACCTGAGCGAGCTGGAGGAGGACACCCCGAAGCGGGTGGAACTCGACGGCACGCCGGTCTCGGTCGTCCATACCGAGGGCGAGGTGTTCGCGATCCACGACATCTGCTCGCACGCGAACGTCTCCCTCTCCGAGGGCGAGGTGGACGACTGCCAGATCGAGTGCTGGCTGCACGGCTCCGCCTTCGACCTGCGTACCGGGAAGCCGTCGGGCCTGCCCGCGACGCGACCCGTCCCCGTATACCCCGTAAAGATCGAAGGGGGCAGCGTTCTCGTTGACGTACGCGCCTCCGTCACCCAGGAGTCCTGAGGCACCCATGGCAACGCTTGAAATCCGCGACCTGCACGTGACCGTCGAGGTCGAGAACGGCACCAAGGAAATCCTCAAGGGTGTCGACCTGACCGTGAAGCAGGGCGAGACGCACGCCATCATGGGCCCGAACGGCTCCGGCAAGTCGACCCTCGCCTACTCCGTCGCGGGCCACCCCAAGTACACGATCACCCAGGGCACCGTCACCCTCGACGGCGAGGACGTCCTCGAGATGGAGGTCGACGAGCGGGCCCGCGCCGGCATGTTCCTCGCCATGCAGTACCCGGTCGAGGTCCCCGGCGTCTCCGTCTCCAACTTCCTGCGCACGTCGGCGACGGCGATCCGCGGCGAGGCCCCCAAGCTGCGCACCTGGGTGAAGGAGGTCAAGGAGTCGATGGCCGCGCTCCAGATGGACCCCGCCTTCGCCGAGCGCAACGTGAACGAGGGCTTCTCCGGCGGTGAGAAGAAGCGCCACGAGATCCTCCAGATGGAGCTCCTCAAGCCGAAGATCGCGATCCTCGACGAGACCGACTCCGGCCTGGACGTCGACGCCCTGCGCGTGGTGTCCGAGGGCGTCAACCGCCTCCGCGAGACGGGTACGGTCGGCACGCTCCTGATCACGCACTACACGCGCATCCTGCGCTACATCAAGCCCGACTTCGTGCACGTCTTCGCGAACGGCCGCATCGCCGAGTCGGGTGGCCCCGAGCTGGCCGACAAGCTGGAGGCCGAGGGCTACGAGGCATACACGAAGGGTGGCGTATCAGCGTGACAGTGGCCCACCAGGGGCTGCCCGGCCTCCTCGACACCGAGGCGCTCCGCAAGGACTTCCCCATCCTGGAGCGCACGCTCCACGACGGCAAGAAGCTGGTGTACCTGGACAACGCGGCGACGTCGCAGACGCCGCGCCAGGTCATCGACGTGCTCAGCGAGTACTACGAACAGCACAACGCCAACGTCCACCGCGGTGTGCACGTCCTCGCCGAGGAGGCCACGGCGCTGTACGAGGGCGCCCGTGACAAGGTCGCGGAGTTCATCAACGCGCCGAGCCGCGACGAGGTGATCTTCACCAAGAACGCCTCCGAGTCGCTCAACCTCGTGGCCAACATGCTCGGCTGGGCCGACGAGCCCTACCGCGTGGACCACGAGACCGAGATCGTCATCACGGAGATGGAGCACCACTCCAACATCGTGCCGTGGCAGTTGCTCTCGCAGCGCACCGGCGCGAAGCTGAAGTGGTTCGGCCTCACCGACGACGGCAGGCTCGACCTGTCGAACATCGACGAGGTCATCACGGAGAAGACGAAGATCGTCTCCTTTGTGCTCGTCTCCAACATCCTGGGCACCCACAACCCGGTCGAGGCCATCGTGCGCCGCGCCCAGGAGGTCGGGGCCCTGGTCCTGATCGACGCCTCCCAGGCCGCGCCGCACATGCCGATGGACGTACAGGCCCTCCAGGCCGACTTCGTGGCCTTCACCGGCCACAAGATGTGCGGCCCGACGGGCATCGGCGTGCTGTGGGGCCGCCAGGAGCTCCTGGAGGACCTGCCGCCGTTCCTCGGCGGCGGCGAGATGATCGAGACGGTGTCGATGCACTCGTCGACGTACGCCCCGGCGCCGCACAAGTTCGAGGCGGGCACCCCGCCGGTGGCGCAGGCCGTGGGCCTGGGCGCGGCGGTGGACTATCTGACCTCGATCGGCATGGACAGGATCGCGCAGCACGAGCAGGCGATCACCGAGTACGCGATCAAGCGCCTCCTTGAGGTCCCCGACCTGAGGATCATCGGTCCGGCGACGGCCGAGGAGCGCGGCGCCGCGATCTCCTTCACGCTCGGCGACATCCACCCGCACGACGTGGGCCAGGTCCTCGACGAGCAGGGCATCGCGGTCCGGGTCGGCCACCACTGCGCCCGCCCCGTCTGCCTGCGGTACGGAATTCCCGCGACCACGCGAGCGTCGTTCTATCTGTACTCCACGCCCGGCGAGATTGACGCCCTCGCCGACGGCCTGGAGCACGTACGGAACTTCTTCGGCTGAGGGGCTGGCTGGTGTGAAGCTGGATTCGATGTACCAGGACGTGATCCTGGACCACTACAAGCACCCGCACGGGCGCGGTCTTCGCCCCGGCGACGCCGAGGTGCACCACGTCAATCCGACGTGCGGCGACGAGATCACGCTGCGGGTGAAGTACGACGGCGCCCGCATCGAGGACGTGAGCTACGAGGGCCAGGGCTGCTCCATCAGCCAGGCCAGCGCCTCCGTGCTCAACGACCTGCTCGTCGGCAAGGAGCTCGCCGAGGCGCAGCGGATCCAGGCCGTGTTCCTGGAGCTGATGCAGTCCAAGGGCAAGCTGGAGCCGGACGACGCGATGGAGGAGGTCCTGGAGGACGCGGTCGCGTTCGCCGGTGTCTCCAAGTACCCCGCGCGCGTCAAGTGTGCTCTGCTGAGCTGGATGGCGTGGAAGGACGCGACGGCGCAGGCACTGGGCGCCGACGTCGAGGCCGCCGAGGCCGAAAGGAAGACGGCATGAGCGAGAACGAGACCCTCACGACCAAGCCCGCATCCGAGGAGGAGGTCCGCGAGGCGCTCTACGACGTCGTCGACCCCGAGCTGGGCATCGACGTCGTCAACCTGGGCCTGATCTACGGCGTCCACGTCGACGACGCCAACATCGCCACCATCGACATGACGCTGACGTCCGCGGCCTGCCCGCTGACGGACGTCATCGAGGACCAGGCGAAGTCCGCGACGGACGGCATCGTCAACGAGCTGCGGATCAACTGGGTCTGGATGCCCCCGTGGGGCCCGGACAAGATCACGGACGATGGCCGCGAGCAGTTGCGGGCGCTGGGGTTCAACGTCTGACCCCGCCCGCGCGAAGCGCCGCCGAGCACCCCGAAAGGGCCCGCACCCACCGGTGCGGGCCCTTTCGTATGCGCCTGCATATGTACAGTCGTACGCATCGTTGTGTACGCTTGTACGTATGGGATACGGACTGCTGGCCGCGGCCATCGCGGCGGAGGTGGCCGGGACGACGGCCATGAAGTACAGCGAGGGATTCAGCAGGCTCTGGCCGTCGCTGCTGACCGTCGCGGGGTATCTGCTGGCCTTCTCGCTGCTCGCGCAGACGCTGAAGACGCTGTCGGTGGGTACGGCCTACGCGATCTGGGCGGGGGTCGGGACCGCCGCGGTCGCCGTCATCGGGATGCTGTTCCTCGGGGAGTCGACGAACCTGGTCAAGATCTCCGGCATCCTGCTCGTCATCGCGGGCGTCGTCGTCCTGAACCTGGGCGGGGCCCACTGATGGGCAGGCGCTACGACCCCGAGAGGCGGCAGCGGATCATCGACGCGGCGATGCGGGTCGCGGCCGGTAAGGGCATCGCCGGCCTCAGTCACCGCTCCGTCGCCGCCGAGGCCGATGTGCCGCTCGGGTCGACCACGTACCACTTCAGGACCCTCGACGACCTTCTGGTGGCCGCGCTGCGGCAGTCCAACGAAGGGTTCGCGCAACTCGTGCGGGAGCGCGGCGTGCTCCGGGACCCGGACGCCGACCTGCCCGCCGAGCTCGCGGCGCTGCTCGGCGAGTGGGCCGCGGGGGGACGGGAGGGGATCGAGCTGGAGTACGAGCTGTATCTGGCCGCCCTGCGCCGCCCCGCCCTGCGTCCGGTGGCCGCCGAGTGGTGCGAGGGGGTCGCCGAGGTCCTGCGGGAGCGGACGGACCCCGTCACCGCGCGGGGCATGGTCGCGATGATGGACGGGATCTGTCTCCAGGTGCTGCTCACGGGCGCGGAGTACGACGAGGCGTACACGCGGGAGATGCTCCGGCGGGTTCTGGCCGCGGCGAAGTCCGACTCTCCTCGGCCCGCGAGCGGCTGACGGCTCGCAGTGCCGCCGCGGAGGCTGGTCCGCCCATGGAGGTCAGTCCTCCTCGGCCCGCAGACGGCTGACGGCCGCCGTGCCGTCGCGAAGGTCAGTCCTCCTCGCCCCGCAGACGGCTGACGGTCCGCAGTGCCTCCTCGACGCTCGTCGTCACGTCCGTGACGGGGTACTGGACGTCCCTGACGACCCGCTGTGCGTCCACGATCAGGGTCAGGCGCTTGAGACGGCTCACGCCCGCGGCGCGGAACGTGGGCAGGCGCAGGGTCGCCGCGAGGGTGAGTTCCGCGTCGGACAGGAGCGGGAAGCGGAGCCCCTCCTTCTCGGCGAACGCCCGCTGCTCGTCCGGTCGCTGGGTCGACACCCCGCGCACCGCCGCCCCCGCCGCCGTGAACTCGGCGAGGCGGTCGCGGTACGTGCACGACTCCAGGGTGCAGCCCGGGGCGCCGGGGATCGCGGACCAGTCGGGCGGATAGGCGTCCTTCCGGGCATACGCGCCCGGGAAGCAGTACAGGACCGTGAACGGCGCGTCCGCCACCGGGTCCGCCGGTTCGCCCTCGTCCCTGGGCAGCCGCAGTTCCGGCACGCGCGTGCCGATCAGTTCATGGACGCGCCGCGCCTCCGCCGAGACCTTCGCCGGTGCTGTCGCCGTCATCTCGCCCTCTCCCAACACCCAGGTGTCCCCCCAGTCCTGCAGAGCGATCAGGACCGGCAGCAGGGCCTTGCCGCGCGCGGTGAGCCGGTACTCGTGGCGTGGCGGGCGCTCCTGGTACGGCACTCGGGCCAGCACGTCGGCGTCCACGAGCAGCCGCAGACGTTCGGCGAGCACCTTGCGGGACAGGCCGAGCTCCCGCTGGAGGTCGTCGAAACGCCGCACCCCGCGGGCGCTGTCCCGCACGATCAGCAGGGTCCACCAGTCGCCGACGACGTCCAGCGCCTGTGCGATGGCGCAGTGGGCGTCGCCGAGGCTCGTCCGCCGTGGCATGTCCCTCACACTCTCCCCGGGCCGATGGGGCGTTGACCCGGAGCTTCGCATGCTGCCATAGTCCGTTCCCAAAAGGAACTTACTAGTACTCCGGGGGTGGCATGCTGCGCGGGCTGCGCGACGTACCGAGGACCGTGTGGCTGCTCGCCGCGGGCCAGTTCTTCAACATGGTGGTGGCCTTCACCTTCGTCTACTTCTTCGTGTACCTGACGCACGAACGCGGTCTGTCCGTCGCGCAGGCGGGCCTGGTCAGCGGTATCGGCGGTGCCGGGCAGGTCGCGGGGAACTTCACCGGCGGCTGGTTCGGTGACCGCTACGGGCACCGGCGCGTGCTGCTCGTCGGCTCGCTGCTCGGCGGTGCCGGGGTGCTCGCGCTGCCGGTGCTGCCGCTCGCCCTGCTGTACGTCGTGCCGGTGCTCAGCCAGTACGCGGGCGGCTGTGTACGGGCCGCCAACGCGGCGCTGGTCGCGGTGACCGTGCCGGAGGGCACGCGCCGCCAGGGCTTCGCGGTGATGCGGTTCGCCGCCAACGCGGGTTTCACGGTGGGGCCCCCGCTCGGGGCGCTGGTCATCGCCCACTTCTCGTACGGCGTGCTGTTCGTCGTCGACGGCATCGGGACGCTGGTGTTCGCCGGGTACGCCGCGCGCGTGCTGCCCGCGCGCGGAACCCGGCGCACCGCCGGAGAGGGTCCCCCCGCCGGGCCCGGGCTCTGGGCGTGTCTGCGGCGGCGGCCCTCCGTCATGACGCTGCTCGCCGTGATCCTCGTGACCGACCTCGTCTACCGACAGCAGTACTCGACGCTCCCCACCGACCTCGGCCGGCACGGCCTGGACGCCGGGTTCTACGGTTGGCTCCTCGCGGTCAACGGCGGCCTCATCCTGCTGCTTGAACTGCCCGTGACGCTGGCGCTCCGCGGGCGGCGGCCGCTGCTGATCATCGGAGGCGGGGTGCTGCTCGTCGGCGCCGGGTACGGCGTACTCGCGTTCGGCGTGGGCGTGGGGACCGCCGTCGCCATGATGGTGCTGCTCACCGCCGGGGAGATCCTGTACAAGACCCCGGCCACGGCATACGTCGCCGACCACGCCCCCGCCCATGTGCAGGGGCGGTTCCAGAGCCTGTACTCGGGGGTGTCCGTGAGCGGCGTGGTGCTCGCGGCGCCGCTCGGAGGCGCCCTGTACACGGTGGCGCCGGGCGCGCTGTGGCCGGTGTGCGCGGTGCTTGCCGGGGTCGCGGGAGCCGTGGTGCTCGCGGCCGGGCGGCGGGGCCTCGCGGCCGGGCGGCGGGGCGAGGGAGAGCGGCGCCCGGAGCCGGGCACGGAGCCGGGACCGGGTCCCGCGATCCGTGGCGCGGGCCGGGAGTCCACTGGTGCGGGTCAGGAGGCCACCAGTGCTGGCCGGGAGACCACTGGTGCAGGTCAGGAGGCCACCGGTGCCGGCCGGGAGACCAGTGGTGCGGACCGGGAAGCCACCGGCGTGGGCCGGGAAGTCGCCGGTGCGCGGGCCGGGACGCCTGGCGCTTGAGACGCCCCCCCGTCACCGGTTCGCCTCCGCGCCCCCGCCCCGGTTAGGTTTCCCCCATGACCGATACGACTGCTCCTCGCGTTACCGGCGCCGTTGCCGCCGGGCTCGCCACCCTCGCCGCCGACGGCACCGTTCTCGACACCTGGTTCCCCGCGCCCGAGCTCGTCGCCGAGCCGGGCCCCGCGGGCAGCGAGCGGCTCTCCGCCGAGCGCGCCGTGGAACTGCTCGGTGCGGGCGCCGCGAAGGCGATCGGTCCCGACGCCCGCCGGGGCGTGGAGGTCGTCGCCGTACGCACGGTCATCACGTCCCTGGACGACAAGCCGCTGGACGCGCACGACGTGTACCTGCGCCTGCACCTGCTCAGCCACCGCCTGGTCAAGCCGCACGGCCAGAGCCTCGACGGCATGTTCGGGCTGCTCGCCAACGTGGCCTGGACCTCGCTCGGCCCGGTCGCCGTCGACGACCTGGAGAAGGTGCGCCTGAACGCCCGCGCCGATGGCCTGCACCTGGCGGTGACCTCCGTCGACAAGTTCCCGCGCATGACGGACTACGTCGCCCCCAAGGGCGTGCGCATCGGCGACGCCGACCGCGTGCGGCTCGGCGCGCACCTCGCCGAGGGCACCACCGTGATGCACGAGGGCTTTGTGAACTTCAACGCCGGCACCCTCGGCACCTCCATGGTCGAGGGCCGCATCTCCGCGGGCGTCGTCGTCGGTGACGGCTCCGACATCGGCGGCGGCGCCTCCACCATGGGCACCCTCTCCGGCGGCGGCAACGTCCGCATCGTCATCGGCGAGCGCTGCCTCGTCGGCGCCGAGGCCGGTGTCGGCATCGCGCTCGGCGACGAGTGCGTCGTCGAGGCGGGCCTGTACGTCACCGCGGGTACGCGCGTCACGATGCCCGACGGGGAGATCGTGAAGGCCCGCGACCTGTCCGGCGCGTCGAACATCCTCTTCCGCCGCAACTCGGTCACCGGCGCCGTCGAGGCCCGCCCGAACAACGCGGTCTGGGGCGGCCTCAACGACGTGCTGCACAGCCACAACTGACCCGCCCGGGCCGCCGCGCGCCCGCCCGGTCACGCCTCTGTATCGAGGGCGCCCCTCCGGCACCGGAGGGGCGCCCTCCGTGCGTATGCTGCGCGCAGCCGGAGGGAGATCGACATGTACAAGACGGGGTCACGTGCCCTGGTCGCCGGGTTACGCGCCCTGGCCGCGGGGGCCGCTGCCGTGGCCGTTCTGCTCGCGGGCAGCGGGCAGAGCCTGGGCAGGGACGCGGCGGAGCGCGACGGTACGGACCGGGAGGCCGCGGGCGGGCACACCCACGAGCTCCGGCACAGCGACATCCCCTGGAGCGGCAGCCCCAGCCCCTTCGAGTCCCAGGTGAGGCTCGCGGACGGCCGCCGCGTGGCCATGCACCACCTGCGGGACAAGCGCCTTTACGTCCAGGACTACAGCCCCGAGGAGCGCGGCTGGTCCAAGCCCGCCGTCGTGCACCGCGCCAAGTCCGAGGCCTGCCAGGGCATCACGCTCAGGGCCAGGGCCACCACCGTCGCGGCCATCGCCGACTTCGGCACCTACTGCGCCGACGGCGAACCCCCGACGGAGTCCGTCGCCGCCGTCGCGACCGGCAGCCTGACCCAGTGGAACCGCCACCTCACCAAGGACTTCGACGGCTGGGAGAAGGCCCTCGTGTCGCCCTCCGGCAAGCAGGTCACGTTCAAGCGGGGCGGCGACACGCTGAAGTGGACGAAGTCCGGGGGGTTTTCGCGGGACCAGGCATAGCGGCGCACGCCCGCGTACGTCGCCAGGGGCGTGCGCGGCACGAGGGCTACAGGGGCGTCCGGTCGCCGATGCTCACGACCCGCTGAACCGCCCCCGCGGGCAGCGCCCCGCCAAGCGCCTCGTAGGCGGCGAGCAGCCCGTCGACCGCCTCGCGGCCGGCGGGCAGCAGCGGCGCCCTGACCGGGCCCGCGGGCAGGCCGAGGGCGTCGAGCAGTGCCTTCGCCGTGACCGCGCCGGGCAGGCCCGACGCCATCATCAGCTCGATGAGTTCGGTGAGCTGCCGCTGCCCGCGCGCGGCCCCCGCCGTGTCGCCCGCGTCGTACGCGTCCACGATCGCCCGCAGGCTGCGCGGCGCCACGTTCGCGACGGTGCTGATGTAACCGGCGCCGCCGAGCGCGTACAGCGGAAGCACGAACTCGTCGCAGCCCGTGTAGTACGCGAGGTCGCAGTTGGCCATCACCTTCGCGGAGCCGAGCAGGTCGTACGCGCAGTCCTTCACCGCCACGATCCGCGGGTGGTCCGCGAGCCGCAGCATCGTGTCCGGCTCGACGCGGGTGCCGGTGCGGCCCGGGATGTCGTACAGGACCACCGGCAGGCCCGACACGTCGGCGACCGCGCGGAAGTGCGCCTCGACCGCCTCCTGCGGCGGCCTGCTGTAGTACGGCGTGACCACGAGCAGACCGTCCGCGCCCGCCTTCTCGGCCCGCAGGGCGAGTTCGGCGGTGTGCGCCGTGTCACTGCTGCCGACGCCCGCGACGACCGAGGCCCGGCCGTCGACCGCCTCCCTGACGGCCTCCACGAGCGCGGCCTTCTCCGCGTCGGACGTCGTCGGTGACTCACCGGTGGTGCCGGAGAGGACCAGGCCCTCGCAGCCCTGGGCGACGAGACGGTCGGCGAGCAACTGGGCGCCGTCGAGGTCGAGGGCGCCGGAGGTGGTGAAAGGCGTGACCATCGCGCACAGGGCGCGGCCGAACGGGGCGGCGGGTACGGCACGCGCTGTGGAGGCCGTGGGGGGCACCGTGGGAGGCACCGTGGGAGGCAGAGGAGCAGCGGTCATGAGGGAAGTCTCGGCCCGCCGGGAGTGAAGCTCCACTTAATTCTGCTACGAGGTGCCGGTCAGCGGTGCTACGAGATGACGGTCAGCGGTGTTAGGAGGTTCCGGTCGGCAGTCCTACGAGATGCCGGTCGGCAGGGTTGTGAGATGCGGGGGCGAACCCGTGAGAGACCGTACCCACTCGCACGGAAATGCGTCACCATGGCGGGAGCCGGACGCGCAGACGCCGGGACGTCCACAGGTCGTTCACAGGAGGCACCATGAGGCTGGGCAGGGCAGTCGCCACCGGAATCGCCGAGGAGAGGCCGCAGGAGCGGCAGGCCGATCGGCCGGAGTTCCCGCCGGGGGCCGCGGAGACCGTGCCCGAACCCGCCCCGGCGGCCGCGGAGCCGGCTCCCGTCCAGGTCGGGGTGCCGGCCGGCCGATGAGGTTACGGCTTCCCGAGGAACGCCTCACGGAGCCGCCCACCGGATACAAGATCGCCTACCCGGTGCTCTCCCAGGACGGCACCCGGGCCGGGTTCACCGGCGTCTCGCTGGGCGGCTCCCTGCCCTACGGAGCGCTCGACGAGGCCCACTGCGCCTACGGTCGGCGGCACCGCGCACCGCACCGGCGCTGCGACTGCGGCTTCCACTGCGTGCACGAGCGCTCGGCGGCGGAAGGGCTCCTGTGCACCGCCGAGCACCGCGGGGCCGTCCTGCTCGAAGTGGCCGTGCTCGGTGCCTACATCCGCTTCGAGAAGGGCTTTCGCTACGCGCGCCAGCGGGTGCGGGCCCTCACCGTGCAGCCGTGCGGCTGCGGCGTGGCGGCCACAGGCCTCGCGGACGCGGGCTGGGGCAGACCGGGCTGGCGCGCCCTCGAAGCGGTGTGCGGCGCGTGCGGGCGCGGCGGTGGCGGCACGGCGGTGAGTCTGCCGCGGTTCGCGGCGGTGGCGGGGGAGGGGCTGCGGGTGCTTCCGGCGCCCGCGACGGCTCCCGGCGGGGAGGGTTCCGCGGCCGGTTCCGCAGCCGGTGCCGTGCCGGGTTCGGCGCCGGGTTCCGCGCCAGGTCCCGTGCCGGGTTTCGTGCCCGGCCCCGCCACCCCCGTCGCCGCCGCCGACGTCGGGCTGCCCGAGCTGGCCGCCGAGGCGGCCCTGCTACAGGCCCGCCTCGACTGGTTCCAGGTCGAGTTGGGGCGCATCGGCAGGCAGGGGCAGGGCGGCCCCGGGCAGGAACGGGCGTAGCGGGCAGCCGCGCGCGGGCCGGGACCGTCGTGCGCTCCCTCACCATCCGGGCAGATCGGCGTGGGTGGCGGGGCACGGGGACACGGGTGGGGCGGGCATGGGGCGGAGTGTGACGCGCGCCGAGCGGGCGTCGTTGACGGGCCCCGGCGGGCGCAGGACCCTCGGGCCATGACCTCGCATCCGTACGAGCGTTACGTCGCCGTCGGAGACAGCCAGACGGAAGGCCTCGGCGACGGTGACGAACGGCGCGGCTACCGCGGCTGGGCCGACCGGCTCGCCGAGATACTCGCCGTCGGACATCCGGACTTCGCGTACGCCAACCTGGCCGTGCGCGGGCGCCTCGCGGAGCAGGTCAGGGACGAGCAACTGGCCCCGGCCCGCGCGCTCAAGCCGGACCTCGTGACCGTGGTCGCGGGCGTGGGCGACGTGGTCAGGCCCGGCTACGACGCGGCCCGCACCGCACGCGCCGTCGAGGAGATGTTCGCCGAACTCGCCGGGACCGGCGCCCGCGTGGTCACCGTGACCTTCCCCGACATCGCCCGCATCGCGCCCCTGGCCCGCCGGGCGCAGCCCCGCGTCGTCGACCTCAACGCCCGTATCCGCGCCGCCGCCGACCGGCACGGCGTCCTGGTCCTCGACCTCTTCCCGCAGCGCATCACCGCCGACCCGCGGCTGTGGAGCCGCGACCGCACGCACGCGAGCCCCGTCGGCCACGCCCGCATCGCCGCCGGTGTCGCCGACGCGCTCGGCCTCGCCGGATTCGAGGACTGGGCCAGGCCGCTGCCGCCGCTCGCCCCGGTCTCGGCGCTCGGCGGCGCGGCGCAGGAGGTGCGCTGGCTGGCCGGTGCGGTGGGGCCGTGGGTGCGGCGCCGGGTCGGCAGGGTGCGGCCGGGGGCGGTGGCGGGCGGGGCGCACCGGGCGAAGCGCCCCGGCCTCGTCGCGGTGACGCTGCCCGAGCCGGAACGGGCCTGACACGAGCGGGCGGACCTGCGGTGAGCGGGCTCGACGTTGAGCGGGCCTGACTTGGACGTTCCCGACGTGAGCGGGCCTGACTCGGTCGGGCTTGACTTGAACCAAGGTTCACGTTGGAGCGTAGGGCGTGTTCGGCAGGCAACACCCCTACGGCAGTGGAGAGTCCCATGACGCAGCGCGCCACCACGCACCCCGACCCGACCCGCCCCGACGTCGGCCTCGCCTTCTTCAGCACCTGGCACGTCGGCACGCCCGAGCGGCAGCGGGCGACGGTCGACGCGATCGCCAAGGCCTGGGAGAGCCGCCCCTGGCCGCACGAGGGTCTGCTGTCCTACCACGTGTACGAGGGCGAGGACGGCGCCACCCTGATGCACCACTCGCAGTGGCGTGACGACGAGGCCTACCAGGACTTCTTCGCCCGGGGCAGGGACGAGCGGAACGCCGAGATCGACGCGGCGGTGCCCGGCGTCGAACGGCTCGGGCTGACCAGGACCCGTCTGCACACGAGTGTGCGCCCGGGCCCCGCCGCAGCCGTTCCCGAGGCGTTCGTGACCGTCGACGTGGCCTTCGAAGGACCGGACGCCGACCGGCAGCGGGCCTGGGTGCGCACGGTCACCGACGCCATCGCCGCGGGCCCCGCCGTCCCCGGCCTCCTGGCGGCGCACTTCCATCTGAGCACCGACGGCACGCACATCGTCAACTACGCGGAGTGGGAGACCGCGGCACACCACGCGCGGGCGATCGAGGGCCCGGGCGAGGGCATCGGCACGCTCTCCGAGGAGTGGCGGCGGGTACGGGACTTCCCGGGCACGCTGGAGTCGGGCCGGGTGCGGCGCTACCGGCGGGCGTACGGAGTCGTGCCCGGGTAGTCGTGCCGGAGGGCTTTACCGGGGCCGCCGCCGGTGGAGTCATAAGGACGTGAGCGTGCGATCGAGGATCGGCCGGCCCCGGCCGCCCCGCTCGGCCCCGAGGAGTCGTCATGACGATGGACAGCGGCACCGGCACCGGCACCGACAGCGGCGGCGGCAGCGGCAGGGAATTCGAGATAGTCCGGGAGTTCGAGGTCGACTCGCCGCCCCGGGACGTGTGGGAGGCGTTCACCACCGGCACCGGCGGCTGGCTGTGGCCCATGGTGTACGAGCCGCGGGTCGGCGGCGACGCGGCGCACGACGCCGTGGTCACCGTGTGGGATCCGCCGCGCCGCCTCGCGGTCCGCTCGGACCGCCCCGGGGTGCTCCCGCCGGAGCGGAACACCGACCACCTGGAGCACCTGATCGAGCCGCGCGACGGCGGCCGCCGCTCCTGGGTGCGCCATGCGCACGGCGGCACCTTCAGTCCCGGGGCCCCGGACACGCCGGACACGCCGGGCGCCCCCGGCCCCCGGGACGTCCGGGGGGCCAGGGGCTTCCAGGGCGCCGCCCGGCGCCAGGCCACCCGGGCCTCCCGGGCCGCACAGGCGGCCCAGGCCGCCAGGGCCACCCAGGACTGGGACGACCAGTACGAAGCCGCGAGCAAGCACACCGACTTCTACCTGCACAGCCTGCGGCAGTACCTGACGTACTTCGTGGGCCGCCCCGTCACCTTCACCGCCCTCGACGCCCCGGCGGCCGCCGTGGACGCGGCCGCCTTCGTCAGACTCGCGCAGGAACTGGGCCTGCCCGACGACGCGTCGGAGGGCGCCCGCGTCCGCCTGGGCGCGGCGGCCACCGAACTGGACGCCGTGATCGACTTCCGTACGACGTACTTCATCGGCCTGCGCACCGAGGACGCGCTCTACCGCTTCTTCGGCCGCAACCACTTCGGCAGGCCCGTCGCGTTGAGCATCCACGACTTCGCGCCGGGCGCCGACGCCAAGGGCACCGAGGCCGCCTGGCACGACTGGCTGACGCGTCTGTACGCCTGACCGCCCTGCTCAGGGGCCGCTCCCGCCAGAGCCCACTAGGGCCCTCCACAGCCCGCTACGGCCGGAACCGCACCACCTGCGGGTCGTGGTCGCTGTTCTGCTCCGCGAACTCCGCGTTCACATGCACGCTGTCGTAGTGGTACCGGCCGACGCCGGGGCTCACCAGGATCTGGTCGAGCACCTGGGAGTTGCCCTGGAAGACGTACGAGTAGCGCTCGGAGCGCGGCAGCGACTTGATGCCGGCGCGCAGCGCGCCACCCGCCTCCAGGGCCTTGGTCGTCGCGGAGAAATCGAAGTCGTTGATGTCACCGACCACGAGCACGTCCGCGTCCTTCTGCACGCCCCGGATCTCCCGTACGAAGGAGTTCACGGCTTCGGCCTGCCGCACACGGCGGCTCTCCGAGGAGCGCGTCGGCGGCTGGTGGTGCGAGGTCAGCGACTCGTCGCCGCCCTTGGACGCGAAGTGGTTCGCGACCACGAAGACCGTCCGGCCGCGGAAGCTGAACTCACCCGCGAGCGGCTTGCGGCTGTCGGCCCACGCCGCGTCGGCGGGGGCGATCCGGCCGGGCGAGTGCGTGAGCGCGGCCCGCTTGCCGGTCCTTACGACGCCCGTCGCGGTGGTCGCGTCACCGGCGCCGCGGTCGGTGAACGAGACCCGCTCGGCGTTGAAGAGGAACACCTGCCGGATGTTGCCGCCGGGCTCGCCGCCGTCCTTGTTGTTCTCCGGGTCGACGGTCCGCCAGGAGTAGCGCGGTCCGCCCGCCGCGACGATCGCGTCCGTGAACTTCTTCAGGGTCTGCCCGGCGGTGACCGTGCCGTCGTTCTTCGGGCCGTTGTCGTCCTGTATCTCCTCCAGGGCGACGATGTCCGGCGCGGCCAGGTTGGTGACCACGGCGGACGCGAGCGCGTCGAACTTCGTCTGCGGGTCGCCCGGGTCGAGGTTCTCGACGTTGTACGTGGCCACGGCGAGCTCGCCCGCGCGCTGCGGCCGGGTCCGCTCCCGCTCCAGGCCCTTGCCCTTGACCGCACCGAGCTCCCGGGCCGCCAGCGTGTACCCGCCGTACTGGTTGAAGTCCAGGGGCCCCTCCGCGCCGCCGGTCAGCACGTCACCCACGTCCGCCTTCGGGAACGGCCGCTCCGAGAGCGGGGCCAACTGCTGCACCTGGAGGCGGCCGGTGTTCTGCGCCGCGTACGAGTCGTACAGCGCGCCGCCGCGCCGGGTCGGGCGCTCGTGCGGCTTCACGGTCACCCACAGCTCGGCGTGCGGGTCGGTGGCACCGACGACGCGCGAGGAGCCGATCGACACGTTCATGCCCTCCAGGGACTCGTAGAAGTCCAGGGCGTACGAACGCGGCCTCAGGGGCAGCGCGTTGATGCTGTCGCCGGCGGCCGGGTCGCCCGCGGGGGCGTAGGCGCCGGGCACGGACCTGGCGTTGACGGTCACCGGCGCGGGCAGGGCGTTGCCGCCGGACTCCACGGTCACCGTCGGCTTGGTGATCTGGGTCAACGACTGGTTGCCGGAGGAGGCGCCGCCGGGCACGTACTCCGTGACCGTGCCGGAGACCCGGACGGCGTCGCCGGGGCGCACGGTCGGCGTGGCGGCGGTGTAGACGAAGACGGCCTCACTGGTCGCGCGGTCGCCGTCCCCGCGCACGTCCTGGATCCAGAAGCCCTTGGAGCCGTAGGCACGCACGCCCGTGACGATGCCGGGCACGCCGTCGACCCGCTGCCCCGCGAGCGGCGAGAGCCGTGTGCCGCCCTGGATGTCGTGCACCCGGACCTGACCGGGGGCGCCCGGCGAGGCGGGCGATGCCGTGGAGGCACCAACTGTGGCGGCGAGCAGTCCGGCGGCGATGGCGGTCGCGACGACGGCGCCGACGGCGGTGGATCTCGGTATGTGAGGCATCGGGGGACTCCGAGGTGAGGAGGGGTGGGGCGCGGCCCGGGGAGTGGCGCTCTACGCGCGTCAATCTCTTGTGCGGACGGGGAAGTTGTCAAGGCTCTTCGGGTGTGCGTCGGCTGTACGCAGGGCGACGGGCGGATGGCTCAGGACCCGCGCGGGGCGGGCCGGGTGCGGCGGGACGGGGCCGCTCGGCGGCGCGGCGGAAACCCGTCCGGTTCCGGTACTCCGGACGGGCGGGCGGCAAACGGTCACATCCGTCTAGGCTTCACGCAGCAGACCCGTACGCCCGTCAGGAGAACCAGCCGATGTCCCAAAGCCCCGCCACCCTGCCGCCGGTGCTGCTGCACTCCGAAGCGGAGCTCGCGCGGGACGCCCTAGCCGCACCCCTGCTCGCCCGCGCCGTGCGGCTCGCCCGCTGGGCGGGCCCCGGGACGCGGGTGGGCGCGGGCGGCGAGCTCGTCGACGAGCAGTTGCCCGCCGCCGCGGCCGAGCTCGGGCTCACCGGTGCCGGTTCGGGTTCCGGTGCCGGTTCCGGGGACGACGGTGACGCGGCGGCGTACGCGAGCGAGGCGTGGCGGGTCGCCGTCGACACCGGCCTGGTGGAGGTGCGGGACCCCGACGAGGTCGACGCCGACGACGCCGACGGGGAGGAGGCCGACGGCACCGTCACCGCGGGTGCGGAGCTCGGACTGCTCACCTCCGGCGGGCCGCAGGACGTCCTCGGCATCTGGCTCGCCGCCCTGGAGACCGTGTTCGCCGACGCGACGGTCCCCGACCTGGAGGACCTCGTCGACGCCATCGAGGGCGGCGGTGAGATCGACTTCGAGGAGCTCGGCTGGGACCCGCAGGGCGAGGCGGACTTCCTGGAGGGCGTCCTCGGCAATCTGTATCTGCTGACCGTCGGTGACAACGCCGCCGAGGGCGGCGCGGTGCCGCTGCCCGCGCTCGCCGCCTCCATGATCATTCCGGATGACATGGGCGAGCCCACGGACGACATCCTGGAACAGGTGTCGGACGCGATGATGCGCCTCGACGACCAGTTCCGGATGCTGGAGCCGATCGGACTCGTCGAGTACCAGCCCGTGGACGAGGCCCTGATGGCCGACATCGACAGTGAGGAGCCGCTGCCGCCCGCCGACGAGGACGAGGACGTCACGCGGTACGGGATGGTCAGGCTGACGCCCCTCGGTCTGTACGGGATCCGGGCGCGGATGCTGGAGGCGGGCCTCGACGCGCCCGCCGTCGGTGACCTCGCCGACAAGGGCGCCGACACGCTGCTCGACGCCACCGCCGCCTTCCCGCAGGCCGCCGCGCAGGCCGAGATCGAGCTGTGGCTCGCCCGGCGGGCCCCGCTGGAGGCCGCGCGGGAGCTGCTCGCCGCGGCGCGCGGTGGCGACGAGGGTGCGCCGTTGCGGCGGCTGCGGTGCCAGCAGGCGCTCTCCCTCGTCGGGGGGACGGCCGAGCCCGCGCTGCGCGAGGTGCTCGACGACGCGGAGCTCGGGGGGCTTGCCCGGGTGTGGCTCGCGGAGCACGGGGCCGCGGAGGTGCCTGCGCCGTCGGAGGGGATGGTGTTCTGGCTCACCATCGACACGATTGCCGCGCAGCTTGCCGCGGAGGGGAACTCCGAGGAGTTGCAGGGGCTTGTGGAGGGGCTTGCCGCTCAGCACAGTGGGTTCTTCGCTGCCGCGTGGCGGGTGGGGCATCCCGCTACCGCGGATGTGCTTGAGGCCATGGGGCGGTTGCATCCTGACAAGAAGGTGGCGAAGGAGGCTCGCAAGGCCGCCTTCAAGGCCCGCTCGCAGCAGGCCTGAGTTCCTCCTTGGCTGGGGCTTGGCCGGTGTCCCGTGCGGGGCGGGACACCCCCCGCAAACCGGCCCACGACCTCGCCCCCAACCGCCGGACGGCCTCTTTCCCCACCCACCCGCCCTTGCATCGGCCTGCGGCCTCGTCCTCAATCGCCGGACGGGCTTTTTC
>NZ_JOAP01000020.1 GCF_000720475.1 Streptomyces aureocirculatus
GGTGGGTGGGTGGGGGAGAAGGTCGGCCGCAGGCCGGTGGGGTGGGTGGGGGAGTCAGCCGAATTGCTGTTCGAGGTCCTTGAGTTTGCGTTCCAGTGAGTCGAGGCGGGGCAGCGTCTGGGTGTCGTCCTCGGCCGTGAGGTCGACGGTCACCGGACCCGCGGCTTCACTCGGTACGGCCTGTAGGGAGGGCCTGGACCGTACGGGCAGCTCTTCCTGCGGGGGCGGCGACGACGGCGACGTACCTATGGCAGGGTCCGCGCCGGCCTGCGCGGACCCGCCGGACGAGGCGACGGCAGGCACATCCACCTGCCGCCCGCCGCGGTGGTAGCCGCGATGCCCCCGGCTGATGGCCTTGAGCTGGGCCCGCGACAGCTTCTCCTGGTCGCGCCGCCGTGTCCGCGCCTGCTCCTTCTCGCGCCGGTCCTCGCGGACCTCCTCGACGGCCTCGTCGAGGGTGCGCACACCTTCGAGCAGCATCAGGGACCAGGCGCCGAACGTCTCCCGGGGTGCCCGCAGCCACCGCACGATGCGGATCTGCGGCAGCGGCCGCGGTACGAGTCCCTGCTCGCGCAGCGCGGCCCTGCGGGTCTGCTTCAGCGCGCGGTCGAAGAGGACCGCCGCCGACAGCGACATCCCGGCGAAGAACTGCGGGGCGCCCGCGTGCCCGATGCCGCGCGGCGCGTGCACCCAGTTGAACCAGGCGGCGGCGCCCGCGAACGTCCACACGAGCAGGCGCGAGCCGAGCGCCGCGTCGCCGTGGCTTGCCTCGCGCACCGCGAGGACCGAGCAGAACATGGCGGCGCCGTCGAGGCCGAAGGGGACCAGGTACTCCCAGCCGCCAGTGAGGTTCAGGTTCTGGCGGCCGAAGCCGACCAGACCGTGGAAGGAGAGCGCGGCGGCGACCGCCGCGCAGCAGAAGAGCAGGACATAGGAGGCGGTGCCGTACACGGCTTCCTTGCGCCTGCGGCGCTCCTCGCTGCGCTCCCACGAATCGTCGTGCGCGGTGGCCGCCTTCGCCTGGGCCTTCCTGCCCCGCGCGAGCACCGCCACCGCCACTGCCATGCCCAGAAGAAGAATGCCGCCGGGCAGCAGCCAGTCCAGCGATATATCGGTCAGTCTCATCTGGCGTCCCTTGCGTCGCGGTAGGGCGTTTTCGGGCGCCATAGTGGCCCACGCCGCACGGCGCCCACGGCGGTTTTCCGGCAAGAGGCCGCGAAGAGGGTGGTGAATGCCGCGCCGAGCGCCGCATACCTCGAACTCATGGCAGGGGGACGCGAATTGAGTTCGATTAAACAGGCACGAACGGATGGTTCAGTGCGCGAGGGTGGGGAGGGAAGGTGTCAGGGGTGACCCGCGAGGCCGCCGGGACGGCGCACGAGGGGGCTGCGGGGCGCCGGGGCAGGGGCAGGGCGGAGCGTCAGCTCGCCGCCGCCGTGGTGTCGGCCGTCAGCCGGGCGACACGGTCCGCGTCGCACATGCGCGGGCAGGTGACGCAGGTGTCCGCGGGACGCAGGGTGTAGAACATGCAGCAGCTCGCCCGGTCCCGGGTGGGCAGCTCCTCACCGTTCGGGCCGGAGAGCGTGCGGAACGCGGCCGTGCCGACGTACGGCTTCGTGGCGCCGGGGAGCAACTGCTCCAGCTCGGTCGTCGCGCGCTGCTCCTCGCCGAGCAGATGGGCGACGTACCACAACCCCTCCACGATCTCGTCGGTGGCGACGGCCCACAGCGCCCTGCCCCGGCGCCGCATGCGCGGCCCGAAGCCGTCGAGCAGCGGGCCCATGTGCTCCGCGACCGCGGCCCGCACCTCGCCGCGCAGCGCCTCCTCGTCCGGCACGACCCGGGCGCCGGGCAGCGTGGCCGCCGGGTCGTCGGGGAGGCAGGCGAAGGAGCCGGGGCGCACGGCGAACCTGCCGAGGGCGCGCTGGAAGGCGACGTTCTGGACGGGGTAGCGCGGCACGCGGCGCTGGAGGAACCACGGCACCGTGAACAGGAGGGTGGCGGGCCAGGCGTAGCGGTGCAGGGCGAAGCTGGCGACGACGTCGGGGCGGGCCTGTTGGCCGTAGTCCTCGATGACCTGCGCCTCGTCCCAGGCGAGGAACTCGTCGAAGTCGGGTCCCGCCGCCGCGAGCCGGTCCGCGCTCACCCAGCCGCCGTCGCGCGGCGGTTGCTCGCCCTCGGTCAGCTCCTGGATGCGCAGCCCGGGGAAAACCTCGGCGAGGCGGGCATAGGCGGCGGTGACGGAGCTCTGAGCGCGCTCCGCACGTCGGGCGCCGCTTTCCAGGGTGGGAACGGACATGCGCGGGGACCACCGAATCACGATCGATTGCAGGTAAGCCTAACCTTACCCAAGTTGATCGAGGTTTCAACTGGGGTCCTGTCCGCCTATGGTGCTTCTCGTACGTTTCGGGCCGGAGGGGCGCGGAATCACAGGAGGCGAAGGTGGAACGGACGAGCGCACGAGCGGCGGACGGTGCCGCAGGCCGCGCCCCCGTGCGCCTGCCGGAGCAGCCCCGGGTGGAGCATGTGGACCGGGTGCCGCGCGGTGCCGCCCGCGACATCGGCGGTCCGGACGCCCCCAGCCCCCGCCTGCCGGCCCCCCGCAGGAGCGTGCGGCGCTCCTCCGTGCGGGCGCAGGTGCTCGACGCGTTGCGGGCCGCCCTGGTGGGCGGTGACCTCGTCCCGGGGGAGGTGTACTCCGCCCCGGCCCTCGGTGAGCGTTTCGGGGTGTCCGCGACGCCCGTGCGCGAGGCCATGCAGCAGCTCGCCCTGGAGGGCGCCGTGGAGGTGGTGCTGAACCGCGGCTTCCGGGTGCTTCGGCGCGGGGCGCGGGAGCTGGCGGAGCTGGCGGAGGTGCGGGCGCTGATCGAGGTCCCGGTGATGCTGCGGCTCGCACGGAGCGTGCCCGCGGGCGAGTGGGTGCGGCTGCGCCCGCTGGCGGAGGCCACGGTCGCGGCCGCGGCGGTCGGCGACCTGGCCGGGTACGCGGAGACGGACCGGGCCTTCCACGCGGCGCTGCTCGGCCTCTCCGGCAACCAGCAGCTCGTCCACGTCGCCGACGATCTGCACCGGCGCTCCCAGTGGCCCCTGGACACCGGCCCCGTGGGCGCCCGCCGCGCCGACCTGGTGGCCGACGCCGCGGAGCACCTGGCCCTCCTTGAGGCCCTCGTCGCCCGCGACCTCCCGGTGGTCCAGTCCCTGGTGCGGGAGCACTTCGCGGGCGGAGGGGGCTGAACCGGCGGCGAGAGCGGGCCGCCGGAGCCGCCAGCCGCCGGACCCATGAAGCCGCCAGCCGCCAGCCGCCAGCCGCCGAGCCGCCGAGCCGCCGAACCGTCAAGCCGCCGGTGCGGGCGGCGTCAACTGTGCGGCCAGCCACGCCGGCACCCCGCCGAGCAGCCGGAAGAGCCGCGCGGCCTCCGCGCGGAGCCGGGAGGCCTCCGGCTCGGGCTCGGCGTCCGCGAGGGCGGCGAGGGCAGGTGCCGTACCCACCAGGAAGCCCAGCTCCTCGCGGAGCCGCAGGGACTCGGTGAAGCCGTGCCGGGCCTCGGCCAACTCGCCCTCGCGCAGGGCGATACCGGCCAGATGGCGCCAGGTGAAGGAGAGCAGGAGCGGGTCGTCGTGGGCGGTGGCGCCCGCGTGGGCGCGCCGGTACGCGGCCCGCGCGGACTGCGGCGAGTCCGCGAGGTGCTCGGCGATCAGCCCGCGCCGGAAGTCGAGGAGGGGCCGCCCGGCCGACCCGGGCGCGAGCAGCGCGGCCGACCGGCCGAGCGCGGTGCGCGCCTCGTCAGCTCGGTCCCGTACCCCCAACACGGTCGCGGCGTAGGCGAGTTGCCCCCGCTCGCAGGCCGCGGCCCCGCGCGCCTCGTCGTCGTCGGCGACCGCCTCCGCCGTCCGCAGGCTGTCCTCGGCCTCGTCCCAGCCGTCCCCGGTGAACAGGCAGCGCTCGACGAGGAGCGAGGTTCTCTGGACGGCGGCGTCCGCACCCTCCCGGGTGGCGAGCAGCGCTGCCGCGTCGGTCCAGCAGCCGCGCGAGCGCAGCCGCCATACCGCGGTCTGGAGTGGATCGATCCCTGAGTGCGTTCCGGTACCAGACATGGCGGTATGCGCCACGTTGCCCTCCCCTAGCGCGCCGTCGAGCTGTGAGTCGTGGGCGAATCTCAGCACGGATCGGCGGGCCCGGCCAAGGGGATGGGTGAAAGATTTCACAAACGAGGGGGAACGGAAGCGGGCGCCTCACGGGGCGCCCGTGCCGCCCGGGGCCCGTGGGCAGGCCGTGGGCAGGCCGTGGGCAGGCCCTTTCGGCCTCAGCTCATGCGCAGGGCCAGGAAGAAGTCCAACTTGTCCTCCAGGCGCGAGAGATCACGGCCCGTCAACTGCTCGATACGCCCGACCCGGTAACGCAGGGTGTTGACGTGCAGGTGCAGCCGCGCCGCGCACCGCGTCCAGGAGCCGTCGCAGTCGAGGAACGCCTCCAGGGTCGGGATGAGCTCGGCCCGGTGCCTGCGGTCGTACTCGCGCAGCGGGTCGAGGAGCCGGGCGGTGAACGCGCGGCGCACGTCGTCGGGGACGAAGGGCAGCAGCAGGACGTGCGAGGCCAGTTCCTGGTGGCCCGCGGCGCAGACCCGCCCCGGCCGGGCGGCGGCGACCCGGCGGGCGTGCCGCGCCTCCTCCAGGGCGCCCCGCAGGCCCTCCGCCGAGTGCACCGACGCGCTCACGCCGAGGGTGAGGCGCCCGTCGTCGGCGAGGCCCGCCGTGAGCGGCTCCCGCACGGCGGCGAGCAGCGCGTCGGCGAGCAGCCCCGGCTCGGCTCCTTCGGCCTCCGCGGACATCGCGGACAGCGGCACGAGCGCGATGGCCTCGTCGCCGGTGTGGGCCACCGCGATGCGGCCCGAGGGGTCGGGCCCCGCCGTCCCCGGGTCGACCAGGATCTCCTCCAGGAGCGACTGGGCCACCGGGCCGCCCGCGACCTCGCCCGCCGTCCCGCCGTCCCACTCGACCCGTGCCACGACCACCTGCCAGTGCGGCGCCGCCCCGAGGCCGGGCAGCAGCACCGGCGCGGCGACCCGCAGCCGGGCGGCGATCTCCGCGGGCGCGGCACCCGTCTGGACCAGTTCGAGTACCTCCTGGGCGAGCCGCCTGCGCACCGTGCGCGCGGCGTCCCTGCGGTCCCGCTCGACCGCGATGAGCTGCGTGACGCCCTGGAGCAGGTCGAGGCGCTCCTCGGGCCAGTCGCCCGCGTCCGCCTCGACCGCGAGCAGCCAGTCCGACAGAACCGTCTCGCGCACGTCCCGGGAGGCGTTCGCCGCGCCCCGGCCGCTGGACCGGATGGGGAACAGCGAGTACGTCACGCCGGCCACGGTCACCCGGTGCGGGCCGCGGCGGCCGGTGCGGGCGGCGGCCAGATGCTCCCCGGAAAGGCGGGCGCAGACGGCCGCGGGCAGCGCGGGCCCCGCCGTGCTCGCCCCCGCGATGGGGCGCCCCGCCGGGGAGAGGACCCAGGCCCGCAGGTCCAGGTCCGAGCCGAGCAGGTCGAGGACCACGTCTGGGCCGCCGCCCGCGGGGCCCGAGGTCATCAGGCGGCGGTGCCGGTCCACCACGGCCGCGAGGTCCCCGGCGCGCTCGCCGGACACCTGCCTGACGACGTGCTCGGTGATCGTCGCGAACGCCACCGACTCGTTGACGGCGAACAGCGGCAGGCGGTGCCTGGCGCACGACTCCACGAGGTCGTCGGGGATGGCGCCGAGCTCGGCCTCACCGGCGGCGAGGGCCGCGACCCCGGCCGCCGCGAGGATGCGGACGAAGGGCTCGCTGTCCGCGGCGTCCCTGCGCCAGGCGAGGCCGGTGAGCACCAGCTCGCCGCCCGTGAGATAGCGGCTGGGGTCGCGCAGGTCCGTGGTCATCACCCCGCGCACCGTGCGGTCGAGCTCGTCCTCGCCGCCGAGCAGCCGGAGGCCGAGGGCGTCGGTGTCAAGGAGTGCGCGCAGCCGCATGGGGTCGTCGCCGCCGATCTGTCTCGATTTCACGTGTGGCCGCGGGCCCGGTCGGTCCGGGGCCGCCGGGGCCCGGGGGGCGCCGCGGTTTCCGGGGGGAATCCGCGAGGTTACCCGGGCCCGTTCTTCATACGAATCTACAAGACTTGCAGCGTGGCCAGCCAACTCCTTCATGGTTTCGGTGACTGACCCCATTGGCGGAGCGGGCGGTGTACTTGCCCCACTCCGCGTTAACAGCACCTGAACGAGCAGTCGAGAGGCGAAGGGCCACCTTGGCCGGAACGTTCGCCCCGGCTCATCAGCCTAATCAGCCCCGGTCGGATCCCCAGTGGGACCCGGCCGTCAGGCACGATCACGAAGAGAGAGCCACTCATGGACTTCCTTCGCCCCGCCAGTTGGGAGGAGGCGCTCGCCGCGAAGGCCGAGCACCCCACCGCTGTGCCGATTGCGGGTGGCACCGACGTCATGGTCGAGATCAACTTCGACCACCGCCGTCCGGAGTACCTCCTGGACCTCAACCGCGTCGGTGAGCTGCGGGAGTGGGAGGTCGGCGCGGACACGGTCCGGCTCGGTGCCTCCGTTCCGTACACCCAGATCATGGAGAACCTGCGCACCGAACTGCCCGGCCTCGCCCTGGCCTCGCACACGGTCGCGTCCCCCCAGATCCGCAACCGCGGCGGCGTCGGCGGCAACCTCGGCACCGCGTCGCCCGCGGGTGACGCCCATCCGGCCCTGCTCGCCGCCGACTGCGAGGTCGAGGTGGAGTCCGTACGCGGCTCCCGCCTGATCCCGATCGACGCGTTCTACACCGGCGTGAAGCGCAACGCCCTCGCCGCGGACGAGCTGATCAGATCCGTGCACATCAAGAAGGCCGACGGACCGCAGCAGTACTCGAAGGTGGGCACGCGCAACGCGATGGTCATCGCCGTGTGCGCCTTCGGCATCGCCCTGCACCCCGAGACCCGCACGGTGCGCACCGGCATCGGCTCGGCCGCGCCGACGCCGATCCGGGCCGCGGCCGCCGAGGAGTTCCTGAACGCGGCGCTCGAAGAGGGCGGCTTCTGGGACAGCAGGAAGATCATCACTCCCTCGATCGCCAAGCAGTTCGCCCAGCTCGCCGCCGGCGCAGCCAACCCGATCGACGACGTGCGCGGCACCGCGAGCTACCGCCGCCACGCCGTCGGCATCATGGCCCGCCGCACGCTCACCTGGACGTGGGAGTCCTACCGCGGCAACGGCCGCACCACGGAGGGAGTCGCGTAATGCGTGTCAACTTCACGGTCAACGGCCGCCAGCAGGAAGCCGACGACGTGTGGGAGGGCGAGTCCCTGCTGTACGTGCTGCGTGAGCGCATGGGCCTGCCGGGTTCCAAGAACGCCTGCGAGCAGGGCGAGTGCGGTTCCTGCACGGTCCGCCTTGACGGGGTGCCGGTGTGCGCGTGTCTGGTCGCCGCCGGGCAGGTGGAGGGCCGCGAGGTCGTCACCGTCGAGGGCCTCGCCGACTTCGCCAAGCAGCGCGCGGAGCACGGCGGTTGCGCGTCCGGCGCCTGCGGCACACCGCTCCAGGAAGCACAGCGGTGGCGGGCGGACCCGGCCAAGGGAGCGATGGACTCGGGGACCGGCGAGGTCGGCGGCGGCAACCCGGACGCGACGCTCTCCCCGATCCAGCAGGCGTTCATCGACGCGGGCGCCGTCCAGTGCGGTTTCTGCACCCCCGGTCTGCTCATCGCCGCCGACGAGATGCTGGAGCACAACCCGCAGCCCACCGACGCGGACATCCGCGAGGCGCTGTCCGGCAACCTCTGCCGCTGCACCGGTTACGAGAAGATCCTGGACGCGGTCCGCCTCGCGGCCGCCCGCCAGGACCGTCAGGGACTCCAGGAAGGGGCGGTCTGACCATGGGATCCACACGGACGACCGGCGTACCCACCAAGCTCACCCAGGGTTCGCAGACCAAGGGCGGCATCGGCGAGTCGACACTGCGCCCCGACGGGACCCTGAAGGTCACCGGCGAGTTCGCGTACTCCTCGGACATGTGGCACGAGGACATGCTCTGGGGCCAGACGCTCCGCTCCACCGTGGCGCACGCCGAGATCGTGTCCATCGACACCTCCGAGGCGCTCGCGCAGAGCGGTGTGTACGCGGTCCTGACGTACGACGACCTGCCGGCCGAGATGAAGAAGTACGGGCTGGAGCTCCAGGACACCCCGGTGCTCGCGCACGGCAAGGTCCGCCACCACGGCGAGCCGGTCGCCCTCGTGGCCGCCGACCACCCGGAGACCGCGCGCCGCGCCGCCGCGAAAATCAAGATCGAGTACCGGGAGCTGCCCCTCGTCACCGACGAGGCGTCGGCGACCGCTCCGGGCGCCGTCCTCGTCCACGAGGGCCGCGACGACGAGTACATCAAGCACGTCCCGCACCCCAACATCGTGCACCGCCAGCCCATCATCCGGGGCGACGCCGACGAGGCCGCGAAGAAGGCCGACGTCGTCGTCAGGGGCGAGTACACCTTCGGCATGCAGGACCAGGCCTTCCTCGGCCCGGAGTCCGGCCTCGCCGTGCCCGCCGAGGACGGCGGCGTCGACCTCTACGTCGCCACCCAGTGGCTGCACTCGGACCTGGAGCAGATCGCTCCCGTCCTCGGCCTGCCCGAGGAGAAGGTGCGCATGACGCTGTCCGGTGTCGGCGGTGCCTTCGGCGGCCGCGAGGACATCTCGATGCAGATCCACGCCTGCCTCCTTGCGCTGCGCACCGGCAAGCCGGTCAAGATCGTCTACAACCGCTTCGAGTCCTTCTTCGGCCATGTGCACCGCCACCCGGCGAAGCTCTACTACGAGCACGGGGCCACGCGCGACGGCAAGCTGACGCACATGAGGTGCCGCATCGTCCTGGACGGCGGCGCCTACGCGTCGGCGTCCCCCGCGGTCGTCGGCAACGCTTCCTCGCTGAGCGTCGGCCCGTACGTGATCGACGACGTCGACATCGAGGCCATCGCCCTCTACACCAACAACCCGCCCTGCGGCGCCATGCGCGGCTTCGGCGCCGTTCAGGCCTGCTTCGCCTACGAGGCCCAGATGGACAAGCTGGCCGCGAAGCTCGGCATGGACCCGGTCGAGCTGCGACAGCTCAACGCCATGGAGCAGGGCACGCTCCTGCCGACCGGGCAGGTCGTGGACTCACCGGCGCCGGTCGCCGAGATCCTGCGCCGCGTCAAGTCCCGCCCGCTGCCGCCCGAGCGCCAGTGGGAGAGCTCCGAGGGCGCGGACGTCCGCCAGCTTCCCGGCGGCCTGTCCAACACCACGCACGGCGAGGGCGTCGTACGCGGTGTGGGCTACGCGGTCGGCATCAAGAACGTCGGCTTCTCCGAGGGCTTCGACGACTACTCCACCGCCAAGGTGCGCATGGAGGTCATCAACGGCGAGCCCGTGGCGACCGTGCACACCGCGATGGCGGAGGTCGGCCAGGGCGGCGTCACCGTCCACGCGCAGATCGCCCGGACCGAGCTCGGCGTCACCCAGGTGACGATCCACCCCGCCGACACCCAGGTGGGCAGCGCCGGTTCGTCGTCCGCGTCGCGGCAGACATACGTCACCGGTGGCGCCGTCAAGAACTCCTGCGAGCTGGTGCGCGAGAAGGTCCTCGAACTCGGCCGCCGCAAGTTCGGTACGTACCACCCCGCGTGGGCCACCGCCGAACTCCGCCTGGAGGGCGGCAAGGTCGTCACCGACGGCGGCGAGGTACTCGGTGACCTCGTGGACGTCCTGGAGGACGAGAGCGTCGAGGTCGAGGCCGAGTGGCGGCACCGCCCCACTGAGCCCTTCGACCTGCGCACCGGACAGGGCAACGGCCATGTCCAGTACTCCTTCGCCGCGCACCGCGCCGTCGTCGAGGTCGACACCGAGCTCGGCCTGGTCAAGGTCATCGAGCTGGCCTGCGCGCAGGACGTCGGCAAGGCGCTCAACCCGCTGTCCGTGCTCGGCCAGATCCAGGGTGGCACCACCCAGGGCCTGGGCGTCGCGGTCATGGAGGAGATCATCGTCGACCCGAAGACCGCGAAGGTGAAGAACCCCTCCTTCACGGACTATCTGATCCCCACCATCCTCGACACGCCGACCATCCCCGTCGACGTGCTCGAACTCGCCGACGAGCACGCGCCGTACGGGCTGCGCGGCATCGGCGAGGCCCCGACCCTGTCGTCCACCCCGGCCGTCCTCGCGGCGATCAGGAACGCGACGGGTCTTGAGCTCAACCGGACACCGGTCCGCCCCGAACACCTCACGGGCACGGCGTAGCTCGCCACCGTCGCTGTGGGCAGGCGTCCCGCATGGCGAGTGGGGTCTCCCCTGCTCGAGCGGAGCCGAGAGCTCGGGGAAGGGTGGGCACAGCGACGGCCACCCTGGCACCGGGCAACGGAGAGCCGGCGGTCACCTCGGTCCGGCTCAAGTCCAGTACCACGTTTCGTTCGTCTCGGGCCGTCCCCCGGGTCGTGCGCACCATCCCAAATCCCGCAGCTCTGCGGGTGCCCCTGTGAACCTTGGGAGTAGGCACCATGACCCAGCAGTCACTGGAGCCAAAGACCACCGCCGAGGACGCGGGCTCCGGCTCACGCGTCCCGGCCGGACGGTCCTGGCTCGACCGGTACTTCCACATATCCCGCAGAGGATCGACGGTCGCGCGTGAGGTGCGCGGCGGCATCACCACCTTCATGGCGATGGCGTACATCGTCCTGCTCAACCCGCTGATCCTGTCCGGCAAGGACGCGGCGGGCGACACCATGGGGCAGAAGGCCCTCATCACCGCCACGGCGTTCGCCGCCGCCGTCACCACCCTGCTCATGGGCTTCGTCGGCAAGGTGCCGCTGGCCCTGGCCGCCGGACTCTCGGTGTCCGGAGTGATCTCCTCGCAGGTCGCGCCCGAGATGACCTGGCCGCAGGCCATGGGCATGTGCGTGATGTACGGCGTCGTGATCATGCTCCTTGTCGTGACCGGGCTGCGCGAGATGATCATGAACGCGATCCCGCTCGCGCTCAAGCACGGCATCACCATGGGCATCGGCCTGTTCATCGCCATCATCGGCCTGGTCAAGGGCGGCTTCGTCCACCAGGGCAAGGCGACCCCGCTGACCCTCGGCCCCGGCGGCGAGCTCCAGGGCTGGCCCGTCCTGCTCTTCGCGGGGACCCTGCTCCTGATCTTCATGCTGCAGGCCCGCAACACCCCCGGCGCCATCCTGATCGGCATCATCACCGGCACCGTCGTCGCCGTCGCCCTGAACGCGATGGACGTCATCGACCCCAAGCAGTGGGCCAACGGAGCACCCGAGCTGCACGGCGGCGCGGTCTCCTCGCCCGACTTCTCGCTCTTCGGAGACGTCGAGTTCGGCGGCTGGGGCGAGGTCGGCGCGATGACGGTCGGCATGATCGTCTTCACTCTCGTCCTCGCGGGCTTCTTCGACGCCATGGCGACGATCATCGGCGTCGGCACCGAGGCCAACCTGGCCGACGACAAGGGCCGTATGCCCGGCCTGTCCAAGGCCCTGTTCATCGACGGGGCGGGCGGCGCCATCGGCGGCGTCGCGGGCGGCTCCGGGCAGACCGTCTTCGTGGAGTCCGCGACCGGCGTCGGCGAGGGTGCCCGCACGGGCCTGTCCTCCGTCGTCACCGGCCTGTTCTTCGCGGCCTGCCTGTTCTTCACACCCGTCACCGCGATCGTCCCGCAGGAGGTCGCGTCCGCCGCGCTCGTCGTCATCGGAGCGATGATGATGATGAACGCACGACACGTCGACTGGGCCGACCGCGGCACGGCGATCCCGGTCTTCCTGACCGTGGTCCTGATGCCCTTCACCTACACCATCACCACCGGTGTCGCGGCGGGCGTCATCGCCTGGGTCGCCATCAAGATCGCCCAGGGCAGGGCACGGGAGATCGGGGCCTTCATGTGGGGCCTGACGCTGATCTTCCTCGTGTACTTCGCCCTGAGCCCCATCGAAAGCTGGATGGGCGTCCACTGAGGCGCCACCGTCCGCCCCGTATCCGCGGAGCCTCTCGGGGAGGCTCCGCAGACTCCCTGAGGAGACCGACATGCTGGACATCGCCGAAGAGCTGAACCGGTGGGTCGAGCAGGGACGCGCGTTCGCCGTCGCCACCGTGGTGGCGGTCGGCGGCAGCGCGCCCCGGCAGCCCGGCGCCGCCCTCGCCGTGGACAGCGAGGGCACGGCCATCGGGTCGGTCTCGGGAGGCTGCGTGGAGGGCGCGGTGTACGAGCTGTGCCGACAGGCGCTCGACGACGGCGAGACCGTCGTCGAACGCTTCGGCTACAGCGACGAAGACGCCTTCGCCGTGGGCCTGACCTGCGGCGGCGTCATCGACATCCTGGTCACACCGGTCCGCGCGGACGGTCCCGCGCGGCCGGTGTTCGGTTCCGCGCTCGCCGCCGCCGCCCGTGGCGATGCGGCGGCGGTGGCGCGGGTCACCGAGGGCCCGGCCGAGCTGATGGGGCGAGTGCTCCTTGTCCGTGCGGACGGCGGCGCCGGGCTGCAGGGGGTCGCGCACGGTGACGGCCCCGCGTACGACGAGGAGGTCCCGTACGCGGCCACGACCGGGTACGAGGGCGGGCTCGGCGGCCACCCCGGTCTCGACAGGACCGTGGCCGCCGAGGCCCGGGCCCTGCTGGACGCGGGGCGCACCGGGACCGTCGTGATCGGTGCGGAGGGGTCGCGCTGCGGGCAGCCCCTGACCGTCCTCGTCGAGTCCTCCGTGCCGCCGCCCCGCATGATCGTCTTCGGGGCCATCGACTTCGCGTCGGCGCTCGTACGGGTCGGCAAGTTCCTCGGCTACCACGTGACGGTGTGCGACGCCCGGCCCGTCTTCGCCACGCCCGCCCGCTTCCCCGACGCCGACGAGATCGTCGTGGCGTGGCCGCACGAGTATCTGGAGCGCACCGGGGTCGACGGCCGCACCGTTCTGTGCGTGCTCACCCACGACGCCAAGTTCGACGTGCCCCTGCTGCGGCTCGCACTGCGGCTGCCCGTGGCGTACGTGGGCGCGATGGGGTCCCGGCGCACGCACCTGGAACGCAACCGCCGTCTGCGCGAAGTCGGCGTCACCGACCTTGAGTTGTCGCGGCTGCGGTCGCCCATCGGCCTCGATCTGGGGGCGCGGACGCCGGCGGAGACCGCGCTGTCCATCGCGGCGGAGATCGTCGCCGTCCGGCGGGGCGGGCAGGGGGGCTCCCTCGCCGGGGGGCACACGCCCATTCACCACGAGGGTGGGCCGGTGGTCGCGCTGCACGCGCGTCCTCAAGCGCCGGAAGGGCTGGAATCCGCATCGCGCCCCGCGCACGCCCTCAAGCGCCGGACGGGCTGAGACCGCCTCGCGTTCGTTCCTGGGCGCCGGTCGGCAACTCGTAGCGTACGTCCGTCAGTTCCTCCGAGAGTTCCCACAGGCGGCGGGCGGTTTCCGGATCCGTCGCCCGGGGTGCCAAGGCCACCCGCTCGGGAGCGCCGCGGAGTTCTGCCGTGCCGTCGGGGCCGAAGAGGTCACCGCCTGTCGCCTCCGGAGCCGTCGCCGCGTACAACTGGGGGAGCGCGCCCTGCGCGGGCCGCTGGGCCAGGGGCTTGAGGAGCCTGCCGAAGAGGAGTTTGGGCAGGCCCGTGGGGGAGCTCGTCTGGAGGCGGGTCGCCGTGTAGCCGGGGTGGGCCAGGACGCTGCGTATCCCGCTGCCCGCGGCTGCCAGACGGCGGTGCAGTTCGTGGCCGAAGACGGCGTTGGCCAGCTTGGACTGGTTGTAGAACGCCATCGGCCTGTACGTGCGCCCGCCTGAGAGGTCGTCGAAGGACAGACGGGCCTGCCGGTGGTTGACCGACGTCACGGTGACCACGCGGGAGTCGGCGCCGTCCGGCAGCAGACCGAGCAGCAGGCCCGTCAGCGCGAAGTGGCCCAAGTGGTTGGCCGCGAACTGGAGCTCGTGGCCCTGGGGGCTGAGCGTCCGCGGGGGAGCCATCACGCCCGCGTTGTTGACGAGGACGTCGAGTCGGGAGTGGTCGGCGCGCACCCCGGCGGCGAACGCGCGGACCGAGTCCAGGTCGGCCAGGTCGAGGCGGCGCACCTCAAGGCGGTCGTCGAGGCGGTCGTCGGGGCGTGCCCGCGGCCGCTCCGCGGTGAGCGAGGCGACCGCGGACCGCCCCTTCGCCTCGTCGCGCACCGCTAGGACCACGTGCGCGCCCCGGTGGGCGAGTGCCCGGGTGGTCGCCAGGCCGAGGCCGCTGTTGGCTCCGGTGACGACGCACACCCGGCCGGTCTGGTCCGGTATGTGGCCGGTGTTCCAGTTCTGCTGCTGTCGCGTCATGCGGCACACTCTGCCCTTGGCGGCATCGAGTGTCAATGTGGCAGTGAGTGCCATGCGAGGCATGGCGTGTAGCATGATGGGGTGAGTTCCCGTCGTGAAATCAGCCTCGCCGAGCGCAAACGGCAGCTCGTCGCGGACGAGTTGACCGAGGCCGCGCTGCAGGCGCTCGCCCTGAAGGGGTTCGACGCCGTCACGGTCGACGAGATCGTGACCGCGGCGGGCGTCTCCAAGCGGACGTTCTTCCGGTACTTCGCGTCCAAGGAGGACGTGGTCGTCCAGTTCCTCGCGGGCATGGGCACGGACATCCGTGCGGAGCTGGCGGCGCGCCCCGCGACCGAGCGCCCTTCGGAGGCGTTGCGGCACGCGGTCTGGGTGCCCCTCGGGCAGTGCGCCGACCACGGCGAGCGCGCGCTGCGCGTCGTCCGGCTCATCCTGCGCACGCCCGCGCTGCACGCCCGCTTCCTGGAGCGCCAGGCCGAGTGGCGCGACGACCTGGCGGAAGAGCTGGCGCGCCGCCTCGGCCTCGACGCCGAGGCGGAGCTCTATCCGCGCCTCGCCGCCGGCATGGCCCTGAACGCCTTCGACACCGTGCTGCACCGGTGGAGCGCCAGCGACGGCGCCGAGGATCCCGCGGCGCTGACCGACCGGGCGTTCACCGTCGTCGCACCGGCACTTGACGCGCGCGCCGGACGGGGCGCCTGAGGCACGGACGCCCCGGTGGGGCCCGCTCATGCCCTTTCGCCACGGGGCGGGGGTCGGGCACCATGAGGAGGGTGGACCGGCAACAGCACGCCAGGCTCGACGAGTTGATGCGCGACCCGTATCCGCTGTACGCCCGCGCCCGGCGTGCCGAAGGGCTCACCTACGTACCGGAGTTCGGCGCCTGGCTGGTCGCCAGGGACGCCGATGTCCGAGAGGTCCTGCGCCGGCCCAGCGTCTTCTCGTCGGCGAACGCCGTGCGCGCGGACGCCGCCCCCTCGGCCGCCGCCCGGGCCGTCCTCGGCCTCGGCACCGGTGCCCGCCGCCGCGTCGTCATCACCGCGGACGGCCCGGCGCACCAGCGCCTGCGCACTCCCATCGTCCGCGGCCTCACCCCGGCCCGCGTCGCCGCGGTCCTTCCGTACGCCGCAGAACGGGCCGCCGCGCTGGCCGACGCCTTCGCGGGACCGGGGCGCGACCGGCACGTGGACGTGATGGACGCGTACGCGATGCGCCTGCCGGGCCAGGTGATCGGGCACATCCTGGGCTTCGACCCGGCGGACGTGCCGCTCGTCGTGCGCGGCGGCCACAGCATCGAGCAACTGCTGTTCCGGCCGCTCCCCGAGGACGAGCAGGTC
Source organism: Streptomyces aureocirculatus (assembly GCF_000720475.1). Lineage (GTDB taxonomy): Bacteria > Actinomycetota > Actinomycetes > Streptomycetales > Streptomycetaceae > Streptomyces > Streptomyces aureocirculatus. Next base: position 15,670 of record NZ_JOAP01000020.1, read on the forward strand.
GCGGCCGCCCGCGACATGGTCGCCCTCCAGCGCCTCCTGGAAGGCTACGTACGCGACCGCCATGCCGCCCCGCGCGACGACCTGTGCAGCGAGATGGTCACCTCGCTCGCGCCCGACGACGGCGAGCCCGAGGAGGCCGACCCCGCGGGCGACCGCCCGCGCCACGCGGACGCGGGGCCCGAACTCACCGTCGGCCAGCGTGGCGAACTCGTGTCGCACCTGCAGAACTTCCTGCTCGCCGGGCACCTCACCACCACGGCCCTGATCGGTACGACCCTGCTGCACCTGCTGCGCCACCCCGCGCAGTGGAAGCTGCTGTGCGAGGAGCCCGAGCGGATCCCGGCGGCCATCGAGGAGGCGGCCCGCTTCGACACCGCGTTGCAGGGTTTCCGCCGGGTCACCACCCGGGCCGTCACCCTCGCGGGCACCGAACTGCCCGCGGGCGCCGAGGTGCTCGTCGGCTTCGGCGCGGCGGGCCGGGACGAGGGCCGGTACGCGCGCCCCGACGTCTTCGACATCACCCGCACCCCGGTCGCCCGGCACATCGCCTTCGGCCTCGGCGCGCACGCCTGCCCCGGCGCCCTGCTCGCCCGCGAGCAACTGCGCCTGACCCTGGAGCTGTTCACACGGCGCTTCCCGGGACTGCGGCTCGCCGGGGACGGAGCGGCGGTGCGGATGCGGCCGACACTGATCCACCGCTCACCGGAGGCGCTGTACGTGACGTGGTGAGCGGAGGGGCACCTGCCCGCCGCCGCCATGTGCGGCCTGGGGCAGACAGGCCCTAGCAGACAGGCCCTAGCGGTAGACCTTGCCCGCCTCGGCCTTGCCGGGGGCGAGCAGTTGCGGCACGGTCACGAAGACGTACCCGCGCTTCTTCAGCTCGTCGATGATGCCCGGCACCGCGGGGACCGTGCCCTTGTAGATGTCGTGCAGCAGGATGATGCCGTCCCGGCTCGACTGTTCGAGGACCCGCTTCTGTATCAGCGCCGGGTCGTTCGTCGTGTAGTCCTTCGCCGTGACCGTCCACAGGATCTCGGACAGCCCGAGCTCGCGCGAGATCTTGTTCACGGTGTCGTTGGTGCGGCCCTGCGGCGGGCGCATCAGCGTCGGCTTCTTGCCTATGAGCTTCTCGATCGCCTTGTTGGGGCGCTCCAGCTCGGCACGTGCCTCCGCCGGCTCGATCTTGGTGAGGATCTTGTGCGACCAGGTGTGGCTCGCGACCTCGTGCCCCTCCGCGTCCATCTGCTTGACCAGCTCGGGGTACTTCACGATGTGGTTCTTGCCGAGCGTGAAGAACGTCGCAGGTACGGCCTTCTGCTTGAGGATCTTCAGCAGGCGGGGCGTGTTCTCGCTCGGGCCCGCGTCGAAGGTCAGCGCGATGCACTTGGCCTTGCGGCAGTCCACCGTGCCGAACTTGCCCTGCTCGGCGGTGCTCGCGTTCGCCGCGTCCTTGCGGACGGTGCTGGGGGAGACCGTCTCCAGCTTGGTGCAGCCGGTCAGGGCCACGGTCGCGGCGAGTGCGGAGAGCCCGAGAAAGGTCGTACGGCGGTGCAACCTCGTCATGGGCTTCCGCATCTTGTGTATGGCGAGCATGGGTGCACTATACACAGGGTGTATAGCTCGGGTGCTGACCGCCCCCCCCGGGCACGGTCGAGGCTCGTGTGCCGCGGGAGGCGCGGGAGCGCGTGAGGCGCGCGGGTCGCGGAAGCGGGTGAGGCGCGCGGGTCGCGGAAGCGGATGAGGCGCGTGAGGCGCAGCGACCCGGGGGTGCGTGACGGCGTCAAGGGGACGGGGGTGTGGGACGCGATCGTCTGGGCACTCGACGCGGAGCGGACAGACAGGAAGATTCCGCCCTATTGCCCCTCCGATCCGACCGAGGAGAACCGGAGCGATGAAAGACGCCGGACGCCCCGACGACCCGACGACCGCCCACCCCCGCCCCGACTTCCCGCAGCAGGAACAGGAACACCCGGGCTGGACGGGACCCATGGACCCGCCGCCGGACCACGGCGAGGACTCCTACCGGGGCAGCGGCCTCCTGCGGGACCGTGCGACGGTCCTGACCGGCGGCGACTCCGGCATCGGCCGTGCCGTGGCCCTCGCCTACGCCCGCGAGGGTGCCGATGTGCTGTTCACCCACCTGCCCGAGGAGGCGGAGGAGGCGCGCGAGACGGTCCGCCTGGTCGAGGAGGCGGGCCGCACCGCCGTGGCGATGCCCTGCGACCTGCGCGAGGAGGAGCAGTGCCGTGCGGTGGTGGAGCGTGCCGTCGCCGAGTTCGGGCGCATCGACGTCCTGGTCAACAACGCCGCGTACCAGATGTCGCAGCCGGACGGGATCGGCGCCATCACCACCGAGCAGTTCGACCGCGTCGTCCGCACCAACCTGTACGCGATGTTCTGGCTCTGCCGCAGCGCCGTACCGCACATTCCCGCGGGCGGCTCCATCATCAACACCACGTCCGTGCAGGCCTACAAGCCGAGCCCGCACCTGCTCGACTACGCGATGACCAAGGGCGCCATCGTCACCTTCACGCAGGGCCTCGCCCAGATGCTGGCCGAGGACGGGATCCGGGTGAACGCCGTGGCGCCCGGCCCGGTCTGGACGCCCCTGATCCCCGCGACGCTCCCCGACACCGCGGAATTCGGCAAGCAGGCGCCGCTGGGGCGGCCCGCTCAGCCCGCCGAGATGGCACCCGCGTACGTCTTCCTCGCCTCGTCCCAGGCCGGGTTCATCACCGCCGAGATCCTGAACGCGACGGGTGGCACTCCGCTGCCCTGACCGGCCCGAAGGGCGACGGGCGGGGCCCTCGACTTCCCAGGCAGGCAGTCGACGGCCCGGCCCGGTCGCTCCGGCCCCGCCTCCTTCGCCCGGTCAGGAGGCGATGCCCAGGACCTCGGCGCGCACCTTGCGGCACGACTTGGTGATGAGACGCGAGACGTGCATCTGTGAGAGGCCGAGCTCCTCGGCGATGCTGCTCTGCGTCATGTCGCGGAAGAACCGCAGGTAGAGAATGGTCTGCTCGCGCTCAGGCAGCCGACTCAGGCCGTCCCTCGCCCCCTGGCGGTCGACGACCAGGTCGAATCCGGGGTCGGAGTCGCCGAGGGTGTCGGCGAGGCTGTAGCCGTCGTCCCCGGCGGCGGTCATCTCGGCGTCCAGGGACAGGGACCGGTAGGCGTCCAGGGCTTCGAGGCCGTCGCGGACCTCCTGGGGGGCGAGTTCGGTGTGCTCGGCGAGCTGGGTGACGGTGGGTTCGGGGCTGCCGGGGGTCTGGGTGAGTTCGCGGCGTGCGTAGCGGATGCGGTTGCGCAGGTCCTGGACGCGGCGGGGGACCCGTACGTCCCAGGTGTGGTCGCGGAAGTGGCGGCGCAGTTCACCGGTGATGGTGGGCACCGCGTAGCTCTCGAAGGCGGCGGTGCCGGTGGGCTTCGTGGCTGTGCCTGCGGGCTTCGTGGTGGGCATGAATCGCTCCTCGGCCGTGTCGACGTATGGGGTGTCGCGGCACGGCCGTGCGCACAGCCCGGCAGGGGGCGGTGCGCGAGCGGTGAGAACCGTCCCGCGAACGCGCCTCCTGTCCGAAGCACGATGATCGCCTGCCCCTCGTCCGGCACGGCAAACGGGTCGGCGTGCTACCGATGGTGAACGTCCGGAATCACTGCCTCCCGAGTCGCTCCCTCCCGAGTCACTGCCTCACTGCTTGCGCGGCTGGGTGAAGCGCAGCATGTTGCCGGAGGGGTCGCGGAAGGCGCAGTCGCGGACGCCGTACGGCTGGTCGACCGGTTCCTGGAGAATCTCGCCGCCCGCGGCACGGATGCGCTCGAAGGTGGAGTCGCAGTCGTCGGTGTGGAAGATGACCCCGCGCAGCAGGCCCTTGGCGAGGAGCTCCGCCATGGCCTGCTTGTCGGCGGCGGACGCGTTCGGGTCCGCGAGCGGCGGTTCGAGGACGATGTTCACGTCGGGCTGCGCCGGGGAGCCTACGGTCACCCACCGCATGCCCTCGAACCCCACGTCGTTGCGCACCTCCAGACCGAGTACGTCACGGTAGAAGCCGAGCGCCTTGTCGTGGTCGTCGACGGCGATGAAGCACTGCGAAAGCTTGATGTCCATGTGCCTCACGCTACGGGCGGCCACCCGGGACGCGCTTCTCCGATCCTGACCGAAGTCGTCTCTTCGCCCCCGAGCGGAGTCGTCCCGGCCGGAGTCGTCCTGACCGGAGTCGTCCTGACCGGACGCGTGTAGATCTTGGCGACACAGGCCGGGACACCGGCGCCGTCGCCGTGGTCCCGGGACCGGTACGCGCTCGGGCTCTCGCCGACCAGCTCGGTGAACCGCGAGCTGAACGACCCCAGTGACGTACAGCCGACCGCGAAGCAGACCTCCGTGACCGACAGGTCTCCCCGGCGCAGCAGCGCCTTGGCCCGCTCGATCCGCCGCGTCATCAGATAGCTGTACGGCGTCTCCCCGAAGGCGGCGCGGAAGCTGCGGGAGAAGTGTCCCGACGACATCAGGGCGTCGCGCGCGAGGGCCGGCACGTCGAGGGGCTGCGCGTAGTCGCGGTCCATGCGGTCACGGGCCCGGCGCAGCCGAACGAGGTCCTCGAGCGATGTCACCTGAGCAGGATCCCACAGGGCCTCAAGGCGGTCGCTGGTATCCTTTACTGAGTCATTACGCTCCATTGAGCGGACGTGCGCTCATTTTGCGAGCGTACGAGGCGTACGGACGTACATCCGTACCGGCGGGTAGAGGGGGCGCGGCCATGGGGGCACATCTCTCCGTCCTGGACGTCGCGCCCGCGCCCACCCGCGCGGTCCGCCGTCCCGAGGTGCGGACTCCCCGAGCGGCGCGTGCCGACAACGCCGCCCGCGACGGCGTTCCTGAACCCGGCGGCCGCGAACGCTGCTTCGGCGAGCGGCGCCGCTGACGCGTCCGGGTTCCGGGCGCAAGGGACTCACGGCACCCGGCATCCGATGCCGGTTGCCCGACGCCCGTTGCCCCACCCCCGGCAGGAGCGGAACGCGGTCGTACCCGCCCGGGTAGACGTTGCCTGTCACCCGTACGCCACACAGGCTTCTCTCTGGAGCACGCCATGGAGCACCCGGCTCACGTCAGCAAGACCGCCCTGCCCGGGGTCGGCACGCGCTACGACCTGCGGACGGAAGCAGGCCCGCACCTGTCGGTCGTCGTCCGCCAGGACGGCCGGCGCGTGCTCGCCTTCCACGACCCCGAGGACGACGACAACTGCAAGGAGGCAGCTCCGCTCGCACCGCACGAGGCCACCGCCCTCGCCAAGCTGCTCACGCCCGACCCGGTCGCGCACCTCCACCAACACCTGGAGATCGACCTGGTCACCGAGCACGTCCCGGTCACCAAACGGTCCCCGTACGCGGGCCGCACGCTGGGCGCCACCCAGGCCCGCACCCGCACCGGGGCGTCCGTCGTCGCCGTGCTGCGCCGCACCGCCGCGGTCCCCTCGCCGACCCCCGACTTCCGGTTCGCCATCGGCGACACCCTCGTCGTCGTCGGCACCAGGGAAGGCGTGGACGCCGTCGCCGAACTCATCACCGGAGGATAGAGAACCCGTGCACGACACCACTGCCATGCTGATCGAGCTCGGGTCGATCATCCTCGGTCTTGGCGTCCTCGGGCGCCTCGCGGGACGGATGGGCTTCTCGCCGATACCCCTGTACCTGCTCGCCGGGCTCGCCTTCGGCCACGGCGGCATCCTGCCGTTGCGGGCCAGCGAGGAGTTCACCGCCACCGGCGCGGAGATAGGCGTCATCCTGCTTCTGCTGCTGCTCGGCCTCGAGTACAGCGCCTCCGAACTCGTCGACAACCTCAGGACGCAATACCCCTCAGGGGCGGTCGACTTCGTCCTGAACGCGGTGCCGGGCGCCGCCGCTGCCCTCGTCCTCGGCTGGGGTCCCGTCGCGGCCGTGGCCCTGGCCGGAGTCACCTGGATCTCCTCGTCCGGCGTGATCGCGAAGGTCCTGGGGGACCTGGGCCGCCTCGGCAACCGCGAAACCCCGGTCGTCCTCGGCGTCCTGGTGATCGAGGACCTGGCCATGGCCCTCTACCTGCCGATACTCACGGCGCTGCTCGCGGGCGTGAGCCTCGCGGGCGGTGCCCTCACCCTGCTGATCTCCCTGGGCACCGTCGGTGCCGTCCTCTACCTGGCCCTGCGCCACGGCCGCCTCATCAGCCGCGCGGTGTCCTCCGACAACGCCGAGATGCTGCTCCTTGTGGTCCTCGGCCTGACGCTGCTCGTCGCGGGCATCGCCCAGGAGCTCCAGGTGTCGGCGGCCGTGGGGGCGTTCCTCGTCGGCATCGCGCTCTCCGGTGAGGTGGCCGAGGGCGCGAGCACCCTCCTCACCCCGCTGCGGGACCTGTTCGCCGCCGTCTTCTTCGTCTTCTTCGGCCTGTCCACCGACCCCGCGGACATTCCGCCGGTGCTGCTGCCCGCCCTCGCCCTGGCCGTCGTCACGACCCTGACGAAGATCGCCACCGGCTGGTACGCGGCCCGCCGGGCAGGAGTGGGCCGGGCGGGCCGCTGGCGCGCGGGCGGCACGCTCGTCGCCCGGGGCGAGTTCTCCATCGTCATCGCGGGCCTCGCGGTCGGCGTGGAACCCCGTATCGGCCCGCTGGCCACCGCGTACGTCCTGATCCTCGTCGTACTCGGCCCGCTCACCGCCCGCTTCACCGAGCCGCTCGCCCGCCGCGTCACACCCCTCGTCACCGGCCGCGGGACACCGCCGGGGTCCGTGGCGGCGGCCGGGCGCCGGCCGGAGGGCCCACCTGGCGGCCGTCCGGTGGAAGAATCCATCCGCCTCCGTGACCCGCGCGAACGCCTGCCGGTCACGCGGGAGGGAGCGGCAGGCGGAGACGGGAGAAAGGACCGTGAGCATGATTGAGTGGGTGCGGCTCAGTACGGGCGCGAGGGCCGTTCCACAGCCCGTCGCCACCCCCTTCGTCTGGTCGGCGGCGTTCGTCGGCGCCCTGTTCCTGGTCTCCCTCTCCAACCACCTCGGCGGCCACGGGGAACCCACGGCGGCCCTCATCGCCCTGTCCCTCCTCGCGGCCCTCCTCGGCCTCTGCGCCCGCTTCACCGCCGCCCCGGCACCGCCGTCCTGTGCTGGCTGTTCCTCAACACCTTCGGCATCCCACCCGCCGGCCGACTCGACTGGGCGGGCCACCGCGACACCGCGTGGCTCGCGTGCCTGCTCGCGGCGACGGTGGCGGGGACGGCGGTGGCCCGGGTGGTGAACGCGCGGGCCGCGTATCGCAGGGTCAGTTAGGCCCGCGGGGTGCGCGACGACCCCCCGGTCTCCAAGCGGTACCGGCACTCCAGCGCCGTCACCGAGTACCGGTCCGGTCAAAGGCGTGGACCGAGGAAAAGGCCACCGCTCGCATCGATGACCTGGCCGGTGATCCAGCGAGCGGCGTCGGACGCGAGGAAGGCGGCCACGTCGGCGACATCGTCGGGTCCGCCCAGTCGGTCGAGTGCCGTCATCGCGGCGATCTGTTCGGTGAGGCCCGGTACGTCGAAGACGGCTTCGTTGGCCGCCGTCCTGGTGGCTCCGGGGGCGACGGCGTTCACGGTGACACCCCGGGGCCCGAGTTTTCAGCACCCACCGTCAGGACACCGAACCCGCCGTCAGGACAGGAAACCCGCCGTCAGGACTGGAACCCGCTGCCAGAACAGGAACGTCGCCGCAGGTGACGGAACTGGGCTCCCGCAGAGGGCAGGGCGTCGGCTGCGGGGCGACGTCGAACCGGCCCCGCGGCCGACGCTCCGTCAGCCGTCCACCAGGGCCGCGGGGAAGAGAGCGCGGGCGACTTCGGAGGCGGACGAGCTGGTCTCGACGGGGGTGTAGCCGTCACGCAGGGAGGCGTCCTGGTCCTTGAGTCCGTTGCCGGTGAGGGTGACGACGACGGTCTGGCCCGGAGTGAGCAGGCCGTGGGAGTGCCGGTCGAGGAGCCCGGCGACCCCGGCCGCCGACGCCGGTTCCACGAACACGCCGTCATGGCGGGCCAGCAGCCGGTAGGCGTCGAAGATCTGCTCGTCGGTGACGGCGCCGATCAGGCCCTCGGACTCGTCGCGGGCCTCTACGGCGCCCTGCCAGGTCGCGGGGTTGCCGACGCGGATCGCGCCCGCCGCGGTCTGCGGCTCGGCGATGGGCGCCCCGTGCACCAGCGGGGCCGCTCCTGCTGCCTGGAACCCCCACATCCGCGGCAGCCCGCCGATGCGTCCCGCGGCGCGGAAAGTCCGGTACCCGCGCCAGGTCGCGGTGATGTTGCCGCCGTTGCCGACCGGCAGGCAGTGGATGTCGGGGGCGGCGCCGAGCGCGTCCACGGTCTCGTAGGCGACGGTCTGCTGACCGGACAGGCGCAGCTCGTTGCCCACACTGTTGACGAGTGCGACCGGGTGGTGGCCGGCCAGGTCGCGGGCGATGCGCAGGCAGTCGTCGAAGGTGCCTGCCACTTCGACGATCCGTGCGCCGTAGCGGACCGCCTGGCCCAGCTTGCCCCGCGCGACGCGGCCTGCGGGGATCAGGACGGCCGAGGCGATGCCCGCCCGCGCCGCGTAGGCGGCAGCCGAGGCGCTGGTGTTCCCGGTGGAGGCGCAGACGACGAGTTCGGTGCCCTCCTCCGCGGCCTTGCTGATCGCCACCGTCATCCCGCGGTCCTTGAAGGAGCCCGTGGGATTGGCTCCCTCGACCTTGAGCCGGACGTCGCAGCCGGTGACGTCCGACAGATGGCGGGAACGCAGCAGTGGGGTGTTGCCCTCGTGGAGGGAGACGGTCGGGGTGCGGTCGGTGACCGGCAGCCAGCGCCGGTACTCACTGTCGATCAACCCTTGCCAGGTTTCCATGACCGGGAACGTAACATCTGTTTCACCTACACAGTCAAGCCCCTCTTCATGTAACATTCGGTGCTATGGATCCCGTGGTGTCCCGACTCGAAGCCGCCTACCCCAAGCTCCCCCCGGGCGAGCGCGCGGTCGCCCGGATCATCCTGGACGACTATCCCTTCGCGGCGCTGAACTCGCTGCGCACGCTCGCGGACCGGGCCGGGGTGAGCCCGCCGACCGCGTCCCGGCTGGTCGACCGGCTCGGCTTCGGCTCCTTCACCGAGTTCCAGACCCTCGTACGGACCGGCGCGCAGGACCGGTCACGGCTGCGCGAGTTCGCGGACCGAGCCTCCGATCCAGGCAGTGCCGCACGCGAGTTGCAGGACGGCCTGTCCAGCGCACTGGCAGCCGTGAACCCACCCCTGCTGGACTCGGCAGCCGACACCCTCGCGACCGCCCGAACGATATGGGCGCTGGGCGGCCCGCTGAGCGAACTCGCCGCCGACTACCTGGTCCGGCAGTTGGGCGCGCTGCGGCCAGGGGCCCGACTCGTCCCGGGGCCCGCGCACGAACGAGCCGGATCGCTGCTCGACATGACGTCCCAGGACCTCGTGGTCGCCTACGACTTCCGCCGGTACTCGGCCCGGACAGCCGCCTTCGTCCGGGCCGCACGCGAACGCGGTGCACGGCTGCTGCTCGTCACGGACGCCTGGAAGTCACCCCTGGCCGAGCACGCCCAGACCCTGATCCCCCTGCCCCGTGAGGCGGCCGGACCGATCGCCCCCCTGACCCACCAGATCGCCGTGACCGAACTGCTGCTCGTCGCGGCCGCGTCCCGCCTCGACGCCGCGGCACGCCTCACCGAACTGGACACACTCACCGCCTCGCTCCGACGGGAGGAGTCGTAGGGCGCACGCGGGGCGACCCTGCCGCAGAGCCTTGGCCGTGGGCAGCCTGGTTCGGGCAGCCTGGTTCGCCAGCCTGGTCATGATCGGCGGAAGACTTGGCGGGTGTGCCAGGAGCGGTGGGACGCGGCGATGGGCCGGATGCCGGGCTCTGGGCCCAGGAGGGGGCGGCCGGCGAGTGCTGTGACGTGGTCGCGGGCGGCGGGACTGCGGCCCGCGAAGCGCTGGGAGACCAGGATGCGGTGGCCGTCGCCTATGCCGAGGACGCCCCTGTCGAAGAGCTTGTGGTGCAGGGAGCACAGACACAGTCCGTTGTCGATGTCGTCCGGGCCGTCGAACGCCCACCAGCGCACGTGCGCGGCCTCAAGCCCGACGGGCACGGTGCCGAGCATGCCGTCGTAACCGCAGAAGGCACACCGATACGCGTAGGCGGTCAGTACGATCTCCCGCAGCCGCCGATCCCGCTGCCGCCTCCCGGGAGCCACCAGCGCCTCCGTTTCCGCCAACTCCAGTTCCAGGCCCACCGCGTCGCACAGGTCCTGGTGCAGCGAGGGCGGGAAGTGCAGGTCGAGGAGGACCCTGGCCATGCGGCCAAGCAGCGACGGTTCCCGCCCGAGCACCACCCGCAGGCCCGGGGCGAGCCGCCCGGCGGCCCCACTGGCCCGCAGCTCCCGTACACCGGTGCCGGGGCTGCCGCCGCCGCGGTCGGTCCGTACCTCCCACACCCCGTCACTGACCAGGTGGTGGAAGGGATAGGCGGGCGTGGTCGCGCGCGCGGGACCGTACTCCGCCAGCAGCCGCTTCAGATCCGCCTCCACCGCCGTGTACGGCAACTCGCCCTCGGCGTCCGCCTGGAAACGGCCCAGCGCGTACAGCAGCAACAACGGTTTGTGCGGCGCCCGCACACCGTCCCGACTCCACTGCCGCAGCCCCGCGACGCGCTCCAGCCAATCCATGACGGTGATCGTAGCGATGCCTCGCTGCGCATCACGGCGTACGGTGAGGCGACTGCACCCGCACACTCTGCTCACCACTACAGCGAGCCCTGCCTGCTCCGGGTTGTGTGCCGCCGGGGAAGCCGAGCTGCGGTACGGAGCAGCGCCTCAGCGTTTCCTCGCGGAGCGCGTTCGTGCAGGAGGAGTGGCCCCGGAGGATCCGGTGAAAGAAAGACCGGGAATCCCGCTTCCGGTGTTCCGATGGGAAAGCAGGCGAGCGAGGTCCGGGCGAAGGCAGCCGATCCACGGAGTGGCGGCGGTGATGCCCGGCCACACGGTGTCCGCGTCCAGGGGGACGCTCACGCGTGGGGGTAGGGATGGCTTGCCGTGCACAAGCAGAGGCGGTCCGAGTGGAGCACGGCGATCAAGGCGGCCTCGTACCGTGACTTCAGGGAAAGCTTCTCGATGATCCGCGCTATGTGTGCTTTCACTGTACGTTCCGTGATGCAGAGTATTTCAGATATGTTGCGATTACTTGCACCACCGCCCAGGAGCGAAATCACTTCCCGCTCCCGTTCTGTCAGGGCTGCCACATCCCTTTTTTGGAGATCGTCGCGAAGCGGCGGGCGGGTCCGGCCTTGCCGCCTCCCTCGCAATACGGGCACATCGGGCAAAAGATGCAAAGAATCCTAAACGCTATTCAACATTAACTATGCAGTGCCCGAGGAGGTGCTGCCCCCTCGGGCACTGTCCCTTCGGGCACTGTCCCTGCGGCCACTGTCGACGGTGGAGGCGCGCGAGTAAATTGATTCGCCTGGTCAGTGATCCGTCCATAGGGAGGAGAAAACACACGTGTTGAATACCTCAAGGTTCTCAAAGAAATCCATTGCCGGCGCCGTGAGTGGAGCGATGCTTATCGGAGGAATTTCGGCTGGGATCGCCTACGCCGACTCGGGCTCTGATGGTGTGGCTGTACGGAGCAGCGCGAGCAAGTTCGATCAGAAGACCATCTTCCGGGGCGTGTTCTTCGGGCACGGTCCGGCGGCGAAGGAACTCTCCCGGTATTTCGGGAGTGCTGCCACGGAGACCGATAAGACGCGCGCGGCCGAGAACCGTGTCATGGCCGAGATCGAGCGGCGCTCCCCGGGGACCGTCGGTGACCTCGCCGCCGCGGTGTCCAGCGGATCCCATGTCCGTACGAAGCAGGAACTGCTGAAGGCAGGCCAGACGGTCGAGGCCGTCGCCAAGGACCTGAGCACCGGCGAGCCCGCGGACGAGAAGCAAAGGGGCCAGGCCATCGTAGTGGCTCTTCCGGTGGCGGCTGCGGTAGTCGTCGTGGTGTGGAAGTGGGTGAAGGTGAAGAGCATCGCCCCGGACAACGCATCCGAACTCAAGGTCGACGGGCTTGTGCACGACATGGTGACCAAGCTCCGGTGAACCCACTTGGTCCTGGTCCTGTGGGGGTGGCGTCATCGGCGCCCCCGCAGGACCGTCGTGTTCCACGATGGGGAGAGGAGCCATGGAGTCGGACAGCCGGAACTCGTGGATGCCGGTGAGCGAATCAGCACCGAGCCGGGCCCAATTACAGGTCAGGGGTGTTCTCGTCCTCCTGGTGGTCGGCGTGTTCTCCGTCACCGGCCTCTACGTCGTGGACGCGGCCGTTCCGGGGAGCGCGATGAGCCTTCCCGGGCAGCAACGGAAGCACGTGCAGACGGTGCTCCCGGAAGGATGGGCGTTCTTCACCCGGGACGCACGCGAAAAGGACCTGTACGCCTGGAAGTACCGCGACGGCAGCGGATGGGGCCAAGCCGGGAACAGGCACCACCAAGCATCCCCGGTCAACCTCTTCGGAGTGCGGCGCTCACGGAACTCGGACGGCATCGAGATGGGCCTGATCTACACGGAAGCACTGCAGCGCAAAGCCAGGTGGGTGGACTGTGCGCTGGGCGGGGCGACCGACAGCGAGAAGGATGTGCTCACTGACTGTGCATCGGGGCGAAGTGCTGTCGAGGTACGCAACCCCACGCCCGGGCCGGAGTTGTGCGGCACGGTCGCCATCATCAGGAGAGCGCCGCAACCATGGGTGTGGGCGGCGCACGGTGTCGACGAGCAGATGCCCATGCAGCTCCTCCGGTTGGAGGTCGGGTGCTGACGCGCGACACGCTGGCCGGCCTCGGCGCGCGCATGACGCGGCTGACATCACCTTCGCCGATCACCAACGTGTATGGCTGCGCCCGCACGCTGCTGGCCGTCGGTACGCTCCTCACTCTCGTCGCCAACTCGACCGATACGCTGTTCGCTCCGGCCTCGGGCGTAGGACCGCCACCGCAGTGCGAGGGCGCCGCGGGAGCCTCGATCTACTGCGTGTCGCCCTCTTTGGACCTGGCCCGATGGCTGTCCATTCTTGTTCTCGTGGCGGCGGCCAGTGGATACTTCCCCCGCTGGACGGCCATACCCCACTGGTATGTCACCTTCAGTTTCCAAGCCTCTGCCACGACGCTTGACGGAGGTGATCAGGTCGCGGCTGTGCTTGCGTTCCTCATCGTGCCGATCGCCCTGTGCGACAGCCGGCGTACCCATTGGGATCCACCGAAGAAGATCCCGGAATCTTCGCAGCCGCTCTGGACGGGCGCCATGGTCACACTTGTGACCGTGTGCGTCATAAGGATCCAGGCAGCCGTTCTCTACTTTCAGGCCGGTACGGCGAAATTCGGTGTACGTGAGTGGGCAGACGGAACCGCGATGTACTACTGGATGACGGATGAGACATTCGGTGCCCCGCCGTGGCTTTCCTGGATGTTCGACCCCCTCATCCATCACGGGACGCCACTGACTATCTTCACCTGGTCCATGATGGTGGGCGAAATTATCCTTGCGCTTGCCCTGATCCTGCCGCAGGCGTATTGGAAGTACTTCCTAGTGGGTGCCGTGGTCTTCCATGCAGGCATAGCCCTGGTCATCGGGCTTTTCACCTTCGCCTGTTCCATGGTTGCTCTCGACATCATATTTCTGCATTCCTGTCGCCATCCGATCACATGGCCCAAGTGGCTGCCTCGGCCTGTGGCAGGAAACAGACAGGCGCGTTGGCCGGATACATCACCTGTCAGTGATCCGGTCCGAGAGCCCTCCGTCCGCTGACCCACGGTGGTAGAATTTCGTCCGTCTCGATCAGGGCTGGTGGGGAAGCGGTTCGGTGGGTGTCGCAGCACCCGGGGAGGCGTACGGTCATGGACGGAAATCTATGGGGCGCACTGTTACCGCTCATTGTTCTCGCGGTGGCTTTCCTGGTGTATTGCCTGGTCGATCTCGGTAAATCGAAAAGCACGCGACATCTGCCGAAATGGCTCTGGGCCGTGGTGTGTCTGATATCTGTTCCCATGGGGGGAATCCTTTATCTGGCGATCGGCCGAGAGAGCCGATGACCGGCTCCCTGGCGACCTTCACCACCACTGGGCTGTCCCGGGACTTCGGCGGTGTCGGTGTTTTCGACGTCGACCTGTCGATCGACCGGGGGAGTGTCTACGGCCTGGTCGGCAAGAACGGAGCCGGCAAGACGACGCTGCTGTCCATGTTGGCCGGCCTCATCGCACCTGACGCCGGCTCCATCGGGCTGACGAGCGCCACCGTCGCGATGTGCCCTGACGTGCCGGAATTCGAACCCTGGCTGACAGCGGCAGAGGTCGTCGTACTCTCCGCGAAGCTGACCGGCGCCGCGGCGGCCACGCGGGCCGCCGCGCGCGGCCAGGCGCTGGAGTTCCTCACCCTGGTCGGCCTGGAAGCGGCGGCCGACCGCCGCGTCGGCGGGTTCTCCCGCGGCATGGTGCAGCGGCTGAGCCTGGCCGCCGCACTCGTCGTCGGACCGGATCTCCTCATCCTCGACGAACCGACCTCCGGCTTGGACCCCGAAGGCAGAAGGCGGACTCTGGACCTGATTCAGGACCTGCGAAGAGAGTCCACGGTCATCTTGTCCAGCCACATCATTCACGACGTGGAAACCGTCTGCGACGGACTGGGGATCATGGACAGGGGGCGTCTGATTCTTCAGGGGCGTACACGTGACATCGTCGACGCGCATGTTCATCCTGTATGGCGCGTACGACTGAGCCACCCGGAAGAGACGCGCGTGCTGCTATCGGCATTGCGTACGGAGAAGTGGGTGACGGCCGTCGAGGAGGAGGGCTCGCGCTCGCTCCGAGTGGAAGCGGAGACCGTCCACCACGGCGCAGTCGGGATTCCGAGGGTCGTGGCTCGAGAGTCGTGTGCGCTGACCGGACTTGAGACGGTAGGTGCTGATCTTGAGTCGGTCCTGCTCTCCGTATCGTCCGGAGACGCAGCCGCACCCCTGCGTGCCGACGGAGCCGAAGCCCTTGGCGACAACCCATCCCGGAGGGCGACATGACGATGTGGCGGCTTGAGGTGCTCCGCCTCACGCGGACGCGTCGCGCTCTGATCCTGGGTGTCGCCTTCGTCTTTCTGGGCTGCAGCGCGCCACTCCTGGAGTACTTCGCCGACGACATCGTCTCCAGTGCGGCCTCGGATGGCGTTCACGTCGAGATGCCGCCCCCGTCCCCGGAAGACGGCATCGGATCGTACGCGAGCAACATGCAGCAGCTCGGCCTGATCTGTGTCGCGGCCGTCGCAGCGGCATCGCTGTGCCTCGACGCGCGGCCGCAGACCTTCCTCTTCTACCGGCTGAGAGTCTCCAGAAAGAGCGACATCCTCATCCCTCGCTACGTAGTGGTCACCGCGGCCTGCATCGTCGCCTACCTCCTCGGGCTCGTCGGCGCGGGGTACGAGACGGCCGTCCTCATCGGTGACCCGGGAATTCCCCGCACACTGGAACACGGCGGCCTGGTCTGCCTCTACCTGGCGTTCGCCGTCGCGGTCGTGGCTGCTGTGGCCTCCGTACTGCGGAGTGTCTTGGCGACAGTCGGCTGCTCCCTGGGCCTGCTCCTGGTGGCCTTGCCGGCCCTCTCGGCCGTGGACGAGCTCCAATCATGGACACCGCAGACCCTTGCGGGGAGCGCCGACCCGCTGCTGTCCGGCAAGGAGGGCCTCCACGAGTACGCGCTGCCCGCGGCGGTCTGCGTATGCCTGACAGCGCTGCTCCTGACCGTCGCCGCCAGCCGGGTGCGGTTGCCTGTCACCAGGAAGTGAGAACCGTGGCAGGGAGCATCGCATGCGCATCCAACCGTCGCAGATGTCTGCTACGCGGGCGCTTCATAGGCCAATCAGCATGACGACGGCGAAAGTCGCGCAGCGACGGCCGCCATTGCGCAACTCCGTTGGCTGTCAAGGCCAATGCGCCTGCGCGACTGGCATGACGCAGGCGGGTACGGGCACCTGAACCATGTCGGTGTCGGCGTGCGTCTGCTGCGTGGAGGCTCGACGCAGGCCGTGGGGGAGCGGGGGCGTGAACGCGGCGGAACAGGGGGCAGGCGGCAGCGCGCAGGACCGTGGGGAGGAACCGGTCGGCACCTCGGCCGCCCAGCGTGCCGACTGGACCTAGCGGACCGAGATCGGGGTGGCGGTGCTGGCGGGCCTCGCGACGCTCTTGGAGCGGTCGACTGTCTACAGCCAGTCCCGCCGCTTGAAGATGAAGTACAGGCTCACACAGACCACGGCCATCAGGAGGACGGCGAAGGGGTAGCCGAAGGTCCAGTTCAGTTCTGGCATGTGGTCGAAGTTCATGCCGTAGATCGTGCCCACCAGGGTGGGGGCGAAGAGGATCGCCGCCCAGGAGGAGATCTTCTTGATCTCCTCGTTCTGTTCGAAGCCCGCCTCCGCCAGAGCCCGCATCTCCGCGTTCTGCTGCTGGGTGACCAGCGTGGCGTTGACGGTGAGGATGTCGGCCAGGGCCTGGCGGAAGCTGTCCACACGTTCGCTGGTGTGGGTCACGTGGTCGGCCACGTCACGGAGGTAGCGCTGGAGCTCCTCGTCCGTGCCGTACTTCGCGAAGCCCGCCATCAAGCCGTGCAGCATGCCCACCAGGGGGCGCGTCGCGCGCTGGAACTCCACCACCTCGCGGGAGAGTTCGTAGATGCGGCGGGACACCGACGGGTCGCCGCCGAAGACCTCGGTCTCGATCTCGTCGATGTCGTTCTGGACACCCGACACCACGGGGGCGTAGCCGTCCACGACCGCGTCCAGGATGGCGTACAGGACCGCCTCCGGGCCCAGGCGCAGCAGCTCCGGGCTCTCCTCCATCCGGTGGCGCACCGCCGACAGATCGGGGGCCGCCGCGTGCCGCACCGTGATGACGAAGTCGGCGCCCACGAAGATGTGCAGCTCGCCGAAGTCGACCTCCTCCGGCGCGTCCAGGTAGCGCGCCGCCCGCAGGACCACGAACAGCGTCTCTCCGTACCGCTCCAGCTTCGGGCGCTGGTGTGCCTCCATCGCGTCCTCGACCGCCAGCTCGTGCAGGTCGAACTCCGCTGCCAGGGAGAGGAGTTCCTGCTCCGTCGGGCGGGCGAGGCCGATCCACGCCATGCCGTCGGGCTCCGCCCGCAGGGCGCGGAACGTGGCCGCCAGGGAGCCGGGCGACGCCACATGTACGCCGTCCCGGTACAGCGACGCCTGCACCACGCTCGGGTCCGCCGCGAGTGCGGGCCGCTCGGGCCGCGCGTGCTCCGCGGAGTGCTTCGGTGAGTCCGCCGGTGGCTTCCCGCCGCCCTGCGCCGACTGCGAGGACGCTCGCCGCCATGAATGCTTGCGTGCCTGCTGCGGGCGGTGTGTCCGTCGCTCGGGGGTCACCTGTGCCCCTCCCGTGGTCGTTCGGTTCCGGCGTGCGTCGTTCGGCTGCGTCGTGCGTCGTGCGTCGTGCGTCGTGCTTTATGTGTTGTGCGTTGTGCGTTGTGCGTCATGTGTCGTGCGTCGTGCCGGTGTGCGGGGGCGCATGCCCGCGCCCGTGCTCCGTACGTCCCCGATCAGGGTATATGCGGTGGACGGACCGCGGCGCGACCCCCGTCGGCGCCGCCCTCGCGGACCGTACCCGTCCGCGACCGGCGCTAGCGTGCGGGGCATGACGAAGACCCCGGCCACCCCGGCGAAGCGCCCCGCGCGCGCCCCGGTGCTCAGCCGTCGCGCCCTCAACCGAGCCACCCTCGCCAGGCAACTCCTCCTGGAGCGCGCCGCCATGTCCGCCGAAGCGGCCCTCACCCACCTCGTCGGGCTCCAGGCGCAGAACGTCAAGCCGCCGTACCACGCCCTCGCCGCCCGTCTCGCGGACTTCGATCCGATGGAGTTGTCCGGGCTGATGGGCGAGCGGGCCGCGGTGCGCATCGTCACCATGCGGTCCACCGTGCACACCCTCACCGCCGACGACGCCCTGGTCCTGCGGCCCTTCAGCCAGGCCGCCCTCGACCGCGAGCTGCGGATGTTCCGCCGCGGCCTCGTCGGCGTGGACCTGGACCGGCTCGCCGTGCTGGCCCGGGCCCACGTCGAGGAGGAACCCCGTACCCTCGCCCAGCTCCGTACCGAGCTGCTGCGGCACTGGCCGGACGCCGACCCGCAGTCCCTCGGCATCGCCGCCCGCGCCAGGCTCCCGCTGCTCCAGGTCACCCCGCGCGGGCTGTGGCGCCGCAGCGGCCAGGTCGCGCTCACCACCGCCGAGCACTGGCTCGGCCGGGCGCTCGCCGACGACCCCGCCCCTGACGACATCGTGCTGCGCTACCTCGGCGCCTTCGGGCCGGCCTCCGTCAAGGACATGCAGGCCTGGGCGGGCCTGACCCGGCTCCGCGACGCCTTCGAGCGGCTGCGGCCCGGGCTCCGCGCCTTCCGCGACGAGCACGGCGTCGAGCTCTTCGACCTGCCCGACGCGCCCCGGCCCGACCCCGAGACCCCGGCCCCGCCCCGCTTCCTCCCCGAGTACGACAACCTGCTCCTCTCGCACGCCGACCGCACCCGCGTCATGGACCCCGTACACAAGGACCGCACCTGGACGGGGAACCAGCCGCACCGCACCTTCCTCGTGGACGGCTCCCTCGCCGGTGTCTGGCGTCTGGACGAGGACAGGGGCGGGGGCGGGACGGGCGTGCGGCTCACCGTGCAGCCCTTCGCGGAGTTGGACGGGCGACGGCGCCAGGAAGTCCTCGCCGAGGCCGAGCGCACGGCCCGGATGCTCGGCGGCGACGGCGACGGCGACGGCGACGGCGGCGCCACGTCGTCCTGCGACATCCGGTTCGGGGAGGTCCTCCCCGGGCGGTGAGCCGCGGAGCACCCGCCCCGGACTCGGGGACCTACGGCAGCACCCCCATGCGGCGCGCCACCACCACCGCCTCCCACCGCGTGTGCGCCCCGAGCTTCCGCATCGCTGAGCGCAGATAGCCCTTCACCGTCTCGGGGCGCAGGCCCAGGCGTTCCGCGGCCACCGCGTTGGTGACGCCGTCCGTCAGGCAGACCAGTACGTCCACCTCGCGCGGGGCGAGCCGCGGTGCCGCCGGGGCCGGTGCCGGTGCCGGGGCCGGTGCCGTCGGGGCGGGAGCCGGTGTCGCGGACGTCAGCCTCGCGCACGCCGCCAACAGCTCCTCCCGCAACGCGGGATCACCGATGCGCGGAGCCAGCGCACGCAACGCCTCGCGCGCCTCCCGTACCTGCTCCCACGCCCCGCTGGGGCCCGGCGGCAGCCCGGACGCCGCCTCCCGCGCCGCCGCCACGAGCGCCGCCGCCTCGTCCCGCACCACAAGGGCCTGCTCCACGTCCCGCGCCGCCGCCACGGCCGCCGCGAGCGTCCGGTCGCCCAGCGGGAGCGCGGTGCGCAGCGCGCCGTACAGCAGGCCGCGCACCCGGCGGCGTACCACCAGCGGCACGGCGAGCACCGCCCGCAGGCCCTCGGGGGCGACGACGGCGTCGTACTCGTGGCTGATCTGCCGCGAGACGCTGTAGTCCGTGACGGCGCAGGGCCGGGCGAGGGCCACCGCCTTGCCGCCGAGCCCGTTGCCCGCGCGGATCGTCAGGCCGTTCAAGGAGCGCGTCGCGGTGCCGTTCAGCTCGGCGATGCGTACGCACGACGCGTCGTCGACCAGGCCGCCGAAGGCCACCTCCAGACCCGTACCGCTGCGCAGCCGCTGCAGCGCGGCCCGCACCTCCGCCGCCTCGACGCCGTCCGCAACCGTCACGCGTCCGCCCTTTCCGGCTCCGGGCTCCGTGTCGCCCCGGGTCGCCGCTTGTCGCCTCTTGTGCCGACGGGACACCACCCCCGTACGGGGGTGGTGAGACCTGCGTCACGGATTAGACGATGGTACGGAACCAGCGGCGGCACGCGGAATGCGAGGGGTAACAGATGACGGCGACCGGGGCGGACGGCGGCGGTGTGGCGGACTTCCGGGCGGCGCGGGACTTCCTGCTGCGCCACCGGGAGGACTACCGGACCGCGTACGAGGGCTTCACCTGGCCGCGGCCCACCCACTTCAACTGGGCCCTTGACTGGTTCGACGCCATCGCGGCCGGCAACGACCGCACGGCCCTGCACATCGTGGAGGAGGACGGGGCCGGGACACGGCTTACCTTCGCCGCTCTCTCGCGGCGCTCCGCGCAGGCCGCCAACTGGCTGCGCGGCCTCGGCGTACGCGCCGGTGACCGCGTCGTCGTGATGCTCGGCAACCAGGCCGAGCTGTGGGAGGTCGCCCTCGCCGCGATGAAGCTGCGCGCCGTGGTGATCCCGGCGACACCGCTGCTCGGCGCCGCCGACCTGCGCGACCGCGTCGAACGCGGCCGGGCCCGGCATGTCGTGGTGCGCGGCGACGACACCGCCAAGTTCACGGACGTGCCGGGGGAGTACACCCGGATCGTGGTCGGGGGCCGTGCCGGTGCGCAGGCCCCGCCGGGCCCCGAGTGGATCGCGTACGACGGCGTCGACTCCGCCCCCGCCGACTTCACCCCCGAAGGACCCACCCGCGCCGACGACCCGCTGATGCTGTACTTCACCTCCGGCACCACCGCCCGGCCCAAACTCGTCGAGCACACCCATGTGTCGTATCCGGTGGGGCACCTGGCGACGATGTACTGGATCGGGCTCAAGCCGGGCGACGTGCATCTGAACATCTCCTCGCCCGGCTGGGCCAAGCACGCCTGGTCGAACCTGTTCGCGCCGTGGAACGCGGAGGCGACCGTGTTCCTCTACAACTACACGCGGTTCGACGCGGCGCGGCTCATGGCCGAGATGGACCGCGTCGGCGTCACCAGCTTCTGCGCGCCGCCCACCGTGTGGCGCATGCTCATCCAGGCCGACCTCACCCAGTTGCGTACGCCGCCCCGGGAGGTCGTGGCGGCGGGGGAGCCGCTGAACCCCGAGGTCATCGAGCAGGTGCGGCGCGACTGGGGGGTGACCGTCCGGGACGGCTTCGGGCAGACCGAGACCGCCGTACAGGTCGCCAACAGCCCCGGGCAGGAGCTGAAGCCCGGCTCGATGGGGCGGCCCACGCCCGGCTTCGTCGTCGAACTGCTCGACCCGGTCACGGGCGAGCCGGGGGCCGAGGAGGGTGAGATCGCGCTCGACCTGTCGGCGCGCCCGGTCGGCCTGATGACCGGCTACCACGGCGACCCGGAGCGCACGGCCGAGGCCACGGCGGGCGGCTACTACCGCACCGGCGACATCGGCGCCCGCGACGCCGACGGATACCTCACCTATGTCGGCAGGAGCGACGACGTGTTCAAGGCCTCCGACTACAAGATCTCGCCGTTCGAGCTGGAGAGCGCGCTCCTGGAGCACGAGGCGGTCGCCGAGGCCGCGGTCGTGCCCGCCCCCGACCCGGTGCGGCTCGCCGTCCCGAAGGCGTACGTGGTGCTCGCCGAGGGCCACGAACCGGGGCCCGGCACGGCCAAGCTCCTGTTCGAGCACTCGCGGGCGACGCTCGCTCCGTACAAACGCCTGCGCCGCCTGGAGTTCGGCACGCTCCCCAAGACGGTGTCCGGCAAGATCCGCCGCATCGAGCTGCGCGAGGCCACGGCCAAGGGGTCCGACGCCGAGTACCGCGAGGAGGACTTCCGGTGAGCGCCACGGCCGAACCGGCTCCTGCCGGGCTCTCCTACGCCCACGGCACCAGCAGGACCCCGCTGCTCGGCGACACCATCGGGCAGAACCTCGCCCGTGCCGTCGCCGCCTGGCCCGACCGGGACGCGCTCGTCGACATCGCGGCCGGGACCCGCTGGACGTACGCCGAGTTCGGGGCCGCCGTCGAGCAACTGGCGCTCGGGCTGCTCGGCTCCGGGGTCGGCAAGGGCGACCGGGTCGGCATCTGGGCCGTCAACTGCGCCGAGTGGGTGCTCCTGCAGTACGCCACCGCCCGCGTCGGCGCGATCCTGGTGAACGTCAACCCGGCGTACCGCTCGCACGAACTCGCCTATGTGCTGCGGCAGTCGGGCGTCTCCCTGTTGGTCGCCACCGAGCGGCACAGGACCACCGACTACCGGGCCATGGTCGACGAGGTCCGGGGCGCCTGCCCGGACCTGCGGGCCGTGCACTACATCGGGGACGACGCGTCGTGGGGTGCGCTCCTGGACGCGGCGCGGTCCGTCGGCGAACGTGAACTCGCCTCCCGGGAGGCGGAGTTGAGCTGCGACGACCCGGTCAACATCCAGTACACGTCGGGCACCACCGGCTTCCCCAAGGGGGCCACGCTCTCCCACCACAACATCCTCAACAACGGGTACTGGGTGGGGCGCACCATCGGCTACGGCGAGCAGGACCGGGTGTGTCTGCCCGTGCCCTTCTACCACTGTTTCGGCATGGTGATGGGGAATCTCGGCGCCACCTCGCACGGCGCCTGCGTCGTCATCCCGGCGCCGTCGTTCGACCCCGTGGCCACGCTGCAGGCCGTGGAGCGCGAGCGGTGCACCTCGCTGTACGGGGTGCCGACGATGTTCATCGCCGAGCTCAACCTCGCCGACTTCGCCACGTATGACCTGACCAGCCTGCGTACGGGGATCATGGCCGGCTCCCCCTGCCCCGTCGAGGTCATGAAGCGGGTCGTCGCCGAGATGCACATGGCGGAGGTCTCCATCTGCTACGGCATGACGGAGACCTCGCCCGTCTGTGTGCAGACCCGGATGGACGACGACCTGGAGCGGCGCACCGGGACCGTCGGGCGGGTCCTGCCGCACATCGAGGTCAAGGTCGTCGACCCGGCGACCGGGGTCACGCTGCCGCGCGGCGCGTCGGGCGAGCTGTGCACCCGCGGGTACAGCGTGATGCTCGGCTACTGGAACGACCCCGAACGGACCGCCGAGGTCATCGACTCCGGGCGCTGGATGCACACGGGCGACCTCGCCGTCATGCGCGACGACGGATACGTACAGATCGTCGGCCGCATCAAGGACATGATCATCCGTGGGGGCGAGAACGTCTACCCGCGCGAGATCGAGGAGTTCCTGTACGGGCACCCGAAGATCGCCGACGTACAGGTGGTCGGAGTGCCCGACGAGCGGTACGGGGAGGTGCCCCTTGCCTGCGTCATCCTGCGCGACCCCGAGGACGCCCTGACGCTCGCGGAACTCCGGGACTTCTGCGAGGGGCGGCTCGCCCGCTACAAGGTCCCGGCCGGGCTGCGCATCCTGGAGAGCTTCCCGATGACGGTGTCGGGCAAGGTGCGCAAGGTGGAGTTGCGGGAGCGGTTCGGCTGAGGGGTCACGCCCCCGTCGCCGTCAGCTCGTCCGCCGCGCCGTTCAGGGGCTCCGGTGTGCCCGAGAGCTCGATGCGGAACAGGGCCACGTCCAGTTCGTCGGCCCGGGTGCGGGCCGCGGGAGTGAATCCGGACAGGGCGAAGCACGCGCAGGTCACCGCGTGCGTCGTCGCCGTCAGCCAGGCGCACTCCACGTCCCGCAGCGAGGCGGGCCGCACGGTCGGCTCGACCTGCGCGAGCACGCCGAGCGCCGTGAGCCGGGTGCCCGACGGGGGCCGCTCCTCCTCGGGGCGGGCCTCGCGCACGTCCTCGTAACCGAGCCGGCGCAGGAACAGCACGGCCGTGGCCACCGCGTCCCGGGCACCGCGGACGGGAACCGGGCGGAAGGCGTACCGCGGGGTCGGCGCCGTCCCGGGCAGGGGGATGTGCGGCGGGCTGAGCGAGGGACGCCCTTCCGGGGCCTGCGGCCTCTCCGGCACCACCGGAATCCGCAGCACCGCCCCGCACGCGCACCCCAGCTCCGGCCGCGGCCAGTCCGTGCCGCGTCCGCAGGCGGCGCACCGCACCGTCACCCAGGCGTCGGCCGGGGTCCGGTGGGTGAGCGCGGTGGCGGAGCCGTGGGTGACGGGAGGGACGACAGGGGCGCCGCAGGGGCAGGGGAAGGCCGGGGGCGCGTAGATCTGTTCGTGCCGGCACACCGGGCACCACACCAGGACGTCGTACCCCGTCATCGTCCCCACCCCCGTCCTTCCGTGCACCGCCGTCCGCCGGCCGTACCCCGCGCCCGTCGCGCTCGTCGCGCCCGTCGCGCCCGTCGCGTTCCTGGCCGCCCTGGGTGGACTTTCGGCCACCGGGCCGCCGGAGCCCATCGTCGTACGGAACGCGACCGCGCCGATACGCCATTTTGAGCTGGAGCGAGCCCCGGGTCCCTTGACGGTCCTCGCACGCCCGCTTACATTGCTTCCATATAGCAGAACATAGTTTCCGTAATGCGGAATTCACAGCTCACCGCGGGGCGCGACGGGAGCCCGAATTCGCCAGCCGAAGCAGGAGAACTCCATGGCTCGTATGACCGCTGCCCGCGCGGCAGTCGAGATCCTCAAGCGCGAGGGCGTCACCAACGCGTTCGGCGTGCCGGGGGCCGCGATCAACCCCTTCTACCGGGCGCTCGAGGAAGGCGGCGGCATCGATCACACGCTCGCCCGCCACGTCGAGGGCGCCTCACACATGGCCGAGGGGTACACCCGTACCGAGGCGGGCAACATCGGCGTCTGCATCGGCACTTCGGGCCCGGCGGGCACCGACATGATCACCGGCCTCTACTCCGCCATCGGTGACTCGATCCCGATCCTGTGCATCACGGGCCAGGCGCCCACGAACGTGCTCCACAAGGAGGACTTCCAGGCCGTCGACATCGCCTCCATCGCCAAGCCGGTCACCAAGATGGCCGTCACGGTCCTGGAGGCCGCGCAGGTCCCCGGCGTCTTCCAGCAGGCCTTCCACCTGATGCGCTCGGCGCGTCCTGGGCCTGTCCTCATCGACCTGCCCATCGACGTCCAGCTCACCGAGATCGAGTTCGACCCGGAGACGTACCAGCCGCTGCCCGTCTACAAGCCCGCGGCGAGCCGTGCCCAGGTCGAGAAGGCCATCGGCCTGCTCCTTGATTCCGAGCGGCCGCTGATCGTCGCGGGCGGCGGCGTCATCAACGCCGACGCCTGCGAACTGCTCGTGGAGTTCGCCGAACTGACGGGCACTCCGGTCGTCCCCACCCTGATGGGCTGGGGCATCCTGCCCGACGACCACGAGCTGAACGCGGGCATGGTGGGCCTCCAGACCTCGCACCGCTACGGCAACGCGACGTTCCTGGAGTCCGACTTCGTCCTCGGCATCGGCAACCGCTGGGCCAACCGCCACACCGGCTACAAGATGGACGTCTACCGCAAGGACCGCACGTTCGTGCACGTCGACGTCGAGCCGACCCAGATCGGCAAGATCTTCGCACCGGACTACGGCATCGCGTCCGACGCCAAGGCGGCCCTGGAACTCTTCGTCGAGGTCGCCAAGGAGCTGAAGGCGGCGGGTCGGCTCCCCGACCGCGGTGAGTGGATCGCCCGCGGCCAGGAGCACCGGGCCACGCTGCTCCGCCGCACGCACTTCGACGACATCCCGATGAAGCCGCAGCGCGTGTACGAGGAGATGAACAAGGCCTTCGGGCCCGAGACCCGGTATGTCTCCACGATCGGCCTCTCCCAGATCGCCGGCGCCCAGATGCTGCACGTCTACAAGCCGCGGCACTGGATCAACTGCGGCCAGGCGGGCCCCCTCGGCTGGACCATCCCGGCCGCCCTGGGTGTCGCCACGGCCGACCCGGACGCCCAGGTCGTCGCCCTCTCCGGCGACTACGACTTCCAGTTCATGATCGAGGAACTGGCCGTCGGCGCCCAGCACCGCATCCCCTACGTCCACGTCCTCGTGAACAACTCCTACCTGGGCCTGATCCGCCAGGCCCAGCTCGGCCTCGGCATCAACTTCCAGGTCAACCTGGAGTTCGAGAACATCAACTCGCCGGAGCTCGGCGTGTACGGCGTCGACCACGTCAAGGTCGCCGAGGGCCTCGGCTGCAAGGCGATCCGCGTGACCGACCCGAACGAGCTCGGCGCGGCCTTCGAGCAGGCCAAGAAGCTCGCGCAGGAGTACCGCGTGCCGGTGGTTGTCGAGGCGATCCTGGAGCGCGTCACCAACATCTCCATGAGCCGCACGGCGGACATCAGCGATGTCACCGAGTTCGAGGAGATCGCCACGGAGCCGTGGCACGCCCCGAGCGCCATCAAGACCCTCAAGGCCTGAACCGGCCGGTCCTCGCGGTCCGGTCCCCACGCCGACCCCCGTGCCAGGAGAGCTGCACCTCCTGGCACGGGGGTCGGCCGTTTCCCGGCCCGCGCGTTCGGGCCCCTTACGGCGTACGTACGGGACCTCACGCCGTACGGCGGCGGCGTACGAAGTAGTGCACGCTCAGGGCGAGGACCATTGGCCCCCACAGTCCCGCCGGCAGCAGACAGGCCCGGCCCGCCACCTCCCAGGCGCCGTTGTCGAAGTCACCGAAGTGGAGGCCGATGTCGAGCGCGGCCAGGGTGAACTGGCCGAACAGGAGCGTGGCGGCGGTGCCGCCGAGGACGGCCGGGACCAGGGCCGCGGCGGGCCGCACGCGCAGGCCGCCGAGCAGCGGCACCCAGCCGGGCACGACCTCTCCCCAGCCGCGGACCAGGCCGAAGCCCAGCAAGGCGAACCCCTCCGTGACGAGGCTGAGGCCGAAGACGTACGGGATGGAGACCCACGGACTGCCCATCGACCCGGTGCCCGTGCCCATGTCGAAGCCGAAGGCGAAGGGCAGCCGCCACAGGCACTGGGGCAGGAGCACGAGGGGGATGGCGTGGGCCACTCGCTCGGCCCAGCGGGGCACGGGGCGTTCGGTGCCCGCGCCGGAGCGCGGCCGGGTCCGGGTGCCGGTGTCCCAGCCGGTGTCACGCGTCTTGGTGGTGCGGGCACGCTCGTGAGCGGGGGTCGTCGTCATGGCACCGACTCTGCCGCCCGCCGGAACACGGATCGTCAGCTCAGCCGCTGGACCGTCTCCGCCGCGCGGGGGAGGGGGCGTACGCCGACACGGCGAGGCCCCCGGTGCGTCGATCCGACGCGTACCGGGGGCCAAGAGCTGGCGCGGGAGGGTGAGTTGCTGCCGCCCGACGGCGCGCGACTGGCGGAACATGCATACGCGCCGCCGGGCGGAATCCATGGGCATGACCGGGACCGCGGCGGTCGGGCGACGGTCCCCGGACACCCTTCCTCAGGTCGAAAAGGGGCCGGGAGACCTTCACCACCGCACTGGCTCGCCCGAGCCGCCGCGGTCCTCGTCGTCCCGCCCGCCGGGTGACCACCCCTCATCCGGGTCCACGGCGGTGCGGGTCTCCGCGCGGGGCACTGACCTCCCGTCAAGTGCCCCGCGCAGTCTGTGGGTCGAAAGAACCCGGGGGCTCAGTCCTCGCGCAGAGCGCGGACCGCCGCCTCCACGCGCTTGCCGTAGTCGGGGTCGGCGGCGTGGAAGTGGGCGAGGTTCTTCTCGACGACGTCCTCGCGGGAGACCTGCGAGAGGCCGCCCGCGATGTTCGCCACCAGACGGGACTTCTCCTCGTCCGACATCAGCCGGTACAGCTCACCGGCCTGGAAGAAGTCGTCGTCCTTGGTGTGGGCCGGGGCCTCGTGGGTGCCGGTGTGGCCGCTGATCGCGAGGGGGGCCGACAGCGGCCTGCCCGTCTCGGCGGGCCCGTCGTACGAGTTCGGCTCGTAGTTCTTGCGGTCGCGGCCGTAGGCGTTGGACGCCATCAGACCGTCGCGGCCGTAGTTGTCGGCCTTCGTCGCCCTGGGGGCGTTCACCGCGAGCTGGGTGTGGTTGACGCCGAGGCGGTAGCGGTGCGCGTCCGCGTAGGCGAACAGGCGGCCCTGGAGCATCTTGTCGGGCGACGGGCCGATGCCGGGCACGAAGTTGTTCGGCGAGAACGCGGCCTGCTCGACCTCGGCGAAGACGTTGTCCGGGTTGCGGTCGAGGACGAGACGGCCCACGCGCTGCAACGGGTAGTCGGCGTGCGGCCACACCTTGGTGAGGTCGAACGGGTTGAAGCGGTAGTTCGCCGCGTCGGCCGCGGGCATGATCTGCACGTGCAGGGTCCAGGACGGGTTCACGCCCCGCTCGATGGCCTGGAGCAGGTCCGTCTGGTGCGAGTTGGCGTCCTTGCCCGCGAGCTCCGCGCCCTGCTCGGCGGAGAGACAGCGGATGCCCTGGTTCGTCTTGAAGTGGTACTTGACGAAGAAGGCCTCACCCCGCGCGTTCGTCCACTGGTAGGTGTGCGAGCCGTAGCCGTTCATGTGGCGGTACGAGGCGGGGATGCCGCGGTCGCCCATCAGCCAGGTCACCTGGTGCGTGGCCTCGGGGGCGTGCGCCCAGAAGTCCCAGACGTTGTCCGGCTCCTGCTTGCCCGTGAACGGGTCGCGCTTCTGCGAGTGGATGAAGTCCGGGAACTTCAGCGGGTCCTTGATGAAGAAGACCGGGGTGTTGTTGCCGACGAGGTCGTAGTTGCCCTCCTCGGTGTAGAACTTCACCGCGAAGCCGCGCGGGTCGCGCACGGCGTCGGCGCCGCCGAGGCTGTCGGCCACGGTGGAGAAGCGCAGGAACACCTCGGTGCGCTTGCCGACCTCGGCCAGGAAGTCCGCGTGGGTGAAGCCGGTGACGTCGTCGGTCACCTCGAAGTAGCCGTACGCGCCCGAGCCGCGGGCGTGCACGACGCGCTCCGGGATGCGCTCACGGTTGAAGCGGGCCAGCTTCTCCAGCAGGTGCTGGTCCTGGAGGAGGATCGGGCCGCCGACGCCGGCGGTGGCGGAGTTCTGGTTGTCGGCGACGGGAGCGCCGGACTCGGTCGTGAGCACACGCTTCGACATGGTGGCGGAGTTGACCTTCCGTACGGACTGCTGGAACTGCTGACGGTGAACCGGAGCGTAAGGACCTCTGAACAGCTCCGTCAACAGTTTGTTGAAGTTGATGAAGGGGGTTCCGGGCCGCGGCGGCGCTTGGGCGCGACAGGACAGGTGTCAGCGACGCCGCGACCCGGAAGTCTGGGGTGCCCGCGGTGTCAGGCGACCGGGTTGCCGGAGAGGCGCTCGACGGAGCGCAGGAGCGCCGAGTGGTCGAGGCCGCCGTCGCCCTGGGCGCGCAGGCTGGCCACGAGCTGGGCGACCACGCCGCCGACGGGCAGGGCGGCACCGACGTTGCGGGCGGCGTCCGTGACGATGCCCATGTCCTTGTGGTGCAGGTCGATGCGGAAACCCGGCTTGAAGTCCCGGTTCAGGAAGTTGTCCTTCTTGCGGGTCAGGACGGTCGACCCGGCGAGGCCGCCGCCCAGTACGTCCAGGGCGGCCTTCAGGTCCACGCCGGACTTCTCCAGGAAGACCACGGCCTCGGCGCACGCCTGGATGTTGACGGCGACGATGAGCTGGTTGGCGGCCTTCACGGTCTGACCGGAGCCGTGCGGGCCGCACCGGACGACGGTCTTGCCGAGTGCGTCGAACAGCGGCTTGGCCTCGTCGAAGTCGGCTTGCTCACCGCCGACCATGATGGAGAGCACCGCCTCGACGGCGCCCGCCTCGCCACCGGAGACCGGGGCGTCGAGCACGCGGACGCCCTTGTCCTTGGCGGCCGCGGCCAGGTCCACCGAGGTCTGCGGCGTGATCGACGACATGTCGATGAGCAGCGCGCCGGAGCGCGCGTTCGCCAGGATGCCGTCCGGGCCGTACGCGATGGCCTCCACCTGCGGGGACGCGGGCACCATCGTCACGATGACGTCGGCGTCGCGGACGGCATCGGCGATGGAGGGGGCGGCGGTGCCGCCGGCCGCGGCGAGGCGGTCCAGCTTGTCCTGCTCCAGGGTGAAGCCGGTGACGGAGTAGCCCGCCTTGACCAGGTTCTCGGACATGGGCGAGCCCATGATCCCGAGCCCGATCCAGGCGACCTTGGGGAGGGTGTTGCTCATGGCGGAACCTTTCTTGCTGCGTTTCTGCGTCGGCTGTGAGGTGCGGAGTGACGGGTGGGCGGGTGGGGAAGGCCCGCTGCGAAGCGGCGGCTCAGTCCGCAGCCGGCAGCCAGTCGAACGCCTCGGCGCTCGGGCGGTCCCCGGCCTTGTACTCCAGGCCGACCCAGTTGTCGTACCCGGCCTTGTGCAACTGGTCGAGGAGGTCCTCAAGAGGCAGCGAACCGGTTCCGGGAGCCCCGCGGCCCGGGTTGTCGGCGATCTGCACGTGCCCGGTCTTCGCCGCGTACTGCTCGATGACCGCGGGCAGGTCCTCGCCGTTCATGGAGAGGTGGTACAGGTCCAGGAGGAACTTGGCGTTGCCGATGCCGGTCGCGGCGTTGACCTTGTCCACGATCTCGACGGCCTTGGGCGCGCTGACGATCGGGCAGAGCGGCGACTCCACGGCGTTGAGCGCCTCGATGAGCAGTACCGCCCCCACGCGGTCTGCCTCACGGGCGGCCAACACCAGGTTCTCCAGGGCCAGTTCGTCCTGCACGGCCGGGGCGACGCCGGGGACGCGGTTGCCGTAAAGGGCGTTCAGGGCCTTGCAGCCGAGCGACTCGGCGAAGTCCGCGGCCACCGCGAGGTTCGCGCGGAACCTGGCGCTCTCCTCGCCGGGGATGGACAGCGCCCCGCGGTCGGGCCCCGGAAGCTGTCCGGCGTAGAAGTTCAGGCCCACCAACTGCACGCCCGCGTCCTCGATCGCCCGCTTCAGGGCGTCGAGCTCGGACTGCTCGGGGGTGGGGGCGTCGACCCAGGGCCACCACAGCTCGACGGCCTCGAATCCGGCGGCCGCGGCGGCCGCGGGCCGCTCCAGGAGCGGGAGCTCGGTGAAGAGGATCGACAGGTTCACATTGAAGCGCTGGTCGGAGTATCCCATGGGGCTTTCCGCGCTCCTTCCGTATTGCGGAAGTTCAATTTTGCTTGATGGAAGATTGCATCCGATCCGTGGAAGCTGTCAAGAGGGGCTGCCGGAAAATCAAGGGGCCGCGTTAAGTTGGCGCCGTGCGATTGAGAGTGGAGTTCACAACCGAGCCCTTCGACCTCGACGAGGCGCCGCCCCACGCCGTGGCCGCCCGTGAGGTCATCCAGGGCGCCGACCTCGACGCCGTCGACGTGGGGCCCTTCGGCAACACCGCCGAGGGGGACGTCGACGCGGTCCTCACGGCCGTCGACGCCATGCTGCGCCGGTCCCTCGGTGCCGGCGCCACCCGCGTCTCGCTCCAGGTGAACGTGATCGCGGAGCCGGGCGAGCGGACCGCGCCGGGGGAGGTGGCCAGGTGACCGGATTCGGGGACGTCCCCTTCGCGGCCGCGGTCAAGCCGCTCGTGGACGCGATGGGCGGCGAGATGGTGGAGCCGGACCAGGCGGGGCCCGACGACGTCGTGCTCACCTGGGAGGGCGAGGACGTGCTCGCCGTGCGCCTGCCGCAGCTCGCCGACTCGCTCGACCACATCCTGCTCGCCCTGGAGCGCCAGCGCGGCAAGCCCCTCGCGGAGCTCGACCGCAAGGCCAAGCAGGAGGTCGTGCGGATACTGGAGGCCCGTGGCGCGTTCTCCGTGCGCCATGGCGTGGAGACCGTGGCGGGCGCACTCGGCGTGTCCCGCTTCACCGTCTACAACTACCTGAACAGGGAGAATGCCGCGAAGGGCAAGTAGCGACACGTCCATGACGTGAGCGGCGTCACGCTGCGCGGTCGAGCCGTCACCCGGATCGCGGGGTGGCGGCTTCTTTGTTCAAATGATTTCAACAAACTGTTGACGCGCTGTTGTTGAAGGTCTTAGCTGTTCCGCAGCCCGTTCAGCCAAAGGCCACGGAGGCTCCCGTGACTTCCCGTACGACGCCGGGCATCGCCCGGTTCAACGCCTTGGAGGAGGCCGCGGCCACCGCCGCGCTCCACGAGGCCTGCGCCTCTTCGGCCTGGGGGAGCAAGCTGCTCTCCCGGCGCCCCTACGCCACCGCCGAAGCCCTCCTCGCCGCGAGCGACGCCGCCATGGCGGAGCTGACCGCGGACGACCTGGCCGAGGCGATGGCGGGGCACCCGCCGATCGGCCGCCCGAAGCCCGGCGACCCGACCTCGTCCCGCGAGCAGCGGGGCATGGCGGGCGCCTCCGAGGAGCTCAAGGCCGAGATGCTCGAACTGAACCTGGCGTACCAGGAGAAGTTCGGACACGTCTTCCTGATCTGCGCCACCGGTCGCACCGGCGAGCAGATGCGGGACGCGGTCAAGGAACGGATCGGTAACTCGCCCGAACAGGAGCGGGAGATCGTCCGCTCCGAGCTGGGCAAGATCAACCGTATCCGTCTGACCCGCATCCTGGAGGAGGAGACCGCATGAGCGCCGACCCCACTGGCCCGACTGGCCCCGCTGGCCTCACGGAAACGACCGCCTCGGTGTCCACGCACATCCTGGACACCAGCGTCGGACGTCCCGCGGAGGGCGTGGCCATCTCCCTGTCGGCCCGTGGCGCCGGGGAGTGGGAGGTGCTCGGCGGCAGCAGGACCGACGCGGACGGGCGCTGCAAGGACCTGCCGGCGCTGCCGCTGTCCACCACCCACGTGCGTCTGGACTTCGCGGTCGAGCCGTACTTCCTGAGCAAGCAAGCACAGCAAGCCGAGGCGCAGCAGGACGCCCCCGCGAATCGGGACAGCGGTGCGAACGGAGTGTTCTTCCCCGAGGTGGCGATCACCTTCGCCGTCGTGCCGGGCGAGCACTACCACGTACCGCTGCTGCTCAACCCGTTCGGCTACTCCGTTTACCGAGGGAGCTAGCGAAGATGCCCACCATTCTGGGACAGAACCAGTACGGCAAGGCTGAGAACCGGGTCGTCAAGATCACGCGGGACGGCGACACCCATCACATCAAGGACCTCAACGTCTCCGTCGCCCTCTCCGGCGACCTCGACGACGTCCACTACAACGGCTCGAACGCCAACTGCCTGCCGACGGACACCACGAAGAACACCTGCTTCGCGTTCGCCAAGGAACACGGCATCGAGTCCGCGGAGCAGTACGGCATCCACCTCGCGCGGCACTTCGTGGACAGCCAGCCCTCGATCCACCGGGCCCGCATCCGCATCGAGGAGTACACCTGGGAGCGCATCGCAGCCTCCGACGCCAACTCGCAGTTCATCGGCGCCGACGAGGTCAAGCACTCCTTCGTGCGCAAGGGCCAGGAGACGCGGCTCGCCCAGATCACCTACTCCGCCGAAGGTGACGCGGGGGCGAGGTTCGAAGTCCTGAGCGGCCTCAAGGACCTGACCGTGATGAACTCCACGAACTCCGAGTTCTGGGGCTACATCAAGGACAAGTACACGACGCTCAAGGAGGACTACGACCGCATCCTCGCCACGTCCCTCTCGACGTGGTGGCGGCACAACTGGACCAGCGACGAGCAGCGCATGCCCAACTGGGAGAAGTCCTACGAGCAGGCCAAGAAGCACATCCTCCAGGCCTTCGTGGAGACGTACTCCCTCTCCTTGCAGCAGACGCTGTACCAAATGGGTTCGCGGGTGATCAACAACCGGAGCGAGATAGACGAGATCCGCTTCTCCGCCCCGAACAAGCACCACTTCCGCCAGGACCTGTCCTTCTGCGGCCTCGACAACGAGGCGAAGGACGGCGCGGTCTACTACGCCGCCGACCGTCCCTACGGCCTCATCGAGGCCACCATCCTGCGCGACGGCGCCGAGGCGAGGATCCCGGTCGACATGACCAACCTCTGACGCGGGACGCGCGCCCCGGCATCTGCCGCCGGGGCGCGCCACACCGGAGGGAACGACAGCTATGGCACCGCCAGAAATACCCGACGGGACGTCAGCTCCCGTGTGTCACCCGGTGGATGAGAAGCTCCACCCCTCGCGGCTCGTCCCCGCCGCGCTCCAGCACATCGCCGCCATGTACGCGGGCGTCGTCACCCCTCCGCTCATCATCGGCCAGGCCGTGGGCCTCGACACCGCCGCCCAGACGAGGCTCATCGCGGCGAGCCTCCTCATCGCGGGACTCGCCACCGTCCTGCAGACCATCGGCGTCAAGGGCTTCGTCGGCAACCGCCTGCCGTTCGTGAACGCCGCGTCCTCCGCGGGTATCGCCCCGATCCTCGCCATCGCCGAGAACAGCGCCACGGGACACCAACTCCCCGCCATCTACGGCGCGGTGATGGTCGCCGGAGTCTTCTGCCTGGCCGTCGGGCCGTTCTTCGGCCGCCTGCTCCGCTTCTTCCCGCCGCTCGTCACCGGCGTCGTCATCACACTCATCGGCGTGACCCTGATGCCCGTGCCCGTCACCTGGGCGCAGGGCGGCGACAAGGAGGCCGCCGACTTCGGCGACATGCGCTTCCTCGCGCTCGCCGCGTTCACGCTCGTGGTCATCCTGCTCTTCCAGCGCTTCGGCAGCGGCTTCCTCCGGCAGGTCGCCCTGCTCATGGGCCTGTTCATCGGCACCCTCGCCGCGATCCCGTTCGGCCTCGCCGACTTCGCCGCCCTGAAGTCCGCGCCCGTGGCCGCGGTGCCCGCGCCGTTCGCCTTCGGCGCCCCCGAGTTCCAGCCCGCCGCGATCCTGTCCCTGTGCATCGTGATGCTCGTCCTGATGACCGAGTCAAGCGCCGGGATGCTCGCCCTCGGTGAGATCTGTGAGCGCAGGACCGACGGGAGGACCATCACGCGCGGCCTGCGCACCGACGGCCTCGCCACCCTCATCGGGCCGGTCTTCGGCGGCTTCCCCACCTCCGCCTTCGCGCAGAACGTCGGCGTCGTGTCCCTGACGCGGGTACGCAGCCGCTATGTCGTCGCCGTCGCGGGCGGTGCGCTGCTCGTGCTCGGCGCCTTCCCGGTGCTCGGCGCGGTCGTCAGCCTCGTACCGATGCCGGTGCTCGGCGGCGCGGGCATCGTCCTGTTCGGCTCCATCGCGGTCAGCGGCATCCGTACGCTCTCCGAGGCGGGCCTCGACGACAGCTCCAACATCATCCTGGTGGCCGTGGCGCTCGGAACGGGCATCATCCCGCTCGCCGCGCCCGCCTTCTACGCGGACTTCCCCGCGTGGGCCCAGACCGTGCTCGGCTCCGGCATCAGCGCCGGCGCGCTCACCGCGGTCACGCTCAACCTGTTCTTCCACCATCTCGGCACCCGTGGCGGCGCACCCAACGCGGCCGCGGCACTCAAATCTTCCTAGGGTCATGCCGTGCCCAGCAATTCGCCACTCACGTAAGGAAGCACCATGGCAGCACCGGCAAACCCCGACGGCGCGGGTACGCGCACCGTCATCGAGAACTGCGCCATCGCGACCGTGGACGCCAATGACACCGAGTACGCGTCGGGATACGTCGTCGTCGCGGGCAACCGGATCGAGTCGATCGGCGCGGGGAAGGCTCCCGAGGGCCTCGACAACGTCGTACGCCGCATCGACGGCACCGGCCACCTGGTGACACCCGGCCTGGTCAACACCCACCACCACTTCTACCAGTGGATCACCCGGGGTCTCGCCACCGACCACAACCTCTTCGACTGGCTGGTGGCGCTCTACCCGACGTGGGCCCGCATCGACGAGGAGATGGTCCGCGCCGCCGCGCAGGGCTCCCTCGGCATGATGGCCCGCGGCGGTGTCACCACCGCCATGGACCACCACTACGTCTACCCGCAGGGCTCCGGCGACCTGTCCGGCGCCGTCATCGGGGCGGCCCGCGAGATGGGCGTGCGCTTCACCCTGGCGCGCGGCTCGATGGACCGCAGCGAGAAGGACGGCGGGCTGCCGCCCGACTTCGCCGTGGAGACCCTGGAGGGCGCGCTCGCCGCCACCGAGGAGACCGTCAAGCGGCACCACGACGCGTCCTTCGACGCCATGACGCAGGTGGCCGTCGCCCCCTGCTCGCCGTTCTCCGTCTCCACCGAGCTGATGAAGCAGGGCGCCGAGCTCGCCCGCCGCCTCGGGGTGCGGCTGCACACCCACGGCAGTGAGACGGTGGAGGAGGAGAAGTTCTGCCACGAGCTGTTCGGCATGGGCCCGACCGACTACTTCGAGTCGACCGGCTGGCTCGGTGACGACGTGTGGATGGCGCACTGCGTCCACATGAACGACTCCGACATCGCCGCGTTCGCCCGTACCGGCACCGGCGTCGCCCACTGCCCGTCCTCCAACGCCCGGCTCGCCGCCGGTATCGCCCGCGTCCCCGACATGCTCGCCGCGGGCGTGCCCGTCGGCCTCGGCGTGGACGGCACCGCCTCCAACGAGTCCGGCGAACTGCACACCGAACTGCGCAACGCGCTCCTCATCAACCGCCTGGGCGCCCACAAGGAAGCCGCCCTGAACGCCCGTCAGGCCCTGCGCCTCGGGACGTACGGCGGTGCCCAGGTCCTCGGCCGGGCGAGCCAGATCGGCTCCCTGGAAGCGGGCAAGCTCGCCGACCTGGTGCTCTGGAAGGTCGACGGCATCGGACACGCCTCGATCGCCGACCCGGTCACCGCGATCGTCTTCGGCGCGGCCGCGCCGGTGACCCTCTCCCTGGTCAACGGTGAGCCGGTCGTGGAGAACGGACGGCTGCTGCACGTCGACGAGGACGCCATCGCCCGCGTCACGCGGGACGAGGCACAGCGACTGGCGCGCATCGCCGCCGAGAGCTGACCCCTGGATGTCCGGTCGGGGGGGACGGCCCCTGACCGGACCCGAGCAGCCGAGCGGGCTGCTCGGGTGCCGCCCCGGAACGTGGCCCAAAGCTTCACGTTGCCGGGGCGGTCAGTACTGCCTGGGCGCTTCAACAACCGCATATCGAGCAAGTCCTTGCATCACGCACCACCTCCCAGAAGCGCGTGCCGGTCAGCGGCCGGCACAGGAAAACAACCGGAGGAGCCGCAGTGGCGACCAAGCCCAGGTTCACCAAGCAAGGCACCACCCCCGATCCCGAAGGGTCTTCGCACCCCGAAGGGACGCTGCATCCCGTGGACGAGAAGCTGCCACCCCTGAAAATGGCCACCACGGGCCTGCAACACGTCGCCGCCATGTACGCGGGCGTCGTCGCCCCGCCGCTCATCGTGGGCGCGGCGGTCGGGCTCTCGGCGAAGGAACTCACCTTCCTCACCGGCGCCTGTCTGTTCACGGCCGGACTCGCGACCTTCCTCCAGACGCTCGGCGTCTGGAAGATCGGCGCCCGGCTCCCGTTCGTCAACGGCGTCACCTTCGCCGGTGTCGCGCCCATGCTCGCGGTCGTCGACTCGACCAAGGACAAGGACGACGCGCTGCCGATCATCTTCGGCGCGGTGATCGTCGCGGGGCTGCTCGGCTTCGTCGCCGCGCCCTTCTTCTCGAAGATGGTCCGCTTCTTCCCGCCCGTCGTGACGGGCACGGTCATCACCCTCATCGGCATATCCCTGATGCCGGTCGCCTTCGGCTGGATGCAGGGCCCGAACCCGGGGGCCGACGACTACGGCTCGACGAAGTACCTGTCCCTCGCGGGCATCACGCTCCTGATCGTGCTGCTGCTCCGCCGCTTCACGCGCGGCTTCGTGAAGCAGATCGCGGTGCTGCTCGGCCTGGTGCTCGGCACCCTCGTCGCGATCCCCTTCGACGTCACGGACTTCGGCCCGGTCGCGGACGCGGACGTGGTCGGCTTCCCGACCCCGTTCCACTTCGGCGCCCCGCAGTTCGCCGCCGCCGCGATCGTCTCCCTCTGCGTCGTCATGGTCGTCTCGATGACCGAGTCGACGGCCGACATGCTGGCCCTCGGCGAGATCGTGGACCGCCCCGCCGACGAGAAGACCATCGCGGCGGGCCTGCGCGCCGACACTCTCGGCTCCGCCGTCAGCCCGCTGTTCAACGGCTTCATGTGCAGTGCCTTCGCGCAGAACATCGGCCTCGTCGCGATGACGAAGATCCGCAGCCGGTACGTGGTCGCGACCGGCGGCGGCTTCCTCGTCCTGATGGGCCTGTGCCCGATGGCGGCCTCGCTCATCGCGGTGGTGCCGCGTCCGGTGCTCGGCGGCGCGGGTGTCGTCCTGTTCGGCTCGGTCGCGGCGAGCGGCATCCAGACCCTGGTCAAGGCGGGCCTGGAGCGGGACAACAACGTCCTGATCGTCGCCGTCTCGCTCGCGGTGGGCCTGATCCCCATCTCCGCGCCGGAGTTCTACCACGCCTTCCCGGAGACCGCGAAGATCATCCTGGACTCGGGCATCTCCACCGGCTGCGTCGCCGCCGTCGTCCTGAACCTGCTGTTCAACCACACCGGCAGGAATCGCGAGGACGACGAGGTCACCGCCCCGATGGAACCGGGCGGCGAGATCTCGGAGACCCGGGTGCCGAAGCAGGCCGCGGCCCACTGACCCGGCGCGGGGCGGACCCCAGGGCGCCGCCCCGCGTCCGGCTCAGCCGCCGTTCCCGCTCAGCCGCCGGTTCCCGCTCAGCCGCCGATGCCGGCTCAGGCGTCGAGCCCGGTCAGCGCGTCCACGACCGGTCCTGGGTCGAGCGGCCCCATGTGGGGCGCCTCGGGGAAGTCCCGGACCCGGAAGGGGTTGTCGGGGGTCCGCTCGTCCGCGAGGCGGATCATGAGGTCCTGGAGTGCCGGGGGAAGGAGGCGGTCCTTGCCGAAGCGCAGATACGTACGCGGGATCCGGCCCCAGGTCGCGGCTTCGCCGACGGCGGGGTCGTGGTTCACGTCGCTCGACTCGTCCGGCTGGAGCCCCGCGAGCACGCGCAGGAAGTCGGCGTCCGGGTGGTCCGCGCAGAACATCTCCCTGAACACCGCGAGGTCCTCGGCGGCGCCGCTGCGGAAGTTGAGCCGCAGCACCCCGAGCTTCGCCGGATCGCCGACGACCTGCCCGGCGGGCACGACCGCGTCGGCGGCCTCGGGCGTGGCCATGACGGCGTCGATGCTCGGCACGCCGGGGCTGAAGCAGCACGCCGTCATGTAGACCAAATGCTCCAGGAGCTCGGGCACGGCGTTCGCCACCCGGCTGACGGAGCAACCGCCCATGCTGTGACCGACGAGCACCACACGCCCGCCGGGCGCGGCACGCGCGGCCCGGCGCACCGCACGGGTGACGCGCCGCTCGAAGTCGTCGAGGCCGATGCCCGCGAGCGGCGAGGGCTCCGTCGCGAGCGCGTCCAGGTCCTGGGTCTGGTAGGCGGCGGGCAGGTGGGCCTCCGTGCCGTGCCACGGCTGGTCCACCGCGATGGCCCGGTGCCCGCGCAGGGCCAGCTCCCCCGCGATCGGCGCCCAGAAGGCGCCCGCGCCGTGGCTGCCGTGCACCAGTACGTACGTCCGCGCGCCGGGGCCCGCGCCCTTCTCACCCGTGGCGTTCTGCGTCATGCCCGTGAACGTAGGGGGCGGGGCCGCCGCGGGGCAACGGATGGGAGGCGTGGGGCGCCGGTGCGTGCCTTCAACCACCGGCCACATAGGTCCAGTACGGGTCGACGAGCTCCCCCAGTTGTCGGGCGGTGTGGAGGATGCGATCCGGTTCTTCTCCCCGGTCCAAGCCGTACTGGAGTACCTCCAGAGTGCCCTCGGCGACCTCCGGCGGCGGCTTCTCGCCCCAGGACTCCATGTAGGTGAGCACGGGGGCGGGTACGTCCGGCAGCCCCCGGGACGCGGAGCTGATCCGGGAGAACAGGGTGCACCAGGTCGAGAGGTCCGTGTGCAGGTAGAGGGCGGCTTCGGCCGGTCCCGCCTGGGTGCCCATCCAGGTGAGGTCGCGGACGACGCGGAACAGCCCCTGGTCGGCCGGCACGGGCGGGATGTCGCGGCTGGTGATGCCGACGGACGGGGCGGCCTCGCGCAGCAGCCGGCGGACGGTGGCGATGGTGTGCTGGATGTGGGCGAACAGGGTTGCCGGTATCTCATGGCGGTGCCGGGACACCAGGAGGGCGTACGTGGACAGTTCGGCTTCCTGGCACTGGTACTCGGCGAGGAGGATCCGTTTGAAGTGATCAGGCCCGATCCGTCCGGCTCGCGCGAGTCCGACGACCTGATTGTCGCTGACGAACCGCTCGACATCCGGCTTCATCGCCTCGATGAGCTGTTCGGGTGTCATCCGAGTCCGAGTCTCCTCGGCCGGTTCAGGGGGTGCGGGGTGCGGCCGCTCCCGGTACGCGGTCACCGGGACGGCGGCCTGTTCCCCGGTGACCGGACGGCCGTCCTGGAAGACGTACCGTGCGCGGTTCGTGGCGTTGATGTCCTTGAAGGGGTCACCCTCAAGAGCGACCAGGTCCGCCGTCGCCCCCGGGGTGACGGTGCCGAGGTCAGGGCGCATGAGGAGGTCCGCCGCGACGCACGTGGCGGCCCGCAGCACACGGAGCGGGGTGTAGCCGTGAGCCAGCAGGGCGGGGAACTCGCGCCAGTTCTCGGCGTGCGGGAACATACCGGCGTCGGTCCCGAAGGCCGTCTTCACGTTCGTACGGGCCGGCCTCAGCAGACCCTCGCGCAGGGCTTCCGCGTGTTCCCGGTAGTTCTCCCGGATGACGGCCGTGGAACCGTCCCAGAACTCGTCGTCGTCCAGTTGGTCGAGGAAGTAGGTCTGGGCG
Organism: Streptomyces aureocirculatus; assembly: GCF_000720475.1. Lineage (GTDB taxonomy): Bacteria > Actinomycetota > Actinomycetes > Streptomycetales > Streptomycetaceae > Streptomyces > Streptomyces aureocirculatus. The sequence goes on from NZ_JOAP01000020.1 coordinate 56,090, forward strand.
TAGTGGGTGGGCACCAGGAAGATGCCCGCTTCCTCCATGGCCTGGTATGTCGGGCCGGTGGCGAAGTAGCCGTGCTCCACGCTGCGCACTCCCGCGGCGACAGCTCGCGACACGGCGCGGTCGGTGAGGGCGTGCGTCGCGCAGGGCAGTCCGAGGTCGTCCGCGGTGGAGACGATGGTGTGCATCTCCGCGCGGGAGTAGGCGGTACTGGTGGGACTGACCACCGGTGAGGAGAAGCCGCCGCCACCGGCGAACTTGATCCAGTCGGCACCGGCACGGGACTGCTCCCGGACGGCACGGCGCAACTCCTCGACACCGTCGGCCAGGGTGCCCACCTGGTGTCCGTACCGCTGGGCGAGGGCGGGTTCCTTGTCTCCGTGACCGCCTCGGGGAGACAGGATGTTGGGTGCCGCGAGAATGCGCGGCCCTTCGACCAGACCGTCCTCGACCGCCGCGCGCAGGGACACATTGAGCGGAAGGTGCGCGCTGCCCAGGTCCCGGACGGTGGTGAAGCCCCCGTACAGCAGGGAGCGGAGGACCGGCACCGCGGTGAGGGTCTGGTACGCGGCGGGTCTCGTCTCCGCCCCCTCGTCCAGGAGGTGGACGTGGCAGTCGATGAATCCGGGCAGGAGCGTACAGCCGGGCATCTCCACCACGTCGGCCTCGGGGGCAGCGGTGAGGTGGTGCCCGACCGCTGCGACCCGGCCGTCGCGCAGGAGGACGGACAACCCGTCGACGGGTGTGTCCGCGACCGCGTCCCACACACGGTCGGGCCGTAGCAGGAGGTCTCGGCCGGGGGGTGGATGCACGGGTACCTCCGGTTGCAGTGGCGAAAGGGACGGCGTCCGTGCGGTCGTCGGTGGCGTCCCGGTGGTCGTCGTGGAGCTGCGCCGCGGCCGGGCGGGTGGGCGTCACCGAGTCGTGAGCGGTGTGAAGCGGGGGTCGTTCCACATGTCGCCGGGTCCGGGGTTGCCCGGATCGGGGTGTGCGCCGAGCTGGCGCAGGACTCCCCAGGCGGCGTTGAGGCCCGAGGCGAGGGCGTGGTTCAACCAGCCGGGGGACCAAGAGGTGTCGTCGCCCGCCAGGTACAGCGCGTTCGGCGGTTCGCCCGGTACGGCGGGCGCACCGGTGAAGTCCTTCATGAAGTGGGCGAACACATCACGCTGGTAGGGGTGATCGCCCGGCCAGGACCAGCGGCTGAGACCGCGGAAGTGCTTCTCGTTCTCCCACGACACGGTCACCGCCTCACCCGCGCGGGCGTGGGTGCGCAAGCGGTCCGCCACCTCGGGGTGGATGTCGGCGAGGTCGCGTACGAAGAGGTCGACCCGCTCCTCCAGGGTGGAAGGGGCGACTTTCATGGCGTCCTGCGCCCAGGTGAAGCTGAGATCCAGCACGCCACGGCGTCCGTCGGGCCCCCGTGCGGGCCCGTAGTCGATGGTGTAGGCGGCCCGCGGGAGCCGGTCGGTGAGGGTGACTCCGTCCATGGACGTCTCCGCCCAGAACGGGTGCTCGACCACGAGTGCGGTCTTGGAGGACTGCCAGTAGTGGAGGCGGCGGACGGCCCGCAACAGCCGGGGGCCGAGGGCGGGGGTGCGGGCGGAGGTGGACCGCACTTCGACACCGGTCTCCAGGAGACGCAGTTGCGGGGTGAACACCGCGGCTGCGAACCGTTCGCTGCGTCCGTCCTCGCTGTGCACCACGACGCCGCGGGCGGCATCCGGTTCGACGTCCAGTACGCGCACGGCGGGACGCAGGGTTCCCTCGTTGCTCTCCTCCACGCTGCACGTCCGCCCGCGGGCGTCGGTGGTGCGGTGGCTCCAGAAGCCCTCGGCGAGACGGCTGATGCCCTCGGGGGCGTACAACAGACCGCTCCCCTCGGTACACAGCAGCAGGCGCAGTATCTCCACCGTGCTGAGGTCGAAGAAGGAGTCCCAGACGGCGGGCCCCACCCCAGCGGTGCCCAGAAGCCGTGCCTGGTCGTGACTGAGGCCCACGCCGTCCGGGTCGCGCAGGAAGCGGTAGAAGGGCCACAGCTCGAACCGGAGCAGTATCCCGCGCCAGTGGCGGCGCACCGCGGTGAGGTCACGCGCGGCCACGGCCCGCTGGATCTGGAAGAGACCGATCCGGGCCAGTGCCCGCTGCCAGCGCGAGTGCGCCGCGCGGAAACCGTCATGAAGGCCGTAGAGGTCCTCGATCTCCCTCGTGGCGTACTGACGGCCGTCGACGTCCAGTACGGTCAACGGCGTGGTGGGAGCAGCGTAGTTGTCCCGGAACGCCTCCAACCGCACGCCGAACGTTCGACCGTACTGGCGTACCAGCCGTGCGGATGTGGGAAAGCGCAGACAGCCCAGCTCCACGACAGCGCTGTCGGCGTCACGAAGGCGCCGACTGTACATGCGGCCGCCCAGGCGACGTCCCCCCGGCCCGTCCGGGCTCCGTTCGGCCTCGTACACGACGGGACGGCAGCCGGCCCGCAACAGCTCGTAGGCGGCGGCCAATCCGCTGCCGCCCGCGCCGACGACGGCGACGCGCGCCCCCTGAGCGTCCTCGGGCAGCCGCCCCATGCGGCGGCCGTCACCCACATGAGCGGCGTAGTCGAAAGGGAAGTCGACCTGAAGGTCACTGGCGGGCGGCGGGCTGCTCGGACTCATCACTGGCTCCATAGGGGGAGGTCAGGCAGATTCCAGGTGTGTACGGGACTGGCTTCCTCGGCGAGCCGCGCGTAGCGCACGGTCAGCTCTCCCCGACGCAGCACCTCGTGGGCCCGCTGCTGCCACCACGCTCCCGTACGCCCGGTCGCGACCCGGTGGTGCAGAAGGTCAAGGAGCGCGTCCGCCTCGTCGGCGTCCACCGCGGCCAGGGCAAGGCCCTCGCGTGCCTGCGGCAGCAGTTCCTTCACCAGGGCCCCGGCACGGTGCTCTCGCGGAGCCGAGCCGGGCGACGGCCACCACAGGGAGGCGTCCAGACCGTCCCGCGCGGCACGGTAGAAGTTGGCTTTGGCGCAGGCGAACGGCAGATCCCGTGCCACATCACGCCCCTCGGCTGCCAGGAACACGGTGAGACCGACCAGGAAGGCGGTGTTGGCCGCCATGTCCAGTGGCGTGGGTCCGGAGGGAAGTGCCCGGAACTCGATCCGTAGGTGCCCGAGGGGGTCGTACACCGGACGGTTCCACGACCACACCGTGCTCAGGTGTATCTGCAATTCCGCCAACGGCGGATACGGGGCAGCCGGGTGGCCGCCGTCGGTCTGATCGCCGCCGTCGGTCTGATCCTGGCTGTGCGCCGGGAGCAGGACGTCGTAGCGGTGTACGGCTTCCTCGAACGCGGCGAGGGGGCCGCCGCGCAGCCAGCCACGACCGAACCCGACCCGGGGCCGGGGCCGGGGCTGGGGCTGGGGCTGGGAAGACCCGCCTTCGGCGCTACTACGGTCACCGAAGCCGTGCTCGTACAGCGGGATCCTGGCCTCCTGCCATCCGGACCGCCCCAAGGGCAGAGCGGAGTTGCCCGCTGCGGCGAGGGCCGGTCCGGTGGCGAGCTGGGCGGCGTTGAAGGTACGGCAGAAACGATCCGGCGGCACGGTCAGATGTATCTGCCAGGAGCAGGCGGCCCCTTGCACCGCGACGGACTCCACCTGTAGGGACCCCCGGTCACCTTCGGCCACGCGCAGGGTGAAGGGCGTGGGGCGGCGCCGCGCCCAAGCTTGCTCCAGGACGTGGTAGCGCGGCAGCGGGGTCAACGCCTCAGCCGTCAGGTCCGCGGGCGTCAATGTGGGCAGCGTTCCGATCGGTGCCACCCGTACCCCGTGACGCGGCAGCGACCACGCGGTGATGCGCGCCAGCAAGAGAGCGGCCTGTGTTGCCATAGCGGTGAAGGGGCGCCCTTCCAGGAGGACCGGCCGCAGGTTCGCCTCCAGGTTGAAACGCGCCACTTCCAGGGTGAGCCGGTCGTCGTGCAACGCCTCGGACACCGCCGCGTTCAGCGAGGCCGGGCAGCCGCTCTCCCCGACGAGGGAGACCTCCAGCTCCGCCCCCAGCGTGAGTGGCTCCGCTCCGAACCTCGGGTGCCGCACCACGTGGCCCAGCGTGCGAATGCAGTCCGCCAAGCGGGCCCGGAACCGCGCGTAGCTCTCCTCCGTGAAGGTCACGTACCCGATGTCGCAGCCCATGCTCGCTCCCGAGTGCTTCCCGCGCCCTGCTGCGGCGTCCGCCACCCGGCCTTCAACCAGAGGCCGCAACGGCCCGCCACCAGGCTCGCAACGCCGGTTCCACCCGTACCGCGCTGCGGGCGATCCACTCGTCCGGCTCGTGCCGCGCCCGGCCGTGGTCGATGACCTGCAGCACGCCGTCCGCCACCTCCGGCGGGTTCTCCCGGTAGGCGCTGACGTACTCCACCGCGGCTTCGGGAACGTGCTCCGTCTCGCTCAGGACGTCGGTGAGGACCGCGCAACTGTTGCACCACAAGGTGAAGTCGGTGCGTGCCACGAGAGCCGCCTCCGCGGCTCCGGCGTGCAGGGCGACCCAGGAGATGAACTCGGTGAAGCGCCGCACGGGTTCCAGACGCGGCGCCCGGCGCATCTCGTCGGGTGACATACCCAGTGCCGGCGCGAGAGAGGTCACCATCCGGTGCCGTGCCTGCACCAGCTCATGCACGACGAAGGAGAAGAAACCGGCGGGAACCTCGTGCGGGTACCGGGACAGCAGCAGGCCGTACGACGTGAACTCGGCTTCCTGTGACTGGAACTCGGCGAGGGCGAACTGCCGCAGTTGCCTTTCCTCGACCATTCCCTCCCTGGCCAGGGAGAGGAATTCATTGGCACTCAGATGCTCGGGGATGTTGATGGCCACGGTTTCGATGAACTCGGTGGCAGGCACAAGGGAGCTCCTTCGGTCAGGACCGTGCCGGCGATGGTGGCGTGCAGCGGCTTCCGCGGACACGCGACCGGTCGCGGAGCCTCTTCCCCCTGTGAGCGTGCGGTGCTGGCGCACGCAACCGCTTGTGTACCCAACGACCGTACTTTTGGCACCCGAGCCCGGTGGCCGCACAGACGGCCCCCTCGCCCCTCCTGTCGTTCCGCATTGCGTCGCGGCCACTCACTCCGCCGCTCTGACCTGCGCAGGTCCCCTCGTCTCCCGCCCCGGTGCAACTGCCGGTCACCGGCCCGTCGGCGGAAGGCTTATGACTAGTTCTTGCGTGGCGCAGGCCGCACGCAGTCAGCTCCTGACACACTCGGTGTGCCGTTTCCCTCCAGCCTCTGGCCAAGCCCTGCTTCAAGCCGACTTGAGAAACAAGAGTTCGAGTACGGGGTCGGTGGGCGGCGGCTGCCGGGGCCGACCGCTAGCGCTCACCGGCAGTACGTGTCGCCCCTCGGCCGCTCGCCCGTCGCGAGGAAGCGGGTGACCGTCCGGTCGCCGCAGGTGTTGCCGTTGTCCAGGTAGGAGTCGTGGCCCGTGGCGTCCACGGTCACCATCGTGGCGCGCCGGCCGAGGGCGGAGCGCATCCTGTGGGCGCCGGACAGCGGCGTCGCGGGGTCGCGTTCGTTCTGGACGAGGAGGATGTCGGAAGGGCCTTCGTCCGTGATGCGGACGGGAGCCTCCCGGGGACGGTAGGGCCAGGCCGCGCACAGCATCGCGTTGCGCGGCATGCCCGCGGTCAGCGGGTACTTCGCACGGCTCTCGGCGACGCCCTTCGCGTACACGGCGGCCGACCGCGGCCAGGCGATGTCGTTGCAGAGCGTCCCGGCCCCGACGGCCACGGAGTTCTGGAGCGCGGCCGTTCCCGGCGGCTCGGGCGCGGGCGGTGTCCTGCCTTCCCGCGCGGCGCGGATCAGCTCGGCGAGCCGGGGGAAGTCGTCGGGGTCGTGGAGCGTGGTCAGCACCGCCTGGCGCAGCACGTCGCCGTTGAGCTCCGCGGGGTTGGCGCCGGGCCACGGGAGCGGCGTGCGGTCGAGGCGGGCGGCGAGCCGCAGCACGAGCGCACGCACCCCGGCCGGTGTCCCGGCGAGGCGCCCCGTGTCGGCGGGGTCCGAGGCCCACGCGGCGAACTCGGGGAAGGTGTCCTCGACACCCTGCTCGTGCGCGGCGAGCCAGCCCCGGCCGACCCGCGCCGGGTCGGGGTCGTCGACGCTGTCCAGGACGACGCGGTCGGTGCGGTGCGGGAAGAGCTGCGCGTAGACGGCGGTGACGTACGTCCCGTAGGACACCGCCCACACGGAGAGCTGCCGTTCCCCGAGCGCGGCCCGGACGCGGTCGAGGTCACGGGCGTTGTTGGCGGTGCTGATGTGGCGCAGCAGGTCGCCGCCGTCGCGGGCGCAGGCCGCGGACATGCGGCGCGCGGTCTCCATGGTCCCGGTGACCGAGCCGTCGGGGGCGGGCCACGGCCGCTGTTTCGACGTACCGAGGTCGGCGAGGTCGAAACCGCAGTCGACCGGCGACGAACTGCCCATGCCGCGCGGGTCGATGCCGATCAGGTCGTAGCGGTCGCGGATCTCCTGGGGGAGTCGCTGCCCCCTGCCGGACGGGTTGTCCAGGCCCGAGCCGCCCGGGCCGCCGGGCGCGAGGAGCAGGGCGCCCCGGCGGGCCGAGGGCTGTTCGGCGGGGATACGGGAGACGGCGATCCGGGTCTTCCTGCCGTCGGGGCGGGCATGGTCCACGGGGACCTCGACGGTGGCGCACTCCTGTCGCGCGTCGCGCCCCTTCCTCACCTCGCACCGCGTCCAGTCGAGGGACGTTCCCCCGGAGGCGGAGGGCGGTGCGGCCGTCGCGGTGACGGGTGCGGTGAGGCCGCCGACGACGGCGGCCGAGGCGGCGAGCAGTAACGCGGTGTGGCGCTTGGACTTCGTCATGCGAAAGATCCTCACCCGGCCGCCTCGCCCGTCACATCCTCCCGACGGCCCGCGCGGGGCAGGGGTTTACCCCGGTGCGGCCCTTAGGGGACGACCCGCCACCCGACGTGGGGCGACCCCTCACCCGATGTGGAACGAGTCCCCGTACACCTTCCAGTCGAGCGGCGGGTTCAGGTTCAGGTTCTTCTTGTTGAGGAACACGCGCTGCGCGGTGTCCACGCGGCTGGTGTCCTCGTGGGCCTCCTCCTGCTTCATCGCCCACACCCGGGCGTCGAGGAAGGCGTGCAGGTACGTGACCTCGTCGCCGCCCTGCGCCGGGGGCTTGGCCTTGGCCAGGGCGCGCTTGCGGATGTTGCGGAAGCTGGTGCTGTCACCGCCGTCGCCGTGCATGACGATCGCGTCGTAGTAGGCGAACTGCCCGAGCGTGCCGATGCCGTCGGCCTTGCCCTGCTTGACGGCCGGGTTGAAGTAGACCCGGTCGCGCTCGTCGTTCTGCGCCTTCTGGAACGCCGGGTCCTGCGCGGCCTTCCGCCAGTCCCTGGTGTAGTTCGGGTCGAGGCCCTCGTGGGAGTCGGTGCCGTCGACCTTGCGCAGCGCGGGCAGGTACTTCTCCAGGACGTTGCCCGGCTTCCGCTTCGCGTACAGCTCGACGAGGTCCAGCATGTCGCCGGTGCCGGAACAGAAGCCGATGATGCCCGCCGTGTAACCGCGCTTGTCGCCTATGTCTTCGATGTACTTGTACTGCGCCTTCCAGTCCAATGAGGAGTTCTCCGCGCTGGCGACCAGCTTCATGGCGATCTCCTTCTTCGCCGGATCGTCGAGCCCGGCCGCGGACTGCCCGGTCGCGGACTGCCCGGGGGCGGCGCTGGCGGGCTTCGGCGCGGGGGCCGCGCCTGCGGTCTGGGTGACGACCAGCGGGCCCGCGATCAGGGCGGCGCCGACCAGACCTATGACCGCACGTCGTGACGTGCGTGCGTGGGGGGAGCGGTGAGCGTGCAACGGGGCCTCCAGGTAGGGGAGTTCAGCGTTCGCTGTGCGTTCCGCTGTCTGTTAGGAAGGTTTCCTACCAGAGATTGAGGGTGACGTATACCCGTCAAGCAGCGGGCGGTCCCGCGCCTCGGTGACTTCGCCGCCGCCCCACGGGGTGCGTGGCGTGGCCCGTACATGGCCGGACATCGCTCTAGTCGCTGCTCACGCTGGTCCGTACTATCCCAGCACCCTCAGCCTCCGCTCATCGCTCGCGGGCCCGCTCATCACCGCGGGCGAGGGTTGAGTCAGTTCCTCCCAGCACCGCTGTATCCCCCACCTCACCGCGGTCCGCCCTGCGCGGATGCCGTGGTGAGCCGAGCAATGAATGGGAGAACCATGACCGCTGCACTACTGGCAGGCGGCTCGCTGGCCGTCCTGCTCGCCGCGGGCCTGCCCGCGCAGGATCCGTCGGAGATCTCCGATCCGCCGCCGGACAAGATTGTGATCGAAGTCGCCACCGTGAACGGGTCGGGGTGCCCCAGAGGCACCGCAGCCGTCGCCGTCTCGGACGACAACACGGCCTTCACCGTGACCTACAGCGACTACCTGGCCCAGGCGGGCGGCAACTCCTCGCCCACCGCGTTCAGGAAGAACTGTCAGCTCAGCCTGAAGGTGTACGTGCCGCACGGCTTCACCTACGCGATCGCGAGCGCCGACTACCGCGGCTTCGCCTCGCTGGAGCGGGGCGCCAAGGGCACCGAGAAGGCGTCGTACTACTTCCAGGGCTCCCCGGACACGGCCGCCAAGACGCACTCCTTCAACGGTCCGGTCGCCGACAACTGGCAGGCCACCGACGAGACCGAGGTCACCCAACTGGTCTGGGCGCCCTGCGGCAAGCAGCGCAACTTCAACATCAACACCGAGCTGCGCGTCGACCTCGGCACCTCCGACCGCGCCAAGACCAGCTTCATGACGATGGACTCCACCGACGGGGACATCAGCACCATCTACCGCGTGAAGTGGAAGGAGTGCCGGAACTGAGCACGCATTGATCCATGAGGGCTGACCAGGCCCATGGGCCTTGGTGAGGGGGCCGCGCCCGCGGCGGTTCGTCGCCGTCCTGCCGTGGGCCCGGCACCTCACCGCTCGCTGGTGAGCGCGGCGCGCACCTGCTTCGCGACCGTGTACGTGTCTCCGGCGGGCCGCACGGCGAGGCGGCCCGGGTTGCGGGTCCACCGGTCCTCCAGGGCGAACCAGTCGATGTCCTTCGGGGCGCGGTCCTCGTCGAGGGCGGCGCGCAGCTCCGTGAAGAAGGTCTTCCAGCGCAGCCGGTAGAGCCCGCCGACCAGGCCTGCCCACTCCCGGTTCGCGTAGTCCCTGAGGCCTTCGTCGGCTCCGGCACGCGGACCCCACACGGTGAGGAGCGACAGTTGGTCGTGGGCGAGCCGGTCCCGTTCGCGGGTGTCCGCGCCCCAGGCGCGGGCGTCGGCGAGATGGCGGCCGAGCAGGTGCCGGGCGTCGGTGGCCGCGAGCCGGTCCAGGAGGCCGAGCAGGCGCAGCCAGGTGCGGGTGAGGTCGTCGAAGCGGCCGGTGTCGCGGGCGTCGTACGCGTCCTTGATGCGCGGAAGCAGCACACGGCTGCGGTTGGACAGGGCCTGCCGTGCCACGTCGAGCAGGTCCCTGCGGTACGCGGAGGAGCCTCGCAACTCCCGCCGTACGGACAGGAGATGGTCCAGGGCGGGCTCGAACTCCGCCGGGTCGTAGCGCAGCTCCTCGGGTGACCAGGAGGCGGCCGACCGCACGGTGAGCCCCGGGCGGGCACCGAAGAGCCCGTCGGCGCCCTCGGCCCACTTGTCGGCGCGGGTGGTGCCGTAGGCGGTGCGGCGCAGCACGTCCCAGGCGGCCCGTGCGTGCGGGTCCGGCGCCCCGTAGCGCGCCACGGCCCAGTCGTCGAACCAGGCCTTCAGGTCGAGGTTCCCGTCCGGCTCGGCGTCCCGCCAGGCCAGTTCGGAGAAGAGCGCGAAGGCGGCCGGGTTGTTGTCGGCGGCCTCCGGCATGAGGGCGATGCCCCGCAGGGTGCTGCCGTCCTTGGTGCGCCACTTCTCGTAGAGGTTGGCCCAGTCCGGGGTGTTCGCGCCGAGCGCCGTGTGTCCGCCGAAGTTCCAGATCGATCCGAAGGCGTACGGCGTGGAGCCCCAGTCGGCCTCGCGGTCGGTGACGGTGGGGAAGCGGTCACTGAGGCCGTCCACGACGAGCATGCGGGAGGTGTCGACGGCGTCGGTGAGGGCCTTCGGCGGATTGTGCTGCCAGCCGAGGATCACCCAGACGGCGTCCGGATGTGCGGTCCGCAGGGCCTTCTCCACGGCCTTCGCCGCGTCCCCGACCGGTACGTCACCGGGCTTGCCGCCCTCGTGCAGCAGATCCATCTTGTACATCGTCGAGGGCCCGAACAACTCGTCCTGCACCCGGTAGAAGGCGGCGGCGACGCGGGCGAACGCGTCGGTGCGCGGATCCAGCCAGTCGGGGCGCGCGAACCCCACCCAACTGCCCTGCGGCACGGTCCGCGCCCCGGGGTTGCGGTCGGCGAAGCCGTCGGGGACGGTGCCGAAGTAGCCGGGGAGGACCGGCGTCATGCCGAGGTCGCGCACCCGGTCGGCGATGCGGCGGCCCAGGCGGGCGCGCTTGGCGAGGAGTCGCCGTGACACGGGGTGCGGGAAGGACGCCATGTTCTGGAGCAGCCACCACGGCTGGTGCGCGGGGCCGGGCACCCAGGCCCGCAGTTCCTCGTCCCCGTATCCGAAATCCTGGAAGAGGCGGTGGTACACGGCGTCGGCGCCGGTGTACACGAGGACTTCGTTGTAGCCGTGCAGGGCGAGGACGTCGAGCTCGCGCTCCCAGTAGTCCCAGTCGGCGTACGCGTTGGTGTAGCCGTCGTTGGTGTCGTTCAGGGCGAAGCGGTGCGGGACGTTCGCGCGTTTGATGACGGGCGGGCCCGGGTCGGGCAGGACGTCGGGCAGCTCCACCTGCTCGCCCGCCCATGTGATGGTGGCGTGCGCGGAGTGCTTGAGGTAGTGGCGCAGGCCGGTGAGCTGGACGGCGGCGGTGGGGCCCGCGACCAGGACGCTGCCGGGCTTCCCCGAAACGCGGAAGGTGTCACCGGCGCCCCGCACGGTCCTGAACGTGATCTGGTCCCAGTGCTCGGGGAGCAGCCGCCTGGCGGCCGCGGTGGCCACCGCGGCGGCGTCGGGACCCGTCCGCGTACGGGCAGCCGTCCCGGCCGCGGCCCCCGGCGCCCCGGGCGGCGACTCGGACGAACAGGCCGCGGCGGCACCGGCCGCACCGGCGAAGGCGGCGGTCAGGACGGTGCGTCGGCGGGGCGGGTGCGGCATGCGGGGCTCCGGGGTGGGGGCGGACGCGAAGAGTACCGGGTGTGTCATGCCCGGTGCGGGCCCGGCCCGTAACCCCCGGTCCGGTGAACAGAGCGGGACCCGCCGGCGAAGTACGCCGGGGGAGGTGGCGATCGGCGGGCGCGGCGAGGCCGCCCCGCGTCGCGGCGGCGAAGGTTCAGAGTGCCGCGAGCGTGCCGTCCACCGTGCCGACGAGGGCGGTCCTGTCGTCCTGGACCCGGCTCAGTACGCGCAGGCCGTAGTACGTGCTCTGTACCAGGCGGGCCAGGGCGCGGGCGTCGCGCCCCGGTGCGATCTCGCCTGCGGCCTGGCCCGCGGCGACGACCGCGCACAGCTCGTCCTCGACCCGGTCGAAGGAGCGCCGCACGGAGCGCTTGACGTCCGGGTCGAGGGCGGCGACCTCCATCGCGGCGTTCATGGCGAAGCAGCCGCGCCGCCCCTCGGCCTCGTCGAGGTCGTCGTCGATGGAGTGCAGCATCATGGCCCGCAGCCGCTGTTTCGCGGGGCCGGGGGCGTTCAGGAGCGCGACCTGCTCGGCGGTGACCGTCTCGTAGTAGCGCTCAAGGGTGCGCAGATACAGTTCGCGCTTGCCGCCGAAGGTGTTGTAGAGGCTGGACGGACCCAGGCCGGTGCTCTCGCTCAGGTCGCGGGTGGACGTGCCCTCGTACCCGTGCCGCCAGAAGGTGTCCATGGCCGCGGTGATGACGCGGTCCTCGTCGAACTGTCGTGGCCTGGCCATGGACCCACCCTAAACGTTTTGGAATATCTTTTCAAAACCTGCCCGCGGCTGCCGCCGTGCCGCGCGCTCAAGGCGGGCCGCCCACAGCGCGCCCCCGCACCCGAGGACGGCGAGGGCGGCGCCGACCCAGGCCACGGAGGTGTAGCCGTACCCGGCGCCGATGGTGAGGCCGCCGAGCATCGGGGCCAGGGTGTTGCCGACGTTGAAGGCGGCGGTGTTGGTGGCGCCGACCAGGGTGGGCGCGTCCGGCGCGAGGGTGAACACGCGGGACTGGAGTGCGGGGTTGGTGACGTATCCGGCGAGGCCGAGCAGGAAGGCGAGGCCGATGACGACGGGCGCGGTGTGCGCGGTGAGCGCGAGGGCCGCGGAGATGACGGCGAGCGCGCCGAGCCCCGCGGCCAGTGTGCCGACGGCGTGCGTCTGTGCGGTGCGGCCGCCGATGACGAGCCCCGCCATGCCGCCCGCGCCGAACAGCGCGAGCACGGCGGGCACCGCGCCGTCGGCGAGACCGCTCTCCTCGGTCAGGAAGGGCGCGAGATAGCTGAAGGTGACGATCACCGCGCCGAAGGCGAAGGCCGTGACGGCGTACGAGAGCCAGAGCTGGGGCCGCCTCATGCCGCGCAGTTCGGCGCGCACGGAGCGCGGCTCCTCGCCGCCACCCCCGCCCGTGGGCACGGCCCAGGCGGTGCACACCAGGCTGACGACGGTCGCAGCGGCCACGGCCCAGAACGCGGCCCGCCAACTGGAGGACTGGCTGAGCACGGTGCCCGCGGGTACGCCGACGATGGTGGCCAGGGTCAGACCGCCCGCGACGAGGGCGACGGCCCTGCTCTTGGCGTCGGCCGGCACGAGCGCCACGGCGGTGGCCACGGCCACGCCCCAGAACCCGGCGTACGCGAGGGCGCTGACGACCCGGCTGACGAACAGGACGGTGTACCCCGGCGCGAGCGCGCCCACCACGTGCCCCGCGACGAAGACCACTTGGAGGCCGACAAGGGCGGTCCGACGCGGCCAGCTCAGCGTGGCGACGGCGAGCAGCGGGGCGCCCACGACCATGCCGATCGCGAAGGCCGAGATCAGCAGCCCCGCGTCGGGGATGGAGACGCCGAGGTCGTCGGCCATGCCGGGCAGCAGTCCCGACAGCATGAACTCCGAGGTTCCCTGGGTGAAGATGCCGAGCGCGAGGACGTACACGGCGAGCGGCATGCGGGTTCCCGGCGCGTCGGCGTGTACGGGGGCAGAGTTTTGGAGCGAGTGCTTCATGACCCGGACGGTAGCACGTTCTGAAGCGACTGCTTCAAAACGAGTGCGCGCGGACCGCGCGTGCTGGTCCGCAGGACCCGCCCGCCTGATGAACCGAGGGCGTGTGTGAGTTCCCATCAGCCGGATGCGGTGTCTCGGTGACGGCACCGGCACGGAGTCGTTGTCGGGGTACGAGCATGCGGAAGATCACCGCTGGCATCTCCAGAGGGCGATCAGTATGAGCTGTGCGGATGACGGGAGTAGTACGTGGTTGGGAATGGGCGCACGTTTGCAGAGGCTCTGCGCGATCCGTTGTTCGCCCCCAGACTGCGCTATCAGCTCGGCGTCGACGAGATGATGCTGGTGACCATCCGGCGTGCCCGGGCCTTGCACGAGTGGGGGCTGGTGGGCAATGACGCCTGGTGCGGGGAGCCGCGGCAGGCCGACTTCCCTGCCTTTATCCGGACGATGGGCTGGGTCTCGGCTTTCGACATCTCTCTCGTTTCGGCGATCGTCGATCACCAGATCGCGGGGAACGCCCTGCTCTCCCACGGCAGTCCCGCTCAAGTGGACGCCTGCCGGGCGGAGATCAACGACTTCTCACAGGTGTACGCGTTCGCCGCCACCGAGCTGGCGCATGGAAGCAATCTGCGCGCGATCGGCACGGAGGTCCACTACCGGCATGCGGACCGCTCGCTGTGTCTGGTGACGCCCACCGATCACGCGGCCAAGTACTGGATCGGCAACAGCCTCTTCTCCGCGACGTACGCGATGGTCCTGGCGCGGCTGGTGGTGGACGGGCAGGACGAGGGCCATCACTGGTTCCGGGTCCCGCTGCGCGAACGTGAGGGTGCGCTGCCCTGCCCCGGGATCCGGATTCGCCGCGCGGACCCCAAAGCGGGTATCACCTCGAACCAGACCGGAATGATCCACTTCGATCGGTACCGCGTTCCGCTGGACGCCCTGATGAGCGGGTGGGCACACATCGACAGTGAGGGGAGATACCACTCGGCCGTCGACCCCAGGAACCGCTACCGGATGAGCCTGCAGACCTTCATCCAGGAACGCATCTTCCCCACCACAGGCGCGGCCGGCGTCCTGCGCCGGGCCGCGGCGATCACCCTGCGCTACAGCCGTCGGCGGGAAGCGTTCGGCATGCCCCTGCTCGGCCACCAGCACTACCGGGAAAGGCTGCTTCCCGTCGTGTCCCACGCCCTCGCCCTGCACCACCTCACCGAGCATCTGATCACTGAATGCGCCGACCGGTACACGGCCGATCCCCTGCTCACCCACCGCAGGGATCTGTACGGGCTGACGTCGGGCACGAAGGCGTACGCCTCATGGACGACCAACGCCGACCTCACCGCCCTGCGGGAAATGTGCGGCGGGCACGGCTTCCACAGCTACAACGAGATCGGCCCGCTGCGCACCGACATCGAGATCAACACCACCTTCGCCGGCGACAACACCATCCTCAGCTACGAGAACGCCCGGGTCTCCGCGAAAAGTCGCACGACGGACGGTCCTGAACCGTCCGCCGGCGCCACACCGGCCATCGGCGACGACGGGCTGCGCTGTGACGGCCAGGCCGTCGACGTGCTGGAGGCCCTGGCGAACCGGCTGTTGTCCCAGTGGGTCTCCTCTCAGCAGGGCGGCCTCTGTCCCCTGCTGGCCCACGCCCAGAGTGCCGCGGCCGCGCTACGGCGCTGGAGCGAGCACACGACCGGCTCCCTCGATGACGCGCTGCGCCGCCTGTACGCCGTGAACACTCTGCTGGAGCTGACCGACCGGTGCGTGGCAGCCGGGCTTCTCGACTCCGCAGCCATTCGCGGCCTGCTCGCCCAACGCGCGGCACTGAGCGACCAATGCGCCGAACATCCTGACGGGGTACTGGATCTGCTCGGCGTACCCGAGGCCTTGCTGGATGTGCCCATCGCTCACCCGGACTACGTCACCCGAACCGTCCGGCTGGCTGATGAGACCCGGGAGATGGCGTGACCGGGAGCCGCGCAGAAGCACCGCGCCGGATCGAGGACGACACCGTCCTGGTCAACGGCATCCGCCTGCGCCTGCGCCGCTGCGGCGAGGGACCGCTTCTGATACTGCTGCACGGCTGGCCGCAGACCGGGTACTGCTGGCGGCACGTCATGCCTCTGCTGGCGTCGTCCTTCACCGTCGTGGCACCCGACCTGCGCGGCTACGGCGACTCCTCCCGCCCGCCCGCCGGCTACGACAAGCGCACCATGGCCGAGGACATGAGCAAGCTCACCCACACCCTGGGTTTCCGTGACGCCTGCGTAGTGGGCCATGACCGCGGTGCGCGCGTAGCACACCGGTGGGCCCTGGACCGGCCCGACGAGGTCCGGGCCCTGGGCCTGCTCAGCATCATCCCCACCCGGGAAATGTGGCGGCGCATGGACGCCATGCTGGCCCGCGCCTACTGGCACTGGTTCTTCCACTACCTTCCCGACCTGCCCGAACACCTCATCGCCGGCAGAGAGGACAGCTACATCCGCTTTCTGCTGCAAAACGGCGCCCTGCATGCGGAAGCGTTCAACGAGGACGACCTGCGCCACTACGCCGACGCCTACCGCAAGCCCGGAGCCATGCGCACCACCGGCGCCGACTACCGCGCCGGCGCCACCACGGACATCACCGACGACGACCATGACGCAAAGGCGGGCAACCGCCTCACCATGCCCACCTTGGTCCTGTGGGGCGAACAGGACCTGATCAGCCACCTGCCCGTCGCCGAAATCTGGCGCCCCTACGCGGACCACCTCACCTGCCGGCCTCTCAAGGACTGCGGCCACTTCCTCGCCGAAGAACAGCCCGGCCAGCTCCACACGCTGCTCACCACCCTGCTGCTGAACAGCGCTCGTGCCACGGCACGTTCCTCTAATAGCGTAAGCAACTAATAGCGTAACCAACCCCTCCACTACGAAGTTGAGCTAGGCAAACATCAACTTCGGGAGACCTTCATGAAGCGTTCCGCAACGACCGCAGCCGTCATTGTCACCCTGATGAGTGCCGCAGCCGGCACCGCCGCCGCCGACAGCAGCGCGACCGGCACCATCACGGATTCACCCGGCGTCCTCACCGCCATCGCCCGCCAGGTCCCCGTCCACGTTCCGGTGAACCGCTGTGCGGTCACCGCCAACGTCGTCGGACTGCTCAACCCGGGCTTCGGCGCCACCTGTCAGAACCACTGAACGTCCGGGTTGCCGTGTGGCCGGGCTCCAAGGCCCGGCCACACGGCGTCCATGCGTGGTGGAGTCAGCGCGTTTTGTGGGGGAGCGGCTCGTCGTGGTCGCCGTTCGTACGGTCCGTACGTGTTCATGCTGTGTACACGTACGCGCCCGCTCCCGGTGGCGCTGTTGCCGCCCGGGGCCGCGATCTTCACGACGGCACGCCATGCAGCACCCCGCGCCCCACGCGACCCCCGTACCTCACGCAGCGCCCGCACCTCACGTACCCGGAGCACCCCATGGACCGCAGAGCCCTCCTCGCCGTGAGCGGCGGCGCCCTCGCGACCGCCGCCGTCGCCACCGCCCCGCAGGCCCACGCCGCCCCCGACCAGGCGGCCACACGCGGCCAGAGCTGGGGTGTCACCCGCTTCAACGTCATCAGTGACATCCAGGGCGACCTCGCCGACTTCGGCCGCGCCCTGGACGACATGGCGGCCGTCAACCCGCGCAGCGCGGGCCTCGCCGTCGCCGGTGACATCACCCCGCGCGGCTACGACTTCGAGTACGCGCAGGTCAGCACCGAGCTGCGGCGTCACACCCATCCTCGTAACGTCGCCTGGGCCATCGGCAACCACGAGTTCTACGTGCCGAAGTGGCGCGACCCCGACACCCTCGCCCAGGACACCTGGCCCAACGGCACCACCGAGGACTCCCTCTTCCGCAGCTTCTACCGCTTCGCCAAGCGCGGCTCCGTCCACGCGGAGATGTCCTTCGGCGGCGTGCCCGTCCTCACCCTCGGTACCGAGCGGTACTCCCACTTCCACGACCCGAAGCTCTGGGACGAGGTGTGGATCAGCGACGCCCAGTTCACCTGGCTGGAGGACCGGCTGCGGTACTGGTCACGCCGCCGCAAGCCGGTCATGGTCGTCACCCACCACCCGCTGCCCAACACCGTCTCCGGCACCCGCAACAAGCTCTACTCCAGCGACTACCTCCAGGCCGACCGCCTTCTCGCCCTCCTCGGCCGCCACCCCGACGTCTTCCTCTTCTCCGGCCACACCCACTGGGACCTGGACCTCTCCGACTGGGTGGTACGCCGCGTCGTTCCCGGCACGGCGAACCTGAGCGGGTTCACCGTTGTCAACACCGGCGCCATCCAGACCGGTTACCGGGACGACGGCAAGGGCGGCGAGATGTCCGTGGGCGGCTCCTTCAACCAGGGCCTCCAGGTGGAGGTGCACTGGGACAAGGTCGTCATCAAGGCCCGCGACTTCGCCCGCCGGGCGTGGCTGAAGGAGATTACGGTGCCGCTCGCACGAGCCTGAGGAAGTCTGACCAGGGGGTCGGCTGCAGGGTCAGGGTCGGCCCTCCGGGCCTTTTGGAGTCGCGGACGTGTATGGCGGCGGGGCAGGGGGCGACTTCGACGCAGTCGTCGCCGTCGCTGCCGCTGTGGCTGGACTTGCGCCAGGCGGGCGCGACTTCTACGCAGTCGTCGCCAGCGCTGCCGCTGTAGCTGGACTTGTGCCAGGAGAGGGCGACTTCAACGCAGTCGCCATCTCCGCTGCTGCTGTAGCGACTCTTGTGCCAGGACAGTTCGGGGGTGCTCATCATGCTCCTCGCATCCGCTCCAAGAGGCTCACCGACTCCTCGAACGAGAGAGCCTGTGAGCGCATCCTGGCATACCGCTTCTGGAGCAGACTGATCTCTTTCGCGTCGGATACGAGTTGTCCGCCGCGCTGCCCCTCGCAGTACGCGAACCACTTGTTGCTCGGCGTCTCTAGGAGCCTGAAGGGTCCGTCCAGTCCGGCGTGGGACTCCCGCACGAGTGGCATGATCTGCAACTCGATGTTGCGGCGTTCGGCGAGTTCAAGGACCCGGTCGATGACCCCCTGAGTGACTGACGTCCCGCCCATGCCGCGCAGGAACAGGTGCTCCTCCAGGATGAAGCTGTACGCGGTGTTGGGTCGCTCGGTGAGCAGCTTTTGGCGCGCTGCACGTGCTGCAAGCTGTGCCTGGATCTGGTCGTCACCCAGTGGCGGCAACCGAGCGACAAACACCGCCTCCGCGTACGCAGGCGTCTGCAACAACCCGGGAATCAACCGGCACTCGTACGTGTAGAGGGTGATCGCCTCCTGCTCCAACTGGGCCCACCGGAGGAACCAGGAGGCCAACCCCCGCTGCCGGGAAACCTGGTGCACAATCAACCGCAGAGTCCCGAACGCATCGAGCGTGGCCTCCGCCTGGTCCACGAACCTCGGCGGAGGGAACCGTCTCCCCTGCTCGACGGACGCAATGAAATGCGTCGAGTAACCAATCTCCGGACCCAGGGCCTCTTGCGTGTACCCGGCCCGCTTGCGGAAGCTCTTCAAAGCCGCACCGAAGGCTTTGAGGCCCTCGCTCGGCTCCGGCTCGTTCGTGCCGGGCGCGCTTGACGACGTCACGCGCCCATGCTCACGGACAGTGACGCGTACTGTCCACACTTCGCACTCGTACAATTACTCAGCGTACGAGTTCCGTACCTCCCGCCCCGCAGAGCCACAGGTCACCGTGGGGGCCATGGCACCCCAGGTACAAACCCCCACATCAGCACACACGTTCACGCAGCGCATCAGCGCGACCCCGCGCGGGGCCCGCCTGGCCCGCAGGCTCGTGCGGTACCACCTCGACGGGTGGGGCGTCCCGTACGACAGCGAACTCTCCGACACGGTCGCCCAGATCGCCGCCGAGCTGGCGGCGAACGCGGCGACCCACGGACGCGTACCGGGCCGCGACTTCCAACTGCGCCTGCTGCTGCGCGCGAACTGCGTACGGGTCGAGGTGAGCGACACGCGCACGGAGTGCGGGCCGCCGGAGCGGCCCGAACAACCGCCACCGGACGCCGAGTCGGGCCGGGGGCTCGTCCTGGTGGCGGCGCTCGCGGCACGGTGGGGCGTCGAGTCGCGGGCGGTCGGGAAGACGGTGTGGGCGGTGGTCAGCCTGCCCGGCGGCTGAGGACCCCCGCCTGGAAGCGCGACGTCGCCCCGAGGTCGGCCATCAGCGCGGCCACCCGCCGCCGGTACGTCCGCAAGGACATGCCGAGGCGGCGGGCGGCGGCCTCGTCCGTGAGCCCGGCGGCCAGCGCGCCGAGCACCGCGCGGGACTCCTCGTCGAGGACGGGCCGGTCCGCCGAGCCCAGGCACCCCGCGAGGTCCTCGGCGGCCTCCCACGTCGCGTACAGCAAGGAGCGGATGCCCTCCACGACGTCGGGCTCCCGGACGACCGTGTAGGTGCGCGCGCCCCGGGCCTCGGAGCCCGCTAGTATCGCCACCCGGCCGTCGATGACCATCGCCTCGCGCGCGAGCGGCGCCGAGGAGATCCGCACCTGCGCCCCGGACGCGGCGATGCGGGCCAGGCGGCGCTCCGACTCCGGGTCGCCCAGGGCCCGCCGGGTGTACACCTTGCGCATCGCGAGACCGCCGGGGCCCGGACGGAGCGGCGGCCTGCGCCCGCCGTCGAAGACGGCGTTCGTCCCCGCGGACCAGGTCACCAGGTCGGTCGCCCCGCACAGATACTCCTCACGCGCCGACGCGATCAGGTCGCCCGCCCTGCGTACGAGTTCCGCCTCACCCCGCAGCGTGACGAACGGTGCCGCCGTGGATCCGCCCATGAGTCCCCCCGAAACATCGACCTGTCTGCCCGCAGCTTCCCCCGAACTGGCAGCAACGTGCCACCCCCGACCGCGCGGGCAGGCGGGCCCGCACGATGTGGCCATGCAGATCACCGAACAGGCCACGGAACAGACCACGAAACAGGCCACGAACCGGACCGCGAACGAAACCCCCGCAGCCCCCGCCGCCGCAGGCCCCGCGGCCGCCGCGGGCCACTGGCTCATCGGCGGCGACCTGCCCGTACGCCGTATGGGCTTCGGCGCGATGCGGCTGCCCAGCCGCACCTGGGACGAGCCGCCGCACGACCCCCGCAACGCCCGCGCCGTGCTGCGCCGCGCCGTCGAACTCGGCGTCGACCACATCGACACGGCCGCCTTCTACTTCTACAAGGACCTCGCCGCCAACGACTTCATCCGCGAAGCCCTGCACCCCTACCCGGAGGGCCTGGTCATCGCCACCAAGGTCGGCCCCGACCGCGACCGGGACCACAACTGGCTGACCCCCGCCGACCCGGCGAAACTCAAGGCCGACGTCCACCGCAACCTGCGCCAACTCGGCGTCGACCACCTCGACCTGGTCTATCTGCGCTTCCACGCCCACGAGGGCCCCGGAGACGGCCGCTTCGAGGCGCTCGCCGAACTGCGCGAGCAGGGCTTGATCCGGCACCTCGGCGTCAGCAACGCCACGCCGGAACAGCTCGCCGAGGCCCAGGCGGTGGCGCCGGTCGCCGCCGTCCAGAACAAGTACAGCCCCGTCTACCGCGACGCCGACGCGGACGCCATGGTCGACCTGTGCGCCCGCCAAAACATCGCCTTCGTGCCGTTCTACCCGCTCGGCGGCACCGGCGCCCCGCACCTCGACGGGCTCGCACGGGTCGCCGAGCGGCACGGCGCGACCGCCGCGCAGGTCGGCCTCGCCTGGTCGCTGGCCGTCTCCCCGGTGATGCTCGCCATCCCCGGCACGTCGTCGCTCGCCCACCTGGAGGAGAACGTCGCGGCGGCCGGGCTCCGCCTCGACCCCGCCGACCTCGCGGAACTCGGCGCCACCGGCTGAACGGGGCCCGGCCCGCGCCTCAGAGCCCGAGCACGCGCGGGTCCGACGCCAGCGCCCCGAAGTACTCACGCGGGTCCGCCACCATGCGCCGCTCCTTGAGGTCGAGCAGGCCGCCCACCCCGGAGAGCGTGGCCGCCGTGCTGCCGTCCGCCTTGGTCACGGTCTGCTCGATCCTGAAGGTCTTCCCCTCGCCCCACACGAACGCGCAGGACACCGTGACCTCGTCACCCGCGCGCAACTCGCCGAGGTAGCGCACGGTGTTCTCCAGGGCGACCGGGCCGACGCCCTTGTCCATCAGGTCGCGCTGCTCGATGCCCGCCGCCCGCAGGAGCGACCAGCGCGCGTGCTCCGCGTACTGCACGTACACGGCTTGGTTGAGGTGGCCCTGCGTGTCCGTCTCGTACCCACGGACGGTGATGCTCACGGCGAACGGCTCGGACACGGTTTCCCTTTCGACGACGCTGCACACTGATTGCCAGAACCTCAACCGTTCAGCGATCAACGGCATTCCGAATTCCGGCCTCATGTCCTGCGCGGCGACGCCAGGACGTACCGCGCGGCCGTCCGGGCGTCGCCGTGCTCACTGACCTGCCACCCGGCCCGCTCCAGGACCGCCCCGCAGGCGCGCACGCCCTCGGCCGTCGGCTCGCGCACCTCGACGGCGTCGGGCTGCGGGGTCACGCACACGCGATACCCCTCGCGGCCGGGCCCCGCGGGGACACGGCCCGCCGCCTCCAGGGCTATCGCCGCGGCCTGCACCAGATGCGTACGCTCCCACGCGCACGGCCGCTCCCTGTCGCCGTCGGCGTTCGTCATCCGGCGCATCTCGACCAGGCCCAGCCAGGCGTCCCGCACCTCCCGCGCCCGCGCCGGGCCCTCGCCGCCCGGCGGGGACTCCTCGGTGCCGGTGCGGGCGGCGAACACGCCGGGCACCGGCTCCACGGGCGCCGTCTCCGGCTCGGCCCCCACCGGCTCGTCACGCACCCGGTGCCCGGCGGGGGTCAGGAAATACGCGTGCGGCGGACGCGGGTGCCGGAACGCGAGCCGCAGCCGCACCAGGGCGGAGAGCTGCGCCTCCGTGCCGGAAAGGCGGCCCGTGACCGGGTCCGCCGCCGCGATGATCCGCCGCTGCGCGGGAGTCGTCGGCTTGGCCATGCTCCGATAGTGCCTCGCCCCACTGACACTCGCCCCGCCACCGACGGCACCGCACCGACGCGGGGCACCGCCGGGTCAGGCGCGGCGGACGGTGATCAACTGGTACGGGGGCTGATGGGCGATCTGGAGCTCCACGCCCCCCACATCCGTCGTCCGGCCGCCGCTCGGCCCCTGTCTGATGTCCGGGGTCGTGACATCGACCCTGAGGGGCCGGTAACCGTCCGTACGCCGGTTCCTGTTGTTGATCTCCTCGATCGTCCGGCGTACCGCACGGGACTGGCTGTGCCCGGCCGTCTCGTTGTCCGTCACGACGTAGGCGGCGCTGCTCCGGCCGAGGACACGCTCGATGCAGTGAGCGAGTCCGTTCTCGCTCCGGTCCATGGCCCAGGGGCCGGGGTGGGGCACGAGGAGTTCGGTGTGCGGCACGTGGTGGCCGAACCGCGTGACCGAGCCCTGCTCCAGCGTGACCGGGCTCCCCGGGATGAACTGGCCGAGCATCCGCGTGATGACGCCCACGTTCATGTCGGGCGAGTAGGCGCTCAGGTTGCCCCGCTGACCGTGCGCGTCCGCGAGGAACTGGGCCTCACGCAAGCCGCCCTGGCCGTCGACGGCGGCGACCACCGTGTTCTTCACCGCCTCGATCGCCTCGCTCAGCCGGTAGATCACCGAGTCGTCGTCGAGCAGGGCCGCCACCCGGGCCTTGTGGTCGCGGTGCAGCCTGCGGAAGGACCGCTCCTTCTCCAGATCGGCGAGGGACTCATAGATCGTCTGCGGGTCGCCGGGGTTCTCGTTGTCGGGGATCACGAAGCGCTGCACGGGCCCGCCCGGCACACCGCCCGCCACACCGTGCGCCTCGTCCTCGCGGCCGTCCTCGCGGTCGCCGAGACCCGCCGTGGTGTCGGCCGAGCGCTGGGTCACGATGGACGGCGCGAGCCGCGCCCCCGCGGCGTAGGCGGCGCCGTTGGTCCCGGCCTGGCGCTCCGACCCCTGGTCGGGGTCGGTGACGGGGGTCCCGGCGCCGTTGTCCTTGCCCGTCTCGGGGACGCCCTGGAGGTTGTTCCTGAGGTGGTCGAGCTCGTGGCCGATGAGTTCCTCGCTCGCCCCCGGCGGCAGGAAGACGTGGTGGCCGATCGTCATGGCCTCCGCGCCCATCGCCGCGATGGCCCGCTGCGCCACCGCGTCGTCGTGCAGGCGCCCCGCCGACAGATTGGTCTGGTAGAACGGCTCGGCCTTGCTGCGGACGGAATGCGGCAGCGGACGGCCCGACGAGTTGATGGCGGCGGCGACGAGGGCGCTCTGCGCCTCCGGCGCGGTGTCCGCGACACCGCCGTGCCCGCAGCCGTCACCGTGGACGTGCTGGTCCGGGCCCTGATCCTCCTTGAGGAAGCGGGCGACGGCGCGGTTGCCGACGGAGCGCTGGAGTGCGGTGACGGCCGAGGGGCCGGCCAGGGGGCCCGCTGCGGGGCTCGCCACGGGGTGGGCCTGGGCGTGCTCCGCGTCGTGCCGCGCGGTGGCCCTTGCCGGGCGCGGAGCGTGTCCGCGGCCGTTCCCGGCCCGCTCGCCGGGTGCTTCCTCGTGAGCCCGCATGGTACGTCCCGTCCGGTCGGCAGGGCCCGAACCCGTCACGGGCCTCAGGCCGTTGTACGCGACCGCGCCCGGAACCGGCAGTGCCCTTGAGGCACCCCGGGGGGCAGCCGGGCCGTGCCCTGCGGGCAACTGGGCCGCCCGGTCGGGGTCCTTGCCGGGGGCTCCCCAATCCCGCCCCTTCCCGAACTGGGGCTCCGCCCCAGACCCCGCTCCTCAAACGCCGGAGGGGCTGAAAATTGCGGCACATATTCAGCCCGTCCGGCGTTTGAGGACCGGGGGTCCAGGGGGCGGAGCCCCTTGGTTACGGGAAAGGGGCGGGACTGGGGCGCCCCGCGAAGGTCAGGGCCGCAGGTTCCACGTGGCCAGGACCGGGCGGCCGTGTTCGTAGCCGAGGCGGCTCACCGTGCCGGTGGCGAGCTGGAAGTGGGCGCCCGCCGCAGGGGGGAAGCCGAGCCGGCGGGCGGTGAGGACGCGGAGGAAGTGGCCGTGGGCGAAGAGGACGACGCTGCCCTCGGTGTTGGCGAGCGCGGCATCGGCCTTGGCGAGCATCCGATCGGCCCGCTCCCCGACCTGCTCGGGGGTCTCACCGGGGTGCTCCGGAGGACCCGGGGCCACCCCGTCGGTGAACAGGAACCAACCAGGACGGGTCCGCTGGATCTCCACCGTGGTGATCCCCTCGTACGCCCCGTAGTCCCACTCGGACAGATCCGCGTCGACACGCGCATCCCCGAACCCGGCCAGCTCCGCGGTCTCCCGCGCCCTTGAGCGCGGGCTGGTGAACGCGGCGTCGACACGGTACTTGCCGATGAGCGAGGCGATGGAACGTGCCTGCTCACGGCCCCTGTCGGTGAGGGGAATGTCCGACCGGCCGGTGTGCTGCCCGGACAGCGACCACTCGGTCTCACCGTGCCGGACGAGAAGAAGATCACCCATGGTGTCGACGGTCCTGTTCTGACGGGCGGAACGTCAGTTCCGCGTATGTATACGAAATCCGCATGTATGGCGGTCCCCGGCTTTGGATAGCGATGTGCCCAGGCCATCCCTGGCCATCCCTCATTGAAGTCGAAGGGCGTTCAACGTGCATCCGGCTCAGAAATTCGGCGACAACCCTGTCGAAGTACGAGAAACCGGCCACTACACGGAGGAATACGTACCAAGCTTCGTCGAAAAGTGGGACTCACTCATAGATTGGGAGCGAAGGGCCCAGAGCGAGGGAAACTTCTTCATCGACCTGCTGCGCAAGCGGGGCGTCAAGAGCGTGCTCGACGTGGCGACCGGCACCGGGTTCCACTCGGTGCGGCTGCTCGCCGCCGGGTTCGACGCCGTCAGCGCGGACGGCAGCGCGGACATGCTGGCGGCGGCCTTCGCCAACGGCATGGAGGACGGGCACGTGATGCGGGTCGTCCAGGCGGACTGGCGCTGGCTCAACCGTGACGTGCACGGCGAGTACGACGCGATCGTCTGCCTCGGCAACTCCTTCACGCACCTGTTCTCGGAGCGCGACCGCCGCCGAGCGCTCGCGGAGTTCTACGCGATGCTCAAGCACGACGGCATCCTCGTCCTGGACCAGCGCAACTACGACGCGATCCTCGACGACGGTTACACCAGCAAACACACCTACTACTACTGTGGCGAAGACGTCTCCGTGGAGCCCGAGTACGTCGACGAGGGGCTCGTGCGGATGCGGTACAGCTTCCCGGACGACTCCGTCTACCACCTCAACATGTTCCCGCTGCGCAAGGACTACACACGCAGGCTGATGGCCGAGGTCGGCTTCCAGAACGTGGAGACCTACGGCGACTTCCAGCACACCTACCGAGGGGAGCAGCCCGACTTCTTCGTGCATGTCGCGGAGAAGGAGTACCGCGCGGACGAGGAGCAGGACGAGCGCTACTCGGGCGCGGTCGGCGTCGCCCGCACCTACTACAACTCCGCCGACGCCGACGCCTTCTACGCCGAGGTGTGGGGCGGCGAGGACATCCACATCGGTCTCTACGAGCGTCCCGGCGAGCCCATCGCCGACGCCAGCCGGCGCACCGTCGAGCAGATGGCCGCCAAGCTGAACCTCACCCGGGACTCCGTCGTCCTCGACCTGGGCTCCGGTTACGGCGGCTCCGCCAGGTACCTGGCGTCGACGTACGGCTGCCGGGTCCTCGCGCTCAACCTCAGCGAGGTGGAGAACCAGCGGCACAAGGAGCTGAACCAGCGCCGGTCCCTGTCCCGGCTTATCGAGGTCGTCGACGGGTCCTTCGAGGACATCCCCTACCCGGACGCCTCCGTCGACGTCGTGTGGTCGCAGGACGCCTTCCTGCACAGCGGCAACCGGGTACGCGTCCTGGAGGAGATCTCCCGGGTGCTGCGGCCCGACGGGCAGGTGATCTTCACCGACCCGATGGCCGACGACGACTGCCCGCCCGGAGTGCTACAGCCCATCCTCGACCGCATCCACCTGGACGACATGGGGTCGCCCGGGTTCTACGCACGTGAGCTGGCCCGCCTCGGGTTCACCCCGGCCGGGCGCGGGTTCGACGAGCATCGCGCGGAGCTGGTGACGCACTACGCGCGCGTCCTGGAGGAGACCGAGCGGCAGGAGGCCGACGGGCTCGCCCGGCTCGTCAGCCACGACTACCTCACGCAGATGAAGCTGGGGCTCGCACGGTGGGTCGCCGCCGGGCGCGACGGGCACATCACGTGGGGCATCCTGCACTACCGCCGAGGCGGCGGCACCGCCTGACGGTCGGCCGCAGCGCCGGGGCAGCGCCGACGGCCCCGGCGCTCCGGCCGCCCTCCGACCCTCAGATCGGGCGCAGCTCCCGGCCCCCGAACGCGCCCGTTCCGTCCGCCTGTTTCCACCAGGACTCCAGGCCCGCCTGGTCCAGGCCGCGCCAGCGCGGGGTGTGCTCGACCAGGGCGTGGCCGAGGCGGCGGCCCAGGTCGACCATGGTGCGGCCGGCCACCGTACGGTCGGTGTCGTAGGACTCCAGGGCCTCCGGCCAGGTCGTCGCCGTGACGATGGCGGACTCCAGGACCGTGGCGTCCTGGAGGGCCTTCACCGCGCCCGCGCCGGTGTGCGGCCGCGCGACGGTCGCCGCGTCGCCCGCGAGCAGCACCCGGTCCCGGGCGTACCGGGGCGCCGTGAAGTCGTACATGGGCTGGAGGAAGAGCTCCTTGGGCCCGGTCGCGCGGACCAGGGCGCCCCAGTAGGGCGGCATCAGCTCCTCGGCGACGTAGGAGAGATGGGCGTCCAGGGCGTCGGTGAGGCCGCCAGGCGGCAGGCTCGTGGGGCTTGTGAAGCCGAGGCCCACGTCCAGGCCGTCGGGCGGCGCGGTGTACAGGATCCAGTTCACGCGGTGGCCGCCGGCGCCGTCAGGGATGCGGTACACGACCGCGTGCCCGCCGTCGAAGACGACGTACACGCAGTCCTCCTCCGCCCACAGGTGCGGGTCGGCGAGCCGGTCGTGCGGGTACGCGCCGCGCCAGGCCAGATAGCCCGCGTACCGCGCGGCCAGGCCGGGGTGGGCGGCCGCGCGGACCACGGAGCGGTAGCCGTCCGCGCCGATCACGACGTCGTACCGCTCGGTGCCTTCGGCGGTGTCCACCTCGGCGCCGACGGCCCCGGAGCGCACGGCCTCCACGGAGGTGCCGGTGCGGAACTCCACCGACTCGGGCACCCGGCGCCGCAGCTCGCCCCAGAGCGGGCCCCAGTTGTAGGTGCGGAACGGGAACGGCATGGCGCCGATCTCGTGCCCGAGCGGGCTCGCCGCACGGTCGTCACGCACGTACCAGCGCCGCCTGACGAGCTGCACCCACGGCATGTCGGCGTCCATGTACCCGGCCGACTCCAGCTCCACGTAGCGGGAGTTGTGCACCGCGAGGCCGACGCCGCGCTCCGCGAGGCGGCCCGAGGCCCGCTCGTACACCGTGATCTCGTCCGCGCCGCCGCGGTGCGCCGCCAGCGCCATGGCGCAGCCCGCGACGCTGCCGCCGACGACGGCGACCCTGCCCGAATGCATCATCGCGCCATCCTGACAGCATGGGTGACGTTCTGTCATGAGCACATGTCAGGGCGTGAGCGGTGCGCCCCCGGCCGACATGGACACGCCGCGCCCGGCGAAGAACGGCTCGAAGGCGGCCGGGGACAGCTCCGCCGTACGGGTAAGCGCATCGATGCCCGAGGGGTTGTGAAAGTGCAGCCCACCGCCCGCAGTGCGCCCCGTGACCAGCACCAGATGCCCGCCCCTGCCGGGCGCGGGCCGCTCCGGACGGCGGATCTCGAAGTGGACGGAGGCCATGACCGTCCGGCCCGCGTCCAGGAGCCCGATGAGCTCGTCGACGGCGAGGTGCCGGTGCACGGTCGCTTCCACGGCGTGCACCTCGCGCACGTACTCGGCGAACGGCGCGTAGACGAGGCCCCGGATCGTGCCGTCGGCGTCCTCGGTGTACGCGCCGTACTTCAGGGCGCCGTCCCGCAGCTCGAACAGCGACGGCGCCGAAGGGCCGAGCGCCATCCGCAGGCACGTGAGCCCGCACAGATGGCCGCACCAGCGCGCGTAGTCCTCCAGGGCGGCCGCGCCCGACTCCCGCCAGGCCGGGTCGTCGGCGGGGGCGTGGCCCTCGTACACGATCTTCCCGACCAGCTCCGGCGAGGCGAACTGGGTCAGGGACGGGGTCCCGCAGGTGGTGCAGAGGGTCACCGGAACACTCCTCGGCGCGGTCGCGGGGGCCGGGGCCTCCTACTGGCGGTATCCGCTCAGGAAGCGGCCGATGCGGCTGATCGCCGCGTCCAGGTCGTCAGCGTACGGGAGGGTGAGGATGCGGAAGTGGTCGGGACGCGGCCAGTTGAAGCCGGTGCCCTGGACCACCTGGATCTTCTCCTGGAGCAGCAGGTCGAGGACGAACTTCTCGTCGTCGTGGATCGGGTGCACCTTCGGGTCCAGGCGCGCGAACGCGTAGAGGGCGCCCCGCGGCTTCACACAGGAGACACCGGGGATCTCGTTCAGCTTGCGCCAGGCGCGGTCGCGCTGTTCGTGCAGGCGGCCGCCGGGCGCGGTCAGGTCGTGGATGGACTGACGGCCGCCGAGCGCCGCCTGGATCGCGTACTGGGCGGGCGCGTTGGGGCACAGGCGCATGGAGGCCAGCATCGTCAGGCCCTCCAGATAGTCGCGCGCGTGCTGCTTGGGGCCCGTCACGACCAGCCAGCCGGAGCGGAAGCCCGCCACCCGGTAGGTCTTGGAGAGGCCGCAGAAGGTCAGGACCACCAGGTCGGGGGCCAGCGAGGCCACGCTGTGGTGCACCGCGTCGTCGTACAGGATCCGGTCGTAGATCTCGTCGGCGAACACCATCAGGCCGTGCCTGCGTGCGAGGTCGAGGATGCCTTCGAGGATCTCGCGCGGGTAGACCGCGCCGGTCGGGTTGTTCGGGTTGATGATCACGACGGCCTTGGTGCGGTCGGTGATCTTCGCCGCCATGTCGTCGAGGTCCGGGTACCAGTCGGCCTGCTCGTCGCACAGGTAGTGCACGGCCTTCCCTCCGGAGAGGGTCGTCACGGCCGTCCAGAGCGGGAAGTCCGGGGCCGGGATCAGGACTTCGTCGCCGTCTTCGAGGAGTGCCTGTACGGCCATCGTGACCAGCTCGGACACGCCGTTGCCGAGGAAGACGTCAGCCACCGAGACCCCCTCGATGCCGAGCGCCTGATAGCGCTGGGCGACGGCGCGGCGGGCGGAGAGGATGCCGCGCGAGTCCGTGTAGCCGTGCGCGCCCGGCAGCATGCGGATCATGTCCTGGACGATCTCCTCGGGCGCCTCGAAGCCGAAGAGCGCGGGGTTGCCGGTGTTGAGGCGCAGGACGCTGTGACCCGCCTCCTCCAGGGCGTCCGCGTGCTCGATGACCGGGCCCCGGATCTCGTAACAGACCTCGCTGAGCTTGCTCGACTGCCGGAACTCCATGCGGTGTGCCTCCCGTGGCGTGCGTTACTTGGTTTTACCAAGCTGCCGCTTGGAAAGTCCAACGACTTGTCTAGACTGCGACGCATGCCACCTCGACCGTCGGCCCGACCGCGCCGAAGCTACGACCAGTACTGCGCCGCCGCCCGCGCCCTCGACACCGTCGGCGACCGCTGGACCCTGCTGATCGTCCGGGAGCTGCTCGCCGGGCCCCGCCGCTACACCGACCTGCACGCCGACCTGCCCGGCGTCAGCACGGACATGCTCGCCTCGCGGCTCAAGGACATGGAGCAGGGGGGCCTCGCCGAGCGGCGCAGGTTGCCCGCGCCGGTCTCCGCGTACGTCTACGAACTCACCCCGCGCGGGCGGGAGCTGCTGCCCGTGCTCCGGGCGCTCGCCCGGTGGGGCGCCGACGACCTGGGGGACCGTACCCCCACGGACGCGGTGCGGGCGCACTGGTTCGCGTTGCCGCTCCTCGATGCCGTCGCCCTGGAGGAGGGGCTTTTGGAGGTGTGCCTGCCGGAGGGTGAGTTCCACGTACGGGTGGGGGGTGACGGCGTCGTCTCGTACGGGGACGGGCCCGCGCCCGGGGTGCCCGACGCGCGGCTGGTCCTGGACTCGGGGGTAGCCGTCGAGGTCGGGCGTGGGGTGCTGGGCGTGGCCGAGGGGGTGCGGGGCGGGCGGATCGCCGTCAGCGGGGACGGGGCCCTCGCCAAGGCGTTGCGGGTGGGGTGAAGGGGTGGGGCTGTGCCCTCGCGGGGCGCCCCAGGCCCACCCCTTCACCGTAACCGGGGGCTGTCGCCCCCTGGACCCCCGCTCTATCGGCGCTCCGCGCCTCGTCCTCAAACGCCGGACGGGCTGGAAATGCCCCCGGTTACGGGCTGGAAACTGCTCTTCTGCCGCGCGTCAGGGTGTAGCCGCCCACGCCCGCCAGGGCCGCCAGGATTCCTCCCGCCCCCGTCCAGATCCACCGGCTCGTCCACCAGCCCGACGACCAGCCGTCCTCCGGCTCGGCGGGGGAGCGTTCGGTGCCCGGCACCAGCGGGGCGCCCAGGGTGCCGTCCACCGCCGCCGAGCCGCCGATGTCCTTCGACGTGGCCTCGACCTCGGCGGTGACCGGCTGGCCGAGGTCGGCGGTGCGCAGGCCGGTCGCCGTCAGGCGTACGTAGTACGTGCCGGGCAGCGGGTCGGCGGCCCACGGATCCGACCAGGCGCGCACCGTGCGCAGGGTGCAGGCGAGCTCCACCGGGCCCGCGGCCGCCGGACGCGCCTGCATGCCGTACATGCAGGGCTGACGTCGCCTCAGGCCGTCGTACACGTCGATACGCCACTTCGCGCCGGACGCGCCCGACGCGGACTCGGGCAGCTTCACGGTTGCCTTGACCGTGGGCCGCTGACCGGAGTCCGCAGGGAAGGACCAGTACAGGTAGTCACCGGTGGACGCGTCGGCCGTGCCCTTCTGGCCCTGCTCGATGGCGGTCGCCGTACGGAAGGACGTGCCCGCGTCGGCGCGCCTGTCGCCCTTGCCGTTCCCGCCGCCCCCCTCGCTCCCGTCGCCGGAGGCCGCGAAGGCCGCCCCGGAGGTGAGCAGTGCGCTCAGGCCGAGCAGTCCCACGGCCGTCAGCAGTCGCTTCGTACGCATCAGTTCGTCCTCCAGACAGCGACGCGCCAGCGCGCGAGCCAGCCCCACAGCACACCGCCCACAAAGCCGGTGAGCACCAGGGCGCCGAGCAGCCACCAGCCGCGGCCGAGGCCGAAGGCCGCCACGTCGGACGGGCCGTCGGGCGCGTCCACGACGTCGACAGTCAGCTCGACGGGCAGGCCGGGCTTGCCCTTGGCGGCGGCACCGGCGGCGGGCGAATAGGAGTGGGACACCTGGAGGCAGACGGTCTCCTTGTTGTCGGCGGAGTCGGCGGAGTCGGCGGAGTCGGCGGAGTCGGCCGCGTCGTCGTCGTCGCGCTCCGGCTTCGGGTAGCGCAGGCCCGTCGAGATGACGTCGGTGCGGCCGTCGCCCGCCTCCGAGCCGCGCACGATCTCGCGGTCGTGCTCGGTGACCGCGCGCAACAGCACGCCGTAGTCGTTGTTCACGGCCCGGTCGGCGCCGACGCTCACCGAAGCGCGCAGCTCCTTGCCGGGCGCCACGTCCACGCGGTACCAGCGGTGCTCGCCGAACCCGGCGCGGTCGGTGTACAGGCCGGGCTTCAGCTCCGGCGCGGCCGAACACCGGTCGGCGCCCTTCACGGCGACGGGGTTGACGACCGGATCGGCCGCGCGGTCCACCAACTGGCCCACCCGGTCGGTGAGTTCGTCGGTGTGCCGGACGGAGGTGTAGGTGCCGCCGGTGGCCTCCGCGATGCAGCTCAACTGGGCCCGCATCTTGGTGTTCGGAACCAGGCCGAGGGTGTCGATGGTGAGGTTGATGCCCTTGGCGGCGATCTCCCGCGCCACCTCGCACGGGTCGAGGGGCTGACAGGTGTCCTCGCCGTCGCTGATGAGGACGATGCGGCGGGAACCCTCGCCGCCCTTCAGGTCGTCGGCGGCCTTCAGCAGGGCCGGGCCGATCGGTGTGAAGCCGGTGGGCGAGAGCGTGGCCACGGCGGTCTTGGCGTCCCCGCGGTCCAGCGGGCCCACGGGGTAGAGCTGCTCGGTGTCCTTGCAGCCGGTCCTGCGGTCATCGCCGCGGTAGTTGGCGCCGAGGGTGCGGATGCCCAGCTCGACGTCCTCGGGGGTGGCGTCGAGGACTTCGTTGAAGGCCTGCTTCGCGGCGGCCATCCGGCTCTTGCCGTCGATGTCGCGGGCCCGCATCGAACCGCTCACGTCGAGCACGAGCTCGACCTTGGGCTTCGCCCCGCCCTCGGCGGTCGCGGAGTCGTCCGGTTCGTCGGCCGCGTACGCGACGGTCGGGGCGAGCCCCATGCTCAGGGCCGCGAACAGGGCACAGAGCCCCGCCGCGAACCGTTTTCTGGTGATCATCAGCGGATCCTATGGATCAAGGTCCGTCCGCTCCAAAAAAGCCGTCGCGGGCGCCGGCCGTGGTGGTCGGCGCCGAAGGCGCTTCTGCTTCCCGCGGCCCCCATCCGGCAGGAGGGGCCCGGCTCCTGGGAGCCGGGTCCCTGGTCCATGCCCCGGTGCGAGGGGTGTCAGGACGTCCGCGCCGAGCGTCGGCTCGGAGTGTGACCCGGCCTCACCCCGATGCCAGGAGGTCGAGCAGCTCGGGCGTGACGAACTCGTCCGCCGGGCAGGCCCCGGACATCGCCGAGAAGTAGCGGTCGGTGAGTTCGGCGCTGCCCGCGATCACCCGGAGCAGATCGATCTGATGCTTGCTCGCGGCGAGCGCGGCGGTGGTGAGCGTGTTGCGGTAGTCGGCCATCAGCAGGTCGTCGCGCCGCACGGCGAAGCTGTCGAGCGCGCGGCCGAGCAGCCGGGGGTCGTGCAGTCCGTCGCCGACGCAGTCGACGAGCAACTGGACCTGCCGGAAGGCGTCCGTGATGCCCCGTGCGGTGATGGAGTCCTTGTGGTGCCCGGCGTCTCCCACCAGCACCCACCCGCTGCCGGCCGCCTTCCGGAAGAAGTTCCGCTGGTCACCCGTGCCGTGCAGCCGCTCGACCATATGCCCGTCGGCCATCTGCTCGCGCAGCTCCGGCGCGGTCTTCCCGACCGCGTCGAGCAACGCCCCGAGCGCGTCGCCGCGCACCTGCCCGAACCGGTGTTGCGGGAAGTACGCGCCGACCAGCGTGGCACCGTCGTTGGTGGGGATGGCGCCCACCCAGCTTCCCGGTCGCGACCACGGCGACCGCCTCGGGGGCCGCCCGGGCGCGCTCACCGACCAGTTCGTGCACGCACGGCCAGTCCCGCTGCTCCACCTGGCCGGCACTCCGCTCGAGCGTGCCATCGGACATGTCCCTGCTCCCTTCGCGTTCGATGCCTGCGACAGACCCGGCGCACCGGTTCTCCGTGTGCTGCTCCCGGCCGGGCTCGGACATGCCGTCGGCGGCGTCGTCAAAAGAGGGGCACCGGGGACGGAGGCCCCTTCTGCTCACCGGACGGATTTCCGGTTGTACTGGGCCAGTGCCCAGAAGTAGCCGACAAGGGCGATCGCACCGCACCAGACGGCGGTGAGCACGATGTCCTTGCCGGCGGCCTCGCCGTCGAGCAGGCCCCTGACGGCGTCGATGAACGGAGTGAAGGGCTGGTGCTCCGAGAACCAGCGCAGTCCGTCGGGCATCGTGCCGGCCGGCACGAAGCCGCTGCCCAGGAACGGCAGCAGCACCAAGGGCATGGGCAGGTTGCTCGCGACCGACGCGGAGCCCGCGGAGGTGCCCAGGGCGACGGCCAGCCAGCTCAGGGCGAAGGCGATCATGGCGAGCACCGCGGCCGCGCCGAGCCAGTCCGCGGCGTTCGCGTCGGGCCGGTAGCCGAGCAGCAGCGCGATGCTCATGACACCGACCATGCCGAGGAGTGTCTGGATCATGGATCCGATGACATGGCCGGTCAGTACGGCGCCGCGGGCGATGGCCATGGTGCGGAAGCGCGCGATGATCCCCTCCGTCATGTCGGTGTTCACCGTGACGGAGGTCGTCTGGGAGCCGGCGGAGATGCCCAGGACGAGGACGCCGGGGACGACATAGGTCAGATAGCGCTCGGTCCCGTGGGCCCCGATGCCGGCGCCGATGGTGTTGCCGAAGACGTAGACGAACAGCACCAGGAAGATCACCGGCACGGCGATCACGACGATCACCTGCGTCGGGTTGCGCTGCATCCGTTTGAGGTTGCGTCCCAGCATGGTGAGGGTGTCGGTGAGCGGGTGCGTGGCCGACCTGCGCGGAGCGGGGGCGAGGGTGGTGCTCATCGGGTCACGCTCTCTTCCTTCTTGCCGGTCGCGCCGGACTTGCCGGTCGCGCCGGTCAGAGCGAGGAACACGTCGTCGAGGTTGGGGGTCTGCACGCCCAGGGAGAGCGGTTCGATCCGCGCCCGGTCCAGTTGGCCGAGGACCGTGCGGATCGAGCGGGTGCCGAGGGCGTCCATCGGGGCGGTGAGGGTCAGGGTCTCGTCCTCCCGGGTCGATCCCGGCACCGCCCGGGCCGCGGCGTCGAGGGTGGCGGCGGTGTCGAAACGCAGCTCGATCCGCCCTCCGCCGATCCGGGCCTTGAGCTGCTCCGAGGTGCCGTCGGCGACGAGCCTGCCGCCGTCCAGGACGGCGATCCAGTCGGCCAGTTGGTCGGCCTCCTCCAGATACTGCGTGGTGAGGAGGACCGTGGTCCCCTGGGCGACGACGTCGCGGACGATGTCCCACATCGCCTGTCGGCTGCGCGGGTCGAG
This sequence comes from Streptomyces aureocirculatus, assembly GCF_000720475.1. Classification (GTDB taxonomy): domain Bacteria; phylum Actinomycetota; class Actinomycetes; order Streptomycetales; family Streptomycetaceae; genus Streptomyces; species Streptomyces aureocirculatus. The sequence continues at coordinate 91,179 of NZ_JOAP01000020.1, forward strand.
CCCGGTGGTGGGCTCGTCCAGGAAGATGATCTGCGGCCGGTCCAGCAGGGTCAGCGCCAGGTCGAGCTTGCGGCGCATGCCGCCGGAGTAGGTGTGCAGCGGTTTGCGTGCCGCTTCGCTGAGTTCGAACAGCTCAAGGAGGTCGGCGATCCGGCGCTGGGCCGCCGCCCGGTCGAGGTGCCGGAGCCTGGCGATCAGGCGCAGGTTCTCCTCGCCGGTGAGCTGTTTGTCCACTGCCGCGAACTGACCGGTGAGCCCGATGGCCGAGCGGACGGCGTCGGGATCTTTCCGCAGGTCGTGACCGGCCACCTGGGCTTCGCCCGCGTCGGGCTGAACGAGGGTGCTCAGGATGTGCACCGTGGTGGTCTTGCCGGCGCCGTTCGGCCCCAGCAGGGCGAACACGGTGCCTGGGGGCACGTCGAGATCCACGCCCGCGAGAACCTGTTTCGAGCCGTAGGACTTGCACAACCCGCGCACCCGCACCGCGGGGGCAACCGTCGCCTCAGTCATCGTCAGCCACTCCTCGTACACTGTTCAAGTCCGTACTTGAACACCGTACGGGAGGCTCCGAGTGGCACGCAAGTGAGTCTCGGACACTGTTCAAGTTAGGCTGGGCCCATGACCCGTCGAACCCTGAACCAGGGGCACATCGTCAGTGCCGCCATCTCGCTGCTCGACGAGGAAGGCCTCGACGGCCTCAGCATGCGTCGACTCGGACAGAGCCTCGGCTCGGCCGCGACGTCGGTGTACTGGCACGTGCAGAGCAAGGAGAACCTGATAGCTCTGGCCAGCGACCGGATCTGGGGCAGGATCTCCTTGCTGGACCCCGCGGAGGTGGGGTGGCGGCGAGCCGCCACCGAGCTCGCACGCAGCACGTACGACCTCGGGGTGACCCATCACTGGCTGATTCCCGCGATCCCCAGTTGTCTGGCCTACGGCGTCGGGATGGCCCGCTACCAGGACCACAGCTACGCGATCTTCGAGACCGCGGGGTTCACCGGCGTCGACCTCGACTGGGCGGTCAACACCCTGTTCACGCTGGTGATCGGTGCCGCCTACCAGGACTCCGCGCAGGCCCGGTTGCTGAAGAGCCACCAGGACAACGAGGCGGTCCGGCAGCGGTTGCAGGAGGCCGCGGCCAGCGCCGACCAGATCGTGGCGCAGTTCCCCCGCCTCAAGGCGCGGGTGGCGGAACAGGCGCAGCTCAACGCCGATCCGGGTACCGCGCGCATCGACGCGCTCGAGTTCGGTCTTGGCATCGTCCTCGACGGCATGGCGGTCCGGCTCGGCCAGAGCCTCGATACGGCCGCGGGGGCGGGCGTTACTCGTTCATGATCACCCCCGGTTACTATGCTCCCCCTGCGCTCGGAGCCGGAAGGAAGGCAGCAGACCCTCCACGTCCGAGGCCGAGCAGGGACGGCGAGCCCAGAGGGGCGGATGGGCTGGGAGAATGCTGAGAGAGGTCACTGCTACCCGCTATATCGAGGCTCTGCGGGCGGGCGGCTCCGTGCCCGGAGTCGTCGAGGCCGACGACCTCGGGACCTATGTCCTGAAGTTCACCGGCTCCGCGCAGGGCCGCAAGGCGCTGGTCGCCGAGATCATCGTCGGTGAGCTGGCGCGCCGCCTCGGCCTGCGCGTGCCCGACCTCGTGCTCGCCCACTTCGACCCCGCGGTCGCCGCGGACGAACCGCACCAGGAGGTCCAGGACCTGCTGCGCGGGAGCGCGGGCGTCAACCTGGGCATGGACTATCTGCCCGGGGCGCGGGACTTCACCCCGGACACCGAACTCGACGTGGACCCGGAGGAAGCGGGCAAGGTCGTCTGGCTCGACGCGCTGACCGCGAACGTCGACCGCACGGTGCACAGCTCGAACCTCATGGTGTGGCCCACGTTCGGCGTCCGGCCGCCGAAGCTGTGGCTCATCGACCACGGCGCCGCCCTGGTCTTCCACCACCGCTGGGACGCCGCGTCGGTCCTCGCCACCGCCGAGAAGGCGTACGACTTCCGCCAGCACGCCCTCGGCCGCTACGGCCCCGACACCCGCCGGGCCGACGCCGAACTGGCGCCGCTGGTGACCGAGGACCTGCTGCGCGAGATCACGGCGGACGTCCCCGACGCCTGGCTGACCGACGAGCCCGGCTTCACCTCGCCCGACGAACTCCGCGACGCCTACGTCACCTACCTCACGGCCCGCGCCCGCGCCTCCGCCGCCTGGCTCCCCACCGACTTCCCCTCCCGCGCCCAGCTCGCCGCCGAGGACGTACGCCGCGCCGAGGCCACCGAGGCCTCCCGCCCCGCCTGGCTCAAGCGGGTCCCCGACCTGCACGGCAAACCCGACCCGCGCCCCGCGAAGAGGTACCCATGACCGACAGCACCGAGACCCCACGGGCCCACCGCGTCGAGATCGAGTACTGCACCCAGTGCCGCTGGCTGCCCCGCGCCGCCTGGCTCGCCCAGGAACTCCTGACCACCTTCGAGACGGAGCTGACCGACCTCGCCCTGAAGCCGGGCACGGGCGGGGTCTTCGTCGTCCGTGTGGACGGCGAGCCGGTGTGGGACCGTAAGGAGCAGGGATTCCCGGAGCCGACGGCCGTCAAGCGCCTGGTGCGCGACGCCGTGGCGCCGGGTCGGAGCCTCGGCCACTCGGAGAAGTAGCGAGCGCCGGTGCCGGGCGCGGGGGAGGGGGCCGGGGATGCGGTCGTCGCCGCCCGGCAGGACCCCGCTCGACCTGAAGGCGCTGCTCATCGGGGTGGTCCTCGGCTTCGGCACGAACCTGGTGACGGCCGAGCCCGCCGCGTGGTGGGGGCCACTGCCCCTGAACGAGCGGTACGCGGCCCTCTGGCTGCCGCTTGCGATCGGCGCGGTGGCCGGGTGGGAGTACGCACGGCGCAGAGCGGAGCGGCGCCGTGTGCCCTGGACCCGGTCGGACAGCCCCTACCCGGGACTTGAGGCCTACGGGGCGGACCGGGCGGAGGTGTTCTTCGGACGCGAGGCGGAGACGGCCGAGATCGTGGACCGCGTGAGCGGCGGCCGAGCGGTCGCGGAGCGCTGGACCACCGTCGTCGGCCCCTCCGGAAGCGGCAAGTCGTCCCTCCTCGCCGCGGGAGCGCTGCCCCGCCTGCGCGGCCACCACGCGGTGCTCGGACCGATGCGCCCCGGCGCCCTGCCTTTCCTCGCCCTCGCCCAGACGCTGGCCGCGGACCGGTCCACCGCGGACGGCCCGGCCGCCGTCGAGCACCTCGCCGCCGCGCTGCGTGCCGACGCGGTGGCAGCCGCGGCGTCACCGGACGGGGGCCACCCCGCCGCGCTGGCCGCCGCCCTCCTGTCGGTGCAGGGGCGCCGGGCCCGCACGGTCCTGGCCCTGGACCAACTGGAGGAGGTCTTCCGCCTCGTGCCGGAGGACGAACGCGCCCTCTTCCTCGGCCTGCTGCGGGCGGCACTGCGCACCCACCCGCAGCTCCACGTCCTGGCCGCGCTGCCGACCGAGAACCTGCGCGAGGCGGCCACGGGCCCGCACGCGGACCTCTTCCGCGCCCGGGTGCTGCTCCCGCCCCTGGGCGCGGTCCAGACCCGCGCGGCGATCACCGGACCCGCGAAGGCGGCCGGGGTGCACATCGACGCGGAGGTGGTGGAACTCCTCGCCGCCGAGGCGACCGCGGGCAACACCCTGCCCCTGCTCGGCCAACTGCTGCGCGACCTCTACGAGTCGGCGCCCTCCGGCTCCGGTGTCGGGCTCGAACTCCTCGCGGAAAAAGGCCCGTTGGCCGAGGCGATCGGGCGGCACGCCGAAGTCGCGTACGCGCGCATCGCGCAGGCGCACCCGGCGGAGACGATCGACGCGCTCCTGATCGAGTTCGTCTCGTGGGACGAACGCGGGTGCGGCCGCAAGGTCGTGGCCGCGGGCACCCTCGACGGACCGCGGCGGGAGATCGCCGAAGCACTGCGCGGGGCCCGTCTGCTGACCGAGACCGACTCCGGCGACGCCTTCGACCTCGTCCACGAGGCCGTACTGCGGCACTGGCCGCGCCTGCGCGACCTCATCGCCCGCCACGAGGAGGTCCTGCGCCTGGTCACGGACCTCGAACGCAGGGCGGCCGCCTGGCGGTCGCGCGGCATGTCCGGAGACGAACTGCTGCGCGGCCGGAGCCTCACCCGGGCGGTGGACGTGACGGCCGGGCACAGCGTCTCGGCGGCGGCCCTCGACCTGGTCGCGGCCTCCCTCCGGCAGGAGCGGCGGGAATCCGACGCACGGGCGGACGCCCTGGCGGTATGGGCCCAGCAGGTGCACGCGGCCGGGGACGAACCCGGACTCGCGCTCGCGCTGGCCGCCACCGCCGTACGCGAGTACGGCGCCACGCCGGCCTCCACGCTGACCCTCTGGGGCATCACGCGTCCCCCCGACACCGAGCACCTCGCGTTCGGGCACGCCGGGAAGATCCTCGCGCTCGGCTGGGACCGTACCTCCGGGACGCTGCGGACCATCGGGGAGGACGGCCGGATCGTCACGTGGACGGCCGAGGGGGACCTGGCCGGTCAGGAGGCCGTGGGACTCGGGCAGTTGCTCAAGGCCGGGGTCGGCGGGGGCGACGCGTACTGGGTGGCGGCGCAGCCCCCGGGGCCGCTGGAGGTCCGCAGGTTCGGCGACCCCGGCCACCTCGCGAGGACGGACGACTACGGTCCGAACGCGGTGGCGGTCTCCCGCGACGGCAGGTGGGCGGCGGCCTCGTTCACCGGGTCCGGCGTCGGCATCGTGGAACTCGCCGCCGCGGGAGGCGGCCCGGTCGCCCAGTGGGTCCTGGACGGCGCGGGGGTTTCCGGGCTGAAGTGGTCTCCCGACGCGACACACCTGATGGTCGTGGAGTGGGACGTCCTGAGGGTGGTGCGGATCGCGGACGCCACGACCCTCTGGGTGCTCCCGCGGTCCGGGGCGGGCCGGTTGCCGGAAGCCTGCGTCGACTGGGCGCCGGACGGCGAGAGGGTCGCGATGGGGTCCGGAGAGCTCCTGCACGTCGTCTCCGCACGGGACGGCGCCGTCGTCGCGGAGCGGGGGACGGCCGGACCGGTGTCGGCGCTCTCCTGGTCGCCCGACGGCCGGTTCATCGCTGTCGCGGAGTCGGCGGCGGCCGGTGCGCGCATGACGGTGTGCGACGCCGCCACCTTGGCGGAGCGGCACGCGCCGCGCGTCCTCGACGCGAGCGCCGACGCGCTCGCGTGGAGTGGCGACTCCGCACAACTGGCATGGACGTCGGGCGGCGCCGCCGTCATCCTCGACGTGTCCTCCGGGCGGCAGTGCGCCCCGGCGACCGGGACGCTGAGCGACGTCTCGTGGGACGGCGACCGCGTGGCCGCCGTCGTGAGGGGCTCAGGGTCCGTGCGGATGGTCCGTACGGGGGCCTCGCCCCTGCCCGCGCAGATCATGAGGGCGGAGGACCCCCGCCCGGTCAAGGTGGCATGGATGCCCGACGGCGACCTCGTCGCCGTCTCGTTCAAGGACCGGGTGGAGCTATGGGACGCGACGCGCGGGACCCGCACCGCCCGGCTCGACCCGGCCTCGAATGTGCCCGCCGTCTGCGCGTGGTCCCCCGACGGCACGGCACTGGCGACGCTGGGGCGGGACTTCTGGCTGAGCGAGCCCGACCGTGTCGAGGTGTGGGACCCCGCGACGGGGACCCGCGTCGCCGTCATGGACGCCGACGACCGGTTGTGCGGCGTGCTGGCGTGGAGTCCCGGCGGCAGCGCGCTCGCCGGGGTGACGAAGGACGGGCCGCTGACCGTCTGGAACCCGCGCACGGGTGCCAGGACGGCGACGGTCGCCACGGCCACCGGCACGGCGGTCGCGCTCTGCTGGTCGCCGGACGGCCGGGCGGTCGCCCGGCTCGGGCAGGACTCAAGGATGAGCGTCCACGAGATCGCCTCCGGTGACGAACTCGTGCGCACCGTCCGGGGCGGTGACGGCGGCGCGAACCTGGCGTGGTCGCCCGACGGCCGTCACCTGGCGACCACCGGAATCCACTGGGTGCGGTTCTGGCAGGCCGCCACGGGGGAGTGCCTGGCGGTGGCCCGGACGGACGCGGTCATGGCGCTCGACGCCCGCTGGCTCGACGACCGCCGCTTCGCGGTGACGGGCGAGAACCACGTTCGGTCCGTGTGGACACTGCCCGAGCGGTCCGACGCGCTCACCTGTACGTCCCTCCTGGACGCCGCGGGCGACGACCCGCGCGCCCTGACCGCCGAGGAACGCGGGCGGTTCGGCGTGCCCGTGGCCGAGGACTGACGGCGCCGCCCCGGCACCGAACGGCGCCGCCCCGGCACCGAACGGCGCCGCCCCGGCACCGAACGGCGCCGCCCCGGCACCGAACGGCACCGCCCCGGCACCGAACGGCACCGGGGCGGCGGCCTGCGTACCGGCGGATTCAGCGCAGCCGCTCGTACGCGGGCAGCGTCAGGAAGTCCGCGTAGTCCGCGTCCAGGGAGACCTGGAGGAGGAGGTCATGGGCCTCCTGCCACTTGCCCGCCGCGAAGGCGTCCGCGCCGATCTCGGTGCGGATGGCGTCGAGTTCGGCGGCGGCGATCTCGCGGGTCAGCTCCGCCGTGGCGGGCCTGCCGTCCTCGAAGACGACGCCCGCGTTGATCCACTGCCAGATCTGGGAGCGGGAGATCTCGGCGGTGGCCGCGTCCTCCATGAGGTTGAAGATGGCGACGGCGCCGAGGCCGCGCAGCCAGGCCTCGATGTAGCGGATGCCGACCTGGACGGCGTTGACGAGGCCGTCGTAGGTGGGGCTCGCGTCGAGGGAGTCGATCGCGATCAGGTCGCCGGGGGCGACGCTGACGTCCTCGCGCAGGCGGCCCTTCTGGTTCGGCCGGTCGCCGAGGACCCTGTCGAAGGACTCCATGGCGATGGGGACGAGGTCGGGGTGGGCGACCCAGGAGCCGTCGAAGCCGTCGCCCGCCTCGCGGTCCTTGTCGGCGCGGACCTTCTCGAAGGCGACCTTGTTGACCTCGGCGTCCTTGCGGGACGGGATGAACGCCGCCATGCCGCCGATCGCGTGCGCGCCGCGCTTGTGGCAGGTGCGGACGAGGAGTTCGGTGTAGGCGCGCATGAACGGCGCCGTCATCGTGACCGCGTTGCGGTCCGGCAGCACGAACTTCCTGCCGCCGTCACGGAAGTTCTTGACGATGGAGAAGAGGTAGTCCCAGCGCCCCGCGTTCAGACCGGAGGCGTGGTCCCGCAGCTCGTACAGGATCTCCTCCATCTCGTACGCGGCCGTGATGGTCTCGATGAGGACGGTGGCGCGGACGGTGCCTTGAGGGATGCCGACGTAGTCCTGCGCGAAGACGAAGATGTCGTTCCAGAGGCGGGCCTCCAGGTGCGACTCCGTCTTCGGGAGGTAGAAGTACGGACCCTTGCCGAGGTCGAGCAGGCGCTGGGCGTTGTGGAAGAAGTACAGGCCGAAGTCGACGAGCGCGCCCGGCACCGGGCGTCCCGCCTCGTCGGTCAGGTGCCGCTCGTCCAGGTGCCAGCCGCGCGGACGCATCACGACGGTGGCGAGTTCGGCGGCGTCCTTGAGGGCGTACGACTTGCCGGTGCGCTCGTCGGTGAAGTCGATGCGGCGCTCATAGGCGTCGGTGAGGTTGCGCTGGCCGAGGATCACGTTCTCCCAGGTGGGGGCCGAGGCGTCCTCGAAGTCGGCGAGCCAGACCTTCGCGCCGGAGTTGAGCGCGTTGATGGTCATCTTGCGGTCGGTGGGACCGGTGATCTCCACCCGGCGGTCGTTCAGGGCGGCCGGGGCGGGAGCGACCTTCCAGGAGTCGTCCGCGCGGATCGCGGCCGTCTCCGGCAGGAAGTCCAGGGTCGAGGTGCGGGCGATCTCGACGCGGCGCTCCGCGCGGCGGGTGAGGAGCTCGTCACGGCGGGGTGTGAACTGCCGGTGCAGCTCGGCCACGAAGGCGAGGGCCGCGGGGGTGAGGACCTCTTCCTGCCGGGGCAGGGGCTCGGCGTCGACGATGGCCAGCGGGGACGGCGCTGGTGCGGACATGAGCTGTCACTTCCTTCAGCGAGCTTGCGGCACGGGCTTGCGTCACGGGCGGAGCGGTGCGCCGCGGGCCGCCGGGCGGTCGTCACGGCACTCGGTGCCGCGGGGCCGAGATACGGCTGCGGGCGCCGTCCACCGGGACAGGCGCTTCTGAGCAGTGGATACTAGTTTTCTTATGGTGGAAGTTCAATCGATTGTTGATGTCGAGATTCTCTCCGTCGACAGAACATGGCGCTGAGTGCCATGCCGGTCACTCCAAGTGGGTCAGGTCCGACATGGTGTCGATGTCGTACGGGTCCGCCACGTCCCCGCACTCAACGGCGGTTACGGCCGCCGCGAACTCCTTGAGGTAGGCCCGGGCGCCCCGGTCGCCGGTCGCGCTCACCGTGATGCCGTCCCAGTGGTCCGCGCCGAACAGGACCGGATGGCCGCGCTCACCCCCGTATGTCGCCGCCGCGAGCGTCGCCGTGGAGCGGAAGGCGGCCCGCACCCGCGACACCGCCGCCGCGCCGATGCCCGGCTGGTCCACCAGGCACACGAGCACCGCCCCCGCCCCCGACCCGCGCAGCGACGCCAGGCCCGCCCGCAGCGAGGACCCCATGCCCTCGTGCCAGTCCGGGTTGTCCACGAGCGTGCACCCCGGCAGCTTCGCCCGCTCCCGTACGACATCGGCGGTGGCGCCGAGCACGATGTGCACCCGGGTGCAGCCGCCGTTGCGCAGCGCCCGCGCCGCACGCTCCACGAACAACTCGCCCCGGTGCTCAAGGAGCGCCTTCGGGCAGCCGCCGAGACGCCGTCCGCCACCCGCCGCGAGCAGCAGGCCGACGACCTCGGACGAGGCGGCGGGGGCGGAGGGCGACGGCGGTTCGGCCAGTGGTCCGGTGGGTGGCCCGGTCGGCGATTCGGTCGGCGATCCGGTCAGTGATTCGGTCATGACTCTTGCTTACCGCATGGGTTCTGGGGACCCTGTTCCGGCCGGGGGCGTGGCCGAAAGTGACACGTGCGTGGCCGCGTGGCCGCACGCTGCCCGCGCCCCTTCGGTGTCCGGCCGGCGCCGCGGCGGGTCCGCCCGGGCCCGCACGCGCGAAAGGCGTACAACGACGTGTGAGGGGGAGAGCTGTGTTGCGGAGCGTTGGGCAGAGAACGGTGGCGGAGAGTTCCGGGGATCCGCGGGTGGCGGAGCTGCGGGCGGCCGTGTCCCGACTGCGCCGGCAACTCGCCGCGCATCCCGGGGAGTTTCCGGACCGGGCGATAGCCGAGGACGAGTTAGCGGCGTTGGCCGGTATGGCTGCGGCGGGTGTTCCTGAGCCGCGTCGGCTGCGGCGTTCCCTGCTGCTCGTCGCGAGCTCCATCGGCTCGGTCAGCGCCCTGGCCGTTCCCCTCGCGGGTGTCAGGGGAGCGGTTGAGCTCTTCGGGGGGCCGCTGCTTCCCGAGTGACCGCGGGGTGGTCCTGCGCGGGGCGCCCCGCTGTATCCATCAGCGCGCTCCGCGCGCGGGCGCCCCTTCTCCGATCCTGGGGCTCCGCCCCAGACCCCCGTTATCGGCCTGCGGCCTCGTCCTCAATCGCCGGACGGGCTCGATTTTTCGCCGGTGCGGCGCAGATCGTATAGCCCGTCCGGCGATTGAGGACGAGGCGCGGAGCGCCGATACGGGGTGGGGCGGAGCCCCAGGGGCGGGCGGGCGGGTGGGTCAGGCTGACGGAGCGGACGTGGCCAAGGCCTCGGAGAGTTCCGCGGCCACCTGCTGCAGGATCGGCACGATCTTCTCGGTGGCGGCCTCGGTGACACGGCCCGCGGGGCCGGAGATGGAGATGGCGGCGGCGGTGGGGGAGTCGGGCACGGGCACGGCGAGGCACCGGACGCCGATTTCCTGTTCGTTGTCGTCGACGGCGAACCCCGCGCGGCGCACCTCTTCGAGGGCGTCGAGGAAACCGTCGGGGGTGGTGATGGTCTTCTCCGTGGCGGCGGGCATGCCCGTACGGGCAAGGAGGGCGCGCACCTCCTCCGGCGGGGTGTGCGCGAGCAGCGCCTTGCCGACGCCGGTGGAGTGCGGCAGAACCCGCCGCCCCACCTCGGTGAACATCCGCATGGAGTGCTTGGACGGCACCTGCGCCACGTACACGATCTCGTCGCCGTCGAGCAGGGCCATGTTCGCCGTCTCGCCGGTCTCCTCGACGAGGCGGGCGAGATAGGGCCGCGCCCAGGTGCCGAGCAGCCGGGACGCGGACTCACCGAGGCGGATCAGGCGCGGGCCGAGCGCGTAGCGGCGGTTGGGCTGCTGGCGTACGTACCCGCAGGCGACGAGCGTGCGCATCAGCCGGTGGATCGTCGGCAGCGGAAGGCCGCTGCTCGCGGACAGCTCGCTCAGGCCGACCTCGCCACCCGCGTCCGCCATCCGCTCGAGCAGGTCGAAGGCGCGCTCGAGGGACTGCACGCCCCCGCTCGCGGGGGTCGCGGAGGACTTCGCGGCCTCGGTGGTGCTGGCGCTTGACGTCGGCACGGCGCGTTCCTTTCAGGGCCTTACAGGATGGCAGGCAAGGCAGCAGCCTACCGGGCACTCTCCGGGGGAGCCCCGGCGCCGTCGTCACGTCGGTGCCGGTCGAGGGGGTGGGTGGTGGGTGCTTCGGTGGGCGTTTGTCCGGTCTTCGGGGTGGGGTCCCGGCTTCCCTTGACGGTCCGCGTTGTGCGTAGCTACGTTCTGGTGTGCGGAATTCTACTTCCACTTTGTGGAAACGTATAGGCCCTTGACGGGGTGCGTCCCGAGGGGAAAACTTCTTCAACAGAACGTTGAATTCCGCTGGCCGGAAGGCCGGGAGACCGAACAGAGAGGGGTCGCGGTGGCCGACGTGGATCTGGTGCTGCGCTCGACGCGCGTCATCACCCCGGAGGGGACGCGTGCCGCGTCCGTCGCCGTCTCGGACGGCACGATCGTGGCGGTGCGCGACCATGACGCGGCGGTGCCGACGCACGCGCGTATCGAGGACTTCGGCGACGACGTGCTGCTGCCGGGACTCGTCGACACCCACGTCCACGTCAACGACCCGGGCCGTACCGAGTGGGAGGGCTTCTGGACCGCCACCCGCGCCGCGGCGGCCGGTGGCATCACGACGCTGGTCGACATGCCCCTCAACTCCCTGCCGCCGACCACGTCGGTCGCGGGCCTCCGTACGAAGAAGGACGTCGCCGCCTCCAAGGCGCACGTCGACGTCGGCTTCTGGGGCGGCGCGCTGCCCGACAACGTGCAGGATCTGCGGCCGCTGCACGACGCGGGGGTGTTCGGGTTCAAGTGCTTTCTCTCGCCCTCGGGTGTGGAGGAGTTCCCCGAGCTGACGCAGGATCAACTGGCCGTGTCCATGGGGGAGATCGCCGGTTTCGGGGGTCTGCTCATCGTGCACGCCGAGGACCCGCACGAGCTGGCCGCCGCCTCCGCCTCGGGGAAGGGGGGTCCCCGGTACGCGGACTTCCTCGACACGCGCCCGCGCGTCAGTGAGGACACCGCGATCGAGGGCCTGATCACCCTCGCCAAGCGCATCGGTGCCCGCGTGCACGTCCTGCACCTGTCGTCCTCCGACGCCCTGCCGCTGATCGCCGCCGCCAAGCGCGAGGGCGTCAGGCTCACCGTGGAGACCTGCCCGCACTACCTCACCCTGACCGCCGAGGAAGTCCCCGACGGCGCCAGCGAGTTCAAGTGCTGCCCGCCCATCCGTGAGGCCGCCAACCAGGACCTGCTGTGGCAGGCGCTCGCCGACGGCACCATCGACTGTGTCGTGACCGACCACTCCCCGTCCACCGCCGACCTCAAGACGGCCGACTTCGCGACCGCCTGGGGCGGCATCTCCGGGCTCCAGTTGAGCCTGCCCGCCGTGTGGACCGCCGCCCGCGCCCGCGGGTACGGCCTTGAGGACGTCGTGCGCTGGATGTCCACGCACACGGCGCGCCTGGTCGGCCTGGAACAGAAGGGCGCCATCGAGGCCGGCCGCGACGCCGACTTCGCGGTCCTCGCGCCCGACGAGACCTTCACCGTGGACCCCGCGCGGCTCCAGCACCGCAACCGCGTCACCGCCTACGCGGGCAAGACGCTCAGCGGCGTAGTGAAGTCCACCTGGCTGCGCGGCCAACGCATCGTGTCCGACGGCGAGTTCACCGAACCGGCGGGCCGACTTCTGGAAAGGAAGAACTGATCACCGTGACGGCGACACCGATATCCGGCTTCACCGGCGACGCGAACCCCTACGGCGGCGGCGACCCCTACGCCGACTACCGCACCGCCGACTTCCCCTTCATCCAGTACGCGAACCTCGCGGACCGCCAGCTCGGTGCCGGTGTCATCGCCGCCAACGACGAGTTCTTCGCCATGCGCGAGAACCTGCTGCTGCCCAACGACGCCGAGTTCGACCCCGAGCACTTCGGCCACAAGGGCAAGGTCATGGACGGCTGGGAGACCCGACGGCGGCGCGGGATCCGTGCCGAGCAGCCCTGGCCCACCGAGGACGACCACGACTGGGCGCTCGTCCGGCTCGGCGCGCCCGGCGTCATCCACGGCCTCGTGATCGACACCGCGCACTTCCGCGGCAACTATCCGCAGGCGGTGTCGGTCGAGGGCACCAGCGTGGAGGGTTCGCCCACGCCGACGGAACTTCTCGCCGACGACGTCAAGTGGACCACCCTCGTGCCCCGCACCCCCGTCGGCGGCCACGCGGCCAACGGGTTCGCCGTGGACGTGCCGCAGCGGTTCACACACCTCCGTGTCAACCAGCACCCCGACGGCGGCATCGCGCGCCTTCGCGTGTACGGCGAAGTCCTCGCCGACCCCGCCTGGCTGACCGCCCTCGGCACCCTCGACGTCGTCGCCCTGGAGAACGGCGGTCAGGTCGAGGACGCGTCCGACCGCTTCTACTCGCCCGCCACCAACACCATCCAGCCCGGGCGCTCCCGGAAGATGGACGACGGCTGGGAGACGCGGCGGCGGCGCGACCGCGGGCACGACTGGATCCGCTACCGCCTCGCCGCGCAGTCCGAGATCCGCGCCCTGGAGATCGACACCGCGTACCTCAAGGGAAACTCCGCCGGATGGGCCTCGGTGTCCGTACGGGACGGCGAGTCCGGCGAGTGGGTGGAGATCCTGCCCCGCACCCGGCTCCAGCCCGACACCAGCCACCGCTTCGTCCTCGCCGCGGCGGCCATCGGTACCCACGCGCGCGTGGACATCTTTCCCGACGGGGGGATCTCGCGGCTGCGACTGTACGGGGCGCTCACGCCGTCCGGCGCGGAGGCGTTGACGGCGCGGTACCGGGAGCTCGGGGGCTAGGGCCTGTCGTCAAACTCCCTCCTGCCCCGCGACGCCATGCACGCCCTCTCGCCGCACCGGACGCAGACCCAAGTACGTCCAGTACGAGGGTCCGCGCCCGGCACGCCGAGAGCACGCGCCTGACGCCGCGGGGCCGCCCTCCGGGCGACGGAGGGAGTTTAACGACAGGCCCTAAAGCGTGTTGCACAACGACCGAACGATCTTTCGCGACCGTTTAGCGGTGCCGACCAGACCAGCGAAAACGGGTACCGAATCGGGCAGTTGACCTCGTGGTTGGTGGCCGGATCTGAACGTGATCGCCGTTGTGCAACACCCTTTAGGGGCCAATCGCCGGACGGGCTCTTCAGAGCCCCTCCGGCGATTGAGGAGCGGGGTCCGGGGCAGAGCCCCGGGATCGGGAAGGGGCGGGGTCGGGGGACCCCCGTCAGGGCTACGCCGCGTGCCCTCCGTCCACAGAGAACTCCGCCCCCGTCACATAGGCGGCCTCCTCCCCGGCGAGATAAGCCACCGCGGAGGCGACCTCCCCGGCGGAGCCGTACCGCCCGAGCGCCGTCCCGGCGGCCTGGGCCTCGGCGTAGGGCCCGTCGGCGGGGTTCATGTCGGTGTCGATCGGCCCGGGGTGCACCAGGTTCACGGTGACCCCGCGCTCCCCGAGCTCTCGGGCAAGCGCCTTGGTGAGCCCGACGAGCGCGGCCTTGCTCGTGGAGTACAGGGTGCCGCCGGGGCCGGGCACGCGCTGGACGATGCAGGACCCGATGGACACGATGCGCCCACCGCGCCCCATCCGCCCGGCCGCGGCCTGCGCGGCCAGGAACACACCGCGTACGTTCACATCGAGCACCCGGTCGATGTCGGCGAGGGCGAGGTCGCCGATGGGGCCGAGGACCCCGACGCCGGCGTTGTTCACCAGGATGTCCAGGCCGCCCAGGTCGTCGGCGGCCCGCTCGACCGCGCCGACGGCGTCCCCCGTGTCGGCCGCGTCGGCCCGGATCGCGTACCCGCGCCGCCCCATCGACTCGATCCTGGCGACGACGTCCCGGGCGGCGTCCTCGCCCCGCACGTAAGTGATCGCCACATCGGCGCCCTCCTGCGCGAGCCGCAGGGCCGTCGCCGCGCCGATGCCGCGGCTGCCGCCGGTGACCAGGGCCTTCTTGCCGGTGAGAGTAGACATGTTGATTCCCGTCCTTGTTTCGGCCTGGAGCCTTCGGCCTGGAGCCTTCGGCCTGGAGGTTCCGGTCTGGAGGTTCCGGCCCGAGGTTTCCGCCTGGAGCTAAGTGCTTTCGGGTTCAATCAAAGCGACGGACGCCGTCGGCGGCTGGCGGGAAATGGACGCGGAGATCAGGGGGCGTGGGGGAGCGCCCGGATTCGTGAGGACTCCGGGGAGGTGGTTAACTTCCGGAAAATTCGGCGCACTTGACGTTGACACATCAACCTCTACGCGCGTCATGCTTGATCCATGCGAATCCCCCCACGGATCTTCAGCGTCACTGCCCTCGCCGCCGCCCTGCTCGTCGGCGGCTCCGTCACCGGCACCGCGAACGCCGCGCCCCAGTCGGTGACGGCCGTCGCGCCGGGCGTCACGGCGGCCCGGTTCCAGGCCGCCGCCGTCGGCGAGATCTGCTACTCCGCCCTGCCCTCCCAGGCGCACGACACCCTCGAACTGATCGACAAGGGCGGCCCCTACCCGTACCCGCAGGACGGCACCGTCTTCCAGAACAGGGAAGGCATCCTGCCGAAGCAGAACACCGGGTACTACCACGAGTTCACCGTCAGGACGCCCGGCTCCTCCGACCGCGGCGCGCGCCGCATCGTCACCGGTGACCGCAGCCAGGAGGACTACTACACCGCCGATCACTACCGCTCGTTCGACCTCGTCGACCACGGCTGCTGAGCAGTCGACCACGCCTGCTGAGCACACGACCCGCACGGCCCGGCAGCGCGCGACCCGCGCTGCCGGATCAGCCGAACCTGCGGCTCTCCGCCGCGGCGAACACCGCGATCGCGAGGGCGATGAGCGCGATGCTCAGATACAGCTCGTGACCGTCGGCGAAGGGGAGCCTGTGTACGACGCCCCAGTTGTGCAGCCGCCCGGTGAGCTCGCCCGCCAGGCTGACCACACCCTGGATCAGCAGGAACACACCGAGGTATTCGAGGACCTGTTTCATGGCACCGAGCGTCGCCCCGCGGACCCCTCACGCACATCGGCCGCGGGGCGGCGCCGTCCCTGCCGCAAGGCGCTCCCCGGCACGGGAGGGGCCCGCCGAAAGTCTCGCGTCGCCCGACTTTCGTCGATGACCACGGCCGGGGGCGGGCGGCGGGTCAGGAGGTGCGTAGATTTGTCGATTGTGAAGAGTCGGACGAGTCGGACGAGTCGGGTCGGCCGGGCGAGCAGGGCACGCGGCCGGGCGCGTGGTACGCAGCCAGAGGGCGAGGCGGGCGCGGTGGGGGCCGTGGGCGCACCGGGGGCCGGGAGCGGCGCGGACCCCATGGCCCGTCGGCAGTGGTTCCTGCCGTCCGCCGTCGCCGCCGAGTTCGACCCCGACCGGATCACCGGCAGGACCGGGCGGCACAAGCGGACGGTGCGCGACTGGCTCGTCGACTTCGCCTGTTTCTTCGCCGCCGTCTTCCTCGGCCTGATCATCAGCGACGAGGTGGCGAACGACCCCGCACTCTCCGAGGGCCTGGTCGCGCTCGACCACCTCCTCGGCGCGCTCGCGTGCGCCGCCGTGTGGCTGCGCAGGCGCTGGCCGGTGGGGTTCGCCACCGCCATGCTGGTGGTCAGCCTGGCCTCGAACACGGCGGGCGGCGCCGCACTCGTCGCCTACTTCACGCTCGCCGTGCACCGCCCGTGGAAGTACCCGGCGTGGTTCGGCGGCACGGCCGTCGCCCTGATGATCCCCTTCTACGCGTGGCGGCCCGACCCCGACCTGCCCTATGTGGTCTCGATCGTCCTCACCACGCTGCTCACCGCGACCGCCATCGCCTGGGGCATGTTCGTACGCTCCCGGCGCCAGCTCCTGCTCGCGCTGCGCGACCGCGCGCGGCGCGCGGAGAACGAGGCCGCGCTGCGCGCCGAGAAGGCCCAGCAGCTCGCCCGCGAGGCCATCGCCCGCGAGATGCACGACGTCCTCGCCCACCGGCTCACCCTGCTCAGCGTGCACGCGGGCGCCCTGGAGTTCCGGCCGGACGCGCCCCGCGAGGAGATCGCCCGCGCGGCAGGCGTCATCCGTGAGAGCGCGCACGAGGCGTTGCAGGACCTGCGCCAGGTCATCGGGGTGCTGCGGGGCGGTGACACGGACGCGTCGGGACGGCCGCAGCCCACGCTCTCCGCCCTCGACGCGCTGGTCGCCGAGTCCCGCGACGCGGACATGAAGGTGGTCCTCGACCTGCGCGTCCCCGACCCGGACGCGGTGCCCGCGGCGATCGGCCGCACCGCCTACCGCATCGCCCAGGAAGGCCTGACCAACGCCCGCAAACACGCGCCCGGAGCCGAGGTGACCGTCACCGTCGCGGGCGCGCCCGGCGAGGGCCTCGCCCTGTCCGTCCGCAACCCCCCGCCGCCCGGTGACGTACCGGACGTTCCCGGCTCCGGGCAGGGCCTCATCGGCCTCACCGAACGCGCCTCGCTGGCCGGTGGGCGGCTCACCCACGGCGGCGGCCCCGACGGGAGCTTCACGGTCGACGCCTGGCTGCCGTGGCCGTGACGGTAACGGCCTCCGTGATCTCCGCAGCCTGCTGAATTCGCTCCCGCACACCTTCTGTACGATCAGCCGCCGCATACAGAGAGGCGGAGTTCGTGACGGGGGAGAACTCAGTGGACCGGCTCGTCGATCGGCCCGTTGACGGGCTCGTCGATGGGCTCGTTGACGGGTCCGTGGACGGGTCCGCGGACCGGCTCGTGGGTCCGCTCGCACGCGTACGGCGGGTGGTCAGGACGAGACGCGGCGGCGCGGCCACCGGCCTCGTGGTCGCCCTGCTCGCCGGCGGGATCGGCACCTGGGCCACGGACACCTGGCCCTTCGAGGGCCGTGACCACTACTGCTGGGGCGCGTGGCAGCAGGACAGCGGTCCCGGGGTCCTCGGCGACGAGGCCTTCAGCGGCGACGACGGCCGCAGCCGCACCTCCACCGGGTCCGCCCCGACAGCGGGCACGCCGCGCGGCGAGTGCCGCCTCACCGTCAGCTCCCGCGACCGGTACAGCGACGGCGACGAGAAGCGGCAGCGCACCACCGTCACGGTGAAGTACGGCCCCGCGCCCGGGCCCACCGCCGACCGCGTCCGCTGGCTCGGCGGCTACCTCGGCGACCGCGCGATGCCCCTGCCGGACGGCCTTCCCGGCGTCGCCGACGGACACCACGGACTACTCGTGCTGCCCGAGCGCTGCGACACCCGCGACGGGCGGCCCACCGCCGTCACCCTGAACGGGCAGGAACGGGCCGACGCGGACGCCGCCCTGTCCGGCGTCCCCGACCTCGGCGGTTCCCGGGCCGTCGCCGAACTCCTCGTCGCCGCCGCCAACAAGGGGATGGAGTCCGCCGGTTGCGCCGGTCCGGAGCCCCTGCTGGTCAGCGGTCCCGTACCGACGCTGCCGGAGCGAGCGGAGACCTTCGCCGAGGGCGGCGCGTGCCGCATCCCCGGCCTCGACATCGAGGGCGGCCTCGACAAGGAGACCGCGCTGCGCGTCCAGTACCAGGTCGGCGCCGTCAACAAGGACCTACAGTCCTGCTCGGTCCGCGTCGGCCGCTCACTGCGCCTCGGCGAGCGCTCGGACCAGCAGCTCTTCGACGCCGTGATGGTGCGGGAACCACGCCTCACGGCGCTCCTCGACGGGGTGGGCGGCGAGAAGCCGTCCGGCAAGGAGGCCGGAAAGTCCTCCGGCAAGCCGCTCGGCAAGGGCTGGCGCGGTACGGGCGTGTCCGGCGAGGACTTTGCGCTCGTGCGCGCCGGGTGCGCGGGGCGTTCGGCGGCGTTCCTGACCTTCGGTACGTCGGTGGGCTCATCGGCCGCGCACTCGGGGCACTTCGCCACCTTCAGCAACGCGGTCGCGCGACGGCTCGGTTGCGCACCTGTGGCGCCGGGTGCTCCGGGTGCTTCGGGTGCGCCGAGTACGGCAGGTACGGCAAAGGACGGGAGCGGCCAATGAGCGCGGGGGAGAAGCCGGAGGGCGCCGTGAGCCTGGACGAGAAGAGTGCCCCGCGGCCCTGGTGGCACTGGCGGCGGCTCACCCGAGGGCGTTGGCGGCCCGCGGTGGCCGCCGCCGTCGCCGGGGCGCGTTCAACGAGGACGACGTCGCGGACCTGTTCCACGGCAAGCGGGACATCAAGTCCTCCGAGGTGGGCGTCAGTTACGACCGCGTCGCCTCGGAGGGGCCCGCCGGCTCCTGCGAACTGCTCTCGCCGCGCGGCCACCGCGTCCGGGCCCGACTGCACCAACTCGACGTCCGCTTCGCGGGCGCCGGCGACAAGTGGGCGGACGAGTTCCTGTCCGCCCGGATGACGCCCCTCGGCGGCGGTCTCCTCGGCATGGTGTCGGACACGCGCGCGTGGCTCGCGGTCCCCGAGGGCTGCGTCGGCCGGAGCAGCGACGACGACGGCCCGCTCGTCCTCGACATGGAGGCGGGCTGGACGACGTACGACGACGTCGTGGACACCGGTGAACGCGCCCGCCTCGCCCGGGCCGTGGTCAAGCTCGTCAACGACTACATGGCCGAACGGGGCTGCGAAAGCCCCGTAGCCGACCCCACCGCACGCCTCGCCGCACCCGCGCGCTTCACGGACGAGAAGCGGAACGCGATCTGCGGCGTCGAGGGACTGGGGCTGCCGGGCCGGGACCGGAAGAGCCGCTACGACCGGCCGCTGGTCACCGCGGGCACGGCCGCACCCGTGCGGACCTGCGACCGGGACGTGCTGTTCGGCCACCCGAGGCTGCGCCTGATGACGGTCGAGGACCCCCGGCTCGCGGTGCTCTACAAGGGCCTCTCGTACGACGGCGGGCGCCCGGTCACGGCGGCGGGGGACGGCAGGGCCCAGGTGCGCGGGCGCGGGTTCCTGCGCGACGACATGGGGCTCTTCCAGGCGTCCTGCCAGACCGGGGACGTCACCTTCCTGGTCCGTGCGGCGGACGGGCGCAGAGCCGCGGACATCCGCAGACTGCTGCCCCAGTACGTCGCCCTGGAGGCCGACCGGCTCGGCTGCGGGCCGCTGCGTCTGTCGCTGCCGCCGGCCTGACCGCGGCCGACCGTGCGGACCAGGGGCGGACCGCTGGTTACGGTAGGCGCATGAAACCGATCAGGCTGCTGCTCGTCGACGACGACCCGCTGGTTCGCGCCGGGCTCTCCTTCATGCTCGGCGGCGCGGACGACATCGAGATCGTGGGGGAGGCCGGGGACGGCAGTGAGGTCGCCGCGCTGGTCGGTGAGGTACGGCCCGATGTCGTCCTGATGGACATCCGGATGCCGACGATGGACGGCCTCGCGGCCACCGAGGCGCTGCGCAAGCGGCCCGACGCCCCCGAGGTCGTCGTCCTCACCACCTTCCACGCCGACGAGCAGGTGCTGCGGGCCCTGCGCGCCGGGGCCGCCGGTTTCGTCCTGAAGGACACCGCGCCCGCCGAGATCGTGGCGGCGGTACGGGCGGTGGCCGCGGGTGATCCCGTGCTCTCGCCCACCGTGACCCAGCAGTTGATCTCGCAGGTGGCGGGTGGCGGCCCCGAACTCGACCGGCGGCAGCGGGCCCGTGTACGGCTGGAGTCGCTGGGTGAGCGGGAGCGGGAGGTCGCCGTGGCCGTGGGCAAGGGGGCGTCCAACGCCGACATCGCCGCGGAGCTGTATCTGAGCGTGGCGACCGTGAAGGCCCACGTCTCCCGCATCCTCACCAAACTGGACCTCAACAACCGGGTCCAGATCGCCCTGTTGGTCCACGACGCGGGGCTGTTGAACGGGGCCTGACGGGCACACGCTGGTCGCCCCCGTCGACGACACCTCAGGACGGAGGCGTCAGCCTCCGTCGATCTCCGTGAGCCGCACCACCCTCCGTTCCGCCCGGGAGAGCTCGCACGCCTCCGCGATCCGCAACGCGTGCAGCGCCTCGCGCCCGTCGCACGGGTTGGCCCGCTCGCCCCGCACGACCTCCACGAAGGCGGCGAGCTCCGCCTCGTACGCGGGCGCGAACCGCTCCAGGAAGCCGGGCCACGGCTTGTCGGGGGCTGCGGGCCCGTTCGGCTCGGTGGAGGTGATCGGGGTGCGGTCGTCCAGGCCGACGGCCAGTTGGTCGGCCTCGCCCGCGAGTTCCATGCGGACGTCGTACCCCGCGCCGTTGCAGCGGGTGGCCGTCGCCGTGACGAGGGTGCCGTCGTCGAGGGTGAGCAGCACCGCGGCCGTGTCGACGTCGCCCGCCGTGCGGAACATGAGGGGCCCGGCGTCGGAACCGGTCGCGTACACCTCCACGACCTCCCGGCCCGTCACCCAGCGCACGATGTCGAAGTCGTGCACGAGACAGTCGCGGTAGAGGCCGCCGGAGAGCGGCAGATAGGCGGCGGGCGGCGGCGCCGGGTCCGACGTCATGGCCCGCACCGTGTGCAGCCGCCCGAGCCGGCCCGCCCGCACCGCCTCGCGCGCCGCCGCGTACCCGGCGTCGAAGCGCCGCTGGAAGCCGAGCTGGAGCACGGTGCCCGCGGCTTCGACCTCGGCGAGCGCGGCCAGGGTGCCCGGCAGGTCGAGCGCGATGGGCTTCTCGCAGAACACCGGCAGGCCCGCCCGCGCCGCCCTGCCGATCAGCTCCGCGTGCGCCGCCGTCGCCGCCGTGATCACCAGGGCGTCCACCGGGGGCCCCGCGGGCGACCCGCCCGGAGCCCCCGCCTCGAAGAGGGCGTCCACCGAAGGGGCCGTCACCGCTCCCACCCGGGCCGCGAGGTCCGCCGCCCGCGCGGCGTCCACGTCCGCGACCACGAGCGACTCCACGTCCGGGTGACGGGCGAGGACCGCCGAGTGGAAAGTGCCGATACGTCCGGTGCCGATCAGTCCGATGCGCATGGGGCCCACCTTCGCCACGCGCCCGCGCACCTGTCAATGGTTTGTCCTGACAACATAACGCGGTGCCGTCCCCGGCTGTTTCCGGTTGCGCGGTGCTACGGCACGGCCGGGGTCGGGGCCGGGGGTACCCAGCGGTGCGTGCGCGGCGCCTGCGAACGTACGCCGTACTCGCCCTTGAGCTCCTCCGGGATCGCGTACTGCATGACCCTGCCGCGGGTGAGCGATGCCAGTTCGAAGGTGGTGAGCAGGCTGCCTGCCTTGTCCAGTGCCCACTCGGCGAGCGGGCTGCTGTCCTCCACCGTTTCCAGCAGGCCGAGCACGACAGGCACGGCCTTGGCGGCGGTGTCCCAGGGGCTGCGCGGGATCTGGAGCCAGTCGGCGATGGTGGGGCCGACGAGGAAGCGGATGGTGGCGGGGACGATGGGGTCGAAGAGGGTGCCGGGGACGACGTCCTCGTACATCCGCATCAGTTGGTTGTTCAGGCGTACCCCGTCCTCGGTCGGGCCGAGGTTGCGGGCGAGGTAGAGGTCGGCGAACGCGCGGGCCTCGGTGAGGTTGTCGGGGGCGGCCTCCATGTCGCAGCCCAGGATGGATCCGACGACCCGCCACGCGTAGTAGTAGGCCTCCGCGCCCTCGTCGCTCATGTGGATGCCGAGCCGGTGCATGGCGTCAAGGACGAGGATCGAGAAGCAGATCTGCCCGCCGATCAGGTCCTCCTGGCAGAGCGGGACACCGTCCTTGGCGGTGTCCCAGCGCCCGGACGCGGTGAGGTGGTGGCGTACGGACGCGTGCAGCAGCCGGACCTTCTGGGCGGCCGGGATGAACTTGCTGCCCTCCTCGAAGGCGTTGGTCTGCATCAGGTACGTGACGAACTGGCCGGTGTTCGCCATCCGGCGGGAGGGGTAGTCCATCGAGTGCGTGGAGGCGAGGAGTTTGGCGACGCGCGGCACCGCGTAGGTGGTCGGCATGGCGGCGAAGGACAGACCGGTGTTGATGTGCGCGGCGTTGTCCATGAAGAACAGCCGGGCGCGCTCCATGATGTCCCAGTCCACCCACTTCGGCGGCATACCCGTGGTCTCCAGGAACGAGGCGGCCGACTGCGGCAGCCCGTCGGGGAGTTTGTGCCCTGCGGTGCTGAAGAAGCGCATGAGGGTGTTGAAGTCCCGTACCTCCCCGCGCTCGAACATGGCGGCCACGGTCGCGTCCGCGAGTGGGTCACCCTGGTCGCGCAGTTCGTCGAGCGTCGCGTCGGTGTAGTGCTTCGGGGTCTCGGTGGTCACGGGATGCTCCTGTGTGGCGTGTGGCGTGTGGCGTGCGGCGTGTGGCCAGTGGCGTGTGGCGTGCGGGGCGTGTGCGAGTGGTGCTCGTACATCGGACGGGTCTCGGTCCGGAGGCCGGTGCGGGGGCCGGTGCAGGGGCCAGCGCGGGGGCCGGTGCGGGGGCGGACTCACCACGTCCGGTCGGCCGCCGATGCGGCCAACTCGCGCAGCGCCGAGCGTGCTTCGAGCGGCAGCGCCACGGAGTCCAGGGCGCTGTGGGCCGCCGTCATGCGCTCCGAGATCATTTCCTCGATGCTCCCGCGCGCCCCGCACTCGTCCATCAGCCGCCGTACGAGTGCCGCGTCGGATTCGTCGAGGGCGGGGTTGCCGAGGGTCTTCTCCAGCAGATGGCGGTCGTCGGGGCCCAGCAGGGAGAGGGTCGTGGCGAGCAGCGCGGTCGGTTTGCGGTCCCGCAGGTCGTCCAGGTTCGACTTGCCGGTTTCGGCGGGGTCGCCGAAGGTCCCGATCAGGTCGTCGCGGAGCTGGAAGGCCTCGCCGAGCGGCAGCCCGTACGCCGTGAAGGCCTTCGTCACCCGCGGGGAGGCGCCGCCGAGGGCGGCGCCCATGTGCAGCGGCCGCTCCACCGTGTACTTGGCGGTCTTGTAGCGGGCGACCTCAAGCGATTCCGCGATCTCGGGTACGTCACTGCCGGTGCGCAGCACCTCCAGGAACTCGCCCGCGACGGTCTCACGCAGCAGTGTCGACCAGAGGGGCACCGTGCGCGCCACATACGCGCCGGGCAGACCGCACGTGGCGAAGACCTGGGCCGCGTAGCCCATCAGCAGATCGCCGAGCAGCATGGCGAGCGCGGCGGACCGCTCCTGCCGTACGGAGTCCTGCCGCACGGAGTCCTGCCGCACGGAGTCCTGCCGTCCGGAATCGTGCCGTCCGGAGTCCTGCCGTACGGAACCGGGATGCGGGTTTCCGGTGCCCCAGCGGTGCGCGCCGCCCTCGGCGAAGGCGACGTGTGCGGTGGGCAGTCCGTGCCGCAATCGGCTGTCGTCGATGATGTCGTCGTGCGTGCAAGCGGCGGCGTGCACCAGTTCCATGGCGGCCGCCGCCCTGATCACCCCGTCGCAGTCCGGCTGGCCCGAAGCCCGCCAGCCCCAGTACAGGAAGGCGGCGCGCACCCGCTTGCCACGGGTCAGCGAGCTGCGTAACTGGACGCACAGCGGCGCGAGTTCACCGGAGAGCCGCAGCAACTGGGCCTCCTCCTCGTCGACAAGGCGGTGCAAGTACGCGTCGATGCGCCGCCGGAACACCAGAGCGTCACGCATGGGGCGGCACCGCCTGGTCGGGCTGCGCGGCGCCCGCGGTACGTCCGCTCCGCTCGATCGCGCGGCGGGCCATCAGCTCCAGGTAGTTGTCGCTGTCCGCGGCGGCCACGCGCCGCGAGGCGAGCTCCCCGCGCGCCTTCAAGTCCCGCATCCCGTCCGCGACCAGCTCACGCAGATCCGATCGTCGCGCCGCGCCCTGGCCCCCGGCTGCCGCCTGTCGCAGTTGGTCGAGCACGAGATCGACGGCCCCCAGCGCGAGCACGCCGACCTGTTCCAGGGTGGCGAACGGATTCCACGGTGCCTGCTGCGCCTGATGTGTCCGGTCCTGCGGTTGTCCGGTCATGGTCTGGTCCTGCGGTTGTCCGGTCATGCCCGGTGCCCCTCTGCCGACAGATCGCCAAGAAGTGTCCAGTCAAACGGCCGGGAGCGTGGCCCTGTCCCCCGTTTGCTCACTCCTCCCTCGTCAGAGCGGTGCGATTACCTCTCACGGGTGAACCGTCCCCGGACGTCCCGCGCCGCGCTCCGCATGCCGCCGGGGGCAAAATGCCGGACACTTCCTATATGGGTGTCGGCATGGGTGTCGGCGTGGGTCGCGCGGGCCTTCGTGAGGGTGTCCGGCGTGCTTGAGGTCCCGCTCTGGCTGTGGGTGGCGTTCGCCGCGACGGTGGTCGTGTCGCTGGCGGTGGATCTGCTGGCTCACCGCACCGCGCACGTCATCGGTTTCAAGGAGGCGGCCGCCTGGAGCGCCCTGTGGGTGAGCCTCGCCCTGATCTTCGGCGCCGTCGTCTTCCTCGTACTCGGCACCACGGCCGGTACCGAGTACACGACGGCCTGGCTGCTGGAGAAGAGTCTGTCGGTCGACAATCTCTTCGTCTTCGCCGTGATCTTCGCCTACTTCAAGGTGCCCCGCGCCTACCAGCACCGCGTGCTGTTCTTCGGCGTCATCGGCGCGCTCGTCTTCCGCGGGATCTTCCTCTCCCTCGGCGTGGCCGTGGTCAGCCGCTTCACCGCGGTGCTGTTCGTCTTCGCGGCTGTGCTCTTCTACAGCACCTACAAACTCCTCAAGGACGAGGAGGAGAACTTCGACCCCGGCAAGAGCTTCGCCGTGCGGCTGCTCCGCAGGATCGTCCCGGTGCGGGACGAGTACGCCGGGGCGAAGTTCTTCGTCAAGGAGGCGGGCAAGAGGATGGCGACCCCGCTGCTCGCGGTGGTCGCGGCCATCGAGGCCGCCGACCTGGTCTTCGCCGTCGACAGCGTCCCCGCCGTCCTCGCGGTCAGCGACGACGCCTTCATCGTCTACACCAGCAACGCGTTCGCGATCCTCGGCCTGCGGGCCCTGTACTTCATGCTCGCGGGCCTCCTGGACCGCTTCCACCACCTGAGCAAGGGCTTGGCGATCATCCTCGCCTTCATCGGTGTGAAGCTCATCCTGCAGGCGTCCCACAAGATGATCAGCCCGCGCATCCCGGAGATCCCCACGCCGGTCAGCCTCGGGGTCATCGTCGTCGTCCTGACGGCTTCCGTGGTGCTCAGCCTCAGAAGACCCCCTGAGCCCCCCACTGCTTCCTCGGACCGGGATGCTTGACGCCACCCGGGCGCGCCCGCACGCTCGCCCCGCCCGGCGAGGAGGCGGAGCACTTTCCAGAACGCCAATACGGGCATATCGTAAATAAATGGTCAAAAGAACGCGTAAACCCGAAGCGTATGTGTGCCCGGCCTGCAAGCAGTCCGTGCCGGTCGCGGTCCACCGCCACAAGTCCCTCGGCGTAGTCGTTCCCGTATGGGGTCCGGGCGCGTGCCAGAACCGCGACTGCTCCGACTTCCGCCTCGACCCCAGAAGCAAGCACCCCCCGGGACCGGCGGACGAGTCGCAGGCAAGCCCACGCCGCTCCAGTTTGTCCTGACAACAGAACTTACGAGATGGTGGCTGCTTCTCCGGCGGTCCCGTTACTGCTCGTGACTGATCGGTCCCAGGGCCTCCGCGATCTGTTGGACTTCGTGGCGCCACTGAGCGGCGTCGGCACTGTCCACCCGGCCGGTCAGCAGTTCCGATCCGTCTTGGAGTACACGCTGCAGAGCGAGCGCGGCCGACGTGTGGAGGGCCAACGGAAGTTGCGGCAGCAGTTCTCCGGGTCCGTTCCTGGTATCGCTCTCGCGGACGAAGCCAGCATTCCAGCAGAAACTGACAAACGCCGTGACGGCGTCGAGGTCGCGCAGCAGGTGCGCTGAGCGAAGTGGCGGAGGCTGGGCAGTTCGGTAGTGGCGCTGGCTGCTTCGATCCATTCGGGGAGTCGGTCGCCTTGCAGGTGAGTGAGCATGTGGACGAAGGAGCGCACGTGCTCGGCGAGTGATGTCAGTTCGGGGCAGTTGGCCAAGGCGGCTTTGAGATGGATCCGGTCGCCTTCGGGCAGCGCGTCGGGGTGTGTGAGGATCCAGCGCGTGACGGCGTGGGCCGATGGCGGTCGGGGGCCGACCGGTCGGGGACCGACCGGTTGGGGCTTGCCGCGAAGAGTCCTGCTGACGTAGTCACGAACGCTGGCGTATCCGCGTGGATAGCCCTGTTCCTTGATCTCCTCCCATAGTTTCCAGGCATTGGTGCAGCCTTCCTGCCAGCGCTGGCCGATGTAGGGCTTGTAGTCGTCGAGCCTGGTCGCACGGCTTTGCCACTGGCCGGTGAACATCTCCTCCTGGGGTGGTGGCGCGGGCGAAGCGCAAGATCGTGTTGAGGGTCATGCGGTTCCTCTGGCCGCGCCGGCGTGGGGCGCAAGCAGCCGCGGTGCCGGTAGACGCATTTCTCGGCGGGCTGATGCGGTACACCCGCCCGATCTTCTGGCGACCGCACAGCAGGGGCTTCGCCATCTCTGAGAGCAGAATAGTGCTGGCAGCCGCAGATATGATCGCTGAGGGGATCGGCCAGCCCGCCCTGACCCAGGTCCTCGACCTGACTCGGCGCGGGGGACCGGCGGTTTAGGGAGTGTCCGGCTGTCACGCCGCGGTGGACCGGCTCGCGCAGCGGTGTCCACAAGGTTCCGCCGGATGGGCCGTGCGGGCCCGAGGCCTCCTAACCCGTGATCACTGCGAGGGACTACGCTTGTTTGTACTGGCGAGCGAGCGGATGGCCTGATCGCGCTCCAGGCAAGCATTGGAGCCGTCTCATGGACGTGCGGCAGAACACCGTGGCGTGGACGCGTGTCGTTGAGACTGCGAGTGCCGCCGACAGGCCAGTGGCGTTGCCGTCCGCTGTGACGGCCTGCGGCGAAGATGTGGGCGCGGACGGCATGGGGGTCTGCCTGATCACCTCGGGCCAGATCAGGACCGTGGCCTATGCCGCTGACGAGCGCAGTTATCGGCTGGAGGACGCGCAGCTCGTGGCGGGGGAAGGCCCGTGCACCGAGGCATACCTGCAACGCCGGATCGTTGAAGTCGAGGTGCACCCCACCTCCAGGCGATGGCCCGTCTTTCTGCGGACGGCCGGTGAACTCGGCATCCGCCGCGTGGTGGCCGTACCGCTCCTGGTCGGCAACAACGTCCCGGTCGGCGCCGTGGACATCTACCACACCACCCACGCTTCCCTCAGGGCAGCGGACCGGGCCAGGCTTGAGGTATACGCCCGGATCCTCGCACTGCTGACCCTGGACGCCCACCCCGCACTTATCGGCTGGGAGCAAGCGGCCCCGGAGACGGGCCCCGTGGGCTATCCGCCCATCGTGCACCAGGCAGCCGGCGCGGCTGCGGAAGCCAGCAACGTTCCCGTCTCCGAAGCCCTGGCCCGCATGCGCGCCCACGCATTCAGCCACCAACAACTCCTCGAAGGCATCGCCCACGACATCCTCACCGGACAACTACGCCTTGAGGAAGACCGTGACACCCCACCCGGCTAGTGCTCTGACCGCATAGGTCCGCCGGGTTGGTGGTCGTGGCGGTTGGATGTGCGGTGGTGCAACGATAGCGATGGCCGCCCTGGGACCGACGAGCCATTGATTCATTGCCACGAGCCCTGGTTCCAAGGCCTCAGAGTGCTGACGGGAGCTCCTATGTCGGAACGGCCCGAAAAGGAAGTGCCGCGTATCCCCATGACCGCCGAGGAGATCGATGCGGCCCACGTGGTCGTGCCGTCCAAGCTCAACGGCCAGGTCACGCTGCGGGAGTACGACCCGCAGTGGCCCGCGGTCTTCGAGCGGGAGGCCGCCCGCATGCGTGAGTGCCTCGGCCATGTCGACCACCGGATCGAGCACGTCGGTTCCACGTCCGTGCCGGACCTGCCCGCCAAGCCGGTCATCGACATGCTCGTGACCGTCCCCGATCCTGGCGACGAGGCATGCTACGTACCGGCCCTGGAGGGCCTTGGCTTCACGCTCGTCATCCGTGAACCCGAATGGTACGAGCACCGTGTACTGCGCAAGTACGGCCTCGATCCGAGCGCCGAATCAGCCAACCTGCACGTCCTGCCCGAGGGCTGCCAGGAAGTCGTCCGTATGCTGCGCTTCCGCGACCGACTGCGCACGGACAGCGGCGACCGCAAGCTTTACGCGGACGCCAAGTGGTCGCTGTCCCGGCAGTCCTGGGAGTACATGCAGAACTACGCCGATGCCAAGTCTGAGGTCGTCGCGGCGATCCTCGACCGGGCGATGGCGGGTGACAGTTCCGAGTCGGATGCGTAGGGGGGCCGGGAGGTGACCTCAGGCGCAACTCCCCGGCAGCGTCGTCGAAAATGATCACTGGATGGCTGATCATGCGGACGCCCCACAGGCGGTCGTCACCCAGCGAGTGGCAGCCGTGGAAGTAACGGACTCGTGGGTGCGTGGTAGGTGGCGGACAGCCGGTTGGGGCGCCGTTGTTCGGTCCAGCACGAGCCCGCGCCGCATATCCCATCTCCCTCAACTCGGCAGACGTACACCGGCTCCCTGCACGCCGAACCGTCACAGCAGCTAGCCTCTCCCCGCCAGGGAACGGCACCCCACGTAGGGGGCCTTCTCTGCTGTGTCAGTGCCCGTGTACGTCTATGCCGCAGTGGCACCTCACTCACAGGTGTGAACGACTGGACGCATGGACGTTTCTGCACGCTTGGCACTTCCTAGGGTGGTGGTGTTGCCCCAGCCCCTGGTGACGGTCGGATGATCGTGAACTCTCTCGACGCAGAGGGATCTCCCCCTGGGAGCCGCCATGGACATACACGACGCGCACACAACGCCGGGGCAACACCACGATCCTCCGGAAACCGGGGAGTTGCCGGCACCGTGCCCGCATGCACGCAGTTACCGCATCCAAAGCCACACCGTGGTCGAGTTCCACGGGATCGTCGACATCAGCACGGTTCCCCAAATCCAGATGCACACCGATGCCGCCTCCGCCCGAGAAGGCGCCCGGATGATCGTCGATCTACGGCCGGTGGAATTCCTCGACTGCGCGACCCTCGGCCTGTTGCGCCAGCCGCTGTCGCCTGGACACTCGGACCGACGGAACACCTTGACATGGCTCATCTTCCCAGCCCAGAAGACACCTTCCTGGTACTTCCCATAATCCGGACACGGTCCCAAGTGAATCGCGCAGGCTATAGGTCCCTTTCTATGAATCCCCGGAGGAAGGTGTTCCACGAGACGCAGCCGAATTCGATCACGACGGTTGGCTTCTTCGAATCACGAACCTTGCCAGCCCCTTGCGGGGCATCCGTGGCTACCTCGACACACTCGCAACTTTGGTTGCAGTAGGTAGAACGAATGAAACCTTGTTGCGGCAGCATGCGCGGCCTCCGCTCCTCATCGGCATCCCAGGCTAGGTACGCCTACCGTCGACATGCTCGCAGAAAATGGGCCTTCAGGGGACGCCGATAACGTCGATGGTTCTCGGTCGGCCGCGTGTGATTGATGGCGCGAATGATGCTCAAGTGGTTGAGGACATGGGCTGGCTCGTTGGTGCAGTTGAATGTGAAGTGACCGGTGTTTCCGAGGGGTGATGCTTTTCGAGCGTTCCCCCTAAGAGGGATAGGTTGCACCCCCGGCGGACCAGGGTAGGGAATTCCGTGCACTGGCGGTTACGGAAGTGCTGTGGCCATCGACGGGGGTAGATCAGATATGGATCTCAGCGATGTCTCGGCCCTCGTGGCGGCTGTCGCTGCCACGGGAGCCATTCAGGGATTGAGCGAGGACTCGGCCCGGTCGGTGGTAGGGGGGATACGTCAACGCCTTCGGGAGGCCTTCAGTCGCGATGCGGAGTCGACAGATGCGCTGAACCGAGCGTGCCAGGGACCCGGAAACGAGCAGGTCCAAGCCCTGGCTGCGGCCGTCGGCCGCCGGATGGCGGAGGACTCGGGGTTCGCGGCGGAGATGATCCGGTGGACAGGTGAACACCACAGGACACAGAGTGGGCAAGCACGGCAGATCACCCACGCAGGGCGGGATGCCTACGTCTCCGGCCGGGATTTGACGATCAACCCGGTCCGTGACGTCGGATGACGGATGAAGGAGATGATCGCCGACAGCAGCAGGAACTATCGGCCGCACGCGACGGCTTCGTGGCGGGTCGGGATCTGCATGTTCATCTCGGCCGGGGCGGCGAGGCAGGCGACGACGAGCCCCACCGTGACGCGCCTTCAGTCCTTATGCCGCCCCTAGGTCGGCTACCGTCACGAGTTCACGGCCGGGATGCTCTGCTAGGTCTTCTGCAGCACAAGCTGAACGGCCCTGACCCGTTTGTCCACCTACTGTCGGGGCTGGGCGGAGTCGGAAAGTCGACGGTAGCACTACAGATCGCTGTGCACGCCCGTGCCCAGGGCCGACTTGTGTGGTGGGTCTATGCCGCGAACGCCTCGACGTTAGTGCCCTCCCTGCTCGCTCTGGCCGAGACACTGGGTGCGGGCACAGGGCAGGTGAAGGCAGCTCTTGCCGGTCGGCTGGATCCCTCTGACGTGCTGTGGCAGCAGTTGGAGATGCGCTCCGGCTGGCTGCTGGTTTTCGACAATGCCGACGACCCAGCCGCGCTGGCTGTGTCGGGGCGTGTCGTGCGTGACGGCAACGGCTGGCTCAGACCGTCCGAGGCGGGCACGGTCCTGGTCACCAGCCGAGACAGGAACGCAAGCCGGTGGGGGACCCATGTGGTTATGCACAAGGTGTCCTGGCTGCGCGATGAGGACGGAGCTCGGGTATTGCTGGACCTGGCACCGCACTGCGGTTCGGCGGCGCAAGCCCAGCGGCTGTCATCCCGCATGGGCGGCCTGCCCCTCGCCCTGCACCACGTTGGCTCCTATCTGTCCTCGCCGTTCGCGCCTGCGGAATCGTTCGCCGAATTCGGCGAGATGGTGAACGAGCGTTTCTCCACCGTGATGACCGATACGGCGCACGGAGGCGAGACGGTGACGGTGACCGAGACCTGGGAGCATTCCCTGCAGCAGCTCGCGCGCCAGGGTGTACCGCAGGCGCGGTCACTGCTCGGCGTGTTGGCCAGGTTCGCCCCTGGTGTACCCCTTCCTGCCCATCTTCTCCGCGAGTTGGTGCTCTCCGGCGCCTACCCGCAGCATCCGACCGACAGCGTCAGGAACGCACTGCAGGCACTGCACGACATCGGGTTGCTTGAGGTCCATGACGCGGGCAGTTCGGCTCCGCAGGCCCGGGCCAGAGTTGTCGTCCTGCATCCCCTGGTCGCCGAGGTCTTCCGGCGGCGCACCGACTGCTTTCCGAGTACCGCCCCCGGTATCGGGGTGACGACAGCGGTGCGCATCGCCCAGAACGCCCTTGCTACGGCAGCTTGCGGGGACCCGGAGGACGCACGTGATTGGCCGAACTTCGCACAACTGACCGTCCATATCGAGGAACTCGCCACACTTACGGCGGCAGGCGAATCGTGCGCTCACGCGTTTCGCAACCAGGTGTTGACGCAGTGCCGTTACCTGTACGCCGCCGGCCACTATTCGAGGGCCCGTGATCTGGCCGACCGTTCCTTGGTCTACTGGCAGACCCATCTGCCGGAGGATCACCCAGACGTACAAAACGCGCAGAACCGTCTTGGCGCGGCGCTTACAAAACTCAATGAGAACGCGCGGGCGAGGGATCTTTTCGAAGACGTGCTGGAAAAAAGGATCAGGACGCTTGCGGAGGATGATCCCGCTACGCTCTCAGTGCGCAACAATCTTGCCGTCGCCTTCAAAGGCATGGGGGACTACGAGACCGCGCGGAGCCTGCTCCTGGACCTCCGGCGGCGTCAGATTTCCGTAGTCGGGGCTGAGGATCTGCTCACGCTTAGAACAGAGAACAATCTTGCGAGCGTGCACATTCTGCTGGGCGAGTTCGAGGAAGCAAGTGATTTGCTCGCACATGTGCTCGAAAAACGTCGTTCACTACTCGGGCCGCAACACCCGGAAACACTGGGGACAGCGTATTACCTGGGGCGGGCGCTGCACGGCCTGGCACGCTATGAAGAAGCCCATCGCAGCCTGTTGGACGCGCTCAAGGACTATGGGAGGGTGCTGGGAACGGAACACCCTGAAACGATGGTGGTGGCCCGCGACCTAGCCCGTGTCATCTGGGACATCGGAGACCAGGACTCGGCAATCGCGCTGCTGACCGAGGTGAGTGACCGTCAGGGCCCGCTGCTCGGTCAAGAGCACCCAGACTCTCGCGGCAGCGAGCGCCTCCTGGCGGAGTGGACCGGCCGCAATGCGAAGGCAGGTACCAAAACGGGCAAGACGCAAACCAGCCCGTCGGACCAGGATCATCGACCGACGTCACCGTTCTGAGTTGACGGCAACTCTGGCGGCAACGACGGCACACACGCCCGTGATCGCTAACCTGAGCGACCGGAGCAGAGGCCTCGGGGCCACTCACAAGGTGGTGCCCGATCCTACGGATCAGAAGGTTGACGGTTCGAATCCTGCCGAGTGCACAACAGGCAAGAGGCCCCAGGAGATCATCCTGGGGCCTCTGGTTTTGGCCGTACGGCGGCGAAGTGCAGCAACCGCGTCAGCCGGTACGGCCCATCGCTTCCGACAGCTTGCCGATCCCGTCTCGTACTTCCCTACGGCCTGGCCAGTGATGGCTTCGTCGGCATCAGCGAGCATCACCGCAGGGTCGGTCGCGCCCCGGCCCGGGTCATGTCCGGTTCCGCTAAGGGTGCGTGGCCGCAAAAGCCGGTGTGCGGGCGGACCGCGTACGACGGAGAGCGCCCGGCTAGGAAATCTCAGCCGGGCGCTCTCCTGGCTTCGGCCCTCCCATGATTGCCTGACAGCACTCAGCAGCGATGGGGTGTGATGTCCCGGGCCGATGTTTCTCCTCGTGTCACTGCGACCCGCTCACCCAGGATGCTCAGCAGGGGAGAGTGGTCTTGCCGGCAGCGCCGGTGGCGCCGGTGGTGCCGTTCGCGAACATCGTGGCCGCGGTTCCATCGCCGCCGGGCTTACCCGGGCACACCGGGCTGGCCGCGCCACCGGCGCCGCCCGTGCCGCCCGTGTGGCCGCCCGTGACGACGGCGGCGCCGCCGTTGCCGGTGCCGCCGAGGCCACCGATACCACCGAGAACGCCAACGCCGTTGGCCCCGTTAGTGCCGGGGGCCCCGGCGGCGCTGTGGGCCCGGGCGCTGCCCGCACCCGGCTGGGCGGCGGCGAGAGCGGGCGTCACGGTAAGGCCGGCTACGGCGATCGTGGCGATCAGGAAGGTCCTGGCAGTG
Source organism: Streptomyces aureocirculatus (assembly GCF_000720475.1). Lineage (GTDB taxonomy): Bacteria > Actinomycetota > Actinomycetes > Streptomycetales > Streptomycetaceae > Streptomyces > Streptomyces aureocirculatus. The sequence goes on from NZ_JOAP01000020.1 coordinate 124,798, forward strand.
GTTGTGCGCATGGTACGCCAACAATGCTGCCTCGCCGGCACCCAACCGCGACACCGTGGAGTGACTGAGCTTTACAGGGAGGCCGTGAGTGCGGGCCTGCCTACCTGTAGCGCCCTCCCAGTATTTTCCCCCGAGTAGCAGCAGAGACGGTGCACGCAGCGCCGTAAGAAAACGGGTCCACGCCTATGGCCGGTCGGTGAGGACGAGTATGCAGGATTCCCCGGGCTCGACGGACACAGTGCGATCGGGGAGCGCGATGTCGATCGGGTCTCGGTCTGACTTTGGGACGGTGAGCCGCAGTTTTCCGGCGCCGAGTCGCAGCCGGACGCCCCAGTGTCCCTGGTAGCGGATCGCGAAGCTGTATTCGGACAGCTCGGGCAGCGGTGGGGGATCGAGGTGCAGCGTCCCATTACGGGTATCTAGTCCGGTCAGGCCTCGCTGAATCAGGTCCAGTGTGCCCGCCATGGCGCCGAGGCGGATGCCCTCGCCCGTGGTGCCGCCCTGAACGTCGGCGATGTCTCCGGCCAGTGCCTCCTGGATGTAGGTCCAGGCGTCGGAGCGGCGGGCGCGGGCCAGGATCCAGCCGTGGACGAGGCTGCTGAGGGTGGATCCGTGGCTGGTGCGGGACAGGTAGTAGTCGACGGTGCGCTGCCATGTGGCGTCGTCGAGCGTGTACCCCAACTGCGTGAACAGGCCGCGGAGCTCGGTCGGGGTGGCGAGCCCGGCCCAGAGCCGGGCGATCTGTGCCAGCATTTCGGCGCCTTCGGTGTGCAGGGCGGCGGTGGCGGTAGGTGAGCAGGGCACGGGAAACCTCGGGGAAGTGCAGGTTGAGGTAGGGCAGAACGAGCAGTTCGTCCCAGAAGACATGGCCCCGGTAGGCCTCGCCGTGCAGTCCCCGGGCCGGTACGCCGACGTCCAGGTCCGCCGTGTGCGGGGAGAGGGTCTGCAGTACGTGGAAGAGGTGCAGCCGCAGCACCGGCCCCGCGCTCCGGGGAACGTCCAGTTCGGCGTTGCACCATAGCTGCCGCCAGGCCGTCCGGTGGGAGGTCAGCAGGGCGGTGGCGTCGGGCGCTCGGCGCACCCGGTCGACAGCGGCGTGCAGCGGGTCGCTGATCGCGGGGTCGCGGGAGGTGTGCAGTGCGACGGTCTTGTCGACGGTCACGGTCTGACCGTCGGTGAGCGAGAACCTCAGTCGTTGCACCGCTCGCCCGGTGTCTTGTTCGACGGTCGTGTCCGGGGTGCGGGCCCGGTCCACGCCGATGACCAGGCCGAAGCCGCCGCGCCGCCCGGCCTCGACGCCCGCGAGGGCGTCCTCGACGACGGCGGTGCGGGCGGCGGGGACACCGAGGCGGCGGGCTGCCTCCAGGACCAGGGCGGGGTCGGGCTTGCCGGGCAGGTTCAGGCGGGCGGCCTCGGCACCATCGACCAGGGTGTCGAAGAGGTCCCGTACGCCCGCGTGGCCGAGGAGTTCTGGAGCGTGCCGGGACGCGGACGCGGCGGCCCGGGGGATTCCGGCTGATCGCAGTATGTGCAGCAGCCGGATCGTGTGGGCCGGTGCACGTCAGGCGCTCCAGGTCCAGTCGGTGACCTCGGGGAGGTCGGTGCCGTGTTCGCGGATCCAGGCGTGGTGCAGCAGCCGGGTGTCCTCCATCTGCTGCCGTACGCCGGCGGCGCGGACGGCGAGGCCCGGCACGCGGTCGATGACGTCCATCACCAGCCGATAGCGGTCGAGGTCGTTGCGGACCACCATGTCGAAGGGCGTCGTGGTGGTGCCGATCTCCTTGTAACCGCGGACGTGCAGGTTGGGGTGGCCGGTACTGCGGTAGGTGAGCCGGTGGATCAGCCAGGGGTAGCCGTGGTAGGCGAAGATGACCGGCTTGTCCTGGGTGAACAGGGCGTCGTACTGGGCGGCGGGCATGCCGTGCGGGTGCTCCTCGGCGGGCAGCAGACGGGCGAGGTCGACGACGTTGACGACTCGCACGGCCAGGTCCGGAAGGTGATGGCGCAGCAGTCGCGCCGCGGCCAGCACCTCCTGGGTGGGGACGTCGCCCGCCGCGGCGAGCACCACGTCCGGCTCCCGTGCGGTGTTCTCCGTGCCGGCCCAGGTCCAGATCCCCGCCCCGCGGGCGCAGTGGGCACGCGCCTGGCTCAGGGTCAACCAGTCGAAGGAGGGCTGCTTGCCGGCCACGACGACGTTGACGCGGTCGCGGGAGTGCAGCACGTGGTCGGCCACCACGAGGAGGGTGTTGGCGTCCGGGGGCAGGTAGACCCGTACGACCTCAGGCGACTTGTTGAGGACGTGGTCGATGAAGCCGGGGTCCTGGTGGGAGAAGCCGTTGCTGTCCTGGCGCCACACGTGCGAGGTGAGGAGGTAGTTCAGGGAGGCGATGGGCGCGCGCCAGGGCAGGGTGCGGGAGGTGCGCAGCCACTTGATGTGCTGGTTGACCATGGAGTCGACGATGTGGACGAACGCCTCGTAGCAGGAGAACAAGCCGTGCCGGCCGGTGAGTAGATAGCCCTCCAGCCAGCCCTGGCAGGTGTGTTCGGACAGGATCTCCATGACGCGGCCGTGCCGGTCGAGGTCCTCGTCGCTGTCCAGCATTTCGGCCTGCCAGGCCTTGCCGCTGGCGGCGTACACGGCCTGGAGGCGGTTGGATGCGGTCTCGTCGGGGCCGACGACGCGGAAGTCCCGCCGCTCGCTCGTGGCCGCCATGACGGATTCGAGCAGGTCACCGAGGATCTGAGTGGGCTCGTGCAGGGTCGCGCCGGGCTTGTCGACGGTGACGGCGAACTTCTCCAGGGACACTGAGGGAAGGTCGCGTAACAGCAGGCCGCCGTTGGCGTGCGGGGTCGCGCCGAGACGGCGCGCGCCCTTAGGAACACAGGCGAGAACCTGCTCGCGGGGTCGTCCCCGCTGGTCGAAGAGTTCTTCGGGCCGGTAGGAGCGCAGCCACTCCTCCAGTTGTCCCAGACGTTCCGCGCTGTCGCGGACACCGGCCAGCGGGACCTGGTGGGAGCGCCAGGTGCCCTCCACCGGCAGCCCGTCGACCTCTGCGGGCCCGGTCCAGCCCTTGGGGGTGCGCAGCACGATCATGGGCCACGCGGGCCGGCCGGTCGCGCCCTCCTGACGCGCCGCGCTCCAGATCTCGGTGATGCGGTCCAGGGCGGTGTCCATCGCCCGGGCCATGTCCCGGTGCACCTGGAGCGGATCGTGGCCCGTGACGTGGAGAGGGGCGTGGCCGTACCCCCGCAGCAGATCGTCGAGTTCGTCCTCCGGAATCCGGGACAGGACCGTGGGGTTGGCGATCTTGTAGCCATTGAGGTGCAGGATCGGAAGGACCGCACCGTCGTGAGTGGGGTCGAGGAACTTGTTGGAGTGCCAGGAGGCGGCGAGGGGGCCGGTCTCGGCTTCGCCGTCGCCGATCACGCAGGCGACCAGGAGGTCGGGGTTGTCGAGCGCGGCGCCATAGGCGTGGGACAGCGCGTAGCCGAGTTCGCCGCCCTCATGGATGGAGCCCGGTGTCTCCGGGGCCACGTGGCTCGGCACTCCGCCGGGGAAGGAGAACTGACGGAACAGCCGCTCCATGCCCGTCACGTCCCGGCTCACATCGGGATAGGTCTGGCTGTAGCTGCCCTCCAGCCAGGAGTTGGCGAGGACCGCGGGCCCGCCGTGGCCCGGCCCCCAGATGCACAAGGCGTTCTGGCCGCGCTTGTTGATCAGGCGGTTGAGGTGGGTGTGGACCAGGTTGAGCCCCGGGGAGGTGCCCCAGTGTCCGAGCTGGCGCGGCTTGATGTGCTCGGGCCGCAGTGGCTGCGTGAGCAGGGGATTGGCCAGCAGGTAGATCTGGCCGACAGCCAGGTAGTTGGCGGCCCGCCAGTGAGCGTCCAGCGCGCACAGTTCGTCGTCGGTCAACGTCATGGTGCTGGTCCGGTGTTCTTGCGCGGCGTGCGACATGAAAGGACCTCGTGAACGTCGTCGGATGGTTCGAGGGGCCGGTGGAGCAAGGCGAGGACTACGTGCCGCAGCATGACCGGAAGGGAGACGTGCCACGCGTCGCCGTGGGTCTCGCGGCGGCTCACGACGAAGTCCGGGGGGGAAAACTTGTGAGGGGTTCGTGCTGAGAGCGTCTGGCTTGTCGTGGTGTTTGGAGGGCACGGCGGCGAGGGCGGTGCTTGGTTCCGGCCGAACTTTGGCCCGAGGCCGGCCGCCACGTCCCTACCGGTCGCAACGGCACTGCGGGACCATGGGGACGGGGTACAACGCCCGGGCAAGAGCCGCCGCTTGCCTGTTGGACAGACGCTCAAATCGTGGCTCTCAGTGAGGGTGAATCTCCCTCCTCGACGCTCGTTCTCCGAATGTGCGTGGGAACTGGACCTTCGTTGTGCCCCCGAGTCGTGGTGGCAACGGTCCTGCTTCGCTTGGACGCATGCTGCGTTCTGCGGTGCGGCTGTGTGAACGCCCGGCGGGACGTGACCTGGATCAGACTCGGACGACGACCACGGGGCAGGGGGCCAGATGCACGCAGTGCTGGCTCACCGAACCGAGCAGCGCCTGCGTGAAGGCACCGTGGCCGCGGTTGCCCACTACGAGCAGGTCAGCTCCCTGTGCTGCCGTGATCAGGGCCTTGGCCGCGTTACCGTCTATCACGGCCTGACGGATCTCGACACCTGGCTCATCCTTCGTGACCTGCGCCACCGCCTCCGACAGGGTTTTGCCGAAGGTACTCTCGAAGTCATCGGGCAGCGGGAGCGGCGGCCACCCGGCAGTCGTCGGGTAGTCCCAGGCGATCAGAGATTCAACGACGCTGGACGTCACCCGCGCCTGACGCACCGCCCACCGCAACGCCGCGCGGGAGGGGGGCGAGCCGTCAACCCCGACCACAATCCTTCGCCGTTCACCGGCTTGAGTGACCATGTCCGACCTTCCTTCCAATGTGATGACGAGCCTTGCCACGGCGACTGACGAGCCGCGGTCGGACGGACGGAGAATCTGGCCATCGGCCTACCAGGAGTAGATGCGGGACAAGATCTGGGTGCGCGCCACCTGTTCGGGTCCTGGACAGGTCACGAGCACCGGCATGCCGCTAGGGTCACGGCCTTCCCCCCAGGTGCAACCATCGGCCATCTGCGTGCTGATGTGGGCGTCCCTGTCCTTGAGTACTTGTTCGCTGCGGACCAGAGCCGACTCACTGGGCGCAGCCCACATGAGGCACGGGATGCCGATACCTCCGGTCCAGTGCGGAGCGCGCCGACCCACGGAGCGCAGATAGAGCTGAGAGCCCCCATCACCGACCAGGAGTGCCGCTTCGCCGGCGCCGACGCACAGCTCACTCTCGCGTCCACCCTTGGTTGGGGGTCACGCTCGTGCAAGCAGGGATTCGGCCTTAGGAGTGGGCACGCTCCAGGAGCGCGACATCTGAGAGTCGATGCGCTGCCGGGGGCCGGGGCCGCACGACACACGCTAGTCCTTCACGCCTGACCTGGATAGCCGTCAAGTGGCCGGCTGAGTAGGACGTGTACGCCAACCCGGTCACTTACGGCAGACTCAGTCCGGCGAGTTGCCAGCCCACGGGTAACGCCCCGGACCCCATCCGCTCCGAGGCAACACGCAGGTCGGTGCCTGACCAACGCCAAGGCGGTTGGCGATTGCGGACACCGTCCAAAGCCTTGCAGGCGGCCGCCAGCCTGGCCCGGCACCGTGCCCCGAGCGTCGGCGTCTATCCACTGACGCTGGCGGCCCAGCTCGCTGCCACCGAACTAGAACGGGCCGATCCGCACACGATCGTCGCCTTCGCCTATCCCGAACAGATGTGACGGTGGCGCCCCCTGATCAAATGGCTTCTCGCCGTCCCGCACTACCTGGTGCTGTCTGCCCTGGGCGTCGCGGCGACAGCCGTCGTGATCATGGGGTTCTTCGCCGTGCTGTTCACCGGCATTTATCCGCAGCGGCTCCGAGACAAGGCGCGACGGCGGAACTGTCCGAGCACCGTCGGCTGGATCGGCCTGGGAGCCGCCCAGGTTCGACGGGATGATCCCCCGCCATACGCCGCGGCCTGAAGGAGTACGCCGATCAGTGGGCCAGACGTCGACGGAAGGCAGCGCCTGGCCCACCCTCCGGCAGGACGAGAGGGGCCGTTGTGTGGCGTGGTGCCGGATCGCGCCGACGCCGGGGATGCGAAGTGCGGGGGTTGCAACTGGCACGGGCTTCGATTGTGTCCCTGAAGGCAAGAGCGCCATCAGAGGAGCAGCCGAAAGAACATGACGGCACCTCGGGCGGTGTACTGGCACCCAGTCCGGGGAGGGCGTATGGAACGCAGGGGATACATCCGGAGGGCAGGAGCAGCCGTGACGCTGGCCGCAGGCGGTGTCATGGCCATGGCCCCCGGGGTGGCCGCGGCCACGCCCACACCCGCGGCCGCGTACAACAAGGCATGCGGCACCGGCTACAAGGTCGTCAACCAAGTCAACATCGGAAAGGCGGGGACGACCTATCTGACCTACAACCCCGCGACAGGAAAGAACTGTGCCGTAACGATCCGAAGCGCCCCGGGCCCTGCCGCCCATATGTACGTCTGGGTCCAGCGTGACGACACCAGAGACTACGCCGACGACGACGGCTACTACCGGTCGTACGCGGGGCCCGTCTACCTTGCCGCCAAGGGCTACTGCGTTTCCTGGGGCGGGGTGATCGCTGACGAGTCAGCCGGCAAGAGCGGCACCAACTGCGGTCGGACCACCAGGTGACATGCGCTCCAGTGTCCGGTAACGAAAGAATTTGGCCGCAACGCTGCTTATTGTCGACCCGCTCGGCATCACGAACTCCCCGCCGGCCGACGGCGAGACATAGCGCACCGGAAATCACAATTCCTGCCACGCTGCGGCCTGGTCCGACAACTGCCCGACGGCGTCGGCACGCCCTTGAGGCATGACTACCGCTAGCCCCGGGCCACCGTCCCACGCCGCCGGACTGGCCGCACTGTGGCCACGGCGCGACCCCAGCCGATCCGGTCGGCTGCCGTGGCATCCGCGCCGGTGACCACACCGCCTGCCCAGCCCACTTGAACGAGGCCGACAGCGACGCCTATTTCGCGGCGCTGTCACCCGGCAGCGACATCGACCACCGCGCCACCCCGTTCACCGGGGCATCCTTTGCCGGCGACGCCCGGTTTGTCGATGCACGGTTTGATGCGGTGTCGCGCTTTGGGCCGCTGGTGTGCGGGGTAGGCGGGTGGTGTTGGACGGTGCGGTGTTCCAGCAGCCGGTGACAGTGGAGATCGCTGCCCGTCAGGTGAGCTGTGCGCGCACCCGGTGGGCGTCGACGGCCACTTTGCATCTGCGCTACGCCGAGTTGGATCTGGGAGACGCGGTCTTCGAGTACCCGGTGCTGGTCTCCGCCCGCCCCGCCCCTTTCCCTCTGCCCGCTTCAGGTTCGACGCCTCAGACAGAGTTGCCCGGCCTGGAGCCTGATGTGTGCCTGGCTTCGGTGTCACCCGCTGGAAACTCACCGGCGAAAAGCCCAGCAAGTCGAGTGGGAACAAAAACACCACGCCGACCCGGCCAAGTACGGCCCGTACAACCACTCCGGCAAGGTCTTCACCCAAGCCGACGGAAGCCCTTGGCACCCCAACAACGTTTCCCAAGCCTTCGAACGCTTCGTCAAGCGACTTGGCATGCCACCCATCCGACTCCACGACCTACGGCACTGCGCCGCATCCCTCAGCCTTGCCGCGGGCCTGTCCATGAAGGCAATCCAGGCCCTCCTCGGCCACAGCAGCTACCAGCTCACCGCCGACACCTACACCTCGCTGATGCCGCAGTTCGAGCAGGCGGCAGCCAACGCACCCGTCGAGCTCGTACCGCGCCGCAAGACGGTTGAGCAGCTCACCACGGAAAAGCTGTCCACCGTGCCCGCGGCGATGGATGAGGATCCTGCCGTCTCCGCAATGACGGAAGAGACGACGCCCAGCGCCGACAAGCCTGATCAGAAGGGCGAAGACGACTGCCACCTTCGCCTTGTCCTTCCCCCCGTGGCCTTGGACGACGCCCCGGACGCCGCCTGACGCGCTGTCCCCCGTTTGTCCTCCGGTCTGCTAAAGAGCCCCGTGGAGATCGCTCCAAGGGGGCTCTTCGCTGCTCCGCCGCTGGTCACAGGCGTGAGCGCGGGCCGTGCGCAACCCAGGTTTTGTCCTGACAACAGAACTTCCGAACTTCCCGTCATCATCTCCCCGGACTACGCTCGCCCCGTGACCGAACCAGCAGCAGCCAAAGCCGCCAAACCGGCCGTGGATCCCACGGTGGCCCTGCACCTCGGTGTCGACCGCAGCAGTCCGGTCCCGCTGTACTTCCAGCTCGCGCAGCAACTGGAGGCGGCGATCGAGCGCGGCGCGCTGACGCCGGGCAGCCTCCTCGGCAATGAGATCGAACTGGCGGGGCGGCTCGGTCTGTCCCGGCCCACCGTGCGGCAGGCCATCCAGTCGCTCGTCGACAAGGGCCTCCTGGTGCGCCGCCGCGGCGTCGGCACCCAGGTCGTGCACAGCCAGGTCAAGCGCCCCCTGGAGCTCAGCAGCCTCTACGACGACCTGGAGGCGGCCGGACAGCGGCCGCAGACCCGGGTGCTCCGCAACGTCGTCGAGCCCGCGTCCGCCGAGACCGCGGCGGCGCTCGGTGTCGCCGAGGGCAGCGACGTCCACTTGGTGGAGCGGCTCAGGCTCGCGCACGGCGAACCGATGGCCCACCTGCGCAACCGCATACCGGCCGGACTCCTCCCGCTCGACACCGAGCGCCTGGAAGCCACCGGCCTCTACCGCCTGATGCGGGCCGCGGGCATCACCCTGCACAGCGCGCGCCAGTCCGTGGGCGCCCGCGCCGCCGGAGCCGAGGAGGCCGGGCTGCTCGCCGAGGCCGAGGGCGCCCCGCTGCTCACCATGCGGCGCACGACCTTCGACGACACCGGGCGCGCCGTCGAGTTCGGCTCGCACGTCTACCGCGCGTCGCGGTACTCCTTCGAGTTCCAGCTCCTCGTACGGCCATGAGGGCGCCGGGTACGTCCTGAGCGACTCGTACGGCCGTAAGAATGTTATGACAAAGCCATTGACGTTGCCGCGCTCCCGCCGTTAGAACTCACCAAGCCGCATCCGGGCGGCCGAAGCCGGGGGTCACGGGCCGTACCACGGGAATGTGCGCCGCCCGCGGTACCCGATGACCGCAGTGGTGAGGTGTGTGACCGATACTTGGGCGGCCGGGCCCGGGCTACGGACCCGGCCGCACCGACAGAGCACGGCAAGCACAGCGAGCACGGCGAACACCGGCGAGCACGGCAGACACGGCGAAGCGAGAAGGGCACGGGGACGTGGCAAGGGTTGGTACTGGAGTACGTGCGGTGGGTGCCGTCCTTGCGGCGGTGCTCGGAGCGTCCCTCGTGGGATGCAGCAGCACCGGAGGCAAGCGGGCCGAGGACGCGCGCAAGGCGTCGCAGGCGCGGGGCAAGGCGGCGGTGAGCACACCCCGCTGGACCTTCGCGATGATCACGCACTCGGGTGACGGCGACACGTTCTGGGACATCGTCCAGAACGGCGCCAAGGAGGCGGCGCGCAAGGACAACATCAACTTCCTGTACTCCCACCACGACGAGGCGCAGCAGCAGGCGCAGCTCGTCGACGCCGCCGTCGACAAGAAGGTCGACGGCATCATCGTCACGCTGGCCAAGCCCGACGCGATGAAGGCCGCCGTCGCGCGGGCCCGCAAGGCCGGGATCCCGGTGGTGACCGTGAACTCGGGCTCGGCGGAGTCCAAGAAGTTCGGCGCCCTGACCCATATCGGCCAGGACGAGACGATCGCGGGCGAGGCCGTCGGCGACGAGCTGAACAAGCGCGGCAGGAAGAAGGCCCTGTGCATCCTGCACGAGCAGGGCAACGTGGGCCACGAGCAGCGCTGCGACGGCGCCAAGAAGACGTTCGAGGGCGAGATGAAGAACCTGTACGTCGAGGGCACCAACATGCCCGACGTGCAGTCCTCCATCGAGGCCAAGCTCCAGTCCGACCGGGACATCGACGCGGTGCTCACCCTCGGCGCGCCGTTCGCCGACACGGCCGTGAAGGCCAAGGAGGGCGCGGACAGCAAGGCGGAGGTCGACACCTTCGACCTGAACGAGAAGGTCGCCGGGGGTCTGAAGTCCGGCAAGCTCGGCTTCGCCGTCGACCAGCAGCCCTACCTCCAGGGCTACGAGGCCGTGGACCTGCTGTGGCTGTACCGCTACAACGCCGACGTCCTCGGCGGCGGCAAGCCCGTCCTCACCGGACCGCAGATCATCACCAAGGACCAGGCTTCCGAGCTGGAGGACTACGCGAAGCGAGGGACCCGATGAGCACCACCGCCCCCGCCCCCGCACCGGGGAAGCCGGCGGCCGACGAACGGCTCCTGAAGACCTCGCCGCTGAAGAAGTTCCTCGGCCGGCCCGAGCTTGGCTCCGTCGTGGGCGCCGTCGCGGTGTTCCTGTTCTTCGCGGTCGTCGCCGACAGCTTCCTGCGCACCACGAGCCTCGCCACGGTCCTGTACGCGGCCTCCACCATCGGCATCATGGCGGTGCCGGTGGCGCTGCTGATGATCGGCGGCGAGTTCGACCTGTCGGCGGGCGTCATGGTCACGACGTCCGCGCTGATCTCATCGATGTTCAGCTACCAGATGACCGCCAACATCTGGGTCGGCGTCGGTGTGTCCCTGCTCGCCACCCTCGCCATCGGTGTCTTCAACGGCGTCATGCTGATCCGCACCGACCCACCCAGCTTCATCATCACGCTCGGCACCTTCCTGATGCTCACGGGCATGAACCTGGGCTTCACCAAGCTGATCAGCGGCACCGTCTCCACCAAGTCGATCTCCGACATGGAGGGCTTCACGTCCGCGAAGGACGTGTTCGCCTCGACGATCACCGTCGGTGGTGTCGACTTCAAGATCACCATCGTGTGGTGGCTCGCGATGATCGCGGTCGCCACCTGGATCCTGCTTCGCACCCGCGCCGGTAACTGGATCTTCGCGGTCGGCGGCGGTGAGCAGGCGGCCCGCGCGGTCGGCGTCCCGGTCGGCCGGACCAAGATCGGCCTGTATATGGGTGTCGCCTTCGGCGCCTGGGTCTCCGGCCAGCACCTGCTCTTCAACTACGACGTCGTCCAGTCCGGCGAGGGCGTCGGCAACGAGCTGATCTACATCATCGCGGCCGTCATCGGCGGCTGTCTGATCACCGGTGGCTACGGCTCGGCGGTCGGTGCCGCGGTGGGCGCCCTGATCTTCGGCATGACCAGCAAGGGCATCGTGTACGCCGAGTGGAACCCGGACTGGTTCAAGTTCTTCCTCGGAGCGATGCTGCTCCTCGCGACCCTGCTCAACGCGTGGGTCCGCAAGCGTGCGGAGGCGACGAAATGACGACCGAGGCCGCCCCCGAGGTCACGAAAGGCCCCGCCGACCGCACGCCGCTGGTCGAGCTCGACGGCGTCAGCAAGTACTACGGCAACATCCGCGCCCTCGAAGGGGTCTCCCTGGAGGTGCACGCGGGGGAGATCTCGTGCGTCCTCGGTGACAACGGCGCGGGCAAGTCTACGTTGATCAAGATCATCGCGGGTCTGCACCAGCACGACGCGGGAACCTTCCGCATCGAGGGTGAGGAGACCCGGCTCTCCAGCCCCCGCGAGGCCCTGGACCGCGGTATCGCCACTGTCTACCAGGACCTGGCCGTCGTCCCGCTGATGCCGGTCTGGCGGAACTTCTTCCTCGGCTCCGAGCCGACGAAGGGGGCCGGTCCTTTCAAGCGCCTGGACGTCGAGGCCATGCGCAGGATCACGCACGCCGAGCTGCTGCGCATGGGCATCGACCTCCGCGACGTCGACCAGCCCATCGGCACGCTGTCCGGCGGTGAGCGCCAGTGCGTGGCGATCGCCCGTGCCGTGTACTTCGGCGCGAAGGTTCTCGTCCTTGACGAGCCGACGGCGGCTCTTGGCGTGAAGCAGTCCGGCGTCGTCCTCAAGTACGTCGCCGCCGCGCGTGACGCCGGGCTCGGCGTGGTCCTCATCACCCACAACCCGCACCACGCGTACCTGGTCGGGAACCGTTTCGTGCTCCTCAAACGAGGCGCGATGTCCGGCTCCCATACGCGAGCCGAGATCTCCCTGGACGAGCTGACCCGCCAGATGGCGGGGGGCTCCGAGCTCGATGACCTCCGTCACGAGCTTGAGCGGGCTCCGGAGCCTGGGCTGGGCGCTCCCTAGGGGGCGTGGGGGCGCCCCGTCAGGGGCGCGGGGAACGGCGCGCTCAGCCCGAGAAAACCCGCGGTCGCGTCTGCTGAGTGCCCCGCAGGCGCGTCTGCGGCTTGTCGGTGGCTGGCCGCGCAGTTCCTCGCGCCCCTTGGGGGGTATCGGGGGCGTCCCGTCAGGGGCGCGGGGAACGGCGCGCTCAGCCCGAGAAAACCCGCGGTCGCGTCTGCTGAGTGCCCCGCAGACGCGTCTGCGGGTTGTTGGGGGCTGGCCGCGCAGTTCCCCGCGCCCCTTTGGGGCCGTCAGGGGCGCGGGGAACGGCGCGCTTAGCCCGAGAAAACCCGCAGTCGCGTCTGCTGAGTGCCCCGCAGGCGCGTCTGCGGGTTGTTGGTGGCTGGGCGCGCAGTTCCCCGCGCCCCGGGGGGAACCGGGGGTGCCCCCCGCCCGGGGGTGCGGGGCGGCCAGGTCCCCGTTGTGCGCGCCCCCGCGAGCGTGAGGCAGAATCGGCGCGATGAGCACCTACCGCGACCTCACGCACCGCGGCTCCGCCCGAGCCACCGTTCTGCGGACCGTGGGCACGCGTGAGCGCCGTTCGCATCTGACGGCGCCGCGCGTCCCCACCGTCGGCATCGACATCGGCGGCACGAAGGTGATGGCGGGCGTCGTCGACGCCGACGGCAACATCCTGGAGACGCTGCGCACGGAGACGCCGGACAAGTCCAAGAGCCCGAGGGTGGTCGAGGACACCATCGTGGAGCTGGTCCTGGACCTGTCCGACCGGCACGACGTGCACGCCGTCGGCATCGGCGCCGCGGGCTGGGTCGACGCCGACCGCAACCGCGTCCTGTTCGCCCCGCACCTGTCCTGGCGGAACGAACCCCTGCGGGACCGGATCTCCGGGCGCCTCGCCGTGCCCGTCATGGTGGACAACGACGCGAACACCGCCGCCTGGGCGGAGTGGCGCTTCGGCGCGGGCCGCGGTGAGGACCACCTCGTCATGATCACGCTCGGTACCGGCATCGGCGGCGCGATCCTGGAGGACGGCCAGGTCAAGCGGGGCAAGTTCGGCGTCGCGGGTGAATTCGGCCATATGCAGGTCGTCCCGGGCGGCCACCGCTGCCCGTGCGGCAACCGCGGCTGCTGGGAGCAGTACAGCTCCGGTAACGCCCTGGTCCGCGAGGCCCGCGAGATGGCGGCAGCCGACTCCCCGGTGGCGTACGGCATCGTCGAGCGGGTCAAGGGGAACATCCCCGACATCACAGGCCCGCTCATCACCGAACTCGCCCGCGAGGGCGACGCCATGTGCGTCGAGCTGCTCCAGGACATCGGCCAGTGGCTCGGCGTCGGCATCGCCAACCTCGCCGCCGCCCTCGACCCGTCCTGCTTCGTCATCGGCGGCGGCGTGAGCGCCGCCGACGACCTGCTGATCGGCCCCGCCAGGGACGCCTTCCGCCGCCACCTCACCGGCCGCGGCTACCGCCCCGAGGCCCGCATCGCCCGCGCCCAGCTCGGCCCCGAGGCGGGCATGGTGGGCGCCGCCGACCTGGCCCGCCTGGTCGCCCGCCGCTTCCGCCGCGCCAACCGCCGCCGCGTCGAGCGCTATGAACGCTACGAGCGTTACGCCGAGGCCCGCCGCACCAACGACCGCACCGCCCAGGGATCCCAGTAGATGACCGTGCCCCGCCAGCCCTCGTCCCCGGACCTGCCCGGCAGGTCCGGCCCCGGTGACGGGGAGCGGCAGCGTCCCCCCGAGGACCGCCGTCACATGATCCGCCGCCGCTGGCTCACGGCGACGACCATCGTGCTGCTCATCGGCGTACCCGCCGTGTATCTGCTGATCTCGGCGAACCAGAGCCGCAACAGCGGCCGCGACAAGGAGAAGAAGTACTCCGCGACCGGCCTCACCGCGGGCTGGCCCTCCAAGGTGCAGCGCCGTCTCTACGACGTGCCGGTCCCGCCGTACTCCGAAGAGGTCGCCTACTACGAGACGAACAACTGGCGCACAAGCCGTCTCTACGTCCAGTTCCTCACCAGCAACGAGGGCCTGGACGAGTTCCTCAAGCAGACCGGCACCGGCAAGGGCGTCGGCGCCCTGAAGGCGGACGACATCACCATCAGCAAGCGTGACCGCAACGTCGTCGGCTGGGAGTTCACAGGACCCGGCCCCTGGCTCGGCCTCTCGCACGAGATGAAGAACCCGACACCCACCCAGGACATCGTGGTCAACCGCTCCAACCCGCACCATCCGATGGTGTACGTGGTGTCGACGACGACGCCGTAGCGCGCGGCGGGCGGCACATCGGCCGAGGCCGTGGCGGGTTCCGTCGCGGCCTCGTAGCATGTCGCCATGGTCCTCAGCCGTCGCAGCCCTGTCACCGGTGCCCTCAAGGCCCGCGCGCTGCCGTCGCACGGCTGTTGTTGATCCTCCCGGCTTTCGTTCCCGTGGCTCCCCGTAGCTCCCGGTAGGTCCGCGTAGCCGACCGCGGCTACGCGAGTTCGTCGCAGCTCCAGGTCCTTCCCGCGTGCCAGTCGTTCTGTAGGCGGCACGCGGCACTTCGCGTACCCACGAGACCGACGCGACCTTGGCGGAAGGTTGATCCGATGACCCCAAGCACCCCAAGCACCCCGACGACCCCGAAAACCACAGGGGCACTGGCGACCCCCACGGCCACGGCGAACTCGGCCGAGCCGCTCGACGAAGCCGCGTACGACCGCCGCCGGTTGCGGCAATGGTTCGCGGGCGAGGCCCGGGCCGCGGGCGTGGCCCGCCGCGACGTCCTGCGCCTCGCCGGCGTCGCGGGCCTCGCCGCGACCGTCCCCACCCTGGGCGGCGGCCTCCCGCACGCCCACGCCGTCACTCCCCCCGGCTCCGCTCCCGGAATTGCTCCGGGCATCGTCAAACCGCTTCCCGACGACGTGTTCACCGTACGCGGCACCAACGCCGAGACCCGCTTCGAGGCGCTCGCGGCGACCGGCCACCTGACCCCCGCCTCGCACTTCTTCGTCCGCAACCACACCACGACGCCCCGCCTCGACGCCGACACCTGGCGCCTGACGGTCTGGGGCGACGGACTCACCGGCGGCGCGCGCGAGTTCACCCTCGCCGAACTGAAGCGGCTGCCGTCGACCTCGCGCACGGCGTTCGTGGAGTGCGCGGGCAACGGCCGCGGTCTCTTCACCACCCAGCAGGGCCAGCAGGTGTCCGGCACGGCCTGGACGCTCGGCGCCGTCGGCCAGGCGCACTGGCGCGGCGTCCGCCTGGCCGACGTGCTGCGCCGGGCGGGCCTCGCGCGTCACGCGGTGGACGTCATGCCCCGCGGCCTCGACGACGACTACATCACCGCGGACGGCACCCGCCTCGGCCGCGTGCGCCGCCCGCTGCCGCTCGCCAAGGCCCTGGACGACGTACTCCTCGCGTACGAGATGAACGGCGAGCCGCTGCCGCCCGACCACGGGCACCCGGTGCGCGTCGTCGTGCCGTCCTGGATCGGCATCGCCTCCGTGAAGTGGGTCGGCGACATCGAGGTGTCGGCGACGCCCCTCTTCTCGCCCTGGAACACCGACTTCTACCGCCTCTTCGGCCCCGGCCACTCGCCGCGGGGCTCCGGCCCCCTCACCCGCCAGACCCTCAAGTCGGCCTTCGAGCTGCCGTGGAACGCGCACTTCGAGGCCGGGTTCCGGCACCGCCTGACGGGCCGCTCCTGGTCGGGCGGCGGCGCCGTCGACCGCGTCGAGGTCAGCACCGACCACGGCGGCACCTGGCACCGCGTCCGCCTGCACGACGTACCGCGGCACGGTAGCTGGGTCCGCTGGTCCGCCGACTGGCACCCCCGCGCCCCCGGCCCCACCGTGCTGCTCGCCCGCACCACGGACACCACCGGCCGCACCCAGCAGGCCACAACCGCGCACAACACCCAGGGCTACCTGTTCGACGCGGTGGTGCGGCACCCGGTGACGGTGGGTTGAACCATATGAAGCGCATGAAGCGCATGAAGCGCATGAAGCGCATGAAGCGCATGAAGCGCATGAACCGCATGAAGGTCACGAAGCGTGTGAGGCGCATTGAGGGAAATTGAGTGAAGGGGCGGGTGCGGGGCCTCAGTCGACCGGGGCGCGCCAGCTCTCGTACGCGGCCACCGCCACCGCGAGGTCCTCCCAGGCCATGCCCGCCGACTTGAACAGGCGTGGCCGCCCGGCCTCGACGGTCACCTCGCCGCGGGCCAGTTCGCGCAGCGTGCGCAGACGGCCGAGGTCGAACCGCGCGGTGGTGACCGCCTGCACGATGTCCCCGCACTCACGCATGGCCACGGACCGGGATTCGGCGACCACCGTGGCCCGGCCCACGAGGCGTTCGTCGACCTCGCGCGCGTCGGGCTCGTGCGAGCCGACCGCCGCCACCGTCGCGTGCGGGGCGAGCAGCGCGCTGTCGAACAGCGGCTCCCGGGCGGTGGTGCAGCAGCACACGACATCGGCGTGCGCGACGTCCTCGGGCGTCGCGGCGGCCGCGGTGAGCCCCGCGCCGCGGCAGCGGTCCACGAACGCGGCCACCCGTTCGCGGTCGCGCCCCACCACGTCCACGTGCGCGAGAGCGGGGCGCACCGCCCGTACGGCCTCCACGTGCCCCCAGGCCTGCGGCCCGGTCCCGAACACGAGCAGCCGCCCGGCGTCCGGCACGGCGAGGCGGCGGATCGCCGCACCCGACACCGCGGGTGTGCGCAGGGAGGTCAGCGCGGCGCCGTCGAGGAGGGCGAGCGGCTGATGGGTGTCGCCGTCCAGGAGGAAGTACAGGCCCTGGATGCGGGGGAGTCCGCGGGCCGGGTTGTCGGGCGTCGCGGTGACGACCTTCACGCCCGCGTACGAGCTGGTCGACGACGGCATCAACAGGAGCTGACCACCCGTCACGCCGACCACGCTCCGGGCCGGTTCGGCCTCGGGGTCGAGTCCGCCCCGCACCAGCGCGTCCTCGACGGCGTCGACGGCGGCACCCGGGGGGACGAGCAGGGCCAGGGCCGCGGCGTCGAGGTGGGGGAGGGGGTGGTCGGAGACCTGGGGGGCGGTGAGGGCGCCGATGGCGGCGGCGCCCGGCGGCGAAGCGTCGCGGGTCGCGGCCCGAGGTGAGGCCGCGCCGGGAGCGGGGGCGCGCGGAGCCGGTGCTTGGGGTGCCGGGTCCAGGGGTGCCGGGGCATCGTGGTCGGGGATCATCCGGTGCTCCTCACCTGACGGGCCGTGAGCAAACCTGGGTCTTGGCTGAGGCGGCGCGAGGCCACCGGCCTCGGGAGGCGGTACCGGGGGACGGGACGGCCGGGGCTAGGGCGCGGGCGCCGGGGTGTCGCCTCCCGTCCTGGCCCCGGTCTTCGTCCCGGTCTTCGTCTCGGTCAGGGTCCGGACGGCGGACTGCAGCACCCGGGCGGCCCAGTCGCTGTTGCTCAGACCGGAAGACTCCGCGATCCGGGTGATCTGGTCGAACTCGCCGACCGGCAGATCGATCTCTATCGTCGCCGCCTTGCCCGCGGCCCCGGCCCCGGCACCGTCCGTGGGGACCGCCTGCCGACCGGTGGACCGCCCGCCCACAGCGGCCACCGGCGCGACCGCCCCGCTCTCGCGCTCGGCGATGCTGGCCCGGACCTGCTTCCGCAGGGTGTTGCGGGACCAGGCCTGCTGCTCGGCCTTGCGCAGCCAGTAGTCCTGTTCCGGGGCGGGCAGGCGTGCCACCTCCGCGTGGTGGGCGAAGCTGAGCGCCTCGTGCCGCCGGTGGTGCTCGAACCTCCGGGCCACCCAGGCGTAGTTGCGCAGGGTCTGGTAGTCGAGCCCGGTGCGCGCGATCGCGTCACGGTACTGCGGGCCGTACGCGTTCTCGCCGTAGATCATCCAGTCCGCGAGCCACCAGACAAAAGAACTCGAAACGTCTTTCAGTTGATTTCCTACGGCCTCCCACGATTGCCTGGCCATTCCCGGAGGAAAGGTGATTCCCATTTTGTCGAGAGAAGCATGGAAGGTCAGACTGCTGAGGGGTGAAGCAGTCTTGGCCTCGAAGGCGACCAAGGGTAATTGGACATCGCTCGAGATCATTACTCGTACCTACCTCGTGTTGAATCGATCCCAGTCGACTCCCCCGTCGCGCGACCCACGCGAACCGCTGCCTCGAGTGCTCTGTGCACGCGGCGGCGGGATGTGATCCCTGAAGGCATGATCATCGCGGCTCGGTGTTCCGGTCATACGCGCTGCGGAAGATTATTCAACCATCGCGGAATCCGGCCGTCACGCCTTGTACGGGAAGGCGTCCTGTTGACATGACAGTGGTGCGTCACCTCGTTATCCGAATGATCCTTTATCGCGCGGCTGAGCCGTACTCGCTTTCTCGGGCACGTCACCGCAGGCCACGGGGGGCGCCGACGCCCCGTGCCTCCTTTCTCACCCCAGAGACGACCACTGCCCGGTAGGACGCCCGCGGACCCGCCGACGGATCGGTCGATGATGGGCCAGTGACGATCGGAGGACGGCGCTGCCTACGTTCGGAGCGGCCGACAGTGCCAATCACCGGACGAGGGAAGAGGGCTGGACATGGGATCGTGGCTGCGGCGATATCAGCATGATGAACAGTCGGCCATGACGCTCGTCTGTCTGCCGCACGCAGGCGGGACGGCCGCGATGGTCGCCGCGTGGCATCCACTGCTGCCCGCGGACGTCGAGCTGATCGGCGTGCAGTATCCGGGACGTCAGGACCGGCTGGCGGAACCGCACATCGAGGACCTGGTGGCAGCCGCCGACCGGGTGGCGGCCGAACTCGGCGAGCTGCCCGACCGGCCCGTCGCGCTCTTCGGCCACAGTGTGGGCTCCGCCCTGGCCTACGAGATCGCTCTGCGGGTGGAGCGGAACACCGGTCACGACCTCCGGCACGTCTTTGTGTCGGCGCGGCGGGCCCCGCACCACCGGCACGGCGAGGACGACCACCGGCTCGACGACGAGGACCTGGTCGCCACCGTCCAACAGCTCGGCGGCCGGGACCTCCAGGTGCTCGAAACCCCCAGGCTGTGGCCGGTCGTGCTGCCGTCGCTCCGGGCCGACCTGCGGATGGCCGACCGCTACCGGCCCACGCGCCTGGAACAACTGCACGCGCCCGTCACCGCGTTCGGCGGCGAGAGCGACCACACCTGCACACCACGGGACCTGGACACCTGGGGCGATGCGACCGCCGAGAAGTTCGACGTCCAGCTCTTCCCCGGACGGCATCACTATCTGACCGAGGACCCCGCACCCGTGGTGGAGGCGATCACGCAGCGGCTGCGTACCGCGACGTCCGATCCCGGCTCCTCGCGGCGCGCACCGGTCGCCGCGGCGAACCCGCCCGCGTCCAGGGCTCTGGAGATAGCGGCCGTGTGGCAGGAGGAGCTCGGCGGCACCGCGGTCGGGGTGGACGACGACTTCTTCGAACTCGGCGGCAACTCGCTGGTCGGGATGCAGATCATCGACCGTATGCGGGCGCTCTACGGGGTCGAGCTCTCCGTGCGCGCCTTCTATCTGGCGCAGACGCCGACTGCGGTCGCCGAACTGATCGAGAAGGAGGGGGTGGCGCTGTGAGGCTGACGGCGGGGTCAAGCGATGCGGTCGACCTCGACCACGTCGACCTGTTCGACCCGGAACTCTTCGCCCTCGGCGATCCGCACGCGATCTGGGACGTCATGCGGGCCGAGGCGCCGCTGCACCACCAGACCCTGCCCGACGGGCGCACGTTCTGGTCGGTGACCCGCTACGAGGACGTCTGCCGTGTCCTCGGCGACCACCGCGTCTTCACCTCCGAACGCGGCACCGTCGTGACCCAGCTCGGGCAGGACGACATCGCCGCCGGCATGCTGATGACGTCCACCGACCCGCCGCGTCACACCGAGGTCCGCCGGTCGATCAGCGGCCGGCTCACGGCGCGGGCGGTGGCGTCCTGGGAGGAGCGGATCCGCCGGGCCGTGGTGGGGTTCCTCGAACCGGCGCTCGACGGCGGCCGGTGGGATCTGGCCGAGGGGGCGTGGCGCCTCCCGATGATCGTCGCGGGTGCCCTGCTCGGAATCCCGGAGCGGGACTGGGACGAACTCGTACGCCTCACGGCGATGGTGACCGCTCCCACGGATCCGGAGTTCCGGATCGGCGCCGAGCACGCGACGCTCACCATCGCGCACCACGAGATCTTCGAGTACCTCAACGCACACATCCGGCAGCGGCGGGCCGCGGGGGGCGAGGCGGAAACCCTCTTCGACCACCTGATGGCCGTCCGCGCCGGCGGAGCGCCGCTGACCGACGAGGAAATCGCCTACGACGCCTACAGCCTGCTCCTCGGCGCGAACGCGACGACACCGCACACCCTCTCCGGGACGGTGCTCACGCTGATCGAGCGACCCGAGCAGTTCGACAAGGTGCAGGCCGATCCTTCGCTGACCCCGGCCCTGGTGGAGGAGGGGCTGCGCTGGACGTCGGCCGCCTGCAACTTCATGCGGTACGCGACGGCCGACACCGATGTCGCAGGCGGCACGGTCCGCGCAGGTGACGCCGTCGTCGCCTGGATCGGGTCGGCGAACCGCGACGAGGCGCAGTTCGCCGCCCCCCACCAGTTCGACGTGGTGCGGGCGGAGAACCGGCACGTGGCCTTCGGGTTCGGGCCGCACTACTGCATCGGCGCCCCGCTGGCCCGCATGACCGCCCGCATCTTCTTCGAGGAACTGTTCCGGATGTTCGCCTCGGTCGAGCTCGACGGCGAACCACAGCACCTGCGCTCGATCTTCATCGCGGGCATGACCCATCTGCCCCTCGTCACCCGGAAGCGAGCGACCCCATGAAGATCGGCTCCGCGAACAACAGGTCGCCGTGGTTCGTGCGGCCCCCGGCCGCCGAACACCCGGCCCGGATGTTCTGCTTCCCCTACTCCGGAGTCGGCGCGTCCAGCTTCCACGCGTGGCCCGCCGTGCTCGACGACGTCGAGATCTGCCCGCTGCAGTTCCCGGCCCGCGAGAACCGGATGGCCGAACCCCACTACGGGACCTACCAGGAGCTCGCCGCCGCGCTGATCGAACCGCTGGTGCCGCAACTCGACCGGCCCTTCGCGTTCTTCGGCCACTGCGCGGGCGCGCTGCCGGCGTTCGAGACGGCCGTGCTGCTGGCCGAGCTCGGTCTGCCCACCCCGGACACGCTCTTCGTGTCCGGCCAGGTGGCACCGCACGACTGCCCGTTCGACCGGATGCTCACCATGAGCGAGGCCGAGCTGCGCGCGGAACTGGAGGGCGTCACGCGCAGCCGGGGGCTCGAACCGAAACCGGACATGATCGACATGGGTCTTGCCGTACTGCGCCGCGATCTCGACGCCAACGGTGCCTACCACCGGTCGGAACCGGTCGTGCTGCCGTGCGAGATCGTGGTGCTGCACTGGCGGGACGACCCCGAAGTAGAGGTCGGCCAGCTCCAGGGATGGCACCGGTACTCCGACTCCGTCGACGTCCGGATCGTCGAGGGCGGCCACTACGACTTCCTCGACGCGCCGGAGGAACTGACCAAGCTCCTGACCGGTGGGCGCTGACGCCTACGCGGCGCCGTCGCGGTCCCGCCCGCGTTCGCGGTCGCGCTCCCGGTCCTCCGGACAGCGCTCGACCAGTTCGACGGGCCGCACCTGCCTGCGGGTGCGGTCCGTCAGGGTGCGGGAGTACGCCCGTACCAAGCCGTGTATCCGGTAGGTCCCGGGCACGGTCGGCTCGACGAGGTGCCGGTCGGCGAGCGCCTCCAGGAAGCGCTCGGCGCGAGCGTCGGGGACACCGGCGAGACCGGCGGCTTCCGCGACGTCGATCCGGTCGGTGCGCGCCCGCCCGAGCACCCCGAAGAACCACTGCAGGCCAGGTTCCAGGCGCCGGTAGGAGGAGAGCAGCCTGGACGCGACACTGCGGTCCTCCGCGCAGAGTTCCGCCAGCAGCTCCTCGCCGTCGGCCAGCCGGCCGGCCAGGTCGCCCACCGTCCAGTGGGCGCGGTGCCGAAGCCGCGCAGCGGCGATCAGAAGAGCGAGCGGCAGCCCGCCACAGAGCCTGACCACGGCACCGGTGTCGGCCGGCTCATCCTCGGCGCGCGCGTCTCCGAGCGCCCGTGAGAACAGCACCCGGCCCTGCTCGGCGGGGAGCGCCGCGAGCGACACGGTGCGGACGCCGTCGAGACCGGCGAGCCGGTTTCTGGTGCTGATCAGTACCAGACAGTCGGCGCTCTCCGGCAGCAGCGGTCTGACCTGTGCGCTGCCGCGGACGTCATCGAGCACGATCACGGCGCGGCGTGTGCGCAGGCTCGCCCGCCACAGCGCGGCACGTTCCCCCAGGCCGGCCGGGATCTCCCGGTCGGGGACGCCCAGGGCGACCAGCAGATGCCCGAGCGCGGCGGCAGGGCTCATCGACGTGCCGTCGCCGGTGTGTGCCCCCATGTCGAGGAAGAGCTGCGCGTCCCGGTAGTCACCGGCGAGTTCGCGTGCGGCCCGGATGGCCAGTGCGGTCTTGCCGACGCCCGGCATGCCGTCGATCACCACGGTGCCGCTGCGCGCGGACCCCCCGGCCGCGCGCGGACGCGCCGCCGAGACGATCGCACCGAGCTCGGCGGCCCGGCCGACGAGTTCGGGTACGTCGGGAGGCAGGGTGGAGGGGCCGTGCGGCAGCCCCTCCGGCCGCGGCGCCAGCTCGTTCACCCTGATACGCGCGCACAGCCCGCGCAGCCGGGACCCCGGCTCGGTCCGGTACTCCTCGCGCAGGACCTTGCGGGTCCGGTCGTAGACGGCGAGCGCCCTGGCCCGTTCGCCCAGCTCGGCCAGCGCACGCATGAGGCAGCAGACGAGCCCCTCGCGGTGCGGATTCACCTCGACCAGTTCCATGAGTTCGACGATCAATGTGCGGTGCCGGCCCGCGTCCAGTTCCAGCTCGACGCACTCCTCGTACGCGACGAGCTTCTCCTCGTGGAACGTCGCCGCCACAGCGTCGATGAACGCGCTGTGCACATTGCTCAGGACCTGCCCGCCGCACAGCGCCAACGCGTGCCGGTACTCGACGACGGCTTCCGCCTTGCGTCCCCCTCGTGCCACATGTTCCCTGGCGAGCGCGACCCGGCGCCGGAACGTACGCAGGTCGGTCTCGCCGCTGCGGATGCGCAACCGGTAGCCGGGCGGCGCGGTCTCCACCACGACCCCTGCCCCCGCGAGCTGTTTGCGCACATCGGAGATGCTGTTCTTGATCTGCTTCTCCGCCGTCGCGGGCGGCGTCGGCCCCCATACGGCGTCCACGAGACGGGTGACCGACATGACCTCGCCCTCGGCCACGAGCAAGCACGCGAGCACGGTCCGCGAGCGGTTTCCCGGCAGTTCGCGCCGCTCACCCGCGACCCGCACCTCCAGTGGGCCGAGCAGGCGGAATTCGACGAACTCGCCGGTACCGGCATGCGGACCCCGACATCGACTCAACGCTTCAGTCATCTACGGAAATCTCCTCCGTCGGTCACGCATGCGTTTTCTGCCGCAATGGCCGAAGTCATGGAAAAGCCTTTTGTGCAAGGACCGTTGCGGCATCGGGAGTTTCATCAGTATGAGCGGCGGCATTCTGCGTGGGCAACCGCTTTCGGTTGCGGTGTCTCGCTAGCGGGACAAGCGGGCGCCGGCGGGACATTGCCGATTCCCGCCCGGCGGGACACCGCGAGGCGCCGGGTCTGGATGTCCTGAGTTTCGAGGCGTCTTCGAGGACATTTCGAGGACGGCGGTGCCTACGTTCGCAGCGAGCCGTCGAAATGACGCTCGGGCCGCGCATCTCCCAGGCCACGACCGAATACTCGTCACACGGGAGCCAGACGATGACACTGCACGGAAAACGTGTCGGCTTGCCGCGGGAGCCAGTCGTCCACAAGGCGTTCGAGGCACACGCGAGGAGCACACCGGACGGCATCGCCGTCGTCTGCGCCGGGCAGCGGCTGACCTACGCGGAACTGAACGCGAAGGCGAACCAGTTCGCGCACTTCCTCACCGCCCGGGGCATCGGCCGCGGCGCGAAGGTCGGGGTCTGCCTCGACTACTCGCTCGACATGGTCATCGCCGTTCTCGGCACGCTGAAGTCCGGCGCGGCCTACGTGCCGTTCGACCCGTCCTACCCGGCCGCGAGGCTCCGGCTGATGGTGGCACAGCTCCCGGGCCTCGCCCTGATCGCCGTGTCACCGGCGACTGCGGCACTGGTGGCCCCCACCGGCGTCGAGACCGTCGATCTGGCGGAGTGTTCCGGCCCTCTGGCGCGGCTTGCGACCAGCGACCCCGACGTCGGGGTCACCGGGGACGACCTGTGCTACGCGGTCTTCACGTCGGGTTCGACCGGTACGCCGAAGGTCACCGCGGCCCGGCACGAGGGCTGGTTCAACCTGCTGAACTGGCTGCTGCTCGAATACGGCCTGCACCGCGGGTCGCACCACCTGGTCCTCAGCGCCTTCGGGTTCGACCTGAGCCAGCGCAGCCTGATGATGCCGCTGTTCTGCGGAGCCACCCAGCATCTGCTGCCGAGCAGGAACTTCGACACCGCGATGGCCTACCGCCTGCTCACCGAGTACGGCATCCGCACGGTGCACTGCGCGACGAGCGTGCTCTATCTGCTCGTCGACTGGGAGACGGCCCGCAGGGGTGATGCCCTCGCCGGCCTCGACCAGGTGTTCTTCGGGGGCGAACCGCTCTCCTTCGAACGGGTCGCGCAGTGGGCGGCGCGAGAAGGGAACACATGCGCTCTGCTGCACCAGTACGGTGTCGCCGAGTGCACGGACGTCGCGTCGTCGTACGACCTCGCCGGCCGCGGGGCCGGGGAACAGGGTCCGGTCCCGGTCGGCAAGCCCGTCCACAACACCGACATCCACATTCTCGACGCCGACTTGGCGGACGTCGGGCCGGGGGAGCACGGGGAGATCTGCATCTCGGGGACGAGCGTCGGCGCCGGATACCTGGGCGGCACGGGTCCTGAGTCCGAGCGGTTCACCACGGTGGTGCGCGACGGTGTGCCGCACCGGGTGTACCGCACGGGCGACCGCGGCTACGTGACACCGACCGGAGATCTCGTCGTCCTCGGCCGGATGGACGCGACGGTGAAAATCCGCGGCATGCGCATCGACCCGGCCGACGTGGAACGTGCCTTGAGCAGGCTCGACGGGGTGCGCGAGGCCGCGGTGGTGACCAGGCGCGCGGACTGCGGGGACATCGAACTGATCGCCTTCGTCGCCCCCAAGGGGCCCGAGCCGGACGCGGACGACGTACGCGCGGGCCTGCTGCGGGAGTTGCCGCGGAACATGGTCCCGGCCCATGTCATCAGCGTCCCCGCCCTTCCCCTGAACCCCAACGGAAAAGTGGACCGCGCGGCGCTCACCGATCGCGTGCGACGGCAAGGAGGAGTGCGGTGATCGCGGACAAGGTACGGGCCATCTGGTGCCGTGAGCTGAAGGTCGACGACGTGGCACCGGACGACGACTTCTTCGCTCTGGGCGGCCATTCGATCGCCATGGCGCGGATCCAGAACGCCCTCGTCGAGGAACTGGACGTGGAGGTCCCCATGGACCAGTTGTTCCTGCATCCGACCGTGGCCGCCCTGTCCGCGCACATCGCATCGCTGGACGCCGGTACCTGTGAGGTGTCCTCCTCACAGACAGGGCTGTGGATCGCCGACAAGCTGAAGCCGTCGATCCGCAACAACATCGCCGGCTGGTGGGACGTCGACGGCGCACTGGACCAGGACCTGCTGGCCGCGGCGCTCCGGCAGGTCCTCGAGGAGAACACCAACCTGCTCGTCACGTTCGAGGAGACCGACTCCGGAGTGCGGACGGTACCCCTGGAACTCGGCTCGTGGGAGCCGTTCTTCTACGACCTGAGCGGCTCCGGGGACGCAGGGGGTGCAGGGGATGCAGGGGATGCAGGGCGCGCCGGGGTCGCCGGGGGCGCCGTAGACACTGAGGAAAAGCTGTACGCGCTGCTCACAGAGGTTCAGGAGCAGCGGTTCGACCTCGGCTCCGACCCGCTGTTTCGGCTCGGCGCGATCAAACTCGACGAGACGCGTTGGATCTTCTGCGAGGTGTTCCACCACATCGTGACCGACGGCCTCGGTTACAACAACTTCGCGCTGCGGTGCGCCGAGGTCTACACCGCTCTCGCCGAGGGGAAACCGGTACCGCCGGCGCCCGTCCCCGACGCCGGCGTCGTGGCGAGGGACGAGGCGGCCTACCGCGAGTCCCCCCGCTTCACCGAGGACGCGGCGTTCTGGCGGGGCTACCTCACCGATCCGCCCGAGGCCGCGCGGCTGCCGAGCATGCGCGGTGCGGTCGAGGCTCGCCCGGGCAACGACGACCCGGCACCCCGCCCCGGTCCCGGGCAGGTGGCCCACTCCATCGGTATCGCGAACCACACGACGGTGATCCCGAGTGCCGAGGCCGCCGAGTGGAAGCGGGTCGCCGACGCCGCAGGCATGTCGATCCCCACCCTGGTGACGACGGCCGCCGCCGTCTTCATGCACGAGACCTGCGGTCTCTCGGAACTCATGTTCTCGCTCGGCGCGGGCAACCGTTCCGAGGCCACACGCCGGGCGACCGGCATGGCCGCGAACTTCATCCCGCTGCGGGTCACCGTCAGGGAAACGGACTCGTTCCTGGAGATCGCCCGCACGATCGCCGCGGAGAAGGCGTCCGTCACACCGCGCAGCCGGCACCTGATCGCCGACATCAGGCAGGGCATGGGCCTGACCGACGTCGGGCGAAGCCCGCTCGGTGTGATCCTCAACTTCATCCCGATGCGGCGCCTGCGCTTCGGCGCGCACCCCGCGTCCTTCCTCGGCGGCTGCTTTCCCTCACCGGACGAACTCATGATCACGGTGTTCGAGTCCGGCCCCGAGGAAGCCGTCACGATCAGCATGGACGCGCCGCGGGACATGTACATCCCCGCCGAACTGGAGCGCTTCTCGGCACGGCTCCTCACCTTCGTACGCACCCTGGTCGCCGACCCGGGTGCGCGGATCGGCACGGTGGACCCGTTGGACGGCGCCGAGCGGGACTGGCTGCTGCGGGAGCTGAACGACACGGACGTGCCGTTGCCGGAGCTGACGGTGCCCGGGCTCTTCGACCTCCGGGTGCGGGAGACCCCGGACGCGGTGGCCCTCGTCTGCGGGGACGTGGCGCTGTCGTACCAGGAACTGGGCAGGCGCGCCGACCGTCTGTCCGACACCCTGCGGCGCCGGGGCGTGGGCACCGAAGTGGTCGTGGCGGTCGCGCTGCCGCGCTCGGCCGACCTGGTGGTCGCCCTCCTCGCGGTCCTGAAGGCGGGCGGGGCCTATCTGCCCCTCGACCCGAAGTACCCGGCGGAGCGCATCAGGTCGATGCTGCGGGACGCGGCGGCGCGGATGGTGCTGACCGACGCGGCGACAGCGGCGACGCTGCCCGAGGAGCTCGCGGCGACCGTCGTGCTGCTCGACGACGCGGGGGCCGCGGGCGCCGACGACGGCGGTGAACCGCCGCAGCGGCCCTCGCGGTGGGAACCGGACCAGTTGGCCGCCGTCATGTTCACGTCCGGGTCGACCGGAGCCCCCAAGGGCATCGGTACCACGCACCGCAATCTCGAGGCGTACGTCACGGACCACCGCTGGCAGGACGACAGCCACGCCACCACGCTGTTCCACGCGCCGCACACCTTCGACGCGTTCGTCAAGGAACTGTGGGTGCCCCTGGTGAACGGCGGCAGGGTGGTCGTGGCGCCACCGGGAGAGCTGGACATCGAGACCCTCGCCGGGCTGCGGGCCGCCCACGGCGTCACCGTGCTGTGGCTCACCACGGGCCTGTTCACGGCCATCGCGGAGGAGCGCCCGGACTCCCTCGCCGGGCTGCGCGAGGTGTGGACGGGCGGGGACGTGGCCTCACCGGCCGCCTGGCGCCGGGTGCGACAGGTGTGCCCCGACGTGACGCTCGCCCACGCCTACGGCCCGACGGAGACGACGGTGTTCGCCACCGGGCACCGCCTGGCCGCCGGTGAACAGGTGCGCCACACCGTCCCGATCGGCCGCCCGCTGGACAACACCGCCGTGTACGTCCTCGGCCCCGGCCTGGCGCCGGTCCCCGTGGGCACGATCGGGGAGCTGTATGTGGCCGGTGCCGGGGTGGCCCGCGGCTACCTCGGCCGCCCCGGTCAGACCGCGGAGAGGTTCGTGGCCTGCCCGTTCGGGCCGGACGGTGGGCTGATGTACCGGACCGGGGATCAGGTGCGGTGGGACGCCGGCGGCCGGCTCGAGTACGTCGGCCGGATCGACGCACAGGTCAAGGTGCGCGGATTCCGGATCGAACCGGCGGAGATCGAAGCCGTCCTGACCGAGCACCCCGGGGTGGCGCAGGCCGTGGTGGTCGCGAGGGCGGACGGCGCCGGGCAGCGGCGGCTCGTGGGGTACGCGGTGCCGGCCGGCGGCGGTGTCGTCGGCGGCGACGGCGCGGGCGGGGTCGGCGACCTCGATTTCCAGGCCGGTGTCTCCGGTGGCGAGCTGCGCCGGTTCGCGGCCGCACGGCTGCCTGAGTTCATGGTGCCCTCGGTCTTCGTGCTGCTCGACCGCGTGCCGCTGACCGCGAACGGGAAGCTGGACCGGGAGGCGTTGCCGGCGCCGGAGTTCGGCGGGCAGACCTACCGGGCGCCGCGTTCCGCGGCCGAGCACCTCCTGGCCGAGGTGTTCGCCGATGTCCTCGGTGTGGCACGGATCGGTGTCGACGACGACTTCTTCGCCGTCGGTGGGGACAGCATCCGCTCCATCCAGGCCGTGGCACGGGCCAAGGCCCGTGGCCTCCGTCTCAGTACGCGGGAGATTTTCGAACACCGTACGATCGCCCGTCTCGCCGAGTTCGCGGGTGCGGAGGACGGCGACCGCCGAACGCTGCCGGAGCTGCCCGGCGGTGGTGTCGGCTGGATCCCCGCCGCCCCGATCGCGCTGCACGTACTCGGGGCGGGCGGCGGCGTGAACCGGCTCGCCATGGCGATGACCGTGCAACTGCCGGAAGCCGTCGACCGGGACGGGCTCGTCGCGGTCCTCGAAGCCGTGCTCACCCGCCACGACATCCTGCGCAGTCGGCTCACCCCGACCGGCATGGCCCTGTGGGTCGACTCGGCGGACGCCGTGGAGGTCGACCCGCTGCTGCACCATGTCCCGTGCGCGCAGTGGCCCCCGACGGACGAAGCCGTCGCGGCGGAACTCGACGCGGCCGCCGACCGCCTGGACCCGGCCGCCGGAGTGATGGCGCAGTTCGTCAGGTTCACGTCCGACACGGCGCCCGACCGGCTGCTCGTGGTGCTGCACCACCTGGTGGTCGACGGTGTGTCGTGGCGCGTCCTGCTGCCGGACATGGCCGCTGCCTGGCGCCAGGTGCGCGCTGCCGAGAAGCCCGTGCTGCCCGCCGTCGGCACCTCGGTCCGGCGGTGGGCACACGCGCTGGTGGAGGAGTCCGCCCGCCGGCAGGCGGAGCTGCCGCTGTGGCAGCACGTACTGGCGGGGGCCGAACCGCCGCTGGGGGAGCGGCCTCTGGACCCGTCCGTGGACGTGGCGGCGACCGTGGAAACGGTGCACGTCCAGGTGCCGGCCCCGGTCACCGAGGCGGTACTGACCGCCCTGCCCGTGGCGTACCGCGGAGGCGCGGAGGACGGTCTGCTCACCGCTCTGGCGCTGGCGGTGGCGGGCTGGCGGCGGGCCCGCGGGCTGGGCGACGCGTCGTTCACGGTGCGCCTGGAGGGCCACGGCAGGGAGGAGGCCGTCGTCCCCGGAGCCGACCTTTCCCGCACGGTCGGCTGGTTCACCAGCACCTACCCCGTCCGGTTCGACCTCGCGGGCGTCGACGTGGACGACGCGCTCGCGGGGGGTCCCGCCGCCGGACGGGCGGTCAAGCTGGTCAAGGAGCGGCTGCGCGCCCTGCCCGACAAGGGCATCGGCTACGGGCTGCTGCGCCATCTCAACCAGGAGACCGCGGCGGTCCTCCGCGGCCACGACGATCCGCAGATCGGCTTCAACTATCTCGGCAAGGTCTCCGCCGCGGACATTCCCGAGGAACTGCGGGAAGACGGGTGGGCACCCCTGTCGAAGCTCGGCGACCTCGTCCCGGCCCCGAACGCGGACATGCCGCCGCTGTCGGCACTGGAGATCAACGCGGCGGTCGGCGAGGACGGCCGGCTGACAGCGCGCTTCGGCCACCCGGCCGGGGTGCTCTCCCGCGCCGAGGTGGACGACCTCGCGCGGCGGTGGGTCGACGCGCTGACCGGGCTCGCGCGGCACGCCGCGACGCCCGGCGCCGGTGGGCTGACCCCCGCCGACGCGCCCCTGGTCGAGGTGGACCAGACACGGATCGACGACTGGGAGGCGCTCTACGGCAGGCTGGCCGCGGTGTGGCCGGTCACGCCGGTGCAGTCCGGGCTGCTCTTCCACGCGATGCTCGCCGACAGTTCCTTCGACGTGTACCACCTGCAGTTCGTGTTCCATCTCTCCGGCCGCGTCGACCCGGAGCGGATGCGCCGCGCGGGACAGGCCCTTCTCGAGCGCCACCCGAACCTGGGCGTGGCGTTCGTCGCGGGCGAGCACGGGGAGACGGTCCAGCTCGCCCCGCACAAGGTGGAGCTGGACTGGCGCGTCCTGGACCTCGACGGCGCCGGGGACCTCGAAGCGTTCCTCGCCGCCGACCGGGCGGCCCACTTCGACCCCGCGGTCCCCCCGCTGATCCGGCTCGCACTGGCCAGGACCGCGCCCGACCGGGCGGAACTCGTCCTGACCGCGCACCACACGCTGTTCGACGGCTGGTCGCTGCCGCTGCTGACGCGGGACCTGCTCCGGCTCTACGCGGCCGACGGTGCCCCCACCGACCTGCCCCCCGTCCGTGACTACGCGGACTTCGTGACGTGGCTGGCCGCCCAGGACCGGGAGGCGTCCGCCCGTGCGTGGGCCGAGGAGCTCGACGGCCTCGACGGACCCACACTCCTCGCGCCCCGCAGCGCGGCCGACGAGGCCGAGGGCGTCCGGCGGGTGGAGCTGGACCTGGGCTTCGACACCGCGCAACGACTCGCCCGCCGCGCGGCGGAGTCCGGCGTCACGCTCAACACCGTCGTACAAGGCGCCTGGGCGCTGCTTCTCGCCCATCTGACCGGGCGCAGGGACGTGGTCTTCGGCGCCACCGTTGCCGGGCGCCCGGACGCGCTGCCCGGGGCGGACCGCATGATCGGGCTCTTCATCAACACCGTACCGGTGCGGGTCCCGTGCCCGGCGGCGTCGACCGTGGCCCAGGTGCTCGTCGATCTGCAGGACCGGCAGGGCAGGCTCATGGACCACCATTACTACGGTCTGGCCGACATCCAGGAGGCAACCGGACACACCACGCTGTTCGACACGCTCATCGGCTTCGAGTCCTACCCGGTGGACCGGGTCGCGCTCGCCGAAGCCGACGCCGCGGCGGGCATCGAGGTCACCGGAATGCGGCCGTACTACGGCTCCCACTACCCGGTGACGCTGAACGCGGGCGCCGAACCGTACCTCCAGCTCTCCCTCGACCACCCGCTCGGACAGCTCGCCCACGGCACGGTCGAGCTGATCGCCGCCCGCCTGGTGCGCGTCCTGGAGCACATCGCGGACGATCCGCACACCCGGGTCGGCACCCTCGACGCCCTGGACACCGCCGGGCGGGACCGGCTGCGCGCGCTGCTCCACACCGGCCCGCGCCTGTCGGAACCACCGGCGGGCGAGGCCGGATCCGTGCGCTACCGCGCGCCGCGGACGACGCGGGAGGAATCACTCTGCGTGCTCTTCGCCCACATTCTCGAAGTCGACCGCGTGGGCATCGACGACGATTTCTTCGAGCTCGGCGGCAATTCACTGCGCGCCATCAAACTGGTCACCCAGATCCGTGCGGACCTGCACCTGGAAGTACCGATCCGCACGCTCTTCGAAGCACGCACCATCGCCGGTCTTTCGGCGGTGTGGGAAGAGCTGGCCCCGACGAGCAGGCCGGCGCTGAGCAGAAGGACGAAGGGCGGGGAGATCGTGCCCTCCGCATCCCGGCCGTCCCCGCTTTCCGACCGATAACCCCTCCAGGACGGAGTCGTCATGTACGACGTGATCGTCGTCGGTGCCCGCTGCGCCGGTTCACCGGCCGCGATGTTGTTCGCCCGGCAGGGATATCGCGTCCTGCTGCTCGAGAAGGCGCAGTTCCCGCAGGACAAGCTGTCCTCGCACTACATCCACCAGCCGGGCGTCGCGCTGCTGGGCAAGTGGGGTCTGCTCGACGATCTCCGGCAGGCGGGCTGCCGGCCGATCGACCGCATCAGCTACCAGTCGCCGGGCGTCCGCCTCGCCGGCTCCTCGCTGCCGGTCGACGGCCACCGCATCACGTACGCGCCGAGGCGCTTCGTGCTCGACCCGATCCTCGCCGCGGGCGCGGTGGCAGCGGGCGCCGAGTTCCGGGACAACTGCACGGTCGGTGGCCTGCTGTTCGAGGAAGGGCGGGTCGCTGGGGTGCGGTGCAGGACGCCGGGCGGCGCGGAGACCACAGAACGCGCGCACCTCGTGGTGGGCGCGGACGGCATGAGGTCCCTGGTCGCGCGCGAGACGAAAGCGGAAGCCGTCATCGAGGATCCGCGCATGACCTGCACCTATTACAGCTACTGGGAAGGCGTCCCGGCGCACTTCGAGCAGTACGAGGGGCCGGGCCGCTGGGTCGGCGCCCTGCCCACCAACGCCGATCTCGCCCTGGTCATGACCTACTTCCCGCAGAGCGAGTTCCACAAGGTCCGCTCCGACGTGGAGCCCGCATACCTGGAGGCGGTCCGCACGACGGCCCCGGAACTGTACGAGCGGATCTCCGCGGGCCGCCGGGTGGAACAGCTCTACGGCACCGGCCACCAGGAGAACTTCTTCCGGAAGGCGTGCGGTCCCGGCTGGGTGCTGATCGGGGACGCCGTGCACCACAAGGACTCCATCGCCGCCCGCGGTATCACCGACGCCTTCGTCCAGGCCGATCTGCTCACCGGGCACATCGGGGACCGGTTGCACGACGAGACGGCGCTGAAACGCGCGCTGAACCGGTACGAGAGCGACCTGGACAAGCATTTCTACGAGTTCTACCGGAGCACGCTCAAGGTGGCCGAACTGAAACCCACCGACGAGCGGACCGCATTCCTGCGGAGCCTGGTGGGGGACCAGACGCTGATCGACCGCTATTTCTCCACCCTGTCCGGCGCCTGTTCCCTGGAGGACTTCTACAACGACGAGCTCCTGACGGCACTCGACCGCAGTTGAACGACAGCGTCCCACCAGATCGTCACGGAGATATGGAGACAAGATGATTCCGTTGTCGTTTGCGCAGCGTCGCATGTGGTTCATTCACCGGTTCGAAGGCCCTTCGCCGACCTACAACGCGCCTTTCGTGCTCCGTCTGACCGGTGAAGTGGACGCCGGTGCGCTGGAAATGGCTTTCCGTGATGTCGTCGGCCGGCACGAGGCCCTGCGGACCGTGGTCGTCGAGGACACCGACGGCACTCCGTTCCAGCACGTGCTCCCCGTGGACGCGCAGCCTTTCGTGCTGCCGGTGGTCGAGGTCACGGAGGAGGAGCGGGGCGCCGCGATCGCCGACACCGTCGCCCGGCCCTTCGACCTGACGGCCGACCTGCCCGTCCGGGCCACGCTGCTCCGGTGCGGACCGCGCGACCACACGCTGGCGATCGTCCTCCACCACATCGCCGCGGACGGCGAATCCACCGCGCCCCTGGTACGTGACCTGACATCGGCGTACGCGGCCCGCAAAGAGGGCCGGGCACCCGTGTGGGAACCCCTCGCGGTGCAGTACGCGGACTACACGCTCTGGCAGCTCGACCTGCTCGGCGACGAGTCGGACCCCGCGAGTCTGGCGGCCCGGCAACTGCGCCACTGGCAGGACGAGCTGGCCGGACTCGCGCAGCCGCTGGCCCTCGCGGCCGACCGGCCGCGGCCCAGGGCGCCGAGCCACCGGGGCGACCTGGTCGAGGCCTGGATCGACGCCGACCTGCTCACGGCCGTGGAGAAGCTGGCCGCCCGGCGGGACACCACCGTGTCCATGGTCATGCAGTCGGCGCTCGCGACGCTGCTGCACCACCTGGGCGGCGGGGACGACCTGACCATCGGCGGTCCGATCGCCGGGCGTACGGACGCGGCGCTGAAGGAACTCGTCGGATTCTTCGTCAACACCTGGGTGCTGCGCGCGGACCTCTCCGGGAACCCGACGTTCTCGCAGCTTCTCGACCGGGTGAAGGACAAGGCGCTCGCCGCCTACGAGAACCAGGACATCCCGTTCGAGCGGCTCGTGGAACTCATCAACCCGGACCGATCCACCGCGTACCATCCCTTCTTCCAGGTGATGCTCGCCTGGCAGATCTCGTGGCCGGAGGTGGAGCTTCCCGGCCTCGAGGTCGTGTTCGAGCCGAACCAGAACCAGGCGGCGAAGTTCGACCTGTTCTTCAACATGGTCCCGCACCCTTCCGGTGGCGCGGAGTGCCGACTGGAGTACGCCACCGACCTGTTCGACCGGGCCACGGCCGAGGCCGTCACGAACCGTTTCATCCGGGTGCTGCGCCAGATCGTGGCGGACCCGGACCGGCGGGTCGGCGGTCTCGACGTCCTCGAAGAGGCGGAGCGTGAGCGGCTGCTCGACGGCTTCAACGACACCAGCAGGCCACTGCCCGAACTGACCGTGCCGGAGATGTTCGAACGGCAGGCGGCCAGGACTCCCGAGGAGCCCGCCGTCGTCTGCGACGGGCGGACCCTGACGTACCGGGAGCTCGACAGCAGGGCGAACGCGCTCGCGGGGGAGCTGGTCCGGCGCGGTGCCGGGCCCGAGTCCGTCGTCGTCCTCGCCCTGCCGCGCACCGAGGACCTCCTCGTGGGATTCCTCGGCATCCTCAAGTCCGGAGCAGGCTATCTGCCCCTCGACCCGCAGTACTCGAGCGAGCGCGTCGACTTCCTCCTGTCCGACGCCCGCCCGCGGTTCGCGGTCACCGACGGCGCGACCTCGGCGAAGCTTCCCGCGGCGGGCCTCGCCGTGATCAGTCTCGACGACGCGGAGCAGTGGGACACGGCCGCCGCGCACCCCGGGGGCGTCCGCCGTGCCGCGTCGCCGCGACCGGACAACCTGGCCTACCTGATGTACACCTCCGGTTCGACGGGCCGGCCGAAGGGCGCGGCGATCACCCACCGGAGCGTGGTCAACGGTGTGCTCGAACTGATCCGCACCCTGGACGCGCCGTCCGGCCCCCGCATGCTGGCGGGTACCTCGGTGAACTTCGACGTGTCCGTCTTCGAGTTCCTGACCACCCTGTTCACCGGCGGCACCGTCGAGGTGGTGCCGAACGCCATGGTCCTCGCGGAGGGGGAGCCCTGGACCGGCCATGTGATCAGCACGGTGCCGCCGGTCCTCGCCGAACTCGTCGACCGGCTCGGCGCGATGCCCCATCTGCACACCGTGGTCCTCGCCGGCGACGTGCTCCCGGGATCGCTCGTGCGGCAGGTGCGCGAGGCGCGGCCCGGTGTACGCGTGGTGAACTCCTACGGGCAGAGCGAGAGCTTCTACGCCACGGCGTTCTGCCTCCCGGCGTCCGACGACTGGGACGGGGCCGACGTCGCGCCGATCGGGACACCACTGGGCAATATGCGGGCCTACGTCCTCGGCCCGGGGTTCGCGCCGGTACCGAACGGCGTGGTCGGCGAACTGTACGTGGCCGGAACCTGTCTGGGCCGCGCCTACCACGACCGCCCCGCGCTGACCGCGGAGCGCTACGTGGCCGACCCCTTCGGCCCCGCGGGCGCGCGGATGTACCGCACCGGAGACCTGGCACGGTGGAACGCGGGCGGCCAGTTGGAGTGCGTGGGACGGGCCGACGCGCAGGTCAAGGTGCGCGGGTTCCGCATCGAACCCGGTGAGGTCGAGGCCGCGCTCACCGCACACCCCGGGGTCGCGCAGGCGGCCGTCGTCGCTCGTGACGGGCACGGCACCAGCACCGGCAAGCACCTGGTCGGATATGTCGTCCCCGCCTTCACCAGCGACATCACCACGGCCGATTTCCGCTCCGGCCTGACGGCGAAGGAACTGCGCGGCTTCGTCTCCGAACGGCTGCCGGACTTCATGGTGCCGTCGGCCTTCGTGGTCCTCGACCGGCTGCCGCTGTCCCCGAACGGCAAACTGGACCGGGCCGCACTGCCCGAGCCGGAGTTCGCGGGCAGCGAGTACCGCGCGCCGGGCACGGACCGGGAGCAGATCCTGGCCGACGTGTACGCCGAGGTCCTCGGCCTCGACCGGGTGGGAGCCGACGACGACTTCTTCGCCGTCGGCGGTGACAGCATCCGCTCCATCCAGGTCGTCTCCCGGGCCCGCGCCAAGGGCCTGGAGGTCACGCCGCGGCAGATATTCGAGCGGCGCACCGTCGCCGAGCTGGCCCCGGTGGCGACCGCGGCCAACGACACGGGCCCCGTCCTTCAGGAGTACGAGGGCGGCGGCACCGGGCTGCTGCCGCTGCTGCCGATCACCGCGTACATGCGGGAACTGGGCGGCGCGTACGACCGCTTCTCCATGGCGGTGCTCGCCGAACTGCCCGAGGACATCGACGCGGCGGGTCTCACCGCCGCCGTCGGCGCGGTCCTCGACCGGCACGACGTGCTGCGGTCCCGGTTCGAGGGGAACGGCCTGCGCGTCGACCCGGCGGGATCGGTGGACGCGGCGGCGCTGATCCGTCGGGTCGCCTGTGACGGCGACTGGGACGGCGAGGCCGGGCAGCGCCTTGTGGCGGACGAACTCGACGCGGCCGTGGGGCGGTTGGACCCGGACGGGGGCGTGATGGCCCAGTTCGTGTGGTGCGACCCGGCAAAGGGCGCCGGCCGCCTGATCATCGCGCTGCACCACCAAGTGGTCGACGGCGTGTCCTGGCGCATCCTGCTCCCAGACCTCGCCGCGGCCTGGCAGCGCATACGGAGCGGCGAGGAGCCGGAGCTGCCCCGGGTCGGCACGTCCCTGCGCCGCTGGACGCACGCCCTCGTCGACGAGGCCCACACGGAACGCAGGCTCGCCGAACTCCCGCTGTGGCGCGAGATCCTCGAGGGCCCCGACCCGCAGCTCGGCAAGCGGCCGCTCGACCCGGCCGTCGACACCCGCACCGCCCTGCAGCACCTGCGGTTCCGGATCCCGGCGGAGGTCACCGAGGCTCTCCTGACGACCGTGCCCACGGCCTTCCACGGCGGTGTCAACGACGGGCTCCTCGCGGCCCTCGCCCTCGCCGTCGCCAGGTGGCGGCGCGAGCGCGGCGTCGAGGAGCCGACCGCGCTGGTCAAACTGGAGGGCCACGGCCGCGAGCAGCACCTGGTCCCGGGCGCCGACCTCTCGCGCACGGTCGGCTGGTTCACCAGCCTCTTCCCGGTCCGCCTGGACACCACGGGGTGCGACCTCGACGAGGCGTTCGCGGGCGGGCCGGCCGCCGGGGCCCTCGTCAAGGCGGTCAAGGAACAGCTTCTCGCCGTCCCGGACAAGGGAATCGGCTACGGCCTGCTCCGGTACCTCAACGAGGACACGGCGGCCCGGCTCGGAGCGTTCCCGACCGGCCAGATCGGCTTCAACTACCTGGGCCGCTTCTCGGCGGCCGACATGCCGGAGAACCTGCGCGGCCTCGGCTTCACCCAGGTGTCCGAGCTGGCCGCACCGCTGGACGCCACGATGCCGGCGATGTCCGTCGTCGAGCTCAGCTCGTTCGTCGTCGACACGGAAGAGGGCGCCGGCCTCGAAGCCGTGCTCTCCTTTCCGCCCGGCGTCCTCGACCGCGCCGAGGTCCAGGGCCTCGCCGACCTGTGGGGCGAGGCGCTCGCCGCTGTCGCCCGGCACGCCGCCACCCCCGGCGCGGGCGGCCTCACCCCCTCCGACCTGCCGCTGGTCACGGTCGGCCAGCAGTCCATCGACGACTGGGAGCAGCGCTACCCGACACTCACGGACGTGTGGCCGCTCACCCCGCTCCAGTCCGGCCTGCTGTTCCACACGATGCTGGCGGACACCGACTTCGACGCGTACCGCATGCAGCTCAGCTTCCACGTCGAGGGGCCGGTCGACCCGGTCCGGATGCGGGCGGCCGCCCAGGCACTGCTCGACCGGCACGCCAATCTGCGCACCGCCTTCGTCACCGACACGGACGGGCACCAGGTTCAGCTCGTCCTCGACCGGGTCGAGGTCCCCTGGCAGGAGAGCGACCTGCGGGGGATCGACGAGGCCGAGCGCGCCGCGGCCCTCGACCGCTTCCTCGCCCGGGACCGGGCCCGCTCCTTCGACCCGGCTCGGCCGCCCCTGCTGCGCTTCGCGCTGGTCCGCACGGGCCCGGAGAGCTCCGAGCTGGTCCTGACGGCCCATCATGTGCTGTTCGACGGCTGGTCGTTCCCCCTGCTCATGCAGGACCTGCTGCGCCTGTACGGGGCCGCGGGGGACCTCTCGACGCTGCCGCGGACGAACGGCTACCGGGACTTCCTGGTCTGGCTCAGGGCACAGGACGAGGAAGGGGCGGCCCGGGCGTGGGCGGCCGAGCTCGAAGGACTCGACGAGCCCACCCTGATCGTTCCCGGCTCCCCGGGCGCGGACGACGCCGGTCCGGTCGAGGCCGCCGGTGTGGTCGACGTCGCGCTCCCGCCCGACGAGGCACGCGCACTCGGCCGACGCGCCGCCGAGCTCGGCGTCACCGTCAACACCCTGGTCCAGGGCGCCTGGGCGGTGCTCCTCGGCCGGCTCACCGGCCGTGGGGACGTGGTGTTCGGCGCCACCGTCTCCGGGCGGCCGCCGGCGGTGACGGACGTCGACTCGATGGTGGGGATGTTCATCAACACCCTTCCCGTACGCGTCCCCCACGCACCCGGGGACACCCTCGCCGAGGTGCTGATCCGGCTCCAGGACCGGCAGGCCCGCCTCCTGGAACACCACCACCACGGACTCGCGGAGATGCAGCAGTCCGCCGGTCTGCCGTCCCTCTTCGACACGCTGGTCGTCTTCGAGTCGTACCCGGTGGACCGGGAGGGTTTGAGCGCCGCCACCGACTCCGCGGGAGGCATCTCCTTCACCGGCATCCGCCCGTCGACGGGCACGCACTACCCGCTCACCGTGATGGCGGAGGCCGACCCGTATCTGCGGCTGCTGCTCACCTATCGGGCGGACGTCCTGGACGAGGACGCGGTCGAGCTGATCGCGGCCCGGTTCCGGCGCGTCCTGCGGAGCCTGGTGTCCGATCCGCGGATGCCCGTCGACCGCGTCGACCTGCTGGAGCCGGCCGAGCACGAGAGGCTGCGCGCCCTCAACCGCACGCACGCCGAGACACCCGACGTCCCCGTCACCGAGCTGTTCGAGCGCCGGGCGGCAGCCACCCCGGACGCGGAGGCGCTGGTCTTCGAGGACGTCCGTCTCACGTACGGCGAGCTGAACGCCCGCGCCAATCGCCTCGCCCGCGCCCTGGTGGCCCGCGGCGTCGGCGCCGAGTCCGTGGTGGCCCTCGCGCTCCCGCGCTCGCCGGACCTGGTGGCGGGCCTGCTCGCCGTGCTCAAGGCCGGTGGCGCCTACGTGCCGATCGACCCCAAGTACCCGAGCCGGCGCCTGGAGGCGATCCTCGCCGACGCCGGGCCGCATCTCGTCCTCACCGACACCGCGACCGAGTCCGTGCTGCCCGCGCACCGCGCCGGCGTGGTCCGTGTCGACACGCTCGACCTGTCCGGCGCCGACGCCGGCGACCTCGGGCTGCCGGTGTCCGCGGACCGGCTGGCGTACGTGATGTACACCTCCGGCTCCACGGACAGGCCCAAGGGCGTCGCCATCACCCACGCGAACGTCGTCAACGGCATCCTGCGGCTTGCTCCCGTGGTCGGCACGGGCCCGGGCAAGCGGCTGCTCGCGGGTACCTCGATCAACTTCGATGTGTCGGTCTTCGAGATCTTCACGGCCCTGGCCTTCGGAGGCGTCGTCGAGGTCGTGCGCGATGTGCTCGTCCTCGCGGAGAGGGACGGATGGAGCGGCGACATCGTCTCCACCGTGCCGTCCGCGTTCGCCGAACTCGTCGACCGCATCGCCGGGAACACCAGCGTGAACACCCTCGTCTTCGCCGGTGAGGCCCTGCCGGGTTCCCTGGTGGCCAAGGTCCGGGACGCCTTTCCCGGCGTACGGGTCGTCAACGCGTACGGGCAGAGCGAGACGTTCTACGCCACCACCTGCACCGTCACCGACGACACGGCGGACCGGGCGGGCAGCGTCCCTGTCGGCGCCCCGCTCGGCAACATGCGGACCTACGTCCTCGGCCCGGGCCTGGCCCCGGCGCCGCCGGGCACCGTCGGCGAGCTGTACGTCGGCGGGAACGTCGGCCGCGGCTACCACGGACGTCCCGAGGCGACCGCCGGGCGCTTCGTCGCCGACCCCTCCGGTCCACCCGGCGCACGCATGTACCGCACCGGTGACCTGGTCCGCCGGAACGGCGACGGACAACTGGAGTACGTCGGCCGTGGGGACGCGCAGGTCAAGGTGCGCGGCTTCCGTATCGAGCCCGGCGAGGTCGAGGCCGCGGTCACCGGGCACCCGCGGGTCTCCCAGGCCGCCGTCGTCGTCCGGCAGGGGCCCGGCGGCGACCAGCTCGTGGCGTACGCGGTGCCGACAGGCGCGACCGACCCCGAGGACATCCGCCGGTTCGTCGCCGGACGGCTGCCCGAGTTCATGGTCCCGGCGGCCTTCGTGCTCCTGGACCGGCTGCCGCTGATGCCCAACGGCAAGCTGGACCGGGCTGCGCTGCCCGAGCCCGAGCACACAGGGGCGGCCTACCGCGCGCCCCGCACCACCCGTGAGGAGGCCTTGGCGGAGCTGTTCGCCGAGGTGCTCGGGACAGCCGGGGTCGGCATCGACGACAACTTCTTCACCCTCGGCGGACACTCCCTGCTCGCGACCCGGCTCACCGGCCGCATCCGTGCGGTCCTGGACGCGGAGGTCCCGATCCGGGCCGTCTTCGAGTCGCCCACCGTCGCCGAGCTTGCCGCGCACCTGTCGTCGGATCTCATGGTCCGGCCCCCGCTGCGGAGGCTGACCGAACGGCCGGAACGGCTGCCGCTGTCCTTCGCGCAGCACCGGCTCTGGTTCATCGACCGTTTCGAGGGACCGTCGGCGACCTACAACATCCCGATGGCGCTGCGGCTGACCGGCGCGCTGGACACGGACGCGCTCGCGGCGGCGATCCAGGACGTCGTCGACCGGCACGAGAGCCTCCGCACGCTCTACGACGCGGACGAGGAGGGCATCGCCTACCAGCGTGTCCTGCCCGCGGCCGAGGCACGCCTGACCGTGCCCGTCATCGACGTGACTCCGGACCAGGTGGCCGACCGGGTCGCGGACGCGGGCCGCCACCCCTTCGCCCTCGCCACCGAACTGCCCCTCCAGGCCCGCATCCTCCGGCTCGGCCCCGGCGAGCACGTCCTCACCCTGGTCGTGCACCACATCGCCGGCGACGGCGAGTCGATGGCCCCGCTGATCCAGGGCATCTCCCAGGCCTACGCCTGCCGCCGCGACGGCCGGGCCCCCGACTGGCCCGAACCGGCCGTCCAGTACGCCGACTACGCGATCTGGCAGCACGAGCTGCTCGGCACCGCCGACGACCCGGACAGTGTGCTCAGCGCCCAGTCCACGTACTGGCGCGAAATCCTCGACGGCGCCCCGCAGCCGCTCGACCTGCCCACGGACCGGCCGCGGCCGGGGCGGGCGAGCCACCGCGGCGACATGCTCGAGTTCACCATCGGGCACGACCTGCTCGCCGCCGCCGCGGACCTCGCGAAGGAGCGGGACGTCACCCTGTCGATGCTGATGCAGTCGGTGTTCGCCGTCCTGCTCCACCGGCTCGGTGCGGGCGAAGACATCCCGGTCGGCTCACCCATCGCAGGCCGCACCGACGACGCGCTCACCGACCTGATCGGCTTCTTCGTCAACACCTGGGTGCTGCGCACCGACCTGTCCGGCAACCCCACCTTCGACGGCCTCGTCGAGCAGGTACGGGAGAAGTCCCTCTCCGCGTACGGCAACCAGGACGTGCCCTTCGAACGCCTGGTGGAGCTGCTCAACCCGGACCGCTCCACGGCCTACCACCCGCTGTTCCAGGCGATGTTCGCCTGGCAGAAGTTCACCCGAGCCGACTTCGAGCTGCCCGGGCTGGCCGTCGGCATCGAACCGATCGCCACCGGCACCGCGAAGTTCGACCTGTTCCTCAACCTCACCGAGGTGACGGACGAGGACGGGCGCCGCGTCCAGGGACTCCTGGAGTACGCCACCGACCTGTTCGACCGCGCCACGGCCGAGACCCTCGCCGAGCGGTACGTCCGCGTGTTGCGGCAGGTGGTCGCCGACCCGCGGGTGCGCGTCGGCGCGGTGGACGTCCTCGACGATGCCGAGCGGGACCGGCTGCTCGCGGGGCACGACGACGCGGCGGCGGCACCCGTGTCCACGGTGCCCGAGCTGTTCGCGCGGCAGGCCGCGCGGACCCCGGACGCCGTGGCGGTGGTGTGCGGGACGACCGCCCTCTCGTACCGGGAACTGGACGCGCGCACCGACCGGCTCGCCGCGGGCCTGCGTGCCCACGGGGTCGGACCCGAGGTGCTGGTCGCCGTGGCGCTGCCGCGTTCGGCGGACCTGCCCGTCGCGCTGCTCGCCGTGCTCAAGGCCGGGGGAGCGTACCTGCCCGTCGACCCCGGCCATCCCGCCGAGCGTATCGCCCGGCTTCTCGGCGACGCTGACCCGGCGCTCGTCCTCACGGACGGCACGGTGGGGCCCGCGCTGCCGGACTCCGGGAAACCCCTGCTCGGCCTCGACGACCTGGACGGCGAACCGGACGGCGGCCCGGGCGGTGCCCGCCCCGGGAACGTCGCGTACGTGATGTTCACCTCCGGATCGACGGGCAGGCCGAAGGGCGTCGCCGTCACCCACGCAGGGGTGGTCAACGGCGTCCGGCACCTCGCCGAAGTGGTGCGGGTCGCGGAGGGCTCCCGCATGCTCGGCGCGACATCGGTGAACTTCGACGTCTCCGTGTTCGAGATGTTCACCGCGCTCACCACGGGCGCGAGCGTCGAGATCGTCCGCGACGTCCTCGAACTCGGCGAGCGCGCCGACTGGTCGGGCACCACCGTCAGCGCCGTGCCCTCGGTGTTCGCCGCGCTGCTCGACGGGGGCACCGGCCGCATCGAGGTGGACACCTTGGTCTTCGCCGGCGAGGGGCTCTCCGCCGATCTGGTCGCCAGGGTCGCCGACGCGCTGCCCGAGGCGCGCGTCGTCAACGCCTACGGACAGACCGAGAGCTTCTACGCCACGACCTTCACGGTGGAGGGGCGCGCGACCGGGACCGGCACGGTACCGATCGGGCATCCGCTCGCGGGTATGCGCGCCTATGTGCTCGGACCGGGACTCGCGCTCGCGCCTCCCCACACCGTCGGCGAACTGTACGTGGGAGGCCTGGTCGCCCGCGGCTACCACCGGCAGGGCGCACTGACCGCGGAACGATTCGTGGCGTGCCCCTTCGACCCTTCGGGCGGCCGGATGTACCGCACCGGCGACCTGGTGCGCCGTGACGCGGACGGCAGCATCGCCTACGTGGGGCGGGCCGACGCCCAGGTGAAGGTGCGAGGGCTGCGGATCGAGCCGTCCGAGGTCGAGGCCGCCCTCACCGCACACCCCGGCGTCAGCCAGGCCGCGGTGCTCTCCGTGCCGGGGCGGTCGGCGGCCGACTCCCGCCTCGTCGGGTACATCGTGCCGGTAGCGGCGAAGTCCGGGGCGGGCGACGCGGCGGGCGACTACGACCTGAGCGCCGGCGTCTCGGTGGCGGACCTCAGGCGGTTCG
Organism: Streptomyces aureocirculatus; assembly: GCF_000720475.1. Classification (GTDB taxonomy): domain Bacteria; phylum Actinomycetota; class Actinomycetes; order Streptomycetales; family Streptomycetaceae; genus Streptomyces; species Streptomyces aureocirculatus. The sequence continues at coordinate 168,934 of NZ_JOAP01000020.1, forward strand.
TGGCCAAGCGGCTGCCGGACTACATGGTGCCGGACGCCCTCGTCGTCCTCGGCCGGCTGCCGCGCAACGAGAACGGGAAGCTGGACCGGGCCGCGCTGCCCGTGCCGGAGTTCACCGGTGCCGAGTACCGGGCACCGCGCACGGACACCGAGCGGGTGCTCGCCGAGGTGTACGCCGACGTGCTCGGCACCGAACGAGTGGGTGTGGACGACGACTTCTTCGGGATCGGCGGCGACAGCATCCGCTCCATCCAGGTCGTGACCCGGGCCAGGACGCGCGAGGTGGTGATCAGCGCACGGGAGATCTTCGAACACCGCACGGTCGCCCGCCTGGCCGAGACGGTCGCCGGGCGGACGGAGGAGAGCACGGCCCTGGCCGAACTGCCCGGCGGCGGCATCGGCTGGATGCCGCTTCCGCCGACCGCGGCGCACACCCTGGCCCTCGGGAGCGGCTTCGACCGGTTCTCCATGTCCGCGGTGCTGACCCTGCCCGAAGCCGTGGACCGACCGCGCCTGGTCGCGACGCTGCAGGCGGTCATCGACACGCACGACGTGCTGCGCGCCCGGCTCGACCGGGCGGATCCGGGACTGCGGACCGGTCCGCGCGGCAGCGTCGACGCCGACACCCTGCTGCGGGAGGTCCGCACCGACCGGGTCACCGCGGACCTGGTCGCGACCGAGCTGGACGCGGCCGCGGGACGGCTCGATCCGGACGCCGGAGTCATGGCACAGTTCGTGTGGCTGGCACCGGACCCGGGCGTCGGACGGCTCCTGGTGGTGCTGCACCACCTCGTCGTGGACGGGGTGTCGTGGCGGATCCTGCTGCCCGACCTGGCCGCTGCCTGGCAGCGGGTGTCGGACGGCGAACCCCCGGCGCTTTGCCCGGTGGGTACGTCCCTGCGCCGCTGGACGCACGCTCTGGCCGACGCGGCGGCCGATCCGGCGCGCGTCGAGGAGCTGCCGCTGTGGCAGGACGTCCTGCGCGGCGACGAGCAGCGGCTCGGGGCGCGCGAACTCGATCGCTCGCGCGATGTCGCCGCCACCGTCGACACGGTGCGGGTCCGGGTGCCCGCGGGCACGACGCGGACGCTGGTGGACACCGTGCCCGCCGTGTTCCGCGGCGGGGCCCAGGACGCGCTGCTCACCGGCCTTGCCCTGGCGCTCGCCCGGTGGCGGGCGGCACGCGGCGTACCGGAGTCTTCGGCCGTGGTCCGCCTTGAGGGGCACGGGCGCGAAGAGCACCTGGTCCCCGGCGCCGACCTGTCCCGCACCGTCGGCTGGCTCACCTCGATGTTTCCGGTACGGCTCGATCTGTCCGGGGTCGACATCGCGGACGCGTTCGCGGGCGGGCCCGCGGCCGGCCGGGCGCTCAAGGTGGTCAAGGAGCAACTGCGGGCCGTGCCGGACAAGGGCATCGGCTTCGGACTGCTGCGCCACCTCAACCCCCGTACCGCCGATGGCCTCGCCGACCACCGGGAACCGCGAATCGGTTTCAACTACCTCGGCAAGGTCTCCGCCGCCGACCTCCCGGAGGACCTGCGGGGCACGGGCTGGGTACCGGACGCTAAGTACCGGGACCTCGTGGCCGCTCCCGACGCCGGCATGCCGGTTCTGTCGGAACTGGAGATCAACGCGAACGTCGGTGACGACGGGCAGCTCACCGCGTACTTCGGCTTCCCGACCGGCGTGCTGTCCCGCGCCGAGGTCGTCGAGCTCACGGAGCTGTGGACCGAGGCGCTGACCGCCCTGGCCCGCCACGCCACGACCCCGGACGCGGGAGGTCTGACCCCCTCGGACACACCACTGGTCTCCGTCCGGCAGGCCGAGATCGAGACCTGGCAGGAGCGGTACGGCTCGCTGACCGACATCTGGCCGGTCACGCCCGTGCAGTCCGGACTGCTGTTCCACGCTCTGCTCTCCGGGAGCGCCTTCGACGTCTACCACATGCAGCTCGTCTTCCACCTCTCCGGGAACGTCGACCCCGAGCGCATGCGCCGGGCGGGACAAGCGCTCCTCGCCCGCCATGCGAATCTGCGCACCGCCTTCGTCACCCAGACCGACGGGGACTCGGTGCAGGTGGTCCCGGACCAGGTGCCGCTGCCGTGGCGCTGCATCGACCTGACCTCGGCGAGCGGCCCCGCACAGGACGAGGCGCTGGAACGCTTCCTCGATCAGGACCGGGCCGCCCATTTCGACGTCGGCGAGCCACCGCTGATCCGACTCGCGCTCGTGCTCCTCGGCCCCGGTCGCGCCGAACTCGTGCTCACCGCCCACCACGTGCTGTTCGACGGCTGGTCGATGCCGCTCCTCATGCGGGACCTGCTGATGCTCTACGCGTCCGACGGGGACGGCACGGGACTGCCGCGCACCCGCGATTACGGCGAGTTCCTCGCCTGGCTCGCCCGCCACGACAACAGGGAGTCCGCGCGGGCGTGGGCGGCCGAGCTCGCCGGTGTCGAGGAACCCACGCTGCTCGCGCCGCACGCCGCGGCCGCGCACGGCTCCCCCGGGATCGGACACCTGGAGGTGGAGTTCGCCGACATGCACGGCCTGTCCCAGCGGGCCGCCCGGCTCGGTGTCACCCTCAACACCCTGGTGCAGGGAGCCTGGGCGGTACTGCTCGCCAAGCTCACCGGACGCGACGACGTCGTGTTCGGGGCCACTGTCGCCGGGCGGCCCGCAGCTCTCATGGGCGCCGACGACATGGTCGGACTCTTCATCAACACCCTGCCCGTACGGGTGCGCTGCGGTGCCGGTCTGACCTTCGCCGAGCTGCTCACGGACCTGCAGGACCGGCAGGCCGCGCTGCTCGACCACCATCACCACAGCCTCGTGGAGATCCAGCAGGCCACCGGGCTGAGCACGCTGTTCGACACGCTGGTGCTCTTCGAGTCGTTCCCGGTGGACCGGGACGCGCTCGTCGAGGCCAACGACGCGGCCGGGGTCGCCATCACCGGGCTCAGGCCGTTCGCCGGTTCGCACTACCCGGTCACGCTCACCGCCGCGTCCGACCCGCAACTGCAGCTAGCCCTGCAGTACCAGAAGGACCTGTTCCCGCCGGACCGGGCCGCGGAGATCGCCGACCGCCTCACCCGGGTCCTGGACCGGTTCCTCGCCGACCCCGCGACACCCGTCGCAGACATCGACGTACTCGGCGAGGACGAGCGGCACTGGTTGCTGCGGAGGGTGAACGCCACCGAGGAACCGACCCTGGAAACGGGCGTACCGCAGGCGGTCCACCTCCAGGCACGAGCCACCCCGGACGCCCTCGCCGTGGCGAGCGAGGACGCCTCGCTGACCTACGGCGAGCTGGACAGCCGGGCCAACCGCCTCGCGCACTGGCTGATCGACCGCGGTGTGCGGCCCGAGTCACGAGTGGCGGTGCTCCTTCCCCGGTCCGCAGACCTGGTCGTCACGCTGCTCGCGGTGCTGAAAGCGGGCGGTGCCTACGTCCCCGTCGACCCGGACCACCCGCGCGCCCGCATCGATCACATCCTCGACGACTCCCGCCCCGCGCTGGTGCTCGACAGCGACGCCCTCGCCACGGCGGACTGCTCGGGCTGTCCGGACACGCCACCGCGGCCGGGCACATCGCCGGAGAACACGGCATACGTGATCTACACATCCGGCTCCACCGGAAACCCGAAGGGGGTGGCGGTCCCGCACTCCGCCCTGGCGAACTTCCTGGCCACGATGCGGCGGCGGTTCCCGCTGTCGCCGACGGACCGGCTGCTCGCGGTCACCACGATCGCCTTCGACATCGCGGCACTCGAGATCCATCTGCCGCTGATCTCCGGGGCGGCCGTCGTCCTCGCCGGAAAGGAGACAGTCTCCCAGCCCTCCGCGGTCCTGGCGGCGATGCGGCGGCACCGCGTCTCCGCGGTGCAGGCCACCCCGGCGTTCTGGCAGATGCTCCTCACCCAGGAACCGGGCGCCGCGAAGGGGCTGCGCGTGCTCGTCGGTGGTGAGGCGCTGCCCGCGCCGCTGGCCACGGCACTCGCCGAGCAGGCCGACGAGGTGTGCAACGCCTACGGCCCGACGGAGACGACGATCTGGTCCACCACCGCGCCCGTCGGCGCCGGGGACGAGGCCCCCGCGATCGGCACTCCCATCGGAAACACCCAGGTGTACGTCCTCGACCCGGACCTGCGCCCCGCACCGCGCGGCGTGAGCGGCGAGTTGTACATCGCCGGCGAGGGTCTCGCCCGCGGCTACCTCGGCCGCACGGGGCTGACCTCCGAGCGGTTCGTCGCCTGCCCGTTCGGCACGGCCGGAACAAGGATGTACCGCACCGGTGACCTCGTGCGCTGGGACACCGAGGGCCGCCTCGCCTACATCGGGCGCAGCGACTTCCAGGTCAAGATCCGCGGCTATCGCATCGAGCCGGGAGAGATCGAGCATGTGCTCGGCGCCCACCCCGGGGTGGCACGGGCGGCCGTCGTGGTGCGCGAGGACCGGACGGACGACAAGCGCCTCGTCGGGTACGTGGTCCCCGCGCCGAACGCCGCGGCCGGCGCCGCCGCCGCCCAGGTCGACGAGTGGCAGCAGGTGTACGACGACACCTACACCGACTCCGCGCAGGCCGAGTGGGGCGAGGACTTCGAGCTGTGGAAGTCCTCCTACGACGGCGAGCCGATACCGCGCCCCCAGATGCTCGAATGGCGCGACGCCGCGGTCGGCACGATCCTGCGCGGATCCCCGCGGCGCGTCCTGGAGATCGGTGTCGGCTCCGGACTGCTCCTCGCCCACGTCGTCGGCGAGGTGGAGGAGTACTGGGGCACCGACCTCTCCGCCGCCGTGCTCGAACGGCTGGGAGCGCAGGCAGCACGGGCCGGACACGGCGAGCGGGTCCACCTGCGGCACCAGCCCGCCGACGACCTGTCCGGGCTGCCGTCCGGGACCTTCGACACCATCGTCCTCAACTCGGTGGTGCAGTACTTCCCGGGCACCGCCTATCTGGACCGGGTACTGCGCCAGGCCATGGAAGGACTCGCCGCGGGCGGCCGGATCGTCGTCGGCGACGTCCGCAATGCCGCGACGCTGCGGATGCTGTTCCACGCGACGCAGCGGGCCGCGCATCCGCGGGCGCGTCCGGAGGAACTGCGTGCCCTGGTGGAGCGGGCGCTGCTCGCCGAGAAGGAACTCGTCGTCGATCCGCGGTGGTTCACCGCCTGGGCCCGCGAGCACGGGGCCGCCGGAGTGGACATCCGGCTGAAGCCCGGTGCCGCGCACAACGAACTGACCAGGCACCGCTACGAGGTCGTGCTGTACAAGGCACCGGCCGTCCTTGAGGCCCTCGACGCGGTGCCCGCCCTGCGCTGGGGCGAGCAGGTGGGCGAGCTCGCCGGTCTGCGCCGGCTCGTCGAGAACGCGGGCGGCGCGCCGGTGCGGGTGAGCGGCATCCCGAACGCGCGCCTCGCCGAGGAATTCGCCGCCGCCGTCGCGGCCGGGGTGATGGAGGAGGCCGGGCCGAGCGGCAAGCCGGTCGACCCGGCGGATCTGCACCGGATGGCGCGGCAGGCGGGCTGGGAGGCGCTCAGCACGTGGTCGGACGAGGCCGCGCACTGCTTCGACGTGGTGCTCCTGCCCGAGCCGCGGCCTGCCACCGGTGCCTTCCTGGACTGCGCGGGCAGCACCCGGGCGCCGGCGAACGACCCCGGCGTGGCCTCGGCCGTCGGCCCGCTGCTCGCCGAGCTGCCGCAGTACCTGCGCGAGCACCTGCCCGAGTACATGGTGCCCTCCACGGTGGTGCCGCTCGCCGAGATGCCGTTGACACCCAACGGAAAGCTCAACAGGAGTGTGCTGCCGCCGCCGGACTACACCCGGCTCTCGACCGGCCGCGCGCCGCGCAACGCCCGCGAGGAGATCCTCTGCGCGCTGTTCGCGGAAGTGCTCGGCCTGGAGCGCGTCGGAATCGACGACGACTTCTTCGTCCTCGGTGGCCATTCGCTGCTCGCCACCCGGCTGATCACCCGGGCCCGCCGGGAGATGGAAGTGGAGATCCCCATTCGCAAGGTTTTCGATTCGCCAACCGTGTCCGAGCTAGTCGCGTGGGCGGAGCAGTCGGCCAAACCGAGCCGGCCTCGTTTGCGCAAGATGACCGAGGAGTGAGCATGATGATTCCGCTGTCGTTCGCGCAGCGCCGGTTGTGGTTCCTGCAGCAGATGGAGGGACCCTCCGACACCTACAACCTGGTGCTGTCCTACCGGCTGACCGGGGTGCTGGACACGGCCGCCCTCGGGGACGCGGTCCGCGACGTGGTCGCCCGGCACGAGAGTCTGCGCACCCTGTTCGCCGAGGACGACGAAGGGGAGCCGTACCAGAGGATTCTGCGCGACGCCGAGGTGTCCCTCGAGGTGCCGGTCGTCGAGGTGGATCCGGACGCGGCGGACACCGCGTTCGAGGAGACGATCTCGTACCGGTTCGACCTCGCGACCGAACTGCCCGTGCGGGTCAGCGTCTTCCGCCGGGCCCCGCAAGAGCACGTCCTTGTCATCGTGCTCCACCACATCACCGCGGACGGAGGCTCCCTGGGACCGCTGATGCGGGACCTGGCCGGAGCCTATGCCGCCAGGCGGGAGGGCCGGGCGCCTGCCTGGGAGCCGCTGCCCGTCCAGTACAAGGACTACACGCTGTGGCAGCGCGAGGTCCTCGGCGACGTCGGGGACCCGGACAGCCTCGCCGCGACCCAGGTGGGCTACTGGCGCGACGAGTTGGCCGACGTGCCGCAGCCGCTGCGGCTGCCGGTGGACCGGCCGCGGTCCACCGAGACGGACCACCGGGGCGACATGGTCGAGTTCTCGGTGGAGCCGGAGGTGGTGCGCGGCCTCGACGAACTGGCCGCGGAACGGGGCTCGACGGCGTCCATGGTCGTGCAGAGCGCCCTCGCGGTGCTGCTGCACAAGCTGGGCGGCGGGGACGACCTGACCATCGGCAGCCCCGTCGCCGGACGCACCGACGACTCCATGACGGACATGGTGGGGTGCTTCGTCAACACCTGGGTGCTGCGCGCGGACCTCTCCGGGAACCCGTCGTTCTCCGAGCTGCTCGCACAGGTGCGGAACAAGGCCCTCGCGGCCTACGAGAACCAGGACGTGCCCTTCGAGCTCCTCGTGGAGTCGATCAACCCTGACCGCTCCGCCGGGTACCAGCCGCTGTTCCAGGTGATGTGCGAGTGGATGAACTACGAGAAACCGGACTTCGTGTTCCCCGGACTCGAAGCGACCCTGGTGCAGCTCACCCCCGCGGCCGCGAAGTTCGATCTGCACTTCAGCATCACCAAGGACGCCGAGCAGCGGATCCGGGGCGCCCTCCAGTACCCGACCCGACTGTTCGACCGGACGACGGTGGAGGACATCACCGCGCGGTTCGCCCGGGTCCTGGAGCAGGTCGTCGCCGACCCGACGGCCCCGCTGGCCACCGTCGACGTGCTGCTGCCGGGCGAGCGGGAGCGGGTGCTGCGGACAGTGAACGACACCGCCAGGGAGATCGGTGTCCACACGATGCCGGAGGGCTTCACCGCGCAGGCCGAGCGTGAGCCCGGCCGGACGGCGCTGGTGTACGACGGCCGGGAGACCACGTACGGGGAACTGAACGCCCGGGCGAACCAGCTCGCGCACTGGCTGATCGAGCAGGGGGCCGCCCCCGACAGCCTCGTCGCCGTGCGGATGCGGCGTTCCGAGGAGCTGGTGGTGGCCTTCCTCGGCGTACTCAAGGCGGGGGCCGCGTTCCTGCCCGTGGAGACCGATCTGCCGGAGGGGCGGACGGCCGGCATGCTCGACGAGGCGCGTCCGCGGCTGACGCTGACCGGTGAGCTGCCGGACGTGTCGGACCGCCCGACGACGGACCCGGGCGTACGGGCGGCACCCGACAACGCCGCGTACGTGATCTACACGTCCGGTTCGACCGGCGGGCCCAAGGGTGTGGTGGTGTCCCACCGCTCGATCATGAACCGGGTGCTGTGGGGCCTCGCCGAATACGGCACCGGCACCGAAACCCGGGCCCTGTGGACCAGTTCGGTGGGGTTCGACATGTGGCTCCCGGAGCTGTTCGGACCGCTGCACGCGGGCGGGACGGTGGTGATCGCCGACGCGGAGGGACGCAAGGACCCGGCGTACATCGCCCGGCTCATCCGCGACGAGCGGGTGACCGACGCCAACTTCGTGCCCTCCATGCTGGAGGTCTTCGTGACCGAACCGGCCGCCGCCGAGTGCACGGGGCTGCGGCGGATGGAGGTCGCCGGCGAGGCCTTCTCACCGACGCTGGCCGACCAGGTCACGGCGCTGCTCCCGCAGTGCGCGATGTCCAACCTGTACGGGCCGACGGAGTGCACGGTCGAGGTCACCGCGTGGCCGTACCGTCCCGGTGCCACGAGCATCCCCATCGGCGCTCCGATCTGGAACACCCGGGCGTACGTGCTCGACCCGGACCTCCGTCCCGTCCCGGCGGGGGTGACCGGAGAGCTCTACCTCGCCGGCACGGGAGTGTCGCGCGGCTATCTCGGCCGGCCCGCGCTGACCGCGGAACGGTTCGTGGCGTGCCCGTTCGGCGCCGCGGGCGAGCGGATGTACCGTACGGGCGACATCGTCCGGTGGAACCGGGACGACCAACTGGAGTTCGTGGGACGCGCGGACTTCCAGATCAAGATCCGAGGGTTCCGGATCGAACCGGGTGACATCGAGCAGGTGCTCCTGAGCCACCCCGATGTGGCCGTGGCGGCCGTCGTGGTCCGCGAGGACCAGCGCAACGACAAGCGGCTCGTCGGGTATGTCGTGCCCGGGGACGGAGAGGTCGACGTCACGGCGCTGACCGAGTACGCCAAGGAACGGCTGCCGGAGTACATGGTGCCCACGGCGGTCGTCGTCCTGCCCGAGCTGCCGACCATGCCCAGCGGCAAACTGGATCGCAGGGCGCTTCCGGAGCCCGGGCAGGAGCATGCCGGTGGCGGCCGGGCGCCGCGCCACTCCTACGAACGGAAGATGTGCGCCCTGTTCGAGGAGGTGCTCGGGCTGGCGTACGTCAGCATCGACGACAACTTCTTCGACATCGGCGGCCATTCGCTCCTGGCGACCCGGCTCAGCTCCCGCATCCGCGGGGAGTTCGACGTCGATGTGCCCATCAGGACGATCATCCGCCACCCGACGGCCGGTGAGCTGGCGGCGCTGCTGCTCAGCAACAGCGTCCCGGACGATTTCGCCGACCCGTTCGCGGGGGTGCTCTCGCTGAACGGCGGCACGGACAAACAACCGCTGTGGTTCGTCCACCCGGGCAGCGGTGTGAGCTGGCCCTACTTCAGCTTCGTGCCGTATCTGAAGGACCGGCCGGTGTACGCGCTGCAGTCCCGGGGCTACGGCGAGGACGGTTCGCTGCCCGAGACCGTGGAGGAGATGGTCGAGGACTACGTCACACAGATCCTGGAGGTCCAGCGGGAAGGGCCGTTCCACATACTCGGCTGGTCCTACGGCGGCACGGTCGCCCACGCCGTGGCCGACGCGCTGGACCGGCGCGGCCATCAGGTGCCACTGCTCGTGATGCTGGACTGCGTCCCGGCGAGCTTCTTCGCGGAGATGGAGGAGCACGACCAGTCGTCCGTACGGGCCGTGGTCGAAGGGTTCCTCGGACGGTTCTTCCGGATCGGCGCGGACGACCGCTTCGTGGACACCATGGCGAAGGTGGTCGCCCACCACACGACGATCATGCGGAAGTACGTGTCCCCGGAGTTCCGCGGCGACGCCGTCTTCTTCGACTCGGCGCTGCGGGAGGAGGAAGAGGGGTCCTGGGCGCCCCTGTGGGAGCCGCACGTGCGCGGTGTCGTCGAGGAGCACAGCGTGCAGGCCACCCACCACGACATGCACATGCCCGCGCCCGCGGCACACATCTGTGGAGTGATCAGGGACAAGCTCGACGCGTGACCGCGGACTTCAGAAACCCCGGGAAATCCGGGAACTCCGGCACTTTCGCAGGAAAGGGAACAGAGACGATGAGTACGAATCCGTTCGACGACGAGACGGGCCGGTTCCACGTCCTGGTGAACGACGAGGAGCAGTTCTCGCTCTGGCCCGCGTTCGCCGAGGTCCCGGCCGGGTGGCGGGTCGCACTCGGCGAGGCGACCCGGCAGCAGGCCCTCGCGTACGTGGAGGAGAACTGGACCGATCTGCGTCCGCGGAGCCTGCGCGTGACGTTGGCCGCGGACCTCGCCTCGTAGCGACGGCGGAAGGACCGACATGTCTTCCGACAAGCAGCAGCGGACCACGCTGGTGTGCGTACCCTTCGCGGGCGCCGGCGCCTCGTTCTTCCACCCGTGGCGGGCCCTGGCCGGGGATCGGTTCCGCGTCGTAGCGGTCGAACTCCCGGGCAGGGAGCGGCGCCTCCTCGAGACTCCCTACCGGAACGTCTGTGAGGCGGCACGCGGGACGGTCGAGGACGTCGTGGCGGCCGTCGGCGACGGCGCGCGGGTGGTGTTCTTCGGGCACAGCCTCGGAGCAGTACTCGCGTACGAGCTGGCCCACCTGCTGAGCTCGCGCGACGAGGTGCACATCGAGCGGCTGTTCGTGAGCGGCTCGCCGGGCCCCTGGACCCAGCGGGCCCGGCGGGCGACGGGACTGCCCGACGAGGAGTTCCTCGCCCGCGTCGAAGTGTTCGCCGGATTCCGGCACGAGGCACTCGACCACCCCGAGATGCGCGCACTGGTCCTGCCGACACTGCGAGCCGACTGCGAGATGCACGAGAACTACACACCCAGCACCGACGAGCCGCTGGCGGTACCGATCTGCTCGATCCGGGGCACCACGGACGACCTGGTCGACGCCGAGCGCGCCCAGGAGTGGCGCAAGGCGACGGTGAGCGACTTCACCTTCACCGAGATGCCCGGCGGGCACATGTATCTCGCGGACCACGCCGAGGAGTTGGTGCGACTGATCGACGCCGGCTCCGACGGCTGACGGAGCAGCCGCAGCACTCCCGGTGCGCGAAGTACCCAACCCCGCTCCGGCCCGGGGCCGGTGCGCGACCGGCGGTATGCCGCCGGCGGCGCACCGGCCCCGACCCGAACCGATCCGGAGGAACCCTTGAGCACGCGGATACGCCTGTACTGCCTTCCCTATGCCGGGGGCTCGGCGCAGCGCATCTATGACGGCTGGCAGCACCGGCTGCCCCGACACCTGGAGGTCGTCCCCCTCGAACTGCCCGCGCGCGGCGCAAGGACCGGGGAACGCCCCGTCACCAGGATGGGTGGTCTGGTGACCGACGTGCTGCGCCAGGTCCTCCCGGCGGCCGGCGAACCGTATGCCCTCTTCGGACACAGCCTCGGCGGCACGCTCGCCTTCGAGGTGGCCCGTGAGCTGGAACAGGAGCACGGCCGGGCACCGGTCAAACTGCTGGTGTCCGGCACCCGGGCGGCCGACGCGGACGGCGAGCCGGACGTGGACTTCCTGCTCCCCGACGACGCGTTCCTCGAACGCATCCGGCAGTTCGGCGGTACGCCGCCCGAGGTCCTCGCCGACGACGGTCTGATGGAGCTGCTGCTGCCGGTCATCCGCGCCGATTTCGCCGCGGCCGCGCAGTGGCGCTACCGGCCAGGACCACCGCTGTCCTGCCCGATCACGGTCTTCGGCGGTACCCGGGACGAGCAGGTGGCCGCGGACGGTCTGGCCGGCTGGGGGAAGCACACCGTGGCGAACTGCCGGGTGCATCTGCTGCCGGGCGGCCACTTCTACGTCGACGAGATGAGCGAGCGGCTCGTCGCGCTCGTCGCGGAGGAGCTGCCGTCCGGCCTCGGCGGGTGAGGGCGGGCCGGACGGAATTCCCGCCGGCCTCGGCGGTGCGTGCGCGATCCCGAGCCCGGACCCGTACGGCAGGATGGGCGACGTGCGATTCATGTTGCTCGGGCCGCTCGAGGTCCGTACCGGCGATGGGGCGGTGCTGGAGGTGCCGGGCGCCCGGCTGCGTGCGCTGCTGTGCGCGCTCGCTCTCGAACCGGGACGGATCGTCACCCGGCCGCGGCTCGTGGAGTTCATCTGGGGGGACCAGCCGCCCACGGACGAGGTGAACGCCGTGCAGGCGCTGGTGTCCAGGCTGCGCAGGGTGTTGCCGGACGGGTCGGTGGAGGCGGAGTCCGGGGGGTATCGGCTCGCCGTGGCGCCCGACGCCGTCGACGTGAGCCGGTTCGAGGAACTGGTCGTCCGGGCCCGTGCCGCCGACGACGAGACGCACAAGGCGGAGCTGCTGCGCTCCGCCCTGGAACTGTGGCGCGGCAAGGCGCTGGAGGATGTGGCGTTGTACGGCAGCGCGACGTTCGACGCCGCGGTCGCCCGCCTCGACGAGCTGTACCTCGCCGCCCTCGGCGACCGCGTGGACGCGGAGGTCCGCCTCGGCAAAGGCCCGGAGCTGATCTCCGAGTTGACCGGGCTCGTGGCCGCGTACCCGCTGCGGGAAGGGCTCGTCGCCGCGTTGATGCGCGCGCTCGCCGGTTCGGGGCGCGGCACCGAGGCGCTGATCGTGTACCAGCAGTTGCGCGAGCGGCTGGCCGAGGCCGTGGGCGTCGAACCCTCGGCGGAGCTCTCCGCGCTGCACATCGCGCTGCTGCGCGGGGACCTCGGTGGCCGTACGGAGAACCACCGGACCAACCTGCGCGCCGGACTGACCAGCTTCGTCGGCAAGGACGACGACATCGCCGCGGTCTGTGGCCTGGTCGCCGAGCATCGCCTCGTCACCCTGACGGGACCCGGCGGCTCGGGCAAGACCCGCCTCGCCACGGAGACCGCGCGGCGGCTGCTCGGCGACCTTCCCGATGGCGCCTGGCTGGTCGAGCTGGCCTCGGTGCGGGCGGGCGGGGAGCTGGCGCAGGTCGTGCTCACCGCGATCGGCCTGCGCGACCAGGCGCTGCTCGGCGGCGCCACCGCCGGGGACCCCGTCGACCGGCTGATCGCCGCCGTCCGCGACCGCGCCCAGCTCCTCGTGCTCGACAACTGCGAGCACATGATCGACGCCGCGGCGGAGTTCGCGGACCGGCTGCTCGGTGAGTGCCACCGGCTGCGGATCCTGGCCACGAGCCGGGAGCCGCTCGGCATCACCGGCGAGGCGCTGTGGCAGGTGGAGCCGCTCGCGCTGCCCGCCGAGAGGGCGGTCGCCGCCGAGGCCGCGGCCTCGCCCGCGGTGCGGTTGCTGCGGGACCGGGCGGGCGCGGTGCGCAAGGACTTCGCCGCCGACGAGCAGACCGTGGCGGCCATGGCGCGGATCTGCCGCGCGCTCGACGGGATACCCCTGGCCATCGAACTCGCGGCGGCGCGCCTGCGCACCATGTCCGTGGAGCAGTTGGCCCACCGGCTCGACGACCGCTTCCGCCTGCTGAGCAGCGGCAGCCGCACGGCGCTTCCCCGGCACCGGACGCTGCGCGCGGTCGTGGACTGGAGCTGGGACCTGCTCACCGAGGCCGAGCGCGGTGTGCTGCGGCGGCTCTCGGTGTTCTCCGGCGGGGCGACCCTGGAAGCGGCCGAACGGGTGTGCGCCGACGGGCTGCGGGACGGAGAGCACGTCCTCGACGTGCTGACCGCGCTGATCGAGAAGTCCCTGCTGTTCGCCGACGACTCGGTCGTACCGCGCTACCGGATGCTGGACACCATCAGGGAGTACGCGGCGCAGCGGCTCGCCGAGGCCGGTGAGGTCGAGAGCGCCCACCGCGCGCACGTCGCCCACTTCACCGAACTCGGCGAGAGTGCCGAGCCCCATCTGCGCCGGGCCGAGCAACTGGAGTGGCTCGCCACGCTCCAAACCGAGCACGACAACATCAACGCCGCCCTGCGCGGCGCCATCGCCGAGGGCCGGGCCCACGAGGCGATGCGGCTCGTCGTGGTCTTCGGCTGGTACTGGATGCTGAGCGGGCGCAAGGCCGAAGGCACCGAACTGAGCGTCCAGGCCGCCTCCCTGGACGGTGAGGTGCCCGACGACGTGCGGGCCATGGCGTACGCCGTGGTGACGACGTTCCTGACCTCCGGGGTGCAGGGCGACCAGTACCAGGCACAGGAGTGGATCCACGAGGCGTACCGGTACGCCAAGGGCAGCACCCACCGCCACCCGCTGCTCCGCTTCGTCGTACCGCTGGAGCGCATGGTGCGGGAGCCCACCGAGTTCCTGCCCGCGTTCGAGCCGCTGCTCACCGAGGACGACGCGTGGGTGCGCGCGCTGGCCCGGCTCACCCGCGGGCGCCTCGGGCTCACCCTCGGCCGCGGCGAGCCGGAGTCGGTCGCGGACATCGAGGTGGGCCTGACCGAGTTCCGCGCGCTCGGCGACCGGTGGGGGATGTCCCTCGCGCTGCAGTCCCTCGCCGACCGTCTCGCCCTGCGCGGCGAGCTCGCCCGCGCGTGCGCACTCTACGACCAGGCGATCACGGCGCTGACCGAGCTGGGCGCGATCGAGGACGTGGTCGGGCTCCGGGCGCGGCAGGCCCAGTTGTACTGGCTGCTCGGGGACGCGGAGAGCAGCGGCGGCGCCCTGGCCGACGCGCAGCGCTGCGCGGACCGCGTCGCCTGGCCGGACGCGCTCGCCGAGCTGCACATCTCGAAGGCGCAGTTGGCCCGCTGGCGCGGCGAGCGGGACGCGGCGCACGCGGAGCTGACCGCGGTGCGGGCCCTGCGCCGGGACACCGGGACGAGCGGCTATCTCCACATCACCGTCCAGGATCTGTACGGCTATCTCGCGAAGGACGTCGAGGAGTCCCGTGCGCACCGGGCCGAGGCGTTCCGCGCGGCCGTGGCGGCGGGGCACCTGCCGGTGATCGCGCACATGCTGATCGGGCTCGCCGACCTCGCCCAGCGCCAGGGGCAGGACGAGCAGGCCGTGCGGCTGCTCGCGGCCGGCGAGAGCGTGCGCGGCGTGCCCGACCGCTCGCAGCCGGACGCCGCCCGGATCACGGAGGAAGCGCGCGGGCGCCTCGGCGAAGAAGTCTTCGCCGAGGCGGTGCGCGCCGGCCGCGAGGGCGACTGGCGCGAGCTCGCCGAGGCCACGCTCGCTCCGTGAGCCGCGCGCGCCCTCACGCCCGCTTCCGGAGGCCACGGTCGTCCTCACGCCCGCTTCCGGAGGCCACGGCCGTCCTCAGGCCCGCTTTCGGAGGCCACGCACGCCCTCACGCCCGATTCGTGAACTTCGCCCGCGCCCGCAGGTACCCGAACAGGGCGAGACCGACGCACCAGCCGACCGCCTGCATCGCCGGGCTCGCCGACGGATCGCCCGCGAGGAGCCCGCGCAGGGTCTCGGTGATCGGGGAGAACGGCTGGTACTCCGCGAACTGACGCGCCCCCGCACCCATGTTGTCGGTCTGCACGAACGCGTTGCTCAGGAAGGGGAGCATCATCAGCGGGACGACGGCGAAGCCCGCGTTCTCCGGTGTCTTCGCGGCGAGCCCGAGCGCGACGGTCAGCCAGCCGATCGCGAACAGCGCGAGGAGGATCATCCCGAGCACCCCGAGCCACTGGAGCGGGTTCGCGTCGGGCCTGAAGCCCATCGCCAGGGCGATGAGGACGACGAGGACGATCGCCGCCAGGCTGCGCAGCACGCTCGCGATCACATGCGCGATCAGCACCGAGCTGGGGGAGACGTCCATGACGCGGAACCGGTTGATGATGCCGGTCGCCATGTCGGACTGCACGGCGACCGCGGTGGCGCTCACGCCGTAGCCGATCGTCATCATGATCACGCCGGGTGTGGCGTAGTCGATGTAGTCGACGCCGCCGACATCGAAGGAGCCGCCGAAGACGTGGACGAACATGAGCATCATGACGATGGGGAAGAGGACGGCGTTGAACAGCGCCGTGGGATTGCGCAACGTGTGCCGGAAGTTGCGCTGCAGCATGGTCGAGAAGTCGGCCACCGAGGCCGCCATGGCGCTCATCACGCGTTCACCGCCGTGTTCGTGTCGTTCGTGTCAGGCGTCTTGCTCGTGCCGCTCGTGCCGCTCGTGCCGTTCGTGTCGGCTGGGTCGCTCGCGTTGCCGGTGAGGGCGAGGAAGACGTCGTCGAGGTCCGGTGTGTGCAGGGACATCTCCTCGACGTCGACCGCGTGCTCGTCGAGCCGGGCGAGCAGTGCCCGGTACGTCTTCATGCCGCCGTCACCGGGGACGTGCAGGCTCAGGGCGTCGTCGTCCCGGGTGGCGCCCGGCAGGACCGCCGCCCCCGCGTGCAGTTCCCGCTGATCGCGGAAGCGCAGCCGGATGTGGCTGCCCGGCACCTTTCGCTTGAGTTCCGCGGGGGTGCCCTCGGCGACGATCCTGCCGTGGTCGAGGACGGCGACGCGGTCGGCGAGCTTGTCGGCCTCCTCCAGGTACTGCGTCGTGAGGAAGATGGTCACGCCGTCGGCGACCAGTTCCCGGACGATGGCCCACAGGGTCAGGCGGCTGCGCGGGTCGAGCCCCGTGGTGGGCTCGTCGAGGAAGATGATCTGCGGCCTGCTGACCAGCGTCATGGCGAGGTCGAGCCTGCGGCGCATGCCGCCGGAGTAGGTCGCCACCGGCTTGCCCGCCGCGTCGGCGATGTCGAACCGGTCGAGCAGCCGCCCGGCCACCTGCTTGCCCTCCGCCTTCGGCAGGTGCAGCAGC
The DNA here is from genome assembly GCF_000720475.1 of Streptomyces aureocirculatus. Taxonomy (GTDB): domain Bacteria; phylum Actinomycetota; class Actinomycetes; order Streptomycetales; family Streptomycetaceae; genus Streptomyces; species Streptomyces aureocirculatus. The sequence goes on from NZ_JOAP01000020.1 coordinate 185,518, forward strand.
TTCGCCATCATCAGGAGGTTCTCCTCACCCGTGAGGAGGTCGTCCACCGCGGCGAACTGCCCGGTGACCCCGATCGCCCTGCGCACCGCCCGGGTGTCGCTCGCCACGTCGTGCCCGGCGACGACGGCCTTGCCCGCGTCGGGCACGAGCAGCGTGGTCAACACGTTCACCGTCGTGGTCTTGCCGGCGCCGTTGGGCCCGAGCATCGAGAAGACCGTGCCCGCCGGGACGTCCAGGTCGATCCCGTCGAGAACGGTCTTGTCCTTGTAGGCCTTGCGCAGCCCGCTGGCTGCGATCGCTGTACCAAACATGACAGCCATGCTCGGCACCCGCCTTGACACCGGGCGGTCCCCGCCCTGACACGGCTCCTGACACGGCCTGGGAGCAGACGGGGCCTGAGGCTGATGAAGGGGCGGGAGTGGGGCGGCCCGCGCAGTCTGAACTCAAACCAGTGGTCGGCTCACTTGTGCGCCCTGATCAATCCTTGGGCGCCGCTGAGACATGGCAGGGAGTTCTTGACGGTTCTCCGGACATGTCCAGCGGCCACCCCTCGTTCACGCCTGCGGAATCAGCGGCGGCCGGACGAGTGTGTCACTGACTCGTCTGGGCGTAATCGCACGCCGTGATCGCGTGGGAATGCCTCACACCAGTGCTCTCCAGCCCGATCCGGCATGACTGGTAGGCAATTCCCTTGTCCGCCGGTCCGTTGAAATGCCCGCCCGTGTAGCAGTGGTCGATCCGTGCGTTGGTGGGCGTATAGGACTTGCTTTGCAGGTACCTGACACAATCGGCTGTCACTGCCGAAGCCGGATTGGCTGTCACGACGGAGGCCGTGGCGGCCGCGACGAGAATGCCGGCGGACGCCATGGCGCTCGCTATTTTGCTGTTCATTCTTCCCTCTCGTTGATATCGGGCCGCGTCGTCGGAGTGGGGGCTCCGTGCCGCTTTTCGACCCGCCCCACTGTCCCACTCCTCCGAAGTCAAGATCAATCCAGACATCGTCTACGATCGGTGCGCCACGCTCACCGATCAACGAACGCGAGGAGGGCCAAGGGTGGAACGGCACGAGATGGAGGCCTTCCTGACGCTGGCCGAGGAACTCCACTTCCGGCGCACCTCGGAGCGGCTCGGCCTGGCTCAGGGCCGGGTCAGCCAGACCATCAAGAAGCTGGAACGCCGTATCGGGGCGCGGCTGTTCGAGCGCACCAGCCGGAAGGTGGCTCTGACGCCGGTGGGGGAGAAGCTGCGCGACGACCTGCTGCCCGCCTATCAGCAGGTGCAGCGGGCCCTCGCTGATGCCGCGGCCGCCGCACGGGGTACGCGCGACGTGCTGAGGGTCGGCTACTTCAGCCCCATGGCAGCCGAACTCGTCCTCAAGGCCGCCGACAGGCTCAGCACTCGCTGTCCCGACGCGGAGGTGCAGATCCAGGAGATCCACCTCTCCGACCCGCTGGGACCGATCCGCGGCGGCCAGGTGCACCTACAGGTCACCCAACTCCCCATCGACGAACCCGATCTGGCCGTCGGCCCCGTCCTCATCTCCGAGGAGCGCAGGCTCCTGGTCCACCACGAGCACCCGTTCGCCCGCGCCGCCACGGTGACTCTGGAAGACCTGGCCGCGACGACGGTCATCAGTTGTGCCGCAGCCGCGCCCCAGTACTGGCAGGCATACCACTGCCCCCACCAGACCCCTTCGGGCCGTCCTGTCCCGCACGTCGTAGTCGGCAACTGGCACGAGGCACTGGCGATGGTCGGCGCAGGCAAAGGCGTCACCTTTGCGTCCGCGCGATCCGAGCAGTACCACGCCCGCCCCGACACCGTCTGGTTGCCGTTCCCGCACCTCCCTCGCTTCGAGTACGCCACCATCTGGCCCCGCACCGGCACCACTCCCGTCGTCCAGGCCTTCCTCCAAGCCATCCATGACATCCATGAGGACGCTCCCCGCGTCCCCGCTCAGAGCACTTCTCGTTCCGGGAGCGGCGACCTGGGGGGTTTGGTGGAGACCGCTCCGCCCGTCGGTGAGAATTCGTGACACGTATGTCGCGGATCACGATCCTCCGCGAGGATCGCCCGACTCGGTCGACGGACTCGGCAAGGTGACCGAGCAACTTCGCGGCAGCGTCCAACTCCGGCGTACTGCGCGGATGCTGCCGGTACCGCTCCACCCGCTTCGCCTGGTGCACCAACGGCAGCCTCTGCTGGAGGCGCTCGGCCGCCGCGACATCCTCAGTTGCGGAGGCTTGAGCTCAACCCGTGTATCACACAAGGGTGATAGAGCCCCTGTTGCCCAAATTGCCTCAGGATAAGGCGAGATACCCCTGATGGTATGAGCTCACTCACTTTGACGTGATTTGAAACAAGGTGATCGCCCTGGCTGATGAGTTCGCGGGCCTGAACAAGTCGGAGTCCAAGCGCGTCAAACGCAGCTATGCCTCCTGCGTCCTCAAGGGCGTTGGTCTGGGTGGCATCCTGGGCTCCAGCACCGCGATCGTGAATGCCATCAAGGGCAAGCAGTGGAAGCAGGCGGCCAAGCTGATCACCAAGGAAGCCGCTAAGCGGGGCATCAAGATTGGTGTGAAGGGCGGCGTCGTCGGCCTCGCGTCCGCGCTGGGCGGCTATGCCGTCTGGTGTGCGATGCCGTGGAGCTGACCTCTGATTGGTCGCGGGCGTAGTGTCGTAACCGCGCGGAAGCCGGGTGGATGGGCGCATGCAGCCAATCCACCCGGCTTTCAGGGAACGTCGCTTTGCACCACCAGGCGAAGATGCGCGAGGTATTCCCCGAACCGCTCGCGACCGGACTCCGAGAGCCGGACCTGTGTCACCGGTCGGCGCCGCTCGCGCAGCTTAGCGATCTCCACCAGCTCATCCTTCTCCAGGATGCCCAGTTGCCGCGACAACTCGGCGGCGGACAGGTCCAGCGCCTCGCGCAGGTCGGCGAAGGTCACCTGCTGAACATGGCGCAGAGCGCCGAGAATCGCCAAGCGGACGGGGGAGTGCATCACCGTCACGAGGTGCGTGCGTGGGTGCTCGCTCGCCATGCTCAGCGCCTCCACCGCAGCACGAGGTAGGCCAGGAAACCAGTGGTCGGCAGCGCCGCCGCGGCCAGCGCCGCTGCCAGGGGCGCCGGGCTGTCCCAAAGAATCCTGGACCCCGGGGCGCCGAGCATCATGGTGGCGAAGACCAGCGTCGCGTTCTCCGCCGGGGTGTGGGGCCTGCGGCGTGTGGCGCTCAGATGGAACCAGTACCACCCCATCATCAGGGCCACGGCCGCGAGGAGAGCCAGAACACCCTGTGCGGTGGGGGTGCTGTGCGCGCTGGTGACGGCCAATCCGGACAGCAAGGCGGCGGCGGAGGCCACCCCCAGGGCGCGCTCACCGGCTCCGGCAGGCTTGTTCAGTTTGGGGGCTCCATCGATGGCCCCCAGTTGGCCGGCTGCATCAAGCTCTCGCTCCAAGACTGATCCCTCCTGCGGAACGCTTCCTTTCAGTTTCAAGACTCGCATCTAGTTTCCAAAACGGAAACTAGATGGTGGCGTCCGACGTCGTGCCGTGGTCGACCTCCACGGGGACCGGGTGCCCGAGCAGCCAGTACGTCGCGCCGTCGGACAGGCGCGCCGTCCGGGCGCCCACACCGCTCGCTTCCAGAGCCTGGGGCGGGATGTGGCGCAGGGTGACGCTCAGCGGAGTGAACAGCACGGGGCCGTCGCCGAGATCGACCACCAGCCGGGCCGGGGCCCGCGCACGGCCGGTGTACCCAAGGGTCACGGCGTCTCGTGGCGTGGTCGGCCTCAGCTTGAGCCAGCCACGCCGGGCCGCTCACGGGCTGAGACGCTCGGTTGGCTGGTGTGCGCTGCCGGGATTGGCGGGGGTCGGCGCGCCGCTGCCGGTATACGAAGGGAGGTTGGCCACCAACTCAGTGAGGGCCGGGTCACGTCACCGGCATAGCGTCGCGTGTGAAGGTCGGCGGTCTTCTGGGCGATGTCCGGGTCGTCGCTGTCGGTAGTGTCGTAGGGGACGAAGGACTCCAGCCCTCCCTTGGCGGTCTGCGGGAGGCTTTCGGGTTTCGCGGTCGGGGCTGACCAATAGCAGAGCAGTGCGGTCACCGCCCGCCAGCCCTCGGCCTCGGCCATCCGGCCCGCTGTCTCCAGGATGTCGGCGAACGTTTGCTGGGCAGACATCGCCTATGACCTCGGCTACCCCGTGGTACTGGAACCCCTCGTCCACTGCGCGCACAACTTGGGGCGGCTGGGTGGGGAGTTGGGGTGGCTCCGTCGAGGAGCTCAGCGGGGAAGCGAGAACCGCCAGCACCTGCACGCGAGTTTGAGCAGCACTCGAAGCTCTGCATAAATCGATCGAGCAGTTCATGACTCCGGCACGGGCCCCTGCCGAGAGTTCAGCAGGGGCCCGCGGCGCAGTGAGCTGTGGAGAGCTGGGAGCTGTCCTCGATGAGCGGCATGCCGGCCGGCATCAACTAGCGTCTGCTGCCGGTCCGACCGGCCGGATCACTTCAGATGTCGGGTGAAGAACTGGGTCGCGGCGTCCCCCGCGAACTGCGGGACGCCGGTGTGCCCGCCGAGATGGGCGTGCAGGGACTTCTCCTTGGAGCTGAAGGCGTCGAACAGGTCCAGGGCCGCCTGCCGGTCGTTCCCTTCGTCGTCCCACTGCAGCAGGACGTGCAGGGGAATGGTGACCTGCCCAGCCTCTTCGAACATGGCGCGCGGCACGAAGCTCCCGGCGAACAGGACGGCGGCCGAGACGCGAGGCTCGACCACCGCCAACCGGATGCCAATGGAGATCACTCCACCCGAGTAGCCGACCGGGCCGCCGATCTCGGGCAGCGAGAGCAGGGAGTCCAGGGCGGTCTGCCATTCCGGGACCGCCTTGTCGACCAGCGGGAGGATCAGGGCGTCGACGATCTCGTCGCTGACCGGCTCGCCGGCCTCCATCGCCCGGCGCAGGTCGGCGTGTGCCTGCTCGGCGGCGGGCCAACGGGGTCGGTCACCGCTTCCGGGGAGCTCGATGGTGGCCGTGGCGAAGCCCTCCGCCGCGGATTGCTGGGCTCGGGCCACCAGTCGGGGGTACATCTTGCGCAGCCCGAGGGGCGGGTGGCCGAGCAGGATCAGCGGCGCCGGTGCGGATGCGGGTGTCCACAGGATGCCGGGGATCTCACCGAGGGTGAATTCGCGTTCTAGGACACCGTCGTCGAGGCGTTGCTCGGAAGTGAAACGCATGGTCGTGCCTTTCGGGAGTGCACCGGAACGGCGCTCCCGGACGAACTGCCTATCGCCCGACCGTGACCCCGGAGGGGAGCACCCATGTCGATACTGCGTTCACGGGTACCACCTCCTCGATCTCTCGCACGGCCTCCGGAAATGTAGCGGTGGTCGTCCTCGTCCGGCAAACGAGTTTTTGCGGGGTCTCCGTGGCCGGATGCCACGCAGGCGCTAGGCGGCGTCCGACGAGTCATGGCGTGTAGGCAGCGGCCGGTTGCTGGGCGACTCCGCCCTGCTTGTCAGAGGTGCGCAGTACGGTCCTGTCATGGCAGCCAGAATCGATCTGACCCTTGATTGCACAGACGCGCAGCTCCTTGCCGAGTTCTGGAAGACGGCCCTGGGGTATGTGGACGAGCCGCCGCCCGCTCCCTTCAGCACCCGCGAGGAGTGGCTCGCGCAGTTCAACCTCCCGGATGACGACTCCGTTGACGACGCCGCGTGGCTGTGCCATCCCGACGGCGTCGGCCCCCGGCTCTCCATCCTCAAGGTCCCTGAACCGAAAGCAGCGAAGAACCGACTTCACATCGACGTCCGGGTGCCGGGACATGGCAGTTCCGACGAGCGTTGGGCGCGGATCAAGGCGGAGGCCGAGCGCCTGGTGAAGGCGGGCGGGAACGTCCGCAGAGAGTTCGACGAGCACCACATCGTGATGGCCGACCCGGAGGGCAACGAGTTCTGCGTCGCTGCGGCCTCGGCCTGAGGACCGACAGGGGCGTGGCAACGCTTCCTGTGGAACGTCGCGTTCGCCGCATGGCCGTTCGTCGACTGCTTGTGAGTTCCCGCAATCCGCAAACGAGCAAAGCCATAAGCGGATCGCGGCGGCAGTAACGGTGCCATGAAAGACATAAGCCCGCTTGTCGTACCTCGTGGCCACGGCCCTGAAGGTCTTGAGTCGGTCGGTTGATCGTTCGCTCGACCTCTTTACTGCGTTTGCAGATCGTCTTGTCGAAGCCGGTGGGCCGCCCGCCCTTGCTGCCACGGCCTTGACGGTTGGCCCGCTGGTTCCTGGGCGCCACCGCAGAGTGATCAGCGGAGCGGACCGGAATCCCATGGAGGGACCTACCGCTCCGGTTCGGTAAAAGGAAGACAGTGCACGACAGGCATCGGCGCTGGTCAGCGGACAGCGGACGGCACGTGGGACAGGGTTCTGCGGGCTGTCCAGGCTGACGCTGACGCGGAGGGCCCGCGTCGACTGGTCCATGGTGAGCGTGGACTCCACGGTGTGCCGCGCTCACCAACACGCGGCCGGAGCCTGTCGATCCGCCCCTCGCATTCCAGGACGCCGACGGCGCCCCGTCTCGCACCGCGCCGACGAAGCCCCCCCTGGGACGCTACCTATCGGACAAGCCCTGGAACTTCACCGAGTAGCCCGGCCTGGCCGGAGGCGCCACCTTCGGCTATTCCAGTGGCTGGCACAGCGAAGCCCCCGACCCGCGTCGCTGGCGGACGCTGGTACAGCCCGTACGACGGCCGGTACGTCGACGGCCCTCGCCGCCTCGACACCGATCATTACGTGCCGCTCGCCGAAAGCTGGGACTCCGGGGCCTCGGCCTGGACGCCCACAGAGCGTGAGGCGTACGCGAATGACCACGCCGACACGGTCACCCCCCGGCCCATGAGCGGGCCCCGCCGCCGAATGCGATCAGCCTGGCCGGCCCGTCGCTCTGCCCACGGTCCCGGGCCCGTTCACCGGAGGCGTTCTGGAGAATCGTTTTCAGCGTTCCTGACGCGCGCGTCCCGTCGCGTCGCTTACCCGGCGAACTGTCACACTGTCGGCATGACACGTCAGCAACGCAGTGGCGGAGAAAGCGGTTTTCCGTCGGGGTGCCCGTCTGGGCTTCGTCTCCGTCGGCCATCTCCGTGCACGCGGCGCACCGACGATCACCACGCCGGTACGACGCGCTGAGCGAGAGCATGGCAGACGACCCCTCGTGCGCGCCGGTCGACCTCCGACGAGGGGCCCCGGCCGAGCGCGTGCCCGCGCACATCTCCCGACGTACTTTCGTCGTGGCCACCGTCGCGCTGGGAGGCGTGACCCTGGCAAGCAGCGTCGCTACCGGCGCGACTCCTCGTAGCGCCACGGAAAGCGGGGTTGCCGGTCGCTCCCCAGTCGGCCGCCTCGCGCTCACCGTCAACGGAGAGCATCACACGATCGCCGTTGACAACCGTGTGTCACTCCTCGACCTCCTCCGCGAGCACCTTGGTCTCACCGGTACCAAGAAGGGATGCGATGCCGGTGCCTGCGGAGCCTGCACGGTTCTCGTCGACGGGCGCCGGGTCGCCTCGTGCCTGACCCTGGCGGTGCGGCTGGACGGTGCCGAGGTCGACACCGTCGAAGGGCTGGAAAAGGACGGCCGCCTTCACCCGCTGCAACAGGCGTTCGTCGACCAGGACGCCTTCCAGTGCGGGTACTGCACCCCGGGTCAGATCATGTCCGGCGTCGGCTGCATCGCCGAGGGGCGCACCGGCTCGGCGGAGGAGATCCGCGAGTGGATGAGCGGCAACCTCTGCCGCTGCGGGTGCTACGTGAACATCGTCCGGGCTGTCGAGCAGGCTGCGGACCAAGGATGAGGGACAAGGATGCACCCGTTCGCCTACCTGCGAGCATCTGGCGTCGAGGATGCGCTCGACGCCGGTCATCGGGGCGGTCGCTACATCGCCGGCGGGACCACCCTCGTGGACCTGATGCGACAGACCGTCGAACGTCCGGGCGCCCTGGTCGACATCAGCGGACTGCCCCTGCGCGAGGTCACCGGCACCTCGCAGGGAGGACTGCGGATCGGCGCGCTCGTGCTGATGGCCGAGGCCGCGGCCCACACCGCGGTCCGCAGCGCCTACCCGGTCATCGCCCAGGCACTGGAGCAGAGCGCCTCGCCCCAGTTGCGGAACATGGCGACCGTAGGCGGCAACATCATGCAGCGCCCCCGATGCCCGTACTTCCGAGACGTCACCGCGGCCTGCAACAGGCGTGAGCCCGGCTCAGGATGCTCTGCCCGGCACGGCTTCAACCGCAGTCACGCGATCCTCGGCGCCTCCGATCACTGCGCGGCGGCGCATCCGTCCGACCTGGCCGTGGCGCTTGCCGCGCTCGACGCGGTCGTGTGCCTGGCCGGGCCCGACGAGTCGCGCAATGTCCCCCTCGCCGACTTCCTGCTGCGACCGGGCGATACGCCACACCGGGAGCAGGACATCCGGACGGGCGAGCTGATCACAGCCGTCGAGATCCCTGCCCACCCGCAGCCGCTCAAGTCGGGGTACTTGAAGGTCCGTGACCGCCAGTCCTACGCGTTCGCCCTGGCCTCTGCCGCGGTCGCCCTGCACCTCCGCGATGGGGTGGTCGGACAGGCCAGGGTCGCCGCGGGGGGAGTGGGCACCGTGCCGTGGAGGCTGCCGGCCGTCGAACGCCATCTGATCGGCGAACGGCCTTCGCGACGGCTGTGGAAGGAGGCCGCAGCCCGGGCGGCTGAAGGAGCTCGCCCGCTGCGCCACAACCGTTTCAAGACGGAGTTGCTCAAGCGGACCGTCGAGCGTCAGCTACACACCGTGGGAGGCGGGACGTGAAGCCTCAGCCCAATGCGGCCGTCGGCGCGCCCCTGTCCCGGGTGGAAGGGCGCCTCAAAGTCACCGGCCGGGCCCGGTACGCCGCCGACCACCAGCCCGAGGACGCCGTCCACGCGGTCGTCGTCGCCGGCGACGTCGCACTCGGCCGCGTCACCGGTATCGACACCCGCGCGGCGCTGTCCCAGCCGGGCGTCCTGCGGGTGATCAGCCACTTGAACGAGCCCGACCTGGCGTATGGCGGGGTGGCCCGAAGCGAACCGGAACGGGTTTTCCAGGACGATCGCATTCGCTCCTTCGGCCAGCCGGTTGCCGTCGTCGTCGCCGAGACGCTCGAAGGGGCCCAGCACGCCGCGAGCCTCGTCAAGACGCACTACGACGCCCAGCGACCCATGACGGACTTGACTTATGAGCCGGGTGGCGCCGAGCCGGAGACCTACGCGAGGGGCGACGCGGAGGCGGCCCTGCGAGCATCTGCCGTGCGCCTGGACATGACCTACCGCCTCGAACGTACGCACCACAACGCCATGGAACCCCATGCCACCGTCGCCCTCTGGGACGGCGGCCGGCTCATCGTCTGGGACAAGACCCAGGCGGTGCTCGGCACCCGTAACCACCTGGCCGACGTGTTCGGTCTGCCGCGAGACTCCGTGCGGGTCATCTCTCCGTACGTGGGCGGCAGCTTCGGTAGCTGCCTGCGGTCCTGGCAGCACGTCACACTCGCGGCCCTCGCCGCCCGCGAAACGCGCCGGCCGGTGAAACTCATGCTCACCCGGCGCCAGACGTACTTCGGCACAGGCTTCAGGCCCCGCTACGACTACACCCTGCGCCTGGGCAGCGACCGGCGCGGCCGCCTGACCGGGGCGGTCCACGAGGTCCGGGGAGAGACATCGCGGTACCAGAACTTCACCGAACCCGTACTGGTGCCCGGGCAGATGCTGTACAGCGTGCCGCACGTCGAGCAGACGTATCGCACCGTCCCGTTGGACATCAACACGCCGACCAACATGCGCGGGCCCGGCTACGCGACGGGCGTCCATGTCCTCGAGTGCGCGATGGACGAGCTCGCCCACGAGGTCGGCGTCGACCCGATCGACCTGCGTCTGCGCAACGAGCCCGATGAGGACCCGTCCAGTCGGCTCCCTTTCTCCACCAGGCGGCTGCGCGAGTGCTACCGGTTGGGCGCCGAGGAGTTCGGCTGGCACCGCCGCAACCGTGAGCCGCGCTCCACCCACGACGGGGACTGGCTGATCGGCACGGGAATGGCAGCCGCCGTCCACGACAGCGGACGTGCGCCCTGCCGCGCCCGCGTCAGGCTCGACGCCGACGGCACAGCTCTGGTCGAAGCATCCACCAGCGACATGGGTCCGGGCACCTACACCTCACAGACCCAGATCGCCGCCGACGCCCTCGGTCTCGTCATGCGCAACGTCGCCTTCCGCCTCGGCGACTCGACCATGCCGCCGGCTCCGGTGCACGGCGGCTCCGCCACCATGGCCAGCGTCGGCTCGGCCGTCCAGGACGGCTGCGACAGACTGCGCCGCGACGCCGTCGAACTCGCCGTCGCGGACAAGGCGTCGCCGCTGCACGGCGCCGACGTGAATGACGTAGTGGCCCGTGGCGGCCGACTGCACGTGCGCAACGTCCCGGCGCGAGGAGAGAGTTACGGGCATCTGCTCACCCGTAACAACCTCACGCACCTGGAAGCCGTCGGCTCGTACGCCCCCGGAGAATCCCGTCACGCTCGCTTCGCCTTCGGCGCGGTCTTCGCCGAAGTCGCTGTCGACCGGCATCTCGGTCTGGTGCGTGTTCGGCGGATGCTCGGCGTATACGACGTCGGCCGGGTCATCAACCCTCTGCTGGCCGAGAGCCAGGCCGTCGGCGGGATGGTCGGCGGTATCGGAGCGGCCCTGCTGGAACACACGGTCACGGATCACCGGGACGGCCGGGTGGTCAACGCCGACCTCGCCGACTACCTGCTGCCTGTCAATGCCGATGTGCCTGACCTCCGGGCCGTCTACCTCAGCGGCGAGGACCGGGATGCCGATCCGATCGGCGCCAAGGGGCTCGGTGAGGTCGTCCTCGTCGGAGTGGCACCGGCTCTCGCCAACGCGGTCTTCCACGCCACGGGCCGCCGTGTCCGACACCTGCCCATCACTCTGGAGACGCTCCTCTGAGGAGTTCCGGACCCTTGCTGCCTCCTGCGTTCCGGATGCTCGGGGCAAGGGGCGGCGCCGCAGGGCACGGGCGTGTCATTCCTTCGGGTGGCTACCTTGCTCCAGACGCCGAATATGTCCAGGTGGCTGGCACGATGGGTATCTGACGAAGGCCCCAGTCACGCAGAAAAGTCGCTCTTCCCGCCGTGCGCGGTGCTGATTCGCATCGTCGTCGATCCCTCACTCGCCCCCTTGCTTCGCCCTGCCCGAAAGTTCCGTGGCCCCGGCCGCGACAGGCGCTCCGGCGTCACAGGAGGTTCTCTGTTGTCCCGTCATCAGCTTCGCGTCCAGCCTGGTGGTGGCCACACACCGGTCCTCGGCCCTGTCGCCGCTTCGGCGCAGGAAACCCTGCCGGTGACCGCGGGACAGCGTGAGATCTGGCTCGCCGAGCAGCAATTCCCCGAAAGACACCAGGCGCTGCGGTTGGGGGAGTACCTGGAAATCCGCGGGGAGATCGATCCCGGTCTGTTCGAGGCCGCACTGCGGCAGGTCGTCACCGAGGCCGACGCGCTGCGGGTACGTCTTGTGCCCGGCACAGACGGCCCGGTACAAGTCCTGGACCGGGAGCTGTACTGGACGCTCCCGCTCGTCGACTGCGGCAAGGCCCCTGACCCGGAGGCACATGCCCGGGCGTGGATCTCCGACGACATGGCGCGTCCCCTGGCCCTGTCCCGCGGCCATCTGTTCAGCTTCGCGCTGTTCAAGGTGGCACCGGACCGATGGTGGTGGTACCACACGTACCACCATGGCGCGGTGGACGCGTTCGGCTACTCCCTCGTGGCACGACGTGTCGCCGACGTGTACACCTCCCTGGCGCAGGGAAAGGAACCAGGACCCACGCCGTTCGGTCCGCTGTCGACGCTGGTCCAGGCCGACCAGGACTACTCCGACTCGTCTCACCGCGAAGACGACCGGGCGTACTGGACGCGACAGATGGCTGGATGGACGCATCAGGTCCGCTTGTCGCCCGGGTCCCACGCCACCGGCGGCCTCCCGAGCCCGCGACGATCTTCCGAGGGCCCGCCCCCGGGAGCCGTCCCGAGGACGGATCTGCTGCCGCTGCTACGGCCCCGGACGCTCAAGGCGGCGGCTGCGCGTGCTGGCACCTCCCGCTTCCGCCTGGTGTTCGCCGCCATCGCCCTGTACACCCACCGCCTGACGGGTGCCGAGGACGTGGTGGTCGGACTGACCGTCGCAGGCCGGGTGGGACCGGCATCCCGCGAGACACCGGGAATGCTCGCCAACAGTGTCCCCGTCCGGCTGACCATTCACCCCGGCATGCCGCTGCGGGACCTCCTGGCGCAGGTCGACGCCCGGATGCGCGAAGCGGTCGAGCACCAGCGCTACCGAGGGGAAGACCTTCACCGCGACCTCGGTCTGACCCGCGGGCCCCGTACCGCCTTCTCACCGGTGGTCAACCTCATCGGCTTCGACTACAACATCACCTTCGGCGGCCACCGCTGCCTCGCGCACAACCTCTCCTTCCCGCTCGGCGCAGACATGGTGATCATGGTCTGGGACCGCCGGGACGGATCGGGTCCACACATGCGCCTGCACGCAGCCCCCGACGTGTACGACGAGGCGCAACTCGTCGACACCCAGCAGCGCCTGCTGCACTTCCTGGCCGACATGGCCGACATGGCCGACTCCGACCTGGATCTGTCCGTCGGCAGACTCCCCGTACGGTCGGCCGACGAGCAGCGGCTCCTGCTCCGGAACGGCGACGCCACCGCTGAGGGAGCGCCCGCCGTCCCCGTTCCGACGCTGTTCGAAGAACAGGTACGCCGGACACCCGACGCCGCCGCGGTCGTGGCCGACGGCACGAAGCTGACGTACGCGGAGGTGAACGCACGGGCGAACCGGCTGGCTCACACCCTGGCCGCCCGGGGCATCGGAGCGGAGGACGTGGTCGCCCTCGCCCTGCCGCGCACCGTCGAGCATGTCGTGTCCGTACTCGCCGTGCTCAAGGCCGGAGCGGCCTACGTGCCCGTGGACCCGGCGTACCCGGTGGCACGGAAGGAGTACATGCTGGCCGACGCCCGGCCTGCGCTCCTGATCGACGATCCGCGAATCGTGACCGAGCTGTCGGAGGGACAGCCGGACACCGACCCCGGCATCGCCGTCGACCCCCGGCAGCCGGCGTACGTGATCTACACCTCGGGCTCCACGGGACAGCCGAAGGGGGTGGTGGTCACCCACACGGGTATCGCCTCCCTGACCGCACTGCAGGCGGAACGGCTGAGGATCACCCCCGACAGCAGGGTGCTGCAGTTCGCCTCACCCAGCTTCGACGCCTCCGTGTGGGAGCTGTGCACCGCCCTGCTGACCGGAGCCGCACTCGTCCTCGTTCCCTCCGGCACCGACCCGGTCTCTGCCCTCACCGATCCCAGCACACGCGTCACGCACGCGCTCGTGCCGCCGTCGGCACTGGCAGTGGTACCGGATTCGGACGCCAACATCACGACGTTGGTGGTCGGCGGAGAGCCGTGCCCGCCCGCACTGCTGGACAGGTGGGCACGCAACCGGCGCGTGCTGAACGCCTACGGTCCCACCGAAACGACGGTCATGGGAGCGATGAGCCGCCCGCTCGACCCCACTGGCGCACCACCACCGATCGGACGGCCGATTCCCGGCAACCGCCTCTACGTACTGAACAGCGCACTACAGCCCGTGGCGAGTGGGGCCACCGGAGAGCTGTACATCGCCGGCCCGTCCCTGGCACGCGGCTACCTGCGCCGACCGGCGCTGACGGCCTCCCGGTTCGTGGCCGACCCGTACGGCCCGCCGGGAACACTGATGTACCGGACCGGTGACGTCGTGCGATGGCGACCCGACGGAGAGCTGGAGTACGTCGGCCGTGCCGACCACCAGGTCAAGGTGCGCGGTTTCCGTATCGAGCTGGGCGAGGTGGAAGCGGCGCTGACCGCGTGCCCCGGTGTGGCGCAGGCCGCGGTACTCGCCCGTCCGGACCGGCAGCGCGGCGACGTCCGACTCGTCGCCTACGTCGTTGCGGATGAGGTCGGAGCACCACCGCGACAACTGCGCGAGCGGTTGCGGGCGAGTCTGCCCGACCACATGGTGCCCTCGGTCTTCGCGACGCTGGATGAGCTGCCACGCACGCCGAACGGGAAGCTGAACCGCGACGCCCTGCCGGACTCGGAGCCGGACCCGGAGCCGGAACCGGCCCACCAGCAAGCGCCGCGCACCCCGCGGGAACAACTCCTGTGCGCGCTATTCGCACAGGTGCTGGGGCGTTCGCAGGTCGGCCTCGACACGAACTTCTTCGAGGCGGGCGGGCACTCGCTGCTCGCGATCCGCCTGGTGGCCCGTATCCGCGCCGTGCTGGGCGTGGACCTGGACCTGAGCACGCTGTTCGACGCTCCCACGGTCGCCCTCCTGGCGATCCGCCTGGACGGCGCGGAACAGAGCCGCCCGGCGCTGGTCCCGCAGGAGCGGCCGGACCGCGCCCCGCTGTCGTCCGCGCAACAGCGCTTGTGGTACCTGCACCGTGTCGAGGGCCCCAGCCCCACCTACAACGTCCCCCTGGTGCACCGCTTGTCGGGCGAACTCGACCGGGACGCGCTCGAAGGAGCGCTCGGGGATGTCGTGGCCCGGCACGAGAGCCTACGGACCGTCTACGCGGAAGCGGGCGGCACGCCCTTCCAGCGGGTCATCGACGCCTCTGAGCTGCGGATCTCCCTGCCCGTCACCGTGGTGGACGACGAGGAGGCGCTGCACGCGCGGCTGCTCGACGCCGTCCGCCACCCCTTCGATCTGGCGTCCGAGCCCCTCCTGCGAGCGGAGCTGTTCGCACTCGCGCCCGCAGAGCACGTCCTGGCGATCACGGTCCACCACATCGCTGCCGACGGTTGGTCCATGGCGCCGCTCGCCCGAGACCTCGCCACCGCGTACGCGTCCCGTCTGCAAGGCATCGAGCCCTGCTGGGACGCCATGCCGGCGCGATATTCCGACTACGCCCGCTGGCAGCGCGAACTGCTTGGCGAGGCAACCGATCCCCACGGACTCCTCCACCGGCAACTGGACCACTGGTCGACCGCGCTGGCGGGCCTCCCCGAGGAACTCACGCTCCCGTACGACCGCCCCCGGCCGGCCATCGCCTCGCACAACGGCGCCAGGGTCCGCCTGCGGATCGACGAGGACCTGCACGCCGCGCTCACCGAGCTGGCACGCCGGTCTGGAGCAAGCCTCCACATGGTCCTGCACGCGGGACTGGCGGCGCTGCTGACCAAGCTGGGAGCGGGCACCGACATCCCCGTCGGTACCGTCATCGCCGGCCGCACCGATGAGGTCCTGGACGACCTGGTGGGCTTCTTCGTCAACACCCTCGTGCTGCGCACTGACACTTCGGCCGATCCCGACTTCACCCAACTGCTCGAGCGCGTCAGGGGCACCGCACTCGCGGCCTACGCGAACCAGGACGCGCCCTTCGAGCAAGTGGTGGAGGCGCTGAACCCGACGCGGTCACCCGCCCGCCACCCGCTCTTCCAGGTCGCACTCTCCCTGGACGCCGACGAGTCCACGGACCTGGGACTGCCTGATCTGGAGACGTCCAGGATCTCCGTACCGACCGCGACCGCCAAATTCGACCTGGACATCGGTGTCTACGAGCGGCGGTCGGCCGCAGGCGAGTGCCGAGGTCTGGAAGCGACCATCGACTACGCCACCGACCTGTTCGACCACGCCACGGTCGAGAACCTGGGCACGCGCTGGATCCGGTTGCTGGAAACAGCGGTGCGGGACCCGTCCGTGCCGATCAGCGGAATCGACGTGCTCACCGAGGACGAACGACGCCACCTCCTCGCGGGCGCCGATGGGGCAGGCGTGGCCGAGCCGGCGACCGAGACCATTCCGGATCTTTTCCGTGCCCAGACGCATCGTGCGCCCGACGCGGTCGCCGTCGCCGGCAACGGCACCGTTCTCACCTACGCCCAAGTGAACACCCGGGCGAACCGACTCGCGCACGCCCTGATCGCCCGTGGCATCGGAGTGGAGGACATCGTCGCCCTCGCCCTGCCACGGTCGCCCGACCTCGTCGTGGCGATCCTCGCGGTGCTCAAGGCAGGAGCGGCCTACCTGCCCCTGGACCCGGAGTACCCGACCCCACGTCTCGTCACCATGATCCAGGACGCAAAGCCCGCGCTGCTGCTAGCGGACGCCTCCACCGCCGGTCTCGGCACGCCTGCTCCGCTCCTGCGGCTCGACGAGGTGGAGACCGTGACCGAACTGCGGGGCCGGCCGGACACGGACCCGGTGACCGGCCCGTCGCCCGAACACCCCGCCTACGTCATCTACACCTCCGGTTCCACCGGCACCCCCAAGGGTGTCGTGGCACGCCACGCAGGCGTGGCCAACATCGCGGCCCGGTACCAGGCGTGGGTGTTCGGGCCCGCGGCCGCGGGCCAGGGTGGCCGGCGGCTGCGGGTGGCCCTCACCGCATCGGTGTCCTTCGACGCATCATGGGGCCAGCTCGCCGCCCTGACGGCCGGACACGAACTGCACGTACCCGATGCCGCCACCTGGCGAGACGCCCACCGTCTCGTGGCCTGGCTGGCGGAACACCGGATCGACACGGTCGACGCCACGCCCTCGCACATGCGGGTCCTGCTGGACCAGGGGCTGTTCGAGCACCCGGGCTGGCGCCCCGGCGTGGCCGTGCTCGGCGGCGAGGAACTGCCGGACCGGCTCTGGCGGGAACTGCGGAGCACCGACGGGCTGTCGTCCTACAACATGTACGGGCCGACCGAGTGCACCGTGGACGCCGTACAGGCGTCGCTGGCAGAGACCGACGGCCCCGTCCTCGGCCACCCGGTGCCCGGTACCCGTGCCTACGTTCTGGACGCCGCACTGCGACCGGTGCCGTCCGGAGTGACCGGTGAGCTGTACGTGGCGGGCACCGGCCTGGCGCGTGGCTATCTGCGCCGTCCGGGAGCGACCGCCGCGAGCTTCGTGGCCGACCCGTACGGCCCGCCCGGCACCAGGATGTACCGCACCGGAGACCTGGCCCGTCGGCGACCCGACGGACAACTCGTCTTCGCCGGGCGGGCGGACGACCAGGTCAAGGTACGTGGCCACCGCGTCGAGCCCGGTGAGATCGAAACCGTCCTGTCCACCCACCCCCGGATCGGGCAAGCCGCCGTCGTCACCCACACCGGCCACAAGGGGGGCACTCGGCTGGCCGCCTACCTGGTGCCCGCCACCGACGCCGCGATCGACCTTGCCGAGGCCCGGTGCTTCCTCCAGGAACGCGTCCCCTCCTACATGGTGCCGTCCGCGTTCACGACGCTCACGGCTCTGCCGCTGAACGCCAACGGGAAACTCGATCGGCACGCCCTGCCCGCACCGGACTTCGGCGCGATGGCGGGAAGCGGCAGAGCCGCGCGCACCCGTGAGGAGCGGGCGCTGTGCGGGCTGTTCGCCGAAGTGCTGGACGTGCCCTCGGTCGGCGTCGACGACGACTTCTTCGCACTGGGCGGTCACTCCCTGCTCGCCACGCGCCTGGCGAGCCGTATCAGCGAGGTTCTGGACGCACCCTTCGGCCTGTCGGCCCTCCTGGAGGCTCCGACACCGGCACGGCTCGCCCGGCGACTGCGCACGGCCGACCCCCATGCCGAGTCGGCCCATGTGACCGACGCGGAAGCGGCGCTCAGTCCTTCGCTGCGCTTCTCCGCCTCCCCACGATCCGCCGGTGGTCCCCGAGAGGTGCTGTTGACCGGAGCCACGGGATTCGTCGGTGCCTTCCTCCTGGCGGAGCTGATGGATCGGACATCGGCCGGCGTGCACTGTCTCGTCCGCGCCCGGACCGACGCTCACGCCCGCGAGCGCCTGTCCGATGTCCTGGCAACCTACGGCGTCGAGAGAGCGCTGAGCGACCCCCGGCTGCACATCGTGCGGGGTGATCTGGCCGACACCGATCTGGGTCTGGATCAGGCCGACTTGAACCGGTTGCGCGACACAATCGACACCATTGTCCACAGCGGCGCCCACGTCCACCATCTGTCACCGTACGCCCGGCTGAAACCCGTCAATGTGGAAGGCACCCGGAGCCTGCTGAAGCTGGCGGCCGACGGACAGCCGAAGGCTTTCCACCACCTGTCGACTCTCGCCGTGTTCCGGCCCGGCACGAATTCCCGGACCGTGACGGAAGACGCACGGATCGACGACGAACAGCATTCGCTCGGCAAGGGATACGCGGCGAGCAAGTGGGTGGCCGAACGCATGGTGCAGCGGTCCTTCGGCCAGGGAGCCAGTGGCGGCATCTACCGTCTGGGCCGCATCTGGGCCCACACCTCGACGGGTGCGGTCGGCCTGAACGACATGTTCTCCCGGCTGCTCACCAGTTGCGCGACGCTCGGCTGCTACCCGGAGGACGAGGAGCTGCACGAGACGCTGTTCCCTGTCGACGTTCTCGCCCGCGCCGTCGTCGACACGCTGCGCAACGGTGACGAAGCCGGCCGAGTGCACCACCTGCACCATCCGCACAGGACCGGACCGGGTGCCTTCATGGCCGGTTACGACCGAAAGCACGGAACCCGGTCGGAAGCGCTTCCGCTCACCGCGTGGTTGCAGCGCCTGCGCCGTGCGACGGAACAGGGCAAGGAGCTGCCGATCCTCCCCTACCAGGCGTACCTGGAGGAGCACGCCAGGAAAGCGGAGCCGAACCGACCGTCGCTGGAATTCGACAACAGCAGGACTCTCGCTCGACTGAGGGAGTTGGGCGTTCCGGTGCCGGACATCGACGACGCCGCTATCCGCAGCTACTGGGACTTCGTCGAAGGCGAGAGGAGGTAACCCATGTCGATAGGCACCCCAGGGGCGACTGCTCCACCGGTAGCAACATGTGCCGTCAGCGGTATGACCGTCAGGAACCAGTGATCGAAGCGATGGCTCCACTCGACAATCCCCCCACAGCTCCCCCAGGAGCCCACCACACCCGTGCAAGACCGACCATACGGCCGCGTTCCGTCGTCGCCGGCCGCCAACGTTGGGACGTCGGCCTCCTCCGTGGCAGACCGGCCCTGGCCCACTTGACCGAGATGTCGCTGCGCCGGGCCACCGGTGTCCAGGACGCTCACGCCAGTCCGGTTACGGGGCGCGTCCTGCTGCGGCACGACCACACGCTCGGCGCCCAGGAAGCGGCCCGACTGCTGCGGCAGACCGTAGACCGGGCCTGGACGGCCGTGTGCGCCTCCGCCGCGGAGATGCTGGACCGCGGTGTCCTCAACCGCCCTACGGTGAACGGTGCCACCACCCGCCGCCCGGTCGGTACCGCTGGCCGCACGCGTGAGCGGAGCACCGGACGCTGGCTGCCGAAGGCGCTCGCTGTCGGAGGCGCGGTCGCCGCGAGCATCGCCGGCGGGCCGTTCCTGCTGAAGATCCTCAGTCGTCCCCTCCTCACTCTCACCCTGTCCGCCGTGACCACGGGAGCCGTAGTCCGCAGGTCATGGCGCAAGTCCGAACGCGCACAGGAACACTCGGAGGCCACCGGCCCGCGACGCCACGCCCTGAGACGCATCATCGGCACCCGTAACAAGGGCAGATTCCGCCTGGCAGCGCTGCTGTCCGGACTGGCGCAACTGGGTGAGATGGCGCTGTTCGCCCTCAGCCCGTCGATCGTGCTGCTGCTCGCCAAGGGCGGGAGCAGCACCCTGGCCGGACTCGGCGTGACCGGTGTCCTGGCCCAGTTGTCGCTTCTGGTCGGCGTGGCCGGGGCGGCCTGCCTCGCCATGACCGCCTTCGGCTACGGCGCCAGCGTGGTCTGGCGCCAACTGGCACAGGATGTGGAAGACGACTGGCGTACCCGCACGTACGAGCACGTCCAGCGCGTGGCCCCCGCGGACCTGGAGAACGAGCGCGTCAGCCGGGTCAACGCCGTGCTGTCCGAAGACATCGGCCAACTCGGAGAGTTCATCCGGTCGGGCATGCACGACGTCGTCCAGATGGGAACCAGCGTCGGACTCCTGATCCCGATGTTCCTGCTGCTCGCTCCCCAGATCGCCTGGATCGCCTTCGCGCCTGTCCCGCTGGTTGCCTGGCTCTCCTTCCGCTTCCACGAACGCGCGGTCGCCAGCCACGCCACCTCGGACGAACACCGGGCGCGGCTGAACAGCCGGGTGACGGAGAACCTCAACGCCCACGCCACCATCAAGTCCGCGGTGACGGAAGAGCACGAGATCGAACGCATCGCGGAGCTGAACCGGCAGTGCAGCGAGACCAACCACGTCACCGGACGCAACGCGGCCATTCCGCCTCAGATCCTCCGGCTGGCCGGTGGCTCGGCCCTGGTGGGCACGGTGTACCTCGGCGGCCGGGCCGTCCTGCGCGGCACCCTGCCGACCGCGGCATTCGGGCCGCTGGTGGAGATGCCGGGCATCGCCCTGCTACGGCTGTCCCGGCTGGGCAGCACCGCCGACCAGTACCAGCGCACCATCACCGCACTCGAACGCGTGGAACGCCTGCACGAACTTCCCGTGGAGCCCGTCTCGGAAGGGGACGAAGTTCCCATCCAGCAGGTCAAGGGCGAAGTCGAACTGCGGAAGGTGACCTTCTCCTACCCCGGTCGAGCACCGGCGCTGTGCGGGACCTCTCTGTTCATCTCTTCTGGGCAGACCACTGCTCTCGTCGGTGCCAGCGGCGCGGGCAAGACCACCGTCGCCAAACTGCTCATGCGCTTCCACCATCCCGACCGTGGACAGGTGCTGCTCGACGGTGTCGACGTGCGCACGCTCGCCCTGCCGGACCTGCGCCGCGCGATCGGATACGTCACCCAGGAGCCGTTCCTCTTCGACGCGACGATCGCGGACAACATCCGCTACGGCACCTTCGACGCCTCGGAGGAGCAACTGATGGAGGCCGCCCGCACAGCCGGCGCGGATGCCTTCATCGAGGCCCTGCCCAAGGGCTATGCCACCCGGGTCGGCGAGCGCGGCGCCTCGTTGTCGGGCGGGCAGAAGCAGCGCATCGCGCTGGCCCGCACCATCCTGCGCGACCCGCCGATCATCATTCTCGACGAGGCCACCTCGGCCGTGGACAACGAGACCGAGGCCGTCATTCAGCAAGCCCTCCAGGTATTCGGCAGAGACCGCACGATGGTCGTCATCGCCCACCGGCTGTCCACGGTCCAGGGCGCCGACCAGATCTACGTCATGGGGTCCGGGGGACAGATCACCGAGCGGGGAACCCACAAGGAACTGGTGACGCGTGGCGGTACCTACACCACGCTGTGGAAGCTGCAGGCCGGCGAGTCGGGGCTCGCGCGCGCCCGAGCGGAAAACGGACGGGCGCAGAACGGCCGTGCCCTCGGTACCGTCGTGGCACCGCGGCCCCGAAAGGGCTAGCCATGGCCTGCCCAACCGCCTCCGACAAGACCTGTATCCGTTGCGGGTGTCGGACGGCGGGGGAGAGGCCGCTACAGAACCCGACCTGGCCGAAAGCGGACGCGGATGGATCAGTGCAGCCTTCCTCCGCCGGTCCGGCCCTTCCGAACCGCCCCTTCACACCCCCCGTGCCCCGACCGTATCGGGGTAGCGCCGATGCCCCGGAGGACTCACATGACGCAAGGCAACAACCCGTTCGACGACGACGAGGCGCGGTTCACGGTGCTTGTCAACGATGAGGGACAGCACTCGTTGTGGCCTGTCTTCGCCGACGTACCGGACGGCTGGACCGTCGCCCACCCCGACGACACACGACAGGCGTGCCTCGACTACGTCGACAGGGCGTGGACCGACATGAGGCCACGCAGCCTCGTGAAGGCCGTGGACATGGACAGCACCGCATGAGGCCGTCGGCTGCCGCAACCGGCGCGCACCCAGTGCCCGCACCGCGATCACCCGCCTGACCGAGGCACCGACAACGACCGTCCGGGGACCGAGCTCCTCCGGCTCCATGAACGATCGGCGAGCCGATCACGAGCTCACGCGGACACCCCGCTCGCCCTCAAGCGTCCAGGAGGCCGTACGTGCACCTCTCAGAGACCCGCGCAGTTCTGCATCGCCATCCTGCCTTGGAAGGATTCGCCTCTCACGTCAACGACTTCCTCGACACTCACCTTCCTGGTCCCGTCGCCGAGCAGACGGCTCAGCCACCTTGGCTCGAGCTTCGGAAACAGGCCGCGCATGCCGGGCTCACGGGCTTCGACCTGAAGCGTGGCGAAGGAGGACCAGGGCACGGACACGCCCGTGCGAGAGGCAGGGTGCTGACCGCTTCCGTCCCCCCGGCCCTGGGACGTGTGGCTCAGGGGCTGGCGATGTTCCTGGCCGGACGACGTGACTGCGACGCACGGGAGATCTTCAGCACGGCGCACGGGGCCATGGCTCTGAGGTACGGGACGCCCGCCGTCAGGGATGCGGTCCGCACTCGCGTGGTGGAGCGCGGTGAACTGGCGGGCGTCGCGTCGAGCGAACCGCATTCGGGGTCGGATCTGCGCGGTCTGCGTACAGTCGCGGTCGACCATGGAGACCATCTGTTGCTCTCCGGGACCAAAGGATTGATCAGTCGGGTGCAGGAGGCTACGGGGTTCGTCGTCTTCTGCAAGATCGTCGAGCCGGCGCAGGCAGCCGTCCCGGACACCGGCGGCACCTGGCTCCGCGAGGTGCCGCTGTCCGCCCTGTGGTTGCCGGCGGACAGCGCCGGAGTCGTGACCGACACCACCACACCGCTCGGGCTGCAGGGCTGGAGCATGGGGCATCTCCACTTCGATCGGGTGCGGATCGGGAAGCAGTTCCTGCTCGGTGCACCGGGTGACGGTCGGCGGATCTTCGACAACCACTTCTCCGGATGGCGCGTCATGATGGCGCTCGTCTGCCTCGGGGCGGCGACCGCCGCCATCGAGGAGACGATGAACCGCGCCCGCCACCGCACAGTCGGCCGGACGTCACTGGCAACGATTCCCTCCGTCGTCGCCCGACTCGGCACCGCGGCGGCCGAAACCCAGGCGGCGACCGCCTGGTGCTTCTCCCTCCTGGAGCGATGCGATCAGGACGGCGGCCAGATGGACGTCGCGGCCTGCTCCGCCGCCAAGGCACTGGCGACGGACGCCGCCTACCGTGCCGTCGACGTCGCCCTCCAACTGCACGGCAGCGAGGGTTACACCCGGTGCACACCCAATGAGAAGCGCTTGAGAGACATCCGGGGACTGCGTATCGCCGATGGCCCGAATGACACGCTGTACAGCGTTCTGGCTCACTCCCTGCTCACCGGAACCCGCCCGACGGCGCCCCTTGTGGCACAGCGGAGGGCATGACCGCCGTCCCTGTTCCGACCGGCACGGCGAATGGCCGGGCAGGACACCTTCCAATGGTGCCCGGCCCGGCCCGGCGGCTCGGAGGGGGATTTCATGGTTCCCACACACTTGTATGCGGTGCTGTGTGCTACCGCAGCTTGTCACTCAGCATCGAGAGATAGAAAGGGAGCTTCTGGACGGCCCGTTTCGGAACCACGCGCACCTCGACGTTGCCGCGCTGGTGATCGTTGATGACGAGGGTGAATTTCCCGGCGTTCTCACGTACCTCGGCGGAATACAGGACACGTCCCACCGAGGCATCTTCGGTTACGGGCTTCTCGGTCGGCGCATCATTTTTCACGGTTAACTCCTGGCTCATTGCCGATGTGCAGCGCGGTGTTTATGGTGCGGTCACAGTGCATATTAGTTCTCGGGTAGGCAGAGAAAGATCAATAGAATGGAGGTGCACCCGATGGGGTGAACATCCCGATCCTCGCGGGGCGTCGGCGACTTTAGCCGATAGGCTGTATTTCCAGGGGACCTCTTCGGAGATCGGTATTTCAACAGAAAGGGCTGCACAGATTATGCTCCCTGTACTTCCTGTATTCCTGCTCGGAGCTGCTTCCGCGCCTCTCATGAAGAAGTTGATCCGCGGAACAGTCAAGGGTTCCGTGAAATTGGCGGTGGACGCCAAGCGAGTCGCCCATGAGATCAACGAAGACCTGAGCGATATCGCCGCCGAGGCCGCCGCCGAGAAGTTCGCCGCCGACATCCAGGGCGAACCGGCTGTTCCGTCGCCGGCCAGGAAAACCAGCACGAAGTAGCCGGGTAGGGGTAGGGGGAGGGGGCGCAGCGCCTAGCGCTCTCGACCTCGCTCATCACCGGCTTGGCGACCACCGGCCCGACACCTCCGCCTCGCGTGTCTACTGGGCCTCGATCGCGAACATGGCACGCCGCCTCACCGCACCCGCCCCCACCTGGCGCGACACCCTGGGGCTGGCCATGTGAACGTCGTCGAGCTCCTGGCGGACCTCCAGGCCCAGCACGACGAGACCACGGCCCGAGCCGATGAACTACGCGACCAGATCGAGCACTTGACTGCCGCCGGGGCCGGGGCCGGGGCCGAGACCGAGACCGAGGCGCGACTCGCGGACCTGGCCACCACCCGGAAGGTCATCGCCGAACTCGCACCGGCCGCAGCCGCCTCGGACGCCTCACCCGCCAAGGCTTCCTCACCCAACCCGGACGAGGCCACTACCAAGAAACAGACTTAACGACCTCTTAGCGGGCTGGAATCGGCACGGCCGACGGCCGCCATTCTCGTCTGAGCAAACCGAACACCCACGAGTCGGATACCTCGCCGTTCACGACGCAGTCTTCGCGCAACGTCCCTTCACGCACGAATCCGATCTTCTCCAGCACCCGGGCGGATGCCTCGTTGCGCGTATCGGCCTCGGCCTGGACTCGATTCAGGTCCAGTGTGTCGAACGCCCACTGCAGCAAGGCGTGCGCGGCCTCTGTCGCGTAGCCGTGGCCCCACATCGCATCGTCGAGGCAGTAACCCAACGACGCGCTGCGGTAGTCCGGGTCCCATTCGGTCAGACCGCACCAGCCGACGAAGGCACCGTCAGAAGCACGGTCGATGGCCACCCGTGCCCCGGTGCCTTCGTCCGCGATCTTCCGGCACATCGCGATGAAGCGGTCGGCGCGGGCATGTTCGGTCCACGGCGGGGAGTCCCAGTAGCGCATCACGTAGGTGCTGCTGTGCAGCGCGAAGAGGGGGTCCGCGTCGGCGTCGGTGAAGGGGCGCAGTCGCAGGCGTGCGGTGTGCAGTATGGGGGTGGCCAAAGTCATGCGCACCATCTTGTGTCCTCATGGGGCGGGCAGAACACCGAATATCCGATCCTGGTCCGGTCCGGTCCTCACGATCAAGGCACCGCCTACCCGGACGAGGCCGCTACCAGAAACGGACTTAACGCCCTCTCAGCTCCGGTGCGTAGGACGGCAGGTGGATGATGGTGAGATGGGGGGTTTGAGCTGGAGGTGAGCGCGGACGACGAGGTCGCGGTGGCCCTGCCAGGAGAAGCTGTTGCGTCCCTTGCCGCGGTGCTTGCGGTGCCGGCGCGGCCGGTGGCTTGCGGGCCCTCGACTCGGTCAGCCGCTTCGCGGCCGTCGCGCACCGGCTCTACCTCGCACGCGCGGCGTGCCTCACCTACCTGGCCAACCGCGGTGTGCCGGACCACATCCGCGCGCGACGGGCCGGGCACAAGAATGTCAAGACGGCCAAGCGGTGGTACGTCAAGCCGGACGTAGAGGATCTTCACGGAGCCGCCACGACCTGGGAGTCCGGCTTCTGGCTGTGGACCGGTAGCAGAAACCGGGGGATCCATCCGGACCCGGCCAAGTCTTCCCACCGGGCAAGGGCGGGATTGTGGAAGGTCTTCAGGTGGTCCCGCCGAGCCTCGTCCGTGCCACCACACTCCCCTCAAGGGTTCCGGCAGCGACGTACCTGCCGTCGCGAGGGGGCCAAGTCCCGATAGGTTCACCCCGGCGACGTGACTTTTCGTGACTGATGAGAGGGTCGGGCGGGTGAGTGAGACACCGATGAACACCCTGCAATACCGCTTTGACGGGCCAGAAGACGCCCCGGTCCTGATCCTGGGTGCCTCACTGGGTACCACCTGGCACATGTGGGACCGACAGGTGCCCGAGCTGAGCAAGCACTGGCGGGTGTTCCGCTTCGACATGCCGGGGCACGGCGGTGCCCCCGCCCACTCCGTGGACTCCGTCGGAGAGCTGGCCGCCCAACTGCTCGGCACCCTCGACGAGCTGGGGGTGCAGCGCTTCGGGTACGCGGGCTGCGCGCTCGGCGGCGCGATCGGCGCGGAGCTCGCGCTGCGGTACCCGCACCGCGTCGCCTCGCTGGCGCTGATCGCCGCGTCACCGCGGTTCGGCACCGCCGACGAGTTCCGCCAGCGCGGCGTCATCGTCCGCACCAACGGCCTCGACCCCATCGCCCGCAGCTCGCCCGAGCGCTGGTTCACGCCCGGCTTCGCCGCCGCGCAGCCCGCCATCACCGACTGGGCCGTACAGATGGTGCGCACGACCGACCCCGGCTGCTACATCGCCGCGTGCGAGGCGCTCGCCGCCTTCGACATCCGTCCGGAGCTTGCCAGCATAGGAGTGCCGACCCTCGTCCTGGTCGGCTCCGAGGACCAGGTGACGGGGCAGGCCGAGGCCCGCACCCTGGTCGCGGGCATCCCCGACGCCCGCCTCGCCGTGGTGCCGGGCGCCTCCCACCTGGCCCCCGTGGAACAGCCCGTCGCGGTCACCGACCTCCTCGTACGCCACTTCACCAGCGCCTGGCAGGCCGCCCCCGACGCGTTCGCCACCGGCCAGCACGCCATCGTGGCGCCGCCCGTCAAGCCGGTGCTCGCACCGCCGCCCGCCGCTCCCGTCGCCGAGGTGGCGTCGGTGGAGCAGCCCGAGGCCACGGATCACCGCCCCGACCTGTACGGGGCGGGCATGAAGGTACGCCGTGAGGTCCTCGGCGACGCGCACGTCGACCGGGCGCTCGCCGCCGCCGACGAGTTCTCGCAGGACTTCCAGGACCTGGTCACCCGCTACGCCTGGGGCGAGGTCTGGAACCGCCAGGGCCTCGACCGCCGCACCCGTAGCTGCGTCACGCTCACGGCCCTCGTCGCGGGCGGCCACCAGGAGGAGCTGGCCTTCCACACCCGCGCCGCGCTCCGCAACGGCCTCACCCCCGCCGAGATCAAGGAAGTGCTCCTGCAAGCCGCGGTGTACTGCGGTGTTCCCACCGCCAACAGCGCCTTCCGCGTCGCCCAGCAGGTGATCCGCGAGGAGACCACCCCCCAGGAGTAGCCCCGCCGTGCCCTCGGGGCCGCACCCGGCGGCCCCGAGGAGCAGGATGGGAGGCATGACGACGTCTCGTATCGAACTCACGAAGAAGTCCCACGCCTGTGTCCGCCTGGAGAAGGACGGCCGGAGCCTCGTCATCGACCCCGGCGGCTTCAGCGAACAGGACGCTGCGGTGGGCGCCGCAGCGATCCTCGTCACGCACGAGCACCCCGACCACTTCGACGAGGGCCAGTTGCGCGCCGCCCTCGAAGCCGATCCGGCCGCCGAGATCTGGACCCTCGCCTCCGTCGCCGCCCAGATCTCCGCCGCCTTCCCCGGCCGCGTGCACACCGTCGGCCACGGCGACACGTTCACGGCCGCCGGATTCGACGTCCAGGTCCACGGCGAACTGCACGCCGTGATCCACCCCGACCTGCCGCGCGTCACCAACGTCGGCTATCTCCTGGACGGCACCGTCTTCCACCCCGGCGACGCCTTCACGGTGCCCGAGCACTCGGTGGAGACGCTCCTCGTTCCCGTCATGGCGCCCTGGAACAAGATCGCCGAGGTGATCGACTACGTCCGCGAGGTCAAGCCGCGGCGCGCCTACGACATCCACGACGCCCTCCTCACAGACCTGGCACGCCCCATCTACGACGCTCACGTGGGCCGTCTCGGCGGAGCCGACCACGTGCGGCTCACACCGGGGGAGTCCGCCGGGCTCTGAGGGGCGGGGCGGGCGGTGGTCCGGGGACTGTCAGTGGTGCCGGGTAGGTTGGGGACCATGCGGATTGCCACCTGGAACGTGAACTCGATCACCGCCCGTCTGCCCCGGCTCCTGGCCTGGCTGGAGAAGACCGGCACGGACGTGCTGTGCGTCCAGGAGACCAAGTGCACCCTGGAGCAGTTCCCCACCGAGGCCCTGCGCGAGCTCGGCTACGAGTCGGCGGTGAACGCCACCGGCCGGTGGAACGGCGTGGCGGTGATCTCCCGCGTCGGCCTCGACGACGTGACGCCCGGCCTGGCCGACGGCCCCGGCTACGACGGCGCGCAGGAGCCCCGCGCCATCGCCGCGACCTGCGGCCCGGCCCGCGTCTGGTCGGTGTACGTGCCGAACGGACGCGAGGTCGACCACGCGCACTACGCCTACAAGCTCGCCTGGTTCGAGGCCCTGAAGGCCGCCGTCGCCGACGACGCCGCGGGCCCCCGCCCCTTCGCCGTCCTCGGCGACTACAACGTCGCGCCGACGGACGACGACGTCTGGGACCCCTCCCTCTTCGAGGGCGCCACCCATGTCACCCCCGCCGAGCGCGCCGCCCTCGCCTCCCTCCGCGAGACCGGCCTCCACGACGTCGTCCCCCGCCCCCTGAAGTACGACCGCCCCTTCACGTACTGGGACTACCGCGAGCTCGGCTTCCCCAAGAACAAGGGCATGCGCATTGACCTCGTCTATGGGAACGAGGCGTTCTCCAAGGCTGTGTCCGACGCGTATGTGGACCGCGAGGAGCGGAAGGGGAAGGGGGCTTCCGATCACGCGCCCGTGGTGGTGGACCTGGACGTCTGACCCTTCCCCCACCCCGCCCCTTCCCGAACTGGGGCTCCGCCCCAGACCCCGCTCCTCAATCGCCGGAGCGGACTCAACGTACGGGGCGGTGCGTGCTGAAACTGAAGAGCCGTCAGTCAGCCGTCGGTGAACGCGGCGTGGCCCAGGGCCCAGGGCCACGCCGCTCCACGGGCCCCGCGTCGGCCACCCGCACACCAGTGCCAGGATGGCGTCATGCATCTTTACGATGAGCGCCTGACTGTCCCGGCCGCGTGGTGGTTCCTCGTCGTGCTCGCGGGCTGTCTCCTCGGCGGTCTGCTGCTGCCCTTCGGGCCCGTCGCCGCCGCGGCCGGGGTGGTCCTCGTCGGTGCGGTCTTCGGCCCGCTGGTCCACCGCTACGGCTCGGCCCGCATCGTCGTGACGCCAGGGACGCTCGTCGTGGGCGGCCGGGCCATCCCGATCGACGACCTCGGGACCACGGAGATCCTCGACGCGGGCGAGGCCTTCGAGTGGCGTACGTACAAGGCGAACGCGTACGCGCTGCTCCTGCTGCGGGCCTATGTGCCCACCGCGCTGCGCGTGGAACTGCGGGGCCCGCACCACACGGCCCCCTATCTCTACCTCTCCACCCGCCGCCCCATGAACCTGGCCACGATTTTGGCCTTCACCCGTCACTGAACTGCCGCGAGATACATTCCTTGATACGCGGATCCGCCGTCCGGCCGGCCCCGGTGCTCCCGGGAGCCGCCGGGCACCCCACGGAGAGGCACCGGTCATGAACATTCCGTTCCTGGACAAGTGGCGCAAGCGGCGCCCGAGCGAGCCGGGCGTGCAGCTCACGACGGCCTTCGAGGACAATCCAGGTGGGGTGGCCGACCTCCTTTCCGAGTGTGAGCTGCTGCGCTCGCAGGCGGCCGCCGCCGGTCTGGAACTGGATGACTCGCCGGGTTCGCTGGCGGCCCTCGACCAACTGCCGCCGCACTGGCGCGACGACGCGGAGTCGCTCCCGTGGTTCGGCAACGACGCGGGCCTGTATCTGGGCACGGTGCTCGTGCGGACCGTGCCGGGCGCGGTCTGGCACGTGCTGCCCGGCGGTACCCCGGTGGTGCGCCTCGCCTCGGGCCGGGAGATCCAGGTGGTCGCGGCGGGCCTCGATTGGGCGGTGCAGGGAACGCCCGAGTTGTCGCAGATCTACGCGGAGGCGTCGGAGACGTAGCCGACGCCGAGACATAGCCGACGCCGAGACGTAGCCGACGCCGAGGCATCGGAGACGCAGCCGCGAGGCGACGAAGCCTCAAATACGGTTAATGCCCCTAAGTGCGTGTCGTCCCATAAGTCCCGTTTTCGCGTGGATAGTTTGCGCTGACCGACACAGCAGAATGGGCAGGTCCGGGCATGACCGTCGATCCGTTGATCGAGCTGCGTGACGTGAACAAGTACTACGGGGAGCTCCATGTCCTCCAGGACATCGATCTCACCGTCGGCAAGGGAGAGGTGGTCGTGGTCATCGGCCCCTCGGGGTCGGGAAAGTCGACGCTCTGCCGGACCATCAACCGCCTGGAGACCATCCAGTCGGGACAGATCCGGCTCGACGGACAGCCACTGCCCGAGGAGGGCAAGGCGCTCGCCCGGCTCCGTGCCGAAGTGGGCATGGTCTTCCAGTCGTTCAATCTCTTCGCGCACAAGACCGTGCTGCAGAACGTCTCCATGGGACAGGTCAAGGTCAGGGGCCGCAAGAAGGACGAGGCGGACGGGCGCTCCCGCGAGCTCCTGGAGCGCGTCGGCCTCTCCGCGCAAGCGGCGAAGTACCCCGCGCAGCTCTCCGGCGGCCAGCAGCAGCGCGTGGCCATCGCCCGCGCGCTCGCCATGGACCCCAAGGTCATGCTCTTCGACGAGCCGACGTCGGCCCTCGACCCGGAGATGATCAACGAGGTCCTCGAAGTCATGCAGCAGCTCGCGCGCGAGGGCATGACGATGGTCGTCGTCACCCACGAGATGGGCTTCGCCCGTTCGGCGGCCAACCGCGTCGTCTTCATGGCCGACGGCCGCGTCGTCGAGGACCGGGCCCCCGAGGACTTCTTCACCCGGCCCGAGAGCGAACGCGCCAGGGACTTCCTCTCCAAGATCCTCAAGCACTGACGGGGGCCGGCATGCTCCGTACGACACGTCTGTTCACCGCGCTCGTCCTCACCGCCCTCGCCACGGCCGCCTGCGGCAAGGAGGGCAGCCCTCCGACCAAGGGCCCCGCCGCCGGGAAGCTGCCCACGTACCGGGTGGCGAAGGACTTCCGCCTGCCGCAGTCCGGCACCTGGCGCAAGGCCGAGAGCCGGGGCCGGTTCGTGGTCGGCGCCAAGGAGGACCAGCCCTACCTCGGCGAGAAGGACCCGGCGAGCGGCCGCTACTCCGGCTTCGACATCGAGATCGCCAAGATGATCTCGGCCTCCCTCGGTCTCGACCCGGACCGGATCTCGTTCAGGACGATCGCCTCCGCCAACCGCGAGACCGCGTTGCAGAACGGACAGATCGACTTCTACGTCGGCACCTACACCATCAACGACAACCGCAAGAAGCTCGTCGGCTTCGGCGGCCCCTACTACATGGCGGGGCAGGGCCTGCTCGTGCGGCACGACGAGGACGACATCAAGGGACCGCGGGACCTCGCGGGCAAGAAGGTGTGCTCCGCCGCGGGCTCCACGCCCTACCAGCGCATCCAGCAGGACTACCCGAAGGCGACGCTCGTCGCGTACGACACGTACTCCGTGTGTGTGGACAATCTGCTGACCTATCAGGTCGACGCCGTCACCACCGACGACGCGATCCTCATCGGGTACGCGGCCAAGGTGCCCGACGAGCTGAAGCTGGTCGGCAAGCCCTTCTCCGAGGAGCCGTACGGCATCGGCGTACCCCGGGGCGACAACGCGCTCAGGCTCGCCGTCGACGACGCGCTCGCCGCCCGCGAGAAGAACGGCGACTGGAAGAAGGCCTACGACGCGACCCTCGGCCTCTCCGGCGTCCCGGCACCGAAACCGCCGCCCATCGACCGCTACCCGGCGAGCTGAGGAGGCGTCATGGACGTACTGACCGACAACTTCTCCACCTTCGGCGAGGGCTTCGTCGGCACCCTCGAACTGACCGTGTACGCCGCACTGCTCGCGCTCGCCCTCGGCTTCCTCATGGCCTCCTTCCGGGTGGCGCCCGTCGGCTCCTTCCGGCTGTTCGGCGCCGTGTGGGTGGCGATCCTGCGGAACACCCCGCTGACGCTGCTCTTCTTCGCCGTGCTGCTTGGCCTGCCGCGGTTCGGTCTCGTGCTGCCCTTCAAGGTGTTCGCGGTGCTCGCGCTCGGCTGCTACACCTCGGCGTTCATCTGCGAGGCGCTGCGCTCGGGCATCAACACGGTGCCCAGGGGGCAGGGGGAGGCCGCCCGCAGCCTCGGCATGACCTTCGGTCAGACGCTGTCCGGCGTGGTCCTGCCGCAGGCCTTCAGGTCGGTGATCGCACCGGTCGGCTCCACGCTCATCGCGCTCGCCAAGAACTCCGCCATCGCGGGCGCCTTCAGCGTCACCGAGCTGCTCGGCACGTACAAGACGCTCAACGAACTCGGCTACAGCATCATCTGGACCTTCGTCTGGATCGCCCTCGGCTACCTCATCATCACGCTGGCCATCAGCGCCGTCTTCAACATCCTCGAAAAGCGCTGGGGAGTCGCCCGATGACCGCCACCGCCACCGCATCCGCTCCCGCCCCCACTCCCGAGGCCACCGCCCTCTACGACATCCCCGGCCCCAGAACCCGCCGCAGGCACCTGCTCTACGGCGTCCTCTCGACCGTGCTCATCGTCGCTCTCGCCTGCTGGGCCGTGTACCTGCTGTTCGACACGGACCAGTTCACCCGCACCAAGTGGGCGCCCTTCGAGTACCAGGGCATCCAGGAGCTGCTCCTGAGCGGGCTCGGCAACACCCTGAAGGCGTTCGCGATCTCCGCGGTGCTCGCGCTCGCCCTGGGCGGGCTCCTGGCCACCGGACGCCTCTCGGAGCACCGGCCGGTCCGCTGGGTGGCCACCGTCGCCGTGGAGTTCTTCCGCGCGATGCCCGTGCTCGTGATGATCTTCTTCGTCTTCGTGGCGCTGAAGGTCCAGCCGCTGCCGGCCCTTGTCGCCGGGCTCACGCTCTACAACGGTTCCGTGCTCGCCGAGGTGTTCCGCTCCGGCATCAACTCGGTGGAGCGCGGGCAGAGGGAGGCCGCCTACGCGCTGGGCATGAGAAAGACGCAGGTCATGTCGTACGTCCTGGTGCCGCAGGCGGTGCGGGCCATGTTGCCCGCCATCATCAGCCAGTTGGTCGTGGCCCTGAAGGACACCTCGCTCGGCTATCTGATCACCTATGAGGAGTTCCTCCACGCCGGGAAGCTCATCGCGTCGAATCTCGACTACGATTTGCCTTTCATCCCCGTGGTCATGGTGATCTCACCGATCTACATCGGGATGTGCATGCTGCTTTCGTGGTTCGCCCACCGGGTGTCCAAGCGTCAGCAGCGCAGTCCCAAGACAGAGGCCGTGGATGTCGCCCCGGCCGAACCAGGGACGCTGCTGCCGGGCGGGGGTCCTCCCAGGGCCCCAGGCCCCTGACGGGAGCAGCAGCGGGGAAGGGCCAGGCCCGCCCGGCAGCAGCCGGAGATCACTGCTCGCGCAGGGGGATCGACACGTACGACGGGTCGGTCTTCGGTGAGGAGAAGGTCAGCTGCGCGCCGGACGGGTTGTGCTCGGCGTAGAGCGGGTCGACCGTGTCGACGACCAGGGCGAGCCGGTGCCCCGCCGGGACGTCGTAGGCCGTGGAGAACAGCTCCAGGTCGACGGCGAACGGCTGGCCGGGAGTCTTGCCGTGGAAGGTGTACGGCGCGTTGCTGACCAGCTTGCCGAGGCCGAGCGGGCCCACGTCGTAGAGGTGGGCGACGAGGGTTCCGCTCTCCTTGGTGCTGGTGAGCGTGGTGTGCAGCTTCGCCGTGCCCCGCACCCGCTCCGCCCGCGCGGCCCGCTCCGACTGCCACACGGCCGCGTAGCGGCGCGGCAGCAGCGGGATCGACGCCACCGGCGGCAGCTTCAGGAACTGGTCGAGGGCGTTGGAGAGCAGCACGGTGCCGCCGTTGGCGCCGGAGTCGACGTTCGTATGCACGGTCGTGCCGCCCGCGAGGTCGATCTTCCTGCTGGTCGCGCCGACCGACTTCCAGTCCGGGTAGCCCTCGTAGCCGCCCGTGGAGCGCGACTTGAGCTGGACCGGCTGCTCCTGGTCGATGCCGTTGCGCTCGCCCTTGAGGTAGCGGTCGAACCAGCGCCGCGTGTTCGTCCAGGTGTCGTTGGGCAGGCCGAGCAGTCCGGTCGCCTCCGACGTGGCGTGGTCGCCGGGGCGGAACTCCAGGCGCTTGGGTCCCGTCAGCTTCTCGTAGAAGCTCGCGTACTGGTTGGGCGGGAAGATGGTGTCGCCCCAGGCGTTGGCGAGCAGGATCGCGGCGCCGTTCTTGTTGAGGCGGTCCAGATAGGTCGCGGGGGAGCGCTTGGCGCCCCACGCGAGCATCTCGGGTTCCTTGTCGAGTCGGGAGCCGAGGAAGTCCTTCAGGATCGTTCGGAGCTCGGCGCTCGGGCGGCCGGTGAGCTGCCCGGCGCCGCCGAGCAGCGCGCCCGCCTGGACGTGCTGGGTGCGGCCGCTGTAGATGGAGTCGACGAGGTCGCCCCAGCCGCTGAGGGCGCCCACCGCCTTGACGCGCTTGTCGTGCGCGGCGGCCAGGAGGCTGATGCCCGCGCCGTAGCTGACGCCCGCCATGCCGACCCTGCCGGGGTCCGCGGGGGTGTTCTCCAAAGCCCAGTCGATGACCTTGGAGGCGTCGGCGATGTCCTCGGGGCCGCCGACCTCGATCTCGCCGCCGGACTGCCAGAAGCCGCGGGAGTTGTAGCTGACCACGACATAGCCGGTCGCCGCGAGCTTCTTGGCCTGCGCGAGGTATTCGATCTGCGGCACGGCCCAACTGGTGGGCAGCACGATGACCGGGTATCTCGCGCCGCTCCCGGCGCCCGCGGGGGTGACGACGTTGGCTGCCAGCTTCGTGCCGCCGTCCCCGGCGATGTCCACGAAGCGGACCCCGCCTGCGGTGGCGGCAGCGGGCGCCGCCTGTGCGGTGGGGGTGAGGCCGAACGCGGCGCCGGCGACAAGTGTCGCCGACGCCGCGGTCACGGCAGTCGTACGCAGACCTCTGCGCTCTGTTCCCACGGGTCACTCCTCACTCGTGCCAGTGCAAAGTGACCCGACGGTAACCGCGCGGGCTTACCTCCGGTAACCCGTCAGTAAGTTACGTACCGGTAACGATAGTTGAGTGCTTGAGTTTCCCGCCGTGGGTCCGCGGCCTCAGCGCACCGCGCTCTTGCCCTGCCAGTCCGCCCACGACAGGTTCCACTCGCCGTAGCCGTTGCCCGGGTCCGGGACGCCCTTGGAGCCGGAGCCGGAGACCTCGAACGGGTCGCCGACCTGGACCTGGCCGTACATCCAGGAGGCGTTGGAGGTGCTCATACCGACGCAGCCGGAGCTGTGGTTGGTGTTACCGAAGAAGGCGGCGTTCCAGGGCGCCGCGTGGGCGTACATGCCCGACCAGGTCAGCCGCATCGAGTAGTCGACCATCTTGTCGTAGCTGTCGCCGAGGCCGACGGTCTCGGAGCGCATGTTGATCGTGCCCTCCTTGGACATCAGGACCGACGTGCCGCCCCAGGAGGCCTTCTCGCCGCCCGGCGTGCCCGCGGACATCGGCACCGTCCTGACCGTCCTGCCGTCCCGCGTCAGCGTCGCCGTCTTGCTGTCCAGGTCGACCTTGACGACCTGGTTGCGGCCGACGGTGACCGCGGTGTCGTAGTCGCGTACGAACCAGCCGCCCCCATCGCCCGAGTCGATGCCGTTCAGCTCGGCGTCGAGGCGCACCTTCGTGCCGGACTTCCAGTACTCCTTGGGGCGCCAGTCCACGCGGTCCTTGCCGTCGTAGTTCTTGATCCAGCCCCAGGAGCCCGTGGTGTTGTTCGACGTGCTGACCTTGAGGTGCTTCTCCACCTCGGCCTTGTTCGTGACCGGGTGGTCGAAGACGATCGAGAGCGGCTGGCCGACGCCGACGGTCTTGAGATTGCTGCCCGGCGTGATGGTGACCTTGTTGACCTGCTCGGGCGCGGCCGTCCTGAAGGACCGCTTCGCCTCGCCGCCCTTGTCGGTGACGGCCCGCACGCTGTAGCTCGTGCCCGGGGCCGCCTTGCGCGCGGAGGTCCAGGTGCGGCCGTCGGCGGCCACCTTGCCGGCCAGCTTCGTGCCCTCGGCGTCGGCGACCGTGACGTCCTTCAGGCGCGCGTCCTCGGTGGCGAGCCGCACGGTGACAGGGACGCCCGCCTTGGCCTTCTCGCCGGTGAGGTTCACGGAGACCTTCGGCTTCTCGGCGGCCTTGGAGTCACCGCCGGAATCGCCGTCGGAGCAGGCGGACAGGGTCGCCGCAAGGACCGCGACGCCCGCTACGGCGGCGTGGCGGGGGCGTAGGGAGCGGTGGCTCGACGAGCTCAGGGACCTGCGGGACCTCAAGGAAACGTACCTCCGTGCGAATGTTCACTGCCTGCCCGGAGAGAGAGTGCGGACGGTCCGTTCGGGTTGCCCGGCGCCCGGAAATTGCCGACTACGTCACATTAGCGGCATTGGCGGTATACGTGACGTTGGTGTGTGGTCACTTGGCGCGGTGCGAGGTGCGCTGCTGCGGCGGTGCCGGGATCGGCTCCTGGGCGGTACGGGTCACGTCGTCGACGAGCTCGACCACGTCGGGACCGTACGCCTGCGAGTTCACCACCTTCAGGAGCAGCACGAAGGAGCCGCTGCCGTGCTTGCGGGCGAGGCGCTCGTGGTGACGTGCCAGATAGCGGGTCGCCGCCTGATTGGCGATCGCGCGCTGGCCGCAGAAGAGGAAGACGGGACGGGTGTCCGGCGTCTGCCCGGCGGTCAGGCGCGCCAGGATGACGTACTCGCTGCTGCCTCCGTCCATGCGGTAGCGCTCGCTGCCGATCTGGAAGGCGCCCCGGTCGGGGCCGGGCTCCGGGTCGGCGTTCACGCGCACCCCGGGAAGCAGCGTGTGCATGTGCGCGGCCATGCGGCGGTGGATCGCCGGATTGCCGACGCAGAACTCAGTGCGCTCGCCGATGCCCTGCTGGACCGCGTCGTGGGCGATCAGATGGGAGTGCGCGCCGCACTCCTTGATCAGCGGGGCCAGCTCCAGGAGCGAGAAGACGTCGTGCCGCGAAACCGTGAGCTCCGGATTGCTCCCTTCGCGATTGACGACGAGCAGGGACTCGGCGTTGTCCGGCAGGCCGAAGAAGGCCTGCTTGCGCCGGAGTCTGCGCTTCCACAGATACGTACGGAAGTACCAGCCGAGCGCGGCACCGAGGACGGCGGCGAGCAGGCAGGCGGCGAGAAGGCGCACCTCTTCAGTCATGGGGGCGCATGCTAGCGGCCATTCGGAGCCACGTTCGATGTGCCCGTGGCGGGGCAGAGTGCACGAAGTTACCCTGCGCAGACGGCTGTTGACTGGAGGTACGAATGCGTCATGGTGTCGTACGCAATCTCACGCTATGGGCGGTCGGAGGGGCATTGATGACGGTCGGTGCGGCCGCGCCCCCTTCGCCTTCGCGCACAGCGCAATCGGGCACCAACCCCGAGCAGGCCATGACGAGGGCGACGAGCCCGGAGAAGACGCCGGTGGCCACGGGCCACGGCGGGGCGGTGGCGAGCGTCGACCCGGACGCCTCCGCCGCCGGCATCGAGGTCCTGAGGAAGGGCGGCAACGCCGTGGACGCGGCGGTCGCCACGGCGGCCGCACTCGGGGTGACCGAGCCGTACTCGGCGGGGGTCGGCGGTGGCGGGTACTTCGTGTACTACGACGCCGAGTCCCGCAGAGTGCGCACCCTCGACGGCCGCGAGACCGCGCCGCGCACCGCGGACTCCAAGCTGTTCCTGGAGGACGGCAGGCCCATCCCGTTCGCGCAAGCGGTGACGAGCGGCCTGGGCGTCGGCACCCCCGGCACGCCCGCCACCTGGCAGGAGGCGCTCGACTCCTGGGGGAGCAAGCGCCTCGGCACGCTCCTGAAACCCGCCGAACGGCTCGCGAGGAAGGGCTTCAAGGTCGATGAGACGTTCCGCGACCAGACGAAGTCCAACCGCGCGCGGTTCGCGGACTTCCCCGCCACCGCCCGCCTCTTCCTGCCCGGCGGGAAGCTGCCCGTGGTCGGCTCGACGTTCAAGAACCCCGACCTCGCCCGCACGTACGAGGAGCTGGGGGACGAGGGCGTCGACGCGCTCTACCACGGCCCACTCGGGCGCGACGTGGTCCGCACCGTGAACAAGCCGCCCGTGGACCCGGACTCCGGGCGCACCGCCCGCCCCGGCGACCTCTCCATGAAGGACCTGCGCGACTACCGGGTCGAGCGCCGCACCCCCACGAGGACGTCCTATCGCGGGCTCGGCGTCTACTCCATGGCGCCGTCGTCGTCCGGCGGCACCACCGTCGGTGAGGCGCTGAACATCCTGGAGCGCACCGACCTCTCCAAGGCGTCGAAGGCCCGCTATCTGCACCGCTTCATCGAGGCGAGCCGGATCGCGTTCGCCGACCGCGGGCGCTGGGTGGGCGACCCCGCCTTCGAGAACGTGCCGAGGAAGGGGCTCCTCTCGCAGCGGTTCGCGGACGCGCGCGAATGCCTGATCAAGGACGACAAGGTGCTCAAGAGCCCGCTCGCGCCCGGCGACCCGCGCCGCCCCGCGCCGTGCGCCGACGGCGGCAGGGCGGCCCCGACCACGTACGAGGGGGAGAACACCACACATCTGACGGTGGCCGACAAGTGGGGCAACGTCGTCGCGTACACCCTCACCATCGAGCAGACGGGCGGCAGCGGCATCACCGTCCCGGGGCGTGGCTTCCTGCTCAACAACGAACTGACCGACTTCTCCTTCGCGCCGGCCAACCCGGCCGTGCACGACCCGAACCTGCCGGGCCCGGGGAAGCGGCCTCGTTCGTCGCTCGCGCCGACCATCGTGCTCGACAAGAACGACCGGCCGGTCGTCGCGCTCGGCTCGCCCGGTGGCGCGACCATCATCACCACCGTGCTACAGACCCTGACCGGCTACCTGGACCGGGACCTGTCACTGGTCGACGCGATCGCGGAGCCGCGCGCGAGCCAGCGCAACGCCGCCCGGACGGAGCTCGAACCGGGCCTGTGGGACAGCGGTGAGCAGCGCCGTCTGGAGGCAATCGGCCACTCCTTCAAGCAGAACCCGGAGATCGGGGCTGCGACTGGTGTGGAGCGGCTGCCGGGAGGCAAGTGGCGAGCCGCGGCCGAGAAGGAACGCAGGGGCGGCGGATCGGCGATGGTGGTGCGGCCGCAGCCGTAGCTACCCGCGACGGAAGAGGAGGTCCGCGCCGTCCCGATGTGGGGCGGCGCGGGTCTTCCGGGGCGGGGGACGACGCCCCGGCGGCGGCCCGTCCCGACGGCCGTGAGGACGGTTTCACCGGCGCTGGAAGACTGGCTCGGACACGCTCCGTGAGAGCGGTGTCACTTGTGAGATCGTATACTCATGGACTCGCTCGAACTGCTCCTGCATCCCCTGCGGTTGCGCATCATGCACGCCATGTCCGGCGGCCGGAGGCTGACCACCTCGCAGTTGTGCGCGTTGCTGCCCGACGCGTCGAAGGCCACTCTCTACCGCCATGTGAGCCTGCTTGCCGACCACGGTCTGCTGGAGGTCGAGGAGGAGCGGCGGGTGCGCGGCGCCGTCGAGCGACGTTTCCGCATGAGCGAGGCACCGATCGAGGAGGGTACGGCCGCCGCGGCCGCCGTGCCGCCCGAGGGGCACCGGCAGCTTTTCGCCGTGATCATGGCCACCCTGATCGCCGAGTTCAACGCCTACCTCGACCGGCCGGGCGCGCACCCGGCCGAGGACGCGGTGGGCTACCGCCAGCGCACCATATGGCTGAGCCCCGAGGAAGTCGCGGACCTGACCCGCGAGATGACCGACGTGGTCGCGCGGCGGATCGCCAACGAGCCCTCACCGGAGCGCAACCGTTACCTGCTGAGCACGATCTTCTTCCCCGCCGAGGACTCGGAGAAGTCCAAGGCGCGGGGCTAGATCGGGACGGGCCTCCCGCGGGGCCCGCGGGTGAGCTCGACCACGCCAATTACTATACCGGTATTTGAATGGGTGTTGGGGTAGCATGGGCTCATGGTGCGCACCCCCCTTACCCCCCAAGAGCATGAACGCGGCGAGCGGCTCGGCCGGCTGCTGCGGGCCGCGCGCGGCGAGCGCAGCATGGTGGAGGTCGCCGCGACCGCCGGAATCTCGGCGGAGACGCTGCGGAAGATCGAGACGGGCCGGGCACCCACCCCCGCCTTCTTCACCGTCGCCGCGCTAGCGGGCGCCCTCGGCCTCTCGATGGACGAGGTGGCCCAGCAGTGCACGCCGGTTCCGGTTCCCGTGTGACGCCTTCCCGGATGACGGCGTGCGGCTGCCGGGCCTGACCCTCAGGCGGCCGGGGAGGCCTCCTTCCTGCCCTCGGCGCGGCCGCGTCGGCCCCCGGCCACCCACGCCGTGCCCGCCGTGACCAGCGCCAGCGTCACCAGGAGGGCGCCGACCCACAGCGGCGAGCGGTAGCCGAGGCCCCCGGTGATCGCCCGGCCGCCCGCCCACGGCCCGAGGGCCGCGCCGAGGTTCAAGGCGGCGGTGGCGAAACCGCCCGCGAGCGTCGGTGCCCGCGCGGCCGCGTACATCGCCTGGGAGATCAGGGTGGAGCCGACGGCGAACGACAGCGCGCCCTGGACGAAGACGCACACGACCACAGCCACCGGGTTCCCCGCCATGAGGGCGAACACCACCCACCCGGCGAGCAGCGCGACCGTGCCGCCCACAAGCAACGGCACCGGACGGCTGTCGGCGAGGCGCCCGCCGAGCGCCACCCCGACCGAGGAGCCGAGCCCGAACAGGGCGAGGAGCACGGGGACCCACGCGTCACCGATGCCGGTGACATGCGTCGCCAGCGGTTCCAGGTAGGTGAAGACGCAGAAGGTCGCGCCGTTGACGAGGGCCCCGAGCAGCAGGGTGACCAGGAGCCGGGGCGTACGCAGGGCCCGCAGTTCCGTACGGGCCCGCAGGTGCGCGGGGGCGGGGGCGGGGCCTTTTGCCGGTACGGCTCCGGCGGCGGGGGTGTCCGCCGGTAGGGCGCGGGCGACGGCGACGAGTGCGGGCAGCGTGATCAGCGCCACCGCCCAGAACGCGGCGCGCCAGCCCCACAGTTGGCCGAGCAGCGCACCGCCAGGGACGCCCGCGACGCAGGCGAGGGTGGTGCCGCCGAGCAGGACCGAGGTGGCCCGGCCCTTGGCGTCCGGCGGTACCAGGGCGGTCGCCGTGGTGAGCGCGACGGCCAGGAATCCGGCGTTGGCGAGGGCGCCGGCGACGCGGGTGGCGAGCAGCACCCCGAAGCTGGTCGTCAGGGCGCCCACCACATGGGCGAGCAGGAACGCGGCCAGAAAGCCGAGGAGCGCGCGGCGGCGCTGCCGGCGCAGGCCAAGGGCCGCGAGCAGGGGCGCCCCGACGATCATTCCGATGGCGAAGGCCGAGGTCAGTGCCCCGGCGGCCGGGACCGACACCGCCATGTCGGCGGCGATGTCCGACACCAGGCCGGACAGCATGAACTCGGACGTGCCCTGGGCGAACACGGCGAGAGCGAGCAGATACAGGACGAATGGCACAGCGAGACTCCGCAACCACATCGTGGATCGACTCACCCGCGGACGGCACCTGGCAGCACCGGGCAGCACCGGGCAGCACCGGGCAGCACCGGGCGGCGCTGGGCAGCACGGAGCGGCACCGGGCGGCGCGGGTCGTACGGCGGTGGCCGCGCGCGGGTGAGGAAAGGAAGGAAAGGGAGAAGAAGAGGGCAGTCCGTGACTACGGCACTGTGGCGATCCGGTGGCGCGGGGGTCGACGCGGGCGGGTGCGGACAGCACGGCAGCCCCGCGGCGGCATCAGGTGGCGGCCACCGGCACGCCGGTGGCTAGCGTCTGCTCGCCTCAGGACTGGACATGTGCGCAGACTAGCCACGCTTCTCGGCGCACGTCCAAGTAATTAACAGAGCCTTTGGAAAACCGCGTGCGGCCGTCCCGTAACGCGTCTGGTGTTATCTTCCGGACCGGCAGACTTCCAGTCTCCCAGGGGGCGGTGCCTGACGATGGCAGTGGGACAACTCCCGGACCAGGTCCGTGAGTTCGCGAAGTACCTGAATCAGCTCCTGGCGCGGCTCGATCAGGACGACGGGTGGTGCGGGGTGTTCTGGTCCCGTGACCCGGACGGTATGCGGGCCTGCCTGGAGGGCGCCGAGGTGCCGCCCTGGGACGTGGTGCAGGCGCTGCTGCACGACCTCGCGGCCGCCATCGGCGTGGGCGCGGTGCAGCAGGAGACCGTGCGGGCGCGCACGCTGCACGCGGCGTCCGTCGCCGCGTACGACCGCGGGCCCGGCGGCAGGGAGCTCCTGAGCGACCGGCTCGACCTGATGCTCCAGGAGCAGCGGTTCGCCCAGGAGCGCCAGCAGGAACTCGCTCGCGCCCTTGCCGTCGCCGCCACGGACGACGAGGTGGAACGCATCCACCTGGACCTGGCGTGGGTACGCGACGACCATGAGCGTGCCGTCGCCCGCTGCGCCGAACTCCAGGCCCGCATGGAGCGGCTCGACCGGGTGCGGGCGCCCCAGTGGGTGGAGTTCGGGCAGCCCGGGCCCGAGGCCGGGAGCGGCCCGGGCGGCTCGGGCGGCCCGGCCCTGGCCCCGGCCGATGAGCACGCGGCCGCGGATGACTTGAACGACGCGTACGGGGCGTACGGGGCGTACGAGACGCACGGTGTGTACGGCGTGCGGGATTCGTACGGTGCATACGGTGCGGGGGGCGCCGACGGGCAGGGCGGCGAGCGGGGCCCCGAAGGCGCGTACGGCATGACGGACACACACGGCCCCGACGGCGCGTACGGTACGCCGGACGCCCACGGCCTCCACGGCGGGCACGACAGCCGCGCGTACGGCACGCACGACTCCCCGGGGGCCCAGGACGGGTACGACGCCGAGAGGCCCGTCTTCGATGCCCGTGGCGCTTCGGAGCGGCACGAGGCCACTACCGCCGTGACGCCCGCCGGAACGGCCACGGCCGGTTCCGGCTCCGACTCGTCCCCGGCCCCCACCCCGGGGCCCTCGCGAACCCCCCGCGTCCCGCGTCAACCCGGCTCCCGCCGCCGCCCTCGCGGCGACCGCGGTGACCGAGGCGCCCGAGGCGCCCGCTTCGCGGGACTCGTCGTCGCGGCGGACGACGAGGCCGGAACGGTCGTGCCCGCGCCGGAGGGCGAGCAGACGGGCCCCGCCCGCACGCCAAGAGGCGTGCGCTACGCGCGGCCCGACGGTACGGCCGCCGACGATCCCCGGCGCCCGGCGCCGGGCGACCGGCCCGCCGTCACCGACGAAGGCGTCACGGACGAAGGCGGCACGGACGGAGGCGGCACGGACGGAGGCGGCACCCACGGAGGCACCACCCACGAAGGCGCCACCGGCGAACGCGCCACCGACGAACGCGTCACCGCCGACGCAGTCGAGGCGCTGATCCGGCTGCGTGGCGAGGGGCGCAGCGGGGAGGCGCACGGGGTGCTTGTGGAGGCGGCGGGGTGGCCCGCGGCGCGGCTGCCGCTGTTCGCCGAGGAACTGCACCACGCGGGACTCGGCGCCGACTGGTCGACCCTGCTGTGGGAGGCCGCCTCGCTGCCGCCCGACCAGCTCGTCGCCGTCGCCGACGCGCTCGCGGGGGCGGGCCGCGCCGAGGACTGCCGCAAGCTGCTGCGCCAGGGCGTGGCCAGACCCGCCCCGGAGATCGCCGAGTCCCTGATCGCGCTCGGC
The DNA here is from genome assembly GCF_000720475.1 of Streptomyces aureocirculatus. GTDB lineage: Bacteria > Actinomycetota > Actinomycetes > Streptomycetales > Streptomycetaceae > Streptomyces > Streptomyces aureocirculatus. The sequence goes on from NZ_JOAP01000020.1 coordinate 229,182, forward strand.
GACGCGGGCCGGGTCCGCGAGGCCAGGGCGCTGCTCGACGCGTACGTACGCGTGCGCACCGCCGAGGACGTCGCGGCCTGCGCCCACACCGACCCGCCCCGGCTCATCCCGCTGCTCCTGGCGAGCGCCAAGGGGACGTCGGACGAACACCATTGGGACCTGGTGCACGCCCTGCGTGTCGCGGGGTACACCACCTGACGGGAAGGCTCCCGGAACGCCCCCGGGGGCCCGTTCCTCACCCGCCCGGGTGCGAAACATGATCGACTGTGCCGTGATGTGACGATGGTCTTGGCAAGGCCGTCGATGGGGCTTACGTTCGTCTGTCTACGCACGAAGTCTACGGGCGTAGAGGCTCTCTGACGTCCCGTCGAAGGAGCAGCTCATGGTCAACGTCGTACGCGCCGCACTGGTCCAGGCGACCTGGACCGGCGACACCGAATCCATGATCGCCAAGCATGAGGAGCACGCCCGCGAAGCCGCTCGGCAGGGCGCGAAGGTCATCGGCTTCCAAGAGGTCTTCAACGCTCCCTACTTCTGCCAGGTCCAGGAGAACGAGCACTACCGCTGGGCGGAGCCGGTGCCGGACGGGCCCACCGTACGCCGGATGCGGGACCTCGCCCGGGAGACCGGCATGGTGATCGTCGTGCCCGTCTTCGAGGTCGAGCAGTCCGGCTTCTACTACAACACCGCGGCCGTCATCGACGCCGACGGCAGATGTCTGGGGAAGTACCGCAAGCATCACATCCCCCAAGTCAAGGGATTCTGGGAGAAGTTCTACTTCCGCCCCGGCAACGTGGGCTGGCCCGTCTTCGACACCGCCGTCGGCCGCGTCGGCGTCTACATCTGCTACGACCGGCACTTCCCCGAGGGCTGGCGCCAGCTCGGCCTGAACGGCGCCCAGCTCGTCTACAACCCCTCCGCGACCTCGCGCGGCCTCTCCGCCCACCTGTGGAAGCTGGAGCAGCCCGCGGCGGCCGTCGCCAACGAGTACTTCGTGGCGGCGATCAACCGCGTCGGCCAGGAGGAGTACGGCGACAACGACTTCTACGGCACGAGTTACTTCGTGGACCCGCGCGGGCAGTTCGTCGGCGAACCGGCGAGCGACAAGGCGGAGGAACTCGTCGTGCGCGATCTCGACTTCGGCCTGGTCGACGAGGTCCGCGAACAGTGGGCGTTCTACCGGGACCGCCGCCCGGACGCGTACGAAGGGCTGGTCACACCGTGAAGGACCTGCACAGCCGACACCGGGCCGTCCTGCCGGACTGGCTCGCGCTGTACTACGACACGCCGCTCGAACTCACCCACGGCGAGGGCAGGCACGTCTGGGACGCCGAGGGCCGCCGCTATCTGGACTTCTTCGGCGGCATCCTCACCACCATGACGGCCCACGCACTGCCCGAGGTCACCAAGGCCGTGGCCGACCAGGCGGGGCGGATCATCCACAGCTCGACGCTCTATCTGAACCGCCCCATGGTCGATCTCGCCGAGCGCGTCGCCACGCTCTCCGGCATCCCGGACGCGCGCGTGTTCTTCACGACGTCGGGCACCGAGGCGAACGACACGGCCCTGCTGCTCGCGACCGCGCACCGCCGCTCCAACCAGATCCTGGCGATGCGCAACAGCTACCACGGCCGCTCCTTCACCGCGGTCGGCATCACCGGCAACCAGACCTGGTCACCCACGAGCCTGTCGCCGTTGCAGACGCTGTACGTCCACGGCGGCGTCCGCACCCGGGGGCCCTACGCCGCCTTGAGCGACGCCGAGTTCATCGAGGCGTGCGTCGCGGATCTGCGGGACATGCTCGGCCAGGCGCGGGGCGTCGCCGCGCTGATCGCCGAGCCGGTCCAGGGCGTCGGCGGCTTCACCTCGCCCCCCGACGGCCTGTACGCCGCGTTCCGTGACGTCCTCGCCGAGCACGGCGTCCTGTGGATCGCAGACGAGGTGCAGACCGGCTGGGGCCGCACCGGCGACCACTTCTGGGGCTGGCAGGCACACGGCGCGTCGGGCCCGCCGGACCTGCTCACGTTCGCCAAGGGCATCGGCAACGGCATGTCGATCGGCGGTGTCGTCGGCCGCGCGGAGATCATGAACAGCCTCGACGCCAACTCCATCTCCACGTTCGGCGGCTCACCGGTGACGATGGCCGCGGGGCTCGCCAACCTCACGTACCTCCTGGAGCACGATCTGCAGGGCAACGCCCGACGCGTCGGCGGCCTGCTCATCGAGCGGCTGCGAGCCGTCTGCGCGCAAGTGCCCTTCGTGCACGAGGTGCGCGGCCGCGGCCTGATGATCGGCATCGAACTCGTCAGGCCCGGCACGGACGAGGCGAACCCGCAGGCGGCCGCCGCCGTGCTCGAAGCGGCCCGCGAGGGCGGCCTGCTCATCGGCAAGGGCGGCGGGCACAGCACCAGTGTGCTGCGCATCGCACCGCCGCTCTCGCTGACGGTCACCGAAGCCGAGGAAGGCGCCGCGATCCTCGAACACGCCCTGCGGGACGCCTAGAGAGCATCCGCGTACGTACACGTATCACCTAGGGAGCGCATCACCATGAGTACCCGCACCCTGATCCGCGGCGGGCTCGTCGTCACCGCCGCCGAGGAACTGCACGCCGACGTGCTGATCGAGGACGGCAGGATCGCGGCGCTCGCCGCGCGCGGCACCGAGGCCGCGGCGGCCTGGACCGCGGACCGCGTCATCGACGCGAGCGAGAAGTACGTCGTCCCGGGCGGAGTCGACGCCCACACGCACATGGAGCTCCCGTTCGGCGGCACCTTCGCGTCGGACTCCTTCGAGACCGGCACGCGCGCCGCCGCCTGGGGCGGCACCACCACCATCGTCGACTTCGCCGTGCAGACCGTGGGCCGGTCCCTGCGCTCGGGTCTGGACGCCTGGCACGCCAAGGCCGACGGCAAGTGCGCGATCGACTACGCCTTCCACATGATCCTCTCCGACGTCAACGACCGGACGCTGAAGGAGATGGACCTGCTCGTGGAGGAGGGCATCACCTCCTTCAAGCTGTTCATGGCCTACCCGGGCGTCTTCTACAGCGACGACGGGCAGATCCTGCGGGCCATGCAGCGCTCCGCCGACAACGGCGGACTGATCATGATGCACGCCGAGAACGGCATCGCGATCGACGTCCTCGTGGAACAGGCCCTGCGGCGCGGCGAGACCGACCCCCGCCACCACGGCGAGGTCAGGAAGGTCCTCCTGGAGGCCGAGGCCACGCATCGCGCGATCCAGCTCGCCCGGGTCGCGGGCGCCCCGCTGTACGTCGTGCACGTCTCCGCCGAGGAGGCCGTCGCGGAGCTCGCGGCCGCGCGGGACAAGGGGCTGCCCGTCTTCGGCGAGACCTGCCCGCAGTATCTGTTCCTGTCCACCGACAACCTCGCCGAGCCGGACTTCGAGGGCGCCAAGTACGTGTGCTCGACACCGCTGCGGCCCCGCGAGCACCAGGCGGCGCTGTGGCGCGGCCTGCGCTCCAACGACCTCCAGGTCGTCTCCACCGACCACTGCCCGTTCTGCTTCACGGGCCAGAAGGAGCTGGGCCGCGGCGACTTCTCCAAGATCCCCAACGGTCTGCCCGGGGTCGAGAACCGCATGGACCTGCTGCACCAGGCCGTCGTCGACGGGCGCATCAGCCGCCGCCGCTGGATCGAGATCGCCTGCGCGACGCCGGCCCGCATGTTCGGCCTCTACCCGAAGAAGGGCACGATCGCGCCGGGCGCGGACGCCGACGTCGTCGTCTACGACCCCGCCGCGACCCAGGTGATCTCCGCCGAGACCCACCACATGAACGTCGACTACTCGGCGTACGAGGGCAGACAGGTCACCGGCCGCGTCGAGACCGTCCTCTCGCGCGGTGAACTCGTCGTCGAGGGGCGGGAGTTCACCGGGCGAGCCGGTCACGGCGTCTACACCCCGCGCGCCACCTGCCAGTACCTGGACTAGGGCGTGGCCGACCCATCGGACACGCCCTAGGCCTCGCACCTGGGTCAGGCCCTCACCGCCATCGAGCAAGGAGGTCCCCTCGTGGATTTCGGACTCGTCCTGCAGACCGACCCGCCCGCCTCCGAGGTGGTCGGCCTGATGCGGCGCGCGGAGCGCAGCGGCTTCCGCTACGGCTGGACCTTCGACTCGGCGGTCCTGTGGCAGGAACCGTTCGTGATCTACAGCCGGATCCTGGAGCACACCGACCACCTCACGGTCGGACCCATGGTGACCAACCCGGGCACCAGGACCTGGGAGGTCACCGCCTCCACCTTCGCCACGCTCAACGACATGTACGGCAACCGCACCGTGTGCGGCATCGGCCGCGGCGACTCCGCGATGCGTGTCGCGGGCCGCCGCCCGAACACCCTGGCGCGCCTCGGCGAGTGCATCGACGCAGTACGCGACCTCGCCGAGGGCCGGGAGGCCGACGTCGACGGGCAGCGCCTGCGCATCCCCTGGGTGCGGGACGGCAGGCTGCCGGTGTGGATGGCCGCGTACGGCCCGAAGGCCCTCGCGCTCGCCGGGCAGAAGGCCGACGGGTTCATCCTCCAGCTCGCGGACCCCTATCTGACGGAGTGGATGGTCAAGGCGGTGCGCGCTGCCGCCGCCGACGCGGGACGCGACCCGTCGGCCGTCACCGTCTGCGTGGCGGCGCCCGCCTACGTCGGCGCCGATCTGGACCACGCCCGCGAGCAGTGCCGGTGGTTCGGCGGGATGGTCGGCAACCACGTCGCCGACCTCGTCACCAAGTACGGTGAGCACTCCGCGATGGTCCCGGAGGCGCTCACCGCGTACATCAAGCAGCGTGCGGGCTACGACTACCGGCACCACGGGCGCGCAGGGAACCCCGACACCGCCTTCGTGCCCGACGAGATCGTGGACCGCTTCTGTCTGCTCGGGCCCGCCGCCGCGCACATCGACAAGCTGCGCACCCTCAAGGACCTCGGCGTGGACCAGTTCGCCCTGTACGCCATGCACGACGCGCGGGAGGCCGTCATCGACGCCTACGGCGCGGAGATCATCCCGGCGCTCACCTGACCGGAACGGCCGCCCGTTCAAGGCGTGCCGCCACGGACGCGAACGGGTGTGCGGGCGCGCATGGCATGATCCCGGCGTGACTCCTCTCGCGCCGCGCCACGCCGTCGCCCTCTGCGCCCTCGTCCTGCTCGCCGCCGGGTGCGGGTCGGGCGGGTCCGGCAGGGACGACGCCGGCGGCCCCGCGACGCGGGTGGCGGGCCAGGGCGGCCTGCCCCCGTCCGCCGGGCCGACGACCCCCTCCTTCGAGGTCACCCCGGACAAACTGGAACCGGACGACCTGGACTCCGGCGCGCCCCGGTACGGTGTCCCGTCGGCCGCTGCCGAGATCCCCGACCGACCGGCGGAGGCGTCCCGCGACTGCTCCGGCAGGTCCGGCCTTCTGGTCGAACCCGGCCCCGTCGACGCGGCCATGGGCCTGCGCGCGATGACGGTGACGGCGACACACTGCGGCACCGGCACCTACCGCCTCGACGGCTACCCGGACCTGCGGGCGCTCGACGGCGACCGCGAACCCCTCGACGTACGGCCCCTGAAGGGCACGGAACAGATCACCACCGGCGTGCCCGACCCCGGCCCGCACCCGGTGAGGCTCGGGCGCGGCGAGTCCGCGACGGTCGCCGTGGTGTGGCGCAACACCTACACCGACACCAGGAACCCCGCGGTCCTCGCCCCTCATCTGCGGGTCGTCGCCGCGCCGGGCGCTCCCGCGAGGACCATCACCCCGCACGGGGGCATCGACGTAGGGAGCACCGGGCGGATCGGTACGACGGCGTGGAAGAAGCTCACGCGCGACCGCTGGGCGGTGTCACGCGGGGGCAGTCCCGGGTGACGCCGAGGCGCCCGCCGGGGTGGTCCCGGTTGGGCCCATGGCGTTCCGGTCACTCCAAGGCGCTGCGGTCGACCCTGCGCAGCTTGGGGCGGCTGCTGGCGGACGCGTTCTTCACCGTGCGTGCCAGCTCGTCGATGTCGCCCGCTTCGAAGATCGCCCGGATGGTCACCGTGACGCCGAACGTCTTGCCGATCCTGCTGGCGAGACTGGTGGCGGTCAGGGATTCGCCGCCAAGGTCGAAGAAGTCATCGGTCATGCCGACCCGTTCGACCTTGAGCACCTGGGCGACCAGGTCGCAGAGCTGCTGCTCCTGCGGGGTGCTCGGCGGGACGTAGGCGCGGGCCGCCCCCT